>NZ_CP036276.1:1045000-2448333 GCF_007747995.1 Symmachiella dynata | reverse complement strand
TGAGTCGCGGACGACGTTATGCGACGTGCGGTACAAAATCCCGCCACAGATCAGTGAGATCACGCTGAAACAAACCGAATTTCCCAACGCGGCAGCGGAGTGCGAAGTGCGGTCGCCCATTGAACTGGCTGCACCGACGATTACTTTGTCGCGCAATGGCCAAACGCTTTCCAAGGATCTGTATCGCGTTGAGCAAGCGGCTGATGGAACGGGACTCTGGCGAGTGACAGCCCCAGAGATTCCGCTTGTGGAAGGCAAAAACAGCTTGGTGGTTATCGCAAAGAATCGCGACGGGCAAATTGAACGCAGCAGCAACGAAACGGTGGTCAAAGCGCCACCACCCGTCCCGACGGTGCGGATCCTCAGCCCCACGACCGATCAAGCGATTCAGACAACGCGCGTCTCGGTGGCATTCACGGTACGGTCTGAAAGTCCATTAAAACGAGTCGACCTGATTACGCGTTGCCCGGCGAAGGGCAAAGAAGCACGGCATCCACTCCCCGCTGAAGATCTGCCGACTGATAAAAATGAATTTGGCGAGTATGAATTGATCCAGGATTTCGAGGTCACGCTTGAACCGGGTGAGATGAACGAAATCTTGTTGGAAGCCACCAACGATGGGGGCATCTCCGCGCCGCTCAATCCGGTACGGCTGAACATCCTGCAGGAACCGGTCCGCGTAGTGATTGACCAAATCGAAGTTCCGACAGGTGAAGGGAAGCCGCTTAAAACCTTATTTCAAGCCGGCCGCAATGTGTTTGACCGTCCTGCTGAGGAAGGTCAGGTACAACTTTCGGGACATGTGGAATGGAGTTCCCCGGCTGCGGCACCGTCGTTGCACAAACGCTTTGTGAGCGTATCGGTCAACGGCTTTCTGCGCATGGCAGAACTGGATCTCTCTCAAGTCAAAAATGGGCGGGCTGAATTTGCAGTCCCGGTTGTGCTCAACCGAGAACAAGAAAACCGTATTCGTATTCACCTGCCCCAAGCGGCCGTTGAAATGGTGCCGCCCTATTACGCCGATTGTACAAAACCGGAAACGCGGCAGCACTTGCACCTAGTGGTCGTGGGAGTGGCCAAAGACACCGAGGCTGAGGGGCCTCCGGCGGACGAAGCGCAGCTATTGAATGCGACGCGGGGAGCCTTCCGTGTACGTGACGAGAAAAACAACGCGTTTACCGCACACACCATTCATCCGCTCGTAGGTGAGAATGCCACAATCACGTCGGTTCGCCGACAATTGCGCAAGGTCAAACGTGAGATGGATCGACGCGTCTTAAAAAGAGAGCCGAATGACGTGATCATTTTTGTTTACAAAGGCAAGGAGGTGGCGGGTGCCGAAGAGGGCGACTTTGTCTTGGCGACGCACGACAACTGGGTTGCCCCTCAAAGCAATGAATCGGCGCTCTCCTGGAAATGGCTGAACCGGCACTTCAATAATATGCCGGGCGCGCATCTGGTGCTCTTGGAATCCCGTCCAGGACCGATCAACGCCGCCAACGAAAAAATTCCAGGCGTGCAGCGACTCCCGGATCAAGGCACGTTGGGGTTTTTGCGCCTTGTGCAGGGTGACGTTCAACCGGGATCAAACCTATTGCTCGCCGTTGAGCAATTTATGGTGGACGTCGTCAATCAAGGAGCAACCACGGTGCAACTGGGAACGCTTCACGATGCCCTGGGCAAATCCGATATGCTGAGCGCCATGGCGTATGAATCAGTCGTCCCCGAGGATCTGCGTAGCCTAGTGCTGCTCAAACAAAAGAATTGAGCGGCTATTCGAGGATCCTCCCTACTCTTGGCCCTCGGCCAATTCGACCGAATCCTCCGGTTCGCGGGACTTGATCAATGTGACTTCGTTCCCTTTGTCGTTGTAGGTGACTTCATCGGCGAAGGCCTGCATCAGCATAACGCCGCGTCCGCCCGGTTTTTCCAAGTTGGCAGCATCGGTGGGATCGGGCAGCAAGGCTGGATCGAAGCCGGGACCTTCGTCGCGAATGGTAAAGATCGCTTGGCCGCGCGTCATCTGCACCCGCACATGAATCCGCCGATCCTGGTAAGGGGATTGTTTGGTCCGCTCTTGAGCGAGCGCATAAAACGCCTTGTGATCTTTTTCTCGCAATTCCGCTTCAAGCTCTAAATTGCCGTGATAAAAAGCGTTCACCAAGGCTTCTTCGATGGCGATCCCGACTTGAATTCTTTCGGATTGCCCACAAACGCCCATGCGGATGATCGTTTTTTGCAGATGGTTCACTAGCGAAGAGATCAGCGGCAGTTCGTTTTCAAGCACGTACGACGTATCGAGCGACGTGATTTTGCGAGCCAGCCGCGTGTCCGAACGATCTTGCTGTGAAGCGGACGTCACGCGGTTGATGATCTCCATCAGATCCTGCGCCAACTTCCGTTTAGGAACGTAACTCACAGCGCCACAATGCAGGGCCTTTACGGCGATCTCTTCGCTGCCTTGCGCGGTCATTAAAACCACGGGGATCAGCGGGTAGAGTGTTTTGACCTGTTTGACGAGCTCCAACCCGTCCATGTTGGGCATCTGCATGTCGGTGAGGACGATATCGGGGATGTGCAACTCGATCTGCTCGAGAGCGTCGACACCATCCTCGGCATAGTAAATCGTGGCATCCAATGTTTTCTCCAACAAGCCTCCCGCCAATCGCCGATCGACTGCTGAGTCATCCACGACCAAAATGCTTGTCATGCGTTTGCTCCTGTTGTGTTTTCGTCACCGTAGATCCGTCTGGGTTGCCGCTGTTGCGCCGTAATTGGCGACACAAACTGACAATGCTGCCACTTCTGCTGCAACGTTTCATCCTGCTGCTGAAGATTCTATCGGAAACCGCCGTAAATTTCAGGTCCATCACTGGCCTCAAGTTTACATGTTACTCCCGTACAAGCAATCCCGTTAATAACGACCGGCAGATACCTCCTTAAGGATCGCCCAGAGAATCCGGATTGACAATAAAAGCTTTCAGTTCTTTTAGGACGTTGGCGATCATCGGCTTCAACCCCTCATAAATTTCCGCTGCTTTGATAAGGTTTCCCTCCCCGGCTGTGGCTTCCATCGTGGCGGCGACTTCCATCGGGGCAACAGCGCCAAACATTCGCATGCCGCCTTTGATGGTATGCGCGGCGCGGCTGAGTTCGCGGCTATCACCCGAAGCGATCGATGAATCGACAAGTGCTTCCAATTGCGGGCATTCCTCAACAAATGCGGAAGCCACAATTTGCAATAGGTCTCGATCCTGATCCACGTTTTCCAGCGCCACCGACCAATCGGGCGAACCGTTCGACTGCGGGACGGTTTTGGCTGTCTGTTCAGGCTCAGCAGCGGATTGCGAGCTTTGGCCGACTAAGGATTCCATGGCGGCGAATAACTCACGGCCGCGGACCGGTTTTGCAAGATAGGCATCCATACCCGCCTCCAGACAATGTTCCTTGTCCCCTTTCATGGCCTGCGCGGTCATGGCGATAATGGGGACATGCTGCCCGGTGCCCTCTTCGCGTTTGCGAATGGCACGCGTCGCCTCCAACCCGTCCATCTCCGGCATTTGCACATCCATGAGGATCAAATCAAAGTCGCGGATTTTTGAGACTTCGACCGCCTCTTTGCCGTTGTTTGCCACGATGACATTGTGTTCTTGTTTCTGCAATAACCCCAACGCCAGTTTTTGGTTATACGGACTGTCCTCGACCAATAACACATTCAAACGACGGATGGGGGTTGGTTCGTGATCCCCCAAGTCCCCCACGACGATGTCGACGCCTGTTCCATCCATGACTGCTAAAATTGTATCCAACAACTCCGATTGATTGAGCGGCTTCATCAAATAGGCTGTTGCGCCAACTTGCTCGCAACGTGCGACATCGGCAGAACGGTCCCCAGGGCTGAGCATCATAATCAGGGGCGGTTTGCTTCGGCCGAATTGGCTCATGATGGTTTCGCACAAATTGAAACCATCCAGACCAGGCATATGGGCATCAACTAAATACAAGTTGTGCGGTTGCTGCAACTGCATGGCATGGTCCAGCAACGGAATTGCCTCTTCGCCATTCGCCGCAAGATCCGGTTGAATCCCCCAGCTTTCGAGGGTGTCGCGTATCGAATTGAGATTGGCTTTGTTGTCGTCGACGACCAGCATGCGCAACCCCTGCAAATCCGCACTCCCTGTGTCAACCGCAATGCGCGGATCGGTGAGCGTGCCGAAACTTGCGGTGAAATGAAACGTGGTTCCCTCTCCTGGTTCGCTTTCGACCCAGATTCGCCCTCCCAGGAGTTCCACCAGTCGGGCGGAAATCGCCAACCCCAGTCCCGTGCCACCGAACTTGCGCGCCATGGAACTATCCAACTGTTCAAAGGCCCCAAAGATGTGCCTTTGTTTTTCAACGGGGATGCCTTCTCCCGTGTCACTGACGGCAACATGGATGACAACTTTTCGATTGCCAGTCGATTCGGTCCCCACTCGAACCACGACTTGGCCCGCACCGGTGAATTTGATGGCGTTGCCGATCAGATTGACCAAGATCTGCCGCAAACGGGATTGGTCGCCGATGATGCGTTCCGGGACGCCGGGGAGGATATGAGTGACCAACTCCAACCCGTTTTGGTGAGCCTGAACGGCCAGCGCCTTCATTGCCCCACCGACGCAATCCCGCAGACCGAATTCCACCTTTTCGATTTCGAGTTTTCCCGCCTCGATTTTGGAAAAGTCCAAGATGTCGTTGATGAGTTTCAACAACGCTTCGGACGAATCCAAGACGATCGACAGGTATTCCCGTTGTTCGCGGGTGAGCGTCGTATCGAGTACCAATTCCGACATGCCGATAATCGCATTCATCGGGGTGCGGATTTCGTGGCTCATATTGGCCAGAAAATTTCCTTTGGCCCGATTGGCTGCATCCGCTGCACGGAGCGCGACTTGGAGTTCGGCCTCGACCTGCTTTTGCTCGGTCATGTCGACGATAAAACTTATCGCTTCTTGCCAATGCTCCGAAAGTGCCGTCACGCCGACAAGTACCGGAATGCGACTGCCGTCTTTGCGAATGTATTCCTTTTCCCAGGGAACGCAGACCTCATTCTTCTTTAATTCCGCCAATGCGCGATTGTCGGCTTCATAATACTCCGGGGGCGTCAAATGCTTCCAGCGAATCCGACCATCTTCCAAATCCTCGCGTGTATATCCGACCATCTCCAAAAACAGATCGTTGGCCTCTTCAATCCGTTTGTTCAAATCGGTCACAACGATGCCAATGATGTTTGATTCCACCAAGCGGCGAAAGCGGTCGTTACTGTGCCGCAGTTCTTCCTGAATCTTTCGACGGCGGGTGATATCCTCTGCCACGCCGGCGATGCGATAGACGTTTCCCCCTTCATCGTGGACGGGAAATCCGCGATCCCGAATCCAACGGATTTCACCGTCAGGCCGCAGGATGCGATATTGTTCGTCGTAGACGCTGGTCGTCGACCGACTTCTGAACGCGATCTCCACGCGTTCACGATCCTCCTCAACAATCGAATGCAACCATTGCAATGGATTTTGGTAGAGATCGTCGGTCGATTTCCCCCAAATCTCCGTATAGGCCGGGCTGACATAGATCATTTCATCGCCGTCGAGCGACGTAATCCAAAAGACCTCGCGGATATTCTCCGCTAATTGGCGAAACCGGGCTTCGCTGACACGGGCTGCTTCTTCGGCGCGTTTTTTGTCTGAGACATCCCAGAAAACGCCTTGCACGCCGACGATATTCCCGTCCGCATCCCAGACCGGGGCTTTGAGAACGTGCACATAAATCGTCTCGCCATCGGGACCGCGGTTTTCTTCCACGTCCTCGTACATCTCGCCGGTTCTTAACACATTGGCATCGTCGGCGGTGAATTTGTCCGCCAACTCTTTGGGAAACAGATCGTAGTCGGTTTTGCCGATGAACTCGTCCATCGTGATGCCCAGCAGGTCACAACAGCGCTGGTTACCAAATACGACACGTCCTCGAAGATCCTTGCAGAAAAAATGCAACGGCAAACTTTCCACCAACGACTGATAGCGGGCCTCGGTATGCCGCAAAAGGTTCGCTTGTTCGACCTGATAGGCGGACTCGATGATTGCCAAATCCATGTCCAGAATTTTGCTCAGCGACTCGACCGTTGCCGCAAAGCGTGCGGAGTCTTCACTACAACATTCCGCCAACACGCGAATCAAGGCGATGCGGACCCGCGACAATCCGCTCGTGGTCTGAAATTCATCCAAGCCGAACGCCACATGCTGCGCGCCGAACTGAAACCTTCGCTCAACATAGGGGAGGTCATAAGGTCCGGTGCAAAATTCGCCCAACCAATTTCTCAACTCGGCTGCTAGATTGTCGATCTCGCGCAATGAAAATCGCGCCGAGTCGTCCGGATTCAAATGCCGCCCCAACCCGTTGCGGAACCGGTCGACGATCGCCGGGATGTGTTGCGTTAGCGGCTCGCGCAGGTCTCCGAGCCGCTCTTCGTCGGCGTTGCTCCAACCTACATCGGCCTGTAACTTTCGATATTGATCGAAGAGTTGCGAAAGTTCGGGCGACATCTGTTTGGTCATCCTCGTAATTGACGTCTCGTCCCGTATGTTTTTTGACTTGGGAAATTCCGGCAGAGTGAAAAGAGAGGCGGATTGCCGGTTCTCCGATTGTTGATGGTACACTGACACCTTGCAGCTAGCAAAGCGAAATCGCCGGCGCGGACAATTTGTATCAATGAGTTATAATGCATCCGCCGCGCTTCACTGCCAATTTTGCCCCTCCTTTTGATGCCAACCACTGGAGTTCACGAATCCATGCGGGACCAAGTACGCATAGCCGCTGTTGCCGTCGATACCGTACCCGGCGACACAACAGCCAACATCAATCGCCTCGAATCCTGGACCGCCCGCGCTGCGGATCAAGGGGCGGAATTGGTGTTGTTCCAAGAATTGTCGCTGACCGGTTTTATTCCCAACCACCCCACGGGCAACCACGAGCAGTGGCTCCGCACAGCCCTGTCCGCCGCCCGCCGCTCCGCACAACCGTTAAATGGTCCCGCCGTTACCCAACTCACCGATATCGCCCGCGCAAAAAATATACTCATCGCGACAGGCATGCTCGAAGATGCGGGAAACCTGCTGTACAACACGCACATTCTCGTCGGCCCCGACGGGTTGTTGGGGCATTGGCGAAAGATGCACATCCCCATGTTCGAGATGCCGTTTTATAACGGCGGCGGCGCGCCGCAGGTCGTCGACACGCCGTTGGGCCGCATCGGCGCCAACATCTGTTTCGACGCCCTGCTCCCCGAATCAACGCGACTGTTGGCAGTGCAGAATGCGGAGATCGTCCTCTTCCCCTTCGCCGCCGACCCACCACCACGCACCGTCGAAGGCTGGGCCGATTGGGCGGGTACCGCGCTCAAAGCCCGCTGCGCAGAAAACGGCGTATTCGGCATCGCCTGCAACTACGTCGGCCATGTGGAGTGCGCCGGTGTGGAGCAAAACTTCCCCGGCGGCGGCATGGCGATCGGTCCGCGTGGTGAAGTACTAGCTGGCTGGGAAGCAAAAACCGACGAACCCGGAATGCTGATTGTGGATCTTACCAATGATGACCTACGTGCAGCACGGGCGGAGCCGGAATATTTGTTTCGCTTTCGGCGTCCGGAGTTGTATGGGACGTTGGCATACCCCCCGGCAGAGCCGGGGGCTGGGGGTTGATTGTGTTTGCGTTTGAATTAGCTTTTGCGTTTAAAGGGCAATGAATGCGTGATCCTGAGAGAATCGACCGTGTACTGAACTCAATCCGAGAGGCATGGATAGAAACTCCAGACTGGCGATTGGGGCAGTTGTTGGTCAATGCCATTAAACCGAGCGAACCGTGCCCGGAGATCTTTTACATTGAAGACTCAAAACTGGAAAGGCTCGTGACCCGCCTCAACATAACCACAGGAAACCAGATGCAGACGCCCTCCCAGAAGCACGAGTGGGTGCGCCAATACATTTGGGATGATGGATTGGGTCCGATCTGGCCCATTGTGGACAACGAGAAGACCGAATTTGCGACAGCATTGATGATTTACTGGCGGATGGAAGGCCCTTGGTTCAAGGGAAGTCTTTCAGACGATGCCAAGCGACTCCATGACACGGTTGCAGAGCGATTGCTCGGTGGTTTTTACTCAAACCGAAATTTGCAATATTTTCCAATTGAGGATAATCAATTATCAAAAACTCAAGTATACAAGCTCCGAAAAAGCGGGCTCCCAAGTGAGCTTTTCGAACCCGATTATCCTGTTTCAGGTGAGTAGAGGGAGCGAGAGGCACGGGCGAAATTGGAGTATTTGTTTCGCTTCCGACAGCCGGAGTTGTATAGGACGCTGGCCCGTGAATAATGTTTTTTAGCGTTCGCATTATTTTTTGCGTTTAAAGCGTGATGGTTCTGCTGGGCACCGTAGCTCTTTCTCTATGGTCGTGTTGGCCACCCCATTCACCCTGCCTTGTGGCGTGTTGTTCCCTTATAATCATTGTGAGCCAGGCAGCAGGGTGAACGCAATTTGGACTCAAGGGTACGGAGAGCATGACAGAGCGAGAGGATGTTCGAGGCCAGATCGCCAAGGTCGCTGAAATCCTTGTGCGTGACGGAGTAGCAACCGAGAACACCATCAGGGGATGTTCAGCCACGGAGATCGAGGAAGTCCAAGCAGACGTTGGACGCCCTCTTCCGCTGGCTTACCGTGAGTTTCTCGCTAAGATGGGCCGCGGAGCGGGTGACTTCTACGTCGGCACTGACATTTTCTATCCGACCTTGCTCGGGATCACTGAAGCCGCCCACGAATTGGTCGCTGAGGATGAAGCTGGCATCGTTCTTCCCAAAGACGCTATCGCCTTCATGATGCATCAAGGATACCAGTTCATGTTTGTCCGGACTGATGAAGGCGACGACCCACCAGTCTACTACTACATGGAAATCAGTGGCGAGTTCGTAAAGAAGGCCGACAAACTGACCCAGTTCCTTATAGACGTAGCTCAAGATGAGTGGTGAACCAATGAAATCGAAAACCGAATACCTAACCTTCAACATCCCCGCACGGATGGACTTTCTAAATATCACCCCCGACGTCGAGCAGATCGTGCGGGACAGCGGGGTGCAGGAGGGGTTGTGTTTGGTGAATGCCATGCACATCACCGCCAGCGTGTTTATCAACGATGACGAACCGGGCCTGCATCACGACTACAAAAAATGGCTGGAAGACCTCGCCCCCTTCGACGCTTCGCCTCAGCGCTACCACCACAACCGCACCGGCGAAGACAATGCCGATGCACATATGAAGCGGCAGATCATGGGCCGCGAAGTCGTCGTAGCGATCACCGCTGGCAAACTGGACTTTGGGCCGTGGGAGCAGATTTTCTACGGCGAGTTTGATGGGCGGCGGGCGAAGCGGGTGTTGGTGAAGGTGATTGGGGAATAGCCATGCAAATCGAACATGTCCGATCGTATGAAGACTTGGAACGCTACTTGCGAGAGTTCACCAATTTTTCTGGTGATCCTGTCCCATACGATTTCATTGGTGCATTCCACCTGTTTCTTGCGATCCTTGACAACCTTGCGAACCACAGCATTGAAGCTGATTTCGAACCCCTTGAAGAAGACCCCCAGTTGCTGACAGACGAGCAATGCAAGTTTCTTGGAAAGCTCGGACGGATTGCGTTATCGCTTGATGGAGCGAAAATGAACGAAAGCGGGTAGCCGCGATTGCGTAAGCAATCGGGGTGCCGCAGGCACAAGAAGCAGCAATTTACGCGTTCAATTGGTGCAAAAAATGTCCAACCCCAGAAAAGTCTACGACCAAGAACTTTACGCACATTTCGTCACGTTCTCCTGCTACAAACGGCGTCAACTCCTAACACTCGAAACCCCCAAACGGATCGTGCTGGGCACATTAAACAATTCCCTACACGTCCAACAAGCAAAATGCATCGGCTTTGTCATCATGCCCAATCACGTGCATGCAATTGTCTGGTTCCCGGAGCCGGGACAACTCAGTAGTTTCATGCAAACGTGGAAACGACGATCAAGTGAACAGATTTCGAAATGGTACCAGCAAGAGAAAATTGAGTATTTCAAGACCATAGATGGCGATCCCGTATGGCAACCGAAATATCATTCGTTTGAAATCTACTCGGATTCAAAATTGGAAGAGAAGTTGAACTACATGCACGAGAATCCGGTGCGGGCCGGTTTGGTCGGGCGCGCCATCGACTGGCGTTGGAGTTCGGCACGGCATTATATTGAGGGGAGATCGGTGGGTGTGTCGATTGAGTGGGTGTTTTGATGCTAGCTTTTTGGTCGGGAACGCGTGAATTGCGGCTTCTTGTGCCTGCAGGCACACCGATTGCTTCGCAATCGCTGCCACCAGTCAAGGAAACAGAATGGGGCAAACGGGCGGTCGTGCGGGATCCGGATGGTCGGGCGGTGCAGTTGTATCAGAAATGAAAAATCAATTTCCCGGTTTCAAACGCTGCATGGCGATGATGCGAAGTCGCGATCCGCACGAGCAAGAGGATGGCTTTCATTGGTTGCTGCCGCGAGCTGGGGATCATGTCGATGAATTGATTGATACCTTCATTCTCGAAGACGACCACGGACTGCGTTGCTGGCTACTGGAATTGCTGGGCGAAGCAAAATCGGCCAAGTGCTTTGATCTCTTTGCCGCACATCTCAGCAGCAGCGATCAAAGCCTGCGGTCTTGGGCGGTGCGAGGTCTTGAAATGTTGAACACGAAACCAGCAAGAACCTTGTTGTGGAAGGCAAAACTGCCTGATTGAGATGAATCCAGGAAACCAGCCTCGACAAACGAGCAAGTAGCCCCAATCGCTGCCCCCAGACCCTTCTGCCAAGAAATCGCCAATATTGGGGCACAAATCACGAATACCTAGGTAAACATTAGCTGCCGCACGCTTCTTTCTGCGAATCGACAACAACAAAGTCTCGCCAAGCTCTTAGGAGAATCGATATGAGAAACATCCAAACCTATCTTGCTGGTGGCCTGGTGCTACTATGTTCTGTGATGCTTGCTGGACTGGGCTATTTCGCCTTCATTTTTCCGCGGACCACGCTGGTTTGGGCCCAAGAGGAGCGCGCCCTATCCACCACCGAACAGTCCCTTGTCGATCTCAGCGAGCTGAGCATGTCCTCCGGCCATAAAATTATTCTGCCATTGCTGTTGGTCTTCATCGGAAGCGTGTATTGGGCCATCCGTACACGCAACGGACAGGGTATTGCGATCGAAGTCGCTGCCGCACACGACTCAAACGATTCCAAATCATAAATCTAAAATGACGTCACCGACTTTCAAACTTCTGGTTATCAAAACCCATCGCAAGCAAGAACTGCGACGGTTTTACGAGACGCTCGGCTGTACGTTCGTCGAGGAACAACACGGTCGGGGTCCCTTGCACTTGGCGGCGGAAATCGGCGAGGCTATTTTTGAAATTTATCCGCTGCCCGATGAAACATCACCGGTGGACACGACAACCCGACTGGGGTTTGATGTTACTGATCTCGACGGAGTTGTCGATAAATTAAAGACTGGGCAGTCAGAAATCGTCACAGCGGTCAAGGAAACAGCGTGGGGAAAACGAGCGGTTGTGCGTGACCCGGATGGACGGTCAGTGGAGTTGTATCAACAGTAATTGAATGAGACGGATAAGCGCGATTGCTACGCAATCGCTGCCACCCTGCTAATACTAGAATTTGTAGCCAAAGTAATTACGGAAATCCAGAACATGCCCCAACGTTGCCAATGGGCCGGCGAAGATCCGCTCATGGTCGCTTATCACGATGAAGAATGGGGCGTGCCGCTGCGCGATGATCGGCGGTTGTTTGAACTGTTGATTCTCGAAGGCGCGCAGGCCGGGCTGAGTTGGCGGACGATTTTGCATAAACGCGAGAACTATCGCCGCTTGTTCGACGGATTCGATCCGGTGAAAATCGCCCGTTATCGTGACGCCAAAGTCAAGAAGCTGCTGGCTGATGCGGGGATTGTGCGCAATCGGTTGAAGGTGGCGGCGACGATTCAAAATGCGAAGTCATTGCTCGAATTGCAGAAAAGCGGGACGTCGTTTTCTGAGTTTTTATGGCAATTTGTCGACGACCAACCGATCCACAACCATTGGAAGTCGCTCAGTGATCTTCCGGCAAAAACTGATGTGTCGGATGCGATGAGCAAAGAACTGAAGGTGCGGGGCTTTAAATTCGTCGGTTCAACGATTTGCTATGCTTTTATGCAGGCGGCAGGCATGGTC
The DNA here is from genome assembly GCF_007747995.1 of Symmachiella dynata. NCBI lineage: Bacteria > Pseudomonadati > Planctomycetota > Planctomycetia > Planctomycetales > Planctomycetaceae > Symmachiella > Symmachiella dynata. The sequence continues at coordinate 2,436,025 of NZ_CP036276.1, read as the reverse complement.
AACGACCATGAGACCAGCTGCTACCGACACCGCCAAATCACGGCCGAAGATCGGGGATGATTTCCTGCGGGCAGCTGTGATATGATGGATGACTGTGCGGAATTGCCAATCGGGCCACCAGGGCAGTGTCGGGGAAGGAAAACTGGGGAATGACGGAAAACAGTACGGACTTGGTCGATCGCTGGCGCGGTGGCGATCAGGATGCAGCGACGCAATTGCATCAACGCTACGGCGAGCGGCTGGTAATGTTGGCTCGAAAACGGCTTTCCAACAAATTCCAGGGGCGACTCGATCCGGAGGACGTTGTGCAGTCGGTGTTCCGCACAATGTTTCGCCGCACACAGGCGGGCAGTTTCGAATTTCAGAAAGATGACGACTTCTGGAAATTGATGGTCACCATCACGCTCAACAAGGTCCGCAACAAAGTCCGCGGAAAAAAACGGGACCCCGACCGCGAACGGAACCAGTTCGACGACACACTAGCCGCCGTCATGTGCCGTGATCCGGGGACGCTGGACCTCGTGGCATTCACCGATTTTTTGGGTGAAATCCAAAAACGACTTTCACCGATCGAACAGCAATTGCTGACATTGCGATTGGAAGGCTACACACAAGAAGAGATCGCCGAGCAGAACGAAGTCGACGTGCGGACGGTCCGTCGAAGATTGACCAGCATTCGCGAAAAAGTTTCTTCCATGGCGGCCGAATCGGGTGATATTGATATCGTGTAAACCCAACACAAAGACCAAAAAAAGCGACCGGCGAAATTCTCGTCGGTCGCTTTTTTATTTTCTTCAACACCGCACGCTTGTTAAAAGAACATGCGGTATTCCGCTCGCAGGATGTCTTGGTACCAGCGTTCGCCGGTCAGGGCGCGGCCGTAGCCGATGTAGATGGAGTCGCGTTGCTTCGTCGGATCACATGTGTCTTTGCCAAAACCGATGCGGACGCCGAACTTGCCGTTGACGATTGTGTCGCCGCTGGCATCGACCGGGCCGATGAGGCGTCCCGAGGACGCGTAGTCCGTTTTTTGTCCATCCAATACCGACCAACCGACGAACTCGGCCACCGGGGCGACGCTCAAACTGGAGTTGTCCACGACCGCGTATGCAGCACCGATGCCGTAGCTGAGCACGTTGCCGGCAAAGTCGCGGCCGTTTCGCGGATTGACTCCACCTTGAATCGGAATCCAATCTTTGAGCTCCGCTTCAATCGTCCAGCGGTCAGCCGGTTGCGTCAAAAACAACAAGCCTGGTTCGATGCTGGCGTGGCCGGCGGTGAGCCATTTGTCGGGGTCGCCGACGGCGATGTAGTTTTTCAATTGGAACGTCAAAATCGTGGTGTCGGTTTCATACAACGCCCATTTGAAACCGGCGTTGAGGTCGCCGAAGCCGCTGGTGTTGGGACCGGGACCGGGCACGCCCGAAGGGTTATTCAAAATGATCGGCGCTTCGATGAACAACGACAGATCATCCATCACAAGTTGTTCGTAATACAGTTTGAAAAACTGGGCATCGATGTTGTCGTTCGGTCCCATGTCGCGGGGAGGTGTTTTTCCGCCAAAGACCGTCCAGGTGCTATAAAAATATTCGGCGCGGTCGGCGCGGTTGAAGCCGTAAGCCGAGTCGTAACGGAAGCGAAGTTGTGTCTCCACGATCGCCGGATCGATGTATCCACCGTTGGCAGCCACGGTCCGCGCGCTGGGAACCAATCCGCTCGGCGCGTTGCTGAAGTTGTATTGCGGCGCTGCCGGCGGAGCGGTGTTGCTCAGCGGTTGCGGCGGCGTTTCGGGAGCGGTGTAAGGAGTGCTCGGCGCGCACGAAGCTTGAGGCACACAGGGGTAACCGCCGGCTTGATAGTTGGCTTGCACAGCAGCAAACGGGCTGTCGGGCCGCGTCTGAAAATGCGCCGCCAAGGTGCCCGGTCGCTGCCCGCGCACCTGAGGATAACCCGCGGCCAACAACGCATCGCCGGTCGTCGCACAGACGCAAACCGCGACGGTCAATTGCCAAATTCGCAACGAAGTCAAACAGCGCGAACTCATTTCTGCACCCCCCATTTCAGCCGGCCGAAAAGACATGCCCTCGTCGCCACCCGCTGCAAAAACGGATCAGGGGCGAAACATAATGACGAGGCATCATTGGTAAAGCTTCGGCAAGAACCCCCGCCCAGCGCAGCAGAAAACCCCGAGCCGCTATCTCATTAGAGGACTCACAACGGTCGCCAGGATCACAGCGATCAACGAAACTGAGGCGAGTAGTAAAGCGGCGCAAGGTTTACGGGGGGGGAGGCGACTCCACTGCGCAGAATGATGTGCTCAACCAATAGTCGGCACGATCATGTCCTCGTGCCAGAATTCGCGCAGATCCGAGACCAACTCTAGAAACTTGCCAAGATCAACGGGCTTGGTCAAATACGCTTCCACCTCCAAACGTTCGCTTTCGAGTCGGTCCTCCTCGGAAGTAGAAACTGTCATCACCACAACCGGAATACAGCGAAGCTTGTCATCCGATTTGATGTCGGCCAGCACTTTTCGCCCGTCGATTTTTGGTAAACCCAAATCGAGAAGAATCAGATCCGGCCGGGGGGAATGGCGGTATTTTCCGCACTGGTGCAAAAACTCGAGTGCTTCTTGACCGTCGGTGAGCCATGTTAAGCGGTGCTCGACTTTCCCTTGCCGTAAGGCCATCATTGTGATGCGGGCAAATGTCAAACTATCCTCGACCATCAAGATTTCCATCGGCCTAGCGGTTGTCGGCTTCTGCGCGATGCTGTCGTCATGGGCAACTTGAGATTGGAATTCACTGTCGTACGAATTGTCGGCGAACAATGGGTCCAACTCGTCAATCGACGGATCATCCATGATCGGGGAGAGAACCCAATGCGGGATGCGAAACACCTGCCACAGCAGCCACTTCATATCTTCGAGTGATGGTTCTCGAGATAAACGAAATCCCTCGCGTTCTAGGACATCGACAATGAGTGTCGTGAGACTTTGTCTTCGACCATCAATCCGGACTCGTTTCAATTCCGAAAAAATAAGATGCCTGAGAAGGGAACGTTGGTTAGACATCTGGATACCTCCTTGACAACCCCAAAACAATAAGTTGTTGGGGTGTGATTGGTTCCAAGATGCTTCCGTGCATAAGAAAACCCCCAGCTACCGTGGACCAGCGGGGGTGTGAAATAGCAATTAACGAGGTGCGTCTCAAGTAAATTTGACAGGAGATTCAATCCTATGTTGCTCTAGGCCCGTGAGCAAGAAGGGCTTACCCCAATGTTTTGCCGGAAGCAGCAAGGCTGCCTAATCAAGGAGATGGGAGAGCTTCTCACCGACAGTTCGCCGCAAACTGCTTATATACAAGAACAATTCTGCAGTCTTCGAACGGCCTGCCACGGCAGTTCACATGTTTTCAAATCCTGAACGCCCCACGGGTGACGCACTAATCGTTGGTGAATGTGACCCCGGCAACGATGCGGCGAAAGAAGAGGATTTCGTTTCCTCAGAATTCACGCCGACACAGTTCGACTGCCTCTGACAGTGTTGGTGGGAGTCCTTCAGAATTCTCTGCGGAAGGGTAGAGCTGCGGGATTCGTGAACGATTGCGGCTCTCAGACTGACAACATCAATCCTTCTTTGTGTCGGAGTCACTTAGGCGTTTTTGAATTTTCTGCAAGATTTTTCGGTGTTGCAGACTCTTCTCCTGATCGCCGAGGCGCGCGTACAATTGCGCGGCGAAACCGCGAAGTTTCAGTTGTGTTGGGTCGAGTCGCAAGCCACGTTCGGCGACCTTCACAGCATCCTGCAGATGACCGGTATTCGCTAGAATTGCCGCGTAGGGGCCGAAAATTGTGCCATCCCATTGATTGACTTCGAGATAGCTTTCGAAACTACGTCGTCCCTTGTCTAGCATGCCGGTTTGCAGCGCCATCATGCCATGGTTCTTGAGGCTCAATTCGTGATGCGGATCGACCTGCAGAGCGGCTTCAAGCCAACGCATTGCTTTCGCATCATTGCGCGTGACGCAATAAAATACGCCCAAACTACTCGATACCTCGACATCATACGGGTCGTGTCGCAACGCCTCTTCCAGTGCTGCAATGGCTTGGAGCGTGAGTCGTTGGTCTGATTCCTGCATTGCCTGTTCCGCCAGTGCCAGAGCTTTGGCTCGCTGTACTACCCACTGCGGCATACGTTGGTCGCTGTTGTCGAATATTGACCACGCCACGCCTCGGTTTGATTCCTGCGCCACATCATTCTTGGTTGGAGGCTTCCGTAAAATACGGTGGTCCGAAGCCGATGTATGTGGGATGTCGCTGGAACCGGACGATGGCAAATGACAATGCGCGCACGAATTGAGTGCGGGCGGTTGTTCACGTTCTTCGATGGGAAGCGAGCAACCGCGATCGGAATGACAGCTATTACAGCGCTCCCGATAGAATGCAGCTCGCTCCTCAGGTTTGGGAGAACGATGCGGATCATGACAAGTGGTGCACCGCATTTGCCCCTCAGAACCGCGAAAACAAGCACTCGATTCCATTTGCTCGACATGACTTAAAAACTCTGCGTTGCCATCTGCTGATACCTGCGCTGGCGAAACCATCACCGTCCAGATGTCTTCAGTCGCCATCCCAGGACGGAAGTCATGGTAGGTTTTGCCTTTTCGCAAGACGCGATGTTTTCCCCCCATATGACATTGGTAGCAGACACTGTCCGCGAGTCGCCCTTCGAGTTGAGCGGGATTCACGATCAGCATGTCTTCAGCAGACTTGTCGCCAGCCTCCCAATCGTCGGCTTGAAATTTTTCGACGTGCTGCTTTCCCGGTCCGTGGCAGCGTTCGCAACTGATTCCAAGTTCCGTAAACGGCTGTTCTTCGAAACGAGCTGAGGTTCCATCCCCGGTCGGAATGGAATGACCCGAGTGACACTGGACGCAGCCATCCAGGATACGGCGATTGAAGCGTTGAGCTGGGTTGTCATGATACCCCGGAGAGAGGTCCCAGATTCCTTTTTCGGTGTACCAGGTGATCGGGGACTCAAACATGACGCCGCCGTGGTTAATCAGATAGGTCCTGGCATTCTCACCAGAACCGACGGCATAGTCCACTTCTTCAGATTGTTCGTAAACCAGTTCGCCGTCGGAATCGGTCATGAATTCGGTGTGAATCATGCGGTCGCCATCGCGCTGGACTCGATAACGTCGCCCATGACTTTCGAATTCGGTGGAATCCCCCTCAACGCGTTCGATCGGAGAAGCATCAGCAACTGTGGCCAGCGTGTTTGCCATCGGGTGCTGCGAGTATGCTTCCACGATTTCGGCGTGACATTCGGCGCAAGTTTGGCTGCCGACATATTCACCCGAATGCCAATCACGCTGCGGATTGGGCATTGCGAGATCCTGAGGATCTTCGGTCTGCTTGGGCGGCTGCGGAGGTGGTTCATGACGAGGCATCAACAGATAGACGAATCCACCAATCAGCAGGCCCAAGATGGCGACACCAACGGCGGCCCCAAGGACGGACGGTTTTGCAGCGGGTTCCTCTGAGGAATGTGGTTCCGAGTGATCGGAGCCGTTTTGAACAGTCATATTTTGGCCCCGGCCGGATAGGTGATGTGACAGGCTTTCAGTTTACGAGATTCCGGAACCTGATTGTATCCGCCTTGAGGAATTCATGAAACTCGACGCGATGACAGAGTGCAGGAATTAGCGAAACGAACGTCGTCCAGCGTTGTTGCGGCACCAGCCCAAGGCACCAATTTCCCAAAAGGCAAATCAACGTCGCTCGTCACTGCCCCCCGAATCGCTAAAGCGTCTTCAAATACTCCAACACGGCGTTGCGCTCTGTTTCGGAGAGTGTTTCGGGAAATCGATGACCGTCGGCACTTTTTCCTAACGCCCGCGTGTTAAAAAATCCGCGGGCCGCCCGCGGTGTTTGTACATCGTCGGGAAGTTCCGCAAATTCGGCGACTTCTAGGCCCACCCGTTTGGTGTCGTAGCCTTCGACACTTCGTCGCCACACCGTCGGCCGCTGATCAGGATGCAGCAGATGCCACAATGTGGGAACTGAACCGTTGTGGAAATACGGGGCGGTGGCCCAGATGCCGTCCAACGGCGGAGCGACGTATCCGCCCGGATGCTCACGGACGCGGGTCGGATCGTAGTTGGCCAACCAGCCGCGGCCGTATTTACGGCGGTAGGCGGGCGAGAGCGATTGCAACCGCAATGGATCGGTGCCGAGTTCATCGATGTCGACAATCCGCTCAGGATAAGTCCATTCCGCACCATAGGTACCATGACATTCAGAACAAGTCGCTTCGAAAACCACGCGGCCTTGTTCGGCGAGTTGGTCGTCGATTTCAAAGGGATATTTGGGTGGCTGGATGGTTTCGATCCAGGCGAGGATTTGCCGGTAGTCTGCTTCCCAGCTCTTAAAGGTCTTAGCATCGTTGCGTGGGATGAGCATGAATTGCATCAGGGCGCGATGTGATTTGGCGACAAAACCGTCGGCGTAAATCCATTTCTTTTTGCGAAGATGCCACCAGGGGGGCGCGTCCATATCGTGGTGCAGCATTTTGGGCTGCGGATTGGTGAGGTGCACATTCAAATCATCATCGCGCAGCGCCTCTAAAGCGACGCCAAACATGACCGCATTGGTCGTGCCGTTGGTCGTGCCTAAGGGCATGGCCAATGATCCCAGATCCATGTGGGAGAGCGGTTTCTGCATCTGTATTTTCGTGGCCCGCACATCCTCGACTAGAGTTTGCAGCGCCAAATGCGAATTCGGTAAGCCCAGAATCACTTGACCAGCGACTTTGCCGGCATGGCAGGTCAAACAGTTCATCACCCAGCCCCCGCGCCCGTCATCGACATACCCCAGCGCTTTGCCGTTGCCCAAAGCATCCGGCGAGGGCATCAAGCCGTATTCGCTGAACAGCATTTCGCGGCGCTGTGTGGGGGTGGCAGCGGCGGCGCGATCACGGAGTTCCGGCGGCCATTGCTTCCACAATTCGTCAAACACCGTGTCATCGAAATCGGGAGGCAAGTAGGCCTTGGTGCGCAAAATGCGATAGCCGGGATGAACCGCGTCGCGCGGTTCGCCTGCCATACAGCGGTCGCCGAGCGCAACGCTGAGAATGAAGCAAACCATGAGAATGAGTATGGGCGGCTGTCTGGTTTTAGCGTCCAGTAAGTTCTGAAACGGACGATTCATCAAACCTCACTCCCGGCCCTTTACCGATCTGGAAAAGGGACCCCAAAATGTCGATCCTGTTCCACGCTGAAAGTTAAGTTTCAGCGTGGTCGCGTTTTTCCTTGAGCGACTCCATTCCGGCTTTTAACACTTCTTCGATCGCGTCGACGTCGTAGACACATCCGCCCCACGTGCCGCCGCCGACTTGTTGTAATAAGGCCCACAACCGGGTGTCGGCGGGCAGATTGTCGTCGGTGGTGAGTGGTTGTTGCGGCGTTCGCGAGGCCAACAGCGCCGCCCCCTGCTCCGCCCCGAAGGTTTCCTCGCCATGCCCCACCAAATTGATTGTACCGGTCAATTCTCCGCGGTCGATAACAATTTCGATCAAATCGCCGTCATGCACTTTGCCGATCGGTCCACCAGCCAAGGCTTCGGGCCCCACGTGTCCGATGCAGGCGCCGGTGGAGACGCCGGAAAACCGGGCATCGGTGATTACAGCGACCTCTTTGCCAAACGGCAGGTGTTTGAGTGCCGAGGTGATTTGATAGGTCTCCTCCATGCCCGCCCCTAAAGGACCGCGGCAACAGAGAACCACGACATCACCCGCTTTGACCGGATTGTCGGTCTGGCCTTTGACGGCGGCGATGGCATCTCGTTCGCGATGAAACACGCGTGCCGGTCCGCGTTTGCGGTACACGCCATCCTCGTCGACGACGGAGGGATCGATGGCGGTGCTTTTGATCACTGACCCTTCAGGGGCCAGATTACCCACGGGAAATGTTACTGTGCTGGTCAGTCCCCGCGCGCGGGCTTGATCGGGTGTCATGATGACATCGTCGGGGTCGATGCCGTCTCGGCGGCGCAATTCCTCGCGCAGTCGTTCGCGGCGCTCGGATTTCTCCCACCAAGCGAGTACGTCGCCCAGCGCTTGACCGGTGACGGTGGTCGCTGTGAGATCCAACAAATCGAGTCGTTGCAGGTGCAACATGATTTCCGGGACACCGCCGGCAAGGAATACGCGGATGGTCGTATGCCCGACCGGGCCGTTTGGTAGCACGTCCACGATGCGCGGTACTTGACGATTGATCTTATTCCAATCCGTCACGGTGGGCCGCTGCAGACCCGCCGCAAAGGCAACGGCGGGGAGATGCAATAGCAGGTTGGTGGATCCCCCCACTGCGGCATGGACCACCATGGCGTTGTGCAAGGCAGCATCGGTGAGGATGTCGGACATTTTCAATCCGGCCGCTTCCTGTTCCACGACTGCTGTCGCCGATTGGCTGGCCATTTGCAGCCAAATCGGTTGTCCGGAGGGAGCCAATGCCGCGTGCGGTAATGTCATGCCCAAGGCTTCGCCGATGACCTGCGCCGTGGCGGCCGTGCCGAGGAATTGGCAGCCGCCTCCCGCGGAACCGCACGCGCGGCAACCCGCTTCGGCGGCTTCTTGCAACGTGATTTCTCCGTGCGCAAACCGGGCGCCGATGGTCTGCACCTTGCCCGCATCCTCGCCGACCGTGGGTGGCAAGGTCACGCCGCCGGGGATCAGCACCCCCGGCAAATCGTGTTGTGCGGCCAACGCGAGCATCATCGCGGGAAGTCCCTTATCACAGGTCGCTACGCCCAGCACGCCACGACGCGTCGGCAGCGAACGAATCAAACGCCGCATCACCACAGCCGCATCGTTGCGATAGGCTAATGAGTCCATCATGCCGGTCGTGCCTTGTGTGCGACCGTCACAGGGATCGCTCACGTAGGCCGCGAATGGCAAACATTTCAAGGCGACTAACCGTTCCGCAGCGGCGCGCATTAACAGGCCGACTTCCCAGTGGCCGGTGTGATACCCCAAAGCTATCGGTTGGCCGTCTTCTCCGCGAATCCCGCCTTGGGTGCTGAGAATCAGATACTGCGGCCACAACAACTGTTGTGGATCCCAGCCCATGCCGGCGTTTTGCGTCAATCCAAACAGGTCGCCGCTGGGACTGTGCCGCAGCATCTCATCGTTGAGCGGCAAGCTTCCCGCCGGACCGGCGCCGGTCGTTTGTATATCGTAAACCGCGTCATTGTCATCGGCGAGTAGGTTGGCTAATTCCAAAGTCATAAGGTTCAGTCGTTTCGGTCAGTCTTGTGAATCAAATACGCGGACTTGTTTCCACGTTTCTTTGTTGCGAGCGATGAATTCTAGATGCCGCGGCGCCGTTTGGTAGACGTCGTGAGCGGCGCGATCCTCGAAAACCGTGTGCAGTGCCACATCGAAATCGTGATCGTTGACCGGGCGTGCCAAATCGGGGACGACGGTGCCGCAACCGAAAAAGATCAACCCGGGATGATTGTTGAGATAGTCATTGCAGTCATCCAACAATTTTTGCGTATTTTCAGGAGTCGGGTCGTTCAGCGAAAAAAAGACGTTGTGTGCCAGCATGTTTCGTATTTCTTACAAGAAAAATGGAAAGGAAATTCACTGCCATCGGGCGGGTGTTTATTCGGAGCTTCAAGCAGCTATGCGACGTCGGACACATTGCTTACGGTCTTAAACCGTACGCCGTCGCGCGTGTCATGTTTGACGGCATACATCAGATTATCGGATTCACGAATCAAATCGGCAACCGACGGAGGGGCAATCGGGAATGTGGCGACGCCGATGCTGAATGTAACCGGCCAATTGCCGCTTTGCATCTTGCGATCCAAATCGCCTTTGACCCGCTCAGCGATTTGTCGGGCGAGCGATTCATCCATGCCGGGACAGAGAATCGCAAATTCATCTCCCCCCATCCGTGCAGCCACGTCCCCACGACGAATACTCGAGCGAATGCAATCGGCGACATCTTTCAGGAGGGCGTCTCCTTGTGGGTGGCCGAATTGATCATTGACTTCTTTAAAATGATCACAATCCAAGAAAATGACGGTGATCGGAGTTTGTCCACGGCGACTATGGTGCGACGCCCGCTCAGCTTCTTCGACAAAGGAGGTCAAATTGGCCAAACCGGTCAACGGATCGTTACGGGCTAAGGCGGATTCTCGCTGCAATGCGGTTTGCAAATGAGTCAAGACGACCGCAAAGGCGACGAACAGCAAAAACCGCACAGCCGATTCCCAATAAACTTCGGCCCCGTGCAGAGCAATGCCGGAAACGATCCAATCGTCCATGAGCCAAATGAGCGAACAAAGCACAGCAAACATCACCGCGGCCCGCAGGTTGACGACCCAGCAGACGATGGCAATGATCGGCACATAGAGCAACGACAAATCAAACGCATCACCGACGGTATAGTCGACCCAACCGACGACAGCGGCCAGCGCCAGCGCGGCAAAGACGGCCATCCAGAGCGGCCATGATTTCAAACGATTGAGTATTTCGATTGTAGAAGGCATCGTGCGCAATAAACATCTTCGATAAGTGATTCAAAGCAGCGGAATTCGTGCCGCTTTAAGGCTCCAACAGCGTCGAGGGGTGTGGCTCGCGGGTGACGAGGGGGAGGACTTGCGGCTGATAGTATTCGGTGTAGGCCTTGGCCTGCCGATGGCCGTCGAGTGCTTCTGGGGATTCCCAATGTTCGTTGAGCACGAATCGTGTTGCATCGTTGTTGGAGTGGTACACTTCAAATCGCGCGCACCCCGGTTCGGCTCGCGAGAGTCGGCAACACTCGGTGAGTAATTCGCGGACCTTGTTGACATTTCCAGGGTCGTTGACTTTGAGCAGGACGTTGAGATGAATCATGGGAGGCCTCGTTGAATGTGTGAGTATTGGCCGGCAGCCGGAGGTTTACTTGCTCTCTAGTTTTTGCAGGCGGTCTTCCAACTCTTTGTTGGTTTTTTGCAGCTTATCCAATTCGGTCCGCAACTTGCCGACTTCAGCGGTAGCCGGCGTTTCGGCATCCAATTTCGGCAGAGCGGTTTTTGCCGCCGCCCGGACGCGGTCGTCAGGGTCCTGATCAGCAACGCTGGCCAGTATACTACGCGCCGTTGCGGCGTTTTTGCCCATGTTGCCCAACGACTCGATGATTTTGCGCCGCACATGACGGTTGTCGACCTTCAAGTATCCGGCCAACGTTTCCACCGTTTTTTCACGGACCGGTTTGGAAACCTCGTTGCGGGAAAAATACGTGGCAATCGCCTCCGCTGCGGCCAAACGGCAGCTGCGGGGCTTTGACCGTCCGGTCCATTCGACTAACAAATCCAAAGTTGCTGGATCGGTGGAATAACCCAATCCACGTAGCGCTGCCGAGCGGATCACTTCACCATGCGAGTCTTGCGCCAACAGACGCTGCAAGGGCTCAACCGGCGGTTCGTCTTGGACTTTGGCAAATGCGGTGGCGAATGCTGCTTCGACGTAATAACTGGCATCGCCGTTTTGGAGGCGCTGGTTGAGTACCGCGATGACTTTCTCGTCGCGAGGAAATTTGCTCAACGCATCAGCACAGGCGCGCCGTACCTTGGGATGCTCTTGGGACAAGCCGGCGATTAGCGCGTCTCGTGAAACATCGCCGCCTGATTTGGCGAGCGCCTTCGACGCTTCGATGCGCACACCATAAAACGGGTCTTGCTCCAAAACCTGTTTGAGCAACTCACGATCGTTGGACTTTTTGCTCTCGGCGAAATGTTCGACGGCGCGGATGCGTTCGATCACCGTGGGAGCTTCTAAGAGTTGTGTTTTCCACAGGTCACGCGATTTTTTCTCTTTCAATTCCGCCAACACGGCCGCCTGCGGATCGATGCGAACCAATTCGGGAGCGGCGGGCAACGGCAGGTAAAAGGTCAATTCCTTTTCGGTGATCTCTTTATCGACCGTGATCGGACCGGAGGTCTCTTTGCAGCGAATTTCGATGGCCAGCGGAAAATGAAAGGCGTCCCCTTTTTGGGTCTGTTTGACCGAAATTTTGGCGAGTTTATCTTCAGGGTCGTATTCGGTGGCGACTTCCAGTTCCGGATGCCCCGGTCGCGCGGTCCAATCGTAAAAGAACCGTTCCAAATTGCGGCCGGTGTGCTCTTCAAGCACTTTGCGCAGATCGGATGTCTCGGCGGTTTTCATGCGGAATTTTTCGCCGTATTTTTGCAGACCGGTGTAGAACAGATCATCCCCCAATTGCCGCCGCAACATGTGCAGCACCCACCCCCCTTTGGGATAGGCCCGCGCGTCGAACATGGACCCGGGATCAGAGTAGTGATAGTCGACAATAGGACGTGTTTTGGGTCCGTCGGAGCGGGCGGATTTGCCTTTGCCGTACAGCATGTAGTCGTGTTCGTCGACACCCAAATCGTGTTCGGCCCACATCAATTCGCAGAAAGTCGCAAAACCTTCGTTCAACCACAGATGCGACCAATCTTTGCAGGTGACCAAATCGCCCCACCATTGATGCCCCAGTTCGTGGGCAATCAGCCGATCAGGGCTGCTGTCTAACATCGCGCGTTCGTCGTGCATCACCTTGGAGTACAATGTCGTCGCTCCGGTGTTTTCCATTCCCCCGGCAATAAATTGTTCGACGACGATCTGCGCGTACTTGGTCCAAGGATAATTGATCCCAAACCGTTCGCTGAAAAAGGTCAGCATGTTTTTGGTGCGGCCGAATGTCCGTTGCATGTCGCCGGCCTGTTCGGGTGGGACGTAGTACAACACCGGAACATCCCCCCAAGTTTCTCGACCGATTTCAAATTCGCCAACCACGAGCGTCACCAGATAGGCGACGTGCGGCTGGGATTGCTTGTAGTGAAATCGCTCGCGTTTGCCGTCGCTGGATTTTTTACGCGACAGCAAATCACCGTTGGAAAGGACTTCGTAACCAGCATCGACAGTGGCGACGATTTCGGTTGTTTGGCGTTCATTGGGATGATCCAAACAGGGGAACCAATGATGATTGGCGACCGGCTCTCCTTGGGTCCACATCATCCACGGCACGTTGGGTTCTCCCTCGGTGGGACCGAAGAAATACATCCCCGCTTTGGGATCGCGAACTTGATAACGAATGACGACACGAACCTTTTCCCCTCGCGGACGGGTCGCGCCGAGATCGATCCGCAATTGGTCGTCGGTGGTCGAAAATTCTAATTCTGACTGATCAGGAGCAAGTAGGACCTGGGAAACCTCTAGTCCGACTGCGTCTAGTTTCAGTACCTGCAGGGGACGTAGCAGCTGCAAATCGATCGTGGCTGCGCCGGCAATTTGCTTTTTTTTGAGCGAGATGTCCAAATCGAGTCGAATGTGTTGAATATCAAACGGCCGATCCCCCGCAGTACGGAGCGGTTCGTCCGCCGCTAATAACTGCGCGGTGGAAATCACGGATATAACAATCGTGAGCCACAAACGAAGGCATTTCTGCTGCATGGGAGGCACCTGTGCGGTAAAACGGAACTTTAAAAAGCGTAGAATCAGCAGCATAGCATCCCCACAACGGTCGAGGAAAGTGGCTGTGGGAAATGGTTGGTCCATGCGATGTGTGAGAGCAAAAGCAGTCACGGAACGAAAACCCTCACCCCAACCCGCTCCGAGAACAATCAATTGCACCTGCGAGACGAGTCATGATGCCCGTTTTCGGTTGGCAAAGAATTCAGGGTAGTCGCGATTGCGGCAGCAATCGGGGCGGGCGCAGCCCGCAGGAAGCCGCAATTTCCCCGCTCTGAAACGAGTAGAGTCTGTTGGCAAGGAGAGTTGAAACTGCTGCGTCTTGTGCCTGCGGCACACCGATTGCCGTTGGCAATCGCTGCCACCCGATGATTGCTTCCTCACAGCGAAATGCAGTTTGCTGCGAAGAAATGAGGAAGACGATGAGTCGTGCTTCCCCAGTGTCCTCTGTTGAGACGTTATGCGGCCCATGTGGGGGGCAGGTTGACGCCATGGCTTTCCAGATGGGTCAATAAGTTCTCCGTATCGGTGAAGACTTCGGCGCGCAAACCGAACCCACGAGCGGTGATGACGTATTCTTCGATGTCGTCGGTGTAGAAACATTCTTCAGGCGGGCAATTGATTTTACTCAGCGCCGCCTCGAAAATCGCCGCATCGGGTTTCACCGCACCGACTTCGTAGGACAATACAAAATCGTCGAAATGTTCCAACACGTCGTAGGTTTCCTGCACGAAACGTAGGTGCGGAGCACTGGTGTTGGAGAGCAACACTAAGCGGTGTCCGGCCGTTTTGAGGGCTTTGAGGACCGGAACAATCGAGGTATTCGGTTGAAAAATGTCCGAGCCGGCGCGAAACAGTTCGTCGCGGTCGAACGATGCTTCCAGCAGGCGTTGCAAAACGGCTTGGAATTCGTCTTCCGACAGCCATCCCCGCTCGAATTTGAATTGCAGTTCCGATTCAATCAGTACGGTACGGATTTCCGGTCCTGATTTGCCGCACAGTTCGCCGATTTGCGAACACATGCGATCGTGGCAGAAATGGACGAGGACATTGCCCATATCGAACAGAAAGGTGCGGATCATCAGGTTTCTCTCGTAGAAAAGCACCGCAGCGGAACCGCGGGCCGAATTGTTGGTGGATCAATCTCTGTAGATCAAGGAACAAATAACGCATCCAGTCGGCAAACGTTGACGGTCGGACGCGGATTTGTCATAAACTGCAATAGCAAAAGATTTGCGGCGCGTGAATAGGAATTCAAGCCAGTCGGCCGTTTTCGCAATGGCGCGTCCGTGGAGTGTCCACGAATACGACCGCTAAAAATGTTTCTCGTGGGGAGAGTGGGCCGATGAGTTTCGGCGATGACGAAGTGATGGATCCGTTGACGATGCGCGGCCGCGATTGGCCGGGTTTGCGGCAATTTTGCGTATTCGCAGAAAACCGCGTCGGCGCGCTCCACAGCCTGTTGAGGCGATTTGAAGGGCATGACATCCGTGTCGTGGCTTTAAGCATCGACAACTCCGTCGACTGCGCTATCGTGCGCCTGATGCTCAACAATACCGAACGGGGACGGGAAATCCTCAACCTGTCGGGGCTCACCTATTCCGAAGTGGATCTGGTCGGCGTGGAGCTTCCAGAAAGCTCCCAGCCCCATGTGGAAATTTGCATCGCCCTGCTCCAAGCAGAACTGAACGTGCATTATACCTATCCCTTGTTGTTCCGCCGCAATGGCCGGGGGGCCATCGCGTTGTCGGTCGACGACGTCGATTTGGCGATGAAAACGCTCCAGGACAAAGGGCTGCGGTTGATCTCTGAACGGGATCTGTGGGACCAAGACGACGAGATGTATTAACCGCCGCGCCGCCGACATTGAGCAAAGGGGACACCTTGGATTTTCGTAATGTGGGACTGCCGACGGATTTTCTGGAAACGGCCACCCCCGTTTCCGCAGCCGCCAACGTCGCTTTTCTGGAAGGCCCAACCGCGACGGCAGATGGCCGCGTCTTTTTCTCGGACATCGCCAACAACCGCATCATGGTTCTGGATACGGCAACCGGCGATTGCCAGCCTTGGAGGATTGCCAGCGGTTGCGCCAATGGACTGCTGTTCAACGCCGACGGCCGACTGCTGGCCTGTGAGGGAGATAATTGGCAGCCGCATACGGGAAATCGGCGGATCTCGCGCACCGATATTCAGACCGGCCAATACGAGGTGCTGACCGATCGGTTTGAAGGCGCCCGTTACAATGCACCCAACGATATCGCCGCCCGCAGCAACGGTCAGATTTTCTTCACCGATCCCTGTTACGGTGATCGTACACAGATGGAGATGGAGCACGAATCGATCTATCGCATCGATCCCGATGGAGCCGTCACGCGGTTAATCACGCAGCCGGATATCCAACGCCCTAACGGAATCGCGCTTTCGCCGGACGAATCGACGCTGTACATCGTCGACAGTTGCCCGGTGGTCGACGGCAATCGCAAGATCTGGGCCTTCACGCTTTCGGACAGTGGAGAAGTCAGCGACCAGCGATGCGTGATTGATTTTGCGCCGGGACGCGGCGTGGATGGGATGGCGGTCGACACGCAGGGCAACTTGTACCTCGCCGCTGGAATTGCTCGCCCCCGAGGACCCCATGAGACGGACGACGTGCCACCCGGCATTTGGATTGTGACACCGGCGGGCGAGATTCAAGGACGGATTCCGATTCCCGAAGACGTGCTCACCAATGTCACGTTTGGCGGCGACGATCTCCGCACGCTGTTTGTCACAGCAGGGAAAACGCTGTTCCAAACGCGCACGATGATTCCCGGGTTTGTCGTGCACCGGAAGTTGTGATCTTTGTGGAATTGTTATTCAGAATCTGACGTCCGTTTTTTATGCATCAGAGAGACTCCATGCCGCACACGACCCCATCGACAACCCGCCGTTCGTTTTTGAAAACCACCGCTGCGGCTTCGTTGACCATGGCGAGTGTTGCGGCGCGAGCGGATGAAAAGCCCAAGAGTCCGGTCGTTGATACGCATATGCATGTTTGGGCGGCCGATTTGAAGAAGTTTCCCTTCGCCCGCAAAATGAAGGCGCCGGAAATCCCCGCCACAGTGGAATTGCTCAATGCGGAGATGGATCAGTTCGGCATCGATTATTGCGTGCTGGTGCAGGTGATTTATCACGGCTGGGACAACAGTTATGTCGCTGAGTGCATCAAACGTTTTCCCGACCGGTTTCGCGGGCATGGCTTGATCGATCCGGAAGATCCAAACGTGGCGGACAAGTTGGACTACTGGATGCGCGAGCATCAATTCGCCGGCATGCGGTTTAGCCCGGTGTATTATCGCGGCAAGGACGATTGGTTGAACGCCCGTTCGCGCGATCCGTTGTGGGAAAAAGCAGCGGAGTTGGGGGCGATCTTCAATATGTTCATCGCCAGCGAGCAGTTGCCCAAACTCGAAGAGATGATCGCGCGGCATCCGACGGTCCCGGTGGTGATTGATCATTTGGCCAACACCGATTTCACCGTCGCGGATCCGTCAGTGGAATTCGGCAAACTACTCGCGCTGGCTAAGTACCCACAGGTGTACTGCAAAGTCTCGGAGTTAAACATCCGTTCGCCTTCGAAAAAGTTTCCCTACAAAGACACTTGGCCTTGGGTCGAGCGAATGTACGACACCTTCGGACCGGATCGATTGATGTGGGGCACTGGCTTTCCCGGAGCGACACGGGCTCAGGATCGACGTCCGCCGTTGACGGACGAGTTGGCATTGATCCGCGAAGAGATTCCATTTTTTAGCAATGAAGACCGCCAGAAAATCATGGGCATCAACGCCGCTAAGCTTTGGAAATTCGGCAACGCCTAATGCATTGCCGAATTTAAAATTTGGGTGCCATTGGCTATGCCAGTGCTTTGGAAGTCGTATCCACAAAGAGCCCCGCACTGGCAAAGCCAGTGGCACCCGCCGCCAACTTGTTCCTATGTTTGGATACAACATCCGGACCGATCTTCGTGGTCGATATTCCGCGAAACATTCACATCGTCATGACCACACCGCTCCTCAAACTCACCGGCATTACGAAATCCTTCGGCGGGGTGGCGGCGCTGAAACCGTTCTCGCTGGAACTGGCAGCGGGGTCGATTTTGGGACTGGTCGGCGAAAACGGTGCGGGCAAGTCGACGTTGATCAAACTACTCAGCGGCCTGCACCAGCCCAATGCGGGGACGATCACGTTGGGCGGACGTTCACTGCGTTTCGAATCACCGCGTGCGGCGATCGATGCGGGAATTGCCACGATTCACCAGGAATTAGAGTATGCCGCTCAATTGACGGTGGCTGAGAATTTGTTGCTGGGAGAGTCCTGGCCCCGCTCGTTTTTTGGCGGTGTGAATTGGCGGTCGCTACACGAAGAAGCACAAGAGCGACTTCGCGCTTTCGGCATCGATTTGCCACCCCATGCCACGATGGATCAATTGACAGCAGCGGAGAAACAAGAAGTCTCCATCGCTGCCGCATTGTCCCGCGACGCACAGTTGTTGATTCTCGACGAACCGACGGCCAGTCTCAGTGAACCGGAAGTGCGGCGGTTGTTTGGCCATCTGACCAAACTGCAAGCGCGGGGCGTAGCCATCATCTATGTTTCGCATCGCCTGGACGAGATTTTTGAAATCACCGACCGCATCGCCGTGCTAAGGGATGGCGACTTGGTGGCCACGCACGCAACCGCTGAAGTGACCGCCGGGCAACTGGTGCACGACATGGTCGGCCGGCCCTTGGATCAAGTCTATCCCCGCACCCGCTCGGGCACGTTGGGAGAGGTGGTGTTGCAACTGGATTCGCTGACGCGGTCAGGGATGTTTCGCGACATCAGTTTGGACGTGCGCGCAGGAGAAATCGTGGGAGTTGCGGGATTGGTCGGGGCGGGTCGTTCAGAATTGGCCCGCGCGATTTATGGGTTATACTCGCCGGATTCGGGCACCATGACGTTAAACGGCAATACTTGGAAACCACGAGACGCCCATGCGGCCTTGCGCGGCGGGTTGGTTTATATTCCTGAAGAACGCAAACGCCAAGGGTTGGTGTTGGACCATTCGCTGCGAGAATCGTTGAGCATTGGATTCGCGGTTATTGCCAACCGTCTGGGGATCGTGAATCGTCGTCGAGAACGGGCGATGGTCTCGGCGGCATTAACGAATTATGACATCCGCGCCACCGGCCCGGAACAAGCCATTGGAACGCTCAGCGGCGGCAATCAGCAAAAGGCTTTAATCGCCCGCTGGTTGGAACGGGACCCGGGGATGATTATTCTCGACGAACCAACCCGCGGCGTCGACGTCGGAGCCAAAGCCGACATCCACGCACACATCGACCGTTTAGCGGGAGCGGGAAAAGGGGTGTTGTTCATCTCCAGCGACTTGCCGGAACTGATTGGCATGAGCGACCGCGTCTTGGTCATGAATCGCGGCTCGATTGAAACAGAACTCAGCGGCGAAAATCTCAACGAACACAACGTGATCCTAGCCGCCTCGGGATTGTCACCTACTGATGCACCGGCCTCTGGCCACTAACCACCGGCCACTCATTCCCCATGCCCCAATCCCACAACATCGTGATTCAATATTTCAGTCGAGTGACGCCGACGGTGCGGCATCGCTTGCTGTTTTTGTTGGTGGGCTGCGCGTTGCTGTTGGGATATATCTACTGGCAAACGTCTGGAGACGACAACTCGTCGTTTCTCGCTGAGTTGTCGCGGATTCCGGTTTATCTAGCTCCGGTGATCATTGCCGGGTTGGGGCTGACGGGAATTATTTTCGCCGGTGGCATCGATCTTTCGATTTCGACAATCATCGTTGTTGCCGGCACGGTGTTTGGCATTCTGTACGATTACGGAGCTAGTCCCGGGGTCTGTTTTATCGGCTGTTGGTTGACGGCCGTGTCGCTCTCATCATGGAACGGGCTGTTGGTGCGTTGGCTGGGGATCTCACCCATTATCATCACGCTCGCCGGTTTGCAGTTTTATCGCGGACTGGCGTTGATTCTGGCGGATACGCTGATGCCGGACTTTGGCGGCGGACTGTCGATTCAACAGGCTGCCTATCAAACTCCCGCCAAAGAATATGCCGGTTGGATTTTGGCCGTCGTTGTTGTTGCCGCGTTGGTCTGGGAGGCGTATGGAAAAACGTTTCGCGAATTTTTGGCACTGGGTTGTTCGCCACGGGCATGCCGCATCGCGGGACTGCATCCGGGGCGCATTTTGCAGATGTCGTATTTGGTCGGCGGCCTATTTCTGGGCGTTGCCGCTGTGCTGTATGTCACGAATCGGCAAGTCATCGAACCGGCGCGGATGGCCATGGGGTTTGAGTTGAGTGTTATCGGAGCGGTGGTGCTGGGCGGGACGAATATTTTTGGCGGTGAGGGGACACTATTGGGCACCGTGCTCGGCGCTTTGTTTTTGTATTTGATCGGACAGGCCATGCTCTATGCCGGCGTGAGCGAATATTGGCGGACCGCAATCGAAGGGGCGGTGATCGTGGCGGTTATTGGTTTCGACTGTGCCCTCCATCGCCGAAGAAAACTGTTGGACGAATTACGATGACACCCTCCACGCGCGTAATGCGCCGATTCACCTCATGGCATCTGCTGGTTTTGCCACTGCTTTTCGTGGCCGAATTGGCGGTCTTTGCTCCGATCAGCGGCGTGCAGTTTGATTCGGCCGAGGCATTTGGGCGATCCAGTCGTTACTACGCAACCGATTTGATCACACATGCTGCACCGTTGATCGTACTGGTGGTGGGGATGACGGCCGTGCTGATGACCGGCGGCATCGACTTGTCCATCGGGTCGATGGTGGCCTTGATCGCCGCCATGATGGCGACGTTTGACCCCGGTGCGAGTTTTTGGTGGACGGCGGTGCCGTTGGGATTGCTGTGTGGATTGGGCCTGGGTTGGTTCAACGGATTCCTGATTGCCCGCTTGGATGTCCCCCCGATTATCGCCACCTTGGGGACGTTATTTTTATTCCGCGGGTTGTGCGAAGTCCGTTTAGGAGATCAGGAATTCGGCACCTTCTACGATGTTCCCGGTTATGCGTGGTTTGGTGGGCTGAGTGGATCGCTGTTGCTAATTACGCTGGTGGTCGCGCTGGGCGGCGGTTGGTTTTTTCATTCGCGTCTTCGCCGGGAACTGTTGATGTTGGGGGGCAATCGCGTCGCGGCTCGTTACGCGGGGATCCCAGTATTTCGCCGCACGACACAGGTCTACACGGCGATGGGCGGGTTGGCGTTTGTGGCGGCGGTTTGTTTTACGGCGCGCAACGGTTCGGTGTCGGCGACGTCGTT
This sequence comes from Symmachiella dynata, assembly GCF_007747995.1. Lineage (NCBI taxonomy): Bacteria > Pseudomonadati > Planctomycetota > Planctomycetia > Planctomycetales > Planctomycetaceae > Symmachiella > Symmachiella dynata. Next base: position 2,415,170 of record NZ_CP036276.1, on the reverse strand, counting down.
TAGCGGACTGGAACTGCAGGTCATCGTCGCCGTGGTGCTGGGGGGCACGCGCGTCGAAGGGGGGAATGGGTCGATCATCGGCTCGGTAATCGGCGTGCTGATGATCACCGTCTTGGATGAAGGTTTGCGGAGTGCGGAAATGTTCCACGCCGACGCCCTGCCCTTTAAGATTCAACATTTGAAGTACGTATTGATGGGAGCACTGCTGGTGATCGGCGTGTGGATCAATCGCCCCGCGGACAATTCCAGCGGCTGAGCGATCCTTGAGGAACCTTCATCGGCCGCAATATCGGGTGCCACTACTGGCTTGCCCAGCTGTGCCGTGCTACACAGGGTCCTCAACTCGAAGTGCGCGTCAAACGACGTTTGCACTGGCGGACGAGCCGCCAGTGGCACCCCAGATTTCTAGCTCTGATAATGCACTAGGAGCCTTCATCGGCCGCATTGATCATCGCCGCTAAAACATCCATCGTGGAGACAATCCCACACAGGTTTCCGGACTCGTCAACGACTGCCACGCGATGCCAATGTCCATCGCACATCACACGGGCGACTTCAACCAGTGGGGTGTTGTCGGCGACCGTTACTAAGAGTCGCGACATACGTTGAGAGACCACCTCATCCCCGGCGGTTTCGATGTTGTCGGCAACATGTTCGAACAGTTCCCACGTGTGGGCCGCATCGCCGCAGAGCACCTCCGGCGCTGGACGAGCCGTCTCGACATCCTCCGGCAGGACGGTTTGAATGATGTCGGATAGCGACAACATCCCGATCGGCGAGTTGTATTGATCGATGACCGGTGCCCCGGTGATTCCATGTTCTTTCAGCGTGGCCGCCGCTGTGGAAATCGGCTCGTCATCGCGCAGGATGACCAACTTAGAGGTCATGATGTCGCGGGCAGCCAGTCGTCCCAATCGTCCTGGAAGTTCGGTCATGATGCGCACCGGGGAAAATCGAATGAAAGGAACGGCTCGCGCGTTATTTGCCAGCTCGCAATGCGGCAGCGCGGCCGAGGGCCATCAATGGAAAATATAACCGGTAGTAATGATATCTTAGGTAGAACACCCGGGGAAATCCAGTACCGGTAAACTGCGATTCATCCCAAGTCCCGTCAGGCAATTGGGTATCGATCAAATAATCGATGCCGCGCTGCACGGCAACGGAATTCTCCTCGCCGGCAGAGAGTAAGCCCAGTAAAGCCCAAGCGGTTTGCGACGGCGTCACTTCCCCTTGGCCCCGTAAACTGGGGTCGTCGTAACTCTGCGGTGTTTCGCCCCAGCCTCCGCAAGATTGCTGTGTCGACTTCAACCAATCCACGGCCCCTTCGATCCGCGGGTCGTGCGACGGGACACCGATCTCTCGTAAACCGACAACGGTTTGCCACGTGCCATAGATATAGTTCACGCCCCAACGTCCGAACCAACAGTGATCCGTTTCCTGGTGTTCGAAGATATATTCCAGAGCCCGTATGATTTGCGGGTGCTCCTTGCTGAAGCCAATCTGCGCCAACATTTCCACCACGCGGGCAGCGATGTCGGGCCAACTGGGGTCGATCATTGCGTTGTGGTCGGCGAAGGGGACGCGGGTGAGGATCTCACGGTTGTTATCGACGTCAAAGGCTCCCCAACCGCCGTCGGAATTTTGCATTCCCAACACCCACCGCGTCCCGCGATTGATGGCTTCCAGCACCGGCCGCACCGATTCCACTTGGGAGACCGCGGCCGATTTGAGTGATTTGTTCCCGGAGATGACAGCTGCCATCTCTCCATCAAAGGCACTATAGGCGGCGTAAAATTCCGCTTCGTGTTCCGGCGGCAAGGTTTTACGCAGCGCCATGATGACCATGATCGTGTCGTCGACGTCGGGATAGAACTGGTTGTTGAATTCAAAAAACCAGCCAGCCGGTTGCAGGTGAGAATTGAGCGTCTGCCAATCCCCCGCTTGCCGCACTTCCTTGGAAAGCAACCACTGGGCCGAACGTCGAATTGCCGGATGATCAGCCGAAACACCGGCGTCCCGCAGCGCGATGGTGGTGAGTGCCGTATCCCAAACCGGCGACTTACAGGGTTGGAGGCGTATCGAATCCTCGTCGCGAATCATCAGTTTGTCGAGTTCGTCCATCGCGCGCACAACGTCGGGTGAATCGTCATCGTGGCCCAGGCATTTGAGTGCGATGAGACTCCAAACGATCGGCGGAAAAATGGCGCCCAGTCCGTCCGATCCGGCAAAGCGTTCCTCCATCCACGCGGTCGCTTTTTTGAGTGCGCGTTTCCGTAGCGGCTTAATGCGATTCCGCTCCAAGAATTTGAAACCGGCATCCACGCGACGAAAAAATTTGTCCCAATCCAACCAGGTGTCGGATTGCATGTCGTCCAAGGTTTCCGAGCTGCCCATCGAAGCTGGCAACTCTTGCGGCGAGTTGACGAACAACTCATCAATCCGGTGTTCGTCGGCAATTGGATGACAGGGACGATGCGCCCAGAGAATGCTCAGCGGAATGACGATTGTTCGCGACCAGGCGGACATTTCGTAGATGTTAATCGGCGACCAGTTCGGCAGCAGAATCAACTCGGGCGGCACCGCCGGCACTTGTTCGTAGGAGATGATGTCCAGCAGGGCTAAGTAGAACCGAGTAAAGCTATTGACCTTTTCGGCGCCCCCGGCGGCAAGAATCGCGTCGCGAGCGCGGACCATGTAATCCGCCTCAGGGGAATGCCCGACCAGTTTGAGAGCGAAATAGGCTTTGACCGAACCGCTGATTTCCAACGGCCCACCCGGATAAGCGGCCCAGCCTCCCCCAGGGGTTTGGTGTTTGCGCAGATAATTCCCGGCCAAACGGGCGGTCTCGGTGTCGGTTTTACCGAGAAAGGCGAGCAGCAGGATGTACTCCGATTCGAGGATTGTGTCCCCTTCGAGTTCGGCAACCCAATACCCTTGTTCGTGTTGTTGGCTGAGCAGATAGTCGCGCGTTCGGCCGATGGCCTGCCCCAACAAATCGTCACCGGTGAACCGCCCCGATTTCAATTCCGGCTCGGGCTTTGTGGGACCGGCGGCATCGTGGCCTGGACGCGATGCTCCAGAGAATTCAAAGCGAGACCGATGGTCCCCTTGCCCGCCCACATCCATGTCAGGTCCCTTTCCTGGGCCTCAGCTGGTCAAAAAACGCGAACCTCGACGGACAAAACGTGTCCCGCAACCGAATCGTGCTTGAATCGGTTGAACAGTTTCCTTGAGAACCCGTGAAATGGAGCGGCAAAAGCTGCTGCTGAAGCATCTGCCGCATCCCTTGCCTACGCCGCTCAGCGAGGCGAAATGTTATGTTGAACCTCGGTACGGTGCAACAGTGATTGGTATTGGCGATTGCCAGAGGTCGGTCATAGGAAGCTAGGTTACTCACGCTGGCCTGTTTTTCGGCTTGCCTTGCTTGGCGAATGGGGATCGATATAACTAAAACCATCTCTGTGCCGATGTTGCCCGCTTTCCGCTGACAGATGTATTGCTATCTCAAAATGACCGACCTCGATGCTTCCGCAATCCAAGTCCGCCACGCCGAAATCGGCGACGCGCAGGCGTTGTCCGAATTCATCACCCCTTTCGTGACCGAGGGCAAGCTGCTGCCGCGCACGGTCGACGAATTGATGGGCTTGATTCCGCATTGTTTTCTGGCCGAATTCGAGGGACGCATCATCGCCTGCGCTGCTCTGGAAATCTATTCGGCCAAGCTCGCCGAAGTCCGCAGCCTCGCCGTTTCGACGAATTTCCAACGCACCGGCATCGGCAAACGGCTGGTCACCACCTGTGTAGAATTGGCGCGCTCCAAAAACGTGCTCGAAGTGATGGCGGTCACCTCGTCGGAAGACTTCTTCAAATCGTGCGGCTTCGATTTCACGCTGCCGGGCGAGAAGAAGGCCCTGTTCGTGCGAACCCGCGACGACTGATCGCCGCCACCACAGCGTTTTCTGACCCGAAAGGCAATCCGGCATGTTGTACGTCAACCAAGCGATTCAGATCCCGCTACGGGAATTGACGTTCACCTTCAGCCGCAGTTCCGGGCCCGGCGGACAGAACGTCAATAAGCTGAACACCAAGGCGACGCTCCGCTGGGGCGTCGCCAACTCCCCCAGCCTCAGCGAGGGAGTCCGCGAGCGGTTCATGAAGACCTACCACCGCCGCCTAACGACCGACGGCGATTTCGTCATGCACAGCCAACGCTTTCGCGACCAAGGCCGCAACGTGGCGGACTGCTTGGACAAACTGCGACAGCTACTACTAGAAGTCGCCGCCCCGCCAACCGTCCGCAAACGCAAAAAAGTCTCGCGAGCGAAGATCCAAAAACGAATCGACAACAAACGCCGCCAATCCGAAAAAAAACAAAGCCGCCGCCCCCCCAAAATGGAATAAAAGCCCGTAGGGTGCGTCACGACGCACCGTTCTCGCATAGGACGATGGACGCGCCTACTAAAAAAAGCCTCACGCAAAGCCGCAAAGCTCGCAGCAGCAACCAAGCGTGACCATTTTTTCTTAGCCACAGATTGAACACAGATAAAACACAGAGTTTCGGCGTGACTCTCAAAAATCCCAAACCGACCGCTTGCGGTCGCATTGTGCGATCCATGCCGAACAATTTGCCGACGTCAGTAACGTAGGGACGGTTACACCGGCCGTTGCCGTAAGATCCTGCGACGGCATATTCGCAGAAAAAAAGCCTCACGCCAAGTCGCAAAAGCCGCAAAGTACATGACGGGCGAAACCGCAAACTCTTTGCGAGCTTGGCGGCTTTGCGTGAGGTTTTCTTTCGCCCGTTGCCGGGGAGCCGATAATCTCATTCATTACATCCGACGTGCGGACCTGTACCAAGTCCCACTTCCTGTTCCCGTTTCCGACGAGGCCTACTGTTGCCGGTGGGAGCGTTTTCGATCGCGCGATAGTTTTGCAAAACGCTAGACGACGCGTTGCGGTTTTATTCATTCTGCGATTCCGGAAAATGAGCATCGATGCGACAGTTCGGTAGGGCCTCGTTCAATTTCCGGACGCCAGCTTCCGTGACCTGAGCCCCATGTAAACCCAAAACTCGCAGTCCCTTCAGCCCGGCTAGCTCCGCCAGCCCGGCGTCAGTGACGGATGTTCCGTTCAACCAAAGCTCTTTCAAATCCCCCATTTTTGCAATCTGTCTCATGCCGTCATCGTCGATTTTTGTTTTGCCAAAATAGAGGACTTCCAATTGGGGAAGTTGTAATAAGTGCGTCAAGCCAGCATTGGTTACGCCCGTTTCCGACAAATTGAGCCGTTGAAGTTTCGTCGCTCCGGCAACGTGCCTCAATGCGGCGTCGTCCGCTGAAGCGTGTTGTAAGTGGAGTTCCCTCAGATTCTTGAGACTCTTCACACATTCCAGATCATCAGAGTCAATGCTCGCATAGGATAATCTTAGTACCTCCAATTTGCTCAATTTCTCAAGATGTTTCAGACCATTGCCCGTGACGCGAACAGTCATTAATGAGAGTTTTCGTAGATTCTTAAACTGTTGTATGTGGGCAAGCGTTTCACCAGAGAGTGTCGTATCGTATAGCCCGAGATACTCAAGCTGTTTCAGTCGGCTCAAGTGTGATAATCCGCTCTCGCCAATAGACATCCCGTCTAAAGACAGGGTCCTGAGATTGACCATATCCCGCAAATGTACCAAGCCGCTATCCGTGATGGAGTTGCCCCCTAGACTTAACGATTTCAGATTGACAAGATCCTTCAGTAATGCGAGATCCTCGTCATTGATTCGGCAATTTTCCAAACTCAGGATCTCAAGTTCCGGTCTCTCTTGTAGCTGCAGGAGATCCGCCTCCGTCGGCCCAACCCCATCCTGTCCCCAATCTCTCCAATCCACTCGCCGTCGTTTTTCTGCTTCCCGAGCGGCAATCAACTCTGGTGATTCGGGAACGATAGTCGATCCCCCGACGACGGTACTGGAATCACCGTCGGCACAACCACCGAGGCAAAGCGCCAGCGAGAAACAACAGAGGACTCCAAAAGATTTGTTCATAGAATCGTCCTTTCAGTAACGTCGTTACCGTGGAGCTGTGCGACGGCGTTTTCCTCCGGCACAGTCGGACTTACTTCAATTCAAAAAAAGCCTCACGCCAAGCCGCAAAGGCCGCAAAGAACATGTCGGGCGGTGCCGCAAGCTCTTTGCGAGCTTGGCGGCTTGGCGTGAGGTTTTTCTTTCGCCCAGCGAGAAAGGTGCGTAGCGACGCACCTTACGGGGCGCGGGCATCTGTGTTTGATCTGTGTTCCATCTGTGGCAAAGAATCCTCACCTGGCTCCGCGCCGTCACTTTATCGCATTGTTAGCCACTGTCGGAGTTAGTAATAGCGTCGATCTTTCGAACACGATCGAAAAACGCGTCCAATGAAGGCGGCGGGCCGGGGCCAAGGTTGCAGTTCTCTCCCCCACCTAAGATTTTCCTGACCGTTGTCCCTCCATCAAGCGGAGCTTGGCCAAGGATGTAGTAATGCATTTCTCCGTTGCCGCCATGCAGGATTAATGAGTAGTACGGCGCAAGTACCATGAGTTGTCCAGATTCGGCCATCGAAACCGGGTCAGAGTCTCCCAAGTCGAACGGTGGTGGGGTTGGGTATTCGAGAACAAGATAACTGCGCGTGTCATCGAAGGTCCCGCTGCGCCAGTGAAACTCTTTAGCTGACTCGAGGTCTGGTTCAACTTGGCGGCCTTGACACGCTAAGAGATAGAAGAATGGGCCGGCAGCCGTTGGCGTGTCCTCGCAGAGTTCCTTGAGCCGGTCAAATTGCCCAAAGACATATTGAGGCAATATGAAGTACGCGATGTCGTACGAGGATTGTTCGAGCGGTACTGAATTGGCTGGTGGTGTCGTGGCTGGTTTTTTGCGGAAAAAGTCGAACAAAGACATAATGAATCGAGCCTCCGATTGTGGTATCCGCCGTACTGGCTATCTATGTATTTAACCGGTTCCAGATAATCCCAGAGATTTGCCGGTCAAGCTTCATGAGGATGCCCCAGATTCAATGGTGCGGATATCCGCGCGTGTAGAGTTTGCCCCTGAGCGACTTTTGGACCATCGGTTGTTCCATTGCACCGATAATGTGCCCATATGTCAATTGGCGTAATCAGTAAGTAGGGCCAGTTGTACCAGCCGTTGCCATGTAGTTTCATGACCGTAACTTCATCCGACACAATGAAACCAAAATCACATTGCCGAAAAAAGCCTCGCACAGAGACCCAAATAACAAGACGGGCGGTGCCGCAAGCTCTTTGCGAGCTTGGCGGCTTTGCGTGAGGTTTTTCTTTAACCAAGCTGGGCTTTCCCTGGGCCACGTCTTAGAACATTTAACACAACGCGTCCTATGCGAGAAAGGTGCGTCGCGACGCATCCTACGGGTCGCGGGCATTTGTGTTTGATCTGTGTTTGATCTGTGGCTAAGCATTCTTCCGCCACCGACGCAAAAAAATAAAACCGGAGTGGGCCTGTAAGCCGGGTTGTGTCGTGAGCGATCATTTCTCTACGGCGACGATTGCTCGCCGCCTCTAGCAACCTACCCGAAAGTCGTAACGAGCCGGGACGACCCGCGCCCGGGAAGCGGACTTCCCGGAACTGCTTTCTGCTTGGTCTTGCTTCCAGCGGGGTTTGCCATGCCGAGACGGTCACCCGCCTCGCGGTGGGCTCTTACCCCACCATTTCACCCTTACCCTTGCGGGCGGTATTCTTTCTGTTGCACTTTCCCGATCCTCGCGGACGGTGGGCGTTACCCACCGCTGTACCCTATGAAGCCCGGACTTTCCTCTCCGAGACCCGCATTGAATTGTTTCCAACCCAAGTTGGGGGCTCGCAGCGATCGCTTAGCCCACTCCGGAACCGGTAATCATATCGCCCGCCCGAGCATTGCGGTAGCTCAGCAGCGCACAACGTCGTGCGGGCAGCGGTCCCAGCGTGATCGCCTCCCCTGCCCAAAAATCCGTTTTGCACTGGAAAGGGCCAAATGACGGAGGGTACACTTTCCGATGCGGACGTGAAGAGCGTCACTGTTGCGACAACCACTCGGCAATATTCAAAACGGGGGGGCGGACGATGCGACGATTCTTGCTGCTGACCGTGATGGTGACGGCGATCACCGTGGGGCATGCTTTCGACACGCAGCCGGCGAAAGCGGGCGAGGTGATTTATTACACGCCACCCTCGTATTACATGCAGCCGCCGCTGTGGTATTACCCCGAGTACATGGTGATCGACACAGCACCGATCATCACCTACCAGTACCCACCACCTGTGGTCTATGCGCCTTTAACCGCGGTGTATGCGAGACCGGTCTACCGGCCGCGGCCGTTGGTCGTCTATCAACGGCCTGCCTATGGCTACTACTACGGTTGGTAGCAGGACCGTAGCGGCGCGGGGCTAAGCGGCCCGATTTTGCTCGCCATCTTCCGGGGGTGTTTCCGTCACAGGCACATCGACTGCGGCTGGTCGGTTTTTCACGCGTTTGCGCGGACGGACCGGAACGGCAACTTGATCCACAACCTGGGGCAATTCGCCATTAGGGCCGAGCGTGCTGTAAACAATGCCCGTCCGCATATCGACCAATTCCTGCCGGCTCAAATGCACGGGTGGTGTTTCATACAACACACGCAGCGCCTGTTGGAGCGGCATTTCGTGGTACCGCGTGCCGAAATGTTCCTTGAGTGCTGCTTGAATCGTGGGAGCATGTTTGGAATTGGCGTATGGCATGACGTGGTGTTCGACGTGGTAGCCAAAATTCAGATGCAACCAACTCACCCAACGGGGTGTCGAAACGGTCAGCGAATTGATGAGCGGATCATTTTCTTCCTGCGTCTCGTCGCAGAAGAGATGGTTGGTGCTGATGTAAAACATTTGCACGCAATTCGCCACAACCATGGGCAACAGGTAGATGAAGGCAAAGTTGTAGGGGCCGACGGCGTATCCGACTCCGGCCCAAAACGCGACCATGGCGGAAAAGAGCGCCAATTGCTTACGTCGCTGTGCCGGTTTCCAGTATTCGAAGACTTTGCTGTGCACAAATAACGTGACCAGAGCGTGGAACGAAAACCAAAAGCCCATGAAAAACCAACTGCGAAGATAGCCGGAGCCGGGAGCTAGTTTCGTCGTGAATTTCGCAAAAGGGGCTTTGCGATTCATGTAAACGTCGCCGAACGAATCGGGATCACGGCCGGTTTTTGACGTATGACAGTGATGCGAGCGATTGTGCCACGCCTTCCAATGTTCGGGGCTGATACAGTACGGCAGCATGCAAATCCCGCTGAGCCAGTTTTGCAGCGTGCCATTTTTCACGACCGTGCCATGCAAAATCTCATGCGCCAGATACATCAAGCACCCGTAGCTGTGGCCTATTGCCACTGCTAATAATAGACGATACCCCCAATGGATATTGGTCAATAGCAGGGCACTGATCGACGCGGCAATGATTGTCAAATGCGGGATCAGCCACATGAGTTGCCACGGATTCCGCTCAAACACCTCAGGCGGAAGCACCTGTTTTAGCTCTTTAGCGTAGTAGCTTCCGGGGCGTAAGCTTGGCGAATTATCGATGAGAATCGCTCCTCTCGAGCGATCGGCGGACGGGCCAATCCGTGATATGACAGGGATAAAATCCACAGAGCCAGAAGTGTTGACTGGCCGACTGACGGGGATCGTAAGGGAATTCCATAGAACGAGCAAGCCGAATATTGAGACGGGAATTTTGCCGCTGTTTTGACATAAAAACCGCCTCCCCCGTTACGTTTTGAGATGTGATTCATAAAAAAACGGCCGGCGAGAAATAGTTTCTCGCCGGCCGCGTGGAATTGTCATGTTGCCAATCTACAGTTGATTCCGATTTATCGGATCGATCCGAACATTGCGGGACGACCGTTGCGGGATTGATTTCGCCCGGTCCGTTTCCGATTGTTGTTGCGGTTGTTGTTATTCCGGTTCCGGTTTTTGTTGCGGCTATTGGCATCGAAAATCACGGTTTTGCGATCATCGATGGTCGTGCCACCGGGACGACGGTTGTTTCCAGGGCGACCGTTGTACTTAGGTCGTCGGTTGTTGTTGGGACGCCGCTTGTTTCCTCCGACACTGAAGACCACGGTATCTTGATCATCAATGGTCACTCCACCACCCGGTCCCGGCCGGTTGCAACCAGGACGCGGATTCGAATAGTGACGGACGCGTTGGCGGGTCAATTTACCGTGCGGACGACCGTTGCTGGTCCAGGTCCAACCAAATTCGCGAACCAACTGACCGTTGTTGTCACGGAAGTAGCGATCGACGTAACGTTTTGAACCGGGATCGACGTACATCCGACCGGGATCGAAGGCACTCTCACGCACGCTGACGCGTTCGCGTTTGACGTAAGTGTGATCGTTGAAGGGATCGTAGTAGACATCGGTCTGGCTGCCGCCACCGACGATGGGGTTCTGAGCTTTCGCTTCGACCGCCATGTTGCCAATTCCACCCAAGACCGCCACTGTCAAAAAGATTTGAAAAGCCTTCATCGTTGTTCCCCTTGTGTGTTTCGTGTGATTCCCGCCGCCGCTACGTGCCCCCGTGTCCTCCACGACCAGCTTTTTTATTTGGCGACCTTTAGTGTTTCCTGACCGGCTCGTTCTGACTGCCGGATACGTAAGTGACATAAAGCAACGAGCATGCCAAAACCCATGCCCTGCAAAAACATACCCGTAACCATTTACCCAGAAACAACTTGCAACACACGCCCTTTCAATGACGAACCAACCAGCGAGCAGTCATATTGATTTACATGTAGTCATAATATGGGCGCACGGGGCGGCAACGCGCCCATATTTCGACACCTCACAGCGACTGCGCGTCACCTCAGCTGGTTTTGCTGCATTTGCGCAAGCTAAAGCGCTGACCAGCCGATGGGGCCACGGCCGGCCTTAGCGCACGATGTGTGGCAACAGGCGGGCGATGTTGCGGGCGTCGTCGATGCCACGGTGGTGCGTCCCCGTGAGTTCCAGGCCAACGCGGCGGATGGCCTTAGCCATTCCCAAACGCTTGCGGATGCCTAAATTTTTGGAAAACTGGGCTTTCAAGTTCAGGTGCTCGTCGCCAAAAGGATAAGCCGTGCCATGATGCGCGCAATCTTGACGCAATTGGTGCCGGTCGTAGTCACCCCACGAGCAAAATAGCGGATCAGCGAATCCGACGGACCATTGGACGAATCGCGAGAAGACCTGACAAAACCCTTCCGCGGCATCGACCTCCTGTTGAGCGATTGAGGTCAACTCTCGACAAAAATCGGAAAGCTGCCGGTACCGGACAGGACGGATGAATGACTGAAATTCATCGACCGGTTGCAAGCTCTCAGCTTCGACCATGACGGCGCCGATTTCGATGGTTTCCATTTTATCGCGCGGAATCGAACCGTCGTTGCTACAAGTGGCTTCGAGATCGACGACAAGGTAATGGCCGATATTGTCCATGAAGTTCACGTTCGTGTTATGAGAAACTGTTTTGATTGCGGGGGCTTGAACAAGCATTGCTCTCCGCGTTGTCACTTGCCCAATCGCCCGCCTAATTCTTCGAATTGCCGTTCCAATCGTTGCCGGGTAATTTTCGCGTTGATTTTGTCGCTGAGTGCGTGACACATTTCTAAAAAGCAATCGGCGGCGCGGTCATCACTGAGATCGTGCGCCGAGACTTTTCGCAGGGCGCCTTGCCGCAGATCGGTGACCTCGTCGAGTAGTTTTTGCAGACGCGTGCAATCATCGGTGCCTGACTTCTGATCGAGATCGACTTGTCGCCGTTCGATTTCTAATAACGATTTGATGCACTGATCTAACCAATGCTCCTTGCGGCGGCGAACGACTGATGCGTACCAGCGAAACAACAGGAAGACAGCGATCAATGAGGAGACCAAAAAAGACCGCATCCCTTCGGTGGCCTCGACAAAATCGGTCGGCAGCAGCGGCTTGAGCTCGGGGTCATAGTAAGCTGTGGCGCCGGGATGCATCTCGAATTCCGGTTTTTGCATGGCCACCGCTTTGCCGCCATCTACCAGATCTCCTAGATCGTTTGCCAGCAAAAACTTCTCGGACAGAAAAATACTGGTCACCGCCTCGACTAAGTTGGCATCGACTCCATTGTTGGTTAACAAACTGGCGCGAATGGAAATGGTCTGCACATCGTCGCTCGGAAACGCCGAAGGATAGGAGTCATACATTCCTGCAGGAATCGTATACGGAGAGGGAAGAATGAGTTTGCGAGTGAACGCTTCCGCATAGGGGATCGTCAATAAGTCGCACGTTTCTTCCTCGGCCAACTGCGTTAGGGTTTTGGCGTGTGTGCCGAGGGTCATAAAGGCCGCGTCGAGCTCCCCGGCAGCAAATTGCTTACGGACATCGACGAAACTTAGATACTGGGCGTCGACATCCGACTCTTTTAAGCCGAAGTGCTTCAACAACAACTTGCTCATCGCATAGTCGCCGGAAGTTTTTTCGCCGAGCGCCACCTTCCGCCCGACTAGATCCCCCGGCGTTTTAATTCCCGATCCGCGGCGAACGAACCAATGCGTCACTTCGGGATATACGTTGGCAACAAACCGCGGTTGAAATTCGCTGCTGTCGGAATGTTCCGGGTCCAGGACACGTTCGGTCCCGGGCTGATACAAGGCAAAATCAACATCGCCTTGACGAAGTAACCGCAGGTTGTCGAGCGAACCATGCGTCTCCTGCTCCAACTTCACCTCAATCCCAAGCTGGCTCTCGATCTCCTTGGCCAGATCTGCGGCGATTTGTTGATATTGCCCTTCTTGAGGACCACTGGCAATCATGATTGACTTGGGAAAGGCTGTGAATTGGTGGTAGATGGCGGGCACCAGAAAGGGCAGCGTAGCCAGTGCAGCTACGATACCGATTCCTATGATGGTTTTCCGCATTTGGCGCCTCGTTTGTCGTGACATAGGTGACGGGAACCAGGGGGATTGAGTTGTCGTTGAACAGAGTATCTTTCAGGACAACGTTCGATGAATCGATGTGGAGCAAAATTTTGAGATAGAATTTCGGATTCGCTGCCAGTTTCTTAAGGCAACGATAATCGCCACCGGCGACGGGGTAAAGCGGTTGTTGCGGGGTGAGCCGCACAATTCCGGACAACCTCGTCTTGACCTACCAGAGAGAATTTAAGATATTCCCGCCCGTTTGATCGCTGCGCCTCGTGGCGATTCGTCGGAAACCGGCAACCAAGGAAGGGATGTCGCCCATGAAAAAGTGGTTAGCCACAGCTTTTATTTGCTGCTATCTCGGCGCTCTGACCGTCGGTTTTTTGGCGCATACATTCACCTTCGGCGTGGGATCGCACCCTGCAATGTATTTCATTGTTTGGGATATGTTTTGCGGTTGGTCGGCGCATTCCAGCGAAATGCATCTGATTGCTGAAGGAGAAAGCGGCGATTTTTATCGACTGACCCCGGCTCCCTGGGGAGACTTTGTGCCGTTCGCGACCGGGTCGCGGCAGGACTATGACGCGCACAACATGTTCACCGGAAAAATTGCCGCCAACATTTTACGGCATACTTCACACGAAGAGATGCTACGCATTCTGGTTGTCGAAAAATCGTGGCCTAAAAAATTCAATGTCCCCGACAACGTTTGGGCACAGAATTACGCAGAGCCAAAAGATGTCCACTTTTACTATCGCGTACGGGCGGAAGTCACTCCCGATGGAACGACAACGGGTGTGCGCAACTCTTGGCTGGAGTCACAAGTCGCACGGGTGATGACCGACAATCCACGACTGCGGCAAGATGCGCGCTCAAACGATTCGCCTTACATCGTGACGCGTCCCACACCAAATCAAGGCAACAGTTCACCCGCCCTGCCCTTCAAGCTCTCGCCGAACGCGCAATAGTGACTGCGCTATTCTTGCGATCAACGATCATTCCCCTCTTCTGTGGAACAGGAATCCGATGAAGAACGAATATGCCCGCCTTCGCAATGAATCTCCGAACCTAGCACGCAGCTGGGACCGGTTTTTCTTTGCTCAAGAAGTCCCCTACGGCTTGGCGATGATTCGGATCATTCTCCCGCTGGTCATGATGTACGACGTCGCACGGCGTTGGCCCTATGCCCGCGAGTTATTCTCGACCGACGGCGCCACGGCCCCCTTGGCACAAACGTTCGGATATCTGAACTACCTGCCGGAGTTTTCCGGCACGATCGTCGTAGCGCTCTATACGGCGCTGGTGTTTAGTCTGATCACGATGTCGTTGGGATGGTTCACACGGACCTCGACGATGATCGTCTTGGTCTTGTACCCTTATTTTTGCATGCTGGATTGGATCAGCTCCACGACCAAATATGTCGTGGTCGCCACCCACGTCATCTTGATGCTCTGTTTGGCACGTCCGGGAGCAATCTGGTCAGTCGATGCTTGGCTGAAAGGCCGCCGTGAACGATCACCGTGGCCTGGAGAAGCGCGCCACAAACTTCCCACAGCAGCCGTCTGGCCGCAACGATTGATCCAATTGTTGATCGCTTCCACGTACTTTGCCGCCATGATCACCAAGTTGCATACACCGGCGTTTTTTAGCGGCGAACAAATGCAGTATTGGTTGATGACCTACATTTATTACGATCAGCCGTTGGGAGACTATCTCTCGCAATACCCGCTGGTTTCAATTATCGCCGCCTATGCCACCTTGATTTGGGAAGTGCTGTTTCTTGCCTGTGTGTGGCGTGGCCGTCTGCGAGGTTGGATGCTGGGAATTGGCGTGCTGTTCCATTTGGGAACTGTGTTCATGTTAGGGTTGGTCGTATTCCCTGCGATCATGCTGACGATCTATCTGTCGTTTTTGAATCAATACGACGTACAACGAATTGCTGCGAGTTGGCGACGGTGGAAACGACATTCTCCGTTGCTCGCACGGATCTCCACGAGGATCTCCGATTGGGGCCAGGGTGCATCTTTGCCGCGGGCATCGACAGGACGACGCGTGACATCGGCTGTCACGTTTCTCATTGCCATTGGCTTATTTAGTGTCTCGGGAGTCGCCCTGGAGTATAAACTCGATCATTACGGCGTGCGGCATCCCGATGGTCTCTATACGCTGGAGCGGATTCCTGAAGACGAAGTCCGCAACATGCTGAGCAACGACACTTCGATGCGGGAACAAGATAAGTTCCTGTCGTTCCGGATTGGAGACTGGATTGTAGCTGACCACCTGTTGAACCAACGCGACACCTTTCACATCGGCGAGTTGATCTTAGCGCAAGCGGCCCTCAATCCTCCGCACGAAGATTTGTGGGTCGAAGTGAATTTGCATGACTCGGAGGGTAAGAAACTGTCGCACGTCGGCCAAATCGTCCCGCGTGAGGACCTGCGGGTCTTTTTCAATTATCGACTGGACGAATCGTTTGAGCCGGGAGATTATGAGCTGGTCCTCAAGAGCAGTGGACAGGAAATCTCGCGGCGAAAGTTCCGTTTGCTTCCGTCGGAAGAGGGATCGCAGTTGCCGGCGCCGGTTGCCAACTGAGCAAACGTTCGCTTAAACTACATCGATGTTCGTCCGTTATTTCTCTCCCGTTTGCGAAGCGAACGAGACCGAAATCATTTCGCACCGGAATTCCCCGGATCGAGGCGCTTCGTATGTGGTTTACCGATAATCCTTGGCCGCCGATCGTCTTGTTCGCCTGCCTGGCAGTTGTCTTCTTTGCGATTTGGACCTCAAAGCGCCGCAACATTCTCTTAGTCGCCGCCGCTGCGATGCTCGTCCTGGGGGGAGCGACTTATGTCCTGGAAAAGTCGATCGTCACCGACGAGGAGTTGGTGGAACGTGAACTGCTGCAGATGACCGATGCCTTCCACCAACACGATATCGACGGAACGTTGGAGTTCATCTCAGTACAGGCGGAACCGATTCGCGGCTACGTCCGCCAAGCTGGCGATCTGCTCACCGAAGTTCATACGCTCCGCATCACCGATGTCGACGTAGAACTGCTCGCCGAAGGCAGCCGCGCCAAGACCCACTTTCGCGCCAACGGCGAAGCGACCGCTATTGCGGTGGGGCGCCATCGTTTTAGCACGCGCTGGGAACTGACCTGGCAGCGCGAAGGTGAGACCTGGAAAGTGATTGATGTCGAGCGGCTGGATCCGATCTCCGGCGAGACAATCACTCCCTTTTCATGGCAGTAGTCAACAATTTTGGCAGCTCCTCTATAGTACTGCAAATCGACTGCCCGGGCCTCATCCTGCGCGATGCGAAAAATCCAATTACTGGAGGCCAACCCCTCCCTGGTACTAATGAACCATGCCCATAGCCTATCTCACTACGATCTCTGCGAAAATATTTACCTAAAAAGGACATTTTCAGCGGATATTGGTAGGGATACCCCGCTTCATTGGTATTTATCATGAATTTCTGGTGACGATATGCCAATATAATAACTAGGGAAACACCTTAACTATAATTTTTACGATCGCTTGCAAAATCACTAAATAGGGAGTCGTATGTGGCCCTTTTAAAATGTAAATGCGGCATGATCATGTCATCTTATTCACGAGATGAATCGGTTCGTTGTACGCGTTGCGGAAGCAGTACCTTGGAACCGGTTTTGGATGGACCGGATATCCCCGACGCCCGCCCACCGTCCACTCCATCCAATGTTGTTGAAGCGACCGCGCATAGCGACAGCATTCCAGGACACACTCAAGAGACATAAGTCGATCTTTAGGTTTCAACCGTGCGGGTTTGCGAATAGTTGCTCATCCCGGAAGAAACTCCGCTCACTGCCACAGGTTCTTAGCCCCCCCTTTGCAACGCTGCCAATTCGGCTGAAAGCGTTCGTGCGAGTCTAAGAACCTAAAATTGCTTCAACAACCGGCTGGCTCCTGGTTGAGTGATCAAGCAACGCAGCTTGTTAACGTCTGCTGGTTCATGTCGTTGGAAAAACCAACTCGGGCAAAACTTCTCCCCCCCCCCTCCCCGAAGAGTGTTACCAGCAGCTACGTTGCCAATCGATTCAGTGCAAGCAGGGATGTCGCACTGAGACCACCGACTGGCTGCGTTTGATTGCATGCCGACCCGATGTTCGAGCATGACGCTTCACGGATGGTTTGCGGCAGGTTTGCGTTTACGGGGATGACTGGCTACCGTTTTGGGACTGCACATCATCCCCTACAGAAGGAATCGCTATGGCCGCCCCTTTGGGAAATTCGCAGGCCGCGGATGCGCCTCGAATTCTAACCGATCTACAAACCGGCGTACTCTACAAGAACCCGCAACCGCACCTCACCAGTCGGCACGCCTATTTTCCGTCGGTCGCTGTATTGCCCAACGGTGAAATGGTAGCGACTTACATGCTGGGCGAGGCCTTTGAGGCGGTGAATTGTCGGGTGCATGTTTCCCAGTCGACCGACCAGGGGGAGTCGTGGCAAGTCGAAGGTCCGTTGGCAGCGGACATCGACGGCCAGTTGGTCTCTGAGAGCGGGCGGATCACCGTCTTGGACGATGGGGAACTGGTCGCCCTGCTGCATCGCCATGACCGCACTGCTCATCCGCATGAAGGATTGGCCAACCCGGAGACGATGGGCTTTGTTCCTACCGACTTTGCGCTGGCACGGTCGACAGACAACGGACAGACATGGTCACCGCCGCAATCGATTACCCCCCCATTGGTTGGCCCGTCGTTTGAGTTGTGTTGTCCGATCACCGTTCTCAAGGATGGCCGTTGGCTGCTCCCGACCTCCACCTGGCGAGGCTGGGATGGTGAACATCCCAGCGGCGACCGCATGCTGGCGTTCGTTTCGCACGATCAAGGAAAAACTTGGCCCAGCTACTTCGATGTGATGCGCAGTGAGCGCGACGACCTGTTGTATTGGGAATCCAAAGTTGTGGAATTGCACGACGGACGATTGTTGGCGGTCGCTTGGGTCTACGACAACACGAATCATTGCGATCTTCCGAATCACTACGCTCTCAGTCACGACGGCGGCGCGACTTGGACCGCTCCTAAGTCGACCGGTTTACTCGGCCAAACGATGACGCCGCTGGTGCTGGCTGACGACCGGATTCTGTGCGTTTATCGTCGTATGGACAGTCCGGGGCTGTGGTGCCAGTTGGCGCATCTCGAGGCGGACGACTGGTTCAACGACGATGCACAGCCGCTCTGGGGGCACGATGCCGGTGGGCTGACGGCGACCGACGAATCCATGGTCTCGAATTTTCAGGTCCTACGCTTCGGCGCGCCCTGCATCACGCAACTGGCCGATGGCAGCATTTATGTGGCGTTTTGGGGCTACGAAGACTGTGTGAGTGTAATCCGCTGGTTCAAATTCCGGTTCGCCGTGTGATCTCCTCGCGCATTTGTTAAAATTGAGAGCAGTGAAATCCGTCTTTTCATGAAGGTATGCTCTCGATGGCCATGCGACGATCTGTTGGTTTGCTAAGTCTGTTGATCTGCTGCGCAGCGGTGCCGTTGTGCGCTGCGGAACCGCCGCCGCGGAAGATCGATTTCAACCGCGACATCCGCCCGATTCTTTCGGACACCTGTTTTGCTTGCCACGGGCCCGATGGCGAATCGCGGGAGACGGACCTGCGATTTGATCACAAGGAATCGGCGTTTGGCGAGTTGAGCGACGGCAGCTTTGCGATTGTGCCGGGCCAGTCGGCGGAGAGCCAATTGATCGAGCGGATCACATCCGACGACGACGCTTTGCGGATGCCGCCAGAAGATTCCAATAAAAAGTTAACAGCTGACCAAATCGAGTTGCTGAAACAGTGGATTGATGACGGCGCAGCTTGGGACGAGCATTGGGCCTTGGTTCCGCCGCAACGCTCGCAGCCACCCACGGTGACGAGCCCCAACTTGCCGCGGAATGCGATCGATCAATTCATCTTGGCCCGGTTGGATGCGGAAGGATTGTCGCCTTCCCCGCAAGCGGACCGCGTGACGTTGATTCGCCGGTTGAGTTTTGACCTGATCGGCCTGCCGCCCACAGTTGCGGAGGTGGAAGCCTTCGTCAACGACAATCGTCCCGACGCTTACGAACGGCTCGTCGACCAGTTGCTGGCTTCGCCGCATTTTGGCGAACGGTTGGCGGTCTACTGGTTGGACTTGGTGCGGTACGCCGACACGGTTGGTTATCACGGCGACCAAACTCGTTCGGTCTCAGCCTATCGCGACTATGTTATCGACGCCTTCAACGCCAATCGGTCCTATGACCAGTTTACGATCGAACAGCTCGCGGGCGATTTGTTGCCCAATGCCAGTCGCGAGCAGAAGGTGGCAGCGGGTTATAACATGTTGGGCATGACAACCATCGAAGGAGGCGCGCAAGCCAAAGAGTACCTGGCCAAATACGCCGCCGATCGCGTCCGCACGACATCGGTCGTCTGGATGGGAGCAACGTTGGGTTGTGCGGAATGCCATGATCACAAATTCGATCCGTATACAGCGCGGGACTTTTATAGTTTCGCAAGCTTCTTCGCCGACATCCAACAAAAAGGGGTCGCCAACCCGGCGGCGAATTTGTTGTTGCCAACCGAGAAACAACAGCAGCAGTTGACGGAATTGGAAACCCAACTTGCCGCCGCGCAGGCGACCTATGACGAACTTGAAGCAGAGCACAAAAAAGTCGCGGAGAATCAACCAGCCAGCAGCGCTTCACCGACCGAAACCGAATCGGGCGAAGAGCCAGCGGTTGATGAGGAATTGAAGCAACGCCTCACTGCCGCAAAAAGCGAATTGGCCAACGCTAAAAGATTACACAAGCGTTTGTTGAGTACCATTCGCAAAACGATCAGCCCGGTCTCCGGAGAACCGCGCGCGATGCGGGTTCTGGCCCGCGGAGATTGGATGGATGAAGCGGGCGAGATCGTGCAACCTGCCATCCCGGCCGCATTGGGGGCATTGCCACCCATGGAGCGGCGCGCGACACGGTTGGACTTGGCGCAGTGGCTCGTCTCGCGCGAACAACCTCAGACGGCACGCGTGTTCGTCAACCGTCTGTGGAAACTGTATTTCGGCCGCGGACTGTCGTCGGTGTTGGACGATCTTGGTTCGCAGGGAGAGCGGCCGAGTCATCCCGAGTTGCTGGATTGGTTGGCGGTGGAATTTATGGAGAGCGGCTGGGACATTAAGCATATGATTCGCTTGATCGTCACGTCGTCGACCTATCGCCAATCATCGCTTGATAATAACGAACTGCGAACACGCGATGCACAGAACCGTCTGTTGGCACGGCAATCTCGATTTCGCATTGAGGCGGAATTCGTGCGCGACACGGCCTTGGAAATCAGCGGACTCTTGGTCAAGGATATCGGCGGCGAACCGGTTCGTCCGTACCAGCCGGCCGGTTACTATGGTTACCTCAATTTCCCCAAACGGACTTATCAGCCGCACAACAGTGACCTGCAATATCGTCGCGGCGTGTATATGCATTGGCAGCGGACGTTCCTGCATCCCATGCTGTTGGCCTTCGACGGGCCGAGCCGCGAGGAGTGTACGGCCGAGCGTCCCATTTCCAACACGCCGCTGGCCGCGCTGACCTTGCTCAACGATCCGTCATTTGTCGAAGCCTCACGCGCGTTTGCCCAGCGAATTTTGAACGAGGGCGGAACGACGGACGATGAGCAATTGAGTTGGGCCTGGAGACAAGCGGTTTCTCGAACACCCGATGACCGAGAACTGGAATTGCTGCGAAAACTGTTGGACAAACACCGGCAAAGTTATGCCAACGATCACGAGGCGGCTGAGAAACTGATGGGGATCGGCCTGCATACAACGCCGCCCGACAGCGACTTGATCGAGTTGGCCGCCTGGACGTCCGTCGCACGGACGATCATTAACCTCAACGAGACTATCACCAGGAATTGATGTGATGCATCCTCTGGAACAACATATGGCGTACTCTTCGCGGCGGTCCTTCCTGCAGAATTCTTCGGTCGGCCTGGGAGCAACAGCGCTGGCGAGTTTATTAAACGCCGATGGCCTGGCTGCATCGGGTGATGCCCAGCGCACCGGGGGTGTGGTCCAGCCCTTGCACTTTCCGCAGAAGGCCAAGCGGGTGATCTTTTTGTGCATGGCAGGCGGGCCGTCGCACTTGGAGACCTTTGACTATAAACCCAAGTTGGCCGAGATGGACGGTCAGCCGATGCCGGCGGAATTCACAGCCGGTCAACCCATCGCGCAGCTGCAGGGACAAACGCTTCGCTGCCAAGGACCGCTGATTGGTTTCAACAAACATGGCGAATCGGGACAAGAGATCAGCGACTTTCTGCCACACACAGCCAAGTTGGCAGACGACTTGTGTATCATCCGCTCGATGCGGACCGATCAAATCAATCACGATCCCGCGCACACAGTCATGAACACCGGCACGTCGATTTCGGGCCGACCGAGTATGGGGTCGTGGATCAACTACGGCCTGGGAAGTGAATCGGCGGACCTACCAGGATTTGTTGTGCTGACTTCCGAAGGGGGCCGTAATCCGCAACCGATATCTTCGCGGCAATGGCACAGCGGATTTTTACCCAGCCGGATGCAAGGTGTTGAGTTTCGCTCCAATGGCGACCCGGTGCATTACGTAAACAACCCAGCCGGCGTAACCGCTACGCGGCAACGTGATGTTGTCGAGACGATCAACGCGCTCAATCGGGTGCGCAATGAAACCGTTGACAATCCGGAGATCGCCACCCGTATCGGACAATACGAACTCGCCTTCCGCATGCAGGCCAGCGTGCCGGAGTTGATGGACCTGTCGGGCGAAACGCAAAGCACATTGGACATGTATGGAACACAAGGGGCCGATGGTTCCTATGCCGCCAACTGTTTGTTGGCGCGACGTTTGGCCGAACGGGGGGTGCGTTTCATACATCTGTACCACCGCGGTTGGGACCATCACGGCGATTTGGTCTCCTATATGAAAACGTGTTGCGGTCTCACCGACAAACCGACCGCGGCCTTGTTGACGGATTTGAAGCAACGCGGCATGTTGGATGACACGCTGATCATCTGGGGCGGCGAGTTTGGCAGGACTCCGATGTTCCAAGGCAAAGGAAAGAACCCGGGCCGCGACCACCACATTCGTGGGTTCTCGATGTGGATGGCCGGGGGCGGAATTCGTGGGGGGATGACCCACGGTGCAACCGACGAACTGGGTTACAACGCGACCGATAACGTCGTACACGTCAACGACTTGCACGCGACAATGTTGCACCAATTGGGCATCGATCACAAGCGGCTGACATACCGTTTTCAAGGGCGCGACTTCCGTTTGACCGACATCCACGGTCAAGTCGTGCGCGACATTTTAGCCTGAGCACAGCAGGGCTAATCGCTCTGCGAAGCCACCCGCCAGGGCGGTCGAATGGTCCAAAACCACTACAAATGCGTGGAAAAACTGTTTCAAACTTTTTTTACGAAATGTCTTGGAACCAGAGATGCGTGTTGACGCACAGGGTGGGGGTGATAGAATCAGTAGCATGCGGCGGAGTTGCCTGGCGGTTGAGTTCCAGGCGTCGCCCAAAACTCACTTTTTTTCAGGATCTGGTTGAATGGCTGAAGGTACGATCAAACGGCTGACGGACAAGGGTTTCGGGTTTATTGACACCGGAACGGACAAGGACATGTTCTTTCACATGTCGAATCTCGAAGGAGTTCGCTACGAAGAACTTCATGAAGGTCAACGGGTCTCCTACACCCCCGGGGAAGGTCCCAAAGGACCGCGAGCGGAAAACGTCAAGCCGGTCTAAAATAACGGACGTTTGACGAAGACCAGGAAGCCGACGATTTTCGTCGGCTTCTTTTTTTCATTCACACTGAGAACAAGAACACTGCCGCTCAATCCAAATAGCGCGCTACGTTTTTTCTCCGGCAAGAGACCCAATGATGAACGACGCCCTGCCCCGCTCGACGAATCGCACGCTGGAATTTCAAAACGGTTCGGCCCTCGGCATCAGTAACCGTTGGCAGGGTGGACAATACTGCACGATTCTCACAGCTGCGGGAATCGTTGGCTGCGGGATCTACGATTTGGTGACTCCCGCTGAATTCAATCAAGCAATCGCCATTGCCAAAGGGACGCCCGCGAATCCGCTCGTCGAACCGGAAGACTTGTACGATGCCAAGATCGTCGGCATCACGCCGCAAGCAGGAGCTTTGGGAATCACGCTCGGCATGACCGGCAAAGAAGCCGTCGAATTAATGCTACAGGCCAATCAGGAGCCCTCGGAATGAATCAATCCGCAGAAACCACTGCCGCACCGATACAAGTGAAGTGCATTGACCATGTGACTTTGATCGTCAAGGACTTAGACCGCAGCCGCGATTTTTATGTGGGGCTGTTGGGGATGGACGAAGTCACCCGTCCTGGATTTAGTTTTCCCGGAAGTTGGTTTCAAGCCGGCCCCTCGCAGATTCACTTGATTCTAGAACACGACCAATCCTCGCCCGCCGGACTACCGCGACCGAGCAAGAAAGCGGGCGCTGCGACAAGGACGCATCACTTTGCCTTCGAAGTCGACGACGCCTACGCCGCCGCCGACGCCTTGAGAGCACAAGGCATCAAGTTCATGTGCGAGCCGAAGTTGCGACCCGATGGCTACGTACAGACCTTTATCTCCGATCCGGATGGGCACTCGGTGGAATTGTTTTCGGTGCCGGCGGCTTAGCATGTCTATCGAGGATTGGACTCCATTTCATGAGGAAACGATAAAAGACATTCTGCGCGAGTGGTATCTCGTTCCCAATACCGATCCAATCCTCAGACAAACAGCGCTGGAATTCGACGCCTTACCAATCTTCTTGGACATGTGGTCGTATTGGTTTCTTGGATCCGATGGCAGCGTCATCATCCGCGATGTGGAATTGGGCAGCGGAGACACGGCTATCTATACGGATTTCTTAAAGCGTGCCTCCGCATTGACGGCCGGTGTGCGACGCTATCCGCGGTTACGGTTGCTACTCCCACAGCGCCCACGCGATGCAGTCGATTGTGGGTGCGTAGGGATTCCGATCATGGAGAGAGTCGTTTGCGGCACTTGTGGCGGTCTGCGTTGGTTACAACCAAACGATTAGATAGCTGACGGGTGTGTCGTTACATACCGGTCGATGTGAGACGAACGAACCACCATGAGACACGCAAGCGCATCCGATCTGGAATTCATTGCGGAAAGCTTCGTTAAAATTCCTCGATTCATGCAATCGGGGGAAACGGATGCATACATTGCCGCGCTGCCGACCCAGGTCGACGACTCGATACGAGAATTGGCGAGCCGTTATATTTGCGATGATGACCGGATTGCGTTGGTCGTTGAGTCAGAAGGGCAACTGATCGCCTGCTTGTTGGGTGAAATACGTCAGCCGTCACTGACTGCCGCGAACTTAGGAGACGTCGGGTTTATTTCGATCTGCTGGGTCGAACCGCAGTTTCGAAATTCTGGCTGCGCTGCAAAACTAGTCTCCGAAGCAGAAGAATGGTTTTGCTCGCGCGGAATTGAGTTGCTTGAAGTCTCTTACATGGCCAAAAACGAGACCGCTGCCAACGTTTGGCAACAATTGGGTTTTGAACCATTTCGCGTTTTGGCTTACAAGTCACTCGCCGGCGATTAAACAATCGGGGCTTCGTGACGTTCGGCGATGCTGCTGAGGTACAGCCAAGTTGATTCACGATCCGGGGCGGTCGCCATCATCTTGTGCGCGGCCTTCAACAAGTCGCGGCGGCTGATTTGGCCGACGAGTTTTGATTTGTGGATCACCGGTAAGCGGCGGCAATGTGTGTCGCGAAAGATCCGCGCGATCTCAAGCATGTCGGCGTCTTCGCCAATTGTGGGGACTTCGACATCCATGAACGCATACAGGTGCGTCGTGGGGTGTTGCTCGTATGCCGATTCTAAAAGTACGGACATGCAGTTTTTTTCGGAAAACATACCGAGAAAATTGCGGCGGGCATCGATGACCGGAGCGCCGGAGATGCGGTGCTTCAGCAACAGATCAATCGCCTGGAACACGTCGACTTCCGGCGAAAGGGTCACCAATTTGGTGACCATGATGTCCTTAGCCAATTGGGATGTATACATTCCGAATCTCCAGTCCGCCGTGCTGTATTGATAGACCCGTACCCCCGCAACCATCGCGCATGTTGATGGGCTACCCAACGCAACATTAGGAATGACTTCCAACTCGAAAGATTATAGGCATCCCCATTCCAAATACGCAAAGAAATTATTCGGAAAATGGCCCGCTGCCCGAGGATGGCGGACTTCGATCAGCCGGTGCGGACTGTGCGGATTCGGCAAGAATCTCGGCCGGAACTCAACGCCACCGCTCAGGTTGCGCCGGCTAGATCAACTGTTTGATCGGTTGGCCACTGGGAAGAATCGGGATCGGACGGCCAGCGAAACTGGTAAACTGCTGCTGCGGATCGACGCCCAGATGCCGATAGACGGTCGCCAACAAATCTTGTGGCGTCACCGGATCGTGCAAGGGATATTCCGCATTGGAATTGGTCTGCCCCACGACCTGTCCCATCCGCAATCCGCCGCCGGCAATCAACGCGCTAAACGCGCCGGGCCAGTGATCCCGTCCCAGGCCGATTTGATTGGAGAAGTTTGTCGGAGCATGTGTGACGCGCGGCGTGCGGCCGAATTCCCCGCAAGCAATCACCAGCACATTTTGGTCCAGGCCCCGGTCGTGCAGATCGGTGATCAGTGCCGACAGTGCTTGGTCCATCTGCGGCAGACGTTCTCGCTGTGCGTAATCGAGATGAAACGCGCCGGCGTGGTCGTCCCAACTGAAATTCTTGGTCGTGCTGTTCGGAGCGGTGGCATCGACGTTAATCACAGCTGCGCCCGCTTCAGCCAGCCGCCGCGCCAATAGACAGCTTTGTCCCCAACGATGTCGTCCGTAACGGTCTCGCAGTTTGGGATCTTCTTGCGCAATCTCGAAAGCATCGGCCACTTTTCTGCTGGTCAGAATACTGAATGCGGCGGATTGGAATTCATCCGCGCCGTCGATGTCATGCTCGTACCGCTGGCGAAAACGATCGAATTGTCCCAGCAGATGCTTGCGATCCCCCAGGCGACGATGATCAACGCCGGTCGCTAGCGTCAGATTCTTTGGCGCATAACCGGGCAAGGAGGGATCGCCGGTGTCGAACGACCGGTGCGCTGCTCCCAAGTAATTGGGTTGGGTCATAAACGGCGAACGCTGCACGCCGATGTATTGCGGCAGGCCTTCGGGATGGGGGCCGCGAATGCGACTGGCGACCATGCCGAAATCGGGATGTTTCGAGTGCGCTTGCGACGTTGGATCCGGCACGCTGGGTGTCTGGCCGGTCAGCACCTCGATACTGCCGTCGTTGTGCGCCGACATCTCGTGATGCAACGAACGGATGATGGAAAACTTATCCGCAATCTTTGCCTGCAACGGCATATATTCGCAGATGTCCATACCGGGCACATTGGTGCGAATCGGATTGAGCGGCCCGCGATACTCGCTGGGAGCATCGGGCTTCATATCGTAGGTTTCGAGCTGGCTGGGTCCGCCCCACATCCAAAACAAAATCACCGACGTCGTCGGTCGCGGTTTCTCTGAGGCTGCTTGCAACCGCAACAAGTCAGGCAACATCACTCCACCAAGTGCTAGCGTCCCCACGCGCAGAAACTCGCGGCGCTGGATCGGACCGGTACAGTGGGATGCCGGCATGGGTGGAGAACTCCTGGATGAAAACTCCGTGTCTGGAATACGACGCATGGATTATCGCCGATTCGTTTGCCGTGTGCAATGTGTAGAGTGGGCTTGAGGCGTGAGAAGTGAGGCTTGAGGGCAGAACCAGGATCGCGATTTTTACCGATCGCCTCTGTAAGCGTACGGGTGGCTGGGGACGGGCGAAGTCCGCCCCCAGTGCGTTGGGCATCGGGTAGTCAACGACCTGGGGGCGAGCGAATGCTCGTCCCCAGCCACCCTTTGCCTGACAGATCTTGTCGATCGGTGCACGACTCATTTACGCCGCTTCGCCTTACGTTTCTTATTCGCCGCCTGCTCGGCTGCCTTGTTGATCATTTCGACGGTGATGGTCGCCGGTTGGGGGTTTTCGACAATCAACGGTTGTTTGTCGCCGTAGACACTTTGTTGTTTGATAAGCAGCGTCATCATCCGGTCCGTTTGCTCCTGGTCGCTTTCAGAAAGGTTGTGTAATTCGAGAGGGTCTTCGCGCAGGTTGAACAGTTGCGTGACGTTCACCTGCGGGTAACGTATCAGTTTCCAATCACCGTGTCGCACGCCGCGCATCACGTTGCGATAGGCCAAGAAAATGTCGTCGCGAATGCCAGCCGCTTTTCCGTCGATCACCGGCGTCAAGCTTTTGCCATCGAGGTCCGCTGGAATCGGTACGTGCGTCAGATCGCAGACGGTTGGGAAGATATCGAACAAATAACAAAAGGCGTCGCTTTGCCCGTGGGGGATTCCCGGTCCGCTGAAAATCAACGGCGCTCGCATGCTGTGCTCGTACAAGCTTTGCTTGCCGAACAGACCGTGACTGCCGACGGCCAGACCATGGTCCGAAGAGAAGACAATAATCGTGTTGTCAAACTGGCCGGTTTCTTTGAGCGTTGCGATGATGCGGCCGATGTTGAAATCGATCGACGAGATGCAGGCATAGTAGTCCCGCAGATGTTCACGGACCGTTTCTTCGGTACGGGGCCAGGGAGCGAGTTGTTCGTCGCGGATCACCATCTCGCCGTTGTCGAAGGGGTGCAGCGGTTTGTAGTTTTCCGGCAACGGAAGTTCAGCCGGATCGTATAAAGCCTTCCATTCCTCGGCAGCGACGCGGGGATCGTGCGGGCCGGCAAAGCCAAGGTACATAAAAAACGGATTGTCGCGATCGTAGTCTTTGAGGAATTTGACCGCATGGTTAGCGATCGTTCGTCCATGATGCCCGGAAGTTCGCTCTGCTTGATCATTGAGATATTGCGAGTGATCAAACGCGGTGTGGTACTTGCGAGCGGTGTTGCCCCGCTTGGACTCGTGATAGGTGGTGTACCCGGCCCGCTTCATCGTTTCGCCAAACGTTCCTTCGATCTGTTTGGGGTCGTAACGGAACAGGGACATCCCGCTGTGCATCATGTGCCGGCTGGGGTTGCAGACGGCCGGCATGGTGGAGCCCATGCAGTAGGCGTTGTTGAACACGAATCCCGAACGGACCAGTTCGTCGATGTTCGGTGTCTTGATGTGCGGATTGCCCAAGGCGGCAATCGTGTCGGCGCGTTGGTCATCGGTAAACAGAAACAACACGTTCGGCTTCGCTGCATCCGCCGCTTGGACGCGGTGATCCATAAAGAATGGCGCCGAGAAACAACACAAAACAAGTAGCATGCGAGCCATAAAGGTCTCCTGCAGGTGCTCAACTTGGCATCAGATGATCAACAACGCATGATACCGACTTCGAGTGAAGGAAAAAACCAACTGGGTTTGCGGCTGTGGTGGGATCGGGAAAATGACTATGCCCCCAGCAAATCTTGCTCATTGCGAAAATGGCAACGGGGTATTGGGCCGAGAATGCATTTTTAAAATACATTTTGCCGTGGGTCAATCAACATTATGGAAGGGCGAACGGCATCATCGTGATGGCCAGTGATCGCTCGGCGGAGGAGCAATTGTGAATTTTGTCTAAACCTCTCCCATTTCAATTTCACCGGTCCACTCTATAATGCCCCGACATTCTGGGGGTAGGCTGCAAGAGCACGATAAGATCGCTCTTGTGAACTGACCGGTGGGATTGCACAATACAGCTTCATTACCACGCAATTTTTTGTAGGGAAGCCATCCATGACATATCGGAGTTTTGGATTCGCTGTTTTGCTCTGTGCGATTCATTTCACAGCCGCTGTAGCGGAAGACGCCGGCTCTGAACCGCAGGTTCCCAACACCACGTTTCGCCTGCCAACGGTCGACGGCAAGGTCGTGGAATTGGCTGACGGTTCCGCGGGATTGACGGTGGTTTGCTTTCTGGGCAGCGAATGCCCGCTGGCTCGGTTGTATGGGCCGGGATTGAACAAATTGGCAGCGGAGTTTGAATCGCAAGGCGTGCGGTTCGTGGGAATCAACAGCAACCTCCAAGACTCGACGGAGGATGTCCGCGAATACGCTAAGCAATACGCCATCACATTTCCGATGGCCAAGGATTACGAGAACCAGGTCGCCGATCAATATCACGCCAAGCGCACTCCGGAAGTCTTCGTGGTGGATGAGCAACTGGCGATCCGGTATCGCGGGCGGATTGACGATCAATACCTGCCGGGACGTGCGCGGACGAAGCCGGCCCGCGAGGATTTGAAAATTGCGATTGAAGAGCTGTTGTCAGGAAAACCGGTGACAATGGCTGTCACCGAGCCGAACGGTTGTATTATCGGTCGTGAGAAAAAGGGAGAGGTCACCACCGATTTGACCTTCACCAAAGACATTGCTCGGGTCTTGAACCAGCATTGTGTGGAATGTCATCGTCCGGGTGAGATCGGCCCGTTTTCGCTCACCGACTACGACGAGGTGATTGGTTGGGCGGATATGATGCTGGAAACGATCGACGATGGCCGCATGCCGCCATGGCATGCCAATCCCCAGCATGGCGAATTCTCCAACGCGCGGCATATGCCCGATGCGGACAAGCAAGCGTTCACCGATTGGGTCGAAGGGGGCATGCCGTACGGTGACGTGCAGGACTTGCCCGAGTTGCCGAAATTTGCAGACGGTTGGTTGATGCCCCGCGAACCCGATGTCGTTGTTGAGATGCGCGAGCGCCCCTTTACGGTTCCGGCTGAAGGGACTGTGGAATATCAATACTTTGTCGTGGATCCCGGATTTGAAGAGGACAAATGGGTCACCGGCTCACAGGTGATTCCCGGAAACCGGGGAGTTGTGCACCACTGCATCGTGTTTATTCGGCCGCCGGACGGCTCCGATTTCCGCGGAATTGGGTGGCTGTCCGCCTATGTTCCGGGCCAGCGATTCACGATGCTCCCGCCGCACCGCGGCCGGAAAATTCCAGCGGGATCAAAACTGGTTTTTCAAATGCACTACACCCCCAACGGGTCCGAGCAGGAAGACCTGACTAAAATCGGGCTGCTGTTTGGTAAAGAACAAGACATAACCCACGAAGTCTTGACGCTGGTCGGCATTGATCAGGAATTTGAAATCCCGCCGCACGCAGCCGACTATCCCGTGGAAGGCCGCGTCGAACGGTTGCCTAACCAGGGAGAATTACTGGCGATCGTGCCGCACATGCATTTGCGGGGCAAGTCGTTTCGGTTGTTTGGCAAACACGAGACGGATCGTGAAGTGCTGTTGGACGTGCCGCAATACGATTTCAATTGGCAGCATGTCTATGAATTGGCGGAACCGATGCCGTTGTCTTCGGTCAAGGCGTTGGAATTCACGGTGAAGTTTGACAACTCCAAAGCGAATCTCGCCAATCCCGATCCGTCGCAACATGTCAGTTGGGGCGATCAGACCTGGGAGGAAATGGCGGTCGCGTTTTTCGAAGTCGCCGTTCCGCGCGGGAAAAAGGATGAGTGGAAACGTGACAAGAAGCCGGTGGATCCCCAAGTACGTGAGAAGGAAATCCAGGAATTTGTGGCGACATTCCTGAAGAACTTTGACAAAGATGGCGACGGAGAAGTCGCCTGGCTGGAAGCTCCGCTCGGCTTTCGCCGGTTTGGCTTCCGCAATATCGACAAGGACAAGGATCGGCGGCTTACGAAAAGTGAAGTCGAAGCAGCGGCTCGCCAGAAAAACCGGTTTTGATCACCCCTGGATTGTGAAGTATCAAGTCCTGTCGACGCGCGTTGATTTCGACAGGATGCTTAGCCACAGATTGAACACGGATGAAACACCGATTTTGTTGCTCGTGTGATTACAGCGCTAAATTAAGTATTAGCCCCACTCAATTGGGGGTGCCTCTGGCGGCTCGTCCGCCAGTGCGCACGTGGAGCAACATGCCTGGAGAGGGAAAACCCAAGCTGACACGGCACTGGCGGGCAAGCCGCCAGTGGCACCCGGCGTTCACCGTACGCGCAACGAACGGGATTGATCGGCGACGAACTAGGGCAACGACCATCGCCGGCTGCGAATGAATCACCACACTTCTTGCTGAAAGCTGAGCTTCTATGCCTCGCCGATTTGACCGAACGACCGGTTGGATGGTCGACCACCCTTCCGTTGTGACGTTCGGTTTGCTGGTCATCAGTGGATTCGCCTTGCTGGGATACATTGCTCCAGAGCGACTCACCGATTTGTTCAGAGTCAATGAACCCAACCAGCAGTCACCCACGACCAAACGTGAGAAATTTGAAACACCCCCCGACGTCGATCCGGTGAGCCTGTCGGACTCCGATGCGGTTTTGGTTGTTGATTGCGACGCGATCTTTACTCAACGCGGCGCTGCTGCGGTGCGGCATGTGGTCGATGAACTTGAGTCGCTGGATTATGTGCGCAGCATCTTGTGGATGGATCGTGTCCCGATTCTCAACATCTTTGGCTTGCCGGAACCGATTTTACCCTCGGCGACTGCTTCAGCCGGACGTTTCGAAGCGGCGCGTAAAAAAGCGGATGCCCACCCCCTTGTGGCGGGCCAACTTCTGTCCGACGACGGCAAAACGTTGTTGCTGCTGATTAAATTCGATTGGCTGTTCGTCTCCGATGATGAAGATTGCACGTCCCGACTCCGAGAAGAAGCGGAAAAAGCAGCGGCCGATTTCCTCGACGTCAAGATGTCGTTTCTGGTTTCGGGACGCGTCCCTACGTATTTGACAATCGTGCAATCCCATGAAGAGAACAAATATAAGTATCAAATCATCGGCTATTCGATGATCGGTTTGATCGCCATAGTGCTGTTCCGTGGATTTACGGCGGTCATAATCGTCGCCCTGGCGCCCGCGATGGGGGTGTTTTGGACATTAGGGATGCTGCAATATTTTGATTTGCAGAACAATCCCTTCAACGACGTCATCTTGCCGGTGCTCTTGAGTCTGGTGGGACTCACTGATGGTGTGCATTTGATGGTGCAAATCCGTCGCTATCGCGCCTCGGGAATGAGCGAACGCGATGCCGCCCGCGCCGGCGTCCGCGAAGTGGGATTAGCCTGCGCGCTGACGTCGCTCACCACGGCGATCGGCTTCGGGTCGATGTCCTTAGCGCATCACAAAACCGTGCAGGAGTTCGGTTGGAGCTGCGTGATGGGCGTCCTGTTGACGTTTGTGGCTGTGGTGACGGTGATTCCGCTGGCCTGTTCCACGCGCATGGGACGGCGGGTCCATATTGGTCATGAGCGGGGACTGATTGATCGGCATTTGAATCGGATCGGCGGCATCATTGAGTTCGTGTTGCGGCATACGAAGGCGATTAGTTATTTCGCGATTGGGCTGACATTTGTCCTATTGATGATTTCCTTAACGCTCCGCCCCGACGAACGCCGGACCGATGCGATGCCGACCGGCTCCGAAGCGGCCGTTGCCATGCGGCACATGGACGATGCCTTTGGTGGACTGGAATATTCCGCCGTCGATATCAGCTGGCCCTCTGACGTGCCTGCGGATTCGCCAAAAATACTCGAAGCGGTCTCTGCCGTCGACGATTTGCTGCTGTCAGAGGAGTTGATCGGCCACCCACTTTCCATTCGCAATCTCATCGACGCCTTGCCGGGCGAAGGGAAAGCGTCTGAACGGATGTCGATGATTGAATTACTCCCCCCGCCCTTGAAGCGCGCATTTTACACCCCCGAGCGCCGCCGAGCCTCCGTAACGTTTCGTGTTCGCGATTTGGGAATCGCCAAATATGGCCCGGTGTTTCGCCGGCTGGAAGCGGGACTCGAAGAAATCCACAAACAGTATCCGAACTTCACGTTCAATTTGTCCGGCTCGGCCGTTCGGCGTTGGAAACATCTGTACCAAATCGTGGTCGATCTGGCGGCCAGCCTGGGGAGTGCGGCGATCATCATTTTCGTCGTCTTGGCGTTCGTCTATCGTTCGGTGCGGATGGGATTGATTTCTATCATCCCGAACGTTTTTCCCCTAGCGGTCACCGGAACAGCACTGGCGTTGACGGGTGGATCGTTGGAAATGGTGAGCGTCTGCGCGTTTACTGTCTGTTTAGGAATCGCCGTGGACGACACGATCCATTTTCTCACGCGTTATCAAGAAGAACGGGAGAAAACCGACGACGACCACGAGGCCATTCGTGCTGCCTTTACCGGGGTGGGGACAGCACTCATCATGACCACCGCCGTGCTGATGGTTGGGTTTTCCACGGTGCTGTTGAGCGACATGCGCGACCAACGCATTTTTGCCGCCATGAGCGGCTTGACGATTGGTTCGGCGCTGTTCGGAGATCTCGTCTTCCTACCGGCCCTGTTATCGCGATTCGCACGGGCAAAACCGAAGAGCGACTCCGGCGTGGACGAAACTCCCAGCGACGTTTGATCAGCGTCGCTGCAATAGGCCCGGCAACGTCAATCAGTGTTGGCCGGCCATCCCAAGCGATCCTGCAACACATCCGCTAAGCTCTGTGTGTACCGAATCTGCGCCTCCTCGGTGAGGTGCATCATATCGTGATAATCGGATTCTGGATGAACGGGCAATTCATCGGATAGGATCAGCACGTCGGGAAATCGTTTCTTTAAGATCTCCTTATAGTCCAGAAAGTCGCGGCGCACGGCGGGATCAATTTGCTGACTGAGGACCGGATTGACCTGTCCAAAGATCAAGACGACTTGAGTCCCCGTTTGCTGCGCTCGCTGGAGAAACTTTTCCAAGGCGGTTTTGTGGAACTCAGTATCGTCATTGACGGCGTAAGTCTTTGCCATTCGCGTAATGGTTTTTTCGTGCGCTGCATCCCGCTGTTGTTTTTTCCGAGCAGCCGACTCGGTATCCGATTCCAGCGCCGGTTGGTCACGTTTGATTTTGTTCTCGACCGCAGGCGTGCCAAACAGAAAATACTCAAGACTGCGACGCGATTGAAATGCTGGCAAGACCGAAGCGACATACCCATTGATGCCGCGATTGCCGATATCGAACCGCTCGATATCCAACTCCTGCAAGGTGGGCCATGCTGAAACCTTTAGCAACGGCAACAACCGGGCTCCCGACACCTTGGTGTAAAAATTCAATTCGCTCAGGTAACAGATCGCGACATCGGGAGGGTCGTCTCCATACCATGGTTCTGTCAGCAGGAACTCAATCGTGTGCGAACCAACGTAGGAGAGGTTGGCAAAATATTTTTGCGGGGCAAACCGGCGATTCAATGTCGGTTCATCAATCTCACTGAGTCCCTGGCTGGAACCGAGGATGACCACCTTTTCCTTCGCGTCGCTGTCACGATGCAGGATTCGGGCGATTTGAAACTCCGGTTGTTTGCTATCCCCGCTGCCGGCGAATAAGACCATCCAATACGAACCGGTTTCCCCGGCTGCTCCGATCACGCCATTGACCGTTGCGAAGGCGATCAAGGAGAGGGGCAACCAAGCCCACAGCGGTGAGCACCAGCGGCGCACGATTCGCGCTGCCAACAACGCCACACCGATCATCCCCACGGCCATCGCGAGAAACCACAGGCCTTCGCGCATGCGGATGGCGATGAACTCCGCAGGTTGCGTGATTCGTCCACGACTTTTTTCAATGAGAATGGTGCCAAATCGATCAGCGACCTGCTCCGCGACGAATCCGCCGCCGAGCCAATCAAACGCCCAGTAGGCCGCCACCGCCGTCAAAAACAGGGCCAGCAACCAAGCTTCGGGCCGCCAATTAGAATTGGAAGTAGATGAATTGTGATCCACCGAAAACTCCCAGCGCGGTAATTAAGAGTAATGCAGCCGTAAACGCGAAGACTTGTCGCCCAAGCGGCCAAGTATGAAATCGCTCGAAAGCTTCATGCTTCCATTGAAACAACAGAACTAGGCCCCCCAGAAACAACACCATGCGAGAATATTGTAGCGGCGGCCCCCAGTCGGGCGGAGTCAGCAGCACCGAGGTACTATTCAGCACCATATGAAACTGCATAGCGGCCGCTTCAATGGCACCGGCGCGAAAGATCAGCCAGCCGATACAGGTCAGGTGAAAAAACACGACAACCGTCAGGCCCCGCCACAGGGGACGTCCCCATGGAACCTTAGCGGCTTGTTCGTCAATATGTTTCAGCAGCGGTGTGAAGCGGCGATGAATGCTCAACAGCAGACCGTGAAATAGGCCCCAGATGACGAAAGCCCACCCCGCTCCATGCCACAAGCCCCCCAGCAGCATCGTTGCCATTAAATTGCGGTAGGTAATCCAATCGCCGTGCCGATTACCGCCCAAGGGAATATACAGATAATCGCGAAGCCACGATGACAGGCTGATGTGCCAGTGTTGCCAAAAAGCGGACGGGTTGGAGACAAGATACGGTGCGCGAAAATTCACCATCAAGTCAAAGCCTAACACCTTGGAGATCCCGCGGGCGATATCCGAGTACCCCGAAAAATCGCCATAGATTTGAAAGGCGAAGGCGTAGATAAAAATCCAAGATCCCGCATCAGCATACGGCAGGCTGCTGCCTTGGAAGGCCGTATCGACCAGCGGTGCCAAGCGGTCGGCGATCACCAGTTTTTTCACGTAGCCCAGGGCCATCAACGCGATACCGTCGACCGCTGCCTGAGCGCTGAATGTGCGCGGCGACTCGACTTGGGGCAACAAGTGCAGCGAGCGTTCGATGGGACCGGCGACCAGTTGTGGAAAAAACGAGACATACAGCGCGAAGTCGAAAAAGTGTTTCGCCGGCGGACATTGTCGGCGATAGACGTCGATTGTGTAACTGAGCGATTGAAACGTATAAAACGAAATCCCCACCGGCAGAATCACGTTCAACGTAGGCGCGTCGACGGCGAGTCCGAGCCCCTCTAACAACCGTCCGGCGGACTCGGCAAAAAAATTGTAATACTTGAAAAATCCCAGGCAGCCCAGATTGGTCAGTAAGCTGAGGAGTAAATAGCGGCGCCGCACTATATCGGAGTCCGACTGGCTAATCCGCCGTCCGCAGACATAATCGACAACGGTCGACAAGAACAGCAGCGACAAAAACCGGTAGTCCCACCATCCGTAGAAGACGTAACTGGCGACCAACAGGACGTGATTTTGCCAGCGATGCTGGCACAAGAAGTACAGCGGCAGCACGATGCACAAGAAGACGAAAAAGACCAGAGAATTGAAGATCATTTCGAATCGGTGCCGGGACCGCTATTGACTCAGTATACCTGCCGATTTAGACAGACGTTTGCCACAATCACATCATTCGACACCGAGTTGGAAGGTGCAAGCAGGATTGCCGGGAATTCGAAGCGGACCCGAGAGCGGTTCCGAAAATTCCGTTTTTGGCGATGAAATGGTGCAGGAGGTGGGGTTCGACGCTTTGGCTGCCTGAGTGTCTATTGGGGGACGGTTGAATCTGTGCCGTGGTTGCTGCAGGATTCGATCGCCGGGACGTTTTCCGCGTCTTGTCGTTCGATTGAATCATCGACGCGCAGCTGGGGCATTAGCCTTGTGCGTCGCTACCCTGAACCGTTCCCTCCATATATTTCTTGTTGATAAAAAGCATGTCCGTCCAACTCAATAGCCGCTTCTGAAAATGCTGTTTATAAAAAGCGACAAGAGAATAATCCCGTTCTGTGAGAAAGCGAAACATTTCATCGAATGGTGCACTCCCCACGTATTGTTTTGAAAAGATCACTTCTGTGAGTACCATTCCAATACGCCCGTCGCGCAACAATCCCTCGGCACCTTTGAGAACTTCTGAGTCATAGCCCTGCGTGTCCGTCTTCAGTATGTCGATGAATGATATGTCTTGTTTCGCAACGAATTCATCCAACGTAATCACATCCACTTCGGACTTCTTGGTTATTTGACCATCGCAGAATTCATCCGGACTCAGAAATGAGCTCATGTCCGGTTTTTCATTTTCAAGGAGGGTCAATTTCGCATTCTGGGACCCCACACCATTATTCCATGTGGTGACGTCTTTTAGCCTCCACGCTGCACAATTTTTTTCCAATTGAGCATATGTACTCGGGCTAGGCTCAAAACAATGGATCGACGAATCTGCAAACATTCCTTTGAATTCTCGAGCGGACTGGCCGAAGTTTGCTCCAACATCAAAAATGAGAAGGGATTTTTTTGGCCCGATCAAGGTATGAATGTCGTGAAGTGGAGATTCCCCCATATGGGTTGGTTTGAATGGCACCAGATCGTATCCAGCTGACCGAATCGACTGACGCACAAACTCTTTGACTCGCTTCATGGAGGCCTTTCAAATATTCAAACGCCGAATACCACATGAGAATTCAGTATGGGCAGCGGTTCTCCCCGAACGCAACATGAATCACGTAAATGAATAAATCCCCCCACCTTTTTCTACCAGCATGAGTGTAAACGGGGAAAGTTTTTGGCTACGTCAGGTCAATCAAACCCTGTTCACAAGGATAAACGACACTAAACAGCCGCTAAAGAATCAACAGGTGTCCGGTATTTGTGCGATATCGGCATCAACCGCAAATATTGATTTACGCAGCTCACACGCTTTGTGGATATGCTAAACTTCGAACACTTTCGGACCATACCAGGAAGGCTGAAGGTCGCATAAGGAGTCTTAGAGCCCGAAATGCAACCGATTCTGGACATCATCCGTCGACGATATGCATGAGGACTTGGCGACGATCGCCTTTGTTCCGGACGATCCCCTGAAATGCGAAACATCCTCAAATCCCTCATTCCCGATACGCTCCTCCAAAGCCTGCGCGCGTACTTGGTTCAACGCAATCGCCGTAACATCTGCCAATTGAGCCACCGAACCGAGCAGTTGTTGGAACCGGTGAACAATGTCGAGCACTACTACCACTTCATATTCGATCTTTGTTTACCGTTGCACTTAACGCTCCAAGCGGCCTCCCCCAACGCCAAATTCAGCTTGAGAGACTTTGGGATTTTCACTGAGCGTCTGCCGTTGTTGTTTCCTGACCGGGTCAAGATCGTTGGCAAGGATCATGACACCGACGGTCTGACGTGTCGTCCGTTGAACGGCATGAATCCCGTTTTCATGCGTCTGAGCAGACAAGAACTTGAGTCGTTCACCAGTCACGTTTTGACGACACTCGACATCGATTCTACTGCCTCTCCGAATAAGATCTTGCTCATTGAGCGACTTCCCCCGGAATCGTACTTCGTGAATCAAGCCACCAAAAAAGGCGGAGGCGCGTCGCGGCGATCGATTCCTAACTTTCAGGAATTCGTTGAATCGCTCCAGAATCGAATTCAATCGCCTTACGAACTGCAAACCGTGCAATTAGAAAAGCTGTCCTTTCAAGAGCAAATCCAACTGTTCCACCAGGCGGTGTTGGTCATCGGGCAGCATGGCGCGGGATTGGCAAACGCGATATGGATGCGTCCCGAATCGAGTATGATC
The DNA here is from genome assembly GCF_007747995.1 of Symmachiella dynata. Taxonomy (NCBI): domain Bacteria; kingdom Pseudomonadati; phylum Planctomycetota; class Planctomycetia; order Planctomycetales; family Planctomycetaceae; genus Symmachiella; species Symmachiella dynata. The sequence continues at coordinate 2,376,704 of NZ_CP036276.1, read as the reverse complement.
GAATTGAGCAATGTTCCCAAACTTGTCCACTTTCGAAATATTTGCCAAGTGATGGGGCATAGCTACCACCTATACCCCACTGACGGAGCTCATGTGGCGATTGATATTGACGATTTTTCGAGTTGGCTTTCAGGCGAAGATGGTCTGGAACAGCTGCTGGAAACGCAATGAGCAAACTCCCTGGCAGCGGCCTCTTGAGAAACGATGAACACCGTCGTTTTCGCGCCAACCCAATTGCCATTGGGTCAACTGAATTGCCCTTGGAAATATAAACACGTTGAATCGCCCCACCTGAGTCAGCTAAAATCGCAATAGGAAGTTCCAACATGTCCGTCTTTCAGAAACGGCATCTCATGAAGATCTGGCTCGGCCTTGGCGTGACAATATTGATGATCGGCGGGGGGATTGCGCTCACCGGCAACCAAGGAATTGCTCTCCAAAGCCTTGGGTATGCTCAAGAAATTCTTTCCTCCGCCGGGAAAGCCGTATCGACATCGAAGCCGCCGCAGGCATCGACGAACGGCAAACCCTATCCATTGACAGTGAATGGCAAGCAATGGACTTTCCGCACACCTCCGCCGAAAAACTTGAAAATCCGCGAGAAGCACCCCCGGTTTCTGCTTCCTGGTCACGAAGAAGAAATCGAGGGCAAACTGAGAGACCCGCGGTATGGAATGCTTCACAAACTTGCTGCAAAACGGCAGCCGATGGCATATCAGGCATTGGTGTATGCGATGAGTGGCCACAAACCGTCCGGCGAGGCGGCCAAGGAATATCTGCTGGGATTGCCGGCAACAGTTCAGGGAACGGGTGCCGCGGCAGACGTATATTTCCAGATGATGATCTACGATTGGTGTCACGATTTATTTACGGATGCCGAACGCGAGCAGGCGATGAATATTATATGTCGACGTGTCGGAATACTGATGCCGGAACCTGGTAGCACTGAGACGATCATCGACCCTCTGCGGCCAGCTGAGACCAAAGAGAATGGATTCACAGAATGGTTCAACAATGACATTCATGATCCCTCTCAGGTCGCAGGTTACTTATGGCGTGGTCTCATCGCACTAGCTTTCCATGGTGACGGTGTGCGCGATGAGTGGTGTGAATACGTCTACCAATCGATGTTGCATAACACGGACGCTCGAATCTATCCCGTCTACGATGAAAAGCGTGGTGGATTGGTCGACTCCCACAATCAACGTGCACTCGATTCGGGTGGGATTCAAAGCGGCTGGAACACTGATCGCGTCATGGATGGCTACGAATTTTACTTCCATCACTGGATTGTGGAATTCATGGCTGCATGGAGCACGGCCACCGGTGACGACCTGTTCACGGACAACAATTATCTCCGGCTGATGCCACACCGCGTTGCGTATCGTTGGCACGAGGGAATCGCACTGGGCAGTAGCAAGTCATCTCAAATATTACTGATGCAGACCGGTTTGTACCGCGACCAAGACCCAGAGATGGCAGGCTTAGCGCGTTGGCTGGGTGAAAAAGGTGGGGCTGGAATGTACAAAGAATTTCAGTTGTTTCTGTTAGGCGATATGAACTTGCCGCCAATTCACCCCAAGGATATTCCGCGGATGAAGTTGGGCAAGTATCTAGCGGGGGACGATATCTGCCACTCCCGTTCATCCTGGGAACCGGACGCAACGTGCGTTGAGATGTTCACGCGTGCGATGGACACGCATCGGTATGAACCGGACGTGGGGGGATTGCATATTGTCCGTAAAGGCAAACCACTGATCATGCGTGGCTCGGGTCGCAAAGGTTCTTGTGAAACATTGATGACCGCCAATACGATGATTTGGAAAACTGGTGGCCGAGCCGAAGTGAATAACCAAGGGAACACCTACTGGGGCGGAGTGCACCTGCGTGGTCCATTTGCCAAAAAACCGTGGGTGGGACGGGTAAAATTTCCGTTGGATGCAACAACCAATCCCTCATACCGCGGCCCTGAACCGACCGAAGACCATGGTACAGAGGACTACCATGTTTTCACGGTTGATTCCGCAGAATTGCGAATCGGCCGCAGTAAACCTGACGACCCCAGAAGTACTCAACGTCTTGACGTTGATAAAGCCAAACGAACGATTGTGCATCTCCGGCCGAACGACGCTGGAAAAGAATTTGTAATAGTCTATGACCGCTTGGACGTTGCCGAAGACCTCTCCCATTGCTGGGCAGCACGGTTCCTAAATCAGCCCGACGCCACAGCCACCACGTGGTATGCAGAAAACGACGGGCAGGCGATCAGCGGCTCGGTGTTGACCCCCGGATTGGCCGTTGAGGTGCGGGGCGGCATCCCGAAAATGACCGAGGGGCCAAATGGCGAATCATACGACGGCGCCGCCAAAAACTTTTACGACGATGGCAAAAACAAAGACGTACAAGGAGAATACGCCATCTTTATCAAACCGCAGACAATCCGCCCACAACAGGATTATTGTGTGGTGCTGGAAGTTGGCGACGCGGGTTTTGTTCCCGCAGACGCGACGATGGATGGCAAAGTCGTCAAGGTCGGGGGCTGGACGGTTGATTTCACGGAAGAAGACGAGACGAAGGTCACTCGCTAGCAACTTCCACCTAGCCCTCCGTTGATTTTGATTCCGTGGACGTTGAAGCAACGTCGTCTCGTCGGTGCTTTCGCCAGCGCCAGATGCGGCGTATTGCGGGTGGGATGATTACGATCATGAAGCAGCAACCGAATGCCGCATAGGCCACCATCAATGCCGGCTCTTCGGAAAAATAGGGGCGTTGCAACCCGGCGATCTGTTCTTCGCTCATCACCACGTTGAGAGTACTGTAGGCCGATTTCCAGAAGTCGCTTTTTTTCCAGTTGATGGTACTCACATCATCAAACGGATAGCGTTCAACGGGATACTTGCGTGCCAACTCGTTTCCGCTGTCGACCTCCGTGGCAATGATCGACTCTAAGTTGTCAGCGATATACGGGATGGACATCGGTGTTCCATCCTCATTTCGATAACAGATGCCGAATAATAGGTCGACGATGTAATCCCCACGTTCTGTCGCCACGCGGGCGACCGCATGGCGGGCTTCGCCGCTGGCGTCGTGCAAACAGAGCTTCGAGGACTCAATGCCCAATTGATTGGCCAAGACGATAAAGGCCCGCGCCTTATAGGCACAATCTCCTCCCTCGTCGATCACCTGGCAAGCTGTCGGTTTCAACGCTTGAAACACCGGCGAGAGAAAATATACCTCCGGCCGTCCGCGGGGAACGTCATGCGCCACATAATCGACGAGTTGCACCACCTGTTGCGAGACCGGTTCGCGTTCGTCGACTGCCTGCTTCGCCACCTGTTGCAATCGGTCCGCATCGCGAAAGTATGCTGCCATTGAGACCACACCCAATGCCAACAGACTCGCGACGACGCCCCATTTCAAGACCATGGCGACGCGTCGAATGATTCGAAAGGGCGATGCGGAATGCGCTGTACTCACGTTCAAGGAGATCCTTATTGTTCGGCCGAATCAATGGCAATACAAAGCACCAAAGCACTCGTATTTCGACCTATCCATCTCGTAGGTCAAAACATCGCTTTAGGCCATTGTACCATACGGTCGAAAGCAAAAACGACCTCGTTTTTCTTGTCGCCGTTGCGATTTCTCAACAGATGACGGCTTCTTAGGCCCTGATGTGATCGCGACCTTGGCCGACCGACTTGGGAACCGGCATAAACGGCATTGTCTGAATAAGCAGCCATCTGCCGCAGCCCACTTCCCTGTGGGCGGACGGAGAACCTGTAGCGGTGCAGGCAAGAATCCACCGCAACGGGTGCTGCTGCGCATTGAAGGTGGTTCGCAATCGGGGTCGTTGCGTGCTGCACCTTCCACTAGGCGCGAGCGGTCAGAACTTCAATCATCGAAGCTAATACTCACCGCAACCGCCGGTCGACTTTTTCTCAGAGTGTTCGTAGTCGTCTTCAAAATCGACCTCGCTCACCGGTGCGATGGAACTCCCAGCCGCTGGTTCGTTGACCGATGTTGAACTGATTGCCCCCACCGAAATCCCCGTCACCGCCATGAACGCCGCGATAAGCCCAAACAGCTTCATGATCACATCTCCTTGATTCCAAGCACTGGTCTAAGGAAGACTCACCGGTTCAATTCCCGGCGAACACCGGAAAGCATCGCAGATCCGACGGTGAAATGCAAAAATTATCTGGCTGACCCGGACGGTAGAATTCTTGGTAAACATTGGCCGCGTTGCAGCTACAACAATTCAGGAATCGGTCCACCGTCTCCCAAAATCGGAATGGGACGATTGCTGCCGTCGTAGAAATGATGTTTGTCGTCGATGCCCATTACTCTGTACATCGTTGAGAGCAGGTTGCCGGGCGTGTACGGTTTGCTGATCGGATAGGCGGCGCTTGAGTCGGTTTCGCCAATCATCTGCCCCACTTTCAAACCGCCGCCGGACAGCAACATCGACATCGCGCCGGGCCAGTGATCGCGCCCCGCATCTTTGTTCACCCGCGGCGTGCGGCCGAACTCGCCGAAGACCATCACCAAGACTTGCTTGTCCAACCCCCGCTCATAGATGTCGTCGACCAGTGCGGCAATCGCCCGGTCGTAGCGTGGCAGCGTCTCTTTTTTCAGCCTGGCGAAGTTGTTCGCGTGCGTATCCCAACCACCGCCCGAAAGGCAAGTCACATACGATACGCCGGCTTCGACCAACCGGCGTGCCAGTAGACAATTTTGACCGATGAACGTGTGTCCGTACTTGGCGCGCAGCTTGGGATCTTCGCTGTGAATGTCAAACGCCTTAGCTGCTTTGTCACTGGTGATCATGTCGACGGCATCATGATAGAACGTATCCATCCCCTGCAAATCGCCATGCAGATCGACGTCGCGCCGCATCGTATCCAGGCCCGCCAGCAGTTCCCGACGATTCCCCAGACGATCCAGTGTCATGCCCGGCACGGGTTGGAGATTTTTGACTTGAAAATCTTTGGCAACGGGATCTTGATCGGTCGTGAATGGATTATACGCCGCCCCTAAATAGGCCGCGTTGCCGAACGAGACTTTCCGCGGTACCGCCATATAGGCGGGCAAGCCCGGTTGATTGGCGCCGCGCATCTTGGCGACGACCGATCCGCAGGCGGGGAAGATATTATCGGTGGTCACGCGGCCGGGATTGTGACCGGTGAGGATCCATTGCGAAGCGATCCCATGCGCCGGAGTTGAATGCGCGACCGAACGCACGATGGCGAATTTGTCCATCACGCGGGTTTGGAGTGGCAGTTGATCGCTGATGCGGCAGCCGGTGACGTTGGTGGGGATCTCTTGGAATTCACCCCGAATCTCGGCCGGCGCGTGCGGCTTCATGTCGTACATGTCAATATGACTGGGGCCGCCGCCGCAAAAGATTTGGATCACGGCGGTCTGCTGCACGTCTTTACCGGCGCGTTTCGCGTGAGCTTTGCGGCGCAACAAGTCCGGCAGCGCCAATCCACCCGCCGCCAACATGCCGATTTTCAGCACATCCCGGCGAGAGACCCGGTCGCAATTGCGAAACGTGCGTCCCTGAATATCGAACATCCACACCACCTGATGCTAAGGCAGCCCGCAGCGGAAAACGTCGACTCTGCCGATGGCGGTGCGTCTATGAAACGCGCGCTCAACCGACAATGCACGCAGCATACCATGAATATACGGCACGGAACAATAGTTCATCCCCGAGCGGGTCACCGCTACTCTCCCATCCGACTGTTTTTGGCCGAGACATTCCACCATGTCGTGATGAGAATCCAGGCAAAAAACAGTATCAGCACTACGCAAAAGCCCAGCGAAATCCAACTCTTGGTGACGATAGCCTGATAGGTATGAATGGCCAATCGAAGCAGCGGAATGCCGATCATGAGCAGGCACAAGATGACCACCACCAGCCATTGTCCCAGAAACCGTAAAATTGCCATCGCTCACCCGTCCTGTTTAGTGCTTGTGTGTGGAATGTGCGTCTTCATCTAATTTTCACAAGCGCACAAACGGACGATTTGTTACAGCAATCGCGGGCGAATTTGCTAGTTGAGCCTCTATGGGTTTGGTATGCTCAACTCCCCATAGTTTTCTCATCGCTTGTCCCCAATTTTAAAGACGGACCGCCATGTTTCGCATCGCATTGTTCTCGTGCCTGTTGCTGTTTGCCGCGGATGCTGCGGCGGCGGCGGACCAGGTGACGCCGCTCCCCCAAGCGCACGCCCACAACGATTATCATCACGACGTCCCATTGGGCGATGCGCTCAAGCATGGATTTTGCAGCGTCGAAGCGGACGTGTTTCTTGTCGATGGCGAATTGCTCGTAGGGCATTCCCGCGATGAACTCCGCCCGGAGCGGACGTTGGAAAAGTTGTACCTCGCGCCGCTCAAAGAACGGATCAAAAACAACGGCGGCCGGGTCTATCGCAACGGGCCCGAATTCACGTTGTTAATCGACTTCAAAAACGATGGCAAGCAGACTTACCTCGCATTGCGGAAGCTGCTCAAAAAATACGCGCCGCTGCTGACGTCGGTCACCGGCGATCAGATTCAGCGCGGAGCGGTGACGATTGTGATCAGTGGCGATCGTCCACAGAAAGCCATCGCTGCCGACAAGATACGGCACGCGGGAATTGACGGACGGTTATCCGATTTAAATTCCCAAGCGCCCGCGCATTTGATGCCGATGATCAGTGACCGCTGGGGCACGCATTTCAGTTGGAACGGGGATGGCGACATCCCTGCTGCGGAAAAAGAGAAGCTCGACACGATCGTGAAAAAAGCACACGCTGCCGGTCGCACGGTCCGGTTTTGGGCGACCCCCGAAAACCCGCAAGTCTGGCAAGTGCTATTCGACGCCGGCGTCGATCACATCAACACCGACGATCTCGCCGGCCTGCAAACCTTCTTGCTCAAACAACAAAAGTAGGGTGCGTCGCGACGCACCTTTCTAGGTAGGATAGATTCTGCTTATAGGTTTTAGCCACAGAGATCACCGAGAACACAGAGGACTTTTGTTCTGGCTCTCATATGGCAAAGCGATGGTCCTATGTGGAATCAAACACTTCGCGAACTCAAATTACTCAAGGTACACAACAAGCCAGATCGCTTCTTTTTTCTCTGTGACCTCTGTGTCCTCTGTGGCAAAAAAAGCCACCAATCCAAATCACGGTGCTTTCACTTCCGGGAAAAACGGAAAGAGCTTGCGCAGTTCCTCCGGCGACGGTTGGTGGCCGTATTCGCAGATTTCGAAAGCTTCGGCATATTCAAAAGGTGTCGCGCGGTCCCCGTACCATTTGTTTAATTCCGTCGCATAGGCCTTGGCCGTTTTGCGGTCGCGGTTTTCGAAAGCGTCCCGCACTTCGCGACGACGCTTTTGACGTTGTTCCTCGCCGCCGGCGATCAAATCAGCGGAACCGAGTGCGCCTCCTTCGACAAATTGCGACTCCATATCGACCAACGCTTCCACTTTGCGGTCCATGACCGAATCGATGCCGACCGCCACGTCCGCTTGGAAGGGATACGGCTTCTTGAAGCGATCGGGGTAATACAAAAATACTGGGTTCTTTGCCAACGGCTCCGCATCGGGGCAGAAAAACGGCACCGCTACCATATAGGCGGCGTCTTGGACGAGGACTCCGGTGTAGCGATGGTCCGGGTGATAGTCGTTCGTCCGTGGTCCCATCACGATGTCTGCTTTCCATTCGCGGATCAGCCGCGTCACTTTACGTCGATTTTCCAAGGTCGGCGTTAATTCGCCATCGTGAATATCGAGCACCTCAGTCGTGATCCCCAACAGATCGGCCGCGTGTTGGACCTCGGCATTGCGTCGCTGCGCTAAAGGGCCTCCTGCCATTTTCCAGTGGCCGATGTCACCGTTGGTCAGCGCGACGAATTTGACATGATGCCCCTGTTGCGACCAGAGCGCCGCGACGCCGCCTGCTTTGATTTCACAATCGTCGGGATGCGCGCCGAAGCAGATGATCCGCAACTTGCCATCTTCCGCGGGCGGCGCCGGCTTTGCGTTTTGTTTGACCTTGTCCTTTGCAGATTTTTGCGTCTCTTTTGCCGCTGCTGCATTCTCGGCAAATGCCGTCGGCGCATCGTTCCAGAGACGTCCACAGAGCAGTCCCAGCAAAAAAATGGTCAAGGCAAATGTCATCGCGGAAGATCGCCGCATGTTGAGGTCTCCATTAGGTATTCATTGATCAAATGCGCTGTGCTGCACGCTGATTTTTTTAGCCACCGATTCAAAAGCGTCGGACATCAAATCCCAAACCGACAGCTTGCCGTCGCACACAGCAAGCCCTGCCAAGAATCGCACCATTGCAGTGTTTGTTACACGAATGAATCACGGACATAAACATAAAGAAGTGCGACAGGGTGAACCGTGTCCAGACAGGGGCACCGTTCCATTGTGAGAACCATCGGCTGTTCGTGCAATGTGGCTGTCGGGGAGAACCAAGGTTTCCGTGGAAGAATCCCCCGGACATTCAACGGCAGACCTTGGGCCGGAAGAAGAGTAGGCGCAAGCGGCAGCAAGCAGCCTAAAGAGCGAAGAGCAATGATTTCCAACCGCCGGTACCTGCGCATCGGCGTTTTCACACCAATGTGCATTGAGTAGAATCAGGATTTCAGCCAAGATCACCGGTGCAGAGCCCCACGATAAGCCCATTTCTGTCAAAGAGATGGGCCGTTTTTGCCTTTCGTCCGAACCTGCAACACGCTATAAACGTCAAAACGATACACGTTCGCAGGGCACCGTCCTAAGTTGGCGTCCTGAACCTCGGAGAGATGACGGAGTGGTCGAACGTGCCGGTCTCGAAAACCGGTGTGCCGCAAGGTACCGGGGGTTCGAATCCCCCTCTCTCCGCTTTTTCCTATCTCCTTTGCCAGCCCCACGATACGCTCCTCGCACCGTTCCCGCCTGGGTTTGTGACATCTTTAGCCCACCTCCTAAAGAACGGCTCCAGGGCAGCAAACGGCTGATGCGATGCACTTCCGTGTAAACAGAGGTTGCTCGAAGCAACGGCTAACACCCTCCCGCCCTGCTCTTCCCGGCCCGTTTTCCCATTGCTGCACTGAGTATGGGCTCCTTTCTAGGCTGCTTCTTGTGCCTCGCCCTAGTTGACCTTCTCTTAGCAGGGCTACGACAACTTCAGCCGGAGCCTGATGTAGTGAAAGTTTTGCGGGGTAAGAGGCTGCCCGCAGATCGCAGGTTTTGTTGTTCTGCGTCGAAATTTCAGTCCGCTCCCGATTCGACGGTCAGCGATACCACAACTGCGTCAGGATGGAAAAACAGAATCGTGGGAATTAGACATCTTGCCTGGCGTTAATCATGATTCCAAATCACGGTTCAGGCCATCAGCGACCCAAAGCGTGGCTCGATTCAATCGCTGAGAGAACTGCTGCCAGACCTAGAGTTCTCTTCGTTCAGTAGTGGCAATAAATTTATGACCGTATTTACCTTCCATCTTGCAAAAACAAAGATTCGCACCACGGCCGGGGCTCTTTGTTGCTCACCAAGCGGTCAGCAGATCCCTGGGCTGATTCACGCAGAGTGTATGGCCAAGATGACGCTCGGTGCGCCGATCCTTTCACCTGCTCGGATGCAACTTCACCATCTGGCGATGTTCGCTGCATGGGAGAGCAAAGCGGCTATTGATGATTTTCTCGGCGGTGCCAAACTTGGCCGAGAGCTGGCGACCGGTTGGCATGTGCGAATGGCTTTCCAGCGTCGTTGGGGACAGGTCAGTGAATTTGGCGGTCTAGCTGAATGTGTTGGAGAACAGGATCCCGCCGCACCGGTGGTTGCAGTGACCCTCGCTCGTCTAAAACTGTTACAAGTGCCGCGTTTCATTCGATGGGGCAAACCTGTCGAAGAGCTAGTCCGAGACCACCCAGGTACGACCTTGGCGATCGCAGCGATGAGACTGCCTCGAACAGTCTCGACCTTCACTGTGTGGAATTCTCTGCAAGAAATGGGCGACATGGTCCACGGGCAGAGCCGCGTACCTCGCCCCGCACGTCACGCTGATGCAATGGTGGAGCGTCAGCGAAAGGACTTCCACTTCGAGTTCACAACACTGCGCTTCAGGCCAACCGCAGAGTATGGAGAGTGGGAGGGACGCACCAAAATCGTTCCGAGCTGAGACGCTTAAGTCACATTGCGATCAACCTCCATTGCAAGCAGCATTCATCCCGACAGACTTGAATGGCATTGGCAATGCTGAGGAATCGCAGCTTCCCCAACATGATCGTTTACGCTACCGATGCGCCTCGCCGCTGGAAAACTTTCGAATTGTGTTATCGAATGCTCATCGGTGGTTTATTTTTGCCGTCAGTTTCCCTCTGAATTTTCGTTTGCACTTCCTTTGCGGGCTCAGCTTACGTCCGTCATTGTTTTTGGACCGCGCGGTGTTGCTCAACACCGATGGCCGACTCAAAGGCATATCGCTGTTGAATCCGCTGTCGAAGGATTCAGCGTTCAACAAGAGCTTGAAGCCGAAGCCGAAAGCACTGCCGTCAGGCGTGCCCACGTTCAAGCCGTGGAAGCCTGCTCAACCGGCACGCTTTGTGCCACACAAACCGGTTCAGCCTGCGAAGATCGTGATGCGAAAGCCGAAGCACTCCTAATACGTCGAGTCTTCCGGTACGTTTTCGCATAGCCATTTCGAGAGCAATTCAAGTTCAGCAATGTTGGCTTGTGATGCCAACTGTTGAATCGCTGGTTTCATTTCAGACGACTTCCATCCGCTCGAATTCAAACAGAACCACGCACCTTCCAGATCGTTAGACTTCAGTAGTTGCGTGAATAACTCAGGCTTGCACACGCTGTCAAACCAGGGCGGCAAGTCTGACGATTGAGCAGCCATCTCATCTGTAACTTCAAATTCACAATAACGCCTGAGGGCTACTGCTCCAAACGGAAAGTCGCCAGTGTATTCACCACCAACTGACACAAAGCGAAAAGGCAAACTAGTTCTAAATGCTGGATGCTGTGCAATATCATCGTCCTCTTGGTACTCGCTGAAAAAATCTTCTACCGCATCTTCTGGGCACAGTCCCGTAGAGTTCGCAAATTCAGCAACTTCTTCGGCATCTGGCACATTGCAAAGAAAGTCAAAAACAATCCAGATTCTTAGCTGGTCAGAGGTTCGTGCTAGTTCGGTGAACCTTTTCGTCTCAGTGTGATACCTGACGAAAGTTGTCTCACGATCCCCAAACCAGTGATGCAGCACTCCAATGTAGTCTGGCCCGGCTGAATTCGACCAAACCGGCAAGATTGCGGGCGGCAACCCATAGCTCAAGCTGCAAGGCACATCAAATGTGAATTCAGGAGGAATAATCTCTCCTGAAGCACAACGCAAAAGCCAGTCTGGCATTCCGAGTGATCGCAGTAATTCCAACACGGCTATACCTAATTCCCAAAGTAGCTTGGTGGCAACGGGTAAAACGAATCGTCCAATCGCAGAACGCACGCGTGCCACCGGCTCCGCCAGTGTACTACAAAATCAGCCCGAGACTCCCTCCCGCGGGGCGGCGTAGCCGTGGGAAACCGCTATGGGAAATCGGGCCTTCGCAGTGACGCTCTCTTGCCGACTTCGTCGTCCCAGAAAGCAGAATCTTTCTGGGCCACCCGCGAGTGCTGTTCAGTTTGTAGCTTCAATGCCCAACAGGCTGGCTATGTGATTGTGCAAGGCGTAGAGATTATCTCGATCCACTAAGTCTGTTGTTGCAATGATTAACGCGCCACCCTCCTGGATTACTGCTCTTTCAATTTCTCCATCGAGTCGGGTGACAACTTCTTCTGCACCGAATCCGAACGCACGATGGCAGAGTTGATCATCGAAGTAGTTTATTGGGTTGAAGCGATAGACAGTGTCTCGGCCATCAATATCTTTACCAGTTTTCTGGGCAAGCTCGACAATATCTTCGTAATCATCTATGTCGAGGTCCAGGTCTAGAATAATAGTCGCTCGATAAGCTACAAAAGCCTTAACAATATCCTCAAATATACATCCGGAGAATTGCGCGTAGTGTATCGCATTTTCCTCCAGGTTCAACGTGAGGACATCATCGAAAATAGCTTTATCTGACATTCCTTGAGAGTATCTTGCTGCGTAACTGATGGCACCTTTAATGTTGGCTTTCAAATAGGGATTCAAGCTACATGATGCACTTTCACCACTCAACGAAATCTGAACATCTTTGGGTAAGATTTCCCAGAGCCAAGTCACGAACGCTAGGTTGCGAATCACATCAGAATGCCGATCTCTGACTTCCTGTCCTTCTACTGCTCTAAACCTAAACCTCGCTTGAATCATCGAACTAATCACCTTACTCGCGTTGAGATATTTGTAATGTTAAGTTGTCTCAGAACCTGCTGAGCCTCTCTTCGAGCAGCAGTGGTTGGAAATTCGAGTACTGCCCTAAAGCCAGGATTCTGCTCAATCGCTAAACTCTTCCTTATGAGACCGTCTCGGACGCACGCGTGCCACTGACTCCGCCAGTGTACTACAAAATCAGCCCAAGACTCCCTCCCCGCGGGGCGGCGTAGACGTGGGAAACCGCTATGGGAAATCGGGTCTTCGCTGTGACGCTCTCGTGCCGACTTCGTCGTCCCAGAAAGCAGAATCTTTCTGGGCCACCCGCGGTCAGTTCTGGTCGGCGATTCTTGATTGTTGTTCCTTTGCGGGTTCAAGTTACGTCCGCCATTGTTTTTGAACCGCGCGGATATCGTAACCGCCACGTCTTCGTTGTCGACACGTTATTTTTGCAGTCGGTTTTTGCAGGGATTTTCGCTTACACCTCCCTTGCGGGTTCAGTTTGCGTCCGTCGTTATTTTTGGACCGAGCACATCATTTCGACCATCACTCGCGAGTAGCAACGAAGGATATTGGTGGAGCATCGGGAAAGTCCGACGGAAATATTTTGCAGCGGATATCGGAGCGAATCATCGCAACCAAAAATTCAACAAAACCAGATTCGTGGCGAAATACCTCTGGACTTCGAGGCCCCATGACGGCAATCGTCCATAGGTTTGGATTTTGACCGTTAACTACCCAGAAGATGTTGTCACCGTTGTCTGTACTAGCAAACGGTAGAAAGCCATTTGTAGCCGGATAGCTTGGCATAGAAAACATATCTGGAAAATTTCTTGAGCTTTCTTCAAGTGCTGAAAGTATGATCTTTGCCTGTGATATCAAATTAAGATGTTCATTCTCAGCGGCAGGATTGAATACCCTTAAAAAATCATCCACAACGCCTGAGCCGTATTGCATAAGAAAGTCTTTGTAGTCGTCGGGGAGGTTAGTTAGATCACGCTTACACCGCTTCCAGTCATCATCAGACGGTATTTCCAATGGTATTACCGGTGGGGGCATCAACTCTGATAGATTCTTTATCACACACATTGTTATATGCCTGGAGGGTTCAAAACCGTGACATCAAGCCGGAATCCACCGGAACCGCGAGCATTTAAAGTAATACCATGTGGAATCCTTCCAGTGAAATTGTACAGAGGGGTCACGGTGGAATCGACAATCTGCCCCCTTCCACAGCCTGACGAATCGCTGCCTCATAACCTCGCATCACAGGTGAGTTTGCAGCGTTTTGCTCCAACGTATCCAGATTGCGAACCTCGTTGCCCGAACCACCAAGTTGATCGCCAAGCAAATGACCACGGGCACGATTGGCTCCACGTCTTCCAGTAATGAATCCGGGCGGTCTGTTAAGACGCGTATTGAGTCCATATTTTCTCGAACTCGTCGGCGCCGATTTCGACAGGCTTGAACTGTGGGTCCGCGCCGATTTCTTCGATTGATGGCAACGGTTCTTTGGACAGTTTCGTGTCACCTGTCCGCCCGTTCTGATCGGCGCAGCCAGCCGTTCCGTTGCGAAAGACTTCGACTTTGCGCAGTTCCCACATTTCGTCGTCGAGTTCCGAGTAGAGCATCACTGGCTCAGTTGCGAAGTCATGAACCCACTCAACGCGCAGATATGACCTTGCTTGGCTCATGGCGTTTTCCCGCTGCTGATGACTCGGCTTGAGATGTCGAGCGGTGTGTCGTTCGGAATGACGTAGACACCGTTCCGCCCCTTCACAACGTTCAGGTCGGTCACGTCGATTTCGACGTAATGCGTAAACCTTCGCCCCTGAAACGGTTGTCCAAGAAATTCTCGTGACAACTGCGCCGGAGTTTTCGTTCCAGGCACAAAGTCAGAAACGTACTGTCCGTTTCCGTACCGAACGTCCTTCGGATTCGCAGCTTTGGTTGAAGCGTTCAACTGCTTCGACGAAAGAATTCCCTGTTGCCCTGCTTCATCCGTGTAATGGAAGACAGTGCGTCTCGCTGCACTGTTTGGGGCTCCCGCGTTACCGCCAAGCGACGTATCCAGATCCACGAACACACCGCCACCGGGTGCCCGTGCGTGGTATGGATTGACGCAGTTGTTGTGGACAAGCAACGGTGGGCCGGTGGCGTGGCCTGCTTTGACGTGGTATGTGTGCCAGTCGTCGACTTCGAAGTTGTAGACCGGTACCCCGTCGGAGCGTGGAATGTGTGTGCTGGCGACGAGCGTTGATGTGCCGCCATGGCTGTCGAGCAGCTTGGCGCCGGGGCTCAGTTCGGCAGCGGGGACCCAACCCGAATCGGCGACCCAAAACGGGTGTTCGTCGGTCGTTTCAATCGTCTGCAGTCCGCCAGACGCTGAACGGATTGTCAGCTCGCAAATGTGGTCGGAAGTGCGCTGGAACGTCCGGACAACACGCTTGGAAGCAAGTTCACCGGTCACCTCGTTGCGACCCAAGACGAGGTCGCCGGCCCGAATTTCTTCGATCGGTTTTTCGACGTACCGCGGCAGACTCGGGGTCGAGACTGTCGAGGCCTGCGCGACAGAAGCCGCCTCCGCACGGCCACCAACCGCTGCGGCAATGCGATACGCCTGCCCGAAACAGACGACGGCAACCGCAACAAACAACAGCCGAACCGCAAGCGGGCGTTGGTTATATTCGGTCATGAAGTATCCTTGAGTGTGATAAGCATCCGCCAAACCTGCCACATCGCCGACCAGAGCGTACAGATTCCCGAACTCATCGGTCAACCGATGCTGCAGCAACCAAACGCTGTTGGCGGTGTCATAACGCCCGACCGTACGAATCACGCCGCCCGGATCGGCGAACATCCAAGCGGTCTGCGTTGCCCCGGTAGTCGTGTCGCCCAGGGAGACGTCGGCTGCGGCCAGATCGCTGAGCGGATCGTAGAGGTTTGCTCAGTGACATCCAGGTGTTTGATATGGATTTGACGGCGATCCCATTTGCTGAGGCAGCGACTGTCACGAGGCTCGTAGATTCTTGAGATGGGTTTAGAGCTCGGCATGGCGTATTCGCAATGCAGACGGCGTTGCGGGTGGTAGCGGAAACGTGATGGGGGGATCATACTGTGGTTGAGGAGCAACGTGTGTGCCTCGGTGCGGCTCGGCAGATCCATGCGATCAGAACTATTTTGCAAAACGACAGTGGAAGGCAATCAACAGTGGGCGAGTCGCTTGGCGAATCGGAAACTTGTCTGGCGACTACAACTAGCGTCGCTTATCCGCGCCCTGTTTGGGTGGCGGTGATTGTTTTGTTAATCGTCCAGGCTGGTTTGCTCGCCTATGCGGCGACGCGGCATAGTCCTACGCTTAACGAACCGGGGCATCTGGTTGCCGGGATGAGGCACTGGCAATTCGGGCAGTTTGAATTGTATCGCGTGAATCCTCCGCTGTCGCACATGGTGGCAGCTCTCCCCCTGCTCGCAACGGATGTGAAAACGGACTGGAATGATTTCAACGATGCCCCGGGCGCTCGGCCGGTATTTAATATCGGCGAAGATTTTATCACAGCAAATGGGGAGCGTTCCATTTGGCTATTCACACTGGCACGCTGGGCCGGCATCCCGTTCAGCCTGTTGGGTGGCTACTTCTGCTTTCGCTGGGGATCAGAATTGTACGGCAACGCCGCCGGATTGCTGGCGTTGGTGCTGTGGTGTTTTTCACCGAATATCCTGGCGCATGCTGAGTTGGTCACGCCCGATATGGCAGCCACATCGCTGGGGATCACGGTCAGTTATGCTTTTTGGCGCTGGCTGAAAAGTCCGACTTGGTGGGGCGCTGTCGTTGCAGGATTGTTGCTTGGACTGGCGGAACTGACCAAGTTTACCTGGGTGATCTTATTCGGCCTCTGGCCGCTCCTGTGGGTCTTCTGGAAACTGACCCACCGCAGATCCGATGACTCGAGGCAGCGGTGGTTGCCTCAAGGCTTGCAATTGATGATGCAACTGGTCCTGGCTGTCTATGTGATCAATCTAGGCTACGGCTTTGAAGGGTCTTTCACGAAGCTCGGAGATTTCAAGTTCGTCAGTGCTCTATTGCAAGGTACGGATGGTAAAGAGTCCGACAGCATGAACCGTTTTGCCGACACCCAATGGAAAAACGTGCCCGTACCGTTTCCCAAAGATTACGTGTTGGGAATGGACGTTCAAAAACGAGACTTTGAAGACTTTGCCAGTCCATCCTATTTGCGAGGCACATTTCAGCAGCGCGGCTGGTGGTACTACTACGTCTATGCTGCCGCGATTAAAATTCCACTGGGGACGTGGGCTTTGATTGTTTTGGCGCTTGTCAATTCGATCTTAGCGCGTCGCCGGGATGATGGATCCCGTTTCGCCGATACGTTTGTCTTGCTCGCGCCGGCGGTGGTGGTTTTTGTACTGGTCAGTTCGCAGACCGGCTTCAGTCACCACTTTCGCTACGTTCTCCCCTGCTTCCCATTTTTGTTTGTTTGGGTCTCGCAGGTCGCCAATGTTTTCGGCAGATGGAGTTGGAAAAGCGGCCTGGTCACTGCAGCGGTGCTTTGGTCTGTGGCGAGCAGTTTGTGGACTTACCCCCACAACCTGTCCTACTTTAACGAACTCGCCGGCGGCCCAATGGGAGGACCCGCGCACTTAATCAATAGCAACGTCGATTGGGGCCAGGATCTGTTGCATCTCAAGTCATGGCTGAAAGCGCATCCCGACGCCAAGCCGTTGCATCTGGCTTATTATGGTTACTACGACCCGGCTGACCTAGGTCTCGAATACACAGCCATTCCGAGGAAGCGGCCAGTCGACGACAACAAACAATCCTCAAGTGAACAGTTCGCTCTGAAGCCGGGTTGGTACGCGGTGAGCGTGAACTACGTGCGCGGTTATCCCTGGCGGGCGCCACAGGGAGCATATGCGGATTTCCAAAACTTCACGCCGATTGCTAAGGCGGGTTATTCGATCTACATCTACAAGATCGATGGAGACAACACGCACGCAGTCGAATGACTTGGCGGTCCAAGAGTACCGTCGCCTATCGTGTCCGTGGTGTAGCAGCTCGTCGCGATTCTTTGAAGCGGAGTCTCAGCGGCTTCCACATTTCCCCAAAGCAAAAAGTTCTGGACACTGAAGTCGGTTTTTAGAACCTCTGGATCTTTGTGAAAATCGCGACCGACAAACGCATTGCGAACCTGGGGGAGATGGTGAATTTCTTTGCCATGGGAATGCTAATTCCACGGGAAACGCCACTGCTGAGCTGCTTATTTGAGATGGAATGCGTTGTTGGTCAACAGGCGGTCTTGGTCTATGCTTTGGTTGCATAAACGGTGCTTGATTTGCCATTATGCAGTTAGCTTCACCAATTGCCAAAGTACTCACAACCACGCAGCATTCTTGTTAGGCAAATAACGTAATGAGCGACAAGGTAACATCCTTGAGCCTATTGGACCGAGCCCGAGCTGATGACCCAGAAGCTTGGCGAGAAATTTCCAAACTTTACGCGCCGTTGGTCTATCATTGGTGCCAGCGCGCCGGTTTGCAAAGCCATGATGCCTCGGACACGTTACAAAACGTATTGACTTCCGTATCACGCCACATCAATGCCTTTGAGAAAAAGAAGAACTCTGGATCATTTCGCGGCTGGCTGTGGACCATCACTCGGAATGAGATCCATCTTCACTTCCGTAAGGCAAAGCGCGTTCCCAAAGCCATTGGCGGTTCGAATGCAGCGCAGTGGATGGCGGAATTGCCTGCGGTCGAATCGGCCGAATTCGATGAACCCAAGGTCCCTGGAAAGCTAAGCGGACTTGTGTCGCGATGCTTGGATTTGGTCGAGACTGAATTCCAACCGACAACATGGAAAGCGTTTCAGTTGACGGCCATTGAAGGTTGGACCAGCGAGGCTGCCGCCCAAGAATTGGGGATGAAACCGAACTCGGTGCGCAAAGCCAAGTCGCGCGTCATGCATCGACTGCGCACAAAGTTTGAGGGATTGCCATGCGATACCTCGTTTGAATCCGCAATCCGTTAAATTGGCCCCTTGCTGCGTTTTGCCCACCCCCAGGAACCTCGACCCCACACGCATGGCCGGTGGATGTTTGGGGGATCTCATGCCCCTTACTCTCATTCCGTTTTAGGAATTTCTGCGTAAATTAAGAGTAAGTCTCTGCCGGCGACTTAATCAATTGCGCAAAGTTTGCCGATAACGTAAAGAGTAACGGCACATCGCGGAGCCACGCCGTTATGAGACACGGCGCCGGGTGCCGTTCGCGCAGCCGGATTCTCTCTTGTCTGTTTTGAGATTACAAATCAAAACCGCGATGCTCATCGCGACTCACCCGTTGTGTGGATTGAACATCCGATGCGGACTTTGTTCCTGTGCTTATTCATCCTTCCACAGGCGGCTTGGGCTCAGCCTGCGACGGTTGGACCACAGCTTCCAACGAGTGAGGTCTCGTTCTCCGTCCCCAGATCACAACCGAGCGAACTCTCTTATGGGATACCGCCGGGATGCGGTCCTGCCGTGTGTGCTGCTCCGGACGATGACGGAACGATCACGTTTTCCTCCGCGGTGTTGTTTTGGAAAGTCACCGAAGGCAGCGCGGAAAACTGGGCGCAAGAAATCACGCCTCTGGGCATCGGGACGACGTACGGAACGGCCACGCTGGTCGATGCGCCGTTTGAATGGAAAGCCGGGATTCGTATCGGCGCGGCCTACCAGCCTCCTGACAGCGATTTTGATCTGTCGGTTTCCTACACACACTTTGGGACCAATGCGACCAATCAAGCCACCGGCGAAGTCTACTCCGCTTTTTTGGGGAACTTCTACGTTGGCAATCCGGATGGAACCTCGTTCGGCCCCCACTACAGTAACGCTTCGGTCGACTGGGACTTTCGGTTTGATTCGATCGACCTTGAACTGGGGCGAGAATTTGCGATTAGCGACTCGCTGTCGTTGCGACCATTCGTCGGTTTGAAGTCGGCCATGATTGATCAGTCGATCCATTCCAATTGGAGCAGCCCAATCAATACGTCGTCGCAAACGTACCTCTTCACCGCAGCTGAAGAAGAATTGAAACAGGACTTCTGGGGGATCGGCCCTTCGCTGGGCGTGAATGCCGTAATACCGATTGTCTGCGAAACCGACTATTCACTCCGCATCTTCGCCAGTCCCTCCGCCGCGATCATGTATGGACGGTGGACGTTCAAGGACCAATACCGCAACAACGGACCGACGTCGACCGCACATCCCACGCCGGCAGTTGTCGACATCAATTCGGATCCCATTACCGGGGCGGCGACGATGGCGCGGGGGGTGTTGGGGCTGGAGTGGGTCCAATACGGTTCTGAAATCACCACCAGCCTGCGGCTGGGATATGAAGCGCAAATTTGGCTGAATCAGATGCAATTTTATTCCTACAACATGGGTCGCCTCAACAACTTGATGTCGTTGCATGGCGGCGTTTTCGAGTTGTCTTTGAACTTTTAGGACAAACGACACTGATGGTCCGTCACGCGACATTTCTGATCGTGATCCTCGCCTGCTGCACGGCGCGCGCCGACGGATTGACCCCGTTCGCCGACGCTTTGCTGTGGCGCGCCTCGGAAGAAACCTCTTCCGTGTGGGCCAGTGCCGTTTCATTGAGTGACAGCCCCGAGACCGGACCGACGACCACCTTCTCGCCGACTGATATCGATTTTGATTGGAACGCGGGTCTCCGCACCGGATTGGAGTTTCAAACAGATGACTCCGCCTGGAGCGCCAAGTTGTACTGGACGCATTACGTCACATCCGACCGTGCTGCGTTCACCTCGGAAGATCAACTTGTCATTCCGGAATTCTTCAGCGGTTTTGCCAGCGGAGACGCGTTTCTGTTTACCAATGCCGCCATCGATTGGGAATTGGCGCTCAATACGTTCGACTTTGAGGTCGGGCACGAATTGCAGCTTGGCGACTCACTGCGACTCTATCCCACGTTGGGAGTGAAAGGCGCCGTGATTCGGCAAACGATTCGCAGCCATTGGTCCGATCCCTTTTTGTTCTTGGCAGCCACTGAAGACGTGGACCACGACTTTCGTGGCATCGGTCCCAGTTTTGGCATGGAAGGTCGATGGGACGTACCGCGTTGTGAGAACTTACGCGTCATCGGGACCTTTTCCGCCGCCTTTATGTACGGCGTCTGGAACGTCCACGACACCTACCAACGGACCGATCCTCAACCCGCACTGGATTCCTACCGCGCATTTTCGACCGACTTAACGGATTCCCAATTGGGAACGTTGATGCTGCGCTATTTTCTCGGTTGCGAATGGGCTTGGCAGGGCAACGTCGACATCACCGCTCGTGCGGGATATGAGTTGCAATGGTGGGCCAACCAGCAACGACTCACCACGTTTCAACAACTTCCCATGCACGGCGATCTGACATTACAAGGTCTCACATGCGGTATTGCTGTCTCATTCTAATTCTCGGTTGTCTCATGCCGACAACGGTTGCTCGCGCAGAGAAACACCTCTTCGCTGAGATGCTGTATTGGCATGCGACCGAACCGGTCGACTGGGTGCTGAATACCAATCGAGACCCCTCGAATCAATACGTCGACTACCAAACGCTCACCTATGACTGGACGCCGGGACTACGGGTCGGTGGCGGCTTGGAAGGGGAGTGGGACACCAAGGTTTACTACACGCATTTCAACGTCGACACCTCGGACAGTGCGTCAGGCTATCTGACGGGCGCGTTTTTGGGGGCGAAACAAGCCCAACCTCCCGCGCCACAGCTGTATTTTGAAACAGGGCAAATCGAATCGTCAATCCGCTACAACATGTTTGACTGGGATATCGGCAAACGGTTCATGCCTGTCGATTCGCTGACCATCCGGCCCGTCACCGGTTTGCGCGGTGGTTGGATTGATCAATCCTTTCAGTCTGCGCTGCAAGCCGAGTATGGGGGACCGGGGTCGACCGTCCAGGAACACATTGTTGAGAACATCAAAAACAATTTCTGGGGCATCGGTCCCAAGGTCGGTGTGGAAACGATGCTCACTGTTTGGGAAGAGGAAGATCTTCAAATCCTGGGCATTGCCAATTTCTACGCCGCTTATTTGCTAGGGCATTGGAATATCAGTGACGTGACCTCGATCACGACTATTGAAAACGGCGTTGCTGCACAGTCGACAAAAATCATCGATGTTCCCAATCGCGACTTCGGCGCTGTCGCCTTCCAAGCCATC
Source organism: Symmachiella dynata (assembly GCF_007747995.1). NCBI lineage: Bacteria > Pseudomonadati > Planctomycetota > Planctomycetia > Planctomycetales > Planctomycetaceae > Symmachiella > Symmachiella dynata. The sequence continues at coordinate 2,355,115 of NZ_CP036276.1, read as the reverse complement.
GTCGGCATTACGCTGAACTACCGTTGTTGCTCGGCCACGGTCGGCTACGAACTCAACGACTGGCTGAATCAATGCCAGATCTTCGACGATGCCACCGGCCCCCACAACAACGACCTGCTCCTCCAAGGCCTCACCGTCCAGGCGAGCTATCGCTTTTGAAACGACGACGAATAGGCTCAAGGAATTTTCCATTCCATAAAGCCCATGACAAAGCGGCAAAATGACCGCACGCTCAGGGATTTTCCAGCCTATCCGAGTGCAGATTTCTTGGATGGACTTTGGGAGGCGAGTAGAAAAAAATTCCGATGAGTGTTTCCATCGACCTATCCGTAAACATATACTGCCAAGTAACCAGCGGTCTGAAAGGTTTGAAATCCCGGTGTTTTCCGTGTCACCGGGACTGATTGCCTAGGGTCTCGAAAACCAGCGTGCCAGCAACGGTCCCGGCATTTGATACCACTTCTTTCCGCAATGTTACTTGCTCACCAAGCCCCTGAAATCCATTTTCAAGGGGCTTCCTGTTTGAACGGATGTCATCATTCACTTTGCTTTATCCAGTTTCAAATCCCCGTTACGCTTGCTTTAGCAACTTGGAGTTCCGCGTCAGAGGGTTTGGAAACGACTTGTTGGAAACAACTTGAAGGTACAGAAGGCCAATACACCATGCACAAAAACACCACGCTCAACCCGCCAATGTTGCGTAAAGCAGTGTCAAAATCGAGTCCTTGGCTGCTGAGATGGGCCGTTGTTTGTGCGGTGGCGGTCTCAACCGCGACGACGGTCTCGGCAGAGCACAATAGCAACAAAGGGCTGGGCGGCATCAAGGTCGGGCAGTTTCTGAATGACGAGCGCCGCTTCTACAATACTGATAATGGTTTGCCATCTGACGCGGTTGACAGCGTCGCTGTCACAGCTGACGGAACAGTGTTAGCCGCAACCGACAAAGGACTGGCGCGATTGTTGGGGAACGAATTCCACCCCCTCTCCGATGCCGCACAGGCCGTGACACGCGTCGCGCCTTGGGGGGACGGAGCCGTTTTTCAGATGAGTGGTTCCATCATGCAATATGATAAAGATGGCCGCATTTCGAAGTTGTTGTCGCTGCCGACGGAATGGGATGAAGGTAACGAACTGTTGTGGTTGGGGGGCCGCAAAAGCCTGTTACTGGGGACCACACAGGGCCTCTTCTACGCCGACGGACAGACAGTGCGACCGTTTGAAAAATTCGCCAACTTGGCGTCCCCTGATACGGCAGTCTATGCGACTTCAGTCAGCACGGCCGGCGAGTTAGCGGTCGGAACATCAACCGGATTGTATGAGCGCAATCAGCAAGGGGAGTGGAATAAACTTCTACCAGCGGCGGGAAATTATAGTTGGGCGCCAATCGAGGTTCGCGGCGTTGCTTATGATGAGAAAAACCAATTGTGGTTTGCCTGCCCGCAAGGCGCCGGTGTGCGGAGCGATGGAAAATGGCAACTCTTTACCGGAGTCGAGGGACTTCCCTACGACGATTTCACAGCGTTAGCGGTAGGCAATTCCGGAACTTGGTTCGGCACCAAGATTGGTGCGATTCGTTACCTGGACGGCGTATGGTCCTACCGCCAAGGAAAGCGTTGGGTGCCTGCCGATGACATTCACGACGTCGCGGTCGCTCCGAACGGAGACGCATGGTTCGCGACAGCAGACGGCGTCGGACGCATTCGTCGCGTCGAGACCTCGTTGGCGGACAAAGCGAAGTTTTTTGAAGAAGAAATCGATAAATACCACCGCCGCACGCCTTATGAATTCGTGTTGTCGGTCGGCGTGGACAAACCGGGTGACAAATCCAAAGTTACGCAACGCGATAGTGACAACGATGGCCTGTGGACGTCGATGTACGGCGCGGCTGAATGCTTTGCCTACGCGGCCACCAAGGATCCCAAATCGAAAGAGCGCGCCAACAAAGCGATGTTGGCTATGAAATTCCTCAGCGACATCACTCAAGGGGGCGAGCACCCTGCCCCGCCCGGATTTCCCGCGCGGACGGTGCTGCCGATCGACGGCCGTAATCCTAACGATCACGACAACCGCGAGAACGACCTCCGTAAACAAAAAGAAGATCCACTCTGGAAAGTCCTCGAGCCCCGCTGGCCGGTCAGCGCCGACGGCAAGTGGTACTGGAAAACCGATATCAGCTCCGATGAATTAGACGGCCACTATTTCCTGTATGGCCTGTATTATGACCTCGTCGCTGAAACCGACGAAGAAAAAGCGATGGTCCAGGAAGTCACGGCCCGCGTGACCGACCATCTGATCGCTCACGATTTTCAAATGGTCGACCATGATGGAAAACCGACGCGGTGGGGACGCTTCAGCCCCAAAGAATTAAACCGCGATCTCGACTTTTCCACCGGCCTGCGCGGCATGAACTCCTTGAGCGTGTTGTCATACCTGAAGGTGGCTGCACACGTCACGGGTGATGAGAAGTATCAAGAAGCCTACATGAAACTGATTGATGACGAGCAATATGCCGCCAACGCGCTGGTCGCCAAACGCCAAATGGGTATTGGCACCGGCAACCAATCGGACGACGAAATGGCCTTCATGGCGTACTACGGACTGATCAACTACGAAGACGATCCCAATTTACGGATGCACTACTTGATTTCGATGATGCCGTATTGGAAGCTGGTCGAAGCAGAACGGAATCCGCTGTTCAACTACATCTTTGCCGCCTGCTGGGACACCATCGAGACCGGGGATTATCAACGAAAAACGCCGCAATCCTGCCTAGAGGATGCGCTGTTTACCTTAAAACGCTACCCACTCGACCGCTTCCGTTGGGGCTACAAAAACAGCCATCGTAAGGACATCCAATTCATCGAGGGCGGCTGGTTTGAATATTGGTGGAAGAACCCCAAAGGCTACTTGCGGACCGGCGTGACCTTACCCATTGACGAACATTTTGTCGAACACTGGAACAAGGACGTCTGGAACTTGGATGCGGGCGGCAACGGAACAAGCTTGGCCGACGGCACGTCATTTTTGTTGCCGTATTACATGGGACGGTATTACGGGTTTATTGTTGAGGAATAACGACCGCGACCAAGAATATAAAACGATATTCCTCGCTGCGGAAGATGGCGACAAACGATGGCTCGACAAATAGGCATCGACAAGAACGGTCAACGACAGGTTTTGGATTTCTCGGAACTCTCGTTCAAATGGGGAAAAGGAATCCGTATGACCGTGAGTGATGCTAAAGGCAATTGTTTGGGAAGCTATTGCTTGACGTGTCATCCAGAGTTTCAGCATTTCGAGGAGTACGAAAGCAAGAAGTTCGATGAGTTGGTTTCAATTGCCACGGATCGCTACGTCGAAGGAGAATATGACGATGGTCTTGTGACGTGGAATAGCCAAGCCCTGACCGTATTTGTGACGTTAAATCGTTGAATCCCCGAACGGAGGGGTGTCCATTGGCCTTTGGCCAATTCTGCACCGGGACGATTGGTGTTAAATTTACGTCCCATCACAGCGCCCCCCCATCCCACACAATGCGTGCGACAATCGTCAGCCTTTTTGGCCGAAGGCCTTCTTTCCACCTCAGCCTGGGGCAACGCCCCAGGCTGAGGTGCATCGTGCGCCGGTTTTTGGCCAACGGCCAAATTCACATCGCAAATTCAACCGGAAACGTGCGGTTGAACATGGCCTTCGGCCAAGGCCATGTTGGAGGCATTCCCGATCCCTGGGCAACAAATTGCATCTGCGAAACGGGTCCTGATCAAAGTATTCACTGGGCAAAGAGTTCGGGGAAACCGCGATTGTGGCAGCAATCGGGGCGGGTGTAGCCCGCAAGAAGCCGCAATTTCCGCGTTCCTAATCGAGCAGTATCTCGTTGGCAGGGACAGCTGAAACTGCTGCGTCTTGTGCCTGCGGCACACCGATTGCCGTTGGCAATCGCTGCCACCCCATGATTATTTTTCCCAAGGCTCAATGCAATTTGTTGCTGGGGGGGCCAGTTGGCATCACAACACGCTGTAAACCAATACTTGCACGGAAATCGCCAGTGCGGCCCAGATTTTGAGGTTTGCTGCCCAGCCGCCGCTGCCGTCGGGGGGCCTGGTCGCTTCTCGTGGTAGGGTGAGGATCCAGATCAATAGGGCCACCTGTAAGGCGACAAACAGTACGCGTACTGCGGGAAGTGGTATCTGTAGCAGCGCATCGCGAAAAAAATCGCCGATGTGGTGTAGCGGTGTCATCGGTTCAATCCTTCTTCTCGGCGGCGCGGAGATGTCGTTGATAGACTAAGCCGGCGATCTTCGCGTCCGGTTCCGGCTTGGTGCAGAGGCTGACGATGATGATCACTGTTAGCGAGACCAGAAATGCCCAGACGGAAAAGTATAAAAACGGATCCGCGATTTGAAACAGCGGTTCGATTCCCAGCGCGGTGTAGACGGCTTGTTGGTTTAAGGTGAACAACGTGACGGAAAAGGCGACGCCGGTCACAAAACCAACGAATGCGCCGCTGCCGGTGGCCCGTCGCCATAACACACCGCACAATAAAATTGCCAGTGCCGGTCCTTGGAAAAATGCCATCAGTGTTTGGAAGATCGTATAAATCCCAGACCCCTCCATAAAGCTGACCGCCGTGGCAAAGCCAATCGCCCAGATGAGCAGCACGATGGTGGCTACGCGTCCCACGCTCAACACGTGTTCATCGCTGATGTCGGGCTTGTAAAAACGCATATAAAAATCGTTGGTGATGATTGTGGCAGCGGAGTTGAGGTAGGAATCGACGCTCGACATCAGTGCCGCTAAAAACGCAGCCAGGAACAATCCTCGCAGCCCGCTGGGCAACAAATGGGCCACCAACGTCGGGAACGCTGTATCGGCGTCTTTGAGTTCGGGAAATTTGGCAAAAGCGATCACGCCCGGCACGGCGATGATGATTGGAATTAGGTTTTTCAGCAGCGCGCCGGAGACATAAGACGCCTTGGCTTGGAATTCGCTTTTTGCGCCCAACGACCGCTGCACGATGGCTTGATTGCCGAACCAGTATGCGGGCGAAAGGACCATCGCAAGACCGATCAAAATGCCCGGCCAGGGGAAGGGGCTGCGGGTATCGACTGGAAGAATCAATTCCGTATGTTCGATATGATCGGGATCGGCATTCTTTAAGTGTTGCAATTCCCGCTCGTCGATTGGGTCCGCCGCTTCAAGTTCAGCAATCTGGGCCTGTCGCACTTGGGCTTCGTTCTCGCGTACGGCATCTCGCAGAGGGCCCAAGCCGCCGAATTCGTTGATGCCCATCACCACCACCAACAGGCAACCGCCGATCATCACCACACATTGAATCGTGTCGGTATAGACCACCGCCGCCAATCCGCCGGCATAGGTATAAACGCCGACCAGGGCAGCGGTGAGAAGGATGTAGGCCAAGGTCTGATAGTCGGCGGGCAAAAACTCCAGCCCCAACATGCCGTTCATCATCTTGGCTGAGGCGAACAACATGATTCCCAAATTGCAGGCCATGAAACCCAGCCAGCAGACCGCCAATGCCGCGCGGACAGCGGCGTTGTAGCGACGCTCCATGAATTCCGGAATCGTGTAGACACCTGATCGCCAAAAGAAGGGAATGAATACGAAGGCCCCAATCAGCATCGCGGGAATGCAGCCGATCCATTCGAAATTGCCGACCGCCATGCCGTAGGAATAAGCGGCGCCGCCGACACCGATGATATCCGTGCCACCGATATCCGAAGCGACCAGCGACATGCCGATCACCCACCAGGGAAGGTTCCGTCCGGCAAGAAAATAATCCTTACCGGTATGCATCCCCCGCCCCAGGAACAAACCGAGTAACAACGTTCCGCCGAGGTAAGCGACGAGTACAACAAAATCGAGCCCCGCTAATTGTCCCGGCATGTGATTCGTTTCGTTGTTTGAGTTTCATGAAGAAAGAATTGCGCGCAGAGACGCGAAGACGCAGAGACAGAGAGAAGAAAAAACAGGCCCCTCGTTCTTTGGTATGGCTACTTTACCAATAATTACTACGGCGCGTCGTTAAGCATTCATACAACTTTTCTTTTTCTTTGCGGCTCTGCGTCTCTGCGCGAGTATTTTTTAGCAGGCATTCCAACACTGAGGTCAACGTTAGTCGTCAGTGCGAAACGGCGATGCCGGCAGGCCGTCTTTATTAAACAGGTTCGGTTCTGCGACGTCGCTGAATCCGAAACGGACGGCTTGTGGCTTGGGTACCTCCGCGCTTTTGACCACGACGGTCTCTCCCTCGATCACCGCCTCCGCATCGACGAATTCCCCGTCTTGCCCGGCGATTTGGAAATGCGTCAGTTTGTCTCCCTTGGCCATCAGTCCACCACCCATGTGATCGAATGAGAGAATCGCTTTGTTGCCATCAAACTTGACCGACTTAAACATCGGGCCGGAATAGACAATCTTTTCCCCATACTCAATCGCCCGCGCCGCCAATCCGAGGCGACGGCCGACCTCTTGTTTGTTGGTGGGGTGAATGTCCTCGACATTGCCGATGTCGGTCGTCACCACCATGCCTGTTTTCGGAACGGCCAAGGTATTCCGCTGAGCTTCACGCACAATCGGTGCACCGCCGGCCGGCCAGGCTGCGATTTTTCGATAGTCCCAGGGGGCAATCTGTACGAATAGAAACGGGAACTCCCCTTGCCCAAATTCCTCGCGCCAACCTTTGATCATGCCGGAAAACAGTTTCGTATAATGTTCGGCCATGGGGACGTTTGATTCGCCCTGGTACCAAATCGCCCCGCGAATCGACAGTCCCGCAAGGGGTGCGATCATGCCGTTGTAGAGCACGCTGGGAGTGCTCATCACGTTTTTGGCGTGTTCATTGTCGCTGGTCACCTTCAGCTGAGGGTCGTGTTCAAAGGCCGAAGTCGGGGTCCAATATTCCGCCGGAGTCCCGCCCCAAGAACTGTTGATCAGGCCGATGGGCACGTCGACATGCTTCTGCAGATGCCGGCCGAAAAAGTATCCAACGGCGGAGAAACCCGGAACCGTCTCCGGTGAACAGACTCCCCATGATCCTGTCACGTCGCGCTGCGGGGTGTCGGTCTTGGCCCGCTTGACGGTGAACAGTCGCATGGTCGGATGATCGGCGGCGGCGATTTCTTTTTCCGCATCGTTCGTGCGTGTGACCGGCCATTCCATATTCGATTGCCCGGAACAGATCCAAACATCACCGAACAACACGTCATCGAATGCGAGGCTGTAATCTTTGCCCTGAATCGTAATCGCCACCGGTTCCCGCGACGCAGGCCGTGCGGGAAAATGAACGCTCCACCGACCATCGTCGTCGGCCGTGGTTTCCTGCTGCGCCTCTCCCAATGCGACGGTAACCTTTTCCCCTTTGTCCGCCCACCCCCACAGCTTCACCGGTTTGTCCCGCTGCAACACCATATGGTTGCCGAAAAACTGCGGTACGGTAACGTCCGCGTTTACGACCGCTGGTGCGGTAAGAACAATCGCGAACAACAACAGACACAAACAGCGGCAACGATGAGTGGAGTGAGTCACAGGGGTTTCCTTTTCACGATGTCGTATGGCTGGACGAAACTGGGACGGTTGGATTGGATCAATCATTCCGCTTCGTATTCTAACGCGACGGATTTGTGGTTGCGAAGGTAAATGGAAAATTGGACGCGAGACGAATCGATCTGCGCCACAACGGCGACTGCGCCGGTCCCCGTGAGCGGGTGGCCCACAAAGATTCTTTGTGGGCCGACGAAGCCGGCAGGAGTCGCCGGGATTTCTCCTCGTCGCTTGCTTCAATCGTGTTAATGCGATTGCCCCTCTCCAGCGGCTGCGCCGCCCCGAAAGCAGAATATTTCAGGCAGCGCACACAGTTACTTGTCTAACCTCCCAATATTTTGATCCACTCGAAGAACAAGCAGACATACGACAAGCAAGCCCCAAAGAGAAACAAGGGAATCAGCGCGCTGGATATATCCTTCCTCCTCGATGGATTCGGCTCTGTAGAATTTTCTCTTGTGTTGGTCTTGGAAAAGACATGGACGAGTGGAATTAATATTGCCACCCCATACACAACGGGGCCAAGAATAATCAATGCAATGCTTGCCTTATCAACGAACAAGGCACTAATTGGCGTATCTTCATAAATAACCATCAAAAGGTACGGGCTAAGTCCAATCGCCGCCAATACAACATACCAAATTGCCAGTTTCATATTATCAGTAGCATTATAAAGACACACGCCAATAGCAAATTGACAAAACAACGAAAACGCTAAAAGAAGATCAAACCCATTCATCCATTCAGACATGGCCTGGCCTCTAAAGCTGACAGGACCGCGGGTGGCCCACAAAGATCCTTTCAGGCTCCCCTGGTGGAACTATTCTGGATCTTGGACTTGGCTCATTTCGCCAAGAGAAATAACGGGATTTAGCCGCGAGTGGTGCACCGCCCAATACACGGCGGCGACGAACACCCCGCCGAACAGCGTTGCGAAAAACCACATCCAAGGTCCCACAAAATTCAGCCGTTCAGCTTTGAACAGATATTCGGCATTCCGAAAGACTCCTGCTGCAAAACTGAAATTGACGATGAACGTCAGCACGCCGACGACAAACACAAAAAACACCATCATGTCGCCAAAACCACCTGTCACCTGAACGCTTTCAACCGGCATGTGTAGGTGTCCTCCTATAAAAATGAAAATATGGCTTCTCGCGAAAGCATCACTGCAACTCACTCAACTTCACCGCCAACCCATCAATCCGCTCCCCATCAATATTAATCACCTCATACATCACGGTCGGGTCGTCGAGCGTGGTGTCGAATGTCACCAGGCCGAAGGATTGTTTGGCGTTGTAGGAGAAAATCGCGCCTGCTTTTTTCATCGTGGGGTGCACGTGTTGATTGGTCAGGCGGGAGGAGTTGAATTCGTAGAAGGGATACCCCCCTGCCCGTTCGATCTTCCAGGCATCCGATCGGTGCCGGTCGGCGGACATGAGGACCACGCCGGGGATGTTGTTGTCCTCAATCATGCGGAAGATCTTCTCGCGTTCTTGCTTGTAACCGTTCCAGGTATCGAGGCTGTCTCCCTTGGTGCGGAAGTCCCAGGGAACGGAGGAGCAGATCACCTTGAACTTGCCGTGGCATTTGAGCAGTTTCTCTTCGAACCATTTCAATTGCACCGGGCCGAGCATCGAGGGATTGTCGATTTTTGCCGTGGTGCGGTAATAGCGGCAGTCGAGCATGACGAAATCGATATCGCCGATTGAGAATGCATAATAGCACCCAGGCTGTTCCGGTCCGCCGCCGAAACCGGGGTTGGGCCAGTTTTGTTTGTAGACCTTCCAGGCCTTGTCCCGTTTCCAAGCGGGCTTGTCGACCAGCGGTCCGCCCCAGCAGTCGTTGGTGCCGAAATCGTGATCATCCCAAATCGTAAACACGGCGGTCCGCCCCGTTAGTCGACGATACTCCGGCCGCGATTGCCGCCGCTGATAGGTATACTGCTGCATCTCGACCGATTCAGGGTCGTCGATGTAGGTATTGTCGCCCAACAGCAATAGCGCCAGCGGATGGTAACTGGCGATCGTATCCCACATCCGTTCGTGCGGCGGGACAAAACCGGCGCCGCCGCCGAAGGCCAACTTGAACTTGCTGGCCTCTCCCGGAGCGGGAAAGGTTTGGAATTGCGGTGAGTCTTCGGTCAGTTCTGCTGGGTGGTTACCGACAGTCACCTCGTAGGAATAAACAGTATTCGCTTTGAGACCATCGACATTGACGACAGCCGTAAAATCATCGTCCGCTTTCGAAAGCGTCCCGGCACTGTGCAGCGGCGCCGCTTTATCCGCTTGTTCCCGCAACGTAACAATCACCTTGTCGGCTTCGGCAGTGCGGACCCAAAAGGCGGCTGAATGGTCGGTGACGTTCCCCACCAGCGGACCGTGCAACGGCACGCCGGCGAGGCTTTTTCGTAATACGTCAAAGAACGCATCCTCCTGCAACGTACTAATCAACTCTCGCGGTCCAGCCAACACGCGCCCCGGTGGCAGGCCCAAGACAACCGCTCTGCGCAATTCGGTGATCGCTTGTTCGGTCTTCTCTTGCTGAGCATAGAGCAGCCCCAACATATAGTGCGATTCCGGATCTCCCGGATCAGCACTCAGGAAATCCTGCAGCAGTTCCTCCGCTTCCTCAAGACGGTCCAACAAAATCAGCCGCAGCGCAAATTGGTGGTTACGTTTGTACTGTCGTCCGCCCCGTTTTAAGACCATCTGAGGATTCGGCCGCGACGCCCCACCCAACGGGTCATCGTCTTGGGCCTGAAGCGGAGTGGTGAGCATGCTGAGCAATAGCACAAAAGCAATACGCTGGATCATGAGTTGAATATCCTGAGTGAGTGTCGCGAAATAATTTATTCACCACGGAGGCACTGAGATCACGGAGAAAGAAAAGAGGCTGTAGGCTTTAGACCGTAGTCTGTAGAAGAGCATTGGTAGTCCAATCCTAAAGCCTACGGACTATAGCCTATGGTCTTTTTAGGCTCCGTGCCTCCGTGGTGAATCCCTTTATCAATACAAATGAGATACCGCTGATTATAACGGATCACGATCGCGCGTGTTGTTTTTTCCTCTTGACTTGATCTCTATCTTTTAGAGAATCCCCGACTCTCTCAACTCTCATTTGTTTACACCACCATTCTCATCAGTGCGGAGACCGCTTCGGTATCCTGGGTGGCGGTGCGCGAACATCTCTCAAAACACGGAGCGGAACATGCTACGACTGAATTGGTTGGTCGGCGTTGTGACCATCTGCGTCATGGCCACAGGCTGCCAAAATATGAACAACACGGAAAAAGGCGCCGTCGTCGGAGGAGCCAGCGGCGCTGGTATTGGCGCAATTGTCGGCAAACAACTTGGTAGCACCGGCGCGGGCGCTGCCATCGGTGGCGTAGCCGGTACACTCTTCGGCGGCGCGGTCGGCAAAGCGCAGGACAATGCCGAGGAAGCAGACATGTATCGCGAGCATGCCGCTCAACAGGAAGCGACACGCAAATTTGAACAACACGCGATGAACAACTACGACATCATCAAGTTTGCCCAAGCAGGAAACGTAAGCGACGAAATTATTATCGGCGAAATCAAACGTCGCGGCGGACGGTTCGATATGTCGACCGAAGGTATTCTGAATCTTCGTGAAAACGGCGTCAGCGAACACGTCATCACAACCATGCAAGAACGGGCACGTTATTAAGCAGCGGAAATAACGACGGGTGCCACAGGACTGGTAGGGCAGGCTCCTGCCTGTCGTGAGCAAGGTTGGTCGCGGCCCCGTAAGAACGGCAGGCGGGAGCCTGCCCTACGTGAATTCGCATAATTTAACGTCACGTGATATCATGCGCGGCGATTTCTCGCTTTTCCCAAGCGGGGAGTCGCCGCGCGTATTCTTGCGCCTGGGCGATGAAGTCGACGCCGACGAATTCCTTCCAGGCTTGCTGTAACTTCGATACGATCGGCCCCAACTGACCGTCGCCGACCGGTTGCCCCTCGAAGGATCGTGCGTGGACCACGCTGAATGTGGTCGCCGTGCAGAACATTTCATCCGCCTGCAGTGCTTCGTAACGGCCGAGATTTGTCGATTCAAACGGCACACCGATCTTGGCCGCCAACTCGGCGACCGTGCCGCGACTGACGCCCAACAAGATATTCCGCGGCTCGGGCGAATAGATCGTGCCGTTGGAGACCAAAAACAGATTCCACCCCGGCCCTTCGGCCAAATACCCGTCGGAGTCGACCAACAGCGGCCAGACACCCGGTCCGATTCGCTCGCCTTGTAAACGGGCCAATTGATAATGCGCACGGCTGCGCGTTTTGGCTTTGGGATCCAACATAGTCGCTGGAATGGCGGGCTGCGCGACGATGGCGACATCGACGCCCGCTGTATAGTTTTCCGCAAATCGCCCCATATGCTTGATCAGCGGCCAACAATTGATCGAGACCGTCGGGCGGCCGCCGTCGGGAAACACTGTGCTATACAACGACAATGGACCGCGCGAGACATCGTGCATGATCTGCCAATCGACGTCCTCCGCTTCGGTGCCGATATTGCGACGCAATGTTTCCAGCGTCAGCTCTTCCATCTCGTCGATTGTCAGCCCACATTCGATTTCCAACAACCTCAGCGAAGCGTACAGCCGTTCTAAATGCGACCGCAGCCGAAATGGTTGTTGGCCAAAGGTGCGTGTCATCTCAAACGCCATGTCGCCGAACATCAGCGCTGAGTCGAAAATCGAAATGCGTGCGTCAGCTTCGGCAACATATTCGCCATTAAAATAAACGGTGCGGTTGGTCATGTGACGCATTCAGCCGAGCCATTCGGCGTCTGTGATTCTGTTCGGTCGTTAGAACAAATTGGGCGGTGAGCTTTCGGAATTTTCGGCGTGCAACGGTGAACGTGCATCAACAACCGATTCGGCCGCATGCAGCGAACGAATTCGAAAATCGTCCCACATCAGCGTGTAGACGAAGCAAGGCCGGCGATCCAGTGAATAGGCCGCCGGTTGGCTTTCCCAAAAGCTGCGGCGGTTTCCGCTGGGTGGCGCTGCATACAGACGATGTTTGCACTCGACGCAGACCAAACCGAGCATGCTGGTTTGATCTTCGGGCCGTTGATGTGTCAAACAATGGGTGACGTGGGGGAATTCCTGTTTCATAGATTCGATGGTAAACCAGTCGGGGGGATTTTTTCCACTGAACCATTTGGAAATTGCAAGAATTCACCCTGATCTCGGTGCGGCTGAGCATGCTGGTGCGGCCGCGCATGCTGGTGAATTTCCCACAGTCGCATCAAGGGAGCGACTGTTAACAATCAGCGCGGATTTGCTACGCCGCCTGTTCTGTCAAACAGTTCACAAACCGGCGGAAAAGTCAACGCGAAAACCGTAGTCGTTAAAATCAAGTTTTTTCAACTTCAAGCTTGGAATCGGTTCTGAAACTTGATAACTGTAATGAGGTAAAGCGATTGGGCGCACACGGTCAAAGAAAACCGTCGACGCCTAAGCGAAGTGCAATTGTCCGGTGTTTTCTCACCTCGACTCTTGGGAGAGACCTGCTGATGCAAGATCGACAACAGACAGGCGGAGGGGGCTCAACGGTTAGCCGTCGCGCCTTTTTACAAGGCTCCGGTGCGGCTGTGGCCGCAACGGCCGTGGCCACCGGTGCGACTGAAGTCGTCGCCGAAGCCAACAAGCCGGCGCGGCTGAAGTCCGCCAAAGCACAAAAGGTGGTGCTGACCGTCAACGGCAAAGAACACACATTGATGATCGAGCCGCGGGTCACCCTGCTCGAAGCATTGCGCAACGACTTGAACCTGACCGGCGCCAAGGAAGTGAGCAACGTCAGTAACGACGGGGCCGACACGGTGATCATCGACGGCAAGGCGGTCTACGCAAGTACCCGACTGGCGATCGAAGTCGAAGGCAAAAACATCACCACCGTCGAAGGCTTGTCCGAGGGCAAGAACGTCGACGAAGTGATCACAGCTTTCGTCAAACACGATGCCACGCAGTGCGGTTATTGCACGCCGGGGTTCGTTGTCGCCGTCCGGGCGTTTCTCGACAAGAATCCCGGTGCCAACTTAGAACAAATCCACAAAGGACTGGGGGGCAACCTCTGCCGTTGCGGGACCTATGCCGGTGTGACAGCCGCTGCGGTTGAATTGTGCAAAAAAGGAGGTGCCTGATTATGGCGGATGAAACAAAACGCGAATTCGCTTGGGGACCTCGCGAAGAAAACGTACTGATCGGTAAAGACATCCAGCGGATCGACGGCATTGCCAAAGCCACGGGGAGGGCAAAATATACCGCCGACATCAACACCCCCGGCACGCTGTTTGCCAAACTGTTAACGTCGAATCAAGCCCACGCCAAAATCAAAATGCTGAACATCGAGCCGGCCAAGGCCGTTCCCGGTGTGCGGGCAGTCTATGTCTTCCCGACGGCATTTGATGTGGAAACGGGCGAATCGAAGGAGATCCGTTGGGACGGTGCTCCGATTGTCGCCGTGGCTGCTGACCGGCCGGAAATCGCTGCCGATGGCGTACGGGCCATCGAAATCGAATACGAGCCGTTGCCCTTCTTCGTCGACGAAGAAGACATGGAGGGTGCAGAAAAAGCCCAAGAGGAGACGGGCGAAAAACGGATCAAGAAACTTCCGAAAAGCTCAAAAGGCGATGTGGAAGCGGCTCAGTCAGAAGCGGCTGTCGTCCACACTGGCTATTACGGTATCCATACCATCAGCCACTGCTGCTTGGAACCACACGGTTCGCATTGCGAATGGGATGGCGACGAAAAACTCAACGTCCACCTTTCCACGCAAAATGTTTCCGGAACGCCCGGCCAATTTGCCGGTCCGCTGGGACTGGAGCAGTCCGCAGTGGAAGTCATCGGAAATTACGAAGGGGGCGGCTTCGGTTCCAAATTTGCCGCCGATGAATGGGGCCTTGCCTGTGCGGTGCTGGCCAAGGAAGCCGGAAAGCCCGTGCGTCTGATGCTCGACAGAGCCACCGACCTAAAAGTCGCCGGCACCCGACCGTCTGGTTTCATCGAAATCACCATCGCCGCCGATGCGGAAGGAAACATCGTCTCTTGGGACAGCAATCTCTGGGGATCCAGTGGAATGGCGGGCGGAACGGTCTCCCCCAACCAGATCCCCTATGTGTTTGACTTCCCCAATGTGGATCGCAATGCAACCGGATTGATTTGCAATACGGGACCCAACCGGGCTTGGCGGGCGCCCCCTCATCCACAGCTCTGCGCTTTGACTCAGACCGCCATGGACGACGTGGCGGCCAAACTGCAAATGGACAGTTATGACCTGTTCATGAACAATTTGCAGCACGTCAGCAAAGCGTTTGAGGAGCGAGCCGAGGTCTACGCCGCAGAGATGCAAATCGCGGCGGAAATGATCGACTGGAAAGCCAAATGGCATCCCCACGGAAAAGGCGGCGGCAACGGCGCAGTCAAACGTGGTTTAGGGATGGCGTTACACACCTGGGGCGGCGGTGCCGGTCCTTGTACTTGCCTGCTCAAAGTTCATCCTGACGGTTCGGTGGAAACATTCCTCGGCAGTCAGGATCTGGGAACCGGGACGCGGACCGTGATCGCTATCGTGATGGCCGAAACGTTCGGCCTGACGCTCGATGACGTGAAAGTGAACCTCGGCTCAAGCAAGTACCCCAAATCGGGGGCATCGGGCGGAAGCATCACCGTGGGTGGCGTTTCCAGTGCACACCGCATGGCTGCCCAATCGGCGCTGTGGAAGATCTTTGATCTCGTCGCGGCGAAGTACAACGTCGGGGCCGATACGCTTTCCGCCAAGGGAGGCCAAATTCTCTCCAGCGGCAAGCCGGTCTGTTCCTGGAAACAGGCGGCCGCACTGGTCGGACCGATGCCTTTGGAAATCCAAGGCGCCACGGAAAAAGAGGGCCTAACCTCCTCCCGTGTGGGTGGCGTGCAAATGGTCGATGTCTCGGTCGATACCGAAACCGGTAAGGTCAGCATCAACGACTTTGTCTGCGTGCAAGATTGTGGGCTCATCATCGATGAGTTGACCGCCCGCAGCCAGGTTTATGGCGGCATGATCATGGGAATTTCCTATGCTCTGACTGAAGAGCGGATCATGGACAACAAGACCGGTCGCTACATGAACGCCGACTTGGAGAATTATAAGCTGCCGCGCATCGGCGACATCGGCAACCTGCAGGTGAAGATGTACCAACCCGCCAGCGAATACAATCGCGGTGTGGTTGGCTTGGGTGAGCCGCCGGTGATTTCGCCGGGAGCCGCCATTTCCAATGCCGTGGCCAATGCCACCGGTGTCCGCGTTCCCGTGCTCCCCTTGACCCCGCAACGGGTCCTGGACGCGTTGCAGAAAGGAGGTGCCGCATGAAGTCTTTTGAATTTGCCAATCCCCAAAGCGAAACTGAAGCTTTGGAGTTGATGAACGATCACCCCGAACAAACCGCCGTCTTGGCGGGGGGAACGGATTTAATTTCGCTATTGCAAGCGGACATCATTCGCCCCGAGCGGGTGGTGGACATCAAAAATATCTCTTCGATGCACGATGTCGCTGAAGTCGACGACGGCCTGATGGTTGGCGCCTTGACTACATTGGAAGAGGTGTTGGACAACAGCAAACTCGCCGAATACGCATCAGTCGCCCAAGCGGCCGATGCGGTCCACGCGATTCAGATCCAATCGTCGGGAACCATCGCCGGCGATTTGTGCCATCTGCCCAACTGTTGGTATTACCGCAACGGTTACGGCATGCTGGGCCTCGAAAATGGCACTTCATTGCCTGAAACGGGAGACAACCGTTATCACGCCATCTTCGGGAACTCCGGCCCGGCAAAATTTGTCACCGCCAGCCGCTTTGCCCCCGCACTGATTGCTTGGGGTGCCAAAGTTCGGATTATTGGCCCCGGACCGGACGAAGCGGAAATGCTCCCCTTGGAGTATTTCTACACCACCCCTCGTACTGAACGGCAGGGGACGACGGTGCTTAAGCCGGGACAATTGGTGTCGCACATTTGGTTGCCTAAAACCGCCGGCGCGGTGAGCGGGAATTACGATGTGCTGCAAACCGAAGGTCTCGATTGGCCCTTGGCTTCGGCCTCGGCCACATTAAAAATTTCCGGCGGGCGCGTGAGTGATGCCCGTATCGTGTTGGGGCACGTTGCTCCCACACCGTGGGTCTCACACGACGCGGCGACGTCGCTGCTCGGTAAGACGATCTCCGAAGCGACGGCCCAAGCGGCCGGCGATGCGGCGGTCAGCCGCGCCACTCCACTTTCGGATAACGGTTACAAGGTTCAACTTGCCCGTACGGCGGTCAAGCGGGCGATTTTGCGTTCCGCCGGACTGTTGGAAGGAGGTCTGTAGCACATGACTGAAAAACTCAACATCCTGACCGACGAGGAACAACAGCAACAAGGCGAGCAGAAGCCCAACGAACGCTGTCGTAATCTGCTCTGCAAGGGCCTGTACCTGAACTATGGCCTCGCCGAACGCGTGACGGGCGACGGCAATTTCTGGTGCGGAAAAACACAAGCGACATACGGCCCCGACGACCAATTGGTCGGCGACGGCGAATGCCGCCACACCGGCCGCGGCTGTTACGAATCGCTGTAACACTCCGCTGTTGGTGGACAAAAACGAAAAACGGGACCGAGCGTCAGTGCGCTTCGGTCCCGTTTTCTTTATCTCATGGAAGCCATCTACGCCGCTTAACCGTCTTCCCTACGTTCGATCCGCCGCAGCATTTGCTTGTAGTCCTTCAAGCATTGATGCAGTTGGCTGCGTAATGTTTTAATGTCGGCTGACTGCGAATTGGAAGCGTCGAGTAGCGGTTTCATCCAGCTGTTCATCAACTCGAACTGCTGTTGTAGCACATTGTAGATGCTGCGCGGCATTTTGTTCACGACCGTAATCTTGTGACGGTTATCGCCCGTTGTTGCGGGTTCTTCGTCATCCTGTTGCTGGTCGAATGGCGCATCAACCACTTCGGGAGCCGGAATTTTAGTGACCTGCGATTCCGGTTCGGGTTGTTGCGGCGGTGGCTCGACTTCGGCAATTGGCGCTGGCGTCACGCGTTCGGCGGCTTGCGCAGCTGTGACGAGTGCGGGAATCCCGTCCGCTAAACTACCGTGGATCGCGTCCAGCCCTTCCCGTAGGCCGCTGATTTGTGCGACGAGTTGCGTTACATGTCCTTCCAGCACAGCGGAATCATCGTCCTCTTCGGCCATCGCCGCCATACCGTCGGTCATCGCGCGGCGAATGGATTCCAGCCCGTCGGTGAACGAACCCATCTGCATAATCACCTGCCCAATCTTATCGTCGGGCGCAACTCCTTTGAGTTTGACGTTCTGCTGGAACGAGCGTTTGATCGACTCCCAACGTTGGGCCTCATCTTCATTGAGGATGCCCATCAGTTCTTTGAACTTGAGCATGTTGGCTTCAGCATCGGAGGTCAGCGTCTGTGAATCGTTCTCGTAGTTCGAAACAATCAAAGCCTGCAATTCGTCATCGTTCATCACCGGCACCACTTTTTCAGCAATGCGATTCATGTTCCGATACGACCCTTGCAGCTTGAATGCCGGTTCTGTGCGGTAATCGTCTGATTGAGCGGCGGAGCGGATGTATTCGCGATTGACCGCCAAAATGACGTCGCGAACCCGCATCAGTTTTTTCATCGTCGCCACCATCTCACCCAGTTCCGCGGAGGAGTAGTTGCCTTCCAACTCCACTCCTTCAGCACTGTCCCGCTCAGCCATGCGAATCACGGCGTAAACATCTTTCTGGCTGCGCGTGGCGAGATGATTCAACACGGAATTCGACGTCAGGCAGTTTTCCAGATAGCTCATCTCAAACGATGCCGCATGTTCGCCGATGATTTCGCCCAGGTTATAAATATCAGCCCGGTTGGAAAGCATGTCGGGAATCTGAAATTTCTCGCCGCTTTCGGTGTAAGGGTTGCCCGCCATGACCACGGCGACTTTGCGGCCCCGCAGGTCATAGGTCCGCGTGCGGCCTTTATACACGCCTTCGATCTTTCGCGTCGCATCGCACAACGAAATGAACTTTTGTAAAAACTCGGGATTGCAGTGTTGAATATCGTCGAGATAAATCATCACGTTGTCGCCCATTTCCAAGGCGAGATTGAGCTTCTCGACTTCTTCGCGCGCACCGGCATTGGGTGCTTCATCTGGATCCAGCGACGTCACTTGATGTCCAATGGCCGGGCCGTTGATCTTCATAAAGATCACCCCCAAGCGATTGGCGACATATTCCATCAACGTGGTTTTCCCATAACCGGGGGGAGAGACCAGTAGCAACAGCCCCATCCGGTCGGTCCGTTTTCCTTCCCCTGCAGCGCCAATTTGTTTGGCGAAGTTATCGCCGATGACCGGCAGGTAAACCTCATCCAACAAACGGTTCCGCACAAACGACGTCAACACCCGTGGACGAAACTCTTCGAGTTTCATCTCATCGCGCGCCGTTTCCACAATGTCCCGCTTCAACTGCACATAGCTATTAAACCTCGGGACGACTTGTCGGTCGTACTCCGCGAGTTTTTGCGTGAAGTCGCCGTAACTAAGGTGATAGCCACCCTCTTGGATCGCCGCGTGTGTCCCCAGCAACCCCGCCACGTCGCGTGTCACCGACGCATTGACGATTTGCCGGTCGTTGAGTTTGCCTTCCAGTAGCAAACCGGCCACTTCGTCCACATAGTCTTCGGCAGCGGCCTCGTCTTGTTGTTCGATGAAGGCGCCCACCCAATCTCTGGCCAAGGAAAACGCACTCGCGGGTTCGCGATGCACGCCTTTGAGTGAAGCGGCGAATTTGTCCGAAAACCCGTTGTGGTGCAGATGCTCTTCAAACCGGCGAAACAAATCCGCCGCTTGCGGGCTGATGGCAAACCCATCGCCAACCAGCACGTGAAACAGGTATTCCGCTGCAGAGGGCAAAAACGTCTCGGAAAACAAATCCACCTCGGCCGTTGCGGCCTGCAATACGTTTTGCAATTCCGCCACGTATTGCGCCTGCGCAACGGTGGCCGGGAAGAGTTGCGTGATCGTGCCGAACCCTTTGAGCTTGGCTGTCAACAACGTCTTTTGTTTCTTGTCCACAAAATGCTGCCAGACCACCAAGGCCAATGCACGCGCGCGGGTATGGTACCGCAGCAAGCCGATGGTGGATTCCATCTCTAACAGGTCTGCGACCAGTTTGACCGCATCGTGATCATGGACCCCTTTGACGTACGCTTCGCCATACCGCGGCCCCATAAATCGCTGCACGAAGGCCGTGAGTTGATCCGCATCGTATTGGCGGACGTCCTCCATAGAAGGTTCCGCCCCCGGCTGCGACAGAGACCGTAGGATTTTATAGGTGAGGTATTCACCGCGATAGACGGACTGATTTTCGGAAACCACCTCCTGGTCCCAAACGTCGCGTGTAGCAATCAGTTCTTCATTCTCAATCGGCTCGAAGAAATTCGTTCCGGTCAGATGCAGGTTCATCTCGCCATCGCGCAGCACAGTCGTCAGATCGAGCGCCTGGACATTCACCGTGAACTGGTGTCCGCCCAGTTTGATGATGTTCGCGCCGTCGACAAAGAGCTCTTGCCGGTCCTTCAATTGCCGGACCGCATCCTCTTTGACTGTTTTCAACCGGCTTTGGATGTCGTCGACCTTGACCGAATCATCAAGCTCCTGCAATTGCTTGACGATATCGCGGACCTTCTCAATCATTAAATCCGACGCGAAATAGCCGTTGATGTCGTTGATCGACTCCAGACTCTCCACGCGGGTCTTGATCCCTTTGAGAATCCGGTCCGCCGCATTGGCCAGGGCACCCGCGCGCTTATTGCGGGCTTCGACCAGCGATAGTTTTCGCGTTTCAAACGCGTTGTAGATTTCTTCCCGTTTTTCCGTTAATTGCAACACAAACTCGTCGAATTCCGCGAACCGGCCTTCCAACTCCTCAATTTGGATCATCACCTTCGTGAGGAATTCTTCGCACTTATCCGGCGAGTCGCAGATATCTAGATAATTGACGACGCCCTGATTGAGCAATTTCATCTGCGAGCCGAACTCGGCAATTCCTTCGACCGATAACAACTCGTGTGACTTGTTCTTCAGTGCGGCGCGGGCAGCGTTGACGGTGGAGAAGATCGCCGAAATATTATCGATGATCGCCGTCCGCTGCGTCGCATCGTCGATCTTCAGATTGCTGACGATCTCGATCAGCATTTCCAACTCGGCGGCGCTCTTGGCAATTTCCTCTTCCACGACTTTGGCGTCGGCGACTTTCGTCAACTCGCCAATTTTTGCCTGTTCGTCAGCCACCTTCTGCTCATAGGGAGTCAGCGCTGCCGGGTCGAGCAAAAAGGTCACGCACCGCTGCGCCAATTTATCCGCTTCTTCAGAGACTTCCGTCTCCAACGACTCAATCAGCGGCTCGTCCACATACCGCAAATCGCGCAAGGAAATAATATCTCCCCGCACCGAACGCAGGTCCCGTAGCGAGCCGACGAAGTCGTTGATATGGTCGAATCGCTTGCGGCCCACCGCGGAAACGATCTCGCGGGTTTTCTCCCGCACCCGTTTGGTCTGTTGGGCCGTGTCTTGTTTGACGCGGAGCACCTTGTCGAATTCGTCGATTGCCGCGCCGGCTGCGTCGCGAATTTTTGTCAGCGGTTCCTTGAGTTCGAATGTCTCGGGCTGATCAATCCAGAAATACGAATCAAGCACACCGGTCGACTCTTTGACGATGTCGACGTACAGATTGGCGTAGGTGTCCTCTTTTTCGATCAGCTCCAACAACTCATGGCACTCCGCCATGCCCCGTACGACATCTTTGTTGCCGATCTTGAACAGGTAGGAGTCGGTTTGTGCCGGCGGAGCAAAGTCTTCGTCGACGTAAGGCGTTTGCCATATCTGCACCGCATGGTGTTTTTGCGGTTCCTCCTGCGCTTTGAAACAGACCATTTCGCCGCTGGGAAAGAATGTAAATCCGCTACAAATCACCGGAGTCTCTACACGTTGTTCGATGAGATTGTATTGCAACAACACGTACACGCCGGCTAGGCGGTTATAAAACACGTAGAGATAATCTTCGCCGTTCGTCGCAGCAATACGCCGTTCGAAGACCATGTCGGATAAATTGCTGCCGAACGTCTTGCACAGCCCCGTTTGCAAATAATATCCGTCGGCAAAAATCAGACCGTGGTCATCGGGCAATAACACACAGGCGTATTCTAGCGAATCAAGCCGCTGCGCCTGTTTCAGTTTGTCGTTGTACACGAAGTAACGGAATGCCGTTTCCTGATAAGGACGGATCTTGAGCAAGATCACATTCCCTACCAACGCATAATGGATTTCCGCATCGTCCAGCGTTTGATCCGGGTCGTCCACCGGTTCGGCGTAAATCCCCTCGCCCGAATCGGTGTTATTCTCGACTTTGATCGTCAGGTCGCCGCCAATCGTTTCGACGAAAATCCGATCATCGATAGAAATGTGCGGGTGGCGTCCCGTTTGATGCAAGTCGCGATGCGTGCGGGTCCACTCAAATTCGTGTTGCGGCGGATAACGGACTTCGTGGTCGCTGCGGTTATCAACGTAGACCAGCTCTTCGCCCTGGATGACCCATTTGAAGGTCTTGATGTCCCCCACGCCCTTGCCAACGCGAAAGATCATGTACAGGTGCGGACCACGGACGAAAAACTTGGCGAAGACCGCGTTCTTGTAATAACGATAGACGTCCTGAAAATCTTTTTCGAATTGCGGATCGCCAATTAGATCCAACGAGATCTCGTGGAACGTCCCTTCCTTGAATTCGTAGGCGGCAAAAACATCGGAAAGGTTCCGCTCAGTCTTTAATCCGAAATGGACGTTGTAGCCGAACAGAAACCGCTGGCCGGCTGCCACCATATCCCGGGGGACGCAATTGTGGACCGTCGTAATCCGCTCGGTCGAGGTCAGCACCGTGTCGATTGAGCCGAAGACCGTTTTCCGGGCCTCGTTCAATTGATTCAACCGTGCCCGCAGATCCTGTCCGTGCGTGGTCAGGCGGTTGCGGATGATCTCATACGTGCCCCCCTGCAGCTCAACCGCCGGTTCCGCCTCGTCAGCGGTATTTTCGAGTTCTGCTTGAGCCATTGTGAGGATTTCCGACTTTCGCGATTAAAGTTCACCACGGAGGCACAGAGACAATTAGACTTTAGGCTTTAGACTGTAGGCATTAGGAGCCTACATTCGCATTCCATTCTCAGGCCTCTTCCAACTCGTTCCCTAGCTCTGCTTGGGAACGCATCTTCGCGAGGCTCCGCTTCGCCGACTGCTCTTGACGATTGGTCCACACGCGTCAGCCTGAAAACCGGAGTCGACGTCGAGCTTCTACAAGACCGGTTCCCAAATGAAGTTTGGGAACCGGGAGGCGTTGGGGATCAACTCTTCTTGCCGCTGACGGTCAGCGATTGGCCACTGATGTCCAGCGTATTAACCTTCTTATCCGCGATTCCCATCCCTTTGACGGCGCTGAGCATGCGATTCAATTCGGACTTCGATTCATCGCTGTCGGTGAGCGTCAGCATTTTTCCGATCAATGCCGCCACGGACAGGTCTTTGACGTCGTCGAAGCTCATATTGAACTGGTCGACAAACTCCTGCAATTTGTCGCGGAAATATTCCGGATTGCCGTTGAAGAACGAATTCTTCACATCGGTCAGCACTTCGCTGTTGTGCACAAAGCGATCGACCGATTTCCCGGCTTTGATCGAGTCGACGATCTTGTCGAAGAAGGTCGTTTCGCCGCCCACGATGTCGATACGGGCCGATTTGAGGGCTTCGCCCACGATCCCTGCTTGGGACTCGGCGATCTCTTGTTGTGCGCTGATCGCGGCGATTTCGATGTCCTTCTCTTTGTTGAGCCGCAATTTGAATTCTTCGTGTTCGCGTCCGACTCCGTCGAACAGTTTCATGGCGTTGGCTTTTTCCTCGATGCCCTTGGCTTCGCTGGTGAACTTGAGGTGCATCACACTGGCTTCGGCCGTGCCTTCTTTTTCGACTGCAGAGGCGCGGGCTTCGATGCCTTTCGCTTCAGCAACGGCTTTACGCTGCAACACGTTCGCTTCGGCGGTACCCTCTTTTTCGATGGCAGCTGCCTTGGCTTCAAGCACCTGGGCATCGGCCAGCCCAATAGCGGCCGCATTGGCGGTCTTGGCTTCGGCCAACATTTTTTGCGCCAACGTTTCTTTCTCGGCGGCAGCCCGTTCCGCTTCGGCCTCGACGATGCGTTGTTCGGCCAGGAAATCGGCAGCAGCCTTCGACGCTTCGGCCGCTTTGACTTCTTTGACCAAGGCTTGCTGGGCATCCATTTCGGCTTTGGTGACAGTCACCTGTTTGAGCCGGTCGGCGGTGGCGAACTCTTCGGTATCTTTGATTTTTTCCTGTTGTTCAACAACCGCCCGTTCGACGACAACCCGCTCGCGGATCACGTCTTGAATATTCCGTTTTTCGACTTCGACCGCTTTTTCTTTGTCGATCTGTGCCAATGTCACGATCCGTTCACGCTCGGTCGCTTCCAGCATGCGGTCTTTTTCGACCCGTTCGGTTTCGACCGCATCGGTCCGCTCTTTGCTCTTGCGGGCGACAATGATCTGCCGTTCTTTATTTTCCTCAGAAATACTGATTTCCTCTTCCGTCGTAATCCGTGCCCGTTCTCCTTTGAGACGTTCTTCTTCCGAGACGCGTTTCGCTTCGGCTTGTTCGCGAGCGGAGACTTCAGCAATTTCGCGTTTCTGCTTTTCAACCGCTTCGACCCGTTGACGCTCCAACTCCAGAATCGCTTCCTGGGCTTCCACGTCTTGCTTCTTAATCGTTTTTTCTTTTTCGCGGGTGTAATTGTTCGCTTGCACGAATTCTTTTGCCGTCAGCTCGGTGATCTTCTTAATCCCTTCGGCGTCGAGAATATTATTCGGGCTGAGTAATTCGATCGGCGTCTGTTCCAGGAAGTCGATGGCACAGTCGTCCAGGACGTAACCATTGAGGTCCGTACCAATGACATTGAGGATTTCGACCTTGAATTTATCCCGCTCGTTGTACAGTTCGACAAAATCGAATTGCTTACCAACAGTTTTCAATGCTTCGGAAAACTTGGCATCGAACAACTCGATCAGCGCCTTTTGATCCGATGCCCGACGGCACCCTAAAGATTGAGCGACATTCTTAATATCGTCATCGGTATTGTTCACACGGACGAAAAAGGCGACTTCAATGTCCGCACGGATATTATCGCGACAGATCAACCCCGCCTCACCGCGACGTGTAATTTCAATCCGCTTGACCGACAGATCCATCTGCTCGACGCGGTGCAGCACGGGATAGACAAGTAATCCTCGTCCGGTGATGACAGCCAAACCACCTTGACCGGATCGAACCAACGCTTCTTCCGGTCCGACCTTGCGATAGCAACGGATCACCATCGTAGCCAAACCCAGGACTATCGCGATTGCTCCACCAATTAATATTTCCATCTTCTATTCCTCCAGGTCAGAGTTGCTGACGTAATAAAGGTGCGTTTCCTGATCAAAATCAACAATCCTGACCGTAGTTCCTTTGGTCAGTGTGCCTTCGTGAGTTCGGACATTCAGTAGCAGCGGTGCCCCGTCGGACGGGACATTCGCTTGTCCGTGTTTTTCGTTTGTATCCACAGTAATCGTGCATTCCCGCCCCAGCAGTTCCTCAAGCGTGTTCGGTTCCTTCACGGTGAACTTACCACGCAGCGGGTTGGTGATGACTTTCGTCACTAGGACCGCTAGAAAACCGCTACCCAACACGATCATCCAAGGACGGAGATCTCCGCCGACATCGGGTCGATCGACAACGAGCGCCGTCATTATCCAAAACGCCAAACTGAAGACGCTGCCCCAAATCATCAATGGCACATCGCCCAGGTTGATGAACTTCAACGAGATTAACCCCACATCAAAGATGGAGCCGTCTCCCGCGCCGACATCGATGTCAAAATCAAACAATTCGATGTCAAACGCACCCAGGATGACAAACAACCAGTACAGACAGACCAGCCCCAGCAATACGCTGGGCACGAGCATCGGCCCGCTGAAATAAGTCTGTAAGGTTTCCATCACCCGGTGCTCCCAAATTGCAACATGCTGCTATTATGCAACGCATCTGAGCAGCTCATCTGGTATAACGAAGATTTCCACGAAACGGATCACGAAAACCAAGTGACAATCCCGGAATTACCGATTTGTGACGGTCCCATCCGTTTGTCCGGATGTCCGGTTTCTGTCGTTTGATCACCCGTACACGCCCAATCCAACCCCTGATCGAGGACCACGGACCATGCCCCTCCGTCTACTAATTGTCCTGTTGGTCTGTGCTGGAACCGCACCGCTTATGGCTGCTGAAAACCCTAAGCCGAAACGGATCATCGTTATCGCCCATCGCGGTGCCCATCAAAAAGCACCCGAGAATACTCTCGCCTCATTCCAGCATGCCATCGATCTTGGATGTGACTACGTCGAAGTCGATGTCCGCCGCACGAATGACGGAGTGCTGGTGCTGATGCACGACAGCGACGTGGCCCGCACGACGGATGGACAGGGAAAAGTCAACGAGCTGACCTATGCCGACATCCAAAAGCTGACCGTAGGACAATCTGAAAAAGTACCGACATTCGACGAGGCGCTGAAACTCTGCCGCGGTAAAATCAAGATCTATATCGACCACAAAGATGCGCCGCCCGCTGAGATCGTCGAGACGGTCACGCGGCACAAAATGGTGAACGATGTTATCGTCTATAGCTCGTATGACGGACTGCGCGCGTTCAAAACACTCAACCCCAAGATCTGGATTATGCCGCCGAATCCCGGAACGGTCGAAAAAATCAACGCCATTCGCCGTGACCTGAAAGCAGAAACCTTCGACGGCAACGTCCGCGACTGGACCGCCGAACACGCCGAAGCTGCCCATGCCGCCGGTGCACAAATTTGGGTCGACAATTTGGGCGAAAACGACAACGAAGCCGGCTTTCAAAAATCGCTCGACTTGGGCGTCGACGCGATTCAAACCGATTATCCTGAAAAGCTGATCCCGTTCCTCAAGCGCCTCGGCCGCCGTTGAGAGACTCGCAGTTCACCTTTTCAAATCCGCCCCCGCCTCTACAATATATGGTTGTGTCGGCGCCGCCACGTTGCTGTCCTGTTTTGGTTTTAGAATTCACTCGCGAAGACAAACGATGCAGTATCACATCCGCAAACCTTGGCAACTCGCGCAAAAACTTCACACGCCTGAAGACGTCTACGTCAATCGCCGTTGGCATCGCCGCGAGTTTCTCCGCACGTTGGGGCTCAGCGCCGCCGGCATCGGGATGGGAGCGCATCTCATCGGCTGCGACACGGCCAGTGACGAAGAGGTCCTCAAATCGGGAAAAGTCGAAGTCCCCGCCGCCCTGGCGGAACGCGCACCGGAACCAACCGAAAAAGAATGGGAGCCCGCCAAGGACAATTC
This sequence comes from Symmachiella dynata, assembly GCF_007747995.1. NCBI lineage: Bacteria > Pseudomonadati > Planctomycetota > Planctomycetia > Planctomycetales > Planctomycetaceae > Symmachiella > Symmachiella dynata. Next base: position 2,328,028 of record NZ_CP036276.1, on the reverse strand, counting down.
CTTCGGCGCACTACACAATCCCAACTTTGAATACGGCCGCCCAGAAACAAAAGAGGAAGACGCAAGCCGGTATACGAACTTTTATGAATTCTCCGGCAGTAAAAACAACTATAGCCGCGTCGGTGATTTTGAGCCGCATCCCTGGAAATTCGAAATCACCGGATTGTGCGCCAAGCCCCGCGTGTTTGACATCGACGACATCTACAAAATGATGCCATTCGAAGAACGGGACTATCGGCATCGCTGTGTCGAAACCTGGGCCATGTGCGTCCCCTGGACCGGGTTTGCTTTGAGCGAATTGCTCAAAAAAGTCGAACCGACCGCCCAAGCAAAATTTGTCGGTTTCCAAACGTTCGATGTTCCCAACAAAAAGGATGAGCAGGCTGGCTTGCCCACATTCGCCGGGCCGAACATGTCCTCCGGTTATCCTTGGCCGTATACAGAAGGTTTGACGATCGACGAAGCGATGAACGAATTGGCATTCATTGCCACCGGCATCTACGGCAAACCGCTCGCCAAACAACACGGCGCGCCGATTCGTTTGGTCGTCCCCTGGAAGTATGGTTTCAAGAGCTGCAAATCGATCGTGCGAATCACGCTGACCGACAAACAGCCAGCGACTTTTTGGAATACGCTCGGACCGCAAGAATACGGTTTCACCGCCAACGTCAATCCGGAAGTCCCCCACCCGCGCTGGTCACAAGCCACCGAATGGATGCTCCCGTCGCAAGCCACGCGCTACGATACGGTTATCTACAACGGCTATGGGGACTACGTGGCGAAACTGTATGCTTGATTGAAAAAGTGGCCGATGGCGAGTGGCCGGTGGCCAGAGAATAGTAGACAGAGGGCAGTAGGCGGTAGGCAGTACGCGCCGAACCTTTCCCTCATGCCTGTCTCCTCGAGCCTGTCCCCTCCTTTACCAATATTGAAGCTCAACTATGCCTTCCTGGGAATTTTGGATTGATGTCGGTGGGACCTTTACCGATTGTATTGCGCGGGATCCTGATGGGAAGTTGTTGCAGCTCAAGTTGCTCAGCAGCGGCGTCACCAAGGGGCGTGTCGATGCGGCCGACGGTGCGTCGAGCTTTGTTGATCCCGGTCGCAGCGATGATCCGCCAGGGTTTTGGAACGGTTACGAGATTCGCTTTCTCGACGACAGCGGCGCAGCGATGCATGTCGGCGTCATCGATGAATTCGAGAACTCGACCGGACGGCTCACTCTGCAGCAAACACTCCCTGCGGATATCGTTCCAGGCACGAACTACGAATTGACCGGCGGCGAAGAATCGCCGATCGTGGCGATTCGCTACTTATTAGGCGTCGGTCTCGGCGATCCCATTCCCGAAGTCTCTGTCCGTTTGGGCACCACACGCGGGACCAATGCGCTACTGACACGACAAGGGGCACGTACCGGTTTTGTGACGACCGCCGGATTTGGCGACATTCTATTGATCGCCAATCAAGACCGGCCACGGTTGTTTGACCTAGCCATTCAAAAGCCCAGTCCGCTGTTTGAGGAAGTGGTACAAATCAATGAGCGGCTCGACGTCGACGGCAACGTGCTTGTCCCGCTCGATGAAACCCAGGTGCGGGAACAACTGACCGCTCTCAAAGCGACCGGCGTGGAATCGATCGCCATCTGTTTCATGCATGCCTTCGCCCAATCGAAGCACGAAGAAATCGTGGCACGGATTGCCAGCGAAATCGGCTTCGATGAAATCAGCGTCTCTAGCCGCCTTTCCCCGCTCATTAAAATTGTCTCCCGCGGCGATACTACGGTTGTCGATGCCTATTTGAATCCAATTTTGCGGCAATACATTCGCGAATTGCGACGATGTTTGGGAAATGCTCCCTTAAAAAACATGACCTCCGCCGGCGGACTGGTCGACGCGGATCGCTTTGTGGGGAAAGACAGTATTCTTTCGGGACCAGCGGGGGGCGTGATTGGTTTTTCCCGCGTTGCCCAGCGTGCAGGTTTTGAAAAATCGATCGGCTTCGACATGGGGGGCACCAGCACCGATGTGTCGCGGTTTGACGGACGTCATGAATTGGAATTTGAAACACAAAAAGCGGGCGTGCGGGTTGTCGCTCCCATGCTGGCCATCGAAACCGTCGCTGCCGGCGGCGGGAGCATCTGCGATTTTGACGGCGTCAAACTGACCGTCGGCCCCGAGAGCGCCGGAGCATCCCCTGGCCCTGCTTGTTACGGACGCGGCGGGCCGTTGACGGTCACCGATGTGAATCTATTTCTCGGTAAAATCCTGCCTGCTAAATTCCCCTTTCCGCTGGATCAGGACATCGTCCAACACAAACTCACAGCCCTCTGCGAAAGAATCGCCCAATCCGCCACCGGGACGCGGTATACACCCATCGAATTGGCAGACGGTTTCTTGCGGGTAGCCAATGCCAACATGGTCCGCCCGATTCGCAATATCTCTGTCGCCAAAGGTTACGATCCGCGTGACTACGTGTTGGTCTCCTTTGGCGGGGCCGGCGCACAACATGCCTGTGCCATTGCCCGCTCACTCGGCATGCGGAACGTGCTCATTCACCCGCTGGCCGGAATTCTAAGCGCCTATGGAATCGGCTTGGCCGACGTCCGCCGTTTTGCCGAACGCTCGGTACTCAAAGCCTATTCGCAAGAACAGCTGCAACAACTCGAACCGTTGTTCGCCGAATTGGAAGGTCAAGCACGCGACGAAGTGCTGGCCGAAGGAATTGCCGCTGCACAAATCCAAGCACCACTCCGCTCGCTCGACCTTCGCTATCAAGGTGTCGAATCGACAATTAACGTCCTTTCCCCACCCGACGGTGACTATGCCCGCGCCTATGAGGAACTACACCGCCGCCTCTATGGCTACGTCCATACCGGCCGCGGCATCGAGATCACCGCCGCTCGCGTCGAAGTCATCGGCACCACCCCCGATCCACCCGAGGATTTGTCCGACGTCGTCGCACGGCATCCCACGCCCAGCGAAACCACGAAAACATGGTTCGACGGACAACCACTGGAAACGGCAGTCTTTGAGCGCGGCGAATTACGTGCCGGCGACCAACTGACCGGCCCGGCGATTGTGTGCGAACCAACCTCTACGGTCGTCATTGACCCCGGTTTCACCGCACAGATCACCGCGCGCGGCGAGATTGTGATCAACGACAGTCAGGGACAAACCGAAGAACACATCAGCGCCAATGCCGACCCGGTGATGCTGGAGATCTTCAACAACCTCTTCGCCTCGATCGCCGAACAAATGGGCATCACGTTGCAGCGGACCTCGTTTTCGACGAACGTCAAGGAACGTCTCGATTTTAGTTGTGCGGTCTTTTCCCCCACGGGTGACCTCGTCGTCAATGCTCCGCACATCCCGGTCCACCTGGGAGCGATGAGCGAAACCGTGCGCCGCATTATCGCCGACAATCCGCAAATCTCACCCGGCGACGTTTTTGTTACAAACGATCCCTATCGCGGCGGCTCGCATCTGCCCGATGTGACCGTTGTCACACCCGTGCACAACACCGACACGAGAGAGTTGTTGTTCTTCACCGCCAGCCGCGCGCATCATGCGGAAATCGGCGGCATCATCCCCGGCAGTCTTCCCCCGTTTTCTAAACGCTTGAGCGAAGAGGGGGTGTTGATCCGCAATTTCAAACTCGTCGATGCTGGCGAGTTTCGTGAAGCAGAATTACGTGAACTCCTCACGAGCGCCCCCTACCCCACCCGCGCGGTGACGGAAAACCTATCCGATGTCGCCGCGCAAGTTGCCGCTAATAACAATGGCGTGAACCTGCTGCAAGAACTCGTCGCGCGGTATTCGCTGCCGGTCGTTCAAGCCTATATGCAACACATTCAAGATGCGGCCGATCATAAAATGCGGATGGCCTTGGCGGCGATTCCCGACGGCGACTACGCCCATACGGATCATCTTGACGATGGCTCGCCGATTGCCGTGAATATCACCATCACCGGTGAAACAGCCACCGTCGATTTCACCGGGACCGGACCAGTCTTGGACGGTAACCTCAACGCCAATCGTGGCATCGTGACCGCAGCCGTGCTCTATGTATTTCGCTGCTTGATTGCCGAAGATATTCCACTCAACAGCGGCGTGCTCAATCCGGTCGAGATCATTTTGCCCGAATGTCTGCTCAATCCGCCCGAGCACGACGACCCGGCCCAATGCGCCGCCATGGTGGGTGGCAACGTCGAAACATCGTCGCGCGTCGTCGATGCACTGTTCGGCGCCTTAAAAGTCGCTGCTGCCAGCCAAGGGACGATGAACAACCTCACGTTCGGCGACGACCAGTTTGGCTATTACGAAACCATCTGCGGTGGCAGCGGCGCAACTCCCGACGCCGACGGCGCCGACGCCGTGCACACCCACATGACCAACACCCGCATGACCGATCCAGAAGTCATCGAGCGCCGCTATCCGGTGCGACTACACGAGTTCAGCGTCCGCCGCGGTTCGGGCGGTACGGGGCGGCATCGCGGGGGAGACGGTATCGTTCGCCGCATCGAGTTCTTGCGTCCCCTGCAAGTCTCATTGCTCACCGAACGCCGCGGTCCCTATCCACCGTTTGGATTGCAAGGAGGCGAACCGGGCGCATTGGGTGAAAATACATTGCAACAGAAAAGCACCGGCTTGTCGGAAGACCTGGGGGGCAAAGTCCAACTTAGTGTTGCCGCCGGCGATATTCTGACAATCAAAACCCCCGGCGGCGGCGGGTTTGGTGAATCGAAATAGATTTGTAAATCCTGCTATCCCGGACGATTGCGGAAACGACTTCAAGGAAACCACGACCATGCTCCAATATTATTTCATAATCACCGCACTGTCCGTTTCGCTATTACCCGTGACCGCTCAGGCCGTGGAACCGGTCCCGCTGAAATTCGAAAACTTGACTTCAATTAACGGCACGAATCAATGGGACTGGTGGCAAGCCCGCACCGCTTACGTTCCCGTGAAAAAACCATACTACGTCACGACAATGTCCGAGACGGGCAAAACCGGGACACACAATTTTCACGATATCTATCAAACCTTCAGCGAAGACGGCGGGCAGATTTGGTCGCAGCCGGAAATCATTCCCACCCTCCGCCGCCACGAACAATCCGACGGATACGAAGTCGCCCCAGGCGATTTGTGGCCGAAATGGCACGCCCCAAGCCAAACAGTCTTGATCACGGGCAAGACCTTTAACTTCAAAGATGGCACCAAAGAAAACTTCACCCGTGAACGCGTCTCCTATGCGGTCATGGATCCGCAAACCCGCAAGTGGGGTCCGCTCAAGTTTCTAAAAACCCCGGAAAAAGATCACGCCGGTTTTCCCATCATCGCCCCCAATGCCGGTTGCAATCAACGCGTCGACCTGCCCGACGGCGACGTCCTCCTGCCGGTCCGCTATCAGCGGGATGCAAAAAAACGCAACTACACCAGCGTTGTGATGCGCTGCGGATTCGACGGGAAGACGTTGACGTACAAAGAACACGGTTCAGAATTGAACCTCCCCAAGCGCCGCGGATTTTATGAACCCTCACTGGAGGAGTTCCAGGGCAATTTCTACTTCACACTCCGCACCGACCGCTCCGCATTTGTCACCAGCGGCAGCGACGGTATCCATTTTGATCCCCCGCAGGAATGGAAGTTTGACGACGGCAAGTTGCTGGGAAGTCACAACACGCAGCAGCATTGGGTGACGGTCGGCGACGGACTATTTTTGATTTACACCCGTCGCGGCGCCAACAACGACCACATCATCCGGAACCGCGCGCCGTTGTTTCTCGGACAAGTCGACCCCAAAACCTTACGGGTCATCCGCAAGACCGAACGCGTTTTGCTCCCGGAAAATCACGCCGCCTTGGGCAACTCCGGCACTTGCCGCATCAGCGGTAACGAATCCTGGGTCACCTGTGGCGAAGGCATGCTGGCCCGCGGCAAACGCAAGGGGGACAACAACAAAGTGTTGATCGTGAAAATCACGCCGGAGTGAGCGACTTATGCCCAATCACGACGACGGGATAAAACCACGAAAGGCACGAAACACACGAAAATAAATAATAAATAAAGACAAACGATGGAAAGCTTTATCCCTTGGATTAGATTCCTAGATACCCGAGCATGATTAGCAGAAGCTTTTTTCGTGTCTTTCGTTTTTTTCGTGGTTCTTTTACTCGTAGGGCCGGACGAGTGGAACGACACTAGCACCACCTCACAACCGCTCCGTTACCCACCGCACCGCGTGCGGCACGTAATCGTGGGAGAGTTTGTGCCCCGCGTCGATAAAAATCAGCTCGGACGTTTCCGCCGGCAGCATGGCCCGTAATTGTTGGGCATGATCGACCGGACACATCGTGTCGCTGCGGCCCATGATCATCAAAAGTGGGCGGTCGCCAATTCCGTACGTCTGATTCTGCGGCGCGACCAGCGAGTATTTATCCCGCTCTGCCGGGACGACGCAAGCGACGGCGACTTTGATTCGCGGCTCCACGCCGGTCAGCAGAAACGTCTGCGTGCCTCCCATGCTATAACCGACCATGCCGATCCGCTCGACGTCGATATCTCCTCGCGACGCCAGATAATCGATCCCGCGGCGATAGTCCTTAACCGTCTGCGCATAAATCTCCGGCAACATCAAATACCCCTTGCGCGGCTGCGGACCTTCGGCCTCATAATGATTGACCGGCGCGTAGTCATTCACCGCAATCCGATCCCCGTGGCATTGGGCATCGAGGGCAAATATGGCATACCCAGCCGCCAGCAGTGCCTTGCGGACTTGGCCGCCGCTCATATAGCCGCCATCGACAAACCAACGGTCCTTGGCCCCCGACCAACCATGCAACAACAACACACAAGGATGCTGCTCCGCTTCGGTCTGGGGAAGTTGCAGATACCCCGGCACTAGCTCCCCAGCCGCTCCCCGAAAGACGACCTTCTCGCGCACATAACCATCCTCGTCCGTTTTCTTCTCGACGATCCGCGACTCCAACGGAATCTTGGCGTCGTAGTCAAACACACGCGAAGCCGCCCGGCACGCCTCCTCGCTCAACCGTTCGATCGGCGGTGACGGTTTGGGTTCGTCGGCCAAAGTTGAAGCTGCGAGGAATAACAGGCTCCCCAATGCAGCGGTGAAGATCAGCCGATAATTTCCGTTACACATAGGGAATTCCTATTGAACATCACGGGTTGCCATTAGATACCGCCGTCAAAAACGAGATCTCAGTGTGCCGTCGCTGTCATGATAGTGCTGCTGGGGCAGCGATCCATTTCCCCTTGACGACAGAGCAATCCTGCCCGGATAATAACATGAGTTGCCAAACATTCTCTCGGAAGGTAAGAGTTCGATGTCGATTGTTCAAGAGCCGATTCGCCTGCTTGAGGAAATCGCCGATTTATTGGCATCGAATCCCACGCAAGATCAATTGCTTGCTTTTCGCCCCTCCGCAAGCGTCCAGGAACGTGCCCGCGAATTGCTGATCCGGCTCAATGCAGGCACGATCTCCACCGACGAACAACGCGAGTTGGACCAGTTTGAGCAGGCAGAGATGTTGATGCGGTTGGTCAAAGCACGGCTCGCCGGGCAACAACAACCATGAGCGAACAAGTGCCCGCCGCGCTACGCTCCGAGGTCCGTCGCCGCGCCAACGACCGTTGTGAATACTGCTTGATCCATTTCGACGATGTGATGCTTTCGCACGAAGCGGACCATATTATCGCCATAAAACATGGCGGACAAACTGAAAGCCACAATTTGGCATGGGCATGTTTTCTATGCAATCGTTTTAAAGGAAGTGACATCGCGTCGATTGATCCGAACACCGAACAACTGACGCCGTTATTTCATCCTCGCCGTGATAAATGGGGGGACCATTTTCGATTGAACGAAGGCAGAATCAATGCGTTAACGGCGATTGGGCGCGTCACGACAAACATTCTGCGATTCAATACGGTTGAAAACATTGAACTGCGCCGCATGCTGCAGGCCGCAGGTCGATTGCCTTAAACCAATTATCCAATCAACGTCCAGCTTCCAACGACGAAATCACCACCCCCGCGACATCCACCCCCGTAACCCGTGCCAGCGCCCGCCAGCCGGGGACTGCATTCACTTCGATGACGTACACGCGGCCGTCGCTATCATACAACAGATCGATCCCGGCAAACCGGCACCCGGTCGCTGCTGCGGCCCGTAGTGCCAACTCGGCTTCGTCGGCGGACAATTCCACCGCTGTTGCCGTGCCGCTGCGGGAGACGTTCGTGCGGTAATCTCCATTGCCGTGCCGCCGCATGGAACCGATCACGCGACCATCCAACACGACCGCTCGTAGATCCGAGCCATCGTGATCGACGTACCGCTGCAGATACAACACCGACTGTGTGCGTTCCAATGTGCGAAACGTGCGAAACGCCAAATCGGGATCGCTGACCCGAGATATCCCGCGTCCCTCAGCCCCGAAGATCGGCTTGACGACCACGTCGCCCCCCAATTGATCATACGCCGCCATCGCAGATTCGGAATTCTCGCACACCACCGTTGCCGGGACGGGCAAACCGGCCGCTTGCAATCGCGCCGTGGTCAAATATTTATCGACCGCGCATTCTATGGCCTTCGGAGAATTGAGTACCGTGACCCCCGCTGATTCCAATTGTGCCAACAGATCCATGCGGAACACAACCTGCTCCAACGACCCCGGCGGCATCGTCCGCACAATCACAGCATCGCAATCGGATAAGACAATATCGTCGCCATGCACGGTCGAGTCATTCGCAATGACCGTTGCTGTGAGCCGCCGAAAATCAACGCGGGAAAACCGATGCCCCCGCACGTGCGCCGCCCGTTCTAGGTCGCGGCGGTACCAACTGTCGGCATTTGCTAAGACGACGATATGCATGGAATTCAAACGTCAGCCACCCGAGAGATACTTAAAAGCCAAACGACCGGGAGAGAATATCGGGCGCTACGTTACCGAACCGCTGCACGTTGCCGGTCTCGACGTTTTGAAACATGATTTCCGCCGGGCTAAACAGATGGGGGTCGATTTTATAAAAGTCGCGTCCCGCAGCTTCAAAGATTTCCAAAAAGGGTTGCCCATAAGCCTGCGAGGAAACCGAGGGAACTTTCGGACCAATTGTAGATAACGAATCGTCATCTCCCGTCACCCATAAGGTCACGCGTCCGCCATAGAGGATCGCGTCATTCGTGCGACCGATTCCAGCGAGAAAATCCCCCGCCACCGGCGACAACGGAGTCGTGCCATATCCGCTGACAATCCGGCTCATGTCAAAGCCAAGTTCCAAGAGCTTGTGCAAGGCGGTCTCGACAACGCGGGCGACGACTTGGAAATTTCCGGCAATACTCGCCGTCGGCGCCACGAATAAGGTGATCTGCTCTGCAGCCAGATTGGTGCGTTCGGCGATGAAGGCAAACACCTTTTCATCGGGCAGTTGATCTGCCTCCAACACCCCGATGCATTGCGACGGTTGTTCGCGGTAGTCGAGTTTCTCATACAGATCCTCACGAGCCGCCACGGCGCGCATCGGTCCCGATCCCATACCGAAGAACTTCTCAACGGCGATCTGCCAGCCGGCATACTGGCTCAACAGGCACGCAGCCACGGGATTGTCAGTTGCCACCTGCACGTAAGGACAACCGACCCCGCCGATATCACCCGGGATAATCGAGACCTCCGCCAACCCCGCCGTGCAAACCTGCGCCAGCGCCAAACCGGCGCCCAGTCCGCCGCTGACGTTCACACCACAATCGATCAATCGTCCCCCACCAGGAACTGAGTGCGATTGAACCCGCAATTGCTCAGCAGCGGGAAGCAGACCCTCCACCACCGCCAGCGCTCGTTCGTTGAGATTCCAATCCATAACGCTTCTTCGTCAGCGGTGAAACGTAGAGTGCGTCGCGACGCACCTTTCTACGCAGTAGGTTTACTTGCCATCATCGTCATCGGCGTCGGGAGTGGCGGAGTCAGTCTCCGACTTGGACTGCCGCTGCGAATCGCGGCTTATCTCTTTCCGCAAATACGACGGCAGCGGGCGATCTTCGAAGCGCAGACGAATCGGTCCCTGACAGCACTCGCATTCTTTGATTTCGTACATGGGGATCGAACAAATATCACACCAGTAGTCGGTGTATTTCCGCTCCCCCTTGTCGTCAAAGGTATAGACGATCAACACCTGCGCATAAGGATTATCAGGCCGGCGCCGTACGATCAGTTGCACCTTGCGATCCCGCAGACGCTCATCCTGATAAAACGCGCGGCCTCGCCAATCGGCCACCAGTGGAACCAAGTCTCCGTTCTCGGCAATCAGCACGACCTGCTCGTCCATCTCGTCATAGGCTTTAACGCCCCGAGCGCGCAGAGCCGGGCCGAGAAACTTGACTTGGCCGGTCAGCAATTCCTTGCGGGCCTTGTCCTGTTTTTCCGACTGCTCTTCAGCGGCTGCCGCAGGCGCGGGTGTGCTTTTCTCTTCACCGCGCGCCTCGACTGCGCAACTCACTGCTGTGATCCACAGCAAACCCCAAATAGCGCGACTCATCTATTCCCCCGCTCCCACAACCACAATCCGCACCAGCAACGGAACCGGCTTGTCGGCCGCTTTGCCGGTCGTGGTCAACTGCAGAATCTGAAAGTCGTGGTCTTCATCGTGGATGATTTTCGATTCCTTCTCCGGTTTTTCAGGAGGCGCGCTCATCAGAAAAATCGCCGGATGTGTCGACCCGGCCGCCTCTGCCGACTGCTCATTCAGTTGCATCGGATTGAAGATCGGCTTGGGATCTTTGTCGTGCTCTGCCGGGAGCGCCATGCAGAAATCGCGAATTTCGCTAGTCCCCAAATGGTTGCCATCTTCGGGTTGCTGACCATAACGCAGCGTATACACGCCGGTGGGGATTTCCTGCGAGCGAAAATCGAAACCACTCGAACCTTCGGGAAACTGAATCGCCCCCAACAGTTGCCCATGCGTAAACGGATAGGCCACGCTCTGACTCGGCTTGAATTTTGGTTTCACCGCCAAGTCCTTCGCCAACCAAACCACACAGAGCGCGCCGTCGGGCCCTGTGACTTGTTGTCCGGACTCGTGCAATACCGCAGCAATTTTGGGCGACAACTCTTTAGGCAGGCCCTTCACTTCCTTGAGTTTGTGCGAAGACTCAGCCGCAACTAATGGACCGGCAAACAGACAAAACCCGACAGCAAGCGTGCTAATAAACTTCATATGCAATCCTCAAAACCTCAATGGTCGCAAATATCTCTAGAGTAAGACCGCATCGACAACTCCACGAGAGACGCCGTCAATGCCCGATACGTCGTGTTCATTGTACGCAGACTCGCGGCTCGGTTACAGGTAAAGCGGGTGCGATGCGGATAATAAAAGAGCGGGAGCCGGTAATACCGGACATCCCGCTCGAAAAATCAATCATTTAAATAGTTCTGTTTGCCCCCGTTATTTTTCGAACGTGGCCAAAAAAGCACTCCGTTGACCCGGGAGTTCCCACGTCTGGTTCAATCCCTTACCCGTATATTTGAGTTGCTTGGTAAAGGCCGGGTGGTAATTGTCGACATCGGTCAGTGGCGGATAAAAAATATCTTCGTTGGTGCAAATACAATCACCATGCCTCAGTTCGCGCGTTTCAATTTCCGCCAAATCGCCCGCCTTCAAAACACCCACTCCTTCGACGTGGTCGTTTTTGAATTGAATGTCGGTCGATTCGACCCGTTTGACGTGTTGGGTTAGTTTTTTGGCCGAGTACTTCACAAAAGCGACCAGCGCATCGCGTTGTTGCTGATTCGCTTTTTTATCGACCAATATGACTGACTCGATCGGATCGGGACTGATGCGGAATGATCCGCCAAAACCGAGCGTGTCTTCGCCTTTGATCACCAAGACCGCGGACAGGTTTTTCAACTCGACACCTTGCCAGGAACCTTTGTCGACTTTCCAAGCTAAGACCGCTTCTTTGCCTGACAAGCCGATTTCTCCATTCGCGAAACAGGGTCCCGTCCAAACATCACACGAACGGGCTTCGAGATATTCGCCGGAAATCTCAGCCCCGAAACCGGGCGTCGCAGCCAAAATCGTGAGGCAGCCGGCCAGTAACAACGGTTTACAGGTCATGACTCTATCTCTCCCATTTCAAATCGACTTTTCAGAACGGCAAAGCGACCGCGATAAAAAATATATCACGACAGCCAATTGTCTCACGCGCCGCTCCCGCCGTCAAGAACGAACACTCGCGGCCACGATTCGTCACTCGACACTGTCTGAAGGATACCCAACAGCTCATACGGGATTCTATTACGTAATAATCGGCGACCGCTTCTCCGCCAATTCCGACATAAACTGCTGTGTGCGGGTCACGACATCCTCGACGCTGGGCGGCAATCCTTCCAGCAACATGGCGTTGTCAAACAACTGCCGGGCGCATTGGCGGATGAATTCGCTGTGGTCGCTATTGCCCGAAAGATCACTCAAGCGTTTGATCAGCGGAGCGGACGGGTTGATTTCCAGGATCCGTTTGGCCATCTGGAAATCCTTGTTGCTCATCCGCAGCACTTTTTGCATCTGCGTGCTCATGGCCCCTTCGGGATTGACCAAGCAGACCGGGCTGTCGGTCAGCCGCTTGGAAGCCCGTACGTCCTCCGCCATATCCCCCAGCGCTTCTTTGAACAGCGACACGACCTTTTCGAATCCGGGCGTGCTGCTTTCGTCTTTTTCCTCCGCAGGCGTCTCATCCTCGGACTTATCCGTCTCTTCGTCTTCCGGAAACGCCAAGTCGGCTGCGTCAATCGAGGTCAACTGTTTGCCGTCGTAGGTCATTAGGTTGGAAAGCATGATTTCGTCGACCGGATCGGCCAGATACAAGACTTCCAGCTTCTTCTTGCGGAAAATCTCCAAGTTCGGGTTCTTCTCAATCGCCGAGAGATCCGCGCCGCCCAGATAGTAAATCTGCTTTTGATCCTCACCGGCACGCTCGATGTATTCGCCCAACGACGTCAATTTGTCTCCGGCGTCGTCGTGCGACGATTGGAACCGCATCAGGCCGGCAATTTTTTCGCGGTTTTCAAAATCGGTGCTAACCCCTTCCCGCAAAATCGTGCCGAACTGGCGATAGAACGTCAAATACTCTTCCGGTTGCTGTTCGGCCATTTTGGTCAAATGGTCCAACACCCGTTTGACGAGCACCTTGCGAATCTTGCGAAAGATCGTGTCGTCCTGCAGCGCTTGTCGCGACACATTCAACGGCAGATCCGCCGAGTCGACAATGCCATACAAAAACCGCATGTATTCCGGCACCAATTCGCGACAATCATCCTGCACCAAAATCCGCTTCGCGCACAGGTGCATGCCATGCTCCACGCGCCCGAAGCCCATCGACTCCAGATTTGTGGCCGGGCAGTAGACCAAGGTGTGGAATTGAATGGGCGAATCGGACGAAAGATGCAACCGCCACAACGGCGACTCATCTCCGCGATGCGTCAGGTATTGATAAAACTTGTCATACGCCTCGTCGTCGAGTTGGCTTTTCGGCTCCGCCCAAACCGCGCGTTGTTCATTGAGTTGTTCGTCGCCCAGTCGAACCGGATGCGGCACAAACGTCGAATGCTTGCGGATGATGTACTTCAGGCGTTCCTCTTGCGAGAACTCATCATACCCTTCCTTGAGGTGCAATTTGACGGTCGTCCCCCGCGGCAGATCTTCGGCCGGCTCAATCGTGAAACTACCACTTCCATCCGACTCCCACCGCCAACCGGTCGATTCTTGATAACTCCGCGTAATCACCTCGACTCGATCCGCCAACATAAACGCGCTATAAAATCCCACACCGAATTGCCCAATCAGCGACAAATCCGCTGCAGCGTCGCCCGAGAGCTTATTTAAAAATTCCAACGACCCGCTGTGCGCGATTGTTCCCAGATTCGAAATCAATTCATCGTGGGTCAGCCCGATGCCGTTGTCGACGATCGACAGCGTCCGCCCCTCGCTGTCGGGCTCCAGACGAATGACCAGGTCTTCATCGTCGCGATACTGTTCCTCGTTGACCTGAATGAATCGCATTTTGTCCAGAGCGTCCGACGCGTTGGAAACGAGCTCACGAATCGTGATTTCGCGATTCTGATACAACGAATGCGACAACAAATGCAGCAGTTGTTTGATTTCAGTTTGAAACGTAAATTGTTCTTTGTCCGCTGCTTGAGCCATCTGCATCACCTCACTTCACAAAAATGCCGTCACTAGTTGAACGTAGCTCGCAACCCGCCCCTACGGCGACTTTGCGGCCTTAGCCAAAATGGCCAGTTTATACCGGCAGGCGGATAAGTCAATTCGGCGATCACGACTACCCCGTAATCGTCGCGCAGCCCCCCCAGAACCCGGTTCACAACTTGATCTAACCGGCCTCAAACGACGGTCATTTTCCGGCATTCCCCGGTTGGTACGATCGGTGCTTGACTTATACAACCGTTACTATGCAGAATGCGTGCAGGGCAGAAACAGCAGCGGTGCCAGGGCAGTGCAACGTGGAGAGAGGAACGAATATCGTGGATGACCAGCTCGTTGAATTATTGCGCAGCGCGGTGGGGGCTGAAGGGCCAATACGGCTGGCAATCACCGATTCCAGCAACGACGAGACCTGGGTCCAGACCATTGAAACGCCGTACGCCATCATCGGACGCACCCCAAGTTGCGACATTCAACTCGATTGCGCCAAAGTCAGCTCCCGGCACGCGTATCTGCAGGTCATCGATGGCAACGTTTTTTGTATCGATTTGGGCAGCCGTAACGGCACACATTGGGCCGGTGGCCAGCGCCGCGCTGATTGGCTGATCCCAGGCCGCCGCGTCCGTATGGGCACCTACTACATCGAGATCGACCCCGACGACCCGATCGCCAGTCAGGCTTCCACACTGACGCTGGGCAATCTCAATCCGTTGAATCGTTATGAGGACGAAATCGGGCCGCTGCCGGAAGCGGAATTCGAGTTCATTCGCAATGACGGCAACAACACGTTTTGGCCTGTCAGCCGCATGCTCACCTTGGCCGGCAAGGTCTCGGGCTGCAAGATCCGCATCGCCGGCGGCAACCCCCGCGTGCATTGCTCGCTGCTGCGAACCCGTCAGGGCATGTGGATCATCGATCTGCTCAATCGCCAAACCGTACTCGTCAACGAAAAAGTCGTCCAATGCCATTTGCTGGAGCATGGCGACAACTTCGAAGTGCAAAGCTATCGCATGCGGATCAAATATACCGGCCCGCAATTTGAAGACGTCCCCCCAGCCGCTGCCGAGTCCGCCAAACAAGATATTCTTTCACTCTCCGCCAGCGACGCCCTTCCGCCGTTTCCCGACATGGACGACGCACACTCTCCACCGGTCCACGTTGAAGATCCGCCGGATGTAGTCCTCTCCGGAGACGTCGACGACCTGTCCGCCTCCGCCTATTCGCAAGTCGACTTCTCCGGCAGTTCACGCGGCTCGTCCGCCATGTCGAGTTCGACCGGTCGCGTCTATCGCGAGCTTGACGAACAATGGGCCGAACTGGAACGCCAGCAACAGGAATTCCAAGTCGAATCGCAAAACGAACGCGACAAACTTCAAGAAGCGCATCTTTTGCTCAGAACCGATAAACAAGAGCTGGCCGAAGAACGCGAAACACTCCACGCCGAACACGCCCAACGGTGCCAAGAAATCGAGGCCCTGCGCGACAGCCTCGAAGCCGAAAAGGCAAAGCTTCAAGAAGAACGGAAAACGATCCTCGCCGAACAACTCAACATGGGCAACCAACTTGCCGAGTTGGAAGAGAAGTTAGCGCAAACCGAGACCGGTGTCGCCGAGACGGCAGCCGCCCAGCAAGAAATCGCCGCAGCCCGCGCCACGCTTGAAGCCGAGCAAAAAGAATTCGAATCCCAACGGCAAGAACTCGAAGCCGCAGCCGCTGAGTCAAATCAAACCAAACAGCAACTTGAGGCCGAACGGCAACAACTCGACGCACAGCGTAGTGCGTTGGAAGAACAAATCGCCGCCCACTCTGCAGAACAACAAACCGCGCAAGCCCAACTCGCCGCCATCGCCGCCGACCAAGAAGGACACACCTCGCGGGCCGCGGAACTCGAGCAACTACAGCAGCAACTGAACCAAGAACGTGCCGCCCTCGACGTCAAAGCGGCCGATCTCGAAGCGGAACAAGACGAACTGCAGTCTCAAATCGCCGAATTCGAGGAACGCTCCGCGACAATCACGCAACAACAAGAAACACTCGAAGCCGACCGAGAATCGCTCAACCAGCAGCGCGAACAGCTGAAACAGGAACAACAGACCTTCCAACAAGACCGCGAACAATGGCAAAGTCAAAACGATGAGTTGCAACACAAACGTAACGAACTCGAAGAGCAAATCGCCGCCTTCGCCGCCAATCAACAACAACATTCCACCCAAGCGGAACAACTCGACGAACAGCAAACGCAGCTAAACAACGAACAGGCAACTTTGCAGGCGCAAAAGGAAGAATTGCAACAGCAACAAGCAAAACTGGATGAGCAACGTGCGGAGTTGGACCAACAGCAGCAAGAGTTAACATCACAAACCGCGAATTACGCCGAACAAGAACAAGCTCTCCGATCCCAACAAGAGGCCGTTGCTCAGCAAAGCCAACAATTGCAAGCTGAGCGCGACGCCTTGGCTGCGGAACAAAACGAATTCAACCAACGCGTCACCGATTTTGAACTGAACGCCCTCCCCGCCGCTGCGGCGCAACGGGAATCCCACGAATCGGAATTGGCGGCGTTGAAGGAATCGCAGCAGCAACTAGAAACCCAGCGTGAGGAATGCACCCGTATTCAAGCAGAAGTGGAAGAACGTTCCCAACAACTCACACAAGAGCGGCAAGAAATCGAATCGCTCAAGCAACAGTTGAATCAGGAGCGGGAATCGCTCCATGCTCAGCGTGAACAATCCCAATCAGAATCGCAGGCGGAGTTGCAAAAACGGAACGAGCAACTGCTGGCCGGGCAAGAAAAACTCCTCAACGACCGCGAAGCCTTGAACGCCAATTTGGCGCAGTACAAAGCTGAAAAAGAACGCCTGCGGATCGACCAGCAGCAATTCACCGCCGCCGTCGCGAAATTTGAACTAGCCAGCAAACAGGAAATTGCACAAGTCTCGGCCGACGAGGCTCGACTGCAAGCTGAACTAGAACAACTCCGAGCCGATAAACGCGAACTCGAACAACAAGTCGCCCAATTAAAGGCCGCTCCCGCCCCCACCACTTCGGCCGGTGCAACAGGCGAGGCGTCTCCGGAATTTCTCGCCGAACAACAACGCTTCCGCGAAGCCGTCAAAGCCTTCCAAGCTGAAAAAGCACGCATGGAACAAGAACGGCACGCGGCAGCCACGGAACTGGTCTTCGAACGCGAGCACATGGAAACCGAAAAGGGCAAACTCCAAGAAGCCCACCGCCGTTTCCAAGCCGACGTGCAGCACTTCCAAAACGAACAACAACGCTTTCGTGACGCCATCGCTTCGTTTCGCGCTGACCGCGAACGCTTCGAACGTGAAAAACAAGGTCTCACCGAACCACCCAACCCCACCACCGATACCCCGCCAGCATAAATCATTAAAAACCGTTTCAACGGTTCACAAACCCGAGGCTTCTTATGTCCCAACGTCTGCTTCTGTTGTTCGCCACTCTTCTCGTTGCTCTGCTCCCCACCGCTGCTTCTGCCGAGCCACTCACCGCCGGCATCGCCGTGGTCGACGTCACACCGCCGGTCCCCTATCGCATGAGCGGATATTTCCGCGAGCGGCTCAGCACCGGCATCCTCGATCCGCTCTACGCCAAAGCCATCGTCTTCCAACAGGGCGACACGTCCGCGGCACTGGTCTTCGTCGACATGGTTGGGATCTCACTCGACGTCTCTAGCCGAGCACGCGAACGCGCTGCACAGCAGACCGGTATCCCCGTCGTACACATTGCCATCGCCGCCACACACTCTCATACCGGCCCGCTCTACTTCGGCGCGCTGCGCGCACACTTTCATAAAAAAACGGTTGAAGAACAGGGCCGGGACATCTACGAAACCGTGGACTATCCCGCGCAACTCGTCGAAAAACTCGTCGCCGCCATCAAGCAGGCCCAAGCCGCGCTGCAGCCTGTCGACTTAGCTGCCGGCTATGCCCAGGAAAAACGAATCTCCTTCAACCGTCGCTTTCACATGAAAAACGGCCCGGTCCGTTTTAACCCCGGCTACAAAAACCCCAATATCATCCGCGCCGCCGGACCGATCGACCCCGAAGTCGGGTTAATCAGCCTGGCCAAGCCGGGCGATAAAAAACCGTTCGCCGCAGTCGTCTCGTTCGCACTGCATCTGGACACCATCGGTGGCACGAAATATTCCGGAGACTACCCCAAACATCTGCAGGACAAATTGCAAGCGGAATACGGCGAGGACTTTCTCTCTCTCTTCGGAATTGGTACCTGTGGTGACATTAACCATGTCGACGTCACCGCCCCCAAACGCCGCAAAGCTCCCGAAATCGGCGGTCTGCTCGCTGAATCGGTCAGCCAGGGCCTCAAATCACTGACCCCCATCAAAGCCCCCGAACTCGCCGTCCGCCAAACCGTCTACCACGCCCCATTACAAAAATACACCGCCGAACAAACCCAAGCCTCCGCCCAAGCGATGGACAGCGTCGCCGACCGAAAAGTTCCTTTCCTGAAACGCGTCGAAACCTACAAAATCGCCGCTCTGGCCTTGCGCGGCGGCGACACAATTCCGCTGGAAATCCAAGCCTTCCGCCTAAGCAAAGACGTCGCCATCGTCACACTCCCCGGCGAAGTCTTCGTCGAATTCGGCATGGCGATCAAACACGCCTCGCCCTTCAAAACGACGTTGGTCATCGAACTCACCAACGACGCCCCCGGCTACATCCCCACCCAAAAAGCCTTCGCCGAAGGCAGCTACGAAACAGTGAACTCCCGCGTTCAAACCGGCAGCGGCGAAAAGATGGTGGACGCGGCGATTGGGTTATTGCGGGAGTTGGGTGGGGAATGATACTGGCGCGGATGCCTGTTCGATAGAAATGGCGCGCAGAGACGCCGAGGCGCAGAGAGAACGTAGGTCATGCTGTGCATGACGAGGCGCGATTGATTCCTGCCGCCCAGCTAACTTTAAATAATGCGCATCAATTCAGTCTATGGAAATTTAAGCTATCGCCCAATACTGACTGTTCCGTTATACGCAGACAGACCTGGAATGACATTTCCAATTTTTCTTAGTCCCGATTCCGTGACGGCCGTTCCCGGCAATCCCAAATAATACATTCGCTTCATGTCATAGAGGTGCACCAGCCCTGCATCGGTGACCTTTGTATTCCCCAAGTCCAAATATCCTATCTCGGTCATTCCCTCCAGATATTTTAACCCCGCATCCGAAACCTGCGTCCTACTCAGCCAAAGGTTTCGGAGCCCTGTGAGCGATGAAATTTGTTGCAGCCCTTTGTCAGTGATCGCCGTTTCGCACAAGTAGAGATGAGCAAGTGAACGCTGGTCTGATATGTGAACAAGACCGGCATCAGTGACCTGCGTATTACTCAGGTACAGGGATTGGAGCTTGGGAAAATCTTTTAAATAACCTAGATCTTCATCGGTAGTGTTCGTCCCCTTCAAATAAACCCCTGCGACCCATCCATCCTCCCACTGCACGCCACCCCCCAGCTGCAAGAAATGTTCTGCAGATGCATATTGACTCGAAATGCGAGGGACATACTTTATCGCAATCTGAGCGACGACACATACAGTGATGACAACTCCGCCTAACAGCATGTAACTTGCCACCCGATGACGCAGCAAAGAGACGATTTGAATTGGCCTATTCGTTAAAAGTGCTGTGATGTCAACGGCAGAAAGGAGCCCGAGTATTACCGTCTCCATCGGCGGTGACAGTTGGCTGTACAACTCAAAATGCTCGATCCATATCCATCCCGCAACGCCAACGAAGAGACACACTGCACCGTACCCGAGTACGAACAATGCTGCGATCTGTTTGGTCGTACTAAGGGCGGCGATGACGGATGCAGCGGCCAGGACAAGAACGAGTATCGAAGCAAACCCCATAAAGGCCTCGCTCGGTCCGATATCAGCAACCAGATAAAACATACTCAGGAATAACGATATGGCGATAAATATCCCGTTCGTCCAGAGTGCAATAACTTTGAATATCTGCGGCATCTTATTGCTCATTGTCCACACACCGTTCACTCACTTATCACGGTCCTAAGAATCCTCGCTTTCTTGCTTATTGATGAGACGCGGTATTGGGTGAAATATAACGGCTCGATTCCGTATAAACAGGATGGGCTAAACTCAAGAGGCCCTACGTGACTGATTTTTTCGTCACGAAACAAATCACTCCGTCTCTTCACAATCAATCGGTCCCGGCCGTTCGCTCCCCATACACAGCGCAATGATGAACCCCACAACGCCTGTGATCACGACGGTGATTTGGCAATTGCGAAGTGTCTTGGCGTAACCTAAGGAATTATTCATGCCGCTCCATCCTTGGTCTGCCACCACAATTGTCGGAATAAACGTCGTCCCTATGACAACCATGAGCGAACGACCAAAATGCAGTTGACCTGCATCAAATTCCTGTACCACCGCTTATGAAGATCGGGTTAGGTAAAGCACGTCCTGTTTTTCATCGGAAGCTTCGTGAGCCCCGTTCGCCTTCGCTGTCGCCTCGGCCTGCGTAGCGGGAGGGGCCGAGGGGGCGGCGATGGTGGGCGGGGCGGACCCCGTTTGTCGAGTTCGAGCTGAGGTCAACCTCTGCCCAAACTCCGCCGGCGTCAAATATCCCAGTGAACTGTGTGGCCGATGCTCGTTGTAATCTTCACGCCAAACTGTTGTCAGCTGTCGTGCCGCTCGCAAACTTTCAAACTCCTCGGTCGCTAAAAACTCATCACGAAACCGGCTGTGAAAGCTTTCCGCAAAACCATTCTCCCACGGACTGCCCGGCGCGATGTACAACGCCTCCACGCCCAACTGTCCTAACCAACTCCGAAGCGCCTGCGCCACAAACTCCGGACCATTGTCGCTGCGAACATGACGCGGCACGCCCCGCATGGCGAACAATTCCGCCAGCGTGTCGATCACATCTTCACTTGTAATGCTGCGATCCACTTTCAAAGCCAAACACTCCCGGGTGTGTTCGTCGACGATCGACAACCACTTCAGCGGACTGCCGCTCGCCGTGCGATCGAACACAAAATCCCACGCCCACACATCGTTCTGGGACGCCGCTTTTCGCCGGTGACAGCCATTGGCAGTCGTTCCCAGACGGCGTTTCTTACGCTTCTTCTGCGGCACTTTCAGCCCTTCTCGACGCCACAGCCGATAGACCCGCGTGTCGCTCGCCCGCCAACCTTCGCGACGCAGCAAATGGGCGATGCGGCGATAACCGAACCGCGAACGACGGCCTACCAACTGCAGCATCCGCTTGAGCAAACCATGCTCATCGTCGCGCGGTTGCGCCACATAGCGTTGGCTGCTACGAGGCTGCTTCACCACGTGGCACGCTCGCCGCTCCGACACCGCAAACGTGTGTTGCAGTTCACGGACGGCACTACGCTTTCGAGAAGGGCTTACCAGTTTCCCTCCGCAAGGTGTTTCAACATCTTGATGTCCAACGTCTGGTCCGCCACGATTTCCTTCAGCCGCCGGTTCTCATCTTCCAAGGCCTTGAGTCGCATCGCCTCCTCCGACTTCATCCCGCCGTACTGTTTCCGCCAACGGTCCAATGTCGCTTGGCTGACTTCCAGCGCCTGCAGCACGACCGCTTCGTCTTGCCCGGCATTGAGCATCGCATCGGCGTCACGCAACTTCTTCACAATCTGCTGCGGCGAATGCCGCCTGCGTCGTTTCGTCATTAAAAGATCTCCTTGCAAAAATCGCTCAGAAACCTTCATAACCAATGGCACAGTTTTTTAAAGGCAGGCCACAGTCCTTTACTTGGCAGGTACGCCGCCAAGGCGGCTAACCCAAACAGTTCCGCAAAAATCAAAGCAGGCCCCCAGTAGAAATCGGTGGTAAGTTCCTCCCACGCCATACGTTGGTAGTACGAACTCAATCCTCTGACGCCGTATCGCATCGGGTAGAGAAAAAGTTCAACCACCCGCGGTACATAAAAACCAACCGCGCCCCACAATATCGCCCAGAAGAACGCCCGCCGCCAATTACCTGACATTGCGCCTCTCCAATACTGATCGATGATTCGTTGCGTACGGAAACAAAGCAACCGCATTCCATCGATCTAAACGAATTTTGCATCCGCGCATTCACCGGCAGCGATACCATGTTCACCTCACAGGCTAATTAGCCGTCGAGCACGACCTGCGCCTCCTTTGCGGTTCTGCGACTTAGCGTGAGGCTTTTCTCCAAACCGCCCGAAAGACAAACCAGAAACCCCACCAATACCCATCCCTCTTGGCCTACGCGCTCAGATTGTGTATAGAACACCCAACCCTTCGGCACGCCGATTGAGATTTTTGATACTCGCCAATCACTCATTGACAGGAGCTAGCAGCATGGCCGACCGGAACCAACACGCATCCACGACGAACGCGACTGACGATTCCAGCGCTTCGCGATTCTCACACTTGACCCGCACAGCACGTTTGCCGGTTCTTGTCGCCTGCCTCACAGCTGGCGCATTCGTGGTCGGTACGAACTGGCGATCCACCGATGCCGCAGATCCTCCCGCCGGGAAAAAATCGCCCGCTGCGAGCTATGCGCAGGTCTACCTGCAGTTGGCCGAGGCTCAGTTGGCCTATGCCGAGCACATGAACAGCGAATCGGCGCGTACGTTTTCAGACGAACAGCTCGCCCAATACCGCGGGTCCGTGCAAATCTGGCAAAAGCTTCTGAAACAAGAAAAGCTCAGCGGACGTTTCGACCGCACCGCAGCCATCTTGTCCTTAGCCGAACAACGATTGCAGGCTGCTCAAACTGAACTCGCCAATGCCGAGACACTCAATAAAGACAACCCCGGAACGGTCCCCTCACAACGGCTGAAAGAACTTCAAGCTTATGTCACCTTGGCCCAACTCGACACCGCTGCCGGCAAAGCAGCACAGTCCGGTGACCCCACCACCCAACTTCGCTGGCGCGTCGCCACCCTCGAAAACGAGCTGATGAAAATGCGAAAAGAAGTCGACCTCATCCGCCGCACACAACAATAACCGGTACGCGGCAACCAGCCTGAGTGGCCTGAGCCACTCAAGGAATCCTGTCGAAAATCACCTCCGCAGCTAAAAAAACAACGGCACCAGCCAATGCTCGCTGGTGCCGTTGTTTTTTGTGGATTGCTCAGACAACCCCCAACAAAATACCCCGTACGGGATTTGAACCCGTGTCACCGGACTGAGAACCCGGTATCCTAGGCCTCTAGACGAACGGGGCGAAACGCCCATTATTAGCGGATCAATACGGACATGTCAAACCGCTCGACCGCTGCCCACTGCTGCGGCCGACTGAGGGTGTACAAGGGGATATTTTGTCGAATTTGCCGTTTTTAACTGCTGATTGCCCGGGAATTGGGGGCAGCCTCAAACAGCAGCCCGAGGACTTTGACGTCGAGGAAATCCCCGCTTATCTCCCGAGTGGGACGGGGGAACATCTGTTTTTGTGGATCGAAAAACGGGGCGTTGCTGCTCCGGAACTGTCGCGACACATCGCCCGCACACTCGGCATCTCCAACGGCGACATCGGCGTCGCCGGCATGAAGGACAAGCAAGCCGTCACGAGACAATACGTCTCCATCCCCGCCCGCGCTGCCGACAAAATCACCGACATTGAGACCGACGACATCCACGTTCTCCAGTCGACCTTGCACGGCAACAAACTCCGCACCGGACAACTCCGCGGCAACCGCTTTTCGGTCCTGATCCGTGACGTCGATGCGGGTGCCACAGAGCAGGCACAGTCGATCGCCGAGCAGATCGGCCGTTGGGGTTTTCCTAATTATTTCGGTGAACAACGTTTCGGCCGGGCCCGTGAAACCTCGCAACTCGGCTTTGAATTGCTCAGCGGCAAAAAACGGGCGGGCGACATTCCGTATAAGAAACGCAAGTTCCTGCTCAAACTGGCACTCTCGGCCGCTCAAGCGGAACTGTTCAATGCGGCACTCGTACAACGAATGCACGATGATTTGCTGCACCGCGTACTGCCGGGCGATGTGATGCAGGTGGTCGAGTCGCGCGGACCGTTCGTCGTAGAAGATGTCGCCGCTGAACAACCCCGACTCGACGCCGGAGAAATCACCCTCACCGGCCCCATGTTCGGCCCCAAAATGCGCCAACCCACCGGCGCCGCCCGTGATCGCGAATTGCAAATACTCAACCAATTCGGAATCAACGAAGCCGCCTTCACCCAATTCCCCAAGCTAACCACCGGCACGCGAAGACCATACCTGATCCGCCCGGACGACCTACGCGTCGAACCCGACACAGACGGCCTCCGCTTCCATTTCACCCTCCCCGCAGGCGTCTACGCCACCACGCTACTGCGCGAGTTCATGAAAACCGACCCCCAACCTTAAAGACGGGAAAGGCCTCGCGCAGAGACGCAAAGGATTATTGAGTTTTCTTTCCCTCCTGAGTCCTAGAACAATAGTACCGCATCAAGCATTACGTCACCCCGACCCAGGCCCTTGTCTTCCCTTTATTCTTTTCTTTCTTTGCGCCTTCGCGTCTCTGCGCGCGACCTCTTTTTTCACTGCGCCGAATACCCCCCATCGACCATCAAATGCGCCCCCGTGCAATACGACGCATCATCCGACGCAAAAAACAAAATCGCCGCCGCCACTTCACTCGGATCGGCAATCCGTTTCAGAAAACAAGCACCGCCCCAATCCGGGTCGGCGTCGGCAGCGGCGCGGTCCAAGCCGACCTCTGCGGTATTCTTCTCCACGATCTGCGTCCAAATTGTGCCCGGACAAACGGCGTTCACACGAATCCCGTCGTCAGCCAAATCGAGCGCCATGCAGCGGGTCATTGTCGCGATCGCCGCTTTGGTCGCGTTGTACGTCACGAAATTCGGCTGGCCGAGAAAACTGGAAATGGAACCGAGATTCACAATCGACCCACCCCCGGTCTTTCGCATCTCCTCCACGGCATACTTCGAGACCAACGATGTGCCGATCACATTCGTATCCAACGATTGATGCCATTGCTCGACGGTGGCTTCGATGCCGTGCAACACAAACACGGCGGCGTTGTTCACGACGATGTCGATTCGCCCAAACGTCGTTATTGTCTCGGCGACCATATTTTTGATCGTCTCCTCTTGCGTCACATCGGTCGACACAAAGCGGCATTGTCCGCCGGCAGCGGTGATCGCTTCAGCCGTTTCCGCACCGTTGGTTTCGTTGATTTCCGCAATGATCACTTTCGCCCCTTCGGCAGCGAATCGTTCAGACGTCGCCCGCCCGATCCCCGCTCCCCCGCCAGTGACAATCGCCGTTTTCCCGTCCAGTCGTCCCATGCTGTTGATCCTTAGTTTTTGTGATTATGAATCCTGTGAGCGACGGCAAAGCCGTCGGTTTGGGAGTTTTTAAATTTCAGCAAAGAGGACGGCAATCCGTTCTCGCAATGCGTCGGCAGTGACGCCGGTGAGGCGGAATTTTTTTTGCGACGAGGTCGGCCCCACCACCAATTCCACCTGCGATTTCTTCAGTCCCAGCGCCGCCGCCAACACCTTTTGAATGGCCCCATTCGCCTTCCCTTTTTCCGGCGCCTGCGTGACCGCCACCTTCAACCGCCCATCATGCACCCCCACCACGCCATTCTTCCGCGCGCCGGCTTGCGCACGAATGGGAAGCAGCACGCCGTCGGTGGTGGGTTCGATGTCGATCATGTGGAATATCGTAACAAACGGGTGACGGCGATGCGCGGATGAGCCGCGCTCTGATTGTGAAAAAAAGTGACAGACTGCGGAATGCATTGTTAGAATTCAAGGGTACAAAAAAACTGGTCCTGCAAACATGAATGAATCACGAATTGATACCGGAGTGATAAGCCCCAAACCCCGCGAGCGGCGCTGGTGCTTTCTCACGATCAACGAATGGGCCGTCGTCGCCATGGTGCTGGTATTTCTGACGGCGATGCTGCTGAGCACGCCGGCATGGCAGCGACACCGGCATACGTGCGCCGTCTGTCGGCTCGAACGGACCGACGTCACATCACCGCTGGGACAATTAACCAGCACATTCCGCGAAACCTCCTGTTCCCGATGGTACGCTGCGCACGTGGAGGCGACGCACGAACATCTTTGGGCAGCAAATCCCACGATGCAATCCATCGACGGTTACGGCGTGGTGCGAGGAGCCGGCGACAACGAAAATCGGCCCGGTCGCGTGATCTGGCGTCTGACGCCTGATGCGCAAATAGAAATCTACAAGCATTTCCCAAAACCGCTGGAGGCCAAACAACTCTTCGTTTCACTCACAACACCAACGGTCATGCGGGAACGTCACGACTTTCAAATTCTTGAAACATTACGAGAGTGGAGTGACACCGGTTTTGCCGGACGCTGGGAAGATCGACAGCCAGAGAAATAAACCAGAAAGAATCAGGTCTCTGATACGCACGTTCAATTGAATCCTACTCAACGGATTTAAACGACTATGTATTTGTAGAACAAAGTCCCTCATGCGAAGTCAACATCCGCCACTCATCTGGATAATTTTCATCACCATCGGCTTGCCTGCATTGATTGGCGGATTGGGCGCTTATCGACAACTTCCAAACGACGCGTCCAATACGGAAGCTGCAATCTCGATTGCGCTTCACGTGATTCTAGGTCCGTTATTTATGTGGGTGGCAATGGCACTCATTTTTGGAGTGATGCTTGGCGTAGAATACCATCTGACTTTGCTAAGGCAGGGAAACACGGTCCGCATAATTGACGGCGAATTTGAAAATCGGACCGGGATCGTCCTGAAAAGGCACAATCGAAAATATACCAGCCCAGTCGAAATTCTCCTGGAGGGCGAAGGAGAGCCGGTTACGGTTCAGGCGTATCAATGCGAAAAGCAAGGTTGGCGCTCGAAACTTTTATAACCGGCGATGGTTCAATTAGCCCCGATATTTCCCGCTCGCAGTTCACATCCCCCCTATCGCCGTTTATAATAAATACCACGGTCGATCGACTGCGCAGGCGAGATTCCCTGCCGCAGTCACCCGCCCAAAAACGCCCTCCGTTGCCTGATCGGCTGGCCGATATCGCGTAGTACTCCATCTGCTGAGCATTTTTTTGGATACGACCATGCACACAACCCCTCGCTCCGGAATTTGGTTTGTTCTCGCCGCCTCTGCCGGCCTGCTAGCAGCCACCGATCTTTCGGCCGCTGAACCGGAGGTCGATTTCAATCGCGATGTGCGATCAGTCTTTTCCAACATCTGCTTCGAATGCCATGGTCCCGATGCCAATCAGCGGCAGACCGACTGGCGGTTGGACACCCAAGAAGGGGCCTTTGGTGAACTTAGCGATGGTGAACTCGCGATCGTTCCCGGCAAGAGCAGCGAAAGTCAGCTGTACCAACGCATCTCGTCGAAAGACCCTGCCCTGCAGATGCCGCCGGAGGACTTTGCCAAACAACTCAAGCCGGAACAAATTGAATCCATCAAAAAATGGATCGATCAAGGCGCCGAGTGGCGGGGTCATTGGTCGTTCGATACGCCTCAACAACCGGCCGTTCCCGCTGTCGAACACAAAGCAGCCGTCAAAAATCCCATCGATAACTTCGTGGTCGCGCGGCTGGAAAACGAAGGACTCACCCCCGCTCCCGAAGCCGCTAAAGAGACGCTGATCCGCCGCGTCACCTTCGACCTGACTGGGTTACCGCCCACGATTGCCGAGGTCGATGCTTTTCTCGCTGATGACGCTCCCGATGCTTACGAGAAAGTCGTCGACCGGTTATTGGCGTCGCCGCGGTATGGTGAACACTTAGGCCGATTTTGGCTCGATGCGGCGCGGTATGGCGATACCCACGGTTTGCATCTCGACAACGAACGTTCGCTGTGGCCCTATCGCGATTGGGTCATCAACGCGTTCAACGACAACATGCCGTTTGACCAATTCACGGTTGAGCAACTCGCTGGCGATTTGCTTCCCGAAGCAACGATGTCGCAAAAAATCGCCACCGGTTTCAATCGCTGCAACGTCACGACCAGCGAAGGGGGATCGATTGCCGAGGAATACCGCGTTCGCTACGCCGTGGATCGTGTGGAAACACTTTCAACAGTCTGGATGGGCATGACGCTGGGCTGCGCGGTTTGTCACGACCACAAATTCGATCCATTCACGCAAAAAGAGTTCTATCAACTCTTCGCTTATTACAACAACATCGACGAAAACCCGATGGATGGCAACGCCCTGTTGCCACCGCCGGTTATGAAGGTCCCCACACCAGATCAAATGGCGCGGCAAACGGAATTGGATGCGGCGATCGCTCAGAAAAAAGCCTTGGTCGACGGTCCGCTGCCTGAAGTCGATGCCGCTCAAACCGTCTGGGAAACCGAGTGGAGCGAACAACTCCGCGACCGTTGGCAGATGTTAAACCCACAACAATTCACCTCATCAGGCGGCTCAACACTGAGCTCATTAGAGGACTCATCCGTATTAGCCAGCGGCGAGAATCCCGCTAAAGATGACTACGAAATCATCACGCAAATCGAGATGCCAGGGATCACCGCCATGCGTCTAGAAGCTTTGACGCACGAAAGTTTGGCCGACAACGGTCCCGGACGCGCCGGCAACGGAAACTTTCTGCTCACCGAATTCGAAGCTGAGATCGCGCCGGTCAGCGATCCGGAAAAATTCCAACCGATTAAATTCGCCAAGGCTCTCGCTGACTTTTCACAGGCCGACGGCAAATATTTCATTGCCAAGGCAATCGATGGCGACTTCGGCGACGACAATGGCTGGGCGGTCGATGGCGGCAAACGGCACGAAGACCGTACCGCCTTTTTCCTGCCAACGGAACCGTTCGGCTTCACAGGAGGCACGATTCTCAAAATCAAATTGAAGCAACAGTCGAAGTGGGACAACCATGCCATCGGACGCTTCCGTCTCTCCATCACCGATGATGGCGCGGTACTGCCCGCCAAGGTCGCGGACTGGCATTTGGCCGGTCCCTTTGAAGCCGAAAGCGGCAAAGCAGCCTTCGAAACGGCTTATGCCCCCGAATCCGCAGTCGACCTGACGGCGAAATACAACGACGACAAAATCGCCTGGGCCAGCCGCCCCAAATTCAAAGACGGGAAATCCCACCGGCTCGACGGGACCAACTGCGCGACCTATCTGTACCGCACAATCGATGCCCCTTCGCCCCGCCGCGCGACCTTCCGGCTCGGCAGCGACGATGGGATCAAGATGTGGGTCAACGGACAGGAAGTCTTGGCCAAAGACGTCCAACGCACGGTCGCTCCCGACCAAGAACGTGTGACGGTCGACCTACAACAAGGCAAAAACGAAATCCTGCTTAAAGTCGTCAACTACGGTTCCCGGCACGAATTCTACTTCGATAAGACGATCGAAAATTCGAACTCCGAGGTCTTACAAATTACGCCCATTCTGGCGAAGTCCGACGAGAATCGCAGCGATGATGAAAAGAAACAACTGCGCGACTACTTCCGCCGCAACTCCTCGCCCGAGTGGCAACAATTGAGCGACGAACTGGCAAAGTTGAATCAAGAACGTAAAACGCTCGTCGATGCCATTCCCGCCACCATGATCATGAAAGACCGTGAAGAGCCGCGGGATTGTTTTGTTCTCGAACGAGGCGAATACACCAAACCGGGCGAAAAAGTCGAGATGGGTGTCCCCGCCTCAATGCCGCCACTGCCGGAAAACGCCCCCAAAAATCGGCTGGCCTTGGCGCAATGGCTGGTCGCTCCCGAGCATCCGCTCACCGCGCGGGTCACTGTTAATCGCTACTGGCAACATTTCTTCGGCACCGGCATCGTCAAGACGGCCGAAGACTTCGGCTCGCAAGGCGAATGGCCCTCCCATCCACGACTGCTCGATTGGCTCGCCACCGAGTTCATCGGGACCGGTTGGGATGTCAAACGGATGCAGAAGTTGATTGTGATGTCCGGCACGTACCGCCAATCATCAAACATCACGCCCGAGTCGCACGCCCACGATCCGCAAAACCGACTGTTGGCCCGCGGACCACGATTCCGCCTCGACGCCGAAATGCTGCGTGACAATGCGTTATTCCTGAGCGGCACGATCGTCGAAAAAATCGGCGGCAAAAGCGTCCGCCCCTATCAACCGGCCGGCATCTGGAAAGCCGTCGGCTATTCGGGAAGCAACACGGTGAACTTCGTCCGCGACAACGGCGACAAACTGTATCGCCGGAGCCTGTACATCTTTTGGAAACGAACAGCTCCCCCACCATCGATGATCACCTTCGATGCCCCGTCGCGAGAATCATGCACCGTCCGCCGCGCGCGAACCAATACACCGCTACAAGCGCTGGTGCTGCTCAACGACGAACAATACGTCGAAGCGGCCCGGAAATTCGCCGAGCGGATCATGACCGAAGGGGGAACAGACGCCAAGTCGCGCATCGAATTCGCCTTCCGCGCCGCCACCGCACGGCACCCCAACAAGAACGAAGCCCAACTTTTCATGGATCTCTTGAAAGAGCAATTGGCCACGTATCAGCAAGACCGTGAAGCGGCGGAAAAACTCCTCTCAGTCGGCGAAGCACCGCGGAACACCCAACTCAACCCCGCCGAACTCGCCGCCTGGACAATCATCGCCAACACGATCCTGAACCTCAACGAAACACTGACTAAAGGGTAGCGATAATAGTTCACCACGGAGGCACGGAGGACACGGAGACAGAAAGAGGCCGTAGGCTTTAGTCTGTAGACTTTAGTCAAGGACCTGATCAGCGAACGTCAATTCCTACAGCCTACAGCCTACAGCCTAATTTTCTCCGTGTCCTCCGTGCCTCCGTGGTGAAAACTCATATGAACGACCAGCGCTAATACACAGACACCTCCTTCACCGGCGCTGCCCGTGAACCTGACGCATCGGGATAAAACATGAACAACCTATTCGATCCGCATCTGTTACAAACCCGCCGGCATTTTTTCGGACGGACCGCTACGGGAATTGGGACAGCCGCCTTGGCGTCGACGTTAAATCCGGAGCTGTTCGCTGCTCCGACATCGGCCACCGAGACAGCCGACCATGGCATACTCGGCCAACCGCATTTTCATGCTAAGGCCAAACGGGTCATCTACTTGTTCATGTCGGGCGCTCCCTCGCAATTGGACATGTACGACTACAAGCCCAACATGGCTGAGATGTTCGACAAGGATCTTCCCGATTCGGTCCGCAAAGGTCAGCGGATCACCACCATGACCTCGGGCCAAAAACGATTGCCCATCGCTCCAACGATGTTCAATTTCAAACAACATGGCCAATCGGGCGCGTGGGTCAGCGAACTGTTGCCGCACACCGCAAAAATGGTCGACGACATGGCGATCATCAAGACCGTCAACACCGAAGCCATCAACCACGACCCGGCGATCACCTACATTCAAACCGGCGCGCAACTTCCCGGACGCCCCAGTATGGGCGCGTGGCTCTCCTATGGCTTGGGTGAGTCATCAAGGAATCTGCCCAGCTTCGTCGTACTACATTCCTCCTGGAGTGCGAAACGCGATGCGCAAGCCCTGTATGCCCGATTGTGGGGCGCGGGTTGGTTGCCTTCGCGCTTTCAAGGGGTGAGCCTGCGTTCGCAAGGCGATCCCGTTTTGTATTTGTCCAACCCTCCCGGCGTCTCACCGGATGTGCGTCGGAACATGCTCGACACGCTCGCCAAGTTGAACGAACAACAATTTGCCGCTGTCGGCGATCCGGAAATCAACGCCCGCATCGCGCAATACGAAATGGCCTACAAGATGCAGACGTCGGTTCCCGAATTGACCGACATCTCCGGCGAAACCCAGGCCACGCTCGACATGTACGGTCCCGATGTCCACAAACCGGGCACATTTGCTGCCAACTGTTTATTGGCTCGTCGACTCGCGGAACGCAATGTCCGCTTCGTGCAAGTCTTCATTCGAGGTTGGGACCAACATGGCAATCTTCCCAAAGATATTCGTTCACAATGCGGCGATGTCGACCAAGGCAGCGCCGCTCTGCTCAAAGACCTCAAACAACGCGGCATGCTGGATGATACGTTGGTCATCTGGGGCGGCGAATTCGGCCGCACGGTCTATTGCCAAGGCACGTTGACCAAAACCAATTACGGCCGCGACCATCATCCCCGCTGCTTCACAGTCTGGATGGCCGGCGGCGGTGTCAAACCGGGCATCGTTTACGGCGAAACCGACGATTTCAGCTACAACGTCGTCGAAAATCCCGTGCACATCCACGATCTCAATGCCACCATTTTGCATTGCCTAGGCATCAACCACGAACGACTGACGCACCGCTTCCAAGGCCGCGATTTTCGCCTGACCGATATTCACGGCCGGGTTGTTCATGAAATCTTGGCATAAGAGTTGCACAATACGCCTTCCCCCGAAACCAGCCGGCGACGCAATTTGCGAATCGTCCGGTTTCCCGCCGAAGATCAGCGAAACCAATCACACCACGCGGTGTTTATTGTTTTGCTGAGTGCGTAAAAGATTAGCAACTCATCGATCCGAACGAGCAATTGTTCGACATCGGTGCCAGGAGTGTCGGTCGTGTCTAAGTCAGCAAAATTCAAATTTCCTGCGATCAGCCTGCGCGCGCTACTGATTAGCGGCATCACTGTGTTTGTCTTCGGTCTCGGACTGAAGGCCTGCGCCCCCTATTTCATTGAACAACGCGTGGTCGCCAAGATCGAGAAGTTGGGTGGTTCCGCGGAAACCAGAATGATGCGTCCCTTTTGGATCCCCGACGCCATCCATGACGACTACCTAACATTGTTCGAACGGGTGGTTCGCGTTGAGCTGAATGGCCCCCGCATTGGAGACGAACATTTACAACAGCTCCAACTCTTTGAGCATCTGCAAAATTTGTCATTGGCACAAACTCGTATCAGCGACGAGGGACTCGCCCACCTGCGTGAATTGCCAAAGCTGGAAGGACTCAATCTGCGGCTCACACAAATCACCAACGCGGGATTGCGGCAATTGCAGGAGTTGACAAACCTTACCTATCTCGTGCTCGACGCCACGCGTGTCAGCGATGCGGGACTCGCCTTCCTTAGTGATATGCCTCGTTTGCAATTTCTCTCACTGCGTTCCACGCTGATCAGCCAAGCGGGTTTGAAGAGTTATCAACAAACGGCCCAGATGTTGACAGATCCGATCTACTCCCCACAAATCAAGCAAGACCCCGCCTGGTCCCCCTTCAAGGGAGCATCGCCTCAACTCAACATGATGCCGCTGCCCCCCGCTTTGAAGCCGACTCCGGACCCGAGTCTTTGAAGTAAAGCGGCCTCCGCTAAAATCGCGTGGGCCCGCTTGTCTCAAAATCGGCCTTTCCTCAATTCGCTCTCCCCGTTACACTTCGCGACCACATGTGCAGCACCCAAGGAATGGGTGCCCGGCGAGTTTACAGCCATTGATGCCCCCAAACCCGCCCACTACGCCGATAACGAAAGGGAGTTCGATTTATCGATGCAGCCGTTTCGATTCATTCATGCCGCCAACCTGTTACTGGACCATCAACTCCAACAGATCGACTACGCTGATCCGCACCTTTGTGCCACTGCCGAAGACAGCACCCTCGCCGCGTTTCGCCAACTGGTGCGGACCGCCGTCGATGAACAAGCCGACTTTCTGTTGTTGACCGGAAACTGCTTCGACGCGGCCGACCAAAGCCTACTCGCCGAAATCGCCCTGCTCCGCGGCCTTGAGGAATTAGACGAACAGGGGATCAACGTCTACATCGTCCCCGGTCAGACCGACCCGGCCGCCTGTTGGTCGTCGCTCCCGCCGCTGCCGAAAAACACTACGATTTTGAGTGGTGAACGGCCCCAATCGATCACGCGCGACGAAACCGTGATCGCCACCATTTATCCGTCGGCAGCGAACATCCATACAACCGCCGATGCTCCATTCCCCATCGCGTTTCGACAACACGAAGACTTCTTCCCGCCCATCGCGCGGCAGTTCGAAGAAGAACGCATTGACGGACCGACGACCGAATACGAATTGGTCTCCAACGACGTTCGCCCTGCACCGGACACGAAATCATCGACCACACAAGAATTCAACGAACACCTTGTCCGTTATTGGGTTCTGAATGCCGGCCATGCGCGGCGAACCGTGTATGCGGATAAAGCCGTCGCACACCACCCCGGCGGAACCCAAGGCATCGCCCCCGCGCAATCCGGACAGCACGGATGTACGCTGGTCGAAGTCGACGCAACCGGCAACGTAGAACTGACCTTCGTGCCGACCGCTGCTCTGCGTTTTGAAACCGTAGAAATCACCGTCCACCCCCACACAGATCGCGACGAATTACTAACTTCACTCACCACAGCAGTCGCCGCCGTCCATCGACATCCCACCGAAACGGCTTGGCTGCTCTCTTGGCAGGTCCGCGGTTATGGCCATGGTCGCGACTTATTGGCCGACAGCGATTTCCAACACGACATTGATGAACATCTCCGGGCGCATTTCCACGACCGCGAAATTTACATTCGCAGTTTGGGAATGATTTCGCCGGACAACGTCGCATCGATCCTCGATTCGGCCCCTCAAGAAGAATTGGCCGCCGAATATTGGACCGCATTAACCCGCCCCCAACCGGCAACGATTTCCGATGCCGATGCTGTCGACGATGCTCCGCCGGAATTGCCGGCCATCTCGGGAGGAATGTGGGAAACACAACTACGAGAATTAGAAAAAACCTTCAGCGACGGCGACCTGCTTGACCAAGCAGCGGCGCTGGGACGCGAGTGGTTCGTGGAACAGACGGAGGAGTCGGCATGAAGATCACAGACATTTCGATCGATCATTGCGGCGTGTGGCACAACTTAAACCTGCCACTGAGCGACCCGGGGATGAGTGTCTTTTATGGCCCCAACGAAGCGGGCAAGTCGACACTCATGCGCTTCGTGCGCGGCATGCTGTACGACTTCAAAAGCAGTGGACCAGGCGATTCTGGCGGGCAGTCGGAGCTAAAAAACGTTGCCGGCTCACTCACGCTTTCCACCGAAAGCGGATCCTATCGCATTGAACGCCATTACACGCAAGGCGTTGAGAATGCCGTCACGATTATCGGCCCCAACGGCGACCGCGTTGAGCGCGACGAATTCGTAGAATTATTAGGCGGCGTGGACCAAGAGGTTTTCCACCGCGTCTTTGCCGTGGGACTACGCGAGTTGCAAAAACTAGCGTCGCTCCATGAAGATCAAGTCGCCGAGAAAATCTACGGCTTAACGCTCGGACCGCAAAGCCAGCGGATCCTACATGCGCTGGATGACATCGACCAGAAATCGCGAAAACTGATCGGAGCCAATCCACAACACGGGCGTCTGCCGGAACTATTTGGCGAACGAGACCGCCTCAAAGCCGAACTCGATGCACTGGCGGGACTCAAAGAGCGCCATCGAGAACTGTCCGACTCGCAACACAAGTTGCAAAGCGAAATCGACGACATCAACACCCGCCAAGAGGGCATCGAATCACAACTCCGCGGCCATTTGTACATGCAACGGGCCTACGCCCCTTGGAATCGTGTTCGCGCAGTGAAAGACGAATTATCGCAGCTCCCCGTTGTGGACAGTTTTCCCGAAAACGGCATCGAACGGTTGGATGAAATCGAACTCCAACTCGCCGAAGCGGCCGAAAAACGCGACCGATTAAAAAAACAAGCCAAGCAAAATTTGGAACAAGCCGCCACGTTCGGCGGTAACAAAGACATCGCCAAATACGAAGTCACGCTGCAAGGTTTGGTCGACCAACGCGACTGGATTGCCGAACTGGAACAGCAAATTTCCCATGCGCAATCCAAATATGATGACCTGGAAAAGCAAGTCCTGGAACGCCAACCGCAATGGGGCGAAGGACACATCGCCGACCCAGCCGCTGAGTTCGACACCAGCCCCAACGCCTATGCACGGTTGGTGAGTACGGCCCGCGCCTTCAAACGCGTTGTCGCTCGCCGTGAAAAAACCAAACGGCGGGCCAAACGACTCAACAAGTTGTGCCAGTCGCAACAGGAAAAACTCGCCGCCGGATTGAGCCGTTATCGCGTCGACTCTGCACAAGATGCACTAGTCGCCGTCCGCGAACGACTCACCAGCATGGAGACGTTGGGAGAACTCAAACTCAACGAGCGCGAACTGCATAAACGCCAACTCAGTTTCGACGAATTACGCGAACATACCGAAATCCGCTTGGCCTTGCCGGCCAGTTACTACATTTGCACGTGGGCTGTCACCGCATGCGGCGTGTTGTCGATTCTAGTCGGTGCCTTCCAAGGCGTGATGAATCAAATGACCATCGGCGCCGTCTTCGCGCTGATCGGTTGTATGCTGGTCATGCTCAGCCGTTTGGCCAAACACCATTTCGAACAAGGTGTCGATGGCCGCTTAAAAGAAATTTCGTTAGCCGCCGATCAAAACTTCGAACAATTGCGGAACGTCCGCGAAGAAATCCTGGAAGTCCTGGGCGATTCTCCCGGCAAAGCCGATGATGGAAACTGGTTGCCCGAAGCGGAAGAGATGCGGAGTTGCGCGCGGGAAATCGCCGATTTGGAACGGCTGGCTGTTTCGGAACGCAAACTCGAACGAAATCGCCAACGCTTGGAAAACGCCAACAATGCTATTTACGAATCGCAGCGCAACGTTGCCGGAGCGCGACAGAGTTGGCAGCAACTCCTCTCGCAACTCGGACTCCCCGAAACGTTGGACGTGAATGAAGCCTTTACCATCTGGCAATCGCTCGTCGAATTGTCGCACGCTCGACAAGAATTTCGCATCGCAAAAATCGAACTCAAAAGCCGCCGGCAAATGTATACGTCATTCTGTCGCCGTATCGCCGCCGTCGGTCGCCGCATGCACGAATGGGAACACAATTTTGACCAACCCTTGGTCGTGTTGGACCATTGGGAAGAACAACTCAAAGCACTGCACGGGGGCCGTGACGAACGTCGTCGTCTCCGCCGCGAAGCTCGCGACCTAGCCCGCAATGCCGCCGAATCTCGCGCTGCGGTCGAAGACTACAAAACGCAACGCACCGCCCTGCTCCGCGAAGCCGGGGCTGCGGACCGCGAAGACTTTGAATTACGGTCACAAGCACTATCCCGCCGCATTTTACTTGAGCGACAACTCCAACAAGCCAACGAAGATCTGCGTACAGCCGGCGAAAGCGATAATGAACTCGCCGTGACCGAAGAAGACTTAGAACTGTTCGATGCCGACCACAATACGGAATGCATTGACCTGTTGAAGATGGAACAAGAAGACCTGCGAAACGACTTGCAGGAGGCCTACAAAAACCAAGGCAGTCTCCGCCGCGAATTGGAGGTCATCGAGGCCGACCAACAATCGCGACATCTCCGCCGGGAAATCGCACAAGTCCAACAACGCATCCATACCGCCGGAGCGGAATGGTTCGCCCTGCAGCGTGCCAAACTCGCCGTCGAACAGATGCGACACCATGTCGAACGCACCCGGCAACCGGTCACCATCGCCGATGCATCGCGCTACCTCACACGCATTACCTGCGGCAAGTACCGCAACATCTGGACCCCGCTCGGCAAACGCAGCCTGCGGATCGACGACGAACATGGCCACAGCCTGTCCGTTGAAAGCCTCAGCAGCGGCACGCGGGAACAATTGTTCCTGGCGATTCGCATGGCACTGATCCACGATTACGCCCGACACGGAGTCACGCTGCCAATGGTCTTGGACGACGTGCTGGTGAACTTCGACGAAAACCGGACCGAAGCCGCCCTCGAAGCCCTCTCCGATTTTTCCAGGCAAGGCCACCAAGTGTTAATGTTCACCTGCCATCGCCACCTGGCCCACATGGCCAAGACCAAAGGCTGCGAACCGATCTGGCTCCCCAGCCGCACCGACACCGCCGAAGCCGCCTAGGATGCTAATATTTTATTCCCCCTCTCCCTCTGGGAGAGGGCCGGGGTGAGGGTTTTCGCACAACAATAGTCAACCATCACCGCATTTCGGTAGGACAACCTCTCGTCCTATGACGTAGAACAAACACGGCGCGGAAAAATCTCAACGGTAAGCCTTACTCTTCTCTGCGTCTTGGCGGCTTTGCGCGAGTCCTTTTTATAAAATTGAACGTCAATCGTTTCGTGTGAGAAAGGTGCGTCGCGACGCTCCCTACATTATTTGGCGGTGTCTACGTTGGGATTGAACGACGGAATCCCCGCCCCGACGCTCTTCTGCCACGCCCGCAACTGCTTCAGCATCGCTGTTGCTTTCTGTGGATTCGACTTGGCCAAATCGCGTTGCTCCCCGATATCATCGCGCAGATTGTAAAGTTCCAGGCGGTCCCCTTCGAAGTACTCAATCAACTTCCAATCCCCCGCCCGCATGGCGCTGGCCGGTGTGGTCGTTGGGTAATAATGCGGAAAATGCCAATACAGCGCATCGCGGGGAATCTCCGCAGCGGGATCTTTCAGCAACGGCACAAGATCAACGCCATCGACAACAACGTTCCACTGCAACCGGTCATCAGCTCCGGCAATCTCTAGAATTGTGGGATACAAATCCTCTGAAGAAACCGGTTGATTACAAACCGCTCCCGCAGCCGTCACCCCCGGCCAATCGACTATCAACGGCACACGAATCCCCCCTTCATACATCGCCCCCTTGCCCGACCGCAGCGGCGCATTGGTCGTCGGAATTTGCCCGCGCACCGGATTCACGACGCCCCCGTTATCCGAGGTAAAAATCACCACCGTCCGGTCGGCGATCCCTTGTCGAGTCAGCGTTTCCATAATTCGTCCTACGCTTTCATCCAGGCTCTGCACCATCGCCGCATAGTCGGGATTTTTGTGGCGCAGCCCCGGCTTGAGTTTCTTGCGGTACCGCTCCACGATATCCGATTTCCCTTCAATCGGGCTATGCACGGTGTGATAACACATGTTCAAAAAGAAGGGACGCTCTCCTGCTTCCTCAATCACTTTGACAGCCGCGTCGGTCAGTCGATCGGTCAGATAATCCTCCGGTTTGCCCGGCCCAAGTCCCGGCACGTAGCGCCGTTCGCCGTCCGACCACGCCCCGGCAAACGGATGATAAAACGTCGCCGGGGCGCCCCAAAACGTCCCCCCAATGTTGATGTCGAACCCCTGTGTCTCGGGATAATATCCAGCCGTCCCCAAATGCCATTTGCCGATGTGCGCCGTCAAATAACCTTGCTGCTGTAATACTTCGGCCAACGTGATTTCTGCATGCGGCAGATTCGCCAATGATTTCGGCGGCAACAGCTTGCGGCCTTGTTCCGGTCCGGCGGCCGCCCGTTCGTGCCAGATGGTCATGGGAATCCGCGCGGGGTATTTCCCCGTCATGATCGCCGCCCGCGTCGGCGAACAAATCGCAGCCGCCGCGTAGGCGTCGGTAAAGCGCAAACCTGATTCCGCTAACCGATCGATGTGCGGCGTTTCATGCAGGTCCGCCCCATAACACCCAATGTCGGCCCACCCCAAATCATCGACCAACAACAACACAATATTCGGCCGCGCCACCAGTTCTGCCGCCACCGACCGATCTCCACACGCAGCCACAACGGTCAATGCGCTGATAAACAATGCGGCAAGACTTTTCATGAATCGATTCCCCGTTGCAAACTACGTTCGCAATGCCTTACGGCCCAACGACAGAAACTCAATCGGCAGCGAAGTTCGTTTTTGATCAACCAAATCAGCCAGACTTTCGCCGATCGACGAGGTAAACTTAAAGCCATGCCCCGAAAAACCCGCGCCGATCACCACGTTGTCGTGCTCCGGATGCCGGTCGACGATGAAATGGCTGTCGGGTGTTTTGGTATACATGCAAACCACGTGCTGCGCCGCGCGGGTGGGAAGATCGGGCATAAAACTCTCCACAAACTTGCCCGGCCAGGCGCTGTCCTCCGGGTGCAATTTGCGATCGAGAGAAATCGGATCCTCAACCAGGTCCCCCCCACCGTGCTCCGCCAGTTTCACCTTTCCATCAATCCGTGGAAAGCCGTAAAACTCCCCATTGGCCGTCTCGAAAAAGAAGCAACCGTTGCCGGCTGCCGCATCGAACTTTTCCAGCGGCGTTTCATACCAGAACATGATCTTGCGCAGAACTTGCAAAGGGATCTTTAATTCAGCAAGTCGCCTGCTGCTCCACGCACCGGCCGTCATCACCAGACCTCCTGCCTCATATTCACCTCGTTCAGTGCGGACGCGCACCACCGGCCCGTCCACCTTCCACTCGAGAACTTTCTCATTGACGTGCAAGTCCGCGCCGCGATTCACAGCCGCATCCAAATGCGCCCGGACACACGACTCAACCTCAAGATAACCCGCCTCGGGTTCATACAACACCGCGAATTTTTGCGGGATGCGATACGCCGGAAAACGTTCGGCCGCTTCGGTGGACGTGAGTGTCTCCAGCCGCAAATTGTGTCGCTCCGCTGCGATCTTCGCCCCGGTTATCACACCCGAACCGGGCAAGCCTCCCAGCAGTAGGCCCACCTCGTGATACAGTGTTCGCCCGCACTCCGCCTCAAGTTCTCGCCACAGATCATAGGCCCGCTGCAAGAGCGGCACGTAGTCGGGGTGCTCGAAATACGCCTTGCGGATCACCCGCGTTTCCCCATGCGAGCTTCCTCGGTCATGAGCCGCGTCGAACTGCTCCAGCCCCAACACCCGCGCGCCGCGTTTTGCTAAATGATAGAACGCGCTGCTGCCAAATCCTCCGGCTCCCAGCACGATAAAGTCATATGTTGCCGACATAACCAATGTTCCCGCGTACGACTTGCGAATCTTGCCGATGCCATTAAACGGAACCTGTCCAGGACATGCAACGCGCGTCTTCCGTCACAATATTCCCTATATCCCGCCTGAATGGCCCCTATCTCCCAGAAATGGGGACATACAGCGAAAAGAGACCTGTAATCGCAAAAAACGGGTGGATTTCGTTTTCCCACCCCTTACAATAACCCCAGACGGTTTTGACGTCTGCCACGCAGGTTGACTCACAGGTCGGCCAGTCGCAGAATGGAAAAATGTCGTGTTTGCAACCTTTGTTGGTAGGCGAAAGTTGTGGGCGTAACGATTGAAACCATGTCTAGAAATTGAATGCGTGACTTGTGACCGGTCACGCGCATGAGAAGCGACTGAGTTACGGGGGTTGCCAGTCTTCACTATTCCATTGTCTTGAGAATCTCGAATTCTCTAGCGGAGGCTGCAGCACGATGAAACTTTTTACAATTGCTTTGACGTTAGTGTTTTTAATAACGGTCACAACCGAAGAGGCTTTTAGCCAACGCGGTGGGGGCCGAGGGGGTGGTGGCCGCGGCGGAGGTGGTGCTAGCCGAGGTGGCGGCGGAT
This sequence comes from Symmachiella dynata, assembly GCF_007747995.1. Taxonomy (NCBI): domain Bacteria; kingdom Pseudomonadati; phylum Planctomycetota; class Planctomycetia; order Planctomycetales; family Planctomycetaceae; genus Symmachiella; species Symmachiella dynata. The sequence goes on along the minus strand of NZ_CP036276.1, from coordinate 2,286,446 downwards.
CACGCGGGGGCGGCTTTCGCGGTGGAGGCTCACGCGGCGGCGGATCGCGCGGCGGTTTTAGCCGTGGAGGTTCGCGTGGTGGATCGCGTGGCGGCTTTAGCCGTGGATCACGCGGCGGTTCCCGCAGTGGCTTTTCCGGCGGTTCGCGGGGCGGATCCCGCAGTGGTTTCTCCGGTGGCTCTCGCGGTCGGTCGAGTGGCGGATCACGGGGTGGTTTCTCCGGCAGAAGTTCACGCAGCGGCACCACGCGTGGTTTTTCCAGCCGTAGTCCTTCGCGCGGCGGATCGTCTGGCCGCAGTATTACCTCACGCGGTCGATCTGGTGGTAGCACCGCCCGCAGCGGCGGATCCAGTCGCGGTCGCGCCGCAATCAATCCGCGTGGAGCCGGAGTCGGCGGTAGTCGCCGTAGTGGTTCCTCATCACGCGGCTCAATCACAATGCGCCCTGGGAGTCGTGGCAATATCAATTCCGGTGGTCGTGGTGGAGTCCGCGGTGGCGGGACAGCTCCCGGCGGTAGACGTTCGATCGCAGGTCCAGGTGGCAGTCGCGGTGGTCGCGGTAACGCAGGCTCCGGTGGTGGACGCGGGAACGCAGGCTCCGGTGGTGGACGCGGGAATGCAGGTCCAGGCGGCGGTCGCGGTGGGCGTGGAAATCAATTTGCAGGCAGCGGAAGACGTGGTGGGCCAGGCGGCAATTCGTCCTATTACCGTGGTGGAAATCGCTCCGGAAATCGCGGCGGCTACGACCGTGGCCGCGGTGGTTACGGCCGTTACGGCAAGGGGGGATACGGCCGAGGTGGTTATGGCTGGCGTGGATATGGATACGGTCGACGTGGCTACGGTCGTTATGGCTACGGCCGCAGAGGCTATTACGGATACTATGGCAATTGGCTGTTTGGTTTTTGGGGACTCCCCTGGTACTCCAACGGTTATGGCTATGGAGGCGGGTATGGCTATGGCTATCCCTACTACTCCGCTTATACCGATTGGGGCTACCCCTCCTATTATTCGAACCCGTATTACGTAGCCGTCGATAATTCCGTCGTCGACTACTCACAACTCCTCGCCGAACCGGCCGAAGAATCGGCGTCGGATGTCGGCCTGCAATACTTTGACGATGCCCGCGCCGCCTTCAAACAAGGCGACTACACCCGGGCAATGCAATTGGTCGACAGCGCGCTGGTGACCATGCCGTTGGACAGCGTGTTGCACGAATTCCGCGCGCTGATTCTGTTCGCGCAAGGCAACTATGAGGAAGCGGCATCGGTCCTGCATCCCGTCTTGTCTGCCGGCCCCGGTTGGAACTGGTCGACATTGTTGGGCCTGTACCCCAATGTCGACGTCTATACGCAACAACTGCGCGCCTTGGAGAAGTACCGCAACGATCACAAGCAATCGGCACTCGTCCGATTCTTGTTGGGGTACCAGTATTTGACTTGTGGTCACAACACGGCAGCTGCCGACGAATTTGCCAAGGCGGTCGCACTCCAACCCGATGACCAACTGTCGCGCAACTTGTATAAACAACTCACGGGCGAGGACCTACCAGCTGTGACAAAGGAACCAGCGCCCGTCACCAACGACGACGAGCCGGGTGAATTCACCAAGCCAATCGTCGTTCCTCCTCAGCAAACGGAGTCCCAGGAACCGGAAGCCCAGGAACCGGAAGCCCGGGAACCAGAAGCGGAGGAACCGGAAGTCAAACAACCTCCCACCCCTCCGGCGGCCGAGGACTTCAAACCGCAGCCGCCAACTTCGGAAGATCAACCTTCCGACAAACAGCCGATGTTAGAAGCGCCCTCCAAGACGCCATCCGACACCCCGCCGCAAGCACCACCGTCGGACGACGCCCAACCCGGTGCCTCTCAACCGGACGCAACTGCGGAGCCGAAACCGGAACAACCGGCGACCGATACGCCCGACGAACCGACACCGGCGGCCACGGAGGATCAACCCGATCCGGCGACACCACAAGCCGCTCCCAAAGCGGATTTGAAGAAATATGTGGGCACCTGGAAGTCGGTCAGCGAAGACAATATGAAGTTTGAGTTAACGTTGACTGCTGAGGGAACCTTTACTTGGGTTTATACAGCCAAGGGAGAAACCCATAAATTCAGTGGTGAATACGTGATCGGCAACGGATTACTAACGCTGGCACGGCCTGACCACAACGCCTTGGTCGGACGACTCAAATGGGTCGACGACAAGAGTTTCAACTTCAAAATCGTAGGTGGCGGTGATGAAGATTCTGGATTGACGTTCAAAAAATAACGCGACTGGACTTCCATTTCTCAGCCATCTTTAGAGAATTCAGGCGCGGAAACGCTTAGGCATTTCCGCGCCTTTTTTGATATCTCCAGAACCGATTTTTCTCATGCAGGAAAATCTCCGCATCTGCCTGTTGCAGCTTCGCGCACTAGCGGCGATAATCAAAGTCGCTATCGAAATTGTCCCACTCCCCGGCGTCGCTCGCGCACGAGAGAAAGCTACATCGACATGAACAGCCGCATGCCACTCCTTGCTCAACTGACACTCGTCGTCACCTTGTTCATGGCCGCGCCCACGAACCTAACCGCCGGCGATTGGCCGATGTTTCGTTACGATGCCGGACGCACCGCCTCATCGCCACACGAACTGCCGACCGACCTGCAGTTGCAATGGGTCCGAGAGTACTCGCCTCGCATCACAGTCTGGGACGATCCACTCAATCAAGACCTGATGAAATACGATCGGGTATTTGAACCGATCGTTCTGGGGGACACACTCTACATCGGATTCAACGACAGCGACAAAGTCGTCGCGCTCGACACCAAAACCGGTGCGGAAAAATGGCGAGTCTATGTCGACGGCCCGGTGCGATTTCCTCCAGCAGCGGAAGATGGCAAAGTCTATTTTGTCAGCGACGATGGATTTTTGTATTGCGTAAGTGCCGAGACCGGCGAAGAAATCTGGAAATTCCGCGGCGGCCCCTCCGATCGCCGCATCCTGGGCAATGAACGATTGATCTCCACGTGGCCCGCACGCGGCGCTCCGGTGCTTCGCGAAGGGACAGTCTATTTCGCTGCCAGCATTTGGCCCTTCATGGGAACATTCATCTACGCCCTCGATGCCGAAACCGGCCAGATCCAATGGGTCAATGACGGCACCGGCGCGGATTACCTACAACAACCTCACAACTATCCCGCGTTTGCCGGCGTCGCTCCCCAAGGCTGCTTGGTAGCCACCGAGGACAAGTTGATCATCCCCGGCGGACGCTCGATCCCCGCCGTGTTCGACCGGGAGACCGGCCGTTTTGAATACTTCCATCTTGCCAAATACGGCAAGTCCGGAGGGTCCTGGGCATTCGCCAACGACGATATCTTTTTCGGCCACGAACGCGATGACGAATACTCCCGCTTCGATATCAAAACCGGAAACTCCCTGGGACGCAGCAAAGGCAAACAACCCGTTGTTTCCGACGATGGCTATTATTATTGCGGCGACTCCATCATCAAACGCACGCTCGATGCTCCCGGCAATGCCGCCTGGGAACTCGAAGCCGATGCCAACAACGACATGATCCGCGCCGGCGATCGGCTGTACGCCGCCGGCAAAGATGGCATCACCATCATTCAACTCCCCAAAAACGGCGAGCCTCAACAAATCGTCGGCCGCATCCCGGTCGAGGGCGATGTCAAACGACTCATCGCCGCCGACGACCGCCTATTCGCAGTCACGCTCGACGGCAAGATCATGGCATTCGGTGCCGACGAGGTCGCCCAGCCAGTCGTTATTGCTGATAAGCCGACTGAGAACAAACTGGATGAGCAAACCGAAGAATTCGTCAAAGAAACCCTGCATGCTACCGACGATCCCAGTGGGTATGCGGTCATGTACGGCGTGCAGGATGACGATACGCTCGAAGCATTTGCGCGGCAAACAGACTTTAACATTGTCGGTGTCAGCCCCGATGCCGAAGTCGTCGAAAAACTACGACGACGGTTGGATGATGCCGGACTTTACGGTAGTCGTATCGCCTTGCACGTCGGCGAGGTCGACAGCTTCGATGTGCCCCCTTACTTCTCATCATTCACCACCGGCATTCGTGTCGACGATCCAGAAACACTCAAAACGGTTTTTGAAAGCCTGCGTCCCTACGGGGGCCGAGCGTTGTTCGTGGGTGAATCCGAAGCGAACAAAAAGTTGATCGAGCAGGCCGGTTTAGAAGGCGTACACCATGGACGGATGGGAGACATCAGCATTGTCACCCGTAAAGGGGCACTCCCCGGTGCGGGCGATTGGACACACCAATACGGCAATATCCGCAACACGATCAAATCCGACGACAAGCTCGTCAAACTGCCTTTGGGGATTTTGTGGTTCGGCGGCAGTTCCAACATGGACGTCCTCCCCCGTCACGGACACGGCCCCCCGGAACAGATCATCGGTGGACGGCTCTACATCCAAGGCATGGACAGCTTAAGCGCCCGTGACGTTTACACTGGCCGCGTGATCTGGAAAACCCTGCTCAAAAACCTCGGCACCTACGGTACGTTTTTTGACCAGACCTACAAAAACACACCGCTGAGCACTGAATACAATCAAGTCCACATTCCCGGTTCCAATGCGCGAGGCACGAACTTTATCGCGACTGAGGACAAAATCTACATCATCGAAGGGAAATTTATCCGAGTGTTGGATGCCCGCGATGGATCAACCGTCTCTTCCATTCCGCTTCCCAAAAATGCAGATGGCGAGTCGGCGGAAAGCTGGGGTTATTTGGGAGTCGACGGAGATGCACTCATCGCCGGAGCCGGCTTTGCCGACTTCTCCAAGAAGCTCAATATGCCGCACGACCAAAGTGACAAACGTCGCAGCAAGTGGCGGTTCACCGATTACGATAAATCGGCCAGCGCTGCTCTGGTGGTCATGGATCGGCAAACCGGAAAAATTCGCTGGCAAGCCAACGCCCAACACGGATTTTTGCACAACGCCATCACAGCCATGGACGGTGTCTTGTATTGCTTAGACAAATTGCCCCCCAACTTGGAAGAGAAACTCCGCCGCCGCGGACAAGCCAAGCCCGAAACCTACAAGTTGACCGCCTACGACCTGCAAACGGGCGAACCGCTGTGGCAGACCAACGAAAATGTCTTCGGCACCTGGCTGAGTTGCTCCCAGGAGCACGGTCTCATGTTGCAATCAACCCGCCCCTCAAATGACACAGTCCGCTCCGAAGATGGATCGAGAATGATCGCCTACAAGGCGAAAACTGGTGAGGTCGTCTGGGACAAGCCGCTGAAATATTCCACTCCACCGATCCTGCATGGCGAGGACATTATCGCCGGCGGAAAAATGTATAGTCTACTCACCGGCGATGTCCGGTATCGTACGGACCCCATCACCGGTCAAAAAGCGGAATGGACGTTCTCCTCGACCAAGGGGTGCAACTACCCCATCGCCAGCGAGAATTTGATCACCTTCCGCTCTTCGGCGGCTGCGTTTTTTGATCTCACCACCGATGGCGGGACGGGACACTTCGGCGGATTCAAATCGGGCTGCACGTCCAACTTGATCGCCGCCGGTGGTTTGCTCAACGCTCCCGATTACACCCGCACCTGCCGCTGTTCCTTCCAAAACCAAACCTCCCTGGCGATGGTGCACATGCCGGGGCTGGAAATCTGGACGCACAATGACTTCGCCTATGATGGCAACCGTGTTAAACAAGTCGGTATTAATTTCGGAGCGCCGGGCGATCGTCGCGCTGATAACGACACGCTGTGGATGGAGTTCCCCAGTGTGGGCGGCCCCTCTCCGAATATCGATGTCAGCGTCAACGGAGACATCCAGTATTTCCGACACCACGCATCGCGAATCGACGGTGAGCAACCCTGGGTTGCCGCTTCGGGAGTTACCGGTGCGCAAGACATTGTGATCCATCTCACGCCAAAACAGGATGAGCAAGGCGGACTGCAAGTCCCAGTCAAACAGGACAGCGACGATGCTGAAGAAGCCTCGAACGGTGACGTCTCGCTGGGAAGCAGCGACCTGGAATTGGTTGAAGATAGCAGCAGCCAAACAGTTGGGATTCGTTTCCAGAAGGTCCCCATCCCCCGCGGCACCAAAATTAAGTCCGCTTACATTCAATTCAAGGTCGATGAGCCTTCCAGCGCCGCAGCCGATATGACCATCACCGCCGAAGCCACCGCCAACGCTGCGGAATTCACAACAAAACCAGACAACCTCTCCTCCCGCAAGCGAACGAAGGCCCAAGTCAATTGGAAGCCCAAACCATGGCTCAAAGAGGGAGACACCGGCCCCGATCAACGCACCGCCGATTTAACGGCCCTACTGCAGGAAATCGTCGACGGTCCTGACTGGAAACCGGGCAACGCCGTTGCCTTTCTCATCGAAGGCTCAGGCAGCCACGTCGCCAAGGCTCGCGACCGCGACAAACAGGGAGCCCCGCAGTTGGTCTTGGATCTTGGGGACAGTGCCCCTAAGAAAGAGAAAGTCGCCATCCGGCCCTACACCGTGCGACTCTTCTTCACCGAGCCCGATTCCACAATGCAACCGGGCCAGCGACAATTCGATGTCACATTACAGGACTCAACGGTTCTCAAAGACTTCGACATCACCGCCGCCGCTGAGGGCCCCCAACGTGCCGTAATACGCGAGTTCCACGGCATCCCCATCGAAGAAACCCTCACCATCGGCTTAAAGACCACCGGCCCCCACAAGGCCGTCCTATCGGGCGTGGAGGTAATCGCCGAGGATTAAAGTCGCTAGGCCGATCACCCAAACCGACTATTTAGGGGTCGCGACAGACGATTTCTACGCAGGTTTGTTCGTTGCTGAGGACCGACCGTCTGGCAACCGCCGGTCCGAAGGCTCCGAACACAACGAATGCGAGTGATCACCGGTCAGTGACCAGAATGGCCGGGATGTGCAAAACGCCGGTTTACCGGCGTTCGCCGCGCAGCGGTATTAGGCCCGCCGTTTACGGCGGGTCCATCTTCATCGATTTCGGTCAAACCCAAAAGCGCAGAAAAGAATCCTCACGCCAAGCCGCAAAGGCCGCAAAGAAAAGAACTGAGATGAACCGCCACCAATACACCGACGCGTCGTCCGGCACGGAACGCACAATGCGACGGCAAGCCGTCGGTTTGGGATGATCCAGACTCACGTCCGGAAATCCGTGTTCAATCTGTGGCTAAGAAATGAACGGCCCTGTTGGGTTACGGTTCTACCGCGCTAAGAGCTTTGCAGCTTGGCGTGAGGCTTTTTTCGTCGTGCAGCGCAAGCCCAAATTCAGTCCACTTGAAGCAGCATGTGGAATTCGTGGCTGCCGGCATTCATCACCGGCCCTGTCAGAATTTTGACCGGCGCGACGTGAGCGGAAAACCAATTCACCAGTTCCGTGATGTCCTCAGGAACGAAGACATGGAAATGGATGCTATAGTCGATTGCCCAAAGTCGGTCAGCCTCTGCAATCGCTGCGTCACCACTGGTGTGATTCACCAGGTTTGCGTAGTCGAGGTAGTGTTCGTAGTCACGATCTGCTGAGGGACGCTGGTAATCCAAGATCAGATGCGCCAGCGAGGTCCGCGTGCGATTCACATCAAAGGTCGCCCGTTTGTCCGGAATCGCGAGATAAACTTTCCCTCCCGGCTTGACCACGCGGCACCATTGCTCCAAAGAGCCCAGCGGGTTTTTCATGTGTTCGATAACATGCGAGGCAATCAGAAAATCGTAGCTGTCATCGGCCACGTTCGCCAACGTTTCCCCATCACCAATCAGGTTTGGCTCAACCAACGGCAACTCGTTGAGTTCGGGGTACTGTAGCCGCAACTCCGCTGTGGTCAGACGATCGATATAGTCGACCTGCATCCGATCATGGGTCAGCATCGGTTGGTGCAGCGCTCCGATCTCCAACCCTGTGCCGGATAGCTGGTCGGAGAAAAATTTCTGCCAGTTCCTATTCTTCGCGACACCGACTTGTTGATTTTGCGAGCGTCTCGCGAGCAGATCGGCTTTGGTCGAATGCAGGAATCGTCTTACAAAAACCGGCATTCGCGTCCACACTTCTTTTGCAACTGCATTCACCGAGTCATACTCCTTAAAGCCTTGAACGGGAGAGCCCATCCCAAATCGCCGCGTGGATTTAAGACAATCCGCGATATGCGTCAAGAGCAATCAGAACAGAGACAGCCCATTCCTCCCAGTTCAACACGTTTTGATCGAATGCAATCCCTGCCCAACTGAGGCACCCAGCAAATACCATGATCAGCATCAGCCGAGGAGGACTTTCACCGGCCTCTTCGATCTCCGATATTCCCAATAGCACAAAAAAGAATCCTCACGCCAAGCCGCCAAGGGCGCAAAGAAAAGGAACCAGGATCAACCGGCTTAGGAATGACCGCTGCTAATACACCGGCGCGTCGTCTGGCACGGAACGCACACTGCGACGGCAAGCCGTCGGTTTGGGATGATCTTGAGTCCCGACGGAAAATCTATGTTTGATCCGTGTTCAATCTGTGGCTAAGAAATGAACGGTCAGATTCGATTACGGCTCTGCTGCATTCAGCTCAAACCCGCTCCGTGCTCCACGCCTCAGCCAGTTTGATCAACACATCTGCTGCCGTTTGCATCTCGTCCAGACTCGCCCATTCCCGTGGCGAGTGCGGGTTGTGTTGGCCGGTGGAGAGGTTCGGTGTCGGCAAGCCCTGTGCGGTTAACAGTGAGCCATCCGTGCCACCGCGAATGATGCTCAGCAGCGGATCGATCCCCACCGCTTGCATCGCTTCGACCGCTTTGGCAACCGCCCGCGGCTCGGTTTTCAAACCGTCGGCCATGTTGCGATACTGCTGCGAAATCGCCACGTCGATCTTGGCTTCTGGAAATTCTTCCCGCAGCGGCTCGGCAATCTCCTCCAACAACTCCGCATACTCCGCCAATTTCGCCGTATCAAAATCCCGCAGAATAATCCGCGCCGTCGATTGCGCTACGCCCCCTTCGAAGACATACGGATGCAAAAACCCGTCGCGGTCGTCGGTCGTTTCCGGACTCAGCCAATCGGTCGGCAAGGCGGCGATAAAGCGGCTCAAAATCCGAATCGCATTGACCATCACCCCTTTGCCCTTCGAAGGATGCGTGTTCACGCCCGTCACGGTAATCACCGCTTGATCGGCCGAGAAGGTCTCGTTGTCGATCATCCCCCGCCCTTCACCGTCGAGCGTATAACCGCAGACCCCGCCCAGTTTTTCCAGGTCCAGGTTCTCCGTCCCCCGCCCGATCTCTTCGTCGCAGGTAAAACAAACCCGCACCGGCCCCCGCGGCAAGGTATTATCGCCAATCAGCCACGCCGCCGCCGTCATAATCACCGCCACCCCGGCTTTGTCGTCCGCTCCTAACAACGTCGTCCCGTCGGTTGTGATGATCGTTGAACCGATCAACTCCCGCAAAACCGGATTGTCCTCCACGCGAATTACTTGCGTCGTATCGCCCGGCAGCACGATATCGCCGCCGGAATAATTCTCGTGCACAATCGGTTTGACGTTCTCAGCCGTGAATTCGGGTGACGTGTCGACATGTGCCACCCAGACGATCATCGGAGCATCGTGATCCACAGTCGCGGGAATTGTGGCCATCACGTTGCCGAACTTGTCGCAGGAAACGTCTGCCAGCCCGATCGCCTCACATTCCTCGGCCAGCAGCCGCGACAATGTCAGTTGTTTGCTCGTGCTGGGCGAAGTGTCGCTGGTTTCATCAGCTTGCGTATCAATCCGTACATAGCGCAAGAACCGGTCGAGTAGCGTGGTCACGGGGCGTGTCTCCTTTAGCCTGTCGAATCAAGTGGACCATCACAGATCAAACACAGATTAGCGGATGTCAGAACGTAAGTCCCCAAACCGACAGCTTGCTGTCGTGCACGGCGCTCCTTGTCCAGCAAGGTGGCCGCATGATTTCCGACGTTCAACAACCTGTAAGATCGTTCAACATGGACTGTCGTAATCCGCCATCAGCGACCTACGCAACACCGCAGGACTGCCTGTCGCCGATCAACCGAACAACGGGCCACTGCTGCCGCCCGTGCCTCCCTTGAGCGGACCTTTGCGTTTGCGTTGGTACGCTTCGCCGCCGCTGGGTGAGAGATCCTCGTCCTTCGGTTTTTTCACCGGTTCCGGTTTGGCCTTGAGGGCTTTCATCGACAGGCCAATCCGCTTGCGTTCCCCATCAATGGAAACAACCTTGGCCTCCACTTCCTGCCCTTCCTTCAAGACATCCGACACCTTGTTGATGCGGCGATAGTCGATTTCGCTGATGTGAATCAACCCTTCGACGCCCTCCTCAATTTCGATAAAGGCGCCGAAATTGGTGATGTTGGTCACTTTGCCCTGCACAATCGACTCCACGGGATACCGCTGCACGCAGTCGTCCCAGGGATTTTTCTTCAACTGCTTGAGGCTCAGGCTGATTTTCTTTTTCTCGGCATCGACCGAAATCAACTGCACTTCGAGTTGTTGTCCGACTTTGAGAATGTCGCGAGGATGATTGACCCGCGTCCAACTCATCTCAGCCACGTGCAACAAGCCATCAATCCCGCCGATGTCGACGAACGCCCCATAATCCTTGACGGTCTTGACCGTGCCGGAATGCGTTTGCCCCGCCTCCAGTGTCTTCCATAGGTCCTGAGCGACTTCTTCGCGTTCGGCCTGCATGTAGGCGCGACGGCTGACCACGAGATTTCGTTTCTCAGGTTTGACTTCAATGATCTTCACGGTCAGCTTTTGGCCAACGTATTCGTCCAAGCTCTCCACAAAACCCAAGTCGACTTGGCTGGCCGGCATGAATCCCCGTAGGTTGCTGACGGTGACTTCCAGCCCGCCTTTGTTTGATTTTTTGACCAAACAGTCCACGATCTGCCCGACCGAGACTTCATCCCAATTGCCGGCAGAGCGCGCCATCCGCGGCAGACTCGCCAGCAACAAACCGTCAGCGGCGTCGAAACGATCGATGACGATTTCCAGTTCCTGGCCCAGTTGCGGTTGTTTTCGCCCTTCGAACTGCCGCAGTTGAATCATGGCAGACGAACGAAAACCGACGTCGAGCAAAATGCTGTCCTTTTGGATCGACTGCACCCGGCCTTTGAGTTTTGTGCCCGGCTCCAGATCTTCTTCAGTCACCGGTTCCGACGTTTCCCCACCTTCAGTCGCTACAACCTTGGGGGCCTCAGTCGGTTTTTCGCTGGCTAAGGCAGCGGCAAGTTCCGCTTCGACATCCGCATCCAAGTCGACGTTTGCCGGAGGGAGCGACACCGGATCGGCTGAGGGGGTTGCGGGCGGAGGAGGTGTCGACTGAACGGCTTGTGCTTCAGCCACTGCAGCCGCCTCTTCACCAGTCGGCTCTGCCTCGGTGGAGGGCTTCGACGGTCGGGAATCGGCAAGCGATGGACTGGGAATCGCCACCGCCATCGACGGATCGACGGTCGGATTCAGTTTCACTCGCGGCCGCGCGGCTGGCTCCGCACTCGTCGCATCACCGGTTGATGCTGCAACCGGCGTTTCAGTAGCCTCGGCTTTTGTTTCGGGTGCTGCAGTTTCTGCGGGCGGCTCCGGTGTACTGGAAGCAGCCTCGGTCGCTTCGGCGGCGGGCTTTGTCTCCTCTGGGGAGCCGGCGGCCACAGCCGGAGTTTCCGGTTCAGTCCGTCCCGTCTCGGGCGGTGCCGTAGAGAGCGATGACTCCTCGCTGTCAGCAGGCGTTTGCTCGACGCCAGCCTCAGCTGGTTCGTCCACGGGCGTCTGATTGGTAATGGGATTGTGACTTGAAGTGGACTGTTCCGAATTCATAACTACATCCTGATGAACTTTGTGGTTGCCGGCGAAATGGCTAGGCATCTCTCGGGCAACCGGACTCTACGTAGCGAAATCATGTCGTTGGTCGACAACCACTGGCAGGAAACCAAAAACCGGAGTTGTTGGGTTATCTATACGAGCGGCTCGCGGTGGTCTGTTGCTCAACCGAAGGAGCCACTCCCCCTCGCCTGAGCGAATGCACGTCGCTGTTGCGCGTGCGCACATCACCGTTAAGAGGCAAGCGTAAACAACTTGCGACGGAAAGTAACGTCAAAATGGCCACAAATTTGGAATATTCACAATATCGATTTCGAGAGGAAATTAAGGTTTGACGCGATCTTTCACGCAACGAAACCCAACAGCATCGTCTTTCATACTGTTCGCCCCCTTTTTTCGAACGCTGCTTCTCAGTTCTTCGTAGCGATCTTTCCAAGACCCACCACGCATCACAACCTGCCCGTCTTTGCCCAACGCACGCTGTGGGGCATGACTTTTTCCGTCTGTCGGGGCCGCCGAATAATCATCGCTCCAACTGTCGCTGACGAATTCCCACAGGTAGCCATGCATATCGTACAGGCCCCACGCATTGGGTTTTAGCGCGCCGACTGGGGGGTCGTTGCCCGCCGCATTTCCCGTGTGCCAAGCATACGCACTCAACTCCGAGGCCTGATTGTCGACGTCTCCGTCGGCCGTGGCACTCTCCCCAAAGCTATAGGCGGTCGTTGTCCCCGCTCGGCAGCAATATTCCCACTCCGCTTCACTCGGAAGTCGGATCTCTTCGTCCGGTTTCAGCAATTGGGCAGCACGCATTTTTTTCGTCGCCCGGCGACAGAATTCAACAGCCTGTTGAATGTCCATCATCTCGACAGAATTCCGCGGACCTTTCCACCGACTGGGATTCTCTCCCATGACAGCTTCGTAAAGATCTTGCGGCACTTCGTATTTGGCCATCCAAAAATCGTATTTGAACGTCACCTTCCGCACCGGACGCTCCGTTGCCTCACCCGTCTCGCTTCCCATCGAGAACGATTCAGGAAACTTCCCCTTGCCTGGCGTGATGTGCACGAACTCTTTGTTGAACGTTTTCAGCAAGGCCATTTCTTTTTTCTCGATTTGAGCAGCCTCATCCGCCCACCCCCAAGCAGCCACGATGCTCACCGCCCCAAAGGTAACAATGACCGGGACCAACACCTCACGCGACAACAATGTTCGGCCAACCTTTTTCACAACGACTCCTCGTGCAGGTGGTTGAGTTGTTCAGTATTCTTCTCGACAACCCCAACCGCATCATATCGTCGCGGTCACCATTTGCCAAAGGGCATTCCTGGCGAACTTTACAACGCCACCGCCACTACTTAGAAATGACCCAAGTGTAATCACCATCGTCATCATTGCCCCTCCGCTTTTCAGATTTCGTTTCCACTATGCCGCACACTGAGAAAACACCTTCTGATCCGCCGTCAGAGATGGGTATCCCCCCGGAGTCACAAAAGCTCAGTGAGGTCTTTGTCCAACTGGTGGAAGTCGTCGCCCGTTTGCGCAGCCCTACCGGTTGCCCATGGGATCGCCAACAAACTCTCGAATCGATCAAGCCCTACACCCTTGAGGAAACCTACGAACTGCTCGAAGCGATTGATTCAGGCGATGATGAATTGATCATCGAGGAATTGGGAGACGTTTTATTGCAAGTCGTCCTCGACGCGCAGATAGCCGCCGACGAGCGCCGCTTTGATTTGATTCCCGTTATCGAACGAATTACGGAAAAACTGATTCGACGGCACCCGCATGTCTTCAGCGATGCACAAGCCGAGACTCCCGAGGATGTGCACCGGCACTGGGACCATGCGAAAGGTCAAGAAAAACAGCGGCCGTCAGCGTTGTCAGGAATCCCCCCCGCATTGCCCGCATTGGCCCATACCAAAAAACTCTCCAGCAAAGCCGCCAAGGTCGGGTTTGATTGGCCCCGGCGAGAAATGCTGTTTGATAAACTCCGCGAAGAGATCAGCGAATTGGCAGACGAACTTTTTCCCGACGGCGAAGTGCCCGACGTGCCCGCTTCGGTCGCCGGACAAGTCGAAACCGACGAACCGATCAGCGATGCCGCTCAACAATCGCGGATTGAAAACGAACTGGGTGACCTGTTGTTCGTGGTCGCAAACATTGCGCGACGGTGGAAGATCGACCCCGAACAAGCGCTGCGAAAAAGCAATGCAAAATTCACCGCACGGTTTCGTTACATCGAAGACCAATTGACAACAGTCGGCCGCGACATTCGCGAAGCAACCCTCGACGAAATGGAAGCACTCTACCAGCAAGGCAAAGCCAAAGAAAACCATTAACACTCCCTCGATAGCGACTTTCCAATGTGAACTGACGCACTGAATCGCCGGCCGTGCTCGGCTTACAAATTCAACGCGCCGCCCAATCCTGATCCTCAGCCGTCAGCCACAGGAGTCATCCAACCATGTCACAAACGATACCCGATTCCCCCAACGCGACCCCGCTCAATGTCGAAGCCGCCGTCCGCGCCCGTTACGGGGCCGCTGCCGAAGCTGCCGAACCGCAACTATGTTGTGCGGTCGACTACAATGCGGAATACCTGAAAATCATTCCGCAGGAAATCATCGATCGCGATTACGGCTGCGGCGACCCCTCGCGGCATGTGCAGCCGGGGGAGACAGTGTTGGACCTCGGTTCGGGCGGAGGCAAGATCTGTTACATCGCCTCCCAAGTCGTCGGCCCCACCGGCCGGGTGATCGGCGTCGACTGCAACGACACCATGCTCGATTTGGCGCGACGCCATCGCAAGCCCATTGGCGACACCTTGGGTTACCACAACGTCGAATTTCGCAAAGGCCGCATTCAAGACCTGCAATTGAACCTCGACCTGCTCGATGACCACCTCAAATCCCATCAGGTCAACAGCAGTAGCGACTGGCTGCAGGCGCAAGAGCAGGCGCAGCACCTGCGCGAGACAGCTCCCTTGATCGACGACGATTCCATCGATGTGGTCGTTTCCAATTGCGTGCTCAATCTGGTGCGCAACGAGGACCGGCACCAACTATTCGCCGAGATTCATCGCGTGCTCCGTCGGGGTGGACGGGCGGTGATTAGTGATATTGTCAGCGACGAAACGGTCCCAGAGCATCTCAAACAAGACCCCGAACTGTGGAGCGGCTGCCTCAGTGGCGCTTTTCGCGAAGACGAATTTCTGGAAGCTTTCGAACAAGCCGGCTTTTACGGCATCGAGATCATCGAACGCCAACAAGCGCCTTGGCGCGTGATCGAAGGCATTGAATTTCGCAGCCTCACCGTCCGCGCCTTTCAAGGCAAAGCGGGCCCCTGCCTCGATCGCCAACAAGCGGTCATCTATAACGGCCCCTGGAAGATGGTGGTCGACGACGACGGCAATACGCTCCAGCGCGGAAAACGGATGGCGGTTTGCGATAAGACCTTCAACATCTACAATCAGTCTCCCTACGCAGATCAGTGCACGGCCATCGAGCCACAGGTCGAAATTCCCCTGGACGAGGCCACCGCATTTGACTGTTGTCAGAATGAACTCCGTCCTCCCAGTGACACAAAAAATGCCCCCGACAATGCTCTGGGCAGTTTGCCTCAGTTGCAGGACGGCGACTGCTGCGGGCCTTCTGGATGTTGTTGAGCTTGTCGTCAACACTTCCCAAGGTACTCAATCGACGGACCTTACAACGTTTAAGAAATGACTGCTCGCCATGGAACAATCATCTGATTTGAACCCGATTCTTTCCGCGTTCCAAAAAGACCTGCACGCGGGTACCCCTCCGCTCGATGCTCTGCGGGCCATATTGACAGCCACATCCGGCAGAGCCGTGGGACTTTGGCGTCGGCAAGACGATACGCTCCTGCAGATCGGATTCTGTACGGTCGACGACATGCCGGCGGAAACACACGATGCCTTTGCCGCAGCGACAAAACATGTGCCGCTGAACGAAACAGGACTGGGTATTGTGAAAGCGGTACAAACCGCTGCTCCCGCTTTGGCGGACCTCGATACTCAGGCAACGGTGTTGGAAACCTCCGCCACCTGGCTGGCCCGTTTCGCAGCACGGCGTTCATTGGCCGTCCCCACATTGTCCAACGGCACAATCAACGGGGTTTTAGCGGTTTCCACCGCCAAGGATTTGACCCCAGGGCACGCCGAGTGGGATTTAATCTGCCGCCTGGCCGCCGAACTGGGAGATTTGCTCCCGACCTCAGACTAGCGGCACGTTGCAAAAAGGCATCATGTTTCCGATTGGCAACAGCACCACAGGCTTGCGCTGCCAGAAAAAATGGTTGAAACGAATCTCGGATTGCCGCTGATTAAACGCATTGTTATTGACTTCGCCTATACTCCGTTTGATACTCCTGATGGAACGTTTTGTTCGCCAAAACGCCGCAATTCCGACGAAACCCCACGATCCAAAGACGATTGAACGTATATAGAGTGTACAGGAATCCCTGTGCGGAATAGGCGTTCCGTTTAAGCGAGTTCCGTCAGGGCTCCTTGACCTAGGGATCACCGACGGAATTGAAGTCGCATGCCGGGCAATTAGGCGAGCGAAATTTTTTCAGTCAGTTGTTTTCAGGCCGATGTTTCGCCCTCAGCAACAACAACGTCAGATACACAACGATCGTTGACTTATGCGGAAGCGTGGACAATTCCCAATTCAAACCCCTGACGGCGTGATGCTGCCGAGCCAAGGGGATGACGCCTGCGAGGTCATTCGCCCTGAGGGTGAAGCGGACCGCATGCAGCCATCGCAAAACTTTGTGCTCCGGGTCAACTACAGGCTGCTGATCGTCCTCGCCGCAATTTTGATCGTCTTGCCATTTCTCGTAATGGGAGTGCATGCGTTTCAGATGCAGCGGATGGGGACTGCATTGTTAGAACGCGCCGACCAAAACGAGGCTGAGGGAAACCTCGTTAAGGCAGCCTCGAATCTGGCGGGATATCTGCGGTTTAAACCCGATGACATCGACACCCGGATTCGGATGACGTTGCTGTTGCTAGAATCCGCTGATACTCCGGCGAGAAAACAAAATGCCTATGCCCAACTCAGTGCGGTGCTCGCCAAAGTTCCCGGCCGTGACGATCTAAGGCGCAAACGGGTCGACCTGCTGATTGGTGCCCCTCCTTATACCGAACAAAGCCTGACCCAAGCCGCCTACGACTTGGACGTGCTGATCGATAACCTGCGAGAAATTAAACCAGACGACGAATCGTTTGACGAAGTTCAGCAGGACCTGCTGGAGTTGTATTTGTTGCGTGCTGCTTGTTTCGAAATTTTACCCGACCCCAAAGGCGCGATTCTCGCCTATCGCTACGCCATTCGTATTGACCCGGGAAATGTCGAAGCCCGCCAACGACTGGCGACATTATTGTCCCGACAAGGCGAACGCGCTGAGGCAGAAGACGTTCTCAAAAAACTGGTGCAGATCCGCCCGAACCTGGCCGAGGCTTATGCAGCCCGCGCGAAATTCTACCTCGATGCGGGCAACCTCCAAGCTGCGATTCGCGACGCCCGGACCGCCTACGAAAAAGCGCCCGACAACTCGGACATTTTGCTCTTAGTCGCAGCCTTGATTTCTTCGGAATCCAAATCTCTCGGACAAATCCACAGCTTCGAAGTTCAGGATGTGCGTGAAAATTTAGAGAACGCCCTCAAGCAAGTCAGTGATGTTCCTGAAACGGATAAAGCCTCAACGGACCAAAACGAGCAACAACGCGCCATCCTCATCGAAGCATTGGCGAATTTAGATTTAGTCTCCGGGCAGTCCGAAGCGGCAATTCAAAGATTAACCGACGCGATCAAAAACTCCAAAGACAACGTTCAATTTCGGTGGTCATTGGCAAACATTCTTATCAGCCAACGCCGATTGCAGGACGCTCAGGTCCTGTTGGACGACATCGATGAACAGGACCTTCCCGGCCCACTCAAAAGTTTTTTGCAGGCCCGGATTCTCGAAGCAAAAGGGGAATGGCAAGCCGCCATTGATGCCAGCGATAAAATCGCCACCAATCGCACCTTGCAACGCATGTTCCCCGGCGGAATCGAAATTTTGCGAGCGCGTTGCGAAGGCAAACTGGGACATATTAAACAAGAACTCATCGCCTACCAACAAGCGGTGGATGCCAATTCCGGATCTGCTGAAGCCAGAATTGGTTTGGCAGGCGTACTCGCACGCATGGGACGCGTCAAACAAGCAGAAAGCGTACTGAAAGAAGCCTTCTCCTCGACCGGCGTTCCCCTGTTGCTGGCGCGTATCGCAATTGAAAAAAACCTGCAACTGCCCCCCAAACAGCGTGATTGGGCCCCAGCCCAACAGCAACTAGATATCGCCGCCAGCCAAGGTGAAGACCTCGTCGAAGTGCTGATTCTTCGTGCCCAGGTTGAACAGTATATCGGCAACCGTAAAGCAGCCAGACAATTTCTACAGCAGGCGCAACAGAGATACCCCGACCGGATTGCTCCTTGGGTCGCGTTGGCTGACCTAGACGCCCAGTCAGGTTCGCCGGAAAAGGCGCTGCAACGACTGAATGAAGCTGAACAGAAATTCGGCTGGCACCTCAGCATCGTTCAGGCCCAACTTTCGACCCTGTCGATGATCGACAAAGATAAAGCCCGGCAGTTTCTGGAAAAACTGGTCAAGCACCACGACGATTCGACGCCGCGGACTGCCATACTTCAACTGGCAGCGACCGCATACGAACAATTGGGCGACATTGACGAAGCTCTCGCCGCCTGGGAAGAATTCTCCCAACTGGAACCGGCAAATTTCCAAGCCTACTTGGTCCAATTCCAACTCGCGCTCAATGCATTGAAACTGGAACGCATCCAAGGTGCTGATGGAATCCTTGCCAAAATGGCCGGCATCGAAGGTAAAAACGGCGACCACGTCCGCTTATCCCGCGCGCAACTGTTGATCGCCGAAGCACGTCGCGGTGATCGACAACGTCTCGATCTAGCAAAAGAAATCCTCGACGACCTTCGCAACCGATTCATCTTGATCGACAAAGTTCTGGCGAGTCTTGCGGATTGGCAAGCGATTGAGGGAAATCAAGACGAAGCAACCGATTTGTATCGCGAGGCCATCGCCAAAGGTTCGACTGATCTCCGCGTGATTCGTGAACTCGTGAGACGACTCAATGCCGAATCAAATTTCCCCGAAGCCTCAGCAGTCATTGATCAATATCGCAAAAACTCCCGCCGCCCCCTCAACGACGAATTGCAATTCATGGCGACCGAAGCCTTGGCATTCGCCGGGGATTATGACCAGGCGATTTATATTGCCATGCAAAGCATTTCGCCCGACTCCACGAACTATAAAGAACAATTGTGGTTGGCCAACTTATTGATCGCCGCAGAAAAAACAAAAGAAGCTGAGATATCACTGAAGACCGCTTGGAATCTTGGACCGGATCATGTCGAAACCTGGGTGGCATTGCTCAATTTTCTCAAAGCTGAAGGCCGCACTGCCGAGATTGAAAAAATCATGCAGCAAGCGCTTCAGCAGTTTCCCAGCGACAAACAGCCCCTGGAACTGGCCAACATCTACGAAGCCAACGACGACATCGAAGCCGCTGAGAAATACTATCGGGCCGCTGTCGCACTTGATCCCAACAATGCCGACTTGCGTATTTCCATCGCTGAGTTTTTCAATCGCATCCGCAAACCGCAAGAAGCCGAACCACACCTGCGCCATATCCTCTCCGAGGAATCCAAGGCGACCGCCGCCGAGATGGCAACAGCGCGACGCGCATTGGCATTGGCACTGGCAGCCAACGGCGAGTATCCAAAATCACAATCCGCGTTGCGACTGGTCGAGAAAAACCTTGCTCAGGAAATCCAGACCACATCGGACCTGCGACTCAAAGCCTTGCTGTTGGCACGACAAAGCAGTCGCAAAAACCGCCGCCAAGCCTTACACATTTACCGGCAACTCAATGAGGAAGGACGACTCCTTCCCCAAGACCGCATGGTGCTAGCCAAATTGTTGCTCACGCTCGGCGAATGGCCGCAAGCCAAGGCCATTCTTCTGCAACTAATGAACGATCCCGCCTGCCCCCCATCGGATCTCGCCTTCGGCATTCGCACATTGATGAATCACAGCGAACTCGACCAGGTGGGCGAATTGATCGATAAACTCGCTGCAAAACGTGCCGATAAGCTACAAACACTTGAACTCAAAGCACGGTATCTGACGGCGCTGCGTGAGAACGACGAAGCCATTGCATTGCTGGAATCCGCTATGCAACCGGACGATGATCAACCCCCGATCGCAACCAAGTCGCAGATCGCCCTCATCTACCTCGGTTTTGCGGAATTCATGGATCGGACCGGTCGAACCGTGGACGCCGAACTGTTCTCCGATAAATCCAAAGAGTATCTGGACCAAACCAAGGCAGACAATCCCGCTCAAACGCTGCTGCTTGTCAGGTTGCTAAAACTTCGCGGCGAATACGAACAAGCCTTGGAATTACTCAACAAGTCCTGGACCTTGGCCCCACCCGAACAAATCGCTGAAGTGAGTTTGGGTCTGCTGAAAAAGGTTCCCAATTCCGACAAGTGGATTTCGAATTTCCGCAAACGAATTGAAGCTGAGATCGAGAAATCTCCGCCTTCTTCGCAACTATTATTCCAAGCCGCGAATTTAGCGCACTTACAACAAGACTACGATGCCGCAATCCGTTGGTATCGGCAAGCTCTCGTCTCTTCACCGAATTCCGTGATCATTCTCAATGAACTTGCCGTCTTGCTAGCCCTGAATCAACGCGATTTAGACGAAGCCTTGGAATTGATCAACCGCGCCATTTATCTCACCGGTCCCAATGCCATGCTGCTCGATTCGCGAGCCATGATTCATCTGGCCATGGGAAATGCCAATCTGGCAATCGACGACCTCAAGGTTGCCCTCGAAGAAGACGCCTCGCCGGCCAAGTATTACCACATGGCACAGGCCCGCCAACTGGCCGGAGATCAATTCGCCGCCAAGACCGCATTCCGCAAGGCACGGGCGACCGGGTTCTCCGCAGCACAACTGCACCCCTTGGAACAAAGCCGTTTCCAGGAACTAAGCAGCAAACTGAATTAGCCTCGCATGCCCCCCCCCATTGCGATTCGCTGCTGTTACGCTCACTACAGCCCGCGTAACCGGTCCCACAATTGGACGACCCGGGCGGGATCTGAGACATGAGGATGATCTGTAAGCTAGGTTTGTAGGATAAGAACCTCACCCTCGATCAAATCCTGACTCGAAAGTCGACGACCGCACGATGGCCGGACTTCCCACCGCCCAAGAGTTACGACAACTCCCACTTCGCGCTATCGTTGCCTACATCGTCCGCTGCGCTCAACGCGTCGCTCCTTTGTATCAACTCGGTGACGACAATCCCGACAGCCCCAAATGCGTCTCCGCCGTGCAAGAAGCGCTCTCGGTTGCGATCGATTTTGCATCGGGTATCACCATTGAGCAAAAACGGGTCAAACGCGCAGAAGAAGCCGCCATCGCTGCCGTGATCGCCGCGACGGAATCGCCCAATGTTGGGGACAAAGCCGCATATGCTGCCAATGCCGCTTATGCGGCAGCCAATACCACCTCAGCAGCCCTGGAGTTGCTCAAAGCTCGCCAAAATAAAGCTGAAATCGCCAAAGCTGTCGTCATCGCCGCAATCACCGCCGTCGATGCTGCCGTAGCTGTGGATAAGGCCGTTACTCAAGCCGCCGGCTTTGACTGGCAAATGCTCAAACGTATGCAATTGGGCCGGTTTCCCGATCTGGGAGATCCCGTCGATCCGACGACCAAAGGCGTACTTGGACCGCTGTATCGCAGTTGGCATGGGAAACCTGCCGCAGACTTAACCGCAGCCAGCCCCGTTCGGTCCACTCCACAACCCACGAAACCTGTAAAACAACAGACTCAAACAAAGGCCGTCGAAACTCCACAGCCCGCGCAATCGACTCAGGAACTCGAACGGTTACGGGCTGACGTCAAACGTCTCGAATCAGAACTCAGCCTCCTGCGCAACGAAGAGCGGGGACTCGAAGCGGCCCACGCTGAACAACAAGAACAGTGGCGGCAACTCTCCGAACAGCGCACCGAACTAGAAACCGCCCGCCAGGAACTCCAAACTGCCCAAGAAGCCTTCAACACCCAGCAAGAAGACCTGAAAAACCGTACTGCTGAATTCCAGTCGCAGCGCGAGCAATTCGAACAACAAAGCCACGACCTCCAAGCACGGGCCGATGGTTTTGACGCCGAACGCCGTGAGCTGGATGAAAAGTGGGAAACGCTCAAACAAGAACAACAACAAGTTCAACAAGACGCCGCCGCCGCTGAACAATGCCGCCAAGAGACGACCGCCGCGCGGGAAGAACTCGAACAAACCCGTCACGAAGTCGGCCAACGCAAAGAACAAACCGCAGCAGAAGCAGCAGAGCTGCAAACCCGACAAGCAGAATTCGCTCGCCAACACGAAGAACTGACCCAACAACAACAGGAATTGAGCGAACAACGCGAATCCTTAGAAGCCAACCGCACGGAGTTGGAGTCGCTGTGGAGCAAACTTGAGGCAGATCGCTATCAAGTACAGACTGACCGGCAACAGCTCGACGAAGAACGGGGAGAATTGGACCGCATCCAATCGGATCTCGACCCCCAACGCAAAGAACTGCAAGAGGCTCGCCACCAACTCGAAGAGGAACAGAACTCCCTCGCCGAGCAGCGTAAAGCCTTGGAACATAGCCAACAAGAATTACGCGAGGAAACCGAAGCCCTCGAGAAAATTCGCGAACAAATCGATAGCGACCTCGATGCGTTGGCTGACAAACAAGCAGCACTCGAAGGTGAACGGGAAGAACTACAACAAGCCCGTGCTGATTTCGAACCGAAACTTCAAGAACTCGCCGCCGAACGCGAATCCGTTCAAACCGAGCGAGACGAATTAGAGCGGGAACAACGCAAAGCCACCGAACAAGCCCTGCTGATTGCCGACGAAGCGCAGCAATTGGAACTCCAGCGTGCCGAATTGCAGCAAGAATGGCAATCCGTCGAAGACGACCGCAACGGCCTACGCCGGCACCTGGAACAATGGTTGGAAACACTCAGCGTCCCTGTCGACGTCGCCGAGTAAGGCCACCCCAGCCTCTCGCGGATAAAACGTCGCCAGCCTCATCCTTCGCAGTGCGATGAACCGGCTGCGTTGATCTTACAAAAAAGGATGTTCGCTCCCATTCACCCGCCACTCAGGCTACAATTCCGGTCACCCTCGGGACCAAGTGACACATCAGCCTCAAACACAGTAAGCCCCCACGATGGACCGCCCACCAGCCCCGCTTGTGTTGATCCTCGGAGCCGGAATCAATGGTGCCGCCTGCGCGCGGGAATTGGTTCTCAATGGCGTTTCCGTTGTGGTGGTCGACACCGCCGACATCGCTTACGGGGCCAGTTCCAAATCCTCTCGACTCATTCATGGCGGGCTGCGCTATTTGGAATACGGTGAGTTCCACCTCGTGCGGGAGTCCCTCGAAGAACGGACGCGGCTGCTCCGCCAAGCTCCGCAATTTGTCCGGCCGCTGCGCCTGTGCATTCCCGTCAACAACCGGCTCTCCGGCGTGCTCCCCACGATGCTCCGCTTTCTCAAACTCGAAGGCTGGGCCGATTCCTGGAGCAAACGACATCAAGGCACAGCCGCCAACCACAAGACCCGCGGAATGTGGCTGGTTCGCGCCGGTTTGAAAATGTATCAAATCTACGCCCGCGATCGCACCATGCCCAAGTACAGTGTCCACAACACCGGGGAAGAAGGTTTGCCACGGGTGGATGCCCAAAAATTCCCCTGGCTGTGCGCTTACAGCGACGGACAGATCGTCAATACCGAACGCTGGATCTTGGCGCTGTTCGAGGACGCTCGGCAAGTTGCTGCGGAAAAACAACTGCGCTTCGACATCCACACCTACCACCGCGCTGAGATTGATTCCGATCACGTTGACATTGTCAGCCTCGAGAACGGCCAACCAATCACGCCCGCCATTCAACCCTCGCTCATCATCAACGCCACCGGCGCCGGCGGCGATGCAACGCTCAAGCAATTGGGTGCCAATTCGCCGCAACTGTTCGCCGGCACCAAAGGCAGCCATATCCTTACCTACAATCCCCGGCTCAAAGCCGCGCTGCACGAACAAGGAGTGTACGCCGAAGCCCCCGACAACCGGTTGGTCTTCGTGCTCCCCTTCGACGATGCCGTGCTGGTCGGCACAACGGACGAACCGTTCGATGCCCCCCCCGAAACGGCAAACGCCACCGATGACGAGATCAACTACCTCATCGGTGCCGTCAACGATTTGTTTCCAAACGTCGATTTAACCCGCGGGGACGTCTCGTTGCATTACAGCGGAATTCGCCCCTTGCCCAAATCGTCTGCCAAGTCCCCCGGCGCCGTCACCCGCCGGCATTGGATCGAAGAACAGCAAATCGGAAAACTGCCGGTCCTCACGCTCATCGGCGGAAAATTAACAACCTGCCGCGCGCTCGGAGAGCAGACCACTGACCGCGTGCTCGAATTAATCAATCAACCCCGCATCGCCAACACCCGCGACCGCTACGTCCCCGGCGGCAAAGATTACCCCGCCAATGCCACAGCCCTGCAAGCTGAAATCGCTCGCCTCGCGGAAAGTTCCGGTTTATCCCCCGACCAAACCACAGCAGTCTGGCGGCTATTCGGCACACAAACCGCGGAAGTCCTCAAAGCTTGCCCCGGCTTGCCGGGCGAGAACTTACCGGGAACCCACCTGCCGCTGCCGGTCATCCGTTGGATCATTGTCCACGAATGGACATCCACACTCGGCGACCTCGTCGAGCGCCGCATCTTACTGATGTTCGAGCCATCCCTCTCCCGACCGGCACTGGAACAACTGGCAACCTTGCTCGTCGAAAGCGGCAAACTCAACGCAGACGCAGTCGACGCTGCCATCGAAACCACGATCGCAAGACTAGCCGAGTTCTACGGCATCACCGTTGCTGCTGCGGGGTGAACAGATCGCATGCTCCCCACGTTACTGTTCCTCGCCCACTTCGACCGACGCCTCTTCGTCTGGAGTCTCTGCCGGTGTCTCTTCAGGTGCCTCTTCCGGTGTGGTCTCTTTCACCGGTGCCTCATCGGACGGTGTTTCTACGACGGACTGGTCTTGGGGCCTGAGCGTCTTGATGCAATTCGCGAAGTATTCGACCTCCTCCCGTGAGTAATACTCAGCAGCTGCTTCTTGGAAGACCAGACGATCGTCGCCAACCTTGACCAAGGCCATAAAGTCATAGACGGGGCCTTCGCCAATAAGCGGACCGAGATCACCAAAATTATAAATGACCGTTTGGTCATTCAATATTTCGATATTCCCGGAAGGAAGTTCGTACAAATTTTGGATATATTTCTTCAGATCCTCAACGGTTTCATATTCCGAATTCTTGCTCATCTGCCATTCAATCAACTTTCCGTAATGGAAGTAGACGGTCATCGAATCCGTTCCATCTTCGTCATCGTCATCTGAATCGGAGTTTTCGACCGCTTCAACCGTCGTCCCTTCGGGCATGTCGATGACCAGCGGCAATCCCACCGCAGCGAGATCCAAGGGAGCCAACTCAGCTTCGGCCATTTCCGCAGCACGTTGTTCCCGCGCTGCCCGGGCCTCTGCTTCCATCTCCTCAATTCCCTCTTCAATTCCCTCTTGCACCTCAGCGATGACTTCTTGCGCTCTTTCGATCACCATATAGGCCACACCCCCACACGCCAGCAGTAAGAGCAGAAAACCAGCTCCCACTACCATCAGCACGATTTGTGTGCCGCTCAATCCCTGCCGCGGCGACTGATCTTCATAGGCAGGCCCGCTCGGGCGGCGACGTCTCGGGGGCAGCGCTGCGTGTTCGCCGAATTCGTCATCATCATCCAAAACCTCGACCGCCTCAATCGGTTCCTCTGCGGGGACGTAGATGATCGTTTCACACTCCTTACAACGAATCTGCCGTCCGGCGATGTTGTCTGAAACGTTGTAGGATTTTCCGCAATTGTTGCAACTGACTTGAATCGTCATACTCGCGCTCGTCTCTATTGTGTGGAAGGGGTCGAGTGGAAAGGATGTGTGCTTGCCAACCTCGCCATCAATGACATCGCCCTCAAGGAAACCAAATTTCTCACGCACGCGTGAACGCCTGCGGCGCGTACTTCGGTCTGCTACCGCAAATCAAATGAAATGTTCACATAAGCTACTCGACTGCGGAACAGTGAGTCAAATCTTGATCCGAAGATTCGATACTGCATGACGGCTCATTCGTCCACTGCAGCTTCCTCGTCCGACCAGTCAAAATCATCATCGTCGTCGCCCACGTCGAGGTACTCACCGCAATGCGGACAGGTCTCAACCGTCCCAATTTTAGCGGCGGGAAACTCCATGCGCCGGCCACACCCCTCGCACTCCGCTTCAACCGTCTCACTCACCGCAGTGTCATCGCTCCCCTCCCCGCGACGTTTGCGTTGCGTCTGCTCAAACTCCTCAATGATCGGCACCGCGCGCTCCACATCGGCCTTCTCGACAAAGACCTGCGGCTTGTGGATTTCCGGCAGCGCCCCGAACGCCCACATCCCCCCCGGCGACATGTCTTCAATGATGTGAGCCTCGATCCCCGATTGCTGCAGGGCAAAACAAACGTTCTGCGCTTCGGTATTCTTCGCCGCGTTGTAAACGGCAACTGGATCTTTGAGGGCCATGATCACCTAATTCCCAGATTTCCGGACGTGTGGTCGCTTCGCGAACAACTCGAAATGTTCTCATAAACTACCCCTCACCACAGCGGCGAGTCAAATTTTGATCCGCAAATTCACGCATCAGAGAAATCGCAGCAATCGCCCCGGACGCCTCATCAGCTTGGATTGAAGCGTCTCCGTTGAACCGAAAGCGTCATTGATGTGTACGGCGATTGATCGTTGCGTATCGGAGACCACAGATCACGCTCAATTGAAAACAGCCAATGCCCGACCATCCCAAGATGTCATCCAGCAAAAGCTCTGGTTTCATACAAAACATGATGGAGGCAACCAGTAGCAAGACCGCTCCAGACAGGAACGAGATCAAGGCTAACATTCGCCAACGATGCGCCGCCGGAGTCAAAGGCGGCGCGTCAAACGCCTCCGCCGCCGCCAACTTTGCATTGGCCCCACCAGTGAACAATTCAGCGAGAATGGTCAATAGGAAACCAGTCAATATTGTTGCCTTTAGCTTCAGGTCAATATGCAGTGATCCCCAAGGATCTTTGCGAGGCTGCATCGCTAAGTTTTTTCGATCAGCCCAAGCGTACAAGTGCCCAACGATAATTCTACCCAAAATTCACCAAGGCCGCGTCGGCAATTCCCCCACCGCAATCGCCGCCAACTGTTCAGCCGCATACGGCGACGCCACGACGTTTGCATCCAAATGCCGCGAGAGCATTTTTCCCGGGACGCAAACAAAAACAGGACTCACGCCGAAATCGACGTAAGTCCTTCTCTAAGAAAACAAATTGGGGCTGACAGGAATCGAACCTGCACTCCCGAAGGAACTGGATCCTAAATCCAGCGCGTCTGCCAGTTCCGCCACAGCCCCGGTGCGAACTTCTTCGCTGACGTTGGTATATACGCCTTGGCGAACCATTTGGCAACATTCGCTCTCCACGAATTTTCAACAATCCACCGACTGTCTAAGTGGAATAGGGTATACCCTAAGAAAAAAATGCCGCAACATGCTGAATTTGGTGCCACAGGAGGACTTTTTGCCCATGGTAGGGGAAATACTACCTAGAAGACCCGCACTCGGCGCATACCGCACGTTGACCTAGTCGCACATGTTCTGCGAGGCATTTATCCAGACCTGCCCACAATCTTCACAACCTCTTCACAAATAGACAGATGCGTCAGATTTCGACGACTCTTACCACAAAATCAACCACAATCAGCTTTGTAGTCGTTCTGACCATGAGAGATCACTGCAGACCGAGGAACTCCTCACGCATCCGTTGCTTCATCAAACAAGAGTGTAGAAAAAGGTTGCTCCCTGAATTTGATGTGACTAGAATCCAACTCGTGAACAGCCGGATGTTGGATTTTTGTGGTCCCTGCCCCACCGCAAAAGTACTCCCGGCTGTTTGCATTTCTACTCCATGAAATTCTCAAATTGCTGCTCGCCAGCGCATTTTGCACGGCCAACACGCTCATATTGACCGATTTCACCCATCTGAGATAGACTCCGCCCGCAAGTCGTCAAATTCCCGTCAGATTCCACGGAAGGGAGAGGGGAAAATCGTGAATCCAGCCACCCAGTCTCGTCTCAAAATCGCGTCCAGCGATCCGCCAGAACGGTATTCCCGGCGATTGCTACGGTATGTGGTGACCGAACACGAATTGTTACCCGGATCCCGCGTCCTGGAAATCGGTTGTGGGACCGGGCAGCTCACGCGTCATTTAGACCGGCTTTCGCTGGAAGTGACCGCCTACGAACAAGATGCCTTGTCACTCAAATCCGCCATCCAAACGCTTCCAGACGTCGAATTTCACCACTGGAAGGACGATGCCCAGCGACTGGGCGAAGATGGAAAATTTGATCTCGTCATCGTGCACGGCAGTGAATTGCTGACTGGTGACCTATTTGAGGACGCCACCTTGCGCTGGACGGCGCACATGGCCGGGTATTTGCGTGCCGGCGGATCATTGATGTTCCTTGTCCGGCACGATCCTGTTCAGCTCCAAAATCCAGTGGGACATCTGCCCTCCTGTTATACGCGGCTGTTCTCCCGTTTTCCCGGTTCGACGACCAAGATCATGGTGCCCGACGCGCTCTCTGATCAACGGACCTGGAATTGGGTGTTAGGACGCCGCCCACGCGCCGGGAAAATCGCAGTTTCGCTGCACTTGCCGAAACAAGCCATCTCGCGGTTCGAGTGGCACCAATGGATTGCCAACGAAACAGCACGACCGCAAGTCCCTTGCTGCCTTTGGGCGCGTCGCCAAGCGGCTGTCGATGTCCAAATTCGTCGCGCCGCCTAACAGCCCGCCCGAAAAAGGGTGCCACTGGTGGGCTTGTCCCAATCCTGTTCGGCTCGATTGTTGCTATTGTTGGGCGTGATGGCAAGGTGGCGGTGTGTTTGCTTGTTTTTTGGGGGAGGGCGTGGCTGCAAGGGCTGCGGTTGGTGGGGTGGGGAGTTGTCTCAGCGCAGCGTTGAGCGGCTCGTCATCTGCGGGGAGTCGCGGAGCGAGTGGGGTTAGACGCTTGTCGTGGCGTGCGGCGGCAAACGGTTTATGTGGGCCAGTAGTTCTTCTTCATCCGCCAAACCTTGGAAGTAATAACAAAGCATTTCATACGTCCGCAGCGTCGGCTTGCGGCCGGTCACTAGGCTGATCAGCAGGCAAGCGATGATCGCACAGTACGTTTGAATTTCGATTCCGTTGTCACAGTCGCTTAATAACTTGCGGCAGCCCAGCACATGTTTCAAAAACCGAAAGTACAATTCGATCATCCAGCGACTGCGATAAATCAACGCGATGATTTCCGCCGGCACGTCCAGCAAGTTCGTCACCAGCACGACGTCGTGCGTGGCAGCGGCCCGCTTGCGTCCGCCTCGCTTGGGATGCGTTTCGGCGCGAATCACCACCCGCCGCACGCGATGCTGCGGATGCTCAATCCGTCGCGATTTGGGCGAACCGAGTTGGCCGATGGCGTCTTCCAACACGCCCGCCGCCCGCGCCTCCTCGTCCAGTTCGCGAACCTCGTCAGCCGTAAACGCGCGGTCGTTGCGGATGCGGCAAACGTAGCTGCTGCCGACATCGACGATCGCGTTGAACAGCGAAAATTGTTCGTAACCGCGATCGATCACGTAGCAGCGATCCGGTTCCAATTGGCTGCGCAACACGTTTTTTTCATTGGCCGGTCCTTGGCCGCTGGCGTCGGTGACTGCCGATTTGACAGGCACGCCTTTGAGGATTTCAAAGTGCGCGTGCAGCTTAAAACCGCGATCGTTGCGGGTGGCAAAACAGGCCTGCGTGATTTGCGGCAGCTTCTTCAGCAGGCTGCCGTCGACGGCGGTCAAGGTCTGCGCGAAGTCTTTCAGCCGCGGGTCGCAGTCGGCGCGTTGCGGAGCGCGCTGGAGCAGTTCACCGGCGATTTCCCGCAGCAATTCCGGGTCAAACACACGTGCCGCTTCGGACAACGAACCCAGCGAAGCCCGTTGGCAGCCCAGCAAGCGCTGCACTTTTTTGAGTTGGCTGGTTTGTTGCATGCCGCGCAGCGAAGTGACGATCGGGTTGAACATGTACAGCAGTATCAACCCGCAATACTGATCAAAAAACAAGTCGCGATTGCCCGCTTTGTCCCGTTCGCAGCCGACGGGCCGCAAGCGTTTGAGCAGCGAAGAGATTCGTTTCAGATATTTCAGTCCGGTCAAATCCGCATCGGAAACCCGCTTCGCTTTCTTCCTGGCCACAGGGCGCCTCTCCGTCAAATTGGCAGTTATGAAAGACTACCAAAGCCCATGGCGCAAATTCCGTGCCGAACAGGATTGGGGCTTGTCCGCCAGTGCAAAACGCGCAACTACCAAAAACAGTGCTGGACTAGCCAGTCGTGGCCCCCGGCTCGCGAATGCTTTGGTTTTTCAAACTGCTGCTAACGCAACGCCCCCGAAATCCGCTATGGTAGTCACGATCAATTCGCGCGCCGACCTTGCTGCGTTGGCCTGCAATGGGGATCATTCTATTTTAATCAAACGATCACCTTCTCTTTCGGCTCGACGACATCCATGCGAATTGCACTGACTGGGGCGCGGGGACAACTCGCCAGCGACTTACTCCCTTTACTTGGAAACGACGTGGTCCCTTTGGGACATGCGGAGTTAGATATCACCCGCCCCGACGACGTCGCGGCCAAGTTGCGAGAAATCCAACCCGATTTCGTAATCAATTGCGCCGCTTACAACCTGGTGGACAAAGCCGAAGAGGAACCGGAAGTTGCGTATGCCGTGAACGCAACCGGACCGAAAAACCTCGCGCAGTCGTGCGCTGATTTGGGAATTGGATTGGCCCATATCAGCAGCGACTATGTCTTCGGGCAAGACGCGCAGCGTGCGGTGCCCTATACCGAAGACGATCCCCCCGGCCCGCAAGGCGCCTATGCCCAGAGCAAACGCGCCGGCGAGGAATTCGTCAGCAGCATTTGTCCGCGGCATTTCGTCATACGCACCTGCGGGCTGTATGGAATCGCCTCAACGCGGGGCAAGGGAAATTTTGTGGAGACCATGTTACGTCTCGGCAGCGAACGCGATCAGTTAAGCGTCGTGAACGACCAACGCTGCACCCCCAGTTGGACGGTCGACGTCGCCCGCGCTATTGCGGCCTTGATCGAAACCGATCAATACGGTTTGTATCACGCCACCAATTCAGGCAGCATGACCTGGTTCGAGTTTGCCGCAGAGATTTTCCGTCAATCGGGAACACAGGTCGAGCTGAGCCCCATAACAACCGCCGAATTCGGCGCCCCCGCTGCCCGCCCCCCCTACAGTGTGTTGTCCTGCCAAAAACTCACCGATGCAACCGGCCTGGAAATGCCCCCTTGGCAAGAGGCGTTGGCGAATTTTTTGTCGCGGCGTTAGTTCGACAGCCCGCCGCTTTGCTAGCGACGAAGGATCCGGGTATGCTCGTATTCGGAAATTGTCAGGTCAGTGGGAGGCATAGGTGACGTTACTAGAATTACAACCCAAGCTCCAGCAAGCGGTGGCCAATGGCCAGATTGGATCGCCGGTCGCGTTGCGTGTGTACCTCAAATCATCCCGCACTGATGCGGACCTCCAATCCGGTTGTATCACCGC
Organism: Symmachiella dynata; assembly: GCF_007747995.1. Lineage (NCBI taxonomy): Bacteria > Pseudomonadati > Planctomycetota > Planctomycetia > Planctomycetales > Planctomycetaceae > Symmachiella > Symmachiella dynata. The sequence goes on along the minus strand of NZ_CP036276.1, from coordinate 2,254,717 downwards.
CATGGGCATGGCGCGGGAATTGTTCGACAGTCCGCCGGCACGCTTGATGGTGCGTGGTGACCTTCAACGACAGGCGACAGTCTTGGTCACGTGCGCGTCGGGTACCACGTTGTTCGCTACTCTTGAGAGCGGCACGGTTGAGTCATCCAGCATCCAATTAACGCTCGTCGGCAATCACGGTATCGCGAACCTGGAATCAGCCGAATGGACGCCCGCAGAGCCGTCTAAAGAAACCCCCGAGTCAACCCGCTGGCGACAAGCGCTGTCCGAAAGCCACGCCACGGGAAAAGCCGTTGCGATCTCCTGACGGGAGGCTTGAGGCGAGAGGCGTGAGGAAAAGCGACTACGGCCAACACGACGAAAAACGGCACCAACCGCGTTGTTGCCCCTAAAAGGGGTGTCGCACGACCGCCGACACGGATACAATAACCGGCGTCGGCCTCTCGGCCTTAGACCGGGAAGTGCCAATGAATTCGTTCACACCCGAAAGACCAAGGAGCGCTCATGGGTTCCGCGGATAAATGGATCGATCAATTCCTCAAACGCGTGCGCATCGGAGAATTCCTCCGACGCGCGGCTGAGTTTGGCGCTGTCTTTCTTTTCAGCTTCGGCACTATTGTGCTGGTGGTCAAACTGTTGATCCCCCAATTGTGGCCGCACGTCTTATGGATCGCCCTTTGTGCAGTCCCCACGGCTGTCGCCGCCTGGTGGTATGCCCGCCGCAGTTGGTGCAGTCGCGACGATTCGGTCGCACTGTTGGATGAGGCCCTAGGGACCGGGGGATTATTGATGACCCTGACCGAACGGCCGGATCCGTTTTGGCGAGACCGCTTGCCAAAGTTGGACCTGCAGTACCGTCAGGCACTGCCCAAATACCGCCCCACGCGCTTTGCCAGTTATTTGGCGTTGCCGTTGATGTTCGCCGTGGCGGCCTGTTTTGTGCCTTTGAGAGAGGCCTCGACCGCACCGGTGCTGAAAAACACAGCGGCCCGCAATGCCACCGAACAGTTGGAGGAATTGCTGGCTGAACTCGAAGCGACCACCGTGTTGGAAGAAGCCGAAGAGGAAAAACTCAAAGAAGAAATCCAGCGACTCGTCGAAGAGACCGAACAGTCACCTTTGACCAGTGAGAAATGGGAAACGCTGGATGCGCTCCGTGAACGAATGCAAACGCGGATGACAAGTGCCGAAATCAACATGTCCAAAGCGACGGAAGCGGCCGAAGAATTACGGCGGGCCGAATTGAGCGGCGAGAAATTAACGCTGGAGCGCAAGCTGCTGTTGGAAAAACAATTGGCCGACGCCCTCAGCAAATTGAGCAAAAATGGCAACCTCGCCAATGCCCCCCAAGGGATGCAAGATGACCTGCAAAAACTGATGAAGAACGGAAAGCTGAAACTGGCTAAAGGCGGCGCCGCGCGGCAACAACAACTCGAACAACTGCGAAAGTTTCTAGAACAAGAGCAAGATAAACTGAAAGAGATCCGTAAAAATTGCAAAGCTTGCCAAAATGGCCAATGCCCAAACGGGCAGTGCGAAGGGGGGCAATGCCAAGGTGGGATGTGCCAAGGTCCGGGACAACAAGGCAGCGCCAATTCCAATAACGGCCGCCCCGGCAGCGGTGGTGTCAATCGCGGACGCGGCGATGCGGCGATGTCTTGGGGTGATGAATCGGATCAACAAGGGGTCAAATTTAAAGAGAGTGTCCTGCCGCAAGGATTCCGCGAACAGGCGAAGGATGAAATCGACAGTATTAAGGCCTCCGCGCCGGATGTCGATCCGGCTGCCGCTGCTCCCCGCAGTGCCGCGCACGACAGTGCGGCGTCCGCTGGGTCCACCACCGTGCAACGCCGCCTCAGCCCCAAACACCGCGCTGCGGTCCGCAAGTATTTCGATACCTCCAAACCTTGACGAATAATGCTTCCCCGTCATTTCACACACACACAAGACTGCGAATGATCACCTAGAGGAGACGCCCGTGATGGACCGTGAAAACGTGGGAACCGCCGACGCTACTGTCGACGGAGATCGTGACAGCGAACGCTTGGTGCCGCCGCACGAGCTTGAGGAGGCGCGAGCCACTTTACAACGACTGCTCTCAGGTTTGAAACGGGCGATTCTCGGCCAGGAGGAATTGTTGGAGTTGGTCGTCATCGCGCTGATGGCCCGTGGACATATGTTGCTCGAAGGGTTGCCGGGACTTGGCAAGACCGAATTGATCAAGTCGTTGTCCAAATTGCTCGGTTTGGATTTCCGCCGCTTGCAATTCACACCCGACTTGCTGCCGAGTGATATTGTCGGTTCGCCGATTCTGGAAGAGAACCAACAAGGATCCCGGAGCCTGGTGTTTCACAAAGGACCGATTTTCGCCAACTTAGTATTGGCGGACGAAATCAATCGCGCCAGCCCCAAAACCCAATCCGCTCTGCTGGAAGCGATGCAGGAACGCCGCGTCACTGTCCTGGGAGAAACGCATCCGCTCCCCTTGCCGTTTTTTGTTTTGGCGACACAAAACCCCATTGAATTGGAGGGGACCTATCCGCTCCCCGAAGCGCAGCTCGACCGATTCACGTTCAAACTCAGTGTGAATAACGTCTCCAGCGAGACGTTACAGGAGATCATCACCACACGCAGCCACGGACAACCGCCGGAACTTTCGCCGGTTGTCTCCGCCATGGAATTGGAGACGCTGTTTGACAAGGTCGACGCCATCCATCTGCCCCGCGCTGTTTCCGGATACATCGCCCGGCTGGTCACCGCCACGCATCCCGACCGTGCGGATGCTCCCGAAACGGTTCGCAAATTTGTCAAATTCGGTGCTTCGCCGCGGGCTGCGATCGCATTGGCCGGCACATCGCGCGCTGCGGCACTATTAGCGGGTAAACCGAACGTCGGTTTCGACGAAGTAAAAAAAGTGGCCGTCAGCGTCCTGGGGCATCGGTTAATTTTGGATTATGCCGCCCGGTTAGAAGGTTGGACCCCCGCAAAAATGATCCAAAGCCTGCTCGACGCCGTTCCCGAAGTCGGCCGGGATTTGCCCGAAGACTTATCCCCAGCCTCGTAGAGGGTGAATTTTCTATAAATCGTTTCAAAACCCTCTGACGCCTCCCACTGACACTGGTTTGAAAGTTTCGAGAACAAGCGCAACCCGGTTTTGAAACTGGTTCTAAGCATCAATCTTCGAATTACATTGAGGAATGAGCTCAGTTGAGACATTGTAATCAAAAACCTGCACGCTCCCCCCAGGGCCAACAGTGTGAGCAAGCAAATTGGCAACCTCTCGGGCGGCAATGCCTGACCGGGTTACTGGGTACGATCAAGGAGACGGCATGAACTCCAGGAGCGCTCGAACCAGCTTTTATGCAGCAATCCTGCTGCTGACGGCAACCGGCACACCCCAACTGTTCGCCTCCGGCTCTGATTTCACGCGGACCACCAAGGACCTGACGTTGACGGTCGATTCGCGCTGGGCGGGGGGCCGATACGGTGGCTACGCTCCCATAAGAATTCGCCTGCGTAACACCGGCAAACCGCAAGAACTCCTCTTTCGATTTGAATCGGACGGTTACGCCAAACTACCGCGCGTGCAACAACGCATTACGATCGGTCAAAACGAAACCCGGCAATTTACAATGGCTGTCCCTATGGTCAGCGAATCGGGATACGGTTCCTACGCCGGTGGACAGCTCACCGTACGCCGCAACGGTCGCGTGATTAAAAACCTCAGCGATTCGATTAGCCTTGCCGAGAACGGCTCGGATTCGGTGAATTGCCCCGCTCTGTTGGTGGTTTCGACAAAGAAAGTCGACTGCGAACCGTTTTCGTCCGCGGCCAACTCTCTCTCAGCGGCCAAAGGGATGACGAGCCCGTATGGCTCTAGCTCGTCGGAAGACTATCAAGTCATCGATCCGATCATGCTTCCCCAATCGGCGGTCGATTACTCGGGCCTAGACATCATGGCGCTCTCGTTGGAGACGCTGAAAAAGATCCCCGACGGCGCACGGTCCGCCATCAACAATTGGGTCCGCACCGGTGGAAAGTTGCTCGTCTACGAAACCGGAGCGGCAGCTGCCGATGTACCGGAACTGCGCGGGTTATTAGAACTCACCGACGCTGAGACATGGCGGCACGCCCCGATCAATGCCCGCAAACCGATCAAAATCATCACCGAAGAAGAGCTGCAGGGGATCGGGGTGAGCGAAATTGAAACGACTCCCACTGAAGTCTCCGGCGATTATGACTGGGAAAATTCCCCCAATACATTTGCCTTTCACCCACAGGTGCTGGGCTACGTTATCGCCATGCCCGACAACCCTTTTCCCGGCACGCCGCAAGATTGGGCGTGGATGATGAATTCGCTCACTCCCGATTCGTGGAGATGGACCACGCGGCAAGGAATCTCGACGCGACAAGCCGATTCATCCTTCGCAGATTTTGCAATTCCCGGTGTGGGTGGTGTCCCCAAAATCGCCTTCATCGTGTTGATTTCGGCATTCACGATTGTGATCGGCCCGTTGAATTACTTTTTCCTCAAGCGGCGGCAACAATTGTATTTGTTGGTGGTGACGATTCCCAGTATCGCCTTTTTGACCAGTTGTGCGTTGTTCGCTTATGCCGCTGTATCCGACGGATTTGGCGTCACCTCGCGCACGCGGAGTGTGACCCTCCTGGACCAACGCACCAAGACAGCGGTCGCCTTGGGACGCACCGCGCTGTACGCCGGTGTCGCCCCCTCGGATGGATTGCGGTTCGATGCCGACACCGCTGTGTTTCCGATTTGGTCAGCGGGTCAGGATTCGCCGCAAGGGTCGGTCGATTGGACAAACGGCCAACACTTTTCTTCCGGCTGGATCCGTTCTCGCACGCCGATGCAGTTTTTATCCACGGTCTGCCGCACCGAACGGGGCCGTCTGGAAATCACCCCCAGCAGCGACTCCGCCACGATCAACGTTGCCAACGGCTTGGCATGGAACATCGAAACTTTGGTCGTCATTGATGACGAAGGAAATACCTTTCTAGGTTCGGAACTCCCCGCGGGAGACTCAAATTCGCTCAAACGCACCAAAGCCGCTGAGGTCGTCTCTGTGCTCAAAAGACAGTACACGACGCATCCCCTTGAAATCCAACCAAGCGGAGCCGCACCTGTGACCTCCAGCACTTCCATCACGACATATTCGGGATACCCGTCGAACGAATACAGCTTGAATTTGAATTACACCGACGGCAATTTGGAGCGAACGCTCTCGCGGTTGCTCAAACCCAGAAACACGACGACACTAACCGATTTGCACCGCAGTTATATTGCAATCCTCAGCGAAAACCCTGGTGTCGAATTGGGTGTGGAAAACACCGATCCCAAAGGGGATTTCCATGTCATCTGGGGACAGTATTAACATCGCGCCGCTTCCGCTCTTTCCACCGCAAGATTCGCTCTGCTCAATATTTTTATGAACGAACCATCCACTCAAACCGCAACATTAGAACCGCCACCGTCCACGGGAACGCCGACGATTGAAATACATCATCTGCATCGGTTTTTTGGAAACCTGAAGGCGGTCAATGATGTCTCCTTTCAGGTGCATGCGGGTGAGGTGATGGGCTTCATCGGCCCCAACGGTGCGGGCAAAACGACCACCATGCGTATTCTGGCCACGCTGGACGTCCCCACCGCCGGCGACGCCTTTGTGGGAGGCTACTCGGTTGTCGACAAACCGGATGAAGTCCGCCGCATTCTGGGATTCATGCCTGACAGTTTCGGCAAATACCAAAACGTCAACGTGCTGGAGTACCTCGACTTTTTCGCCCGCGCCTATGGGTTCCGCGGCGCCGCCCGCAGGGATGCCATCGAACGGGTACTGGTCTTCACCGAATTACGCAAACTCGCCGAAAAACCCATCGATACGCTCAGTAAAGGTATGTCACAACGTCTCGGTTTAGGCCGCACATTGATCCACGATCCGCAGGTGCTGGTCCTGGACGAACCGGCAGCCGGGTTGGATCCCCGCGCTCGCGTCGAACTGCGAGAACTGATTCTCCTACTGGCGACCGAATTGAACAAAACGGTGTTGATCAGTTCCCACATCCTCACCGAACTTTCTGAAATCTGCCACTCCGCGGCAATCGTCGAAGCCGGACAAATTCTCGCCAGCGGTTCCCGTGACGCCATCATGCAAGGACATCGTCGGACCGGCCCGGATGAATCGGTGGAATTAGAAGTCAGCGTCGTCGGCGAGGTCAATAAGTTGCAGCGCTGGTTGCTGGAACAACCGCACGTCGGTGCGGTCCGCATTGCCGATAAAAACGCCCGCTTTGAATTCACCGGCAATGAACAGCAACAGGCGAATCTTCTCAAAGCGATGATCGCAGGCGGCATTGAGGTCGTCTCGTTCCAAGGCCGCGCCCATTCGCTCGAAGACGTCTTCATGGCCGTCACCAAAGGCATCACACAGTAATTTCGTTTGTCACACACCAGATGCCCGCGGCTGAGCCGTGGGCCAAGGAAATTCGTAACCACCATGGCCTCTCAACCTGATACAATAAGCCGCTGGGCCGAACAGGTGAGTGATCGTCTCAACCCGATCCTCGTCAAGGAGACGCGCCAAGCGCTCAAAAGCAAACAGTTTCTGGCCACCTTCGCAATCATGCTGTTTGGTGGCTGGTTGATATCGGCGTTCGTGCTCATGGCGCTCGTCGGCGGCAACGACGACAGCCCGTATGGCAAAAACGTCTTCCCCTTCTATTTCGGACTGTTAGCGTTCACGGTGATGCTCGTCGTCCCTTTCGGCGCCTTTCGCAGTCTGCTGGCCGAACGGGACCTCAACACCTACGAACTGCTCAACATCACCACGTTGTCCCCGCAACAAATTGTGTGGGGTAAATGGCTCAGCGCGCAGGTGCAAACGTTTATTTATTTCTCCGCCATCAGCCCGTTTGTCGCCTTCAGCTATCTGCTTCGTGGCGTGGATTTTCCCACATTGATATTCGTGCTGATCTTGGCGATGTTCGCCTCGATGATGTTGTCGCTCCTGTCGCTCACCTTCAGCACGTTCGCTCGTCAACGGCAAGCACAAGTCGTGCTCTCCCTGGTCCTGTTGGGACAACTCGTCTGGGTGATGGGCGCGGGGATTTCATTAGGGACATATTTTGTTGCCGAAGAAATCATCGATTTCAGCGAACCAGAAATTTATTGGAGCGGTTTGGTCATCGCCAGCTATTACATCGGGACTTTCGTACTCTGCCTGCAGATCGCCCGCGCGCAACTGACTTTCGAATCAGACAATCGCAGTACTGGGATCCGTCTTAGCAGCTCCGCTCTCTACTGGCTGACGCTCGGCTGGCTGGGAGTCGGCTTGTATCAAGCCATCTTCAGTGGTACCCCCCCCGGTGCGACCCTCATGATCGAACCTGTCTATGTGGTCCTCAGTTTCTTGGGGGTCTTTTGGGGGGCTGTTTGTCTGTTTGCCGCCACCGAGACCGATGGGCTTTCACGACGAATACGCAGCCAACTCCCCAAAAGTTTTCTCCTACGATTTCTCGCCGTGCCGTTTCTCCCTGGAGGCGGACGCGGGATGCTGATGGCGGTTTTGCATCTGGCGGCGCTCGTGGGACTGGCATTTGCCGTCGGACAACTCATCCACGACCCCAAATGGGTCCACATATCAAAATTCACCGTCGGGCTGAGTTGCTACATCGTCTTTTACGCCGGAATGTCCGCCGCGTTGGGGCGCTGGTTACGCAAAGCGACACCCTTATTTCGCCCCGCTCAGACACGAGCGTTTGCCATCGTGATGTTTGCACTCAGTTGGCTGGCGCCGAACATTGCCAACATCTTCCGCAATTCTCGCAGCGTCGCGAATCCCCTGTTTTATTTGTCTGACCCCATCAATACGTTGGAGACCCTAGACAACAATCTCGCCTGGGCTGACGAAGTTATGACAGCCCTGCTGGTCATGGGGGGAGTCGCACTGCTGCTCAACGTGCACACCATGTGGCGCGGCTTCACCGAAGTCGTCTTCCTTCGCGAACCCACTGCGGACGAAACGGCCCTGTTCCCACAATCTCAATTGGCCAACGCCCCAACAGCCACCGCGGGAATGTTGGACACAGCAGCCACCCCGGAACCGTCGACCAGCAGTTAACTAACGGTCGCTATCAATCATCGACAAGGATTACGATTTCGTGAGAAATGATCCGGACGTCCAACGTGTCGTCGACACCTTCCAACTCGGACTGCCCCGCACTCCCGTCGCCGGGCGGTCGGGCGAGTTGTTGGGTCGCGGTACGGGAAGTTCGTTGGAGTTTCAGGAATTTCGCGAATACATCCCCGGCGACGATATCCGCCATGTCGATTGGTCCGCTTATGCCCGCAGCGACACCTTGATGGTCCGCCTGTACCGCGAAGAAATCAGCCCGCAAACACAAATCCTCATTGATGGCAGCGCCTCGATGCGCACGGGTGGAACTGCTAAGCCGCTGGTTGCCAAACAATTGGCAGCGATGTTCGCCCTACTCTGCGGGCGACTGGGAGGCCGCGCGGGGGTGGTCACCCTCACCGATCAAGTCGCCACACGCACCGGACTTGAGGGACTGGATATTATCCAGCGGTTGCCGTTTGATTCCCGCGCGACGATGGTCGATTTACTAGAAAGTAATCAAGTCCCCCTTCCCCGCCAGTCGGTCCGCATCGTGATCAGCGATTTTCTGTTTCCCCACGACCCCGCGGCGCTCATCCGCCGCTTGGCCACCGGCGCCAGCGCGTTGTGGGTCCTGCAACTATTGAACGCCTGGGAAGCCAACCCGACCACCAGTGGAGGCCGCCGTTTGGTCGACATCGAATCGGCGGCCGAAACCGATCTCATTCTGGATCGCAAAACAATCGCCGGTTATCAAAAACGGTTGCAGCAACTCCAGGCCGAATTGGCCCGAAATTGTCGCCGCGTCCAGGCGACGTTTGTCCCACTGATTGCCGATAAGGGGCTGCAAACGCTCTGCCGCGAGGACCTGTGCGCTGCCGAAGTCCTCCGCATCGCCTAAGCGATAGGTCTTCAATTTGGGAAAGCGATGCGAGCCCGTGGCAACTCAATCCAGGCGGCTGAAGCCGCCCGGCTCAGCAGGAGCTTCGCCCTCCCGCGGCGCTGACTTCCTGCTGCATCGCTTAAGTTTCAGCTGTCCCTCTTCCCTGAATTCTCCATACGGCATATGATGCGCTCCAGCAGCTCGCGCAACGTGATTCGCGCGATAGCGGCTTGAGCAACTCTTATTTTTGGCGCGTTATATGTGGACCACCGTCCGACAAATTTTTCGAGCAGCCCCAGTCACAGCGAGCATCATCTTCATTTGCTCGGGACTGCTGGCATGGATTTTTTATCTCGTATTGTTCGAAGACGACAATTACCGTGTCGCGCAAGAACAACTAGGCGTTCCGCTGAAATTTGTGATGCCGGGAGGCCAAAACGGCACACCTGATGTCGAAATCGGGCTGATCAAACTTTGGGACGGCGAGTGGTGGCGCGTCATCATTGCCGGATTACACCATGGCGGCAGCATGACCAGCGGACTGATCCATCTGGTACTCAACTGCCTCGGCCTGTGGTATTTGGGACAACTCGTGGAATATCGCATCGGCAGCCTGCGCATGGCCTTGCTGTTCACCACGTCGTTGGTCGTTTCTATGCTGCCGGAATTCCTCGTCGGATCGGCAGCGGTGGGAATGTCCGGGGCGATCTGTGCGCTGTTCGGTTATCTGTTGGTCCTACGTCACCACGACAGATACATCTTGGAAATGTTGCCCGACCAAGTGGTCCGCATCATGTTGATTTGGTTAGTCGCCTGCATCCCGGCCACTTACTTCGATATTCTGCCGGTCGCCAATTTAGCGCACTTTTCCGGTTTGGCATACGGGTATCTGGCCGCCCGCGTCGCCTATGCGCAAACCCCTTGGCGGGTCCCAGCCCGCGCCGGTTTTTTGGCCGCGCATTTACTCATTCCCATCGGACTGTATGCCGTGGTCCACCCCGTTTGGAATGCCGGCTATCATTGGCATCTGGGGACCAGCAATTTACTTTCGCGGCAAGACCGCATCATGCACCTCCGCCAAGCGGTCGCCATCAACCCCCAACTCGATCCCGCTTGGGTGGAATTGTCTACGCAATACTTTAGAAGCGGAAATCAGCACGATGCTTGGACTGCGATCCTGCAAGGCGTCCATAACAATCCCTCAAGCACAGCCGCAATTCGCAAAGCCGCCTTTATGGGCCAGCTCTTCCAGACACCGGAAACCCGGAAACTGGCCCGTAAAATCTTAGACGATGTGTTTGAAGACGAGGCCCCCGCCTGGGCTGAACGGCTATTGGCCCAAGCTCCCGGCTCACAGCGCTTTCGCTTCACCCTTCCCACTGATCCTCAGCAGAAATACGAGATCGGCAAGCCGGTAACACTCCCCGTGCCTGCCCCAATCGAACCCAATCCCCAAAACGAACCGTTGGCGCCTCCCAATCCCGACGATCCCGATAGCGCTGCGGTGGGAACCGCTACTTAGCCGTGTCAAAGACAGCAACCTGCGCACGTTTCGCACAACCTCTCCTATGAACCGATCGCCCAGCGAAACCGACCCCGCTCCCCGATCGGCGACACCGCTGCGGTCAACCGCCCGCTGGCAAAGTATCTGGGGTGGCACAGTCCTATTCACCGTGGCGCTGAGCGTGATATTTGTGCTGCTGTCGCACGTCCCGCTGTGGCATACCGATCTGTGGGGGCATCTGCAATATGGTGAGATCCTCTGCACCGAAAAAACGATTCCCGCGACCGAACCGATCATGCCGCTGGCAGCGAACGTCCCCTTTGTCGATTCTGCTTGGCTCTCCCAAGTGATCGCCTATCAGGTCTTCGAATTTGCCGGCCTAGCCGGACTGCAATGCCTGTACGCCGCTTGTATCACCGCCTGTTGTGCATTGCTGCTATGGATCAGTCGGCGACATGGTCGCGGCCTGATAATCAGTTTGGCGGCGGCAGCTGTTTGGCTCGCACTGGAGTGGCAACAGTTGCCCGTCATCCGCCCACAACTGGCCGGCGCTGTTTGTTTTTTAGCGTTACTCGCCTGCCTGTCACGGCGCCACTACGGCGAGTCAATGTATGCGATTGTTACGGGCTTGATGCTGTTGTGGACCAACTTACACGGGTCTTTCATCATGGGCCTGGGATTGCTGTCCTGTTTCACGCTAGGACGAGCCATTGACGTTGTTCGTCGCAGCAAACGACTGACCGCCATCGCGCACGACACCAAGACGCGACAATTGTTGGTACTCACGTTGTGCGGTGGATTGGCGGTCTTCGTGAATCCCTACGGCCCACAACTTTACATCCACGTGTTGACCTTCGCGCGCAACCCGAATCTTAGTGACCTGACCGAATGGAAGTTGCTATCCGTCACGTCCCAACAAGGACAAATTTTCGCAGTCGCTGTGATCGTCTTGATTCCGATGATGTATTTCTCGCCCCGCCGCACAACAGCTGCGGAAATCCTATTGCTCGGCGGACTGGGAGTCGCCACGGTATGGACGTCACGGATGATCGTCTGGTTCGCCCCGATTGCCGCCTACGTCTTTGTCCTGCATGGCGGCGCACTCTGGAACCGCTATGTGCGCAGCCCGCGCCCCCGACCTCTCAGAACAGTTCGGCAATACTGGGCAAGGGCAACTTTCGTCGTAGTGGCGATCGTGATAGCAGGGACGTTCAGCCCGCTCGGTCGCCTGATTTGGTCCGGACGACCGGTCGATTTCAGCGCAGCGGTCTCGTCGCAAACGCCCGTCGCAGCTGCTGAGTTTTTGTTAGAGCGGCAACCGGCGGGGCAGATGTTTAACACGTACGAATGGGGCGATTATCTTTCCTGGGTCGGCCGCCAACATGCGCAGCGCTGGCCCATCTTCGTCGCCTCGCACGCGCATTTAGTTCCCCGGCAAGTCTGGGTTGACTACATGACCTTGATCAGCGCACCAGCGGACTGGGAACAACGGCTAGAACAATACGACGTTCAGACAGTTGTCATCGACAAAAGATACCGCAGCGCATTGATCACGCGACTTCGCACCAGCGACCACTGGGCACTGGTCTTTGAAGATGAAATCGCCACCATCTTCATTCGCAATCCCACGTAACCACGAATAGACGAACCGAACACGAAAACAAAAAGCCACCGCCGCCCCCAATGGGACAGCGGTGGCTAACGTATCGTCTGGCTTCTTTGTGACCGTCGACGTTTCCGTCATTCCGGTGCCACGCGAGGAACAGGGCAATCATTGCCGCCGTTATCCGCGAAACCCATTGTTTCACAGACATTCATCCTTGAATGGTTCCTCGCGAGTTGATTAAATCGGCAAATCAGTCGCCGCAATAGAAGAAGCAGTCAGGACCTTTGGTCGCGTAGTAGGGATATTGAACCATCATCGGCATCCCTGTTCCGACATTGCATTGCGGAACCATGCTGGAGTTGTAGTGATGGACGTTCGAGCCGGCCCATTTGTCCGGGAATCGGCACAAACCGCGCATCCGTCCGCCCATGCAACCACCCCGGCAATCGCCGTAGCAATCGTCTCCGCACATGCCGCCGTAACAGCTTCCGTCCTGGCATCCGCCGGGACATCCACCGCCGACATAACCTCCACCGTAGCTTCCGCCGTAGCCGCCATTTTGACAGGATTGGCATTCTCCACACGGCTCTTGGCCGCGGAATACACTACCGGATTCCGTCGTCGCGCAGCCAACACAGACAAACAGTGAAAGCGCTGCAAACATTGTCGATAATGCGTGATTTCGCATTCTAAGAAGCCCTCCGTGATTTCATGTTTTTGACTGGTTATCAAAACCCTCGCATGCGCAGTGTCGAAACGCACGTTGAGTTTCAACATGCACACAACCGGGTTTTTTAACCGGCCTGTGGGTCTCGCAGACGGCCTGTTCTGGGTCGAAACGGGTAGCCGGCCATCCGGTGTGCAAGCTTTATCGGCAGCACATATGTCACAACAGTACCGATCGTTGCCTATTGACCGATCATTGTGACAACACGAACCCATCGACCTTGCAGAATTCCCCTGGTTCCGCTAAATTCACATCCAGCGAAGCCAATGCGTTCCGGCCCTTCCGCATGGCAATTCGCAACGTCTTACAGTGAAATGGATTACGAGATTGAGGCCGGATTTCAAGGGAGTGTCAGGAGTGTTTGTTGCCGCGTCTACCCGCTGTTTTTCGGACCGACCGTTTGAAGATGCCTGCGAACAGCTCGCCGAGCTGCAATACGACAAGGTGGAAATCTGGCTGGATGAAACGCAGGATCATCTCAAGCCTTCCCATGTGATTGCAGATCCCGAGTCGTTTTGCGCGCGTTTCCGCGACGTCACACGCATGACGCCGATCGCCATCAACCTCGAGAACGAAGTCTCACTTGAGGACTTCCAAGCCCTGGTTCGAGTGGCGCAGCTTTTCCGATTAACACAAATCACGATCCCCGCTTCGCCGTTGGGAACACCCTTCAACGCCGAAATCGATCGCCTCCGCGCGCATCACCGCATTGCCAGCGCCGATGGCGTGCATGTTTCCATCAAAACCAAAACCGGCCAATTGACCGAAGATCCGCACACGGCCGTCGAATTGTGCCAAGCCACGCCGGGTGTCGGAATCACGCTCGATCCGAGCTATTACATCTGCGGCCCGGTGCCCAATCAGTCGTACGACCAAGTCTTTCCATACGTGTTCCACACGCATCTGCGCGACACACTCCCGGACAATCTGCAAGTCCGCATTGGCTTGGGTGAGATCGACTACAGCCGCATCATCAGCCAACTCCAACGCAACAATTACAACCTGGCCCTGTCGGTGGAAATTCTTCCCGAGCGATTGGGCGACATCGACCGCGCCGTTGAAATGCGGAAGATGCGTTTGCTGTTGGAAAGTCTGCTGTAATTTCGATCGCGGCAGTCGATTGCTTTGCGGTGCGCGGGAAATTGCTCATAATGGGAATCGTATACACAACGACACCCATTCCCGCGCCCCAAAGGTTTTGCCATGCTTCGACATCCCGCATTGCTGAGCGGTTTCTGTGCCCTCACCGTTTTGTTCACAACGGCCGTATGCGCCCGCGCTGAAGAGGCTCAGCGACCGCCGAATGTGGTCATCATCTTCACCGACGACCAAGGCTATGCCGATGTTGGTTGCTTCGGCGCTGAGGGATTTGAAACGCCGCACTTGGATCGCATGGCAGCTGAGGGCATGCGGTTCACGAACTTTTATGTCGCCCAAGCGGTCTGCGGAGCATCGCGGGCCGCACTGCTCACCGGGTGCTATCCCAATCGCATCGGCATGCTCGGCGCCCCCAGCCACCGCACCAAGCACGGCATCCACGATGATGAACTGCTGATCCCCGAATTGCTCAAACAACGCGGCTATGCCACAGCCATCTACGGCAAATGGCATCTCGGCCACCACGAACAATTCCTGCCGCCCAATCACGGCTTCGACGATTACTATGGACTCCCCTACTCCAATGACATGTGGCCCAACCATCCAACGGCTGGCGCTCACTATCCACCGTTGCCGTTAATCGCCGGTACAAAAACGATTGAGCAGAACCCAGACCAAACGCAACTGACAACGGCGTATACCCAACACGCTGTTCAATTCATCGATCAAAACAAAGACCGGCCCTTCTTTCTGTACGTACCCCACTCAATGCCGCATGTGCCGTTGTTTGTATCGGACAAATACAAAGACAAAACAGCGCAAGGCCGGTATGGCGACGTGATTTCTGAGATCGATTGGTCGGTGGGGCAAATTCTAGAAGCGATCAACAAAAACGGCCTGGATGACAATACATTGGTCATCTTCACCTCGGACAACGGACCGTGGCTTTCGTACGGAAATCACGGCGGCTCCGCTGGACCGCTTCGCGAAGGCAAAGGCACCACCTGGGAGGGGGGCGTCCGCGAACCGTGCATCATGCGCTGGCCGGGAAAAATCCCCGCCGGGACCGTCTGCGATGAAGTAGCCGCCACAATCGACATTCTGCCCACGCTGGCCGGTTTGACGAAGACAGAACTCCCCGAGCACCCGATCGACGGCAAAGACATTTGGCCCCTGATGTCGGGCGAGAAGAACGCCAAAACGCCGCACGAAGCCTATTATTACTATTGGGGCAAACACCTGCAGGCAATCCGCAGCGGGCAATGGAAATTGCATTTCCCCCATGAATTCCGCAGCCTGACCGGCACCCCCGGCCAAGACGGACAACCGAACGGTTATACCGTCGGCAAAACGGAAATGGCGCTATACGATCTGGCAAATGACATTGGCGAAACCACCGACGTGAAAGACCAACACCCCGAAGTCGTCGCCCGCCTGAAGAAACTCGCCGACGCCGCCCGCAACGAACTAGGCGATTCGGCCACCAAACAAAAAGGCAGCGGCACCCGCAAGCCCGCTCGGATTTGACCGTCAACACGCGTCGGCAATCTGGTACAATGCAAGTGCAGGAACTTCCCCCGCACGCAAAACAGAAGGTGGTAAAATGGCCACAACCACACCAGTCACAGCTGATGAGTTAATCCGTATCTGCGACGATTCAACGCGCTATGAATTGATCTCGGGAGAACTGCACATGATGTCGCCCGCCGGATGGAGACATGGGGAGTTGGTGTTTCGACTGTCGATGCTGATCGGTGCTTACGTGGAACAGAATCGGCTAGGACGCTGCTTTGGCGCGGAAACTGGATTTCTGATCCAACAAAATCCCGACACGGTCCTCGCCCCCGACATCGCTTTTATTGCTGTCAAAAACCTGCCTGACACGGAACCAGAACAGGCCTATTGGCCCAGTGCGCCCGACTTGGTGGTCGAAGTCCGTTCCCCACAAGATCGCGACGCCGCCGTACAAGAAAAAGCAAACCGCTGGCTTGCAGCGGGTGGACAATTGATTTGGGACGTCGATCCCGCTCAGCAATGCGTAACCGTCTACTGTCCCCAAACAGCACCGCTGGCTGTCCTCCACGAGGAATCGCTCGACGGCGGCACTGTCCTCCCGGGATTTTGTTTACCCTTGGCGGGATTCTTCGAATAACCAATCGAAGTCCCGCAATCAACCGGAAACCTACCGCCGGCGTTCGCCCGGTTTTTCTTTAGTCCGTGGACGCAGCATATAAGCCGCCGCACCCACCGCGATCGCCAACGGTAAAGCCACAATGATCACCCGCTTGGCAAGCACGATCAATACCAAGCCACCGGCGACGATTGGGAGAATTTTTTCCCACACCAGTTGAGCCCCCTTGGCCGGCACCGCGAACCACAAAGCGGTCATCAGGATCCCCACCCGGAAAAACGCTGCGAGCAACGCTTCGCGTTCCGGCGAATAGATCCACACCGCCCCGGCGATTGCCAAGCAAATCGCTGCGAGGATGCCAACTTGTGTCCGGCCAATGTATGTCGTCGAGTCGTTCATGTTGTCTATTATGTCGAATGACTCACCTCAGCGGCAATGCACCTCAGCGAGAATACTCAAGCCCGCTACCGCGTAGCCGCTTCCATCAAATTCTGCTCGGTGGCCTCGTCGCGGGAAAACGTACCGGTCAGACGCCCGTCGCTGAGCACCATGATCCGGTCGCACAGCGTTAATAATTCCGGCAATTCGCTCGATGTTACTATGATCCCCATCCCTTGTCGGCAAAGTTCATCCGCCAACCGGTAAATCTCCGCCTTGGCCCCCACATCAATTCCTCGCGTCGGGTCATCCAACAACAACACCTTAGGCTGCGTCCGCAACCACCGCGCGATGATGCATTTTTGTTGATTCCCCCCACTCAATTCCGTAATCGCCGCCCCGGGACCGGAAGTCCGAATTCCCAACTGCGCAATCGACTCCTCCGCGGCATGCTGTTCCGCGCGGCTGGAAACGAACCCACCGGCGGTTAATTTCTCCATGCTCGACAACGTGATATTCGCTCCCACGTCCACATTCTCAAACAGCCCCAACCGTTTGCGATCCTCCGCCACCAACGCCATGCCCGCCTGCAGTGCTTCGCGGGGATGCGAAAAGTTCACGTTCCGTCCGCACAGAGAAATCTCGCCGTCCGTCTCCCCTTCCGCCATACCGAACAACACTTCCAACAACTCCGTCCGCCCAGCGCCCAACAACCCGGCAATCCCCAGGATCTCACCGGCATGCAACTTAAAACTGATATCAGCTAACCGCCAACGTTTCACTGAACCTGCCACCGCTAAACGCAGATTCTCCACGCGCAGGACTTCTTCACCAATCGCGCGGCCAGCGGCAAATGCCTCGGCATCGATTTCGCGTCCCACCATCAGATGGGTCACAGCGGTCACATTGGTCTCCGCCGGAGCAACGGTCGCAATCCACTGCCCATCACGGAGCACCGTAATGCGGTCCGCCAATTGAAACACTTCTTCCATCTTGTGCGAGATGTACAGGATTGTCACGCCTTGTTGTTTCAAATCGGCGATCACGCGAAACAACCGCTCCGTCTCAACACCGGTCAGCGCCGACGTCGGTTCGTCCATGATCAGAATCCGGTTTTCCAACAGCAGCGCCTTGGCGATTTCGACCAACTGCTGATCCCCCACCCGTAACCGCGCCACCGGCGTGTCGGGTGGAATTTCACATCCCAACGTCCGCAACAACTCCCCCGCCTTGTCGTGCATGGCGCGGTCATCCAGAAATCCCCACCCCGCCAGTAACTCGCGCCCCAAAAAGATATTCGCCGCTACCGACAATTCATCCACCAGATTCAATTCCTGATGAATAATACTCACCCCAGCCGCTTCGGCATCCCGCGTTGAGGCAAACCGCACCGCACACCCGGCGATCCGCAATTCTCCTTGATAATTGCAATTGATCCCCGCCAGGATCTTCATCAACGTCGATTTGCCGGCGCCGTTCTCGCCCACAATCGCATGCGTCTCCCCCGCAGAAATCGCCAACGACACACCATCCAACGCCACAACACCAGGAAACCGCTGCGTCACGCAATCGATCTCAATCACCGGCACGTCGTTGTTAGGATTTTTTTTAGCCACGGATGAACACGGATAAAACACGGATGAATTGGTAAAACAACGTCCCGGGAGGGCGAGGCTCTGCCCGAGCCGCGCGCCACCGGAACATAAAATTTTCTCCGACGATTCCCCAAACAAAGTCCTTCGTAACGATGCGGCTCAGCAGGAGCTTCGCCCTCCCGGGCAGCCGTATTCCTAATATGCAGCCACCATTTAATTCCGCGACCGCATCTCCAAAAACTTTTTGAATGCCAACACCCCCAAGATCACCACCGCCGTGCTGCCGCCGATCACAAGCTTATGGTCACTCGACATCACCGCTGTGATCACGCCACCCAGCAGCGAGAGGATGAAAATATTCACCACGCCCAATCCGCCGGGGAAAAATTGTTTCTTTAAAGCGCCCGCGTCGCGCAATTCGTTGAACGCTACCGCCAACACCACCAATGCACCGACAATCAAACCCTGAAACTCATCGGGATTCGTCTTCACGGTCTTCGCCACGGAGTCGATCACCACCCGCAAAAACAGAGCGCCGAGCATGACGCCGGGGATCGTGCCGATGCCACCGGACAACGAACAACCTCCCACCACGGCTGCGGCAATCGCGTTCAACTCATAGCCCATTCCCTGCGTCGCCGGGTTCGACATGCCGACGTAGCTGCTGTACAAAATCCCCGCGATCGCGGCGGTCACTGTTCCCACGCAATACGCCAGCCACTTCAAGCGATCGGTACGGATCCCGCTCAACTTGGCCGCCTCTTCATTCCCGCCCAGCGCATACAAATGCCGACCGATGACCGTTTTGCTCATCAAAATCCACATCAATCCGCTCAGTACCAGAAAGATCACCAGCGGAATCCACCAGCGGCTCCCCCAACTGCGGAAGGACGCGTCGTTGACATAGATTTGCGTATTGCGGCCTTGCGTTGTAACAGCGGCGGTTACGTCCTGCACCAAGACCCGCGCCAACGACCGCAGACCGACGAGCGAAGCCAATGTCGCGATGAACGGCGGCAGCCCGATCACCGTAATCAACCACGCATGGAAACTGCCGATCAACACCGCCACCAGCAGTGTTCCCACAACGGCTGCGCATAAAATCCCCGCGCCCAAGTCTCGCGTCTGCAGATTGCCGGCATCGTCGACCGGTGCCAGGGCAATCATAATCGAGGTGCAGATCGCCCCACTGAAGGCGATCACCGATCCGCTGGAAAGATCAATCCCTCCCGCGATGATCACCGTAGCAGCGCCTAATGCAAAGATCCCCAGCAGCGACGCTTGCCGCAAGATCTCCGCCGCATTCTGGCTGGGCTTTTGCCTGTAGGAATCGTCCATGCCGGCAGTGATCCCAACGACCACCAATATGGCGAACAGCAACCCCAGCTCATTCCCATACCGCTGCAGCCAGCGCGCGAAATTGCTGGAATTCGAATCATTGCGGGACATGAAAACGCTTCTGTGTGAGAGGTTGGACGGGAGGAGTGACAACACGCCGTTGGTTCATGAACCACTCAACCCATGCTCACGCAACCAGGCGCGAAATTCACTCAGCGTAAGGAATTCTGTGTTGGGGTCGAACATCTCGCGCTTCAGCGACGTCGTCCCATCCGGCACAACAACCTTTAACCCGGTGCGACATAAATCGCCATCTCGGCCCCCGTGGCCAGGCACAATTTCGTCGATCGTTGCCTGATCCTCTTCGACCATCGCCTTGAGTAATTTAACCCCTTGATAGCCCATCTGATATGGATTTTGCACGACCATCACATCCACCATGCCATCGGCCATGGCTTCAATCGCCGGTGGCTCCGCATCAAAGCCCACGATTTTGACTTTGTCGCGGATCCCCAGTTCCTTCACGATATCGACAATCGCCGGCGTGTTGTAGGACCAGATGCCGACCAACAGATTCAAATTCGGATTGCGGTCCAGCGCATCACGCACGTTCTTTCTAGCCGTATCCGCGCTGCCGCCATCTCCCATGTTTTCCTTCGAGATCATCGAAGTGCCAAGGCCGTCCGCAACTCCGTCGATACGCTCGATCGCATTCGCGGCCCCCTTTAGGCCCACGAACGTCGCATACTCACCACCATTGGGCAAAAGGCCCTGGGCGGCCACTCCCAATTCGCGGCCTCCCTGCACATTGTCGGTTCCCAAATAAGCAAAGCGAGCATCGCGGGCGGTTTCGCGATCGACATCGGAATCGATTGTGACCACCTGAATGCCGCTTTCGCGCAAGTGGCGCAATTCATCTGCGATCGCTGCGTTTTCTGCGTCGGTCACGGAAATTCCCACAGCAGCCACGTCGGTCGAATTTGCGTACTGTTTGAGTTTGTTGATCTGCCCTTCCACTTCGTAGTCGTTGCGGTCGACCATGACGGTCAGACCCGCCTCTTCGACCTTCAACTCCGCTGCCGCATCACGCGCGCCCGTAGCAGCCGCATCCCAGTAGGGGGAGTTGCCGTTCGTCAATATGATAATCCGTTTGGCCACCGGTTCGGGAACTTCAGCAGTTCCACATCCCGTCAAGAAAACCGCCAAACCGAGCAACAAACACTCGCCAATCGTCGAACGAACACGCATAGGAACAAGGCCTCAATCAAGTAAAACTTCGCAACGCCACCCAGGTATTCGAGCGGCCGAGATATATCAAACACCCCAGAATACGCCGCACCTACAGTTGCGTCAACGACATGGCAGTCTCCACCAGGAGCACTGATTCATTTTACTGACCACGAAGTGCAAATCAGTGCAGGGAATATCCAACCAATGCCTACGCTTAAGCCGTTGCAGGAAGTTTCTTATGAACTCGTGACCACATCACGGTCCTGAATTCTACGTATCGGCACGCCAAAGCAAAGAAAATTGCTCAGCGGCCAATACGATAGCACTGCGGATGTGACCAAGGCTCCCAAAAATCCAATTATCGAGAACACATACCAGGCAGCCCCAGGATAGAATTTGTAAACCACAAGGAAGAAAAATGGGTGTAGCAAATAGATGCCCATACTCAACCCGGCAAGCCACCGCAGTCGCGGTAAATCCTTCTGCTTCCAAGGTAACGCCAACAGGACCGCAATGCCGCCGATGAAATGTGAAACTTCTCCAACAACAATCCAGCTGAAAAGACAAAGCAGCACAACCACCGCCACTGCGATTCCATGGGCACGCGCCGTCATTGATTCAGCAAGCCCAATCCCTAACCCCAAAAAAATGAGCGGAAACGAGTAAAGCCATTGCCCGAATGGAGCAACAAAGTTTCCGCCGGGAATGAACAGCATCGCCTGAGAAAGCAGTACGCATGGGATCAGTAACGCAAACTGCGCCCCAACGCTCAGTCGAGCTGTCGCTCGTAGATAGCAACTGCAAATGACGGATCCCAATAACGCAAAGGGGAGGAACCAAAGATGAATTGTGGGGCCAATCAGTAACGAATTGAGCTGAAAATGAATCGGTGGTCCGCTGGCAAGCCGCACCACTCCATAGAATAGGCACCACACAAGCCAGGGAACGAGCAATCGCGTTGCCCTCTTTTTTAAGTCCAGAGGCTTGGCACGATTTTCACCTGGAAAAAACGAAAGCAAAAGGATGAAATACGCAAGCCCACTAATTGTCAGCGTCTTCATCGGCGCCTGTGGAGTATGAAAAACCACGATCGCCACCGATGCAAGCAATCGAGCAACATCTACATTCGGACGATATGCCGTTTTCATTATGCGCGATCCAGGAACGCGCGCTGATGACATGCAGGCGAGTCCTTCTAGTGGAATGTCTATTTTTAAATGTCAGCCAGAGAAATCTTTTGCAAACGCCTTAGCCAAAATCGTAGTCGCCACAGATAGAGACGGTTCTCGAGCGTTTTTAGCGGAATCGGTGCCTCTGCATTGTGGCGCGGAACGATCAAGCCGCTAGTGAGTCACCTGCCATTACAACAGTGTACTTCTCCCCACCACCCACTGGAAACTCATGGAGCCATTGAGTTTTTTTCTGCTTGTTTTGCGTTCTGGCATGCGAAGGCGAGGATTGCACTGCTTGCAATGCCATACCCTATCCAACCAGTCAAAACAGCCACACTTAAGGCAACTGCCACACAGCCAGTGTTATTCCCGCCCACCAACTCGCTGTGAGACTTGACAGAACCCGAGCAGAATCCGTTACCCGTTATTTGCGGGCAAACGAACCGGAAAGCATGCCGGCGTCAAAGTATTGCGGCACGGTGCCGTCGGCGGCATACAGATACAGCGCCGCCAAGACTATCGAATCCAGCGTCGTCGAAATCAACGAAACCAACAGCAAGGACAACACCCCGATCCCAATCACGACTCCGCCCACCACGGCGCCGGCAGAGCTGATCAGATAGGCCCCCAGCGCAATGACGGCAAAGCAAGGCAGACAACACAGAAACGTGATGATGCCAATCCCAAAATTCGCCGAGAGCGCCTCGCCCCATGTTTTACGAATGATCGACGCGGACCGTTTAAACGCCGTCATTGGATCGGCCTTTTCCACCACCAACACCGGGACCACAAAAAACGTCGTGATCGACCACGCCATCCCAATCAAGCCGGTCACGATTTGCCCGACGCGTTCCGATTTCGATTCGATCACCTTGAGGATCATCCCCACCGAAGCGGCCACCAACGCCCAGCCCAAGATCTGCGGCAACCGGCGCGAAGCCGCCCCCAGCCCGTCGGACAACGTCGGATTCTGCCCCTGAAACCGCAGCACCGCACAGGCAACGAGTGCGGAGTTGAAAAAAATGATCACAAAATAGTTCACGAAATAAAACGCGAACATGATGACATAGGCCAGCGGATTTTGCGGCGCCTGTTGGTCATCCATCACGACTTGAAAGTATTCGGTATTCCACAACGGCACCGCAAAACTGGCCAGCACCAGCAAACAGCAAAACCCGCTAATCAGGGGAAACAGCATCAATTCCTTATCCAACCTCAACACATTCAGGCTGGCCTTGGCAAGCTCCCAACCATTGGCAATACGTGCAAACATGAGCGGTTCCTTGTGATGAGCGGGTGTAGAATTGAAGGAAATGCCGGAAAAAAGACATCGACCTGTCGGAAGTATGCCACACTATTGCCCGCTGGTCCACAACAATTCACTGAGTGCACCGCGTAGGATGCGTCGCGACGCACCTTTCGATGCCGTACGAGAGATGACTCGCTGAAAAAAGACTCGCGCAAAGACGCGAAGCCGCCAAGAAGAAAAAAGGAAACTGCTAAACCCTGCATTAAAAAATCAATAGTTCCCATTTCCAACCAAGCCGCGAGTCACCAATTCAAATAATCACAACAACTGATGCCTTCAAAACACCTCTCTGCGTCTTGGCGTCTCTGCGCGAGGCCTTTCTTTTCCTAAGAAAATCGATGCGGCAAATCTACCGCACAATTTTCAATCCGCACCAATCAGCCCCGCCCCCGCTACACCAATTCCCGCACCACTTCCCCTTGCGGCAGCGCCACGATTGGCCGGCCGTCGTTGGTGTGAAATTCGTCGTGTGGATTCAGCCCCAGTGCGTGATAGATTGTACGCGCGAAATCGGGCACGGTCAGCCGTCGTGACTTGGGATAGGCCCCGGTGCGATCACTTTCGCCGATCAACTGCCCCGGTTTGATTCCCCCGCCGCTGAGGGTCAAACTAAAACAGTTGGACCAATGATCGCGGCCGCCGCGTACCTTGTTGATCACCGGCGTGCGGCCGAATTCGCCGACCGTGACCACCAGCGTGTTTTCCAACATGCCGCGATCCTGCAAATCTTCCAGCAATGCCGAATAGGCACTGTCGTAGACCGGCAACTCCTTGCGCATCGTGTCCCAGTGGTTGAAGTGCGTGTCGTAGCCGCGGAACGCATACCCCTGCACGCGCACAAACCGCGACCCGGCTTCGATCAACCGACGCGCGAGCAACATCCGTTGCCCCACGCGATTGCGGCCGTAGGCATCGCGGACTTTGTCCGGTTCTTGCGACAGATCAAACGCCTGTTTTGTCTTGGGTGAGGCGAGTATCGAAAACGCCTTTTCATAAAACGAATCGGTCACGCCAAACGCCGCTTGCGACTCAACTTGTTCTTGATAGGCATCCAGCGCCGTCAACAACCGCTGTCGCCCGTCGAAGCGATCGATGTCGACCGCATCGGGCCGGGCGAAGTTGCTCAAATCGATCGGGCCACGATTGGGGTCTTGGCGAATTTCGATGGGATCGAACTTGCGGCCCAGGTAGCCCCCCTTGCCCACATCGGGACGATAGGTTTTTCCCAACTGGACAAATCCGGGAACATCCGCTGCCGACTGCTGTTGCTGCATCACAGCAGCGCCGAAACCAGCGGGAGTGAACCCCGGCAATTTTTGGCGGCCAGAGTTCAGATAATAATGCCCCAACGGATGCCCCGTCACGGTGGAAGTCATCGAGCGAATGACCGAATACAACTGCGACGATTGTGCCAACTTGGGCATCAACTCATTGACCAGCAGTCCCGGCGTTGCCGTCTGAATCGGCTGAAACTCGCCACGAATTTCGACCGGTGCATGCGGCTTGAGGTCGTAGGTCTCAATCTGGCTCGGACCACCCAACAGCCACAGGAAAATGCAATTCACATCCTTCGGTCGCGACGCCTCATCGCTCAGCGCTTGCTGCCGCAGCCAATTCGGCAGGCTCAGGCCCAGCCCGGAGATCCCGCCAATGCGAAGCGCCTCCCGCCGGGAAACCCCGCCGCAGGTTTGATCGTTCCCCGTATAAAACCCGAGCATCACCGCTCCCGAACCTGCAGCATGGAAACATTCACATACGTCGATACGCGTGAACTATCATAACGTTTCCCCCAATCGCCTCACAACACCAACCGACCGCTCAACCTGGCAATTGCTGCGACAAAAACACCGCGTGCCAAGTGTTTTGCCACGGTGTATTTTTTAGAAGCGGGTGCTACTGGCTTTGAAAGTGCAATGATCAAAGTGTGCGATACGCCTAGCTCGGATTATTGACGCAAAGACAGAAAAAACAAAAAGAAAATCTGAACCACGAAAGCAACGAAAAACACGAAAAAGAACTTACGTTTTTCATCCAACTTTTGCCTTGAGTTCTACTTCAGCGCCGCAAGTCTTTGTCGTTTCCTCTGCATTGCTTTCGTGTATTTCGTTACTTTCGTGGTTTATCTTTTTAGCGGTAAGCTGAAGATTTGCGAGTGTCGCAAAGATTCTGATCGTTAGTAATACGAAACACTGGCCTAGCCAATGGCACCCGACTTATTTGGTTTGACCGAGCACCTGCCTACTCCACACGGCAAATATAACAATCCAGATAATGATTCTCCGGACAAAACACCGATGCCGGATGATCGGCCGCTGGGCCGCGGGTTTCTAGGATTTGCAGATTCCGCCCGGCATCAATCGCCGCCTTGGCCAATGCCGCTTCAAAGTCCGCACGGCTCACTAGTCCCGAGCAACTGCACGTCACTAGGATGCCATTGGGGGACAGCAACTCCATGGCTGCGCGATTCAATTGCGCATAACCCTTCAGCGCCGACGGCACCGCGCTGCGATGCCGCGCCATCTTCGGCGGATCTAAAACAACGGCACCGAACTGTTGGCCTTCTTCGCGCAGTCGATCTAACACGCGAAACGCATCCCCTTTTTCAAACGCCATCCGATCGGCAACGCCGTTGAGTTCGGCATTCGCCTGGGCAATTTTCAACGCCGCTTCCGAAGCATCCGCCCCCAACACCCCGCGGGCGCCGCCATTGACCATCGCGCTCAGTCCAAATCCGCCCGTATAGCAAAACAAATCCAACACGCTGCGCCCGGCCGTATATTTTGCGAACGCTGCGCGATTGTCGCGCTGGTCGAGGTAAAACCCCGTCTTTTGTCCCTGCAGTAAATCTAATCCATACTGCACGCCAAATTCTTCAATGAACATCGGCGACGGCGGCGCTTCACCTTCCAACAGTCCGTCGGAGAGCTGCAAGCCTTCAGCGTCGCGGATTCCCTTCTCTGTCCGCAACAAAATCCCCGCAGGCGAGAGCTTTTCTTTGAGCAAACGTACAATCACATCTCGACGCTCCGCCAGTGCGAAACTGGTTAATTGCAACACCAGCCATTTGCCGTAGCGATCGACCGTTAAGCCCGACAGTCCATCCGCTTCGCTCGCCACCAACCGGCACGCTGATTCGGGTTGATTTCGATCAAGAACATCGCGCCGCAAAGCAAGCGCCGCGTCGAGTCGCTCGGAGAGAAATGTCTCATCCACCGCACAATCCGCCCGCCAGCTATACAACCGCACGCGGATGTTGCTGTGCGGATTGAACAATCCCCGTGCGATAAATTCGCCGCGATCGGTGACAACTTGCACTTCAGCACCGGCAGCCGGATCACCTTCAACACGCGCAATTGCTCCAGTGAAAACCCACGGATGCCGCGAAAAAAATGGCAACGCGCGACGTTTTTTTATCACCACCACAGGCAAGGCAGCGAGCGCAGAATCCGCATCCGCTGCGATCGTGGTTTCGGTTTCAACTTCGCTGGGGTTTTCCGACATGAATTCACAATATTAGGTTAAGTACAAAAAAATCCCCTCGACAAAGCCGAGGGTGCAGAGAAAAAACGCAATAGAAATCGAGCAGCCAATTTCAACCGGCGTTTGCTAAAATCAGTGCCCCCTCCGTGGGTGCCACTGGCGGCTCGTCCGCCAGTGGCGGTTTGGAGACGGTCTTCTTTAGAATCAACTCAGAGGCCAACGACGCACACACGCACTGGCGGACAAGCCCAATCCTGTTCGGCACGGAATTTGCGCCATGGGCTTTGGTAGTCTTTCATAACTGCCAATTTGACGGAGAGGCGCCCTGTGGCCAGGAAGAAAGCGAAGCGGGTTTCCGATGCGGATTTGACCGGACTGAAATATCTGAAACGAATCTCTTCGCTGCTCAAACGCTTGCGGCCCGTCGGCTGCGAACGGGACAAAGCGGGCAATCGCGACTTGTTTTTTGATCAGTATTGCGGGTTGATACTGCTGTACATGTTCAACCCGATCGTCACTTCGCTGCGCGGCATGCAACAAACCAGCCAACTCAAAAAAGTGCAGCGCTTGCTGGGCTGCCAACGGGCTTCGCTGGGTTCGTTGTCCGAAGCGGCACGTGTGTTTGACCCGGAATTGCTGCGGGAAATCGCCGGTGAACTGCTCCAGCGCGCTCCGCAACGCGCCGACTGCGACCCGCGGCTGAAAGACTTCGCGCAGACCTTGACCGCCGTCGACGGCAGCCTGCTGAAGAAGCTGCCGCAAATCACGCAGGCCTGTTTTGCCACCCGCAACGATCGCGGTTTTAAGCTGCACGCGCACTTTGAAATCCTCAAAGGCGTGCCTGTCAAATCGGCAGTCACCGACGCCAGCGGCCAAGGACCGGCCAATGAAAAAAACGTGTTGCGCAGCCAATTGGAACCGGACCGTTGTTACGTGATCGATCGCGGTTACGAACAATTTTCGCTGTTCAACGCGATCGTCGATGTCGGCAGCAGCTACGTTTGCCGCATCCGCAACGACCGCACGTTTACGGCTGACGAGGTTCGCGAACTGGACGACGAGGCGCGGGTGGCGGGAGTGTTGGAAGACGCCATCGGCCAACTCGGCTCGCCCAAGTCGCGACGGATTGAGCATCCGCAGCATCGCGTGCGACGGGTTGTGATTCGCGCCGAAACGCATCCCAAACGAGGCGGACGCAAACGGGCCGCCGCCACGCACGACGTCGTACTGGTGACGAACTTGCTGGACGTGCCGGCGGAAATCCTTGCGTTGATTTATCGCTGCCGCTGGATGATCGAATTGTACTTTCGGTTTTTGAAACATGTGCTGGGCTGCCGCAAGTTATTAAGCGACTGTGACAACGGAATCGAAATTCAAACGTACTGTGCGATCATCGCTTGCCTGCTGATCAGCCTAGTGACCGGCCGCAAGCCGACGCTGCGGACGTATGAAATGCTTTGTTATTACTTCCAAGGTTTGGCGGATGAAGAAGAACTACTGGCCCACATAAACCGTTTGCCGCCGCACGCCACGACAAGCGTCTAACCCCACTCGCTCCGCGACTCCCCGCAGATGACGAGCCGCTCAACGCTGCGCTGAGACAACTCCCCACCCCACCAACCGCAGCCCTTGCAGCCACGCCCTCCCCCAAAAAACAAGCAAACACACCGCCACCTTGCCATCACGCCCAACAATAGCAACAATCGAGCCGAACAGGATTGGGACAAGCCGCCAGTGGCACCCGGCATAAGACACCATTAATGCAATCGCGGTCCCGGCGATCAGGGGGCCTTGTCGCGGACCGACTCGACTTCTGACAAGTAGGCCAGCAAACGGTCCCGCTCATTGGTCAAATGCCGCACGCGGAGTAATGATCGCACCCGAGTTCGTAATTCCAATTGATTCACCGGTTTGGTGAGAAAATCATCGGCTCCCGCATTGACCGCTTTTTCAATATCGCCCATCTCGTTGAGCGCAGTCACCATGATGATCGGAATGTCGCAGGTCGACGGACTTTCTTTGAGACGTTGACAGACCTCGTAGCCGCTCATTTTGGGCATCATGATGTCTAACAAAATCAAATCCGGCTGCTGCGCGGCCACACGGTCGAGCGCTGCTTGACCGTCATGTGCCATATCGATCTCGTACCCCTCGTCCGCCAAATAGGCGTCGAGCAATTCGCAGTTGGGGATATTATCGTCGGCGATCAGCACCCGTGACGATTCGTCGCTGACTTCAAATGCCATGCTGCTCTCCCCCCGGAATTGGAGTCGCCCGGGGATACTGTATTACCACTGAAAAAATCGCGGATAAACGCTTCGTTGTCCGTCAATAAGGGTCGTCCGTCAATTTGTCCAAAATCTGGGCGACCGCGTCCAAGTTTAACGGACTTTGCGCATGACGCAATGCCCGCACATGCCCCCGTAAGAGCCGCAAATCCTCCGCAGTGTCCACATCGTACCACACCGGCAACATCGCCAGCGTCGCCCCGGCGTCGACAATCCGCGATACAGTCTGGCCCAAAACCGTCGCGCCGCTCCAGGCGATTCCAGCAAAAATAGGCAACAGACGTCCCCGCATGCCAATCAAATAATACCCCCCGTCCGCCGCCGGGCCAACCACGCAATCGGCCTCGTTCAACAGCTCAAAGCCGCGCTCAATGTACTCCTCCGGCAAGGTGGGGCTATCCGAACCGATCACAATGACGCGATCTTCCGCAGCGACCAGATGCTCCGCAAAGAACCCATGCAGCCGCGCCCCCAGATCCCCCTCCGGTTGCTGCCACAATTGATAGTCCGCACCCGCCAACTGCTCAAAATACGGCGTCGCTTCGGCCGGTGCATAGCAGAGCGACCGTTGATCGCCCGTCGCGGCAAACCGCAGTGTGACCGACTGGAGAAATGCTTCGTAAAGTGCCGCGGCATTTTCGTCGCCGATGTCGCGCGCCAACCGCGTTTTCACGCGACCCGCGGTGGGCTGCTTGACAAAAATCCCCAATTTATTCATCGCACTGATATCTTCTACGGGATGGCATTTCTATACGACTACATCACGTGCGGAGGAGTTCCCTCGATCAGCCGCCGCAGCAACACCTCGTCCACTTTGCCGCGAAACCGCACTTTACCGTCGATTTCCACAACCGGAACACACGTATCAAATTGTCCCTGCAGTTGCGGGTCGGCGTCGATGTCAACTTCTTCGATGGGCGGCAAATAGGATCGATAGCCTTCTAACAACTCCAGCGAATCATCGCAGAGATGACAGCCGACGCGGGTATACAACGTCACGTTGTTGAAACGTAGTCCCGGTTTGGAGGGCGTCCAGACAGTTTCCGACGCCGGGCGCTGTCGCAACAGCCACCAACCGATGCCGATCAATGTAAACGACAGGGCACCCCACAACGGTTGATCACGATACCAAGAACGGGGCATCGACCAGGAAATCCCATACGTGGCGTGAATCAATAACAGCCCCAACAAGGCCACCCCCAAATACAGCCCGACGGTGCCGACCACTCTCCTGGAATGTTCACCGGCTGGAGCTGTGGTCTTTTGTTTGATATCCGTCATGATTCCTACTTCATTTGAATCCAAGCCCTACTTTATTTCACGCCGCACAATCCGTTCCACAGCGTCACTTTCCCGCTCGAAGTATAGGCAGTTCCCCCGCAAAAGTGCAGTTCTCTCTAGCATCAACGTCTGTGGATTGGTACTTTGGATGTATATGCGGGCGTCCACTAAACTTGAACGTGCTGGCTTGGCAGCCGGGACGTAGCGTTCGAGTCGTGCGCCAATCCAGGGCCCACAAACTTCCTCACGATTTGATATGGCCACGATACTTACCGCCGAAGCCTTGATCGGAATGCTCAAGCAAAGCGGACTGGTCGAAGGCGATCAGTTGGACGCCGCCGTAGCGCGATGGAAATCCAATGACATCGACGTAACTCGCCCCCGGCTGATTGCCATTCAAGCGGTCAAAGAGGAATTGATCACGCGCTGGCAAGCGGAAAAACTGCTGCAAGGCAAACACCGCGGTTTCTTTCTCGGCAAGTACCGTTTGTTAACCCTGCTGGGCACTGGCGGCATGAGTTCGGTCTATTTGGCTGAGCACACGCTGATGCGGCGGCAGGTCGCGATTAAAGTACTCCCCCAAAGCCGAGTGGATGATGCCTCGTATCTGGAACGCTTCCACCGCGAATCCCAAGCGGTTGCCGCTTTGGATCACCCCAACATCGTCCGCGCTTATGACGTCAACCAAGAAGGCAACGTGCACTTCTTGGTCATGGAATATGTCGCCGGCCAAAGCTTGCAGGAGTTGGTCACCCAAAAAGGCCCACTCGATTTTGTGCAGACGGTCGAATTCGTACGACAAATCGCCGCTGGTCTCGAACACGCCCACGATGCCGGATTGATACATCGCGACATCAAACCAGCAAACCTGCTTGTCGATGAGCGGGGCGTGATCAAAATGCTGGACCTCGGCTTGGCCCGTTTTTTTCACGCTGAGGAAGAGAACCCACTGACCCTCCAATATGATGAGAAGGTCTTGGGGACCGCTGATTACCTTTCCCCCGAACAAGCACTCGACAGCCACAAAGTCGACACGCGCGCCGACATCTATAGCCTGGGCTGCACGATGTACTTTCTGCTCCTCGGACATCCGCCGTTTCCGGATGGGACATTGGCCCAGCGGCTGATGTTCCACCAAATGAAAGAGCCTGCATCACTCAAAGCGGAACGCCCCGAAACTCCACCGCATCTCGTGGCGATCGTGGAAAAAATGATGCAAAAGAAACCCGAGGATCGGTTCCAAACCGTGCGGGATGTCGCAACCGTCTGCAAACGCTGGCTCAATAAAAATGGTGGGGACACTTGGAAAACGATGAAGTCCGCTGCTCTGGACAGTGCCGTTTCAAAGTCCACCAAGTCCGCCTCTCGCCGTCGCGTCCAAAAGCCTCCCACTACAAATACCCCCAGCAGGGTCGATTCGTCCTCTCCCGCGGAGCCACAGGCCCCACAGCCACAAAGCACTCACGACACTGCGATGGCAGACTTTTTGGCCGCCATGTCCAATTCGGACAGTGACCTGTCGCTATCCGATAGTGAAGCGGAAGCTTCCACAGTCACTGTGGAAATTCCCATTGCGAATTTCCAAGATCCCAAAACAGCAGAGACCATCTCAGCACAGCGATCAACCAAAGCCAAGTCGCCTCACGAATCTGCCGCAACAGAATCTGCCGCAACGGTGGCCGACGATGAAGAAACGGCAAGCGATGCGTTTGACTTCAGCCGCGAGACGGCCGCACCGGTTTCTTCGACAACCAATGTCATCAAATCCGACCCCGCGGTCCCCACGTCTTCTGTCCTGGGCGATTCCAAGACGTCTCAAAGCGTTTCCACCATTTCGCAACTGCGCAATAGCTCAATTTCGTTGATGCGTCGCCGCCCCAAATTGGCCATTGCGATCAGTGTCTCGACATTGCTAATCGGCGTGGCAATTATCATGTTCGGCTTTGGACCGGCAACAACGGACAAACCATCCGGCGACAAAGACACTGGCAAGCGGCCCGAACAACTAGTCCCTGAGCCTCCGGCCGGTCCTAATTTTGTCCGCAAGACAATTGGCCCCCAAGGAGATTTCCAGACCTTCTCCGCTGCTCTGGCGTTCGCCGCAAAAACGCCGCTAGGCCAGCACCGTGACGCGCGTTTCCTTTTTTCCGTCACGGCCGACCAGGTCTTCGAAGAGCGGATCGTCATCAACAATTCCAGCAATGGGGCCCCAAAATATCCACACAGTATGCACTTCGTGGTCAAAGACGGAACGGCAACTCTGGCCCCCACCGGTTCCGATCCAGTTATCACGGTCATCGGCGGAAACGCCAAAGAAACGGACGTCAATTTTTTGCACTTTGAAGGCTTCAATATCGATGCCAACGGCTCTGAAGTTGCTATCAAAATGGCGGGGGTATTACCCCGCTGCGAAATCAGACGCTCGTCAATCAGCGGCTACACGAAGATCGGGATTCTAGGAGATGCTCCGCGCGCCTTTCACAATGAAGAAATTGTCCTGTCCGACCTGACATTTCAGTCAAAGTCTTCCGACAGCATTGCCGTACAACTCACCCGCACTAAAGCCCAAGAGGACGCCCCCTCGAATATGACCCTCTACGGCTGCCGGTTTCTGGGGCCCATGCGCGTAGGACTGGAACTTGCTGCTGCGGTGCATGACATCGAAGTCGAGCAGTGCATTTTTGATCAAACCGAAATTGGCATCGACCTCAGTGACCCCACGTTGAGCGAAAGCAGTTTGCGGATCACGAACAATTCGTTCCATCGATGCCGTATCGGAGTGCAATTCAAAGATTTGAAACAAATCGCCTTTCCCGGATTTGCGATTGAGAGAAACGCATTCATCGAGTGCGAAGAGGCAGCCGTACGCATCCACCAAAACTACGAATTCACCAATTTTTTGAACAAACGTGCCACGAACGGTTTAAACTGGTCGGACCAGCCGCGCAAGGACCAGGACAAGGATGCTGACATTTTTCGCCAAGGGGGCACTTCGGCGGTCTTTGATTTCAAATCCACGGATTCCTCCTTGGACGATTTCCTTGTCCCTGTTGGTGACGGCGAACTAAAGGCGATTGGATTCACCGGAGCTGACCGCTAAACGCCCCCACGCTCCCCGGCACATGAACGGCGGCCTGCCAGTACAGCCCCTTCGACCGGTATCCCTTCACAGGGCATTCTCCGCAAAACGTTACTGCGAAACACTTTAAAAATTCGCAGTGAACAAATCCGGCACGGAAAATTGCCTGAAAACGCAATTTCCCATGTCTGGCGCTGCGCAACTCGAATCCCGAGTTCACATTAGCCCACATCGCAAGTCCCCCACTTTGACCGGTTTCAAGTCCGCCCTGGAAATGTCGGACGCGATTTGCATGCGCAAATACCTACGAGAAAACCACTTATGCTGTACACCTGTCGTTTCCCCCTCAACTCCTTTAGCATGGAATTAGGTAAAAGGTTGATCCCTCATAACTCAAAATGGTGGGTCGGCGGAGGAATACGCCGGCAGCCACTTGGTGGTGAAATCGTCCATGCGAAACACAAAACGCAATCAGCAAAATTCGCGTCGCGTCAATCAAAGCATTCGTGCGGCACGGCGTAAGGTCCATAAACCCGATGCCAAAATCACCATCGGTGTGCAAATGCGGGGAAATCGGTGCGGCCGCGGAGCTGAAGCCTTCAATGCCCCCGAAATCTGGCATGAACCAACCGGTCGCGAGTCGACCCGCTATATCGTGCACCCCGCCGGCAAAGGATACGTGCATCCGGTCACCCCCGAAGAAGTCGCCGCCCGCTTGGAATTGTTGCCGGCGAAATTCACCGAAGGACTGGAAGTCGTGCAGTTCAGCCGCATGACACGCAAACGCAGCCTCTTTCCCTGTTACGGCATGCAATGGGGCGTGGCAATCTATCTGTACCCCATCGATGAGACGTTGGAAGAAGCCTACGTCCGCCCTCCCACTCCGCAACAGCGGATCGAAACCGAAATGCACGGCGGCGTCTGGTCGCCCGACGGCAACCTGTGGCGACTCTCCTGGACCGAAGCAGCGATCAAGGATTTTTATCTCAACAACATCCTGATCCACGAACTGGGCCACCACAACGACCACCGCAACACCAATTTCGAAGCCCGCGAACGCTACGCCAACTGGTTCGCCATCGAACACGGCTACCGCGCCTCGCGCGAACTGCGCGACTAACCTGCTGTGCACTGCCAGCGACGCAATTCAACAACCCAATCGAACATTTTTGTTGATTCCCAAAGTTCAGGGGT
Source organism: Symmachiella dynata (assembly GCF_007747995.1). Lineage (NCBI taxonomy): Bacteria > Pseudomonadati > Planctomycetota > Planctomycetia > Planctomycetales > Planctomycetaceae > Symmachiella > Symmachiella dynata. The sequence continues at coordinate 2,220,292 of NZ_CP036276.1, read as the reverse complement.
TTAAACTGCGCTCGCAGATGACCTTCGTTACCGTTTCCAGCGCATAAACGTTAGCCGTGCTCACGTTCGGCATTGCCCGAATCATTCAATTCCTTTCGCAGCGCGAAGCGTGCGCACCTAGAATCATAGGGAGTGTTCAGGTGGATAGCGAACCGATCACACACTTTGACCAAGATCCGCAGCGGTTAGCGGTAATTGGGGAGTGCATTGAGAATTATGACGTTGGCAAACCTGGCGCCAAATGGCCCAATAACATCATTTCACGAACGACTGTCGTTTACGGCAGTGGCGTCATAGCTGATCGAGATGATCCTGTCGTACATGACGTCGATCCCGCCGAATGGGAGTTGTGTCAGCGTATCGCCGCCGAAGCCAACGCGGCGATTTCGGGTGCCGACGTGGGCATGGGTTCCGAGTCCAGCGATCCCTTCAACGAATTCTACATCACTGCGAATAGAGGCGATTCTGTACCGAGCTTGATCACCGAAGAATTCATTCGAGAGAAGTTTCGCGGTACTTTATTTCCGCCGGTGACAATTACCGTCGAACCATTAGTTGAGCAAGGCGTGTGGTGGTCGGAAGTGATGGCTGACGCTGACGGCTACGTAGGAGAGGAACTTGAATCCTATCTGGCACCTTGGCGGAGCATGATGTCTTACTTCAAGGATTCACCACACCTGAGTGGTGCCAGTTTTGTTCGTATTGGCGACCTGGAAGCTCTGCAGGATCTCGATACGAAATCCTATCCGGACGGAACAGAAATTAATGGCTGCGTCTTACCTCGTCTAGCAGTGGGACTGACGAATCAAGGTAGCATTGCCGGTATTTTTGGATACTCAGTGCAAACGTAACACGCGACCTGAAAAACCTCCTGATCCACAAACTGGGCTACCGCGCCTTGTGCGAACTGAGCGACTGATGCGGCGTCTGCAGCTGAACGCTTACCGTTCAATTTCACGGGAAAAGTGTCGTGAAATGGTGATCCCATCGTCCCTGAGATCCGTTACCATGGCAGGTCACGGTGCGAAACGTCCACGCCCAAGGTCATTCTTTGGTTCTTCTCCCGAAAGCACTCGATGTGGAGCTGCCCGCAATGCGCTGAATCGATTGAATCAGAGTGGGAGATCTGCTGGTGTTGCGGCACCAGCCGCGACGGGACGATCGATCCTGATTTTCAGTGCTCCGTGCAACGTGACGATGCACCATCCGCCGTCCGGCCCTCCCCCACTTGGCCCAGTCAAGCATTTCTAGTTTTTAGCCTCGCCCTCAGTGCTGTGATAGGTGCCGCATATCCGTTTGTCTTCCATCGTGTTCCCGGCGGAGCATTTAACGCGCCCGCTGAAATGGAGACAAGTTTTGGGTTTGCTGTGCTGTTGTTTAGTATCGGATCAGGACCGTGGCTTTTTTGGACTGTGACGTTTCTAAACAAATTGCTCTCTGGTAGCGAACCGGCAAACAACGGGTTTTTTGATCGGTATTTTTTTAGGTTTTTTTACGAACCATTGGCCTGTTTACGCTTCGGCATGTGGAGCAATGCCATGGCCAGCACGTTTACGCTTTTCGCGGATGCGGTCGCGTTAGAGTGGCCGTCACTGCTGGTAATCGGTTTGTGGACCACAGTACCGAGTATTTGGCTGACGATTCGCTATGTTGAATCACAGAGACCTGTGAAGCCACCGCATACCTCATCAGTAGCTTAGCGCGTCCCTGTAACCCTTTCGCAATGACGGAAAGCGACCAACGGGAGCGTACCCAACAACTCGAGCGGCAGCTCGCACAAAGCGGCTGTGCCGACGGCAGCCCAGGGAGTTCGTCTGGGGGCAGACAGACGATTCTCAACCCGGGCTGCCTCGATTCATCGTTGGTTGGCAGTGTCGTGCGACGACGGAAGAAGTGCGGTGCTATTCAACACCATAGCGAATGGTTGCCTTCCTCACCAGCGAGAAAATACGTCATTCCAATCAGACGCAAATCGACTCGGCAAAGTCAGCAGTTCAGCGGCCCACTTGCAACATCACAATCGTTTGCGTTCTACTAAACGATATCGAGCCCCGAATACTCTCCTTATCAAAACCCTCCCTCCCGAAAAGAATTCGACGTTCCTCTTTTCTTCAGGAAATAATACGCAAGATGTCTCCACTCGCGACTCCCCCCAATGCGTGCCGCTCGCAGCATGTCCGTCGGCCGAAACAATGCTTGATGCTCCTCACCGCATTCGTAATCAGCGGCGCAGTTTTGCATTCGTCTGTCGACGCGCAAGACCCGTTTCGCTCCAACATTCGCCCAACGCCGAAATTATCCCCCGCTGACGAACAAGCAACGTTTACCCTCCCGCCCGGTTTTGAAATCCAACTCTTTGCCGCCGAGCCGGACATCGCCAAGCCGCTCAACATGGCCTTTGACGCCCGCGGTCGATTGTGGGTCACCAATACGATCGAGTACCCCTACCCTGCTCCGGAAGATCGCAAGGCCCGGGATAGTGTGAAGATCCTGGAGGACACCAATGGCGACGGCCGCGCGGACAAAATCACTACCTTTGCCGACAACCTCAACGTGCCGATCGGCGTTTATCCCTACAAAGACGGCGCCATTGTGTTCAGCATCCCCTACATCTGGCGGCTCCGCGACACCGATGGCGACGGCCGCGCCGACAAACGCGAAAAGTTGTTTGGTCCCATGTCCTACGATCGCGACACCCACGGACTGAACAATTCTTTTCGCCGCGGCTACGACGGCTGGCTGTATGCCTGTCACGGTTTTAACAACGAAACAACCGTCAGTGGTGCGGACGGACATACGATCACCATGAACTCCGGCAACACTTACCGCATGCGGTTGGACGGTTCACGCATCGAACACTACACCTGGGGACAGGTCAATCCGTTTGGCATGGTCATTGATGAACTCGGCAACCTGTTCACCGCCGACTGCCACAGCAAGCCGATTTATCAAATGCTCCGCGGCGCCTATTACCCCAGTTTCGGCAAGCCGGATGACGGACTGGGCTTCGTGCCGCCGATGATGGAGCACGGCCACGGCTCCACAGCGATTGCAGGTATCGCCATCTACGATGCGCCCCACTTTCCGCCGGAATTTCAAAACAACATTTTCACCGGCAACGTGATGACCAGCCGCGTGAATCGTGACTCGCTGGTTTATCATGGCTCCACGATCCTCGCCCACGAAGAACCTGATTTCCTCACCACCACCGACCCGTGGTTCCGCCCGGTGGATGTCCAACTCGGCATGGATGGCGCGCTCTACGTCGCCGACTTTTACAACCGCATCATCGGCCACTACGAAGTCCCGCTGGACCACCCCGGGCGCGATCGTGAAAGTGGACGCATTTGGCGAATCACCTACACCGGCGACGATGCCCCCAAGACCAAACCCACGAAACCACTCACGACAAACATCAACGAACTTATTACCGCCCTGGGTGAAGACAATCTCAAACGCCGCACACTGGCGATGAACACGCTGGCTGACGACGATTCTCCACAGGTCGTTCCATCAGTCCGCAAGCGATTCCGCACTTCCAAGAATCCCATGTTACGCAGCCGCGCCTTGTGGATCTTGCACCGACGCGGATCACTGCAGCAGAAGGAACTTGAAAGCGCCGCCAACGACTCGCAACGCGAAGTCCGCGTGCATGCAATGAAAGTCCTCAGTGAAATCGCCGAGTGGTCCGAGGCCGACCACGCGCTGGCCCTTGCGGGGCTGCGCGACCAGGACCCGTTTGTCCAACGCGCCGCCGCCGATGCATTGGGACAACACCCCAATCCCGACAACATCCGCCCACTGCTGGATGTGCTGCCGAGCATTCCCGCAGCCGACAATCATCTGCGACATGTTCTGCGGATGGCGCTGCGGAATCAATTGCGGGACCCCGATAGCCTTGTCGGTTTGCCCCAAAAACTGACCGGCGACGAGCCACACAGCATTGCCCCGCTCTGCCTGTCAATCCCCTCGCCGCAAGCCGGTTCGTTCCTGCTGCGGTACATCTCTGAAAATCCGTCACCGCAAGGCGATGTCGCTAAGTATCTCGAACATGCCGCACGCTATATCCCGCCCGAGGATATCGACAAGATTGCTGGTTTGGCCCGCGAGAAATTCGCCGACAACGTCGACCTACAGTTGCGATTATTAACCTCACTCAATGCCGGTCTCAAGCAACGCGGCGTCGCTGTCAGTCCCAAAATCCGAGCCTGGAGCGAACAGCTTGCAACCGAACTGTTGGATTCCACCCTCGCCGCTGGACCGACCTGGACATTTTCTCCACTGGCCAAGTTCGCCAGCAGCCCCGATGCCTTTGGCGTACGGACCCTGCCCTCCGAGGATGGAAAACGCGATGGCCAGTTCATCGATAGCAAAGCCGGGGGCGAACAACCAACCGGCGTGCTCCGCTCCCCGACCTTTGCGATTCCTGAAAAGCTCAGTTTCTACCTGTGTGGTCACCTGGGAGTACCGGACAAACCGGCCCAGCGCGAGAATTTTGTTCGGCTGCGCAGCGCCGACGATGATTCACTGATCGCCGAAGCCCTCCCGCCCCGTCACGATGTAGCCCGCCGCGAGGAATGGGATCTCTCCAAACATGCTGGTCAGCGCGGGTACCTCGAAATCGTCGACGGTCTCAATGGCGGAGGCTATGCCTGGTTAGCGGCGGGACGTTTTCAGCCACCGGTCGTCAAATTACCGCACCTGGATCCAGCGCTCATCTCCGACCGGCAAACAGCGGCGGCGAGTTTGATTGAGCAATTTCAACTACAAGACCTGCAGCCGCGTCTGGCGGCGATTGTCGCATCCCAAGACGCCGGTTTCTCTGCCCGCGCGAACATGTCCCGCGCACTCGTTGCCCTCGCGCCCGACACCCGCGTATCTGCCTTGGTTTCGGCGATCAACAACCCGGCGATGCCGCAATCGCTACGCAACGAAATCTGCCAAACCGTCGTGAGTCGCGACCCGGCTGCCATCAATAGAGTATTGGCCGAAACCATTCGCGTTTTGGCCCGTCGCCCTCAAGAAGCCATGGCCGAAGCGCTGGCCGTCGACGCCGCCGGAGCTGAAGCGCTACTGACCATGATCAAAGCAGGTCACGCGCCACCGCAATTGCTACAAAACCAAAGCGTGCGACAAAGCCTAGCCGCCTTGAAATCCGCCGATCTGACGGCGCAAATCGACGAATTGACCGCCGACCTGCCCCCCGCCGCTGCGGAACTGGAGAAGGATATTCAACACCGCAAAAAATCGTTCGCCGCGCAAGCGGGCGACGCCACTCGCGGCCGGCAGGTCTTCGAAAAGAACTGCTCGATCTGCCACCGCATCGGCACACTCGGCAAGGTTGTCGGACCGCAACTCGACGGCATCGGCAATCGAGGTTCCGACCGTGTGATCGAAGATATGCTCGACCCCAACCGCAATGTCGACGTGGCTTTCCAAACGACTACGTTGGCCCTCGAGAGCGGTAAAGTCGTCAGCGGGTTGCTCCGCCGCGAAGAAGGTGCGGTCTATGTGCTCATCGACAACAAAGGTGAAGAATTCACCGTCCCCCAAAAAGAGGTCGATGACCGCTTCACCTCCCGCACTTCTTTGATGCCCGAAGGCCTGACAAAAGCGTTTTCCGAACAGGACTTCAACGACCTGTTGGCATTCTTATTACAACAAACCGCGCAGGTCGAACCCAAGCAGTAATGCCGACGGGTTATTTCCCGCGTTCCTGCAACAACACGTTGACCCCTTTTTTATTCCCCAAAATAAGATCCAGCGTGCCGTCGCCGTTAAAATCCTTGACGGTGAACTGCGTCCCGATCCCGGTGTCGCGGCCCGCTTTGATTTCGTGCGGAATAAATTTGGGCGGCGTGTTGGGTTTGCGTTGGACTTCATACCAATACATCACGACCGGATCCTTGCCTCCCGGATCGTGTCCGTTATGGGCATAGAAACGTTTGCCGGTGATCAGGTCCAGATGTCCGTCGTCATTCACATCCGCCAACTCCAGCGCGTGCGTTTGTGAATACGAGTCGTCGATCAGGTGGTACTTATACTGCGGGTCGTCGTTGCCGCCCACGTTTTCAAACCACCAAATGCCATGTGCGTGCGGCGAACTCATCACGATGTCATTGTCGCCGTCGAGATCAAAATCATAGGCGTACATATTGGCCGCCGGCAGCGAATCGCCTTTGCCATCCACTGAGAGTGACCACTCGTGAAATTCCCACGGAAGTTGTTCCCGGTTTTCCGGGGCTTCCCACCAACCGTGTGGAATCATCACGTCGTTGCGACCGTCGTTATTCACGTCTCCCACGCCCAGACCGTGATAAAACCTGTGCGAACCATTCTTGCCAGGATCGCCCGGTCGACCGACCGCATGAAAGTCCCACTTCTCCGTCGCTTTATCCGACGCAGGCAACGGCAAAAACCCCAACTGGCTTTCCGGCTGCGAACCAACCAACAACACGGGCTTGCCGTTGCCATACAGGTCACGAAATTGCGGCGACTCATTGCATCCGCTGTGCCAAATTTCATGCGCTTTCCAATGGCCGTCATAATCGCCTTTTGGGTTTTCGTACCAATTGAACGGCTTGCCGGGAAAACCAACGATCACAATATCCAGCCAACCGTCGCCGTTAACGTCGATCACTTCGTTGGAAAAACTCTCGCTGTAGTGGCCGTCAAAATTGTACTCGCCCACTTTGCGAAACGGACGCACCGTCCAGTCGGGAGCTTCGTACCAGACGTCCCCCGCCGCCACGTCCATCAGGCCGTCTTTGTTAATATCACCGGCAGCGACGCCTTCGGAACGAAACACATCGTCGAGTTGAATCCGCTTCCAACGGATCTCCTCGCCTGTGACCGCACTGCACAGGGCTCCCACAATTGCAATAACGGTTAATCCAGAACGTATGCGCATCATGATTGTTTCTCGTTTGTTAGTTTGTAGATTCTGAAAACCTGTGTCGCGACGATGCCCTGCATCAACTCCAGTCACGAACTTCATAATCAAACGCCACCACAGCCACCACGTGCGGCAAAATCGCCGCTTTGACCCGTTCGTGTTCCGGGTGCGGCAAATAAATGTCACGCGCTGCCGGACTTTCGAAGGTCACCAGAAAACCGTGCGTATAATCGCCATTGAGTCCTTCCGGGCTCGCATACGGTCCGCCACTAAAACCGGTGATTCCCGGAATCAGGGTTTGCAATTCGGCGAGTTGGCGATAAATTCCCGAAATCAATTCGTCTGACACGTCCGGTTTGAATTGAACCAGAACCATATGTTGAACCGCAGACATCGACATCCTCGTTGCACGTGAAGTGAATCCATACGGCAGCCAAGGTGCATTGTGGATGAAATGCCCCGGCCGTTGCAACTCTACACGCCTTGCCATCGACCATCACCCCACCCACCACAGCCTCACCGTCAACTGCACGCGTTTTCATGGCTCAGAGTGAGCACACTGCGAATGCACCGATTCACCGCACATATGTGGGGCCCCCCCAAACCGACCGCTTGCGGTCGTGCACGACGTTTCCTATTAAGAAACGGAATGTCGATCCGGTCAATTAGAAACCAATCCAGGAAAAGCAAATAGCACGGAAAGCGGGAATCGTCCCCATGAGCGAAAAGTTGATCCGCGATTTTATGATGCTGTGGGCCACAATCGACCCGATCGGCACCCTCTCCCTGTTTCTAGGAGTCACAGCCGCATACTCCGCCCAGCAACGCAAGAGTATTGCCTTGCGCTGCATCGCCTATTCAGCCATCATTCTGCTGGCTACGATCATCGTGGGACAGTTGCTGCTGGACGCCATGGGCATCAGCCTTCCCTCATTCCAAATCGCTGGCAGCGCGATCCTGTTCCTCTTCGGGCTGCAGATGATCTTTGGCAGCGCTGCTCCCAAGAAAACCGAAGAAGATGAGCCGCACGATGTCGCCGTCTTCCCACTGGCCATTCCTTCAATCGCTAGTCCCGGCGCGATCATGGCGGTGACGTTGGCCACGGACAACGACCAATTCGAAATCGTCGAACAGGCGGCAACTGCCGTGACGATGCTGCTCGTTCTGGCGATCACCGGCGCAATGCTCTTGGCTGCGGAACGCATTCATCGCGCCATCGGCAACAACGGAGCCGCGATCCTGGTGCGCGTGATGGGCATGATTCTCGCCGCACTGGCCACCGAATCACTGATCGAGGGAATCACGCTGGCCCTCGCTGCCCAGTAGCGACATTGCCTTGAACCAGTTTCAAAACCCGGTTGCGCCTGTTCAGGAATCTATAATACAAGAGATTACGTGACGCGTCAGAGGGTTTTGAAATTACTTGTAGAAAAAACAAAACGCCGTTGGCGGACGATCCGACAACGGCGCTCTCAATGCGTTTTTCGTGGCTACTGTCAGTTAGCTTTCGCCGGTTGTTCTTCCGATTTGGCTTCGCTGGTGGATTCTTCCTCAACCTCGTCGGTGACGGGCGCCTCGATGACCACTGCCGGAGTCGATTCCTTCGGCGCTTCCGCGGCCACCGGGGTCACTTTCGATTCAGACACTTCTGTCGCGGGAGCTGCCGGCTTGTCCGACTTCGCCTCTGCCGATTTTTTGTCAGCGGCTTTCTCCTCGGTCGGTTTGGCCGCTGTTTTTTCCTCGTCAGCCGGCTTCTGCGACTCGTCGGTTTTCTTTTCCATTTTGACCAACAACGTCGGCTTGTCCGGTCCGTATTCCTGCGAACGTGTCCGCAAGCGATACAAGATCAGCGAATGCAACGCATGGTACAGCGGGCCGCATTCAGCGGCCGTCTTGCGATTCTCGACCAGATCGTTTGCCAACCGGCTCAGTCCGTTGCGGACCCACGGCTCTTTCAAACGGCTTTGCGGCAGGGCCATCATCAGCCATTCCAACATGTGACCCGAGTGGGCGATTCGGTCGTTGAATTCGTTACTGAATCCGCGTCCTCGGAAGTACTCGGTCGAAAACGAACCATCACGGTTTTGCAGCACGCGGCCTTCTTCGATAAAGCGTTGGATCTTTTGATCCGCTTCCATCCACACGCCGCGAATTTTGCCGCCGGTCGCCAAATGCTTGTTGCGGGCATAAGCCAACGCGAACAGGCCGTGGGTGCCGCCACAGGGGGCCGAAATCACCGACTCCCGCGTTTGAATCTGGACCATCCGCTCGATGCTCCAAGCTTCGCCGTAACGATTCCGCCACTGGGCGTTTGTGTCGAGGTAATGGCTCAGCGCCCACAAGGTCCACGTGATTTCCGGACCGACCTTCACTTCCATTTTTGCGTTTTCGATCATGTCATCGATCGAGACTTCATTGGGGCCCGCCTTGAATGCAAAGTCATTCGGCAAGTCGGACATCACAAAAATGCCGAAGAATTGATTGGCGTGTCCTTCAAAAGCATACGGCTTTGTGAACGGTCGTGCGCGGCCGCCAAATTGTGTTCGTTCAAACAGCGTCAACCCGTCGTGCAATGCGCCGCTGCCCATCCAGTCAATCGCTTTGATGGTCTCGGTCGTCTTGCTGTCGCGGCTTTTCTTTAAGTGAAAATCGTGCCGCAACGCCAAGACACCGTGCATGATCTGCCACGGTGTATGCACACCAGCGGTCAGTTGCCGCTTACTGGTCGTTTCGATCGCTTTGTCAATCTGAACATTCAGAGGATCAACGACGACAGCGGTTTTGGCGACCTTCGCTTCGGGTTTGGTATCAGTGGTTTTTTCTTCCGCTCGTAGGGCGTCTGCGGAAATGACGCACATTAACGCGGCAACGGCAAACCGCTTTCCAAGGTGCAACATCATGAATACAGCCTAAATGCTTCTAAGGATTGGTTCGTCGGTGAAAGCACAATGCGTTACGCGTCTGTGGCGGAATGCTTCTACATTCCACAGTGATACCGGTCGCGCTGACTTCCCTGCGCGTCCAGCAGCGGCACCGTGCTGTCTCCCCTCGCTAATGAGGGTGCGTCCATAAACCGATCGAAAACACAAGCAGATCACCCACTGGAATTGCGGGTTCTCATGCGAGCTTTTTGACCCGGCAAATGGCGCACGACGTGGGGCACCTTGGCCTGGGGTGTCCTTCCTTCACCAATCCTTGTTTGGACTACCATGCTGCATTTTACCGGATCGACCGATAGCCTGCAAAGCATCTACTTAGCCCAACTTGAAGAAAGGACCAACTTGATATTGTTGACTGAGACTGATCGACTGCGTGCTGCTGTTTTCACAGCTCGCGACGATCCGAACGATCTCTCTTGATTTCGGGATTACCCGAAACCGCAATATTCAATTCGGATTTTGAGATGATGGGCCTTTATAGCCTAGCGCACACTCAGTAACGTTTGGCCGCGCGGTTAGCGCATTGTCCGGTGTAGTCAAACCGGTCCGAAGATACGGCTTCTAACATTCGCCACGAATCGCGCTATCTGTGACGGTTTGTTAAGTAGCTCGAAAGGCGCTGGCCCATTGAGAGACGGAGGGTTCTCAACGTCTCTGAACGTCTGTGCAATTCCCACCAACGGCCGCTCAAGCAGCCTTAGCTGGCGCGTCTTGCTCTACCGGTTGGGGAACGGAAAATCCGGGAACGACATGGGCATAGGCATGCAGTTGCGGAATGATCGTTTGACTCCAACTGCGCTCGTTTACAACCCAATTTCGGGCGGTTTTTGCTAAACGCTCGCGCAGAGCTGCATCAGAAATCAAGCGGCCGCACTGATCGGCCAAATCGCCGGAATCTTCAGCGCGATAAATCAAACCGGTCTCGCCCTCGTTGACCAATTCCCGCAGCGCGGGCAGGTCCGAAACGATCAACGGTTTTTCCATCGCCATCGCCTCAAGCGGCTTGAGCGGTGTCACAAGTTTCGCAACCCGACTCGCGGGGCGGCTAATGACAAAGATGTCGATCAATTCGTAATAAAACTGAACTTCATCGTGCGACACTTGGCCGGTGAAGACCGCCCGGTCGCCGATGCCCAATTCCTCGGCCAATTCTTGGAGTTCATTGATCCCCTTGCCACCACCAACGACAAGCAAAGTGACGTCATGTCCGCGATGGATGACCTCGGCGGCTCCCCGCACAAGCCCGTCGACCCCTTCCAATGGGCGAATACTACCGATGTAGCCCATTGTGACTTTGCTCAACTGCTGTTTCACTTCAAGCACCGATTCGGGAATCTCCCGGACGGTGGCCGCAGAATGTGACGCCGGCGTAAACAACGTCGAGTCGACCGCATTGGACGCCACAAACACGCGGTGTGGATCCACACCGCGGCTGACGATGTCTTTACGCAGCTCATCGCAGATACAGGTCACGGCATCGGCGTTTTTCATGGCCCATGTCTCTTCGCGACGCCACATGCGATAGATGTCGCTGTCGCGTTCGAAATTGCCTTGTGCAACGCCGCTTTCTTCCCAAATCCCGCGGACTTCATACACCACAGGAATATCGACGCGTTTCCCTGCTTTCACCGCTGGGACTCCGCAAAAATACGGGCTGTGCACATGAATCACGTCCGGTTGGACCTGCTTGCAAAGTCGGACTAATTCCCGTTCGAACATCGCCAGCAACAACGACTTTTCCTTGTCCTGCAATTTTCGAATCAACCGCGTTCGCAACGGCACGCCCTCCGCCTCCGCCGACTCTGGGTTTGGACGTACAAGCGATTTCAAAAAACGCCCCGAAGAGCGGATGAGTTTGTAAGCTTCACGCCCCACAAACTGCGCTGTCGAGACAAACGGCCGCGACACCAGCCACGTGGCCACCATACCAACGCGCAACACCAAATGTACGGCCGGGAGAATGCGTTTCCCAACGAACGGTTCGGTCGCTGTTTCAACAAGTTTAGCCGTAGTCGCCACAACGCGCCGCGCACAACGAGCCACACGCACCATGTATCGTAAACAACGTTTGGACACGCGCTGAACGAAGCGTGTGACATGCCTCGTGACTCGTAAACCGGCTTTGCGTTGACGACGCAACATCGGGATTGCCCAATTCACGACGTTTTTTGACCAATGCAAAAGCACAAACGGCAGCAGCCGCGGATGGCTGAATAGACCTTTGTCCTGCGGACTGGCCACTCGATAATAGGGGATCCCCTCAATCTCGGAATCCTGCGCCGTCCCTTTCAGTCCTGGATAAAAGGGAGAGCTCACCACACACGGTTCCACGTGTCCGGATTCGGCCTGAGTCTCCACAATAAATTTGCTACGCAACGCATAGCCATTGATGTGTGGAATACTGACCGACAAGACATGCATCACCCGCAGCGGTCGCTTTAACGTCCCGTTGTTTGCATCGGTTGCCGCGCGTGGTCCGTTCACTGTGATTGTCTCCCCGCCCATCTGACTTCCATTCGTTCCCATAACTAGCAGTCATCCTCGCTACGACGCGCTTTTGGCGATTGTTTTATCCAGCTTGTTTGAGTTTCGTCGTGGCTGCGGCCCGGTTGCCCTTTAGGGACAGAAATTCTTGATAACGCTCCAAGACGGTATCCACGGGACCATCCAGCTCGACCTGTCCGCGGTTCATCCAGATCACCCGCTCGCAGCGTTCTTTTAGATAATTCATATTGTGCGAACAGAGTAATAAGATTCTGGCTTCATCAATCAATGTCACCAAACGTTCTTTGCAACGCTCGCGGAACGCTCCATCCCCCACACCCATCACTTCGTCCAAAATGAGGACGTCGGGGACAACGGCCGTTGAGACGGCAAACCCCAACCGGGCCAGCATGCCGGAGGAATAAGTCCGCACCGGTTTGTCGATGAAGTTTCCGAGTTCCGTAAATTCGATGATGCTCGGAATCAACTCTTCCAACTGTTCTGGTTCTAGTCCCAACAAGATACCTGCCATTCGCAGGTTTTCCATGCCGGTCAGTTCAGAATTGAATCCATGTTGCAGCGCCAACAGCGGTGTGATTTTTCCATTGACAGTCACTTGCCCGGTCGTCGGACGATAGATCCCACCCACGACCCGCAACAAAGTCGACTTACCGGCGCCGTTGGTGCCGACGATGCCCACGGACTCCCCTTGGCCGATATCGAAAGAGACATCCCGCAGCGACCAAAATTCCGACGTCATCGACGACGCGATTTCGACCGGTTGTTTGGCAAACACATTGCGCAACCGTCCCGCAGTCCGCTTGAGCAGACGATTAAAATTTCGATCACGGTGAGCCGTCCGCCCGCAGCGAACGCCCACATCCTTAAGGTGAATCATGGAAGCGAAAAATCCTTAAATCGCACTCAAACATGCATCGGCAGCACGCCATGCAACCGCCTGACCAATAACATCGCCACTGCCAAAACCACGCTTCCTAGCAGTGTGACATACCCCAGCATCCACAAGTCCGGCTGGCGACCATAAATGACAACGTCTCGATAGGCGGTGAATAACGTGGCAAACGGATTCAAAATATAGATGTTGTAGATGTAACGATAATCGGCAGGAATGCGTTCCGAAATCCGATCCAATCCGTATAACGACGGGCTCGCATAAAACCAGATCCGGCTCACCACCTGCCAAGCGTTCGGCGTGTCTTGAATAAACACCTGGCTCACCGCCAAGAGATTGCTCACGCCCAACATAAAGATGAACTGCACTGCCAGTAACAACGGAATCCACAACAGATGCAACGTTGGCGCCACCTGGTAATAGAGCATCAATATGCCCAACACGATAAACGAACAGGCAAACCGAAACGTGGCCGCCATCACCTCTGCCAACGGCAGCGCTAGGTAATTAAAGCGGAAGGATTTCAGCAAATTCTTATTGCCGACAAATGACGCACCGGCTTGATTGGTGGCAGCAATAAAGCAGGTCCACGGCAACAGCGCGCACATGATAAACAAGGCATGAAAGGGCCGAGCACCGCCCGGAAAAGCATACCGGACCATGAACACATACGTCGCGCCCATCGCCATCGGTTGCAGCAGCCACCACCACAGCCCCAGCCAACGGTCGCGGACCCACAGCGTGAGCCGCACCTTGGCTAAAAACCGCGCCAATTGAAAGCAATTGTTGGGCAACGCCCGCACCGAGGTGCCTGAGTGCGGATCAAATGCAATGATAGATTGCGCCATGCCCTGCCGTTTCCCCTGAAAATCCGTGCTTCCGTCGCCAATCCAACTCGATGGGCGACGGCTTATAGTTCAACTTGCAAAACCGAGTCAACGGCGAACCGTCCGCCTCGCAGGCAGCGATTATCGCCAAATTCCGCGCGTATCGACGACAACCTTTTCGTGCAGTACCGCCGGCGAAATCTCGCGAAACTGTTGATGGTCCGTCAGCAGCACGATCAACGTCGACCGTTTCAGCACTTCATCCAAGCTGTGTAACGGGAATTCCGAAAACTGATCCTCAGTAATCAGCGGATCGCAGGCCAGAACCTCGCCCGCGTCACTGTTCATCAACGCGCGTGTGATATCCAGCGACGGGCTTTCCCGCAGATCGTCGACATCCGACTTGTAAGTCAGCCCCAGACAACCGATCACCGGATTGGTAAATCGCGCGGACAATTCCAGAACCTTGTTAATCACATGCTGCGGTTTGCTCTCGTTGACTTCGCGAGCCGTGCGGATCAAATTCGTCAATTCCGGAGCGGCATCGACTAAAAACCAAGGGTCGACGCTGATGCAGTGGCCACCCACACCCGGCCCCGGGCTGAGAATATTCACCCGCGGATGGCGGTTTGCCATCTCGATGATTTCCCACGTATCGACATCAAAATGATCGCACAAAATCGACAACTCATTGGCAAACGCGATATTCACATCGCGGAACGAGTTTTCCACCAATTTGGTCAATTCGGCCGACACCGCTGTCGTCGCCATGACTTCGCCGGTGACGAATGACTGATAAAAACTCTTCGTTTTTTGCGTGCAAGCAGGTGTCATGCCGCCAATAACACGGTCGTTTTCCACCGCTTCAATCAAAATCCGCCCCGGCAAAACACGTTCCGGACAATGCGCGACGAACACATCTTTGCCGACCACCATGCCATCGGGTACCGCATGCTTGGCAACGACATCTTCAGTCGTCCGTGGAGGACTCGTCGACTCTAGAATGATCAGATTGCCCGGACGCACATGCGGCCGAATCGCTTTGGATGCCTTTTCGACATACGACAGATCCGGTTTATGATCGCCGGTGAATGGTGTGGGTACGCAAATGATAAACACATCTGCCGGTTGCGGCTCGCGAATCGCCTTGAGCCGATTGTTGGCTACCACCGCTTTGACAAGCACGTCCAGATCCGGTTCCTCGATATGAATTTCGCCACGATTGATCGTCTCCACGACCTCTTCGCGAACATCCACACCGGCGACTTGATACCCCTTGCTGGCCAAAATGCTGGCTGTCGGTAATCCAATGTATCCTAACCCAACCACGCACACTGATGCGGTGGGAAACAAGCCCTGTCCTTGTCCGCCGGAGCGCGACTCAGAAACGGCGTCCGTATCTTTGTGCGATTGCAATTCAGAAGTCACGAAATTCCCTCATTCAGTCGGAGGTGTATAAAGTTTTTGACACGAGTTGTCGTCAATGGTCGATCGTACCTTTTATTAACCTGCCCGTCGCAGTGTTTGTGTCGATTGCCACGACATGGCCAGCATGCCGTCCACAATCCGCCGCGCCGCCCGCCCATCGCCATACGGGTTGTCATCGATCTGCCGTTTGGAATACTCCGCAGCATCGGACAGCAGTGTGGAGACACCCTGCGTAATCGCTTCGATCGATGTTCCCACCAGTTCCACAGCGCCGCTTTCGACAGCTTCGGGACGTTCGGTCGTATCCCGCATCACCAACACCGGTTTCTTCAGCGAAGGAGCTTCCTCCTGCACGCCGCCGGAGTCGGTCAAGATGACGGACGAACGATCCATCAACCACACAAACTCGGGATACGGCGCCGGTGCCACCAGATGCACATTGCTCAGCGCGCCCAGTACGCTCTTAACGGGAGCCTGGACGTTGGGGTTTAAGTGCACCGGATAAACGAAATCCGTCTCAGGGAAATCAGCCGCCAAGGTCGAGATCGCTTGGCAAATGTTTTCAAATCCGCCGCCAAAGTTTTCGCGACGATGACCGGTGATCAGCACCATTCGCCGGTCTTGTAAAAATGCGTATTTCTCTTCCCATTGCTCGGCGTTGTTGCGCTCGCGAGCGACGGTCCACAACAAAGCGTCGATGACTGTGTTTCCACTCACCTGCACAATGTCAGGCCGCGTCCCTTCGCTCAACAGAGCATCGGCGGCACGCTGCGTGGGGGCACAATGCAAATCGGCGACAATCCCCGCCACGCGGCGGTTCATCTCTTCCGGCCACGGCGCTTGAAGATCGCCCGTCCGTAGACCAGCTTCAACATGCACAAAGGGAATCCGGTGATAAAACGCCGCTAAGGAGGCCGCCATCACCGTTGTGGTATCGCCCTGAGCGACCACGCAGTCGGGATTGTATTTGTTGATCGCATCTTCCAGCCCGGTCAGACACCGCGCTGTTAATCCGGCCAACGTTTGATTGGGCCGCATCAATCCCAGGTCGAGATCAATTTTGATTTCAAAGTAGTCTGCCACCTGTTGGAGCATTTCACGATGCTGTCCGGTGGAACAGACGATCGCATCGATTTCGCGGGGGCGATCCCGACACTCCTTAATGACGGGACTCATCTTGATGGCTTCGGGGCGCGTCCCGACGATAAGCAGTGGGCGAAGACGGTTCAAAGAGGCATCCCTTCCCCTTAAGGACCTCGTGCATGAGCACGCGAAATTAGTTTTTTTGCGATGTGGACGCTTCGATCCCGGCGACCGGCAGTTAATCTCAACCCATCCATGCGTTGAACCGGTCGTCAATCCAAGATAAAGCGGCGGGGAATTTATACGGGTTGTTGAATCAAGGCAAGGCCAGATTTGAAATAACGAGTCCCCGCATAAAACCACCGCGCCAACCTAAGCGGGATTGACTCAAAACGGGGTCGCTGGCATACTCCGCCGCCGTTTTTTGCTCATTTTGCCGGCGAATGGCGACTCCGCACTGCGGATTCGGTTTTTCCATTGGCCGGACCGCACGAAATGCCTTGTCACCGTGCCGCATACCACCCAGTGCTGCCTCTCGGCGGCTCTGCGAACCTAAAGGGAATCTCAGAATGACAGCTGTGGCCGAGCAACAAACGATCGGGCGGAACTTCAATCCCCAGCCGGGCATCCGACAGTTCAACCTCGAACTGTTTCAACAGCTCAATGAAGAATACAAGGACAAACCAATCATCCCCGCGCCGCGGCCCAAGGCCGATTCTTCGCGATTAGATGGCGCCCGGCGTTGGGCGGAAAAGCTCGATAAACGGATCGGCATGCGGGGACAACGCGTTTTAGAAGTCGGCTGCGGCCACGGGTACCTTTCGCACGTGCTCGCAACGGAATATGAATGCGACGTCGTCGGGGTCGACATTGAGGTGCGAAGTGCGTGGAAAGATCTCGACTGTGAAAACCTGCGGTACATCAATGCCGACATCTCTGAAGGACACGACTTAGCTCCCGAGTCATTCGACCGAATCGTCTCGCTGGTCGTCTGGGAGCACGTCCAGCACCCGTATACACTCCTGCAAACCTGCCGTGACCTGCTCGTCGACGGTGGGAAATTCTATCTACGGGCCAACCTGCACCGCGGCGCGACCGCCTCGCACCGCTACCGCGAAGTCTTTTTCCCTTGGTCGCACCTGTTGTTCGATGATTCGGTCTTCTACGAATTCTACGAACAGTTGGGACAAGAGCCATTAGGCCCCGCTTGGGTCAATACACTCACCTACGCGCAATATCTGCACTACTTCGAGATGTTAGGTTTCACCGTCATTTGGGAGCACCTCACGCAGCGGCCCCTGGACCAGACTCTCTATGATCGCTTCAACGACCTGTTGTCGCGCTATCCCAAGTTTGATCTGACCACGGAATTTTTCGACGTCATTTTGAATAAACACACACCCACAAAATCTGACGCGCCGACCTCGACCAAAGAAATCAAACACAACGATGCCTTCTTGCGCGCGACAGCGGAGCGACTTCCGATGTCCCGTCCCATGGACGAAACGACCGCTCAAGAGGTCCTCGACCTACTGAACTCCCCCTTCTATCGTGCCGTTGGTAAGACCTATCGCTTGCTCCGCCACGTCGCTCACACACTTCGCGGCAGCAAACTCTCCGCCAAATATCCTCCGAAATCACAATAGACGTTGATTGCCATTTCTAACATCTCGAGCAGGTCCAGCCGCGATTGCGCTCTCCTGCTGCTGATGGCGGCATGGATCATTGTGCCGCTGCCGGCAACACCTGGGCACTTCGTTCAAGAAGCGGTCGCCGCTGAGAATCCGCCCGCCATTGTCGCCGACGAACTCGCGTCCTACCGCCGGATCGTAAAAGCCGGCCCCGCCGACCGCGCTAATGCACGGCTGTTGCATCACGTCCTCGACACTCAAAATAAAGATTTGGCACCAATCTTTCGCGCAACGGATTTGAATCGCGTCGCCGCCGCATTGGACCAACTCCGCGCACGGCATCGCCAACGACCGCGGCAACGTTTTCTTCAAGTCTTCCCGCAAGAGACGCTCAACGATTCGACTGAACATCTCGACACCCTGGCAACCGCTTGCGTGGCACACGGTTTCTCATTCAAAGAGTATCCACCGTACGCGCTGTCCTTTCCCATTCACTGGCAAGCCGACCCGTTTCATGATCGCGGATGGCGGTTCCAGCTGAATGCCTGGCATTTTCTCGATCCGCACCTGTTGTTGTACGAACGCAAAAACGATCCCGCTTACCTCGCCTTTCCTGTACGCATCGCCGTCGACTGGGCTCGACAACATATTACCGATGCGAAACAACATAATTTTGCCTGGTACGACATGGCCGCCGGTCGCCGTGCGGCGCAATTGGCAAAAATCCTCGATGCAGCCTTAGGCGATCCAGCCGTTCAAATAACAGACGCTGACCTAATCCAACTGCTCGTTGCCGCCCGCATCCATGTGCAATACCTCTCCGATGCATCGCAAATTGCCTGGCACAGCAACCACGGCTTAGCGCAACTCGCCGGCTTGCTCGCATTGACTCGCGCTGTTCCTGAATTGTCCGGAGCGACAGCCGGCCACACATTTGCACAAACAAGCCTCAAAAAACTCTTCAACAAACATTTCACCGCCGAAGGCATCCACAAAGAACATTCGCCGGTCTACCACGTTGAACTCGTAAACTTCCTTTGGCATCTGCTGGAGACCGGATTGATGGCCGATGCCCAGCTGCAAAAGCTATTTACGTCCGCCAGCGCCAACATCATCAGTTACGTGCACCCCAACGGAAACCTTTCACGCGTCGGTGACGGCGATACCAATCAAGCCGCCGAGCGGATCCTCTTCCCGCTCTCGCCGCAACTCGAGTTCGTGCTCAGCCACGGCCAACGGGGCGTGCCTCCCGAGACAGCGTTTCAGATTTATCAAAAATCAGGTTACGCCACCTTTCGCAGCGACTGGCAACAAACGCCACACACGGACGGTTCCTATCTGTTCTTTGCTGCCGGTTTTCATAGTCGGACCCACAAACAAGCGGACGACTTCACGTTTGAGTGGGCTGACTTAGGGCAGGAACTGCTCATCGATAGCGGGAAATTTCGCTACGACAAAAAATCCCCGCAGCGGCAATATGTCATGAGCACCCGCGCGCACAACACTGTGGAAATCGATGGCCAGGACTTCAGCCGTTATCGGCTCGATGCGTTCGGTTCGGCGATCACCGCGGGCGGAACCGCCGACGGCGCCTACTTTGTCGAGGCCGAGGTCGACCGCAAACGTTTCTTCAAGACCAAGCATCGCCGCATACTCGTTTTTCAACCGGGGCAGTGGTTGGCAGTGATCGATCAACTTCGCTCGCCCGATTCCCATCAGTTCACGCAATGGTTCCACTTCGCTCCCGAGCTAAAGGTCAGCGAAGCCTCCACTGGTTTTACTGCCCCATTAACGGTCCAAGACAAGTCACTCCAAGTTATCCCCCTGTACGGTCAATCCACGCTCCGGCAAACCCTTATACGCGGTCAGCACCAACCACGTCTGCAGGGCTGGACGAGTTTGGACTACGGCGAACTAATCCCGAATCACGCCGCCGGCTTCACGACTCGCGGACGCAACGCAACTTTTATCACGCTGCTCTGGCTGGGCGATCCCCGCGCCAATCTCCGTCCGGGAAACACACAGCTGCACGAAAAAACCGACACGATCCACGTCCGCTGGCAATTGCCCGATGGCGAAGCGGGCTTTGATTTTCGCCGTTTGAAGTCGGGTGGAAAACTGACGCTGCTCAGCCGCCCTCCCCTAGCCAACCGGGCGCCTGGCGCCATTGTACGTTGAACGCCGCACGCAAAACGCCGCCACCAGTAGTCCCTCGTAAAGAACTGACGGTCATGTCCAAGCGCATCACTCAACACAACACACTCAACAGCCTCGCAATAGCAAGACTGGCCGTTTTGGTTGGCGCTGTTGTTTTCTTTGTCCACAACCAGACCAGCGGTGAGGTTCCGGCGACCACCCAGGGACGCGATACTGCCGCATCAAAATCCGCGGACAAAACGGAAACACCCAATCAGGTTCTCGCCAAACAATTGTCCCAAGTACTCGATACGACACAGCCTCCCCTGCAAGAGATTGTTGAAATCGCCGAGCGTGACGGACTGGATGCAGCCGTTGCGCGGATTCGGGAATTACACCAACAGGCGCCGGAGCGACCCGTTTTTCCACACGGACTGGCTCCGAGAGACCCGGAAAAAATCATCACCGTCGCCGACGGCGTGATTCAAGGCGGATGGCGATTCGGCAAACGTGAGCCCTACCCCGTCGCCATACCCATCGACTGGGCCGCAAACCCGCACAACGACCGGGGCTGGCGGATGTGGCTCAACGCCTGGCGCGTTCTCGAACCGATTTTAGCCGCCTATGACGAATCGGGCGACAAGCGCTATCTGAAATTCGCCAACGGCATCGCTCTGGATTGGATCGACCAACACATCGTCGCAGAGAACAGCAATGCTTTCACTTGGTACGACATGGCCATCGGCCGCCGTGCGTTGTTATTAGGAAAACTGATCGATGCCAACCTCCGCACCGATGTGTTGAGCAACGAACGTTTATTGCTACTGTTCACAGCCGCCCGCCGACACGCTACCGAATTGCACGGCGAGGACAAAATCGCCTGGCATTCCAATCACGGAATTTATCAACTGGTCGGACTCCTCTCGCTGGGCATGTCGACGCCCGAATTAAGTGGCGTGCAAGAATTCAAGCCGTTTGCCAAACAAGGGCTGTGCAAACTGATCAGCCAGCATTTCAGCGATGAAGGCATACACCTCGAACACTCGCCGTTTTATCACGTCGCCTTAATCAATACGCTCGGCTTGCTCATCGAACGCGGGCTGATCGACGATGACGAGACATTAAAATTATTCCAACTCGCCAGACGCAACATAGTTTGGATGTGCCATCCCCATGGCGACTTGATTCGCGCCGGGGACGGCGACCAAACCCAAGCTGCCGCGCGCATCATGTATGCAGACGATCCCCAGTTGCAATACGTCCTCAGTAAAGGGAAATCAGGAACCCAACCGCCAACCAATCACCAGATCTTCAAGGAGTCGGGATACGCCGTCTTCCGCGGGTCTTGGGAGCACCGGCCCTGGCGCGAAGCCCCCTATCTATTTTTCTCTGCCGCCTTTCATTCTCGGACGCACAAACATGCCGATGATTTTACCTTCGAATGGTCCGAACAGGGCCGCAGCCTACTGATTGACAGTGGTCGCTATTCCTACAAATACGATCATCCAAATCGTCAATACGTTGAAAGCACGCGGGCCCACAATACGGTGGAAATCGACGGCCGGAATTTCAGCCGTTATACAAACGATGCCTTTGGCTCAGCGATCGTCGCAGGCGGCGAAAGCGATGGGGCCTACTTCGTCACCGCCGAAGTCAATCGCACGCGATTCTTTAAAACTCACCACAAACGCACCCTCGTGTTTCACCCCGGTCGTTGGTTGGTCGTCATCGACCATCTCACGTCGCCAGAGTCACACGATTTCGCGCAATGTTTTCACTTCGGCCCGGAACTGATGTTTCATCACACCTCCCCCGGAGGCGTTGCCGCGCGTTTGCCAAACAGCAAGACCGTGCTCAACGTGCTTTCACTTTCCCCCAGCGATGCGGTGACTGCCACGCTGATCCGCGGCCAAACCGAACCGCGGATGCAAGGCTGGACCAGTCTGGCCGCCAACCGTATGACCCCCAACTACGCCCTGGAGCTCCGCACAAGCGGCAACGACGTGCGGTATATCACCGTACTCGCGCTGACCGGGCCGCAGGCGAATCTACAGCCTGTTCAGCTCCCCGATGATCAAGATCCGCACAACCTCCAAGTCCGCTGGCAGGCAAACGGAGCGTTCCAGGGTTTTGATTTGCACGAAGGCGAATCAGGTATTTCGCTCAAACTCCTCAGCCCCCCAGCCATGACCGCCGAAAAACCAGGCGCAACCACACGCTAACGTATGTGACGCAATCAGGATCGACCAACATGCAAGGATGCATCCGTCGTTATCGAACCGTAGCCGCTGTGACGGTGATGATCGTTGGCGTATTCGTCATCATTTTTCTGTCCCGGCAGACCAATGACAAAGCCAACGCTGCGCAAAGATTCGCCGAGTTTGCCAAACGCCTCCCCCGCGACATCACCGCGACATCCCCCACAATACAGACCGACGCGCTGCGCAAATTACTAGAGACCGCGCAGCCACAACGCCCGCCCGTAGGCGACGCGGTTGCTCAACACGACTGGAGTGCAGCGCTCACTGAAATCCGCCAAATCCAGGCCCAGCACCCGGAACGGCCGGTGTTGCCGCATGGCTTGTCACGGATGTCCCCCCAGAAAATCGTGAGAGTCGCCGACCGCACGATCCGCGAAGGTTGGAAAATCGGGCGACGGGCGCCGTACTCACTGGCAACGCCCATGGATTGGGCCGCTGATCCGCATCACGACACGAGTTGGCGGATGTGGTTGAACTCTTGGCATCCTCTTGAGCCGTTGCTACTGGCCTACGACCAAACCGGCCGCGACCACTACCTGGTCATGGCCAATCGAATCGCCCTCGACTGGATCGAACAGCACGTCCTCAACGAATCCGAAAATCCGCTCGCTTGGTACGATATGGCCATCGGACGCCGCGCCGCTTTTTTGGGCAAACTCATCGACGCCAACCTTCGCAAAAACCTGCTCGACGACAACCGTCTGCTGGAATTATTCATTGCTGCGCGGCTGCATGGGCTGAAATTAATTGACCCCGAGCAAATCACCTGGACGACCAATCACGGGTTTTATCAATTGGTCGGTTTACTCGCCATGGCCAAAGCGGTTCCACAACTCAATGGCGCTGGTGAGTTCCATCGGTTCGCCAATGCCGGACTTCAAAAAATGCTTCACGAGCATTTCACCGAAGAAGGCATCCACCGCGAACATTCGCCGTTTTATCATCTCGCCTTGGTCAATACGCTCGGCTTGTTGGAAGAGCAAGATTTGATCGAGGATCAGAATCTGCTGGACCTATTCCACCGCGCCAGAAAAAACATTGTCTGGATGTCACACCCCAACGGCGATCTATGCCGCGCCGGCGACAGTGACCGCACACCGACCGTCGACCGCATCCTGTATCCCGATGACCCTCAACTGCAATACCTCATCAGCCAGGGAACCCAGGGCGTTCCGCCGGCGGAAAACTATCGCATCTTTCCCAAGTCGGGCTACGCCATGTTTCGCGATGCCTGGGACCATCGCCCCTGGCGGGAAGCCTCCTATCTGCATTTCTCCGCCGCGTTTCATTCGGGAACACACAAACACGCCGACGATTTGACCTTTGAGTGGTCGGAGTTGGGACGGACGTTGTTGATCGATAGCGGGCGGTTTTCCTACAAATATGATCACCCGCATCGCCGATACGTCGAAAGCACCCGAGCGCATAACACGGTCGAAATCGACGGACGCGACTACAGTCGCGAACGCAAAGACGCGTTTGGATCGGCCATCGTGGCCGGCGGCGAGTTCGATGGGGCCTATTTTGTCGAAGCGGCCGTCGACCGCACCCAGGACTTCGACACATACCAGCGCCGCATCTTGGTGCTTCGCCCCGGTCAATGGCTGGCGGTCATCGATCGCCTCACCTCGCCACAGTCACACGATTTCGCACAATGCTTTCACTTCGACCCGGACTTAAACTTCCACCCGATTTCCGGACGAGGCATTTCCGCCGCGCTACCCGAATCCGAGACCGCGCTCAATGTCCTTCCGCTGGCCCCCGGCGATGGCTTGGAGATGCAGCTCATCAAAGGACAAACCACGCCGCGACTGCAAGGTTGGACCAGTTTGGCTGCAAATGAAATGACTCCCAATATTGCGGTCGAACTGCGAACCCACGGCAAACAGGTACTCTACGTCACGCTGTTCAGCTTGACCGGCCCCCAGGCGGACATTGTCGCGGGACAGACCGCCTACAATGCCGAAACAGACGAATTCCAAGTCCGCTGGCAACTCAATGGTCAGGACCGTGGCTTTGACTATCGCGGTGGCCGTAACGGCCAACCCGTAGGTCTCATGCGCGTTCCCGCCGTCCTGGCTAGTGAACCAGCCGGTAAAGTCCGCTGAATCGCGACTCCGCTCACGCTCCCCACCTAGCAAGATTCACGCGATTTTTTTCGCGACGAATTGCGATTCATGCTTGCTTGATGGCCGTAGGATCGACATGATCTGAACATCGGTCCCGCAATGCGCTCTATGTCCTGCGAATCTATGTGGCAAGATGCGCACTTCGGCAAAGGTATCGGGCCGAGCGAGACGCCATACCCGGACTCTACTAGATCTACATACGAGGATATCCACATGCACGCCCTGGTCGGTGCACGTCTTTCGGCAATGATGTTCCTGCAATTCTTTATTTGGGGTTCCTGGTACGTCACCGCCTATTTGTATTTGGGTAAGATCGGTTTTGCCGGTGGAGAAATCGCCTGGACCTACAGCGTCGGTCCCATCGCCGGCATCATTTCCCCCTTCTTCGTGGGCATGATCGCCGACCGCTTTTTTGCCTCGGAGCGCGTGCTGGGCGTGATGCATCTCGCCGGCGGCGGATTCATGATGCTGGCCGTCTCGCTCATGAACGAAGCCAACCCCGCAACACCATTGATGATCAACCTCGCCTTGTTTGGTTATATGCTTTGCTATTTCCCCACACTGGCGCTGACTAATTCCGTCGCCATGCAAAACATGACCAACTCGGAAAAACAATTCCCCTTGATTCGCGTGTTCGGCACCTTCGGCTGGATCGCCGCTGGATTTGTCATCAGTGGAGGTGGCTGGGACACAGGCATCATGCCGTTTCAGATTGCCGCCGGCGCATCGTTTACTATGGGCATCTACAGTTTCTTTTTGCCGCACACCCCGCCGCCGGCCGCGGGTCAAAAAATCACCGTACGTGAGTTGCTCGGTGTCGACGCGTTGGTGCTGTTGAAACAACCTTCCTACCTGATCTTCATGATCAGTTCGTTTCTCATCTGCATTCCACTCGCGTTTTATTATCAGCTCGCGACAAAATTCATTACGACCGCTGGACTGGCGAATCCCGCTTTCAAAATGTCGTTTGGCCAATTGTCGGAAGTGATCTTCATGCTCATCATGCCGCTCTTCTTCTCGAAGCTGGGCGTTAAAAAAATGTTGCTGGTCGGCATGCTGGCTTGGGTGGTTCGCTATGGACTGTTTGCACTGGGTGCCAATGATGGCGTCGTCTGGATGCTCATCGGCGGAATCGTCCTACACGGGATTTGCTACGACTTCTTTTTCGTCACCGGACAAATCTATACCGACAACGTCGCCCCCAAGGCGATCCGCAGCCAGGCACAAGGTATGCTCGTTCTGTTCACATTGGGGCTGGGAATGCTGATCGGCGCACAAGTCGCCGGTGCTGTCGAAGTCTTTTTCACCACCGGCGAAGGGGAAGCAGCTGTTGTGAATTGGCAACAATTGTGGACCGGTCCCGCCATCGCAGCCGGGGTCATCATGGTTCTGTTTGCGGTCATGTTTCGCGATCCCCCTCGGAGTGGCCAACCGGACGTTATGGAAGCCGATGTCGCCCGGGCCGCCGCCTTGGAACCCAATCCGTGATAGACTTCAGTGTCGGTTAGCAACCGGTAACGGATGCCGCTGGCGGCTAGTCCGCCAGTGCCGGTTCACATGAAAACCATCGGGGGGCAGAAAATTCCTGCCCCAATTCATCTTTCACACGGAGTCACACCGCATGGTCGGCCGGTTGGGGTTTCACTTGCGCTGGCGGCTTTCCGTGCTGTGGGCGCTGGAGTGGGGCATCTCCGGCACGTTGCTCACCTATCTGCCCATCTACTGGAAACAGACGATCCAACTCTCAACTAGCCAAACGGCCTCGCTGTTTGCCGTGGCGGCTGTGGGGTTGTGGGTCGCCCCGTTTCTGGTCGGGCAGGTCGCCGACCGTTGGCTGGCCAGTGAAAAATACCTCGCCGTCAGCCATTTCATCGGCGGACTGACGCTCGTCGGATTCCCACATGCCGCCGAAACGTATAAACAGACCGGGGACAATTTCGTCACGTTACTCGTGATGAGCGGCATTTATTCCGTGGCCTATATCCCCACCTGGGCCTTGGCCAGTTCGTTGACATTTCGCCACCTGACCGACCCGGACGCGCAATTTGGTAAAGTCCGTGTGTGGGGCACTGTCGGCTGGATGTCGACCGGATTATTCCTATCGCTGTGGCTGATGCAGGATGAATTCGGCAGTTGGTTGTCGCAATTCCCAAAAATCGATGCACCGCGCAGCGCGATCGCCGCCGCCTGCGACTGGCTTCCCGCACCGCAACCCTCCGATTGTTTTTCCATCGCCGCCATGCTCTCATTTGCCCTGAGCAGCTTTTGCATCTTCTTGCCACACACCCCGCCTGAGCGAACGAAGCGCGACGGCATTGCGCCGTTGGAAATGCTCAAGATGTTCCGTTCACGCGACTTCCGATTATTCATGGGCATCAGCTTTTTAATGGCGCTGCTGATTCCGATGTACAACCTCGTCGTCCCCGTCTTTTTGACCACCGGCGATATCGAGGACGGATGGGTCCCGGCGGTAATGCTCATCGGGCAAATCTCCGAATTCCCCGCGCTGCTCTTGCTGGGATTATTTCTCAAACGCCTGGGCATGAAGATCACCTTCTCCGTCGGCATCGGAGCTTGGTTTCTACGCTACGGCCTGTTTTCCATCTCAGGCGGAGCCTATTCGTTGATCCTGGTCGGACTGGCGCTGCACGGAATTTGCCATGTCTTCATGATCATCGTCGCGCAACTCTACATCGATTCCCAATGCCGCCACGACTTGCGAGCCAGTGCGCAAAACTTCCTGGCCTTTGTGACGTTGGGAATCGGCATGCCCTTAGGGCTGCTCCTGGCGGGAAAACTCGACGACGGATTCGACGGCAACTACCCCCTACTCTTCGCCATAGCAGCCGCCAGTTGCCTGATCCTGCTCGTCGTCTTCTGGAAGCGCTTCGAGGGCCCTAAAACAATCGCCGTTGCCCCTCCGCCCAGTTCCGATCCCGAGACACAAAATCCGGAGCCGGAATCACCAGAGACAGCTGCCTCACCATGAGATCCCCCAAGCCGGGTGCCACTGCTGGCTTGTCCCAATCCTGTTCGGCTCGATTGTTGCTATTGTTGGGCGTGATGGCAAGGTGGCGGTGTGTTTGCTTGTTTTTTGGGGGAGGGCGTGGCTGCAAGGGCTGCGGTTGGTGGGGTGGGGAGTTGTCTCAGCGCAGCGTTGAGCGGCTCGTCATCTGCGGGGAGTCGCGGAGCGAGTGGGGTTAGACGCTTGTCGTGGCGTGCGGCGGCAAACGGTTTATGTGGGCCAGTAGTTCTTCTTCATCCGCCAAACCTTGGAAGTAATAACAAAGCATTTCATACGTCCGCAGCGTCGGCTTGCGGCCGGTCACTAGGCTGATCAGCAGGCAAGCGATGATCGCACAGTACGTTTGAATTTCGATTCCGTTGTCACAGTCGCTTAATAACTTGCGGCAGCCCAGCACATGTTTCAAAAACCGAAAGTACAATTCGATCATCCAGCGACTGCGATAAATCAACGCGATGATTTCCGCCGGCACGTCCAGCAAGTTCGTCACCAGCACGACGTCGTGCGTGGCAGCGGCCCGCTTGCGTCCGCCTCGCTTGGGATGCGTTTCGGCGCGAATCACCACCCGCCGCACGCGATGCTGCGGATGCTCAATCCGTCGCGATTTGGGCGAACCGAGTTGGCCGATGGCGTCTTCCAACACGCCCGCCGCCCGCGCCTCCTCGTCCAGTTCGCGAACCTCGTCAGCCGTAAACGCGCGGTCGTTGCGGATGCGGCAAACGTAGCTGCTGCCGACATCGACGATCGCGTTGAACAGCGAAAATTGTTCGTAACCGCGATCGATCACGTAGCAGCGATCCGGTTCCAATTGGCTGCGCAACACGTTTTTTTCATTGGCCGGTCCTTGGCCGCTGGCGTCGGTGACTGCCGATTTGACAGGCACGCCTTTGAGGATTTCAAAGTGCGCGTGCAGCTTAAAACCGCGATCGTTGCGGGTGGCAAAACAGGCCTGCGTGATTTGCGGCAGCTTCTTCAGCAGGCTGCCGTCGACGGCGGTCAAGGTCTGCGCGAAGTCTTTCAGCCGCGGGTCGCAGTCGGCGCGTTGCGGAGCGCGCTGGAGCAGTTCACCGGCGATTTCCCGCAGCAATTCCGGGTCAAACACACGTGCCGCTTCGGACAACGAACCCAGCGAAGCCCGTTGGCAGCCCAGCAAGCGCTGCACTTTTTTGAGTTGGCTGGTTTGTTGCATGCCGCGCAGCGAAGTGACGATCGGGTTGAACATGTACAGCAGTATCAACCCGCAATACTGATCAAAAAACAAGTCGCGATTGCCCGCTTTGTCCCGTTCGCAGCCGACGGGCCGCAAGCGTTTGAGCAGCGAAGAGATTCGTTTCAGATATTTCAGTCCGGTCAAATCCGCATCGGAAACCCGCTTCGCTTTCTTCCTGGCCACAGGGCGCCTCTCCGTCAAATTGGCAGTTATGAAAGACTACCAAAGCCCATGGCGCAAATTCCGTGCCGAACAGGATTGGGCTTGTCCAGCAGTGTTTTCCGTGAGATGGTTTGCAACGAGCTATTCAGAGGACGAAGCGAGACGCAGCTTAGGGTTGTTTCAGATTCACCGGCGTGAGTTTCTCGACCAAAATGTGATCGGTGTTCCACTTCGGTTGATGCGTCCGCGGACCGTTGATGCCCACCGCACGGCCCAAATAGCGATCCAGATTCACGCCCTTGGCCCCTTGCAGATACGCCAACACGCGCCCATCCGGCGCGACCAAGGCGTGCACCGGGGCGCCGCGTGGGGCGCCGATGGAGCGTTGTACAATTCCTGCACCGGAAAAACGTCGCTGCTGTTCCTGCTTGACGGGTCTCGCCGCAGGTTGCGACCGCATCGATAAAATCCGCGCCTCGCGTTCATCCGACTCGCGGGTCAAGCGGACAAACTCGTCATGCTCCGCTTTGATCTTTTTATATTGCGCCACCTTGCGCAACCGCAAATCCACCTGACGGCGGACCGCATTGTCGGCCGCGGAACGCTGCAGGTTTTGGTAGTCTTGTTCCAATCTGCGGAAGTCCCACTGACTGGTCTTGCTGCGGACAATGTTGTTAAACACGCCATCCAACCGCTTCATCCGCATACGGTCGTCTTCCAGCTCTGCTAAAGTTGGACCGGTCCGCGCACCTCCCGCATCGGCCACATCGGTCGTTTTTTTCGGGCCACTGTCGATCCGCACCATCTTGCGTTCCTTCAGTCCGCCTCGATCCGCCGGGGCCGTATCGTCGTAGCCAGCCCCTTTTTGCTGTTCGGCGAGCATCCGCTGCGCACGTTTACGTTTGCGTTGTTTCTCGATGTCAGGCGGCGACAAATCGCCGTTATTGGCTTCGAAGGGATCAGTACGGCCCGCTCCTTGTTCGACGGACTGGACAAACTGCCCCAGAATCCAACGATGATCATCAGCGGGGGGTTCAATTTTGTACCACCGTTGCGGCCCTTCGGGTGTGTCGAAGACTTTCTCACCCAGGATCGTGACACGCTTACCGCGCGTTAACATCACATGCCAATTGTCGCGACGCTCCGGCTCCAGCCCGCTGCCGATGCGTGCGACGGTTCTTTCAGCACGAATCACCCCCCGCGCCGGCTGATTGGCTCGAGGTTGCTGCACAATTTGAACAGTGTCGGCGGCCACCCAGTCAAAACTTCCCTTCGGAGGCGAAATCATCAGCCAGCCACCCAGTTCGCGGCGATGGACGGTGACCCGATCTCCCTGCCCCAGTTTGCCGGTTGGGTAATGGCTGCGGCTATTTCCACTGCGGACAAACACGTCGTCCGCATGGATCTCCGCCTCGTAAGGCGTACGCTGTTCTTGCGCGCAGAGCATGGCCGGAAACAAAGTGGCAATGATGATGGCAGCGAGTGTCAGCCGCATTTTGCTGAAACTCCTTGAATTACGGTAACTCGGCCGACAGGTGAAATCGGCGGGGATGGGTAGCAGCAGTACGGTCGCCGGCAGTTGTGAGATGCACGATGAAGAAATTCAACGCGCCGGCAGTCGGAGAGACATTAAAAGCGATTGCTAATGAAAATCGGCAAACGACTCAAGATTAAGATAGAAAATCTTTGTCTTAAATCGAATTCCACGATTTTTAGCTAAACTTTGGGCGCAAGAAACACATAAACCGCATCACCCCTCGGGCGCTTGAGAGAGACCCGCAGGGGGAGCAGCATCGAAGCTGCACAGCGAACGCAGACCTCACATCCCGTAAATGTTATCCATCCGCTGAGCAATGTCCTGCAACCGCTCGCGGTCTCCGCCGCGGACTTCGGCCGTTCCCCAACCCTCAAAACCGATATCATCCAGCGCCGCCATCACGGCCGGCCAATCGCAGTCGCCCTCGCCGAGTTTCACTCGAAAACCGGCGCCCGGTCCTGATTTGTCGCGGAGCTTGCGGCTGTACTCTTTGATGTCCAATTTCACAATCCGGTTCCCCAGAATGCGAATCCACTGTTCAGGCCAACCAAAATTGACGACATTGCCCACATCGAAGTAGGAACCGACCATGTTACTGTCGAATTCATCAATGTAGCGGGCCGTCTCCAACGGGCTCAGCAAAAATCCATTCCAGACATTCTCGAACAGAATCTTGATGCCCAATTCTTCAGCCAGCGGCAGCGCTTTGCGAATCTCCGCCTGGGACCGCTTATAAGCGTCGGCGTAACTGACCTCTTTGTTCACCACAGCCGGCACCAGCAGCACCGAGGTGCCGCCGAAGAAATGGCTGTCCCGCAGTGCGGTTTTCAGTCCCTCCAGCCCGTGCTGACGCACTTCCGGATCGGGATGGGAAAGTGTTTGTTTCCAATGCACCGAGTCGACGACGCCGTGAATCGGCAATTTCGTCTGATCGCGTGCGGCAATGACCTCGTCACGATCGTAACTGTTGGGGCTGTTCAACTCGATGCCGTCGTATCCCAACTCCTTGAGCAGTTGGAATTTTTGCAACATCGACAAGTCTCCCCCAATCATGCCGATTTTGACCGCTTTGAGAAGATGCCGTTTCTTAGCCGCCGGTTGCGATTCCCCCTCGGCAGCAAATAGTGATCCCGCAGCGGTCGATGCGGCCAGGGTTGCGGCTGAACGGCTCAGAAAATTGCGGCGATCGAGGTAGTCGGACATGATCAACTCCGGGAATCTGGGGAGGATGCGAAAATCAATGCAAGCAGCACTTGGAAAGCTCGAAACTCGATCATAAGCAACCAGCCATTGCCCCGCCAGCGTAGCGTCCTGAGTGGGGCAACCAGGCGGCTTGCCCGAAAAACAATGATTTTCCCCCTGTCTGAGGCTCCAGACCGCTCTGAGTGTGGCCTCGTCGCAAGCAAGTTGCTATGTTATGGCCTTCCAGATCGGAACAAATGGCCGACCCGGGGTGACGGGGCAATACCCCAGTATGATGACGAATATTGCAGAAAGAGCGTGACGCATGGCACGGAAGAGTCGTTTGGATTTGCGGAAAGAGGCCGAAGCCGCCGAAGCCATGGGCGATAGCGAAGAAAAAGCGCCCGCGAAAAAGAAGAAGAAAAAGAAGGCGACCAAACGCAAAGCCAGTAAACGGACCAAGGTCAAAGCGGTCATTCGCAAACGCTTGGTATGGGGCGTGTTCAGCAGCAGCCTCAAAGAAGAAGCTCGCTTCCCCTACGACCAACGCAAGGCGGCCGACGAAAAAGCAGCTCAACTTGCCACTAAAACCAAGCGGACCTACTTCGTGCAACCGATCAAAGAAGCGCTTCCCGAACCGGTCAAAGCTGAGACCGAAGCCGAAGAATAGCACGCCGCCGGCCGGTACATTTTGGCCCAGCGAGCCGGTGAATTTGGCCCGCCCGGTTAATTTGGCCCAGCGATCAATTTTAGCTCGCTGGAGAGGGACCGCGCTGTCCCGTCTACGACCGGTGCTCCACAGTTAGACCGGTGTCCAAACCACTGATAGACCGGTGGCCCAAGGTCGACTTGGCGGCCTTACAGACCTGTCTCAGACAATGTCGAGACCAGCAGACAAAGCGGCGCCGCGCTCTGCTGTCATCAATCACTCCTGCCCCAGAGTGATTTTTTCCGCACTTGCCCCCCGCAAACCTTGAGTTCGGCGCGGGGGGACGGGGAACTAGCTCATTGTGCGATTCATCTTCGCGCGACGCTCCGCACGGCGGCGGGCACGGCGAGCCGCATCGCTCGGCTTTTCATAATATTCCCGGCGACGCATCTCTTTTTTCACGCCGCTATGTTCCACCAGCTTGCGAAAGCGGCGGACCGCATCCTGAATCGACTCTTTGTCTCTCACGCGCAGTTTGACCACAAATTCCTCCTCGGCGATTTTGGCTGAATCCCCAATTCTCGTGTTTCTAACATGGCTTCTCTTTGAAGAGCTGCCCAACAGAAACATCTGCGAGAATCGAACGTTATAGTGTCATCTCAGTCCCAAACTACGGTCACCAAACGAGCACGGTCACCGCAATGGGATAGCCCCCACATGAAAAGAAGTCGTCGCCCGCAGGCCGTCTCCGCTTCATTGAGGCACAATTTTTCGGCGCAAATTCGCCGTAATTGAGCAACAAAGCATAGCAAATCATCGCGATTCGGCAAACAGTCAGCCAGCTCAATCCTCAAAAATTCGCGTTTTGCCGAGAATTCGGATTCACGCGACCAGCAAAAATCGTAAAATTTTGGGGGAACAGCCTGATTTTGCTTTTTTGTAGCACTCAGGAAGATTTTATTCGATCTTCACGAAACTTTTCGGTACAGACAGGGTTTATAGAGTGATAACCTTGCTTCTGCAGCTTAATGAAATGGGGCCATTCTGAAGCTGCAACTATTCCCAGTCCATCTAGCAGCTGCGACTGCTTATAGTCCACAGATACGCAATCTACCCGAAGGCTGTCGAGGAACGATCTATGAAATTCTCCACACGCTCATTTGTCCAACGCGTTGCTGTACTGGGACTTGCAGCGGGGTTATTGTCCACGCTTCCTGTCGACCTGCAGGCTAAAAATTTCAAAGCCCGCAAGGCGGTCGATGTCACCCAACAAATCGATCAGATCATCCAGCAGGATCTGACCGCGACTGAATCGCAGATCGCTCCGACCGCTTCCGACGAGGATTTCCTCCGTCGCGTGACTTTCGATTTGACCGGCACCCTGCCCACACCCAACGACATTACGCTGTTCGGCCTCGACCCCAATCCCGAAAAACGGGCCGAGTTGATTGAACGACTACTGCAATCGGATGAATACGCAAACAACTGGGCGCGGTACTGGCGGGATGTCATTTTTTCCCGCGCCACCGACCAGCGGGCGCGATTGATGATTGGTACCTTCGAGAAATGGATGGCCGAGCAACTGCGCAACGGCGTCTCGTGGGACAAAATTACCAGCGAGTTAATCACAGCCACCGGAAGTGTCCGCGAAGAAGGCCAGACCGCGTTGATGTTTGCCCACCAGGGCAACGCCGAAGAAATCGCCGCCGAGGCCTCGCGGATTTTTCTGGGCATCCAAATTCAATGTGCGAATTGCCACGATCATCCCACCGATGACTGGAAGCGGGAACAATTTCACCAGTTGGCCGCTTTCTTCCCCCGCGTTCGCGTACGAGTGATCAAGGACTCCAAACCGCGAACCTTTGAGGTGGTTTCGTACAATCGCCCGGATGGAGCGGGACCTGGCCGCGGACTTGGCCAATTCCAACAAAACCCTGGCAAATTGATTCGTCAGTTGGACAAAAACCGCGACGGGATCCTCACAAGGGATGAAGTCAAACGGCGGAAACTACTCAGCCGCGTTTTTGGGAGAATGCTGAAACTCGGTGACAAAAATGGCGACAAAGGTTTGTCCGCCGAAGAAATCAAAAACTTACCCCTCCCTCAAGCTAATAACCGGCGTCGCAATTCCGAGTATTACATGCCGGACTTAGATGACCCCACCTCCAAAGGGACACGCATCGATCCTGCCTTTTTTGTGGCCGGACAAAAGCCGGAAGTTGGTTTGGATGACGAAGCCCGGCGAAACATACTGGCCCGCTACGTTACGATTCGCGACAACCCTTGGTTCGCCCGCGCCTTCGTCAATCGCATCTGGGGAGAACTCCTCGGAGCCGGATTCACGATGCCGGTCGACGACATGGGGCCGGATCGCGACATCGCTTACCCCGAAGTTCTCGACGCACTCAGCGATGGTTTTGTCGGCAGCGGCTATGACGTCCGTTGGCTGCTAAGGACCATCACCAACAGCGAGGCGTATCAACGCCGCATTCGTCCGGTCGATCCCTCCGGCGCAGACCCGCAATTTGCCGCTGCCATTCCCATGCGGATGCGCTCCGACCAACTCTACAGTGCCCTGACCCGCGTGCTCGGCCTCGCCGAAGGCCCCGCGAATGCGAATCGCCGCCCTGTCGGGTATCGTCGCCCGGCGGGACCACGCGCCGCCTTCGCCCTCACATTCGGATACGATCCTTCCACACCTCAGGCGGACCTCACCGGCACTGTCCCGCAAGCGTTGTTCCTGATGAACTCACCCCTCGTGAACAGCCGTGTGAAAGCTCAAGGCAATACACCCTTGGCCAAGTTACTGAAAACCTATTCCGACGACGTAGACGTGCTGGCCGAACTATATCTGCTTGTGCTGGCCCGCGAACCGACCGAAACCGAATTGACAACTTGCCGCGAATACATTGCCGAAACCGGCGAACGCGGCACAGCGTTTGAGGACATTCTATGGAGCCTGATCAATTCGACCGAGTTCCGCACCAAACGTTGATCTTGCTTGGTCTTCTCAACCAGCTTTCGGCAACGAAGGCTTCTTTGATTCGCAGTATTCAAATCACCAATTCTACTCAATCGATGAGCGTGGACTGACATGAACTTGTTCCATCACCAATCGGTCAATGTTTCCCGCCACGGATTTTCACGTCGTGGGTTTCTGCAAACGCTCTCCGCTGGAGCAGTGGCAGCCGGCGCCTTGAACTTCCGCGATGTCATGAGCCTGCAAGCGGAGGAACTTCGCAAACAGGGGATGTCGATGATCCTGCTCTGGATGGCCGGCGGTCCCAGCCATCTGGAAACATTCGACCCCAAACCGGAAGCAGAAAACGGCGGCCCCACCGAAGCGATCGACACGACCGTCCCGGGCATTCAAATTGCCAACGGCTGGGAAAAAACCGCCACGATGATGCAAGACATCGCGCTGATCCGCTCGATGACCAACAAAGAAGGCAATCACCGCCGCGCGACCTATCAAATGCACACCGGCTATGTTCCCTCGGGCAGCGTCAAACATCCGGCACTGGGCTCCAACATCGCCCGAGAAATCGGCAATCTGGACGCCGCTCTCCCGTCATTCGTCACAGTTGGCGGCGGCCGCAACGATAATACCGGAGCCGGGTTCCTCGGCGTCGACTACGAACCCTTTGCAGTGAATACAGCAGGCGAGATGCCGCAAAACGTTACCTCGACCGTTCCCCACCCCCGCTACAACAAGCGACTGGGGCTGATGAAACGGCTGGAAGGCGAATTCGCCGGTCGCGGCGGAGCGACCAACGTCGCCGATCACGGAACGGTCTACGGCAAAGCGTCGAAGCTGGTCTTAAGCCCCGACGTCGAAGTCTTCGATCTCGAGTCCGAATCCAACGAAATCCGTGCAGCGTACGGCAATTCGAACTTCGGACGCGGCTGCCTGCTGGCACGCCGACTGGTCGAAACGGGTGTCACCTTCGTCGAAGTTCGCCACGGAGGCTGGGACACGCATAAAGATAACTTCGAGCGAGTCAAGAAAAACGCGAGCGACGTCGATCCCGGTTTCGCGACCTTGATCCACGACCTCAAACAACGCGGCATGTTGGACAAGACCCTCGTAGTGTGGGCCGGCGAATTCGGCCGGACCCCCAAGATCAATGCCAACACCGGTCGCGATCACTACCCCCGTGCCTTCAACGCGGCCATCGCCGGCGGCGGTATCAAAGGGGGACAGGTCATCGGTAAAACGTCCGAC
The DNA here is from genome assembly GCF_007747995.1 of Symmachiella dynata. Lineage (NCBI taxonomy): Bacteria > Pseudomonadati > Planctomycetota > Planctomycetia > Planctomycetales > Planctomycetaceae > Symmachiella > Symmachiella dynata. The sequence continues at coordinate 2,183,576 of NZ_CP036276.1, read as the reverse complement.
GATGGATCCACCGTCGAGGAGACACCGGTCACGGTTCCCGACTTGCTGCAAACCGTTTGCCGGTCGCTCAACGTCGAGTCCGACAAGGAAAACATGAGCCCACTCGGCCGCCCGATGAAAATCGTTGATGGCGGCAAACCGGTGGAACAACTGTTTGCGTGATCTTGAAACCACCCCCCGGCGGAGCCGGGGGCTAAAAGACGGTGTCCCACCACAATCGTCCCATCAGCCCCCGGCTCTGCCGGGGGGTCACCGCGCTCACGTGGCTCCGGTGTACAACACGTCCATCACTTTGCCCTCGTTCAGATATCGCGGCCGGTTCTCGCGATCGGGGACCATGATGTGCGGATCGATGCCCAACGATGTGAAGATTGTCGCGCCAATATCGTTGGGGTGATACGGAGTCGTCATCGGATACGCGCCAATCGCATCCGATTTCCCAATCACCTGCCCGCCACGCACGCCGCCACCGGCAAACACGGCTGTGTAGCCCATCGCCCAGTGATGGCGACCCGGCACCGATTGTCCCGCCAGCGGCGATATCCGCGGTGTCCGTCCGAATTCACCGACGCAGATCACCAACGTCTGATCCAACAGCCCGCGTTCGCTCAGATCGTCCAACAGAGCACTCACGCCCGTATCGAGCGCCGGCAACATAGTCTTCAGCCGCGGGAAGTGGTTCACGTGGGTATCCCACGATTGCACTCTCCCCATGTTGCACTGAATGACCGGCATCTCCAACTCAACTAACCGTCGGGCCAATAGCAACGTTTGGCCGTACTGATGCCGCCCATAACGATCGCGCGTCTCCGCGGGTTCGAGATTGATGTCCAGCGCCTGTTTCAGCTTCGAGGAGGTCAGCATCGACATCGCCAATTCCTGTTCACCGGCGTACTTTTGCCCTGCTGGCGAAGTGCTCACGCCTGTCGGCGTCCCTTCGATGGTCTGCAGCAACTGTTGCCGGTGCTTCAACCGTCCGACATCCAACCCGTCGATCAATGACAGGCCATTGACCTTATACTTTTCACTATTGGGATCATCCTTGAGCACGAACGGATCGTACTTGGGACCTAGAAATCCAGCATGCTGCCCCGGCCAGACCAACACGCCTTCGATGAGCGGATTGGGCAAGGTCACTTGGCTCGGCAATTTATCCGCCCGCGGCCGCAAGTAGGAAACCGACGAACCAATGGACGGCCAATCAGACCGCTTCAGTGATTTGTCCTGATTTGAATTGCCGGTGAATGGTTGCACGGCCCCGGTCAGCATATTGTGCGTTCCGGAGAGATGGCGGTTATCGCCATGCGCCATCGATCGCACGATCGCCAATTTCCCCGCCCGCTCCGCAAGTCCCGGCATCTTGTCGGAAAAATTAATGCCCGGCAATGCGGTGGCGATCGGCCCGAATTCTCCTTTGATTTCAGGAGATTCCGGTTTGGGATCGAACATATCGATGTGACTGCCGCCGCCGGTCAAAAACACCAGCACCACAGATTTTACGCGGCTCTCTTTCGCCGTCGCTGCAACGGACCGCTGTTGCAAAATTTGCGACAGACCGAGTCCGAAGAATGACGAACAACCAATTTGCAAAAGTTCACGACGATGAAACATCGCGGCTCGTCTCCAATGACGCGAATGGCAGTTGTAAAATCGAAACAACGAAAGACAGCAGCAAGCAACGACGCACTGCAGCTTGAATACTTTAGCTGCGGCACTCAGTCTATCATATAGAAATCCATTGATATATGCGAGGAACCGATAATCTCGGGGAACAAGTCTCAGGGCTCAATTCTGACAGTCGAGCAACAACTCAGAACTGAGCAGAGAAGAATTCCGGCAACAGACGTGATATGCTGAAACAATTATCGACGATGACCGCGGTCCTGAAGACAAATTCGCGGGGCACAGAATCACGGCGGAACATCAGAAAGGCAATATTCCATGACGCAAGCGGATGAGCAACATGCCACAGCCTCACAGCCATCCGCGTCATGGCGGCAGCGGTTGTGGGAACCGTGCGACAGCGCGTCTGTGGTCTTCTTCCGAGTCGCGTTTGCCAGCATGGCGTTGTGGCACATTGGACTGGTCCTCACTTCCGGCTGGATCGACTATTACTTCACCAATCGACCGTATCACCTCAGTTTTTTTGGTTTTGAATGGGTCCAGGCGCTGGGTGGCACCGGCATGTGGCGGATTCATCTGCTGATGGGATTGGCCGCGTTGGGTGTCGGCCTCGGAGCATTTTATCGTCTGAGTGCGATATTATTCTTTGTCACTTTTACATACACACTGTTGGCCGAAGCAGCGCTCTACCAGAATCATTACTACTTAATGAGTCTGCTCGCCTTTCTGTTCATCTTGATTCCGGCACATCGTTCTTTTTCGGTCGATGCTTTAGTGTTTCCCGACAAAGCCAGCCCGTTCCTGCCCAACTGGTGCCGCTGGAGTTTGATGTTCCTCATCGCCCTGCCCTATTTCTATGGAGGGATTGCCAAACTCAATGGCGACTGGCTACAGGCGATGCCGATGGGCATCTGGATTCCCCAAAAAACGCACATCCCGATCATCGGCCCCTATCTCGCCCAACCTTGGGTGGCCTGGGCTTTGAGCTATGGGGGCCTGGTCTTGGACCTGACAATCGTGCCTTTGCTGCTATGGCGGCGGACGCGATTGTTCGCGTATCTCGCGGTGGTCATCTTCCACCTGATGAATTCGGTGCTGTTCAAAATCGACATCTTTCCCTGGACGATGATTCTGCTAACCACCATCTTTTTCGCCCCCGACTGGCCGCGGAAACTGTTGCGGCGCCCCTCGCTGAAAATCCCCAAAGCTGCAATCACCGCCAGCCATACGCCATCGCTGCTGCAACGCGCTACACTGGGCATTGTCGGGATTTTTGTTGTGTGGCAACTGATCTTTCCCTTGCGTCACTATGTGTATCCGGGAAATGCGCTGTGGACCGAAGAGGGGCAAAATTTTGCATGGCGGATGATGCTACACAACAAGGATGTCTTCATCCGTTTTTACGCCACCGACGGAGTGACAGGGAAAATCGTCCAGATTCCTGTGAGCAAGATGCTGACACAGCGACAATTGTTGGACATCGCCAAGTCACCCGAACAGACCGCGGCAGTCGCCCGGTTCTTGGCCGAGGGCGCCACCAAAGCGGGCCTTCAAAAGGTCGAGATCCATGCGGTATCGATCCTCTCGCTAAACGGTCGCAAACCGCAACTGATATTCGACCCGGATTTGGATCTACTGACAGTAGAGCGGAGTTGGAAACACCAATCTTGGATCACCCCACTGACAGAACCGTTACGAGCGGAACCATGGGACGTGCCCTCAAAGGAATGGCCCCAAGCGGTCGGAATCAAACTTCCTAAAGCGATGATTCCCCAACAACGGGCACCAACCGCCCGTTAGCAGCCCATTGAAAAACCAAAAACGTACGAGAGTCGGGTGCGATTGCAGGCTTGCCCAGCAGTGATTTTCCGGTCACACTCTTTGAACGGTCGAACAAGTCGCCCATGGCCCCTTTTTCAGGCGGGCTATTAGGCGCACAATCCCTGCCCGCGCTGACAAACGCACTACCGCAGCCTGCCGGTTGACTGTACAATCGAATAGCGAATCGCCGATACTTTTTAAGGATTGGCAATCCGCCCCTCCCTCCTCCACAAGCCCGCCGCTACGGTTGAATTAAGGACCTGCCCATGAGTTCACCCCACGTTGCTGCTTTGCAAACAAAAGGGATCAATACGCCGCTCTCCAGACGCTCATTCCTGGTCGCCTCCGGCATGGGATTGGCGGGAACGGCCTGGGGAACGACCGCCCCGGCAGCAGCGGCAAATGTGCCGCAAGGCCGCAAACTGGCCAAATCGACGATCCTGTTTTTCCTCTGTGGCGGATCCTCGCACATCGACATGTGGGATCTGAAACCGAAAGCCCCGATCGAATATCGCGGCCCCTTCGCTCCGATCGCCACCACCGCTCCCGGTATTGAACTCAGCGAACACCTGCCGCTGCTCGCGCAACAAGCGCACCATCTGAACATCGTCCGATCAGTCGGCGCCACGGTGAACACCAACGACCACCACGCCGGGTACTACCACAATCTCACGGGACATGCGCCGGACATCACCTTCGTAACATTGGGAAACAACCGCACACCGGTAGCAGACGATTGGCCGTTTATGGGTTCGGTCGTCGCCGCCAAAAAACCGGCTCGCCCGCAACTCCCCAGCGCGATCACCTTGCCCCACAAACCAAGCCGGGCACCCTACACCCGGCCGGGACAATTCGCCGCGCGGATTGGTCCTGAATTCGATCCGCTCTACATCAACGGCAGCCATGAAAATCCGCTTCAGTTCCATGCCCCCTCGCTGGTCCTGGATGGGGATGTCTCTCCCGAGCGGCTGACCAACCGCCGTGAATTGCTCAACACGGTCGATGCGGCCCGCCGCGATTTTGAAACAAACGCCTCCCCCAAAACTTGGTCCAACCAACAAAAACGAGCCGTGAATCTACTGCTCTCCTCCAGCACCACCGAGGCGTTCAACGTCGCCGCGGAACCAGCCGCCCTGCGAGAGCGCTATGGCGAAACCATCAATGGTATGAGCCTGCTGTTGGCGCGGCGACTGGTCGAAGCCGAAGTGCCGTTCATTACCGTCTTCTGGAAAGGGGACACGGCGCTGAACAAAAAATGCAAAAGCGCCGGCAGTTGGGACACACACGGCAACAACTTCAACTGCTTGAAAGAGAACCTGCTGCCGGAATTTGATCGCGGTTTTTCCGCACTGATCGAAGACCTGTCCGATCGCGGACTCTTGGACGAAACACTACTGCTGGTCAGCAGCGAAATGGGCCGCACGCCGAAAATTGGCGACCGTCGTTCCGGCGGCGTCGCCGGCGCCGGCCGTGATCACTGGACACACTGCCTAAGCAACGTCTTCGCCGGCGGCGGCATGTCGGGAGGGCAAGTCTATGGCGCCACCGACCGCTTCGCCCAATTCCCCGCCGACCGCCCCGTCACCCCCGCGCACATCGCCAAGACGGTCTACCACGCCATGGGGATCGACGACCTTGAATTCCACGACCGCGAAGGCCGCCCTTACGACGCCCTCCCCAACGGTTATCCGCTGACCGAATTGTTTTAGTTGTACGGTTCTATTAGCCACGGATTTTAATTAGCCACGGATTAACACAGATAAAACACGGATAAGTAAAAGTAGTGGTCCGTCTATCCTAAAATGTCAGGTATGTGGGTAAAGGTGTTGCAGTTTAATTCTTGCTGCTCGTGTTTTGAAACGCCAGCGTGCTGGTGTGGCGATTCGGTTGCGTCTTCGCTGCCAAGCGTCGATCTCTGCCGTCATCTGTTTTGCGCTGTCGAAGCGACGGCCGATGCATTGACGCGTCAAGACGCTCAGCTCCATCTCGGCCATGTTCAGCCAACTGCCATTGACCGGCGTGTGCACGATTCGCAAACGACGCGCCAGGCGATGCGCTCGCTCTGCATCGAAGGCACAGTACAGACTTGCAATGTCGTGCGTGTTCAGATTGTCGCACACCAGCGTGACGCGCTGGGCATGGGGATAATCCTCTTCCAACAGCTGCGCGATTTCTTCGCCCCAGTCGATGCGTGTCCGGCTCGCACGGCTGCTGACGCGTCGCCAACCGGCCAGAGGATTGTAAAACATAAACAAGGCGCGCACCCCTTGACGCTGGTAATGATGATCTTCCCGTCGCACGCAGCCGGGGCTCATCGGCAAAGCCGGATTGACATCGCTGACGATTTGCTTGGATGCTTCATCCATGCAAATCAACGGATGCGTTTCGTTGTACGTTTCGCAGTAGACGTCAAGAACTTTTTCCAGATGGGCCACGAATCGCGGGCGGTCCCGTTCTGGGATACAAAAGCGTTTACTTTGCCAGGGCTTGAGGCGATTTTTTTCAGACAACGGCGCACGGTCTCTGGGCAGACGGAAGTGACAACCTGCAACCGCCCCAATTCGTCTGCCAGCAATTTCAAAGTCCAACGCTGGTGTCCTTCCGGCGGATCGCTGCAACACAGCGTGATCAATTTGGCTTCTGCGGCGCCGTCCAGCTTCGGGGACACCGGCGGTGTGGTCCGCTGCTTGCGTTTCAAGGTTGGCAGCAAACCATCTTCGACAAATTTCTGCCGTACACGTCCTACTTGTTTTTCGGACAAGCCGACCGTCTGGGCGATATACCAATCTGGATTCCGGTCTTCTCCGCGTCGATCTTCATCAGCCATCAACAAGATCCGCGCACGCCGCAATTGGGCAGCGGGTACAGATCCACTACGAACTAAACGCTCCATTTCGCGACGTTCGGTCTCACTTAAACAAACTTCCCGTTTCCGATTCGAAGCTGGCATCCTTGCCTCCTAGAGTTCAGTATGAAATTCAAAGTCAACGAATGACACTTATAGCAGATAATGGACATTTTAGAATAGACGGACCAGTAGGTCATGCTGTGCATGACAAATCGCGAACGGCGAACGTTTGCACAAGGATCGTCATGCACAGCATGACCTATGACTGACCTGCCAAAAGCAACCATTCACTGGTTCCCAAGCTCCGCTTGGGAACCCTCTCAACCGAAGCTCTGCTTCGGTCGGTAAATCGTGTTGAACGACTGAGTTTGCCAAGGAACGAGCGAAGCGGAGCTTCGCAGTCGTGCGTTCCCAAACGGAGTTTGGGAACGAGAGAATAGCAACGTCCCTATGCCTAAGGGCGCCCATGAGTTGGAAACGCACATTCATACGTTCTACTCTGATCGGTATTGCTGTGCTGGGGACAATATTGGGGATTGGGATATGGAATTTTAACCAACCACCACACGCATATTATGCTGTCCAGAATCTCTCTCGCCATGCAACGAAGGAAGAGACGATCCGCATGCTTGGGTCCCCAGGAAGTGTTCAACAGAATGGAAAAGTCTTGGTATACACGAGGCTCCTGTCGTGGGGCATCTTGTATGTGAACCTTGATGGAGAGGGCAGGTATCTCAGCTATTCCTATGACAAATGACCAATGAAAAAATGGCTGGAACTTCGGAAGCAGTGCTCAGTAGGTCATGCTGTGCATGACAAATCGCGAACGGCGAACGTTTGCTCAAGGATCGTCATGCACAACATGACCTACGATTCAATATTACGTAATGTCTTGTTTTTTTATCCGTGTCTCATCCGTGTTAATCCGTGGCTAAGAAGCCATCCCACCCAAAAAAACCGGAGCCCCACCCCATGAATCCTCTCCATGACAATCTCTCCCGCCGTGGCTTTCTCGCTGGTTCATTGGCCGCCGGAACCGGTTTGGCGTTTTCGCCGTGGTCGCTTAAGGCGGACGAGACGAAGCCTAAGAAAAAGCTGGCCGTCGTTACCACTGAGTGGCGGTTTCACTCCCATGCTTGGCACATGGCGGAGCGGTTTTTGACCGGTTATCCCATCAATGGCAAATGGCATCACCCGCCGTTTGATGTCGTGACCGCTTACGTCGATCAATTCCCCGACAACGACCTCAGCCGCGGCCGCGCTAAAGAGTTCGGTTTCAAAATCACGCCCACCATTGCCGAAGCGCTGCGCAACGGCAAAGACAAACTCGATGTCGATGCTGTGCTGATCATCGGCGAACATGGCAAATACGACAAAAGCGACGTTGGCCAAACAAAATATCCCCGCTACGAATTCTTCAAAGCGGTCACCGATGTCTTTGCCGAAGACGGAAAAGTCGTCCCCATTTTCAACGACAAGCACCTGTCGTGGAATTGGGACTGGGCCAAAGAGATGGTCGACATCTCGCGCGAACAGAAGATCCCATTCCTCGCCGGTTCTTCGTTGCCGGTCACATGGCGGATGCCCTCCATCGATATGCCTTACGGCGCTGAGGTCGAGGAGATTATGTCGGTCGCCATCGGCGGCACGGACAGCTACGACTTTCACGCACTGGAAGTCATGCAGTGCATGGCCGAGCGACGCAAGGGAGGCGAAACGGGAGTGGTCTCCATGCAGGCTCTCCGCGGCGACGATGTCTGGGAAGCGATGGACGCCGGCCCCTGGAATGCGGGCGGTTGGGACCCCCAACTGTTCAAAGCCTGCCTGACCCGCACGCAAACCTTGGCCCAACCCGAGACCTACAGTCATCGCTACCCCACCACTGCTCAGATCCGGGAATGGGTCAAAAAGCCGATCGCCTACCGTTTCGAATACGCCGACGGCCTGAAAGGCACGATGCTACTCATGAACGGCTTGGTGAACGACTTCACCTTCGCCGCCAAGTTGAAGGGCCAAAAAGATCCGCTCTCAACGCTGTTCTATCTGCCCCCCAACCCCAACGTGGTCTACTCCGCCGCCCTGATGTCCAACGCCGAAAAGACCTTCCTCACCGGCAAGCCCCCCTACCCCGTCGAACGCACACTCCTGACCGGCGGCCTCGTCGAAGCGGGCATGCAATCGCTGGCGCAAGACAGCAAGAAACTGGAAACGCCGCACCTAGCGGTCGAGTACCAGGTGCCGGACAAAACGTTGTTCTGGGTGAGTTAAGGGCATTCAATATTAGCCACAGAGGTCTCAGAGGACACAGAGAACTTAGCGAGACGAAGCCTCAACCCAGCGTGTCCGTTATTTTCTTAGCCACAGATTGAACACGGATGAAACACAGATTTTCGGCGCGACTCCCCTAATTCCCAAACCGACCGCTTGCGGTCGCATTGTGCGCTCCGCATTGCGCACAAGCGATGACCGCTCGCAGTCCTTTGAGGTTTTTGTAAGAAACCCTCTGTGAACTCTGTGGCCTTGTATGTTGGATTTAACTGAAACAATTGATGTAATGGACATTGCCGTGGAAAAGGCTGCGCAGCGTAGCGAAGCAGGCTTTTCCACGGCGGCCGGCGGCAGATCGATCGTGCCCAGGTCCCCAGAGACCGTCACAGAGCGAGGTCGTCGTCGGCCTGTGGATTTTAGCCCGAACAGCCGCAAGAGCCGATCGCAACCTCGCGTCGCATCGAGCTCGCATTTGCAAGACAGGGACCGCTCCATGGACAGCTCTATTACTTCCTTTGTCGGCATCGACGTCGCCAAAAACTCTTTCGATCTGTGTCTCCTTCCGCAGGAAACACAACACTCCCTCACCTATGACACGCAGGACCTTGAGCATTTGCATCAACTCCTGCCCCAACCGGAAACCTGTTTGATCGTCCTCGAAGCCACCGGCGGATATCAGCAACGGCTCGTCGCCGAACTGGCTGCCGCCGGACATCTCGTCGCCGTCGTCAACCCCCGTCAGGTTCGCGACTTCGCCAAAGGTCTCGGCATCCTGGCCAAGACCGACCGCATCGACGCTCGCGTCATCGCCCGCTTTGGGCAGCACGTCCGCCCCAGAACGATTGCCGAAAACCACGAAAAACAAGAGGAATTGCAGCAACTCGTCACTCGACGACGACAACTGATCGACCTCAGAACGGCCGAAACAAACCGGCAGGAATTTCCCGTCGCGAAGATCGTTCAAAAAAGCATGCAACAGATGATTACGTTGCTCAACAAACAAATCAAAACCCTCGACAAGCAGATCGCCGAACTGCTCGAATCCGACGACCATTGGAAAGACAAAGGCAACATCCTCGCTTCCGTTCCGGGCGTCGGCACGGTCACAGTCTGCTCGCTCTTGGCCGAACTCCCGGAACTGGGGCTGCTCAACCGCAAGGAAATTTCCGCCTTGGCTGGCTTGGCACCGTTCAATCGTGATAGCGGACGCTTTCATGGCAAACGCTCCATCCGCGGCGGACGCGCCTCGGTACGCAACGCCCTGTACATGGCCGCTTTCAATGCTAAACGCTGCAATCCCATCATTGCAGACTTTGCAAAACGGCTTACAGACCAGGGCAAGCCGTTCAAAATCATGATGACCGCCTGCATGAGAAAACTCCTCGTCATCCTCAATACGCTCGTCAAAAACAATTCGATGTGGAACCCCAAATATGCCTAAAAAACAATTGACAACAAACACAGCCGCTCTGTGGCTAATCCAAATACGCCCAGACCATAGGAAACTCGAAAACCGTCTGCGTTTGTGCGTCGATGTGTTTTCAAAGACCGGCAGACAAATACCGATCGAAGCCTAATTTGGGGTGTAATCCACAAGAAATCATAGACAAAACCGACCGTCTCTAGGATCATACCAGCGAACACCCCCATTCGTGAAAGGCTCGCTGGCATGGTCGCTCTCCGCTCAATTGTTCCTGCTCTCTTGCTGTGTCTCGCGGCGGCTCAATCCGCGGCTGGTGATGATGCCCAAGCGCCGCAGCAGCCGGACATCGAACGCGTTGCATGCCGGGTGCTGGTCGTCGATTCCCACGGCGAGCCGGTGTCCGGAGCGATTGTCACTCCCTGGGCTTTGTGCCCGCGTCGCGAGCCGCAGGCGCATTGGGGGTGGAAAGAATCGCGTTTGGGTCCCCGTCCCCGCGCCAAAACCGACGACGATGGGAATGCGACCTTTAGGGTCCCGAAGTTCGCGATGGAAAAGGTTGAAGTCGGCCTCGTCACTTGGCAAGTCGATCATCGCGATTTCGTCATCTATCGAGGCGACCACAATATCAACGACGCCCCTGCCAAGATTAAACTGCAAGACGGCTACCGCATCGCCGCAACTGCCATCGATGCGGAGACAAAAGCGCCGATCAAAGAACATCTTTTCGCCCACAGGAACGGCGACCGGCATTTCGATTTCTCCGAATGGAAACTAGCGAAAAGCGGCGTGCTGTTATCGCGGACGTTCGATGCTGAGAATTTCCTACTACGGCTGATCGCCTTGCCACACGACGGACCGGCTCTCTATAGCGAATTACTCGCCCTCGACCGCGTTGAAAATGGCGGCCGCGTTTTTTTACGGAATATCCCGCTACATCGTGGTGTGCGTGTCCAAGGCAAAATTGATGATGCCATCCCTCGTCCCATCAAGGCGGGCAAGGTCATCGCCTACATCTCCGCCGGCCCGATTGTTGAGGACCCGCACCTGCAATTCGAATGGTGGTGGTGGGCGGACTACGTCGACATCGAACCAGACGGAACCTTTAAATTCGCATCGCTGCCTCGCGGCGACATCGTGCAACTGATCGCCGTGTGCGACGGCTGGGTCTCCCGCACGCCTACCAAGGCAGAGATCCAAACGGTCGTCCCCTGGAAATACGACCGCCATATGGGAAATCGCGTCCTCCCGCACGTCTTCGCACTGGATGAGGAGACGATCCAACCCATAATCGCGATGGACCGCACTGTGGCCTGTAAAATCACCGTGCTCGACACAGGAGGCAAACCGCTGCCCGACGCTGAAGTTTTGATGTGGCCGAATCAACTCTTACTGCGCGGCGGAGGCACACTTTTGGGCTTCGGCTTTCGCTTAAGTGACTTACTCCGCGCACTGGAACGCGGTGAAAGAGTGTCGCCCTTAACAAATTGGAAGTCCCCGTTCCAAGCCACGACCAATGCACAAGGTATCGCCAAAATCGACAACCTACCCAACAACAGCAATGTCGGACTCCTCGCCGAACACCCAAAATTTGTCCACCCCATCAAAAATAACCGCCGCTCCACCCACGTTGCCATGCAACCGGGCGAAACCACTGAAATCACGATCCGCATGGAACCCAAAGGCGAAAACATCCTCGGCGCCCCGTAAGCACGTAGCCCAAACGTCGGTGGGGATTAAAAAAACTCACGCAAAGCCGCGAAGACCGCAAAGATTTCGGAGGGACGCCGCTTTGTTATTCCTTGGCGAACTTTGCGACTTTGCGTGAGATCTTTTTTATCCGATGACCAAAAGACAACAGTCGGGGCAAAATGGATCAATGCCGCGAACCTCCTCGATTTGGAAAACTTCGCATCATGATGAAGACGTGTTCTATGGTTTGTGCAGTCTCACTACTGCTGATGACTGCCCATACTGCGGTCTGCGACGATGACAAAAAACCGGTCAACGAGAAACTGGAACGGGTCACCTGCCGTGTGCGTGTTGTGGATGCGTTGGGGAATCCGGTCCCAGGAGCGATCGTGATGCCCGTGGGCTTTCGAGCGCTCGCCCAGCCCAAAGGATACTACGAATGGGTAACCGAACGCTTTGGCACGCAACCCAAAGTCAAAACCGGTGCCGATGGGATTGCAGCAATCCAAATTCCCAAGTTCGCTAGGGAACAATTGGAAATCGGCCAAGTCTTTTGGATGGTGGATGATCCGGATCATGTGGTCTATACACAAGCCCACGCCATTCAAGATGACCCTACGGAAATCCGACTCAAGGATGGCTACCGCATTGCAGTCACAGCTATCGGTGCCCAGACCAACGAGCCGATCAAGCAACACTTATTTGCCGTCCAGAGCGGGCTCCCTGCTTCACTCGATCCTGAATGGCGGATGTCCAAAAGCGGGGTCCTGTTATCACGCGTATTCGATGCAGCACAGGTCTCGTTGCGACTGGTGGCGCTGCCTCCCGAAAGGCCGGCGATGTTCAGCGAGTTGATCACTTTGGACCGTGCCGAAGACGGTGGCCGCGTATTTTTGCGCAATGTGCCGCTCAAGGTGGGGACACGGGTGCAGGGTAAACTCGACCCCGCCGTCCCCCGACCTGTGATCGGCGGCAGGGTCAGTGCATTTATTACGGCTGGAGAACCACCCAACCCCCACGATCGACAGAAGCTTTGGTTTTGGTTTGATCAGACGGAAATCAAACCGGATGGATCATTCGAATTCGTATCGCTCCCACCCGGTGACATCGTGCAACTGGTTGCCATGTGTGACGGCTGGCTATCCAAATCGCCGACGACCGACGAGATTGACGCGATCGTCCCCTGGAAACAGAAAGAACGCCCGGACAAAAATCAGGTGATGCCTCAAGTCTTCTCCCTCAACAAGCCGACGATTCACCCCACAATCGAAATGTCCAAATCGGCCACATGCAAAGTCATGATTGTCGATCCCGCTGGCAATCGATTAGCCAATGCCAAGGTCACGATCGTAATTCTTCGTCGCTTATTGCGAACCGGCGGCGTGAATTTGAGCTACGGCTATCGCTCGACAGACATGTTACGAACACTACGACAGGGCAAAGATTGGAATTGGGAATCAGTCTGGAGTCGCAACGACTTCCAGGCAAAAACCGATTCCGACGGCATCGCCGTCCTACGCAATCTTCCGGGCAGCCGCAGCATCGGCCTGACCGCCACCCACGCGCACTTTGAATACACCACAGAAGAGGGCCGTCACTTCACAAAGCTTGAACTCAAACCGGGCGAAACGACCGAAATCACAATCCGCATGGAACCCAAAGGCGAAAACGAACTCGGCGCCCCGTGAGCACTTAGTCGGTTAGCCACAGATTGAACACGGATGCAACACCGATTTTCGGCGCGACCCCCCTAATTCCCAAACCGACCGCTTGCGGTCGCATTGTGCGTTCCGCACGTCGCACAAGCCGTGAACGCTCGCCGTCCAGAGAGGAATTTTTAAGAAACCCTCTGTGGCCTCTGTGGCTAATTCCTTTTATCAATACGCGTGCTGCGTATTGGTCCGCAGGGATAATCAATCGTCCCACACCGAAAGGTGCGTCGCGACGCACCCTACAATTGTACCGCTGCGGGGCTTTTGGCGGCGGGGTGGATTTCGCAGCGTAGCGTTTTGTCGTTGCGCTGATCCAGGTCGATCATGAACGTGAGCTCCCGCGTGCCCGGCTCGACGTTCATAGAATCTAGTTGCGCTGGATCGACAGCGACGCCGTCTAACCAGACCCGCAGGCCGTCGGCCGCGTTTAACTTGACGGCGACGTTGCCTGCTTTGGTCACGTCGAACTGGCAGCGTACGATTCTGAGGCTGGATTGCGGAACGGCCATTGCCGATTCCAGTGCCAAGGCGCCGTTTGTGCGGCTATAGGCGGCTTCCCATGTGAGGTCGCGCCGCTCGGGTAAGTCGGCGATAAAGCGATTGGCATCCACGCGGGCGATGTTGCTCGGGAGCGGATCGAGGACCTGCCAACTGCGGATCACTGGGGCGGACGTGACCTCGAATGTGCCCGGTTGCCCTAACTCCATTAGAAAGCGGAGCAGATCGACCACATCCTGTCGTGGCAATGTCGAGACGGCATTGGCCGGCATCAAGGAGACGCCGGCATTACGCTGCGCAATCGAGCTTTGGGGAATGCGAATCTCTGGCCGCGTCAAATCGCGGAGCACCAGTTCGCTATCGTTTTCCTCCAACACAATACCGGCATACGTGTCTCCGCTGTCCGTGATCACGTTCACTGTTTCAAAGCCCTTGGGAATCGCCTTGTTGGGCAGCAGCAGCGCTTCTATCAGATAGTTGAGCGACTTATCTCCCAGCGGTTGCAATAAGTCGGGGCCGAAACGTTCCCCCGCGCCGCCGATGGTGTGGCATTTGAAGCAATTCACGCGTTGGCGATGGAAGACTTCTTCTCCCCGCGCCGCATCCCCCTGCTCCGCGACTTCTTGCGCGAATGTTGCGAGTTGTTCGTCGGTCAGCGTTTCAAATTCGCCGATGCCGTTGCTGACATCGAATCCTTCGGGAACTTGCATCTCCTCGATCCAGCGATGAATGAGCGCGACCGATTCGTCTTCGACTAACGACCGTCCGAATTCCGGCATCGCCATACCGGGGTGAGTTGCCATCAAGCGAAACAACATGATCGATTCGTCCGGATTGCCCGGGACAATATCATATTTGTGTCCGCCCGAACCGCGACCGGCAGCAACGGGTGTTTTGTAGACGCCCAACTTGTAAGGATCGGTCACGCTGGCCAGCAGGTGCAGTCCGGAGTTCCGCGCTGGGCCGGTTGAACTGTGGCAATGGGCGCAATTGATCTCCAGCCAGGCCCGCGCCCGTTCGGCGACCGTTCCGGATTGTTCATCCTTCCAGGCAGCCGACTTGGGTGCCTGCGCCGGGTCGTCCGGAGCGCCGGTTAAAATGCCGGCCTGCGTCCAATGCACCAATTGGTTTTCCGGGCCATCGGGATACTCATAATCCTTGTTCAAATACCGTGCACGCGGCCCGATCGGCTCGAACAATTCACCTGTCGTGTGGCAGCGTTTGCAGTCGTTGGCGTTGGGAACGATGTAGGGGTTTGATCGCTCCTGGCCGTCATAGTGTTTCCAAGAGACATTCACCGTCTCGCCAGCAACTTCAGAGACCGCATCGGTCTGTTCGTCGTTCCACAGATAGGGCACGCCGATCCACCCCGATTCGCGCAACAACAAAATCCGCGTTTCGATCAACCGCCGCCCTTGCGTGGGATCGTTAAAGTCGATGGGGAAGTAAAACGTCTTGGCGATGACCGTGCCCACAGGGAACTCAAAAGCGGTTCCCTCGCGGTATTCGATCTTCTCCCCCTCGGGCAGTTTGATAAAGCGGGACTTCCAAGCATAGTCGGAGAACAGTGCCGAGTTGAGATCGTAGGGCATCACCCCCGCAGCTGGTTTCATTTCCGCCATGGGGCCTTCGAACAGACCATATTCGGACAGATAAGGTTTGGGCCGTTCTCTGCGTTTGCGTTTTTTCTTCTTCGGCGTCTTCTTGACCTCGGCCACCACGGCCGCCGGTTTCGCAGCGACTTTCTCGACCTGCGCAGGCTCTTGGACCTGAGCGCCGGACGGCGGAGGCGTTTGGTTAGACCCGCATCCACCAATCCATGCGATCAGACATCCCCCTACGAGCCATAACCGCCAACGCCCGGCTGCGCTGGCGGAATGTGGTCGAGACGACATCATTTACTTGACTCCTGGGATCGTCACCGGCGGCAACTTGGGCAGCTCGGTTGAGTACGCTTCCAGTTTGAAATCCAGTTCCGGCGGTTGGCCCGACATCAGTTTGGGATAATCGATGTTGGCGAATGTAAAGTCGCCGTTATCACCAATGAAGATCTGCTTTCCTTCGGGAAGTTTTCCATCGACGGTTTTCTTCTCGTCGACCATCCCGTCATAGACAATGTCCGGCAACTTGCCATCCGGGAAAAAGGCAACCACGTCAGCCCACGCCTTCTGTGGATCGTAACCACCCTTTTCGAATTGGTTGTCGTAAACCGAAATTGCTTCGGGATACGGGTCATACCCTGCGTCTTCAAATTTCCGCTGCGTGGTGAAGAAACTGATGATGTAGCAGTTGGTGCTTTTGTGGTTCTTGATCTCATTGCCGAAAATTTCGACTTGATCATTCGCCATCACCGACAACCCGGTTCCCGGAGGCACCGTAGCGACCATGTTGCCGGGAGCGGCGAAATTGTCGTGGTTATTGTCGTAGAGTTTGTTGTTGTAGACGCGGCATTTACTGCCGTTTTTCAGTTTTAGACCAGGCAGAGAAAAAACCAACAACCCGCCCGTATTGTTGGTGGCGACGTTTTCATAAACATCGGCACCGATGCAGTTTTCGATTTCGATGCCGGCCACATTTTTTTCCGCGCGGCAGCGACGGACGATGATGTTCTTCGACTGCCCCACATAGATCCCCGCATCCGAGGCACATTCGGCGACGCAATCTTCGATCAAGATGTTTTCGCTCAACACCGGATACAGACCATAGGCTCCGTTTTCCGCGTGCGGACCATTGGACCACCATGTCTTAACGCGACGCATGGTGAGACCGTGAGCCCCATCGACTTTGATCGCGTCGCCCGGCGTGTCCTGCAGCGTGATATCTTCAATCGTAAAGTCGTCTGCGTTTTTGATTAAAATCCCTTCGCCGCCGGTTCCTTTTTGTTGGTCGGCAAAGTTCAAGATCGTCTTGTCCATCCCCTGCCCGCGGATCGTCACGTGCTTTTTGTCATCCAGTGAAAGCGTCTTGGTCAGATTGAATTCTCCTGCGGCGAATTCGATCACGTCTCCCTCTTCGGCGTAGATCAACGCTTCTTGAGCGGCCTTTTGCGCGTCGGGCCCCGGTTCGATCACGACCACTTCCGCTTCGGACTCCGTTGCCTCATCGGTTGCTTCCGATGCTTCGGTGCCATTGGCGGCCGGAGCAGTCGAATCGTCAACGGCGGCCACGCTGGTTTCGTCCGCTTGCGAATCGCTGCTATCTGAGGCAGCCGCACCCGTGCTCGAAGCAGTTGGCTGTGGTTGTCCACACCCGATCAGAGCTAGGCAACTGCAAAGCGATAGCGCAACACTCCAATGACTGAGTTTCATCTTTTGGCTCTCCGAAGAAAATGGTGAGAAGTGAGTGTGTCCCGTTGAAATGACTGTTGGACGCAACACCTCTACCTACCGGTTGGTAGGTAGATTTCGCGAAATAAACAAACCCCGAACAGGGAAGCTTTCTTCGATTGGCGAGAATATCGCCGGCAAATGGGTCGAAAGTTTTATCTGCAGGCTCAATGCATCAGCACCCGCACGCAAAGACTTTTATTTTTCGATACACATCAGGATACAAGAAATTGCAGCTGCGCCAATGGTATCCGTGCAAACTCCGGCCATATACGGACACAAGCATCCGTTTTAGCTGGTGACTAAAACAAGGCATCGATCGAAACAACGGCAACCATTGCTGCCCCCACGATCAATTTCCCAACTGTTCCCAAAATCCGCCCAATCAGGGCCGCTTTGCTGACAGCTAGCGTTTCGGAATGGTTTTTTTCACCTTTCCACGATTCCCCAAGATAGGCCCCGCAGAATGCGCCCGCAGCACCTCCGCCCAGAGCGGCGACAATCGAACCCACGATGGGAATCGGCACGCCGACAATGGCGCCGGCAATACTGCCGACCGCCGCACCCGCGATGGCGAGAATCATCCCTCGTCGGCTGCCCCCCTCTTTCGCAGCACCGGCGGCACCGGCTACGAATTCGACGAATTCCCCCAGCCCGGCCAAAGCGACCAGTCCAATGACAACCCACCACGACAACCCGTGGGCAGCGGGCGAGTGATAAAACCAGGCAAACGCAGCCGCCAAGGCCACGATCAACCAGTTGCCGGGCATCGTAAAGAGCGTCAATAACCACGCACCAATTGAGGCGAGTATCAACAACACCGCCCAGGTGTAGTAAATGACTTCGGGACTCGGACTGAAGTAGCTCATAGGGACCTCACTTCATGTCCTTCGTCGAGCATGAGAAAATCTTGATTCGCTTCACCGCGCTTTGTCCGAGATGTCATGCCGGCACCAGGCGCCGTCCCAGCGGATGCGTTTGACTGCTTGGTAGGCCTTCAACTTGGCGTCGGCGACGGTGTTGCCCAAAGCCGTTACGCCCAACACACGGCCGCCATTGGTGACGACCTCTTCGCCTTGCAAGGATGTTCCGGCATGAAAAACCTTGGTGTCGGCCAGCTCGGCGGCTGCGTCCAGACCGCGAATCACTCGGCCCTTTTCGTAATCGCCCGGGTACCCTTCGGACGCCATCACCACACAAACGGCCGGACGGTCATCCCATTCCAGAGGGGGAAGTTTGCTCAACTGCCCCTGAGCTCCGGCTAAAAGGATTTCCGCCAAGTCCGTTTTTAGCCTCATCAGCACCGGTTGGGCTTCGGGGTCGCCGAAGCGGACGTTGTACTCCAGCACCTTGGGGCCTTGATTGGTGATCATCAAACCGGCGTATAAAATGCCGCTGAACGCGCAGCCCGACTTCTTCATCGTGTCGACGGTGGGCACGAGGATTTGCGTGATGATTTGATCCATCAATTCCGGCGAAACCAGCGGCGTGGGGCTATAGGCGCCCATACCGCCCGTATTGGGACCTTTATCGTCGTCGTAGGCCGGTTTGTGGTCTTGCGAGGTTTCCAGCGGAATGATCGTGTTGCCGTCGACGATTGCCAGAATACTCACTTCCAAGCCGTCGAGACGTTCTTCGATGACGACGCGGCGACCGGCATCGCCGAATTCGGTTTCCCGCATGATACGGTTGAGTGCGTCGATGGCCTCTTCTTTTTTCGCACAGACCACCACCCCTTTGCCGGCAGCCAGTCCGTCGGCTTTGACGACCAACGGGGTTTCCTCACGGTCATTGATGTAACTTTCCGCTTCGTCAGCCGAATTGAAAACGGCGAATTGGGCGGTCGGCACGGTGGCGCGTTTCATCAACTCCTTTGAGAACGACTTACTCCCCTCCAACTGAGCGGCCGCTTTCGAGGGGCCAAACACCGTCAATCCCGCTGCGCGAAACGCATCGACAATCCCCGCAGTCAACGGCGCTTCGGGGCCGACAACGGTCAGACCAATCTGCTCGGCTTGCGCGAATTGCACCAACCGCGGAATGTCGTCGGAGGAAATATCGATATTGACCGCATCGGCGGCCGTACCGGCATTGCCCGGCGCACAGTAAACTTTGGAGACCGAAGGGGACTGGGACAACTTCCATGCCAGGGCATGCTCCCGTCCTCCTTGGCCGACGACTAAGACTTTCATTGCAAATGATCTTCCGCTGATAACGCGAACTCGAAACTCAAAAATGTTGTCGTAACCGGCAGTATAGCAATCGAGGCGGTAGGACTGAATTCAAATAAAAAGAATCGCAGTAGTTCGCCTTTTTCTGAAATTTGGCCACCCTTTTCCTGAAGACTCTTAGGCGAATCCCTGTAGCAATAGACATTGGAACTGCTTTGAGCGAAAATATTAAGTTGCTCCGACTCACATGAAACGAGACCAAAAAATGACTGAAATGACAGATGATGTGAACCACGATGGCAATGGTCTACGCCTTTCGCAAGAGTCCAATCTCGGCATGTCGACCGGCGTAGCCGTTGAAAAAGAACGCCGAATTTCGACGGCATCAGAGTTTTTGGACCAACTTCGGTTATCACATGAGAACTGGGAAGACTCTAACTCTTGGCTCTTTCGCGGCCAGTCAGATGAAAATTGGGAACTGCTCCCCTTAGCTTGGCGTGAAAACACGCCTCAAGACTCGTTATTTGAAATAGTCAAGAACGAGTTGCGAGAGAAGGTTAATTACAGTAAATCGCGTCAATCACTAGGAGTAGATCCCCTTGCACATTCGGTTTTTCTTAACAACAGCGTTAGGGCAACAGAACACTTACTTCATTGCGCGACTGAGCTGGAAATAGTATACCGGTTCGTAGAAGGCGCAGATGAGCTTGGAATAGCTGTCCCTGATCACAACAAAGTCATCAGCGGAGAGGAATACTTATCTAATCTTTCCCAAGACTGGTGGCCTGAGCCCCCTGTGATCAACGCTGCTGCCGCCCTCGCGCGACACCATGGGCTACCAACGCGTCTTTTAGATTGGACGAGAAACCCCCTTATTGCAGCGTTTTTTGCAATACCGGCCAATGTAAGCAAAAAATCCGACAGCTATCATGATTCTGACGAAAAAAGTTTAGCTGTATGGGCTTTCAGAGATGCCTTAAGAACGAAAACGCAGGTTTTTCGAGCACCACGTAGCCAAAATGCGTTCCTGCATGCACAAGAGGCGGTTTTTGTACACCATACCCTGGCCGACGAACACTTCCTTAGGTCCGGTAACTGGCCCAAAATCCAGGACGTAGATGGACTCGACAATCTATTCAAAATAACTTTGCCCTATTCCGAAGCACCTCAGCTTCTAGATCTGCTACGAAAGGAGCGTATCTCGAAGTCCCGGCTTATGCCAACGCTAGACAATGTTGCCAAGGAGCTTCGTGACCAAAAACCCCGATAGCGTCTCCCGCGCCGCCGATGATTGAATCCACCACCCGAATCGCGATATAGTATCGAATCCCGCACGTTTGTGCTTACTTGCACGCAATTCCCCAGCGACGTCTGTGGCAATCGTGGAAGTCGTGCGCACATCGAGCGGGATTGTTAGGACGTTTCTTTCGTTGAGTTTGAGGCTGTGGGCACTGATTCCCACTGCCGCACAATTTTCAGGAGTATTCAATCGTGTTTGAAAAGGTGGCCTTAATCGGTGTGACCGGTGCTGTAGGCCGGATTATGCTGCGTCTGTTGGAAGAACGTGAATTTCCCGCGAAAAGCTATAAGTTCCTCGCCTCGGCGCGGAGCGCGGGGAAAACGTTGACGTTCAATGGCGGCCAGCACACGATCGAAGAACTCACGCATGATTGTTTCGATGGTTGCGACCTCGTGATCGCCAGCACGCCGGACGACATCGCGGCCGAATACCTGCCTTCGGCGGTCAAAGCAGGCGCGACTGTAATTGACGAGTCGGGTTATTGGCGGATGGATCCCGCTGTGGCGCTGGTGATTCCCGAAGTCAATCCGCAAGCGGCACTGGATGCGACGGGGATTATTGCCAGCCCGAATTGCTCCACAACACAAATGGTGGTCGCCCTCAAAGCCCTGCACGATGCCTCCCCCATCCGCCGCGTGATTGTCAGCACGTATCAAGCGGTCAGCGGTGCCGGCACACAGGGAAGCCTCGATTTGGTAGCCGGTTCCAAGGCGCACCTCGAAGGCGACGACTACGCCTATCAGGCCTTCGCCCACCCAATCGCCTTCAATGCCATTCCGCAGATTGGCAGCGAAAAGTCGGATGGTTATACCAGCGAAGAGCTGAAAATGGTCTACGAAACCCGCAAAATCCTGGGGGACGAGTCGATCCAAATCAATCCCACCTGCGTGCGGATTCCGGTCGCCAATTGCCATAGCGAATCGATTACGGTCGAGACTGAGCGGCCTATTTCCCCCACCGAAGCGCGGGAGTTGTTCGCGAAATTCCCGGGAATCGTTGTGAACGACGATCTCGCCACCGGACAATATCCGCTCCCCTCGAACTGCACCGATCAGGACGAAGTCTTTGTGGGACGTATCCGCCGCGATATTTCGCATGAGAACGGGCTCAGCTTTTGGTGCGTGAGCGACAACCTCCGCAAAGGGGCCGCTACGAATGCGATTCAGATCGCCGAATTGATCGCCGCCCACCGGTTTTCCAAAGCCGGCACGAAATAACGTCGCCTGTTTTTTAGCTGGTTTCCAGACCCGTTTGCGCTATCTTGCGAGCGGGACATCATTTTTTTCTAGCGGGACATCATGGACCATTTTGAATATCGCGACGGCGAACTGTTTTGTGAAGAGGTGCGGATCGCTGATCTAGCGGCTGAGTTTGGGACGCCGCTGTGGGTCTATTCCCAGAATGCGTTGCTGTCGAACCTGCGGGAAATCCAAATCGCATTTGCCGACGCGGAACCGGTGATTTGCTATTCGGTGAAGGCGAATTCTAATCTGAGCATCCTCAAGCTCATGAACGAGGCAGGCAGCAGTTTTGACGTTGTTTCCGGCGGGGAACTGTATCGCGTCCAACAGGCGGGCGGCGATACGACGCGCGTCGCCTTTGCCGGGGTGGGCAAAACCGATGCAGAGATTCGTTTTGGCCTGGAATCGAACATCTTGATGTTCAACGTCGAAAGCGAAGCGGAACTCGACGCGATCGCTGCCGTCGCAGGCGACATGGGCGTCGTGGCTCCGGTGGCACTGCGTTTGAATCCGAATATCGACGCAAAGACACATGCCAAAACAACCACCGGCAAGAAGGGGAACAAGTTCGGCATCGACATCGAGCGGGCCAGCGAGCTAGCGGCTAAGGTGTTGGCCGACGGGCGTTTGTCATTAGTGGGGATCCATATGCACCTGGGTTCGCCGATTTTGACCACCGAGCCTTATGCCATGGCCGTGAAAAAGGGTGTCGAAATCGTCAACGAATTTCGAGCGGCCGGCCATGACACGAATTGGATCAACCTCGGCGGCGGGTTTGGCATCAACTACAAGCAAAACGAAGCCCCACCCGCCAAGGCATTTGCCGACGTGATCGTTCCAGCGATTCGCGAAGCGGGATGCCGTTTGGCACTGGAACCGGGACGGTTCATCTGCGGCAACGCTGGTGTGCTAATCAGCAGCGTGACGTTTACGAAACGTGAAGGGGGCAAGCTGTTCGTGATCCAAGACGCGGCGATGAACGATTTGGTCCGCCCGGCGATGTATGACGCATTTCACCGGATTTGGCCCGTCAAGCCGGCTGTGGAAGCTCCGGACGACTATGAAGGCGAAATCCCCGGCTGCGAGCCAGTCGACGTAGTGGGGCCTGTTTGCGAGTCAGGAGACGTCCTGGCCAAAGCCCGTTGGCTGCCGGAAACGTCGCGCGGCGACTTGATCTGCACGTTCAGTGCCGGGGCTTATGGCACCACGATGAGCAGCAATTACAACTCCCGGCCCCGAGGGGCTGAGGTGATGGTCAGCGGCGGCACACACCGCATAATTCGTCGTCGCGAGACGTATGAGGACCTGGTGGCGAACGAAATGATTGAATCGTAACGAACCCTGTCGAATTGAAGTCAATTACTGGATTTCAGAGGACTTACGGCCAAATGGCTGTAAATATCCGCTAAATCGAGACCATTCGTCGCCAGCGGTCGTGTCGCCACTTTCGACACAACCGGATGCAGTGTCCCAATCACTTTTGGGATGATGCGAAAACGCAACAAGTAGTCAAAGTGCGAATTCGAGGCTTGAGTAACAGGCCAAGTCGTTCGATTTTCCTGTAATAGGGAAAAAATGATTGTTATCTACTCGTAAAACACTTTACCATAGCAATGGTATCTCAAAATATGATGATTGATTTCCGATCGTCTCTTCTCCCCATGGGAGCGTAGGCAGTCGGATTAGAGCACACACTGCCCCCCTGATGTTACCGAAATGATTTCTTCGGTTGGATGAGGCAACGTTTCGCGGAGTGGCCGAATGTCGGTTCCCGTGTTTCGTGAATTGAGTTCACGCCTTGCAGTTTGACCGTCCACGCAGAAGATTGTCGGAGTTGAGTTGATGGCCAACGTGTCACGCCGGTTTGTCGGCACCCTCGTCTTGCTGATGCTTTCGTTCGGCCTTCTTCTGGGAAGCCTGATCGCTCAGGATGCATCTCCAGTGGATGCGGACGCAGCGGCAGCAGCCGAAGCGAAACGGCGAGAAGATTTGCTCAAAACCTCGCCACTTCCGCTGCAGCCCGAGACCGCTCCGGACTTGTTCGAAGCGGCCGTGCTGATGGTCGATCTGGCCCGCCCCCGCTTGGCGCGGCTGTATCTGGACCAATTGATGGAGCTGAAGCCCGATGCTCAGACGCTGTTGGATCTGCGATTGAAGTACGGTCCGGCTGAATTCATGAAGCTGGCCAATATCAAGGAATTACAACCGGTCTCCAGCGATTTGCTGGAGGACGTGAACCGATTGATGGCGGAGCGTACCAGTGATCCCGTGCGCATCCAACAATTGGTCGCTGACTTAGGCGGCACGAATGAGCAGCGACTGCTCGCAGAGCATGAATTGAAAAATGGTGGACAAGCCATCATCGTGCCGCTGCTCAACATGCTGCAGCACAGTCCGACGCCCGAAGAGGAACGCAACATTCTGCATATCTTGGTGCTCTTGGGGCACCGTGCCGAGGCCCCTTTGGTCGCCGCTTTGGATATGCCGGACGACGACATCCGTGCTGGATTGATTTCGGTCCTGGGCCATGTCGGTAGCCGCGAGACGTTGAACCATCTGTGGTATTTCGCCAATTCCCCGAAGGTCCCCGCTGGTGTGAAAGCTGCCGCACGCGACGCGATTGCCCGCATCGTGAAGATGGACGCCGGTCGTTTGGCGGAATCCCCTGTGGAAAGCGTCGTCACGGAATTGAATCGCTTGGCCCGTTTGCATTACCAGCACAAATATGACTGGCTGGTCGACGATGACGGAAACGTCTCGCTGTGGGTCTGGAAACGGGAAGCGGAATCGGTCGTCTTAGTGAAAGTTCCGCCCCGTGTCGCGTCGAACATCGTGGGAAGCAAATTTGCCCGCCAAGCCCTGGCTTTATCCCCGGAACGGCGGGACATTCAAGTCTTATTTTTGAGTATGACACTCGCCGCCGATGGAATGTTGGCCGGCTGGGACAAGCCGCTGCCGACCGGTCCCGGTACAGCACATGACTTGTCATTGGTCGCCGGCGAAGATGTCGTCGCTGACGTCTTGTCGGAAGCTCTCAAAGGGGGCCAAATTGCCAACGCGGTCGCCGCCTTGCGGGTTCTGGGACAAATTGGAACCTTGCGAATGGTCCGTTCGGCCGACGCCGGTCGTTCGCCCGTCTTGGCTGCGTTGAATTACCCCGACACACGCGTGCAATTCGCCGCAGCGGGAACGGTGATGCAACTCGACCCACAAGCCAAATTCCCAGGCGTGGATCGCGTGATCGGCATCTTGTCACGGGCCTTGACCGGACAGGGCAAGCCGGTGGCCTTGGTGATCGATCCCAATTCGGATCGGGCCTCGCAAATGTCCGGATTTCTCAATGAATTGGGCTACGTTCCCCATCTACGTTCCACGGGTCGCGAAGGTTTTCGTTTCGCCTCCGAAAATGCGGATGTCGAACTCGTCTTCATTCACCCCTCGACCGTCAAATGGCCCCTGAGCTCGACACTGACAAACTTCCGTGCGGATTCGCGGACTGCCTCCATTCCGATCGTTTTATATGGGCCGGAAGAATTCGCAGGTCGTATGCACCGCTATGTCGAGGACAACCCGCTGGTCACCTACTTCGGTCTCACCGGAACAACCCAAGGGCTGCAGGCGCAATTGACGCCGTTTTTGAAAAACTTGACGGCTCCGCCGCTCAACGAAGAACAGCGGGCTATCCAAGCCGAAGTGGCTTCGTATTGGCTGGCCCACATTGCCGAAGGGCAGCGGACGAAGATTTACGACCTGCAAGCGGCGGTCCCCTCGCTTTTGGTGGCGGCCCACAATGTTCCGCTCACCGAGAACTGCTTGCTCGCTTTGGGCACGATTGCCTCGCGGGAAGCCCAACAGAAGATGGCCGAGCTATTGCTTGATGAGGGCGTCGAGACGCGCCTACGAGCCACAGCCGCCATTCAGTTGGCCTTCCACATTCAACGTCACGGGCTCGTTGTCAGCAATGAACAGATTGCTCAGATCCACGAAATGTGGGAAACCCCCGGTGACCCGGCGCTGCATACTGCTGTCGGAGCTGTGATCGGTTCGCTGCGACCCAATTCCCGTCTCGTGGGTGAGCGGTTGCAAGAATTCCAAGAGCAACCCGCTTTGGAATTGATCCAACCTTAATCGCCCCACTCGTCTGTAAGTGACATTAGCGAAGCGATTCTCTTGCCACCCGGTGCGCTCCCATTGCGCAGTGAAGCCCCCCAAAGCTGACAGCTGGGCGACGGCTTCTCCGCTGAATTTGAGGGAACTGTCCAACTCATTTGGCGCGATGCTCATTTTTCTAGCGAACGGTTGCGCGCTAGACAGCCATCCCCACCCATCTTAAATCGCCCAAAATGCGCGCATACCAAGCTAACCGACAGCAGGAATGCACAACAAACAGGCACCTGTTAAGTTTTAGTGAACCCGGAGAGCAACTTTCGAGAAAAAACCGGGCAAAGGCTGCATTCGCCTTCACTTCGGACCGGCAGCGTGCTAATAATTAGTGCACGCCCGCACCCATTCGGTTCACCCTCACGAATTTGCCAGGCATCCCCTTGAAGGTCGCCAACTAAAAAATGGTCGCTTCACCGTCAACCTCGGCCCAAACGGATGGCCAGCCTTCGATGTTCGAGGGCTGTGTCGGCGCCAGCGATGTCATGCAAGCGGTCTACCGTATGACCCGTCAGGTTGCACCGAGTTCGGCCACCGTATTGCTCACCGGTGAAACCGGCACCGGCAAGGAGCTGATTGCCCGGGCGTTGCACGAGTTGAGCGGCCGTGCGACTGGCCCGTTTGTTCGTGTGAATTGCGGGGCGCTGAGCGAAAGCCTGTTGGAAAGCGAACTGTTTGGCCACGTCAAAGGAGCCTTTACCAGCGCACACGAAAATCGTACCGGCCGCTTCGAGGCAGCTCATGGCGGCACCGTTTTTCTCGATGAAGTCAATTCCGTCAGCTACAAGCTGCAAGTCAAATTGCTCCGTGTTTTGCAGGAACAAGAATTTGAACGCGTAGGCGATTCGCGGACGATTCGTGTCGATTGCCGCGTTGTCGCCGCCACGAATCGGGATCTGCTCGATGAAATCGAAGCGGGCCGATTTCGCGAGGACTTGTATTATCGTCTCAACGTGCTGCCGATCGATCTTCCTCCA
Organism: Symmachiella dynata; assembly: GCF_007747995.1. Lineage (NCBI taxonomy): Bacteria > Pseudomonadati > Planctomycetota > Planctomycetia > Planctomycetales > Planctomycetaceae > Symmachiella > Symmachiella dynata. The sequence continues at coordinate 2,156,518 of NZ_CP036276.1, read as the reverse complement.
CTGCGTGAGCGGGTAGAAGATGTGCCGTTGTTGGCGGACTATTTCATCGGTCGCTATTCCGAAGCAGACGGCCGTACTCCACCGACGATGTCACCTGAAGCATTAAAACTCCTGATGGAGTATGCCTGGCCCGGCAATGTCCGCGAGCTGCAAAACTACATGGAGCGGGCGATTGTGCTGTGCGAAGGGGACAAGCTGATGCCGGAATTGTTCCCGCGGCACGTCCGCGGCTTGGCACCGGCTCGATTGCATCGCCAAGCGGTCAAAGACCCCGGCATGCTCTGCACCGAGTTGGTTGAACTGGGCATGCAACGCGCGAGCGAAGAAGCGACCGACATGCACGAACAGATTGTTTCGCTCGTCGAACGGGAATTGATCAAACAGGTCCTGCACTCGTGTCGTGGAGTACAAACCAAGGCCGCCACGCGGTTGGGGATCAATCGCAATACCCTGCACAAAAAAATCACCGACTACGGGCTGGAATAAGCGGCGATCGCATCGATGCTAGGATTCAACAGTCTTCTGTCGACGCCTTTCCAAAAATACGGCAAATTCCCCAGCAAAACAACAAATGCCCGCCCAGTCCGCAGAGGGCCCCGAGAATGTCGGCCACCCAATCGTGGACATCTGCCGTCCGTCCCACCGGGATTTGCAATAACTCATCCAGTGCCGCATAAACGGCCACGACGGCAAAAATTTGGCCTCGACGCCGCCACGTCAGCGAACCGCGCGCGTTTTGGTCCAGCGCCAGCAAAAAAGCGAGTCCGCCATAGGCAAGGTAATGCAGCAGTTTATCGGAAACTTTTGCAACCCCTGCGGGAACGGTCGGGACATGTGTCCCAAGAAACAGTGCCGACCAATAGACGATCAATACGATCCGGATCCAGGTTCGGTAACGGTGGAAAATCATAAATCCAAGACAATTCGCGAGGATAGAAATTGACTGCTGACTGTGGAATTGTGGAGACTATACAAAAATACTGATCACCGCCAATGTTGTCGTTACCATAAACCGCAAGACGAACCCACTGCAGCGGGCATGATCCGCAGCGGGCGAGATATCGTACCGCGGACCAATTCCGTCGCCACGAAACCAGAAAGTCCCCTGTGGGTGACCGGTCAGCCGTTCTATTCCCGACAATCGGCCAGGATCACGGTGAGGGAGCCTCTTGCACAGACTTTGCAAAACGCGCGTCTTGACCTGTGCTTTTCCGGGGTGATATAGTGGAGTTTCGGTGGAGACTGAGTTTTTCACGCGAATCGGTTGCGTTTTCCCGGGACTTTGTGGTCTCGGCCGATGATTGGGTTGATAGACAAAATTGCTTTGGAGCTACGTGGATGTCACGCATCGCTATAGGTCGAGTTCTGCCAGCAGCCTGTGCAGCAATCTTGATGATCGCCCATGCGGAATCGGCCCCCGCTGCTCCGCCAGGTGTGGAAACCAGAGTGCGGCCCACGGTGACCGGCGAAGAACGATCGCGGCAACCCGATATCTGGGCCATGGAAGTCTACTACAAATCGGTGCGGATGATTTGGGTCGATATTCCGGACCCAAAGACCGGCAAGACTCAGCGGGAACTGATTTGGTACCTGCCGTATCGCGTGGTCAATCGGCAAATCAAAGGGAGTCTGCCGCCGGTTGGTCCTGACGGAAAACGTCCCAAGTTCGTTCCGGAATTCGAATTGGTCACCAAAGACAACGGTGTACAGCACGTCTACTTCGACGAAATTATTCCCGTAGCACAAGCCGCCATCAATCGCCGCGAGGGGCGGACCGGCAGCAACAGGTATAAGAATTCCGTTGAGATCGTTGGTGCGATCCCGGAATTGACCGACGCGGATGCCAAACTGGAACAATCGACCTATGGCGTTGCCATCTGGCGGGGTGTGGACCCCAAGACTGACTTCTTTAGGATTTTTATGTCTGGGTTTTCCAACGGCTACATCAAAGTAGGCGACGACCGCATCGACCGCCGCACGATCATTCAAGAATATACCCGCCCCGGCGATGAACTGGACCAAGACGAAGGTGAGATCAAACCAGACGGCCATCCGGAATGGATCTACCGCCCGTCGGACGATGCCGCCCCCAAGAAGCCGTAAGCTTCCCGCGGACGCTTTGTGATCTTGCAACAGCGACAGTTGCCTGTGGCTGAATGATCAGGCCGGGATAAACTGCTTCAATCCATTTTGCAAATGGACAACCAACTGCTGAGCGGCAAGTTCGCCATTGCCATCGAAGATGGCTGTCGCAATCTCGTGGTGTTCCTCATACGTTTCCGTAATGCGGTTGGGAAACTGCTTGACGATGCGAAAGACCACCTGAAAGACGCGGTCGCGGAGTCGGTGCATCACTTTGGCGAATTCTTGATTCCCATGGAATTCACACAGCAGCAAATGAAAATCCGTGTCGTTTTTGACGCAACCCAGCACGTCTCCCGATTGAGCCAGTTCATGCTGCGCAGTTAAATTGGCCTTCAAACGCAGGGTTTGCTCGTCCGTGAGACCACCGGCTAGACGTTCCACAATGAACGATTCCAGCGCCGTGCGGATTTCAAAATGGTTGGCGATGTCCTCAATCGACACATGGCGGACAAGCACGCCTTGCTGCGGAGCGAACGTGACCAGATCCTCTGCTTCCATCCGTTCCAAAGCGGCTTGAACGGGCGTCTTGCTCATCTTCAGCTGATCGGCCAACTGCCGGACCGACAAGACCGTGCCGGGCTCAACTCCTCCCTCTAAGATCAACTGTTTCAGTTGGCCGTAGGCGACGTTTTTAAGGGATGGGGCGCGACCGGATGGGTTGTCGGATGTCATATTCGTTGATTCAGAGAGTCGGCGCGTGGCGGCAGTGGAAAGACCGAACCAGTGAGGCAGCAGAGCGGGACATTAAAACCTTTTGAAGTGCAGGCAGAAAAATCGCTGCCTGAAATGCTACTGGAATGCCAGAAGGTGGTCAACTGAGCTGCCAGGCGATGTCAACGCCTCAAACAAGTAGCGGCAAAGCAGTCCCGCCCCCCATTACAGCAGAGGTTGAATCCGCTGGGAAAATCAAATCTCGCGCTACAGCGGATAAACAACCCGCCTCTAGGTACGGAGCATTGGCCAGCACCAAGTGGCGAGACCGCCGGTGACGATGACCGGACCCCAGGCAGCCAGATCCGGTCCAATGACTTCGATGCCGGCCAACCACAAACAGGCCTGGGCGGTTCCAAAAACGACGCCTTGCATCAATCCCGACAGGCACATGCTCACAACCAGCCCACGGGCTTCGCGGCGAACAATGAGTGGCAAGATTAGGAACAACAATAAGATGTTGAGGATCGGCTGCGTAAAACGTTGATGCAGATACAGGCTATTTTCACGGACCGAGAGCACATCGTAGGCCGGACTTTTGATTCTGCGAATCAGCTCCGGTGTGGAGATGAAATCAACGGTTTTATCCGGGCGATACAGACGGTCAAAATCAATCTCCGTGGCGATAAAGATTTCATCGGCTGCGGATCCGCGTGTGATGGTCGCGCGGCCAGCCTTCTTCAGTGTCAATTTCAATTCGTCAAACGACGGTTCAGCCTCTTTAATCAGCCAACCGGAGCGTGAGTGGTTTTCATCAGCGGGCACGAAGATCGCTTCTGAGCCGGACAGAGCGGTCGGGTTATCGACGAATTCCGGTGTCGGCAACACAAAGTCCGGCTTCGTCATTGCATTGCGTGCCGGGTAAAGCCGATCCCCCGAGATTTGGACCATCGTGGCAAAGTCCCACACCGGTTCCACCGGTTCGTCTTCGTCACCCGATTTCCCAGCTTCGATCTGCAACTCATCGGCGATGCGGGGAATGATCAGTTCTTTATTGATCACCATGATCGCCGACACCATCACCATGCCCCACAACAAGGGGAATAGCAGACGATAGGTGGGAATCCCCGCCGACAGCACGGGATTCAATTCGCCATGTCGTAAGATCAAAGACAGAACCACGGTGACAGCCGTCACCGAAACGATTCCGCCAATGGTGTCGAAAAACATACTGGAACGAAAGAGATAAAACCGAGCCATGGTCCCCATCACGCCCAGCGTTCCTGAATCCCCTTCGTTGAAGAAGTTATCGATGTTGTTGAACGCATCGATCACGATGTACAGCCCCATCATCGCGATGAAACTGACGACGAACACATGCCAAAAACGGCGTAAAATGTAGCGATCAAATGTGGACATGGATGTTCAAGTCGTGGTGCGGTGAGAACCCATCGCGGAAACGAGGCAGCTAATAACGCCGTTGTGGTGCATTGGTTACTACAAATACCGACGGAACGTCAATATCAAGGGGGGGGGGGGAGAAGGCTTGAGGCGACAGGCTTCAGGCCTGAGGAAGGAGAGCGCGCCTCACGCCTCACGCCTTGCCCGGATCGAACTAGGACGTAAGATGGCATAGCGTGAAACGGTTCCCCCCCCCTCTCTCAAAACAGGCCTTATCTTAAAACTATGTTGCTCATTGGATCTTGGTGGCGTAATCGGCGTCGCCGCAAATTGTGTGCGGAACCGTTTCCGGATGTGTGGGAAGAACTCCTGCACCGCAATGCCGCGTTTTTCTCAAAACTCATGCCGCAGCAACAAGCGAAATTGCGCGACGACTTGCGGGTGTTCATTGCCGAGAAGGATTGGGAAGGCTGCAACGGCTTGAAGATGTCCGACGAGATCCAAGTCACCATCGCCGCCAATGCCTGTTTGTTGGCGCTGGAGTTGCCCGAGGGGATGTTCGACCGGGTGCGGACAATTTTGGTCTACCCCGGCGATTACGTGGTCCCCGATCGTTCCGTCGGCCCCGACGGCGTGGTCCGCGAAGGCCCCTCGGCGCGGCATGGAGAAGCGTGGTTGCGGGGTCCGGTGATTTTGTCGTGGAGTAATGCTCTGGAAGGGGGACAAAATTCCCGGGATGGACGCAACGTGGTGTTTCATGAATTCGCGCATCAGTTGGATATGCTAGACGGCGTCGTCGACGGCATGCCGCCACTGGCCGGCAAAGCCCAACAACAGCGGTGGCAGCAGATCACCCGACAAGCCCAAGCAGAATTACACCACGACCTACGCCACGGTCGACCGACGTTATTGGATCCATACGCTGCGACAAATGCCCAGGAATTTTTTGCCGTAGCAACAGAGTGTTTCTTCGAACGCTCGAAGGCGATGCGGAAGCGGCAACCGGAGTTGTATGGGTTGTTGAGTGATTATTACCGTCAGGATCCGGCGGGGAGGTCTGGAAAATGAAACACCACTGCAAACATGTTGAGGGGAAGTGGTGTGAGTTAAGGAACGTTTTTTGATCACTTGAAGGTCAACCTACGTTCCCACTGCTGCGGCAAAGCGGCAGCTTTAGGGGGCGGAAAGTTGGGAGTGTGAGATGGTTTGTTGGTTAAAAGATTGCGCAAATGATCCTGATTTGGCAAATGACCCAAGGTTGCGCCCGGCAAAACAAGTTGTCGACAGCCTGGCAGGAAAACGATATGCGGACATCGTTGTTGCGAGTTGGTCGCTATTAAATCTGATGTTGTTTTTAGGTCGGGAGGAACCGACTTCAAAGTACGGATTTGAGGCTAATCGCAGTGGACTCGGCGTTTATTGTTGTTTTCATTTGACAGGAGAATTTAGTATTAGCTTTCCGCAAAATCCGGGTGATCAATGGGGCGTGCATCGAGAGAAAGGACGGGACGTTCGATACGGAAGATGGGAATCGACCGATGATCCTCAAAAAGCGATCGAAATCATCGATCATGCTCTAGAGAGCCAATTAAAAATCTTAAACATTCCGCCTGTTGAAGAAGAGTGACGTGTTCAGTGCGATTCAACATCAGCTGGCCCTTCCAACAGCCTAGCCCCCCGAAGTACTGCTGGACAAGCCGGCAGTGGCACCCGGCGCCGGCTGCCACTGACCGCCAGGCTCCCCTATTCTTCTTCTGTCACCAACTGCGGCGCAGCGATAAACTCGACTTCGCGCTGTTGCGTAACGATGACTTTCAGATCGATGGACTTGCTTCCCGGTGGAGGGGAGAAAACCCAGAAAGCCTCGTCGTTGCACACACAGACTCTTCCATCAACCATTTTCCCCGCATCGTCAACGGCTTGTATGCGCAAACTTTGAAACGGCTTGAGGTGTAAATTGTCGAGGAACAAGTGCGGCACCTTGCTTTTGACTGTCCGTCGACAAGTGCTGCCGTTGTACTTCATACGGACACTGAAATTTTCGATTTCACTAGGTCCAGCGAATGCAAAACCGCCAATTTCGTCTCCCGTTCCTGACACCGATTCGACATAGGTAACCTCTCCGGGACCGCCAATTGATTTGACAAAGATCGGAACGCCCCCAATCGAATCGGATAATTTTAAATCACTCTTCGTACCGTCCGCAGGCAGTTGGATTTTGCCGACGTGCCAAGTTTCGCTCGCAAGCAACGGCGCATCCTCGTTGCGTGATATCAACGCGACTACTTTCCAGGCCGAATCCAACGGAGAAAGGATACAGTCGTAATCATCGCTGGCGTTTCCAAGCGCATCTTCGAGACGCACGTCATCCAAATGCCACTCCGCGCCTGCGGTCATGCCGCTAAATTCAAAATCAGCCCGCGCGTGAAGCCCGTAACGATCCGAGGTTTGGGAACGGTCTTCCTCCACAGTTAAAGCCTTGAGCGTGACTTTTAGGTTGCCGACCGACTTTGTGGCCGGTAATGTTTCGGGCTCCCAAACAGGCAACGTCGCCGCTCCCGGCCAAGGAACGTCAAACTCCGCGACAACTTTCCCGTCCACGTTGTGGACCTTCAAGGCGAAGGTCTTTCCACTGGGTCGAAAACTCGGCAACCTGGTGCTCACAATGCCGATGTCATATTCCCCAGTTCTGAAAGTGTCCATCAGACGACGGTCCCCACCCCATTGGGTACTTCCGGAGAAACCCCCATTTGCATCTAAGGAGTAGCACTCTTGAGTAGCATCACGATCCTTGATGTTCCATCCGTGGGCATCCACGACAGAACACCTCTTCCACCAGCGAAAGTCCATCGTCTTGCCAGATTGTCCGTCACGCCGCGAAAACCAGAGTACCACGGAACTGGGTGGGGTCTCGCGTTCCAAGAACTCCGGCACACCCCTGCCCCCTCTGCCAAACCCCATAAGGCCCGTCTTCGGCTGATTCAGTGGCAATTCATGGTGATCGCCAAATGTCACCGCGCGGAGCGTCAGAATCGATCCGTCGGGCAACTCGGTCTCAGCCACGTAATGATCGAAAAAATCGACGCCATCCTGCCGTCGCACGAGCACGACATGCACGATGACCACTGCCACAATCGCAAGAACAGCAGCGACTATGAAAGGCCAGAGCGGAAGTGATCTGCGGGGCTCACGTCGTCCACGGTCCATAAGAAAATCCCGGCGCTAGGGCAAAACCAACGTTACCGCATGCTAATTTGTAACCGTCTTGGCAGATCATAATATACGCTTAATTCGCTCCGGGTACCACGGAATCATGACCGCGGTAAACAACGCACCACCCCAGAATGTGTGCTAGAGTTCAATTAGAGCACTGTATCTATTCCAGTCTGTTCCTGCCGCTCCGCCTCGCGCAGCGTTAGCTGTGGCAGTCTAAGGCGCTTCGTTGACTTACAGCCTGGGCGGTTGCGGTCCCATTGGACCGTTCTTGATTCCTCTTCGGGTCTGCATGGTGATCTTATGCAACAATCCATCAATCCTCGTTTGGTAGCAGGGTTTGTGATTGCTGGATTCTTAGTGATTTCCCTGGTCACTCAGCAAGATGAGATGCTTGGGTACCAGGCGAAGCATGCAGCTAGGCGAGCTGTCTTGGGTAAGTACCGATCCGATCGTATGTATCAGGAAGAGATGCGCCAGAAATCGATCGAAGGGTTTAAGAACAACCCCCACCGGAAAGAATTCCTGAAGAAGCACCCCGGATTCTTGAAAGCCAACCCACACCTCCGCTAGGCGCGAGCCAATTCGGCATTTTATTACCGAGAATCAGAACCTTGTTATCACCTGAGAGTAATCAACAAGGTGCTTTCAAGATGCGCTCGTTCGGGACACACGCCATCAGCTGTTTTCACGAAAACGCCATGCGTGGAACGATCTTTGTGGCGGCGTTGTTTTAAGTCTTCTTGACCAGATTCAACGGATTCCGATAATACGCTCGTCCCCATCCGAGCTAAAGGAGTCCGAGGATGTCTGTTCGCTATGCTGTCTTTTTCGCGTTGTCGCTGTGCCTGGCGACGACAGTTGTCGGTGACGAACCGCAAGGGTCCCAGTCGCCACAGAGGATCCCGCAGTCGGCCGAAGAAAATATCGGTACACTGTCGGCCTTGGATCACCTCCGCGTGGCGACGGAACAATTGGAAACAGCGGGCATGGCCGAAGAAGCTGCGAGATTGCGAGAGGCAGCAGAGCAAATCAATCGACGCGTCATCCAGGAGCGTGCCGAATTAGCGCGACAGATTTCAGAGCTGCAGCATCGATCGAAACAATTACGACGGCTGACGGGAAAACCTGATCAAATCCTTTGCCGCTGCAGTATTCTTGAACTCTCTAACAAAGCATTCGCAGAATTTGAAGCGGCCGCGGAACCGGTGGGTTCTTCAGCCAGCCCGCAGAATCGCACCGCTGCAGCTGTCTCGTTATCCACGAATGTTGTTTACAAGAATGCCGAGGAAGTCATCCAGCGACTAAAAGACTCGGGCCAGATCACTTTAATACACGCGGAGCCAGAAATTGTCACTGCCCCCGGAAAACCAGCAACGGCACTGAGCGGCGGCAAGTTTCCTATCATGATTCCTCAAGAGGGCAATAGGACCTCGGTCGAGTGGAGTTCGTTCGGCGTTCGCTGCGAGGTCATGCCGCGTTTACTCGACACGGGAAGAATCCAGCTTAAATTTTGCCCGGAGATTAGCCACCTCGACTTCAAGCACTCGGTGAAAGTCAATGGTTTGTCGATCCCTCGTCTGTGGATGCGTACAGTCAATACACAGGCTGAAATGAACCTCGGAGAAACTCTTGTGGTCAGCCTGATTGCGAGTTCGGGAAGCGGAGAAGAGGATTCACTGCTTCCTGACGTGAAGACCGCGGTTCGCTGGGTGAACGGGGAACTCGAGAGTGCACCTCCGGAGAACACCGTCACGCTGTTTATAGTGACACCGGTTGCAATTGATTAGCGGAACGGCCCATTTCGTCGGCGTGTTGCAATTCGGCATTTTTTCGCCGAGAATCGGAACCTTGTTATCGTCATAAGAGATTCAACAAGGAGCTTCCGAGATGTGCTCGTCCAGGACACACGCTGTCTGTTCTTTTCGTAAAAACGCCACGCGTTGCGCGCTGACCGTTGCAGCGGCAGTTGGCATCGCCTTAGGCTTGGCCACTCTTCCAGTCGTGGCACAACAGCCAGCTGAGGAAACCGTAAAGTCGTTTACGGTGGCGGATGGATTCGAGGCGACGTTGTTTGCCACGGAACCGATGATCTCCAACCCGATCACGATCGACGTCGATACACAGGGACGCGTGTGGGTGACCGAAGGGGTGAACTATCGCCGCGCTCAAAAGAATCCCCCGATCGACACGATCAAGGTCCTGGAAGACACCGACGGCGACGGCCGTGCGGATAAGATGACCGTTTTCACGGCCGATCTGAATTGCGCCATGGGGGTTTGTGTTGCGGGGGACAAGATTTATGTGCCCGAATCACCGAACATTTATGTCTACGAAGATGCCGACGGCGACCTCAAGCCGGATGGGCCGCGCAAGCTGTTTCTCACCGGTTTTGGCGGACAGAATCACGATCATGGTGTGCACAGTTTGGTGTTTGGACCGGATCACAAGCTGTATATGACGCAAGGCGACACCGGGTTTGACGTGACGGGGCCGGATGGGAAGCAGATTAAGTTTCAATGGGGGGCGATGATTCGTTGTGAAGGAGACGGCACGCAGTTGGAAGATTTTGCCGTCAATTTTCGCAATCCGTTTGAATTGGCGGTCGATTCGTACGGCAATGTGTGGTGCAGCGACAACGACAACGACGGGCTAAAGAGCACGCGGATTTGTTGGATTCTGGAAGGGGGCAATTACGGTTGGTTTGGCCGACCGGAGAATATTCGTAACCCTGACGGCAGCTTTGATCCGATTCATCACTGGCGGGCAGATAAACCGGGCTTTGTGCCGTATGCGTTGATCACTGGTTTCGGTTCGCCGTGCGGGATGACGTTTTACGAAGGCGCGGCATTCGGGCCGCAATATGACGGCGCGATTTTTCATTGCGACGCCGGACCGCGTGAGGTCCGCAGCTACAAACCCGAGAAAAAATCGGGCATTGGTTATGGTGTCACCGCGGAAAATGTGATCACCAGCACGGACAATTATTTCCGTCCCGATGATGTTTGCGTTGCTCCCGACGGGGCGTTGTTTGTTTCCGATTGGTATGACGGCGGCGTGGGGGGACATGCGTATAACGACCCGAACCGCGGCCGGATTTATCGCATCACCCCGAAGGGCAAGAAACTGGTCCGCCACGAAAAACCGGGGCCGTATGACAACGATGCGGATGCGATTGTCGCATTGGGCAGTCCGAATCATGCGACGACGTTTCTGGCGCGGCAACGGCTGCTGGAGAGTGGCGAAGCGGCGGTGCCGAAATTGGCAGAGTTGGTCGGCGGGAAAGATGCGCGGCTTGCGGCTCGTGCGCTGTGGGTCTCGGACCGCATCGGCGGCAAGGGGCGGTTTTTCGTCATGGAAAAACTAATGTCCAACGACCCTAAGTTTCGCGCGTTGGCGGTGCGAATTTTGCGTCGACATGGGGCTGAATATGAAAATGAAATTCTGGATGCAGCTGACGACGACAATCCGGAAGTGATCCGAGAAATCGCATTGTCGCTGCCAAATCTGAAGTCGCAGCGCGCGACTGATACGCTGGTCGATCTCTTTAATCGTTATGTCGGCGGCGATCGTTATTTGTTGGAGACGTTGCATATTGCTTCGAAGGGGCGTGAAGAGGAGATGTTTCGCCGCGTCGTCGACCTGCCCGGTGCGGGGGTGGATCCGCGGTTGGTGAATCTGGTGCGGATCTTGCGTCCTGAGGATGCGACGGAGTATTTGGCGGCGAAATTGGAAACGACCGATGTGACTCCCGCGGCGCGTGCGGCCTTGTTGTCGGCGCTGGAAACCGTGACGACACCTGCGGCCGGCAAGTCGGTGGCTAGCGTGCTCACGGCAGAGGGGGCTTCGCCGGATGTTAAACGGTTGGCGCTGGAAGCCTTGATGCGAAAGCTCTCCGGGCCGTGGGTTGAAATTAAAAAGTCGCCGGAAGTCACCGACGGGTTACGGGCGTCGCTGGGTGATCCCCAGTTGCAAAACGACGCGCTGATGGTGATTGCCGCAGCGGGTCTGAAAGGTTTCAGCGGCGACGTGGTATCTCTGATTGATTCGTCCGACAAACAGGTTCAAATTAAAGCGATGTCCGTGGCGGCCAATCTGATGCTGGATGCTGCCGCGCCGGCGATTGTGAAGTATTTGAAATCGGATGACGCACAAATCCAAAACGCCGCCTTGCGGGCCTTGGTGGCGCTGCAGGTGACCGATTCACTGGATGATTTCTTGTCCGATGCGTCGGTGGCTGATGGGTTGAAGACTGAGGCGGTCGACTTGCTGCTGCAATCTTCGAGCGGAGCGGTGATGTTGCTGCCGTTGGTGGAAAAGCAACGGCTGTCGCCAGAACTTGCGCAGCGGACTATCGACGGGGCTGTGCAGCATGCGGATGTGAATGTGCGGTTGCTGTATGAAAAATTTGTCCCGGAGTCGCAGCGGCCCAAGACGTTGGGGCAATCCTTTACACCTGACGATATTTTGAAGCTGTCCGGTGATGCAGAGCGGGGCAAGAGCGTGTTTTTGCGAAGTGGCGCGGCCTCGTGCAACCGTTGTCATCGCGTTCGCAACCAGGGAGCCGACATTGGTCCCGACTTGAGTCTGATTGGCCGCAAATATGAACGCAAGGCGTTGTTGGAAACCATCATGAACCCCAGCGCGGGCATCGCACCGGAATATGTTCCGCACGTCGTGGAAACAAAACGGGGTAAGGTGTTCGCCGGGTTTGTGCAACAGCGGTCGGACGATGCGGTGGTGCTCAAAACCATCGAAGGGAACTTGTTGCGGATCAACAACGACGACATCGAAGAAGACGTGGAACAAAAAACGTCCCTGATGCCGGAGTTGGTATTGAAGAATGTCACCGCTCAAGATGCAGCCGATCTGTTGGCGTATTTGGTCAGCCTACGGGATGCGGAGGTTTATGCGAAGCAATTTCGGGCCGTGGGTCCATTTGCGAATGATAAACCGGAGCACCGCACCACGGCTTACGGTCCCGAAAAAGAGCCGGGGCGGTTTGATAGTGCCGCCAAATACAAAGGGCTGGGCGGCAAGCAAGTGCAGTGGATCGATGCGAATACCCGCGCCTACAATGGCGGCGCGCCGGCGGTTGACCTGACACGGCTGTCGGAGCGGGCCAAAGTTCGGCACGATAACATCATCTACTATTTCGCCGTCGTGCTGAATTCGGCGGTCGCGCAGCCAGCGCGGTTGAATATTGGTTCCAACGACGGAATTCAGGTCTGGTTAGACGGAAAGAAGATCCACGAGTTCCCCGAACCGCGCGGCCTGAAACCGGGTGAAGACCAAGTCGACGTGCAGTTGAAACAGGGGAAGAACCTGCTGCTGCTCAAGCTCGATCAACTTGGGGGAACGGCCGGTTTGACATTGTCCGCCGAAGCGCGAGGCAATGTGACCTTTGAGTTGCCGTAAAAAAATCCCCCCGGCATCTTGGGATGCCGGGGGGAGGGATCATTCGATTGCAGCAGCGGGTTAGACGACTTTCGATAAACCGGGATGCGCGATCTGGTATTCGCCATGCTCGTTGGGCAACGTTGGCGGGGCGGCATCCCAGGCATAAGTCTCGGGCATCAAGCTGATCTCAGAATTGAGGGCTTGGTTCCATTTGATCTCTTTCCCGGAATAAGTCGCCAAGCGGCCGATGATGGCCGTCAACGTCGAATAGGCGCCTCGTTCAGCTTCGCTGTAAGGCGTGCCGGAGCGGATGGCGGCGAACAATTGGTCGTGTTCGACTTGGTAAGGATCGCGGTACTTGCCTTTGAATTTGGTGTTGTTTTCACCTTCAATGGAGTAGTCGCGGCCACCCAGGTGCACAACCCCTTTGGTCCCGTGCGCGTGCTCGGTGACGTTTCCGGGACAACCTGGCATGTGCCGGCATTGGCTGTACATCCGCGTGCCGTTGTCGTACACATATTCGACCGCGTGATGGTCGAAGATTTCTCCGTATTTTTTGTCGGTCCGAACTTGCCGTCCGCCCATGCCGGACGCGGAGACGGGATAACCTTCTCCTGTGGCGGGATTGGCTTTCATCAGCCAGTTACCGACGTCGAGGTTGTGGATGTGCTGTTCGACGATGTGGTCGCCGCACAGCCAGGTGTAGTAGTACCAGTTTCGCATTTGGTACTCCATTTCACCGGAGCATTCTTCGCGCGTCCGGCGCGGATCCCAGACGCCGCCGCCATTCCAGTAGACTCGCATGGCCACGATGTCTCCGATCGCGCCGTTGTGCACGCGATCGACCAATTCCAGATACGGCTTTTGGTGATGCCGTTGCAATCCCACACCGACGGCCAAGTTCTTTTGCTTAGCGGCTTGGGCGGCTGCCAAGACTTTGCGAACGCCCGGTGCGTCGGTGGCGACCGGTTTTTCCATGAAGACATGCTTGTCGGCATTGACGGCCGCTTCGAAATGAATCGGACGAAATCCCGGCGGGGTCGCCAAGATTACCACATCGACGTCACTGTCCAGTACCTTCTGGTAGGCATCGAAACCGACGAACTTGTTCTCTTCAGCGACATCCACACGTTCGGGAGTTTTGTTCTTTTGCATTTGCCCATTGATGTACGCCAGACCATCTTCCAGTCGGTCGGAGAAAGCATCGGCAATTGCCACCAATTTGATGTTGCCTTCGGTGGAAAGCGCCTGTGTGGCGGCACCGCGTCCTCGTCCGCCGGCACCGATCAGTCCCACGCGAATGGTGTCGTCGCCCGCGGCAAATGCCTGCGATGAGAAGCTGAGGTTACCCAATACGCCTGCGCCGGCGGCAACGACCGACGAAGCCTTCAGAAAATCACGCCTGGTTGAGGATTCGTTAGACTTTTCGGACATAATCGGCCTTCCATTTGGCATCAAAGAAATAGGGATGGACAGTTGTTTTTACGTCGGCGAGCGGTGAACTGTGGGGTGAATCATCCGCTAAAACAGCCTAAGCATTTTCCTTATAGTATCCGGTAATCACCGACAAGCCGCAACATCAACGCTGGTTGACGACCTTTTTTGCATCGAGTTTTAATTCCGCACGTTCTTTCTCACTGGGGACGCGGAGCGGTCGCACGATGCGAAATCCGACAAATAGCGCATCAGTGTGATACCAGACGCTTTGCGGGATTTGTGGATCCTGATACTTCCATTCTTCTTCAGAACCGCGCCGTGTCGCAGAGCGGAGGTCGGCCGGATCATCTTCCCAGGAACCACCGCGAACCACGCGGGGGTACAATTCGGTCGCGACAACCAGGGGACTAGGCAACGGTCCTTGAACCGATTTGTCGGGAGCCGGATAGGTTTCCTGGTATTGATCGAGCACCCATTCGTTGACGTTGCCGTGCATATCGTGCAGGCCCCACGGATTTGGTTTTTTCTTGCCGACTTTTTGATACTGGTCGTCACTGTTATCGGCATACCAAGCGTACTCGCCGATTTTTCCAGGATCGTCGCCAAAAGAAAACGCTGTGGTCGTCCCGGCGCGGCAGGCGTATTCCCACTCCGCTTCGGTCGGCAGTCGGTAATAATGACCGGTTTTTTGGCTGAGCCATTTGCAGTAGGTCTTCGCCGCCAATTGCGTCATGCAGATCGCGGGGAAACCATCGTGCCCCATGCTGAACGTCATGTCGGTATAAGGGGGCGTGGGACGCGTCACCGCATCCGCTTTTTTGTCCTGTTCCGTCGGCTCGACACCACGCAGCTTGCGGATTTTTTGATCCAGGCTGAAGGACCAAATGTCGTATTCGTCCCAGGTGACTTCGCATTTGCCCATCCAAAACGGTTCGATTTTCACTTCTCGCTGTGGAGCCTCGTCTGTATACCGATCGGCTTCATCCTCGGGGCTGCCCATGGTGAAGGTTCCGCCGGGAATCGGCAGCATTTCGAAGGAGACGTCGGTCCCGGTGATCGTTTGTTTGTAGGGTTTCATTTCCTTTTCGGTTTTGGCATCCGCAGCGGCCGGTTCTTTGTCAGCGGCGTCCGCGACAGTCAAAACGTTGAAGGCCAAAACAGCAGCGATCAGCAAGGAGCAAACCGAGGGGAATTGTCCATTCATCAGGCAGCGACGAATCGTGCTCACATTGCGAGAGCAGCAGTGGACTTGCCGTGGACCGGCAAGTCGGCATAGTGTGGTAGGTAGGTTCATTCGGATTCCAACAGTGATGGCTAATTTCGTAAAACGGACAGACTCGAGGTGAGATTTTGGTGACGTTGTTGTGTGCAGTTCTGTTGTCAGCCAATCCCACCGCACCGGAAACTTGGCATCGGTACGAATTTCAACGTATCCGTATGGGCATCCCGGTCAAGATTTCATTATATGCGACCGACGATGATACCGCAAAACATGCCGCCCAAGCCGCTTTTGCGCGGATGAAGCAACTGGACCGCATTCTAAGCGATTACGACCCTGACAGCGAGTTAATGCAACTTTGCGCACAAGCTGGAAGTGACCGCGACATTCCGGTTTCTAAGGACCTCAAGGTCGTACTGGAACATTCGTTACGCGTTTCTCGCGAAACCGACGGCGCTTTCGACGTAACCGTGGGACCGCTGGTCAAACTGTGGCGCAAAGCGCGCCGCAAAAAGCAACTCCCCACAGCGGAAGCACTTACTGAGGCTCGCGCGGCGGTCGGTTACGAATCCATTGTCCTTGATGCCCAGAGTTCGAAAGTGCGGCTGATTAAACCGAATATGCGGCTTGACCTGGGGGGAATCGCTAAGGGTTATGCCGCCGATCAAGCGCTCCTTGAACTGAAGAAGCATGGCGTGTCCCGCGCGCTGATCGACGCCGGTGGCGATATCGTCGTTGGGGATCCACCGCCGGACAAAGACGGCTGGCGGATCGGCATGGCTCCGCTGCAAAAACGAGATGGTCCGCCCAGCCGCTATGTGACGCTCAAAAACGCAGGGATCGCGACGTCGGGTGATGCATGGCAATTTGTAGAGATCGACGGCCAACGTTACTCGCACATCATCGACCGCAATACCGGTTACGGCCTCACCGAGCGGAGCAGCGTGACGGTGATCGCCGCCGATGGGATCACCTCCGATGCCTTGGCCTCAGCGGTGAGCGTATTGGGTGTCGAGCGAGGGTTGGCATTGATTGAAAAAACGTGCGGGACATCGGCGCTGGTTGTGACGCTCGAAGAAGGCCAACCGGTCGTGCATGCCTCGAAGGCATTTCCAGCGGGGGAATAATGCGGGTGCCCCAGATAGATTCTATCTGGGCCGACGAAGTCGGTGGGAGAGTTTTCAGAGTCGCGGGAGAGCACGATGTGGTGGCTCCTGCGACTGCGCCGCCCCGAAAGAATCTTTCGGGGCCACCCGGGGACGACTCTCTAGCGAGTAGCCCAGTTTGCATTTTGAGTTTGTCCCGAAAAGACAAACCACGAAAGAAGCGAAAGACACGAAAATAAAATCAGATTACCGACAAAGACTTGCGGCTCGGATGTAGTTCTCAAATCAAAAGTATGGATAAGAAACTTAGGTTCTTTTTTCGTGTCTTTTGTGTTTTTCGTGGTTTAATTTTTCTCTAATTGCAGCCGAAGGTCACGCTAGGACGTGTGCACTTAGCGTTTCTCGATCCGTGACAGCGCGTGTTTGGCGGATTGGTTGACGGCTTCGTTGTTGGCGATGGTGAGTTTCTCGACCAACGCGACCGCTTCGGGCGTGCCGATTTGCACCAGCAAGGAGATGGCGCGTTGAACGGTGGGCAAGGTTTCCATCCCCGGTTTCTTGGTAACCATGAGCCGCTTCAAACGTTTGCGGCGGTTTGCTTCCTCATCCGGCAGGTCCAGGCCGACGCGACTCATATCGACGACCTCCTCGACGGCCAGCAGTTTTTTGCCCAACAGTTCCACCGTGGCTTGCGGTTGTTTTGACATGGCCCAGATGGCGCGATATGCCGCCGGGCTATCCTGGCCGGCTAGATCGTCCCACAACTGGTCGAGGGTTTTGTCGAGCGGAAGGTCGGCCGGTTCCAGATCCCACAGGTAACAAACGCCGTCGCCACTGCTGATCAGCGTTTCCCCATGGCCGCCGAATCCCCGGGCCTTCGTGCCGTCTTGATGCCGCCCACGATCCCAGACGATTTGCCCGGTGAGTGGGTCCCATAATCTAAGTCGCCCCGATTTGTCACCTGTGGCATACCATAGTCCATCGGGTGAAAAGCCAGAACCGCCCTGGCTGAATCCACCTCGATTATAAATCTGGGAAACGAGTTTCATACTATCGACGTCCCAAAAATGGACATGACCGCTAAAATGCACTGTCGCCAATAACTTGTTTTGCGGCGAATAGCGGACCGCATGCATCGACACATCCCACTGATTGTTGTCGGGATCGATTTTACTAACATGGAATTCATGGAGGTTTTCCCCGGTTTCTGCGTTCCAAAAACGGACGACTCTATCCCAACCAGCCGTCGCCAATGTGCGATTGTCGGGGCTGAATGAGAGTCCGAAAATTTCTTGATGCGGGAGCTTGGCCACCTGCTTACCAGTTGACAGATTCCAAAAGTAAGCTGAGTCCTGTCGGAAGACGGCTGCCGCTAATAATTGCCCGTCCGGCGAATAGCGCAGGTCTCTGAAATTGGTATGGGGATCGCGGCCGACGGGCCAATCCCAGCGGTGGACCACCGCACCGTCCGCCAGATCCCAGACGGTGGTTTGCAATTGATCGCCCGCAACTCCCGCCCCCGCTAATTGCCGACTGTCAGGCGAGAAAACCAATTGCGAAAAAGTCGATCCTGGTACCTTCAGTTGCCGGACTTCTCTCCCGTCGGCGACATTGTGGAGATGCACGGTGCCCGTTTCATCATGAAACGCCACTAATTTTCCGTCAGGTGACGCAGCGGAGGCCCCTGTTGCGCGGAGCGCACCGGGCAGAGTTAATTGTTTTTGTGTAGCGACATCCCAACGGCGAATCCTACCGTCCCAGCCGGAGGAGAATAACGTCGTGCTATCCGCCGTGAAGGCGACGGCCCATGGTTTGCTTTGGTGCACAAGTGGTTTGCCGAAGCGTTTTCCATCGGCGGCGTGCAGCAGGTGAATGTCTTCATCGGATCCGATTGGCGCGCAGACGGCGATTGTTTTGGCGTCCGGGCTGAAAGCGACGGCACAAGTGTAACTTTCCGCGTTGTTTTTTAATTCGATTTTGTAGTCCCACACTTTGTTGCCGGTGGCGACTTCGTACAGACGAACAGCGCTGTCTCGTTCGGTGACGACGATCTGCTTACTGTCGGGTGAAAAGTCAAAGCGGACCAGGTTATTGGTCAGAGGAATTCGCCGCAGTTCTTTACCGGATTGGGCTTCGTGCAGTCGGATTTGCTGTGGCGATTCGCTGTTCACGACCGCTAACAGTTTGCCGTCGGGCGAAAACCGGCCGTAACTGAAGTCCCCGCCGAAACGCAGACGGTCGTTATTTATGTCGTTGATGGGATTTTCAGGATTATTGGTAATCTGATACAGAACCTTGCCCGTTTTGTCGCAAACCGACAATCCAGATTGATTGCCGACGGCGAATTTTTGATTGTCTGGAGCGATGTCAATTGACCGAGCATTACCCCGCCCCAAATGGTCACGGGGAACGGGAAATCCAGGTTGCAAAGTGATCACCGTATGACCACCAGATGAGACATTCCAGGCGATGATGTCGTCCGGACGGCCTGGCGTATAGAACGTTTGACCATCGCGGGCGAATGCGATGGCGCGTACGCCGTAGGAGGCATGTGGAAGCGAGTACCCAAATTGCCTGGTGTTACTTCGCCAGCGTTCCTTTCCCGTGGCGGCATCCCAAACGATGATGTCGTCTTCGAAGGTGACGACAGCCTTTTCATCCGGAGAGAGCGCCATATCGATGACGCTCGCGGCATGTTGAAAACGGACTGTTCCCATTCTCAGTAGCGCCGCTTCGGGCAGCGGGTCACCGAGCGCGTCAGTCCTGGGGAGGTGAGTTTTTTTTACGTCGGCTGCCGTCAGCGGCAGGTCCGAGCCAATGTTTAGTGAGAGAGCCAACACCAAAGCTAATGAGCGACTTGCGTGTGTCATGACTTTAATCCCCTTTCGATGGTGATCGTAAGCGATGCTGCGCTCGGATTCCACTGAATTTTCGCTGCAGCCCGCTAACGACGAATACCCAAATCACCCATCGCGGAACCGCTCAAACACCGACATCTGCTCGGCGGTTAAACGTTTCGGGCGGCTGGTGGCTGAATCGACGAACAGGCCGCGTTGACGGCCGGTGGCGCGGGTTTCGCCTTGCTCGTCGGCGAAGCTGAACTCTAGCCAGACCGAGACTTTGGCAAGCTCGGTGACCCACACGTGGCCGAGGACGACTTCGCCCAAAAAGAATGGTTTTTTGTAGCTGATTTGCGTCTCGACCAAGATCGGATGAAAGCCTTGCTCGGCGATTTTATCCAGCGGCATGCCCATCGCCTTGAGCAATTGCAGCCGTCCGATTTCCATCCACTCGATATAGACGATGTTGCTGACGTGCTGCGCGAAATCGATTTGGTAGGAATAGATTTCGAGGTCGAAGGCCAGTTTGGACATGAGGCTGCTCGTCTGGGGATGGGAACAAGTGACGGCAGCCATTGAAACGTCTTGCGACCGTCGACGTCAACCTGTGGAAGACGCGGAGGCGTTCTCCGGCCATTTCTGCAAGACCGCCGCCACGAACTCGGGGGAGACGCGCTGGAGTTTGATATGTTCGTCAGTAATGGATTCGGCACTGACACGCGTACAAGCGACATAGACGATGGCAGTGATCCAGAGAACGGCAGACAGAATGCTCACCGAGAGAGTTCCCCCGATGACTACGTCTGGATCATTCCAATAGGCGTCGGCTAGGCAGATAGCGATGATAAAACAGAATAACACTCCCGCGATCAATCCCCCGATAGCCGTTTTGAGCAACCGCCGCCAATGACTGCGATGTTTGGGACAGACTGAGCAAGGGATGCGCATGCGTGCCGTACTCATAAACCAGTTATCGTAAAACGGTTTGCTCATTCCACAATCGGTAAACGTTACATTCACGCGATCAAACGCCGGCTCGCCGCAGACCATGCAGACGTCGGGCAGCAATTCCGTTTCGACCTGTTGCCGCGTCAACGTCACCCAGTCGCGGCCGGTGTTTCTGAGTGAACTGCCGGGGGACATTGTCGCGGGGAATGGTGCACGTGGGGAACCGCCGGCTGCACTGATCATTTGCGGCAATGAACTCCGGCTTCCGGCGACACGCGGTCGGTGCAGCCAACACCGCAGGTCCCAGGTTCCAACGAACATCAGGGTCATGCTGACCCCCAAAGCAACAAGATACCCGACGCTTGAGCTAACGCTAGTGCGATCGACGACGTCGGCATAATACATCAAAACGAAGCAGAGCGCGGCTGAGCCAGTGAGAGCGATACCCCATGGTCGCCACCACGGTCGTTTTTGGGGAGTGGTCCCAACGACCATGACCAATGTTAGCAAGAAATACACAATCGTCACAATAATACTGATCGGATTGTCATAGCCAAACCTATACTGTCCATGGCTGTTCGTGATCCGAGTGTCGAATGACCAAGGGACAAATATCATCAAGCAGCCGAACACGCTGAGAATCGCCGCCACGATGCCGGGAGACGCTGGGGCAGCGCAGAAACGGCGAATCGCTCCCGGTCGCATGCCGCCGGTAACTTTTCCAACGGCGCCTTCAAAAATCGTCGAGACTCCCGGCCAGACGCCGCCGACTTCGTGAAGACTCTGCAGCGCTTCGCTACTGTAAATGCCGCGAATGATGTTCACGTCGTTGCTGATTTCAGCGGCGTGTTGGTAGCGCCGCTGCGGTTCACGAGCCAGGGCGCGGAGAATGACCTGGTCCAACCGCGCGTCGACTTCGATTTGCTGCGAGGGAGGATCGAACTGTCCCATGGGAAGATGACCGGTGAGCATTTCATAGAACACCACGCCGAGCGAATAAATGTCGGCGCGATGATCGACGGTGTTGGAACCTTCCATCTGTTCGGGGGCCATGTACAGCGGGGTTCCCATCACTTGGTGCGTGCCGGTCAGCGTAAAGTCTAATTCCGAACCGGAGGCGAGCTTTGCCAAACCAAAGTCGGCGATCTTCACCCGGCCACCGCGGTCCAGAAGAATATTTTCCGGTTTGATGTCGCGATGTACCACACCGGCTTCATGCGCGAATTGCAGTGCGTCACAGATCTGCGGAATGATGGCCATGGATTGCACCGGGGAAAGATCCCCACCGGCGATCAATTGCCGCAGGTTGGCACCGTCGACGTATTCCATCACAAAATAATACAACGCGCGGGGCGTTTCGTCTCCGAGATCCGATTGCGACATCACGACTTCACCAAAGTCATGCACAGCGACGATGCCGGGATGGCTGAGGCGAGCCAACGTGCGGGCTTCGCGATTGAAGCGTTCGGCAAAGGCGGGGTCGTTGGCCGATTCGGGACGGATGATTTTCAGGGCGACGAGTCGGTCTAATTTTTTCTGCCGCGCCGTATAAACCGCTCCCATCCCCCCCTGCCCCAGCAGCGCGAGGATTTCCAATTGTGGAAAATGCTTGGCCAACAAGGTCGGCAGCGGCGGAACAAAGCCGCCCGTTGGTGGAGTCTTCACAACCAACGGCCCCGCTTCGCCGGAACTGGCATTGTCGTGGTCACTCTCATCGTCACCATTCAACCCGGCTGCGAAAAGGCAATCGGGGCAGAGCCCCGACGGAAAGTCAAAGGCCATTTCACAGCCGCAAGTCGGGCATTGGGGAAGAGTCGCCATGATTTTTTCGCCTCAAACATCGGTACTACGCACTGGTTGACACCCCTTACTTGCGGTTTTGTGGGTGATTGTTACAGAAAAAAACCAGCGAGACCGTTTACGCCTAAAACCATAAAGGAAATTCAAGAACCACGAAAGAAACGAAAGACACGAAAACGATGCTGAGAAACACCGAAGCCTTGCAGCGTTTCCGTTGGAATCAATACAAAAGTCTGCATGAAAAACCTATGTTTTTTTCGTGTCATTCGTGTTTTTCGTGGTTCTTTATCTTCAAAGGACAATCCGCTCCCACTCCAACTGGGGCGTGTGCCCGAAGTTGACGAGTAACCCCAAGCGATAACCCGTCCCTTTTAAATAATTGATCACTTGAGCACGATGTTCGTTACCCAACCGGGAGACAGCTTTGATTTCTAGAATGATCTGGTTGTAACACACAAAATCGGGGACATAGGATTGAGTTAAACGCCGCCCCTTGTAATTCAAATCCAATGCCACGTGGGGCTGAAATGGTATTTCTTGAATCGTAAGCTCGTGTTCGAGACACTCCTGGTAAACCGCTTCGAGAAATCCGCAACCCATTTCCTTATAGACACCGAAGCAGGCGCCCATGATACGGTAACTCTCGTCCTTAAAGATGATCTCAATCATTCGTTTGCTCCAAAAACGAACCACGAAATAAACGAAAGACACGAAAATCAAAAACCCAAAACCATAAGAAAAATTACTCAGGCATTCATGAGTCTACCCTAAGACGTACAGACTTTATCTAACTCCTTCTTTTTTCTTTCGTGTGTTTCGCGTATTTCGTGGTCCGTTTTCTTTTTTTATGATCGTGAATTCTCGCATCACGCAAAGACTCTACCCAGGGAGCGCTCACTTCGTTCGCGACGCTGGGCTATGATGTGAAACGCCTTCGGCGTAATAGACTATTATGCTCCACCGCCACGCACCGCTAAGCGCAATCGGGTGATTTCTTCGGTGATGGATTCTTCTGGGCCGATGGTTTGAGCGACCGCTTCTTGGAGCAGTTCCTTATACCGTTGTCGCAGGCGATGCACGGCGACGCGTATGGCGGCGGGGGTCATGGATAACTTGTCGGCCACCTCTGCATGCGCGGGGGCGCGTGTGCCGGCGGTGAGATAGATTTTGCACTGCGCGAACAAGTCCTCTTTGCCCTTCTGTTGATATTCTGCCTCTAGACGCAGCATCACGTCGTCAAGCAGGGTCAATGCCCAGCGACGTTCGTAGATCTTTTCGGGGGTCCAATCATCGGTGGGTTCGTATTGGTACCGCTGTTCCCCCACGGCGACATCGATTGAAAACAGTGTCCGTCCGCCACCCCGTTTCTGCGTTTGTTGTCGCTCATTTTCGTGTGACAAGAACCGTTTGAAAACCGTCAGCAAAAACGAGCGAAACCTGCCGCGCTGTTGGTCGGCGGTCCGTAGAAAACCTTTGTCAATCAAACTGACGAAGAAGCCTTGCGTCAAATCCGCCGCATCGTCCGGGGCACAACCGCGGCGCCGCGCGAATGCATATAAGGGATACCAATAGGTTTGGCACAACGTCGCCAGGGCATCGTCGGCAGCGGGTGAGGAACGTTGCCCAGCGGCCAATACGAGACTCCATCGCGTTGTAGCAAACGCGGCACGCTGTGGGACCGGTGGTGGACTGGGGTGTTCGGTGTGCATGCCGGGTATTGTAACATCCGATGCTTGGGGTGCGTGAATGGGTTTGGGAAAACTTCTGGGTAACAGGGTGCTCGGGGGTTTGTATATTGGCTGTGATCCAGCACTGGTGGGCAAGCCGCCAGTGGCACCCGGCGCGCGTGACGTTCGGCTGGAAAGACATTCGGACAACGTTGACATTTCTTGGGAAAGCTTCGGGTTGACATACCTCGAACTAAAAGGTATCACCCCCGCCATGACACGCAAACGAACCAATCCTGACTTTCTCAACGGTGTGCCGGAACTACTCATTTTGCGACTGTTGTCGCGACGGAGTATGTACGGTTATGAGATCGTGCAGGAAATCAAACAGTCGACCGACCAGGTTTTGGAATTTGGCGAAGGTTGTATCTATCCACTGCTGCATAAGCTGGAAGCGCAAAAGCTGCTGACCTGCGAAAAGAGCGTCGTTGGAGGCCGCAAACGGGTGACGTATCGCACCTCGGCTGCAGGCAAAAAACGCATGGCGGCTTCTGAGGCACATTGGCGGCGGATAGTGGCAGCCATCGGCGGTGTGTTGGAGGGCGCGACGCATGGTCGACCGGAATTGGCATAACCAACTACAACGAGAACTCGCCCGGCAAGGCTTGCCGCGGCTTTATACCGAGCGGCTTATGGATGAGCTGCTCGATCACGCGCTATGTCTCAAGGAGGAGACGAACGTCATGGACGCGACAAAAACGAAAGCGACTAAGATACCCGATGCTCCGGTGGAGCGGATCGGGAAACCGGAACAGTTGGCCCAAGCCGCGGGCGATGAATATCGTCGACGGACGTGGCTGGGACGTCATCCGATTTTGACGTTTCTCATCGCACCGTTGCCGATGTTGGTGTTGAGTTGGATACTGTGCCTGTTGGTGTTTGTGGGCACGGCCGAGTTGCTTGAGGAATTCAATGAAGGACCGCAAGGACTCACCAAATCGACGGTCTCGGCGACGACGCTGTTGTTGATGGAAACGGCATTCTATGTGTGGGCGGCGGCGCCGTTCGTGCTGACGACCTGCTTACTCTGCTGGATGGCACAACGTACAGCACGAGGCCCTAAGTGGATGTTGGCCGCCGGATTGATCGTGACATTGGTTGCCGCTATGTATCAATTGGATATGGCTTTACCCACGCAGCCGGGCAACGGACAACTCTCCGCCGATATGGGTTTTCCACCCTGGCAGACAAATGCGTCTACAGCGGAATCAGAGGCGGATACGATTTCGTTTGCGACGAGCCGGCATCTGCTGGGACGGATTTTGTTTCCCATGCTTCCGTTTGCGATTTGCGGGTTGTTTTTATGGCGCAATTCACGCGGAACGCCGCGACCACCGATGCTGTCACATGCAGCGCCATTGTCGACCAGTCATTAAGCACACGCAGGTTTTTACACGTCAAGGTGGCTGGGGACGAAGCTTTAGCTTCGCCCCCAGTTTCTGTGCGCAATGACTACGCAATCACCTGGGGGCATCGCTGGTGCGATGTCTCCAGCCACCCGGTCTGCCGGTTTCGGCGAGCCATTGACAACCGAATTGGCATTGGTAGGATGGACTCCGCACGTTGGGAGGCGTTGGTCTCTGGACGTGCCACAAGACCTGGGTGTCTCTCGTAACTTGGTGTTCGGGAGAAGAATAGGGAAAACGGTGCAAATCCGTTGCGGTCCCGCCGCTGTAATCGGGGACGAACGCTGCAACAAACCACTGTTGGCACGGGATGCCGCGGGAAGGTGCAGTCAGTAGTGCGATCCGAGAGCCAGAAGACCTGCCCAGTCGTCGTTTTTTTTGCGAACGGCTCTTTCGAGGAAAAAGACGTTGCGCCGCGACCACGCACGATATTCTGCTGCGCGTCCCCCCATCCGGGATTATTTCCGCGCCCCAGGTCTCGGCTAATTGCGCCGCTGTTTTTCCTCGTTTTAAGGCGTTCGCGATGAAGCTGCGCGCTCTGCGCGGCTACGTTTGACAACGAGGTATTGTCATGAGTTTGAAGAAGAATTCTGATCAAGATTGCCAGCTTGGTGGTGCGCGGGTTTCCCGGCTTGGTTGTGCGCGGGTCTCCCGACCCCGCACTGTGGAGACCTGCGGTCGGGAAGGTGGCAAGGCCTTCCGACCTTGCCACAACGGTCCAACGCACTGGCGGACAAGCCGCCAGTGGCACCCTGCTGTGACTGTGCCGCGTTCCAGCGAACAACGCCGTGGTTTTACACTGATTGAATTGCTGGTGGTGATTGCCATTATTGCAATTTTGGTAGCGCTGCTGCTGCCGGCTGTGCAGCAAGCCCGTGAAGCGGCGCGGCGGACGCAGTGTCGCAGTCGCCTCAAACAACTGGTGCTGGCGGTGCATAATTATGCGGATGTCTATGGCGAAATGATGCCGCCTTATCGCATCGATGATGCGCAGGAAATCGCCTATCAAACCGGCGCAGCCAGTGTGCGGGGGACGACGAATTTTTGGTTCGGCACGGTTGATTTCGCGAACCCCGACCCTAAGACACAATTTGAATTTCAGACCGCGACATTGGGCCCCTATTTGGAAACCAATCGCTCGGTGTTTCAATGTCCCAACTTCGATGAGTCCCATGTGGACGTGGTTCGTTTCGGGCAAATGGCCAGCGGGTATGCCTACAATGGGCACTATCTCGGCAAAGGGACGGACTACGATTATGGGAGTTGGCCGACGATCACAGTCAGCTCCGAGCCCATGGCCTACCGGTTCAATGCGGTCCGACAAATGACGCAAACGATCGCATTTGCTGACAGCGCGATTTACAACACGTGGACCTACCCCACCGGTACATTTCTAGAGAACTGGTTGCTGGAGCCACCGAGCAAGACACAGCCCTCGGCGCACTTTCGGCATAACGGCGCAGCCGTCGTAGCGTTCTTGGACGGGCATGTGGATATGAAGACGCCTGATTTCATTCAATTGCCGGTGTGGTTTTCGCCCGCCGATGTTCAGGCCAATCAAGACCATGAACTTGGTTTCATTGGTCCCGACGATGCGCTGTACGACCGCGAATAGCGAAGCGGGCCAACTCTGAAAAAAGAGAACTGCGCGCCACTTGGGCGGCGCGGTTTGTCCTTCGCTATTCCCTGCACTATTTTTTCTGACAGGAGGTCGTATTGTCACACTTAAAATCCGTGGCTGTCATGTTGCCATTGTTTACGCTAACCATGCTCTTCGCACCGGGCTGTTCCGATGGACCGCGCACCGACGAACAGGTCGATGTTGTCTATCGTTGCTCTGAAACCGGCGAGTA
Organism: Symmachiella dynata; assembly: GCF_007747995.1. NCBI lineage: Bacteria > Pseudomonadati > Planctomycetota > Planctomycetia > Planctomycetales > Planctomycetaceae > Symmachiella > Symmachiella dynata. The sequence goes on along the minus strand of NZ_CP036276.1, from coordinate 2,129,372 downwards.
TGTTTCCGCCCCACCGCAACCGGTCCCGGCCGTCAATCCGGACACGGGCCGGGCGACGCTGCAACGGGCACTGTATTGTTCACGATGCCAGCACTGGTACGTCGTGCCGCCACCGAATGTACACAACGGCCCGGTTGCGGGTTATCTCTGTCCAAAGCACAAGCTGGCGATGCAGGAACAAGGCCCGCTGCCGGAGTAACGCCTTGAAAGCTTGCAACGAGAACTGAATTCATGTCCGTGTCGATTTACGTCTGTTTTAGCGGCGGCAAGGATAGCTTGATGATGCTGCACGAACTGAAGTCCGCCGGGGAATGGGACGTTGTGAAACTGATCACGACCATCACCGCCGGATACGACCGCATCAGCATGCATGGTGTCCGCCGCGAGTTGTTACACCGCCAGGCGGCTGCGCTGGAAATCCCACTGATGGAAGTCGCCATTTCGCCACAGGCCGACAACGACGAATATGAATCCGCCATGGAACATGCCTGGGACGAAGCCGTCCAAAGCGAAATCGACACCATTGCCTTTGGCGATATTTTTCTGCAAGACCTCAAGGAGTATCGTGAGCGACAGTTAGCGGCGCATGCTTTGAAATGTCTTTTCCCTTTGTGGCAGCGATCGACGCCCGAACTTGTCCGCACATTTATTGATTTGGGTTACCGCGCCATCACCACGTGTGTTGATCCACGAAAACTTGATGCCTCCTTTGCGGGTCGAATCATCGACGACGAGTTTCTGAATGCTCTCCCCGAGGGTGTCGACCCCTGCGGAGAGAATGGGGAATTCCACTCATTCGTATTCGACGGTCCGTTATTTCGAGAACCCGTTAGTTTTTCACGCGGCGAAGTCATCGACCGCGACAACTTTCTATTTTGTGAATTGAACCCACAATGAACGCAGATCAAAATAGTCATCCACACAGGGAATCATCCGACACCCCTGCCAAAATCAACTATTGGTTGCTGGCGGCGGTCATCGTTTTCCCCGCCCTGTTGCGATGGTTGGGCCAACCTTGGAACCTCACGCCGGTGGGGGGAATCGCCTTATTTACCGGAGTGTATTTCAGCCGGTCGCGTTGGGCGATTGCCGTTCCACTCTCCGCCATGCTGCTCAGCGACATCACTTGGGGACTGATGCGAGGTGATGTGATGACCTACACGTTTCACAGCGTCATCCCGTTCGTCTACGGGTCTTATGTGCTGTACGTTTTGTTGGGGCATAGGGTCCGTGCTCATTGGGAGCATTCCGAATCCGAACCGCAACCGGCCTGGAAACGTGCGGCGGGCCGTGGGTTTCCCCTGTGCATAGCAACGCTGGGCGGATCGTTGTTATTTTATCTGATTACAAATTTCGGCATGTGGATGATGTACACGACGTATCCGCATACGTTGGCCGGATTGATCCAATGTTACGTCGCCGGTTTACCGTTTTTACGTCCAACGGTCATCGGTGATGCGTTTTATACCACGCTGTTTTTCGGGGCGTTCGCGGTGGTTCAACTGATCCTGACGCAACCGACCGCTAACACGCTTTCCAAAGAAAACTAGGACCGCCATTCATTCAAGCGTCTTGCATGTTTCCGGCAATTGCCACCGCGGCGGTTCGTCTTTACCTTAAGAATCGTCGCCGGTAGCATGCTTGTCACGACCCGTTTTAGCCGATAGCGCGTTTCATGACACAACCCACCCCACACGACACGCACGGCGGGCCGGCGCAGCCGAAACCTCGTCGCTTAATGCGCCTGGCGAAGTGGGGACTCGCGTTGACAGTGCTGTTTGTTGCGCTGTTGATGTTCGCTGGGTTTGTGTACGAGCAATTTGCGTTGGCACGCATCGCAACGGACTATCCGCCACCGGGCGAATTGGTGGACGTCGAGGGCAGACAGATTCATATGCACGTGCAGGGGCATGGCTCGCCGACGGTGATTTTCGAAGCTGGTCTGGGCGAATTCAGTCTCAGTTGGCACCACGTTGCAGCGGAAGTTGCTAAATCGACACAGGTGATCACCTACGACCGCGCGGGATTGGGTTGGAGCGATCCAGCCCCGGCACCACGCGACTCGGATGCTGTGGTGCAAGACCTGCATGCGGCGTTGCAGGCACGGGGAATCACAGGACCGTTGGTATTGGTCGGCCACTCAATTGGTGGAGTGCACGTTCGCATGTTCTCGTACCGCTACCCCGAAGAGGTGAAAGGGATTGTGCTGGTTGATTCCTCCCACGAAGAGCAATGGGAAACATTCCCACCCGCCGTGCGCGAGCAATTTGAGCAGGTCCAGGAGATGCTGGATTTGTTCAGCCAGACCGCCCGATTCGGATTGGTCCGTCTGTTGGACAGCGATGAGGAAAACGATGACAGCAACATTCCGAAATCAATCCGAAACACACAGACGGCACTCTCCGCTCGGCACTCTCAATTGACTGCGGTTGCAAAGGAAATGGCGGCACTACTGACAAGTATGCGGCAAACCGCGGATGCGGCGATTCCTTGGGGCGACCTCCCGCTCGAGGTGCTCAGTGCGGGAAAGCCAATGGAAACGACTGGCGAGGCTGACCCCATGGAAATCAGCCAAATCTGGGAGAAGCTTCAACGCGATCTCGCAAGTCGGTCGACTCAGTCAAAACACCAAACCTTAGAGGACGCCGGACATTTCATCCAGAATGATCGGCCTGACGTCGTCATCGATGCTATCCTTCGTGTTGTCGAACAAGCAAAAAATGATCCCCCACCAAACGCCAAGTGATAACTTGATCATGCCTGAACATCGCATCATTTCACTGATCGCCAGTGCGACGGAAATTGTGGCGGCACTGGGTTGCGAGAACCGGTTGGTCGGACGTTCGCACGAATGCGATTATCCACCCGCGGTCGAGCAGCTCCCCGCTTGCAGCGAAGCCAAACTGGATGTCAATGGCACGAGTCGGCAGATTGATGATCGTGTGAAGGCGATTCTGCGGGATGCGGTTTCGGTGTATCGTGTGTTTCCCGAGATGCTGGAGGAACTGCAACCCAGCGTTGTCATCACGCAGACACAATGCGAAGTCTGCGCGGTCAGTCTCAAGGATGTCGAGGCGGCTGTCTGTGAGATGGTCTCGTCGCAGCCAAATATTGTCGCCTTGGAACCGAACTGGCTCAAAGATGTTTGGAGCGACATCCGCGCCGTGGCGACTGCGATCGATGTACCGCAGCAGGGTGAGGAATTGATTGCCAGCGCGCAGCAGCGTTTGGCGGACCTGGAAAGCCGCACGACGTCGTTGCCGCACAAACCAACCATCGCCTGCATCGAATGGATCGACCCGTTGATGGCGGCGGGAAACTGGGTGCCGGAGTTAGTGACGATTGCCGGCGGCACGAATCTGTTTGGCACAGCCGGTGAGCATTCGCCCTGGATGACATGGGAGGAACTCTTCCAAGCCGATCCTGAGGTGATCGCCATTCTGCCCTGTGGTTTCGATATCCCCCGCGCCCGTGAAGAAATGCCGGTGCTCACGGATAAACCACAATGGTCGCAATTACAAGCCGTGCAAAACGGTCGCGTTTATGTGACCGACGGAAACCAATATTTCAATCGCCCCGGTCCCCGGCTGGTGGAATCGGCGGAGATATTCGCCGAGATTTTGCATCCAGACACATTCGATTTCGGCCACGCCGGCAGCGGTTGGCAACAACTCGAAGACGCGTAGGTCAGACAGCCGCCTGACGGCAAGTGAAAATGATCGTCCAACGTGGTTCGCGTCAGGCGGCTGCCTGACCTTCTATGAAAGTTCGTTGCTTGTCAAGTGGCGATGCTGTGATGACGTGCGTCCCCATTCTTCTATCCGAGCAAGGGAATTCTCCCAGCCCAAGTGGGTGGCTTCGAGGTGATGTGACAGCCCCATCTACAGGACGAGCGTAGCGACACGGCGGCCGCCGGCCCAGGTCAGGCTCGAGCAAGTCAGCATCAGCACGGGTTAGCAATCATCATCAACAATCGTCACTTGCATTCACTTTTTCATTATACGTTCGATGAGCCTCGTTCGTCTCGCCGTCGTCTCGGCCTGCACAACCAGGAGGTCGAGAGGACGGCGTGGCGGGCGTGGCGACCCTCGTTTGTTGAGCTGGAGTTGAGGTCTGGACATGGCGAACGCTTTCTTAAACGGAAATGGTTTTCATTTGATGGTACAACCAACGCATCCAACGGTTGCCGATCGCCGCCGCCACCACGCTGCCCGGCTTGCCGCGTCGACGCAAACGCGTGTTCATCTTCGACAGACGCAGGTCGTAACGGCCCAGGCGATGGGCGGTCTCGATGATCACACGCCGCAATTCCGGATTCCCCGCCTTGATCAAACCGGCGTCCGCCTGGCGGTTTCCGCTGGAGGCATTTCGCGGAGTCATGCCGCAAAAACGAGCCAACTGTTTCCCCGTACGAAAGCGGTCGAACCGGCCGATTTCCGCACGCAACGTCACAGCCGTCACCAAGCCCACACCTTTGATCTCCAACAGTTTTTGGACGATCGCATCATCGCAGGTCGCCGCGCAGAGACGTGCTTCGGCTGCGCGGATCTCCCGTTCCAATCGCTGCAGCGCCTCTAGATGCTGGTCCATCACCCACCGCATCTGAGGCGAGATTTCGTCTAGCCCGGCCAGCCAGTGCTGCCACGCTTTGGTCCAGCGGCGTTGCTCTGCGACGATACGTTCCTCGCGAAGCAGAGCCGTGATCCGCAACTTGACGTTTCGCCGCGCGGCGGCCAACTGTTGACGATACCGCACCAGCCTCCGCAGATCCCGCAACGACTCCGGTGGCATCCAGACCCGCGGAAGGTACCCCACACGTTCCAGGTCTGCCAACAAACGCGCGTCGCTGAAATCGGTTTTGTCGGGGCTTTGTTTGAGTTTGGCGACGTAGCCGGCATGGGCCAGATCGACGGACCAACCCGTGTGGCGGACCAATTCTTCAGCAAAGTTGGCTGCTCCGGTACAAGCTTCGAGGGCGACGAAGACCCGTGCGGATTTGGGAACCACCCCGCGCACCAGTAAGGCGACATGCTCCGCACTGTTCGGCGATTTGAGGTTAGCCAACACATTGCCCTCGCGATCCAACACGCAGACCTGAATGAACGACTGGTGGTAGTCGAGTCCGACAAAAAACGATAAACTGGACATGCTCGTTGCTCCTGATAGGACCAAATTGTTGCGTGAAATCAAACTTGGTTGTATCACAGCAACGAGCTTTCATCCCCATCTACGGCTGTGTTATCGTTTGCGAAACAAGATCCATGAACCAACCGCCAAGGCGACGCCGACGCCGCACACGGCCGACAGCGTGATTTTGAACACCTGATTGTTCGACTCGACCGCCGGTGAGGGAGGAACAGGTGCGTCGGCCGGTTTTCGAACTTCGGCCGGGGGCGTGGCATCCTCTGCGAAGGCTGGTGAGGGCTCGTATTTGCTGGCCGCCACCACCATGACGGCAGCGACACAGAGAATCACAGCCCAGCGAATATTAAAAAATTGCATTTGCCGCTGTTTCCGGAAAAGTTACATGGTTCGTCGCCAAGCCCCTTGTATCTCCCCGCCGAAACTGCCACAAGCGGGATTGGACCGGTCTATGATATGACCGTGAATTCGGCGCGACAAGCTTGCCAAGCTTTGACAAAGCCAAGCAATCCATCAACAATGCGCATTGAGCAGCGCGGACTGATACCTACACACCAAAAAGGCACGTATACTGATGTCTATTGATATTAAGGTCCCCACGGTGGGGGAATCGATCAACGAAGTCTTCATTGGCGAATGGCACGTCGCCGAAGGAGACTGGATCGAAATGGACCAACCTCTGGTCGGACTCGAAACGGACAAGGCGACCTTCGACGTTCCCGCACCAGAGAGCGGCATTATTACCAAAATCACCAAAGGGGCAGGTGAAGAAGCAGCGATCGGCGAGATCATCGGGCAATTGGAGCCAGGGGAGAATCCAGGCGGTAGCGAACCGGCAGAAGCTGAAGCAGGAGCAACTAAGGCAAAAGCAGATAAAAAAACCGAATCCAAAACGGCCTCATCCGGAGAGCAAATCGTCATGCCGGCAGCTGCGCGGATGATGGCCGAAACCGGAATCGCTGCCAGCGACGTCACAGCGACCGGTCCGGGTGGACGTCTGCTCAAAGAAGACGTGCAGCGGGCTGCCGACACGTCCCAATCGTCATCGCAAACTCCCTCGACGGCCGCCTCAGAAAACGGGCGGTTGGAAAAAACGGTGCCGATGAGCCCCATCCGTCGCCGCATTGCCGAACGACTTGTCGAAGCCCAACAAAACGCCGCTCTGCTGACGACATTCAACGAGATCGACATGTCGGCCGTCAAAGATGCCCGCGCACGGTACAAAGACGCGTTTATCAAAAAGCACGACGTCAAACTGGGCTTCATGTCCTTCTTCGTCAAAGCAGCCGTCGCCGCCTTGAACGAATTTCCGCAGGTCAATGCGCAGGTCCGCGGCAAAGAGATGGTGTACTACAATTACTACGACATTGGCATTGCCGTGGGTGGTGGTAAAGGACTCATCGTGCCGGTGCTTCGCAATGCTGAGCGGATGAGCTTTGCCGAAGTCGAAAAAACGATCAACGATTTCGGTCGCCGCGCGCAAGAAAATAAAATCGGTATCGAGGAACTGCAAGGCGGCACGTTCACGATCACCAACGGCGGCGTCTACGGTTCGCTACTCTCAACGCCCATCGTCAATCCGCCCCAAAGCGGCGTGCTCGGCATGCACGGCATCATCGATCGCCCAATCGCCGTCAACGGCGAAGTCGTCATCCGCCCCATGATGTACGTCGCCCTGACCTACGACCACCGCATCGTCGATGGCCGTGAAGCGGTCAGCTTTTTGAAGCGGATTAAAGAGGTGATTGAGGACCCGGCACGGTTGGTGCTGGAGGTGTGACGCGGCCGTTGGCCGCAGGCTTTAGGCTGTAGACTTTAGACCGTAGGGTTGTCAGGCGGACGTGTCCCTACACGCCCAAACACGCACCAAACGTATGACCAAAGGCCTTACGACACCTTTGGGCAACGCCCCAGGGGAGAGGCGTGTGAACCTGGATTTGGCTGTCGGCCAAATACACAGCGCGGCAAATGCCCAACGCTGGAATTGCGGCTTCCAATTCTTGCGGTGTTGCCCTCTGAAATGACCGCAGCGCGGCTGAACTCCCCCTGCTGGCGCAGAGTCATAACGTTGAACCGCTCGGAAACGGAATGCGAAGAAAGTCCCCTGTTCCTTGAGAGCGTGTTTTCAAAATGGGAGGGCAGCGGTTCCGTCCGAGCCGCGATGCCCCCTATTGCTTGCCTCGGCCATGGACATCACCACATTTTCCCGTACCAAAGGCCACAATGCGGCTCAGCAGGAGCTTCGCCCTCCCGGGACGCTGGATGGCAGTTGTACAACGTAATTTGAAAACACATTCCCTAAGGCAATTTCACTTCTCAAGAAACAAATCGAACCATGCTTATGCATAAAAATAAAAAGCGTCATTCATAAAATAAAATGTTGAAAAGGCCAACACAGTAACTTACAACCTATCGAGACCGTCTAAGAAGCAGAAGAGGCTGATCAATCGAATAGTCGCCGCTCGAAATTGGATGCAACGATTCAGCCGCAGAATTTGAAGACAGATTATTTACACCTAGAGATGCAAAGGAAATTCGAAATGCTGAACGGTATCAAAATTCATGGGTTGGTGCTGATGGGCTTGGGGGCAGTGCTTGCCTTCGCCTTGGATGGAAACGAGGCAAAGGCGGCGGATAAGCCCAATATTGTCTTCATCATGGGTGATGATATTGGGATGTGGAATATTGGCGCATATCATCGCGGGATGATGGCCGGGCGGACTCCGAATATCGACACGCTCGCACGCCAAGGCGCGATCTTCACCGATTACTATGCTGAGGCAAGCTGCACAGCCGGCCGAGCCAACTTTATCACGGGAGAATTGCCGATCCGCACCGGTTTGACAACCGTGGGCCAAGCGGGAGCCACGATCGGCATGCCGGCTCAGGCGCCGACGATTGCCACTGCACTCAAGGAACTGGGCTACGCCACCGGCCAGTTCGGCAAGAATCACTTGGGTGACCGAAATGAATTCCTGCCCACGCTGCATGGATTCGACGAATTCTTCGGCTACCTTTATCACTTGGATGCGATGGAGGACCCTTTTCACCCCAACTATCCGAAGGATCTACTCAATAAAGTTGGTCCGCGGAATGTCCTGCACTGCTTTGCGACAGACCAAGACAATACGACCGTTGATCCACGCTGGGGCAAAGTCGGCAAACAGAAGATCGTTGACAAAGGTCCGCTCCCGCCTCATCCAATCGAAGGCATCGATCTGAACATGGAAACGGTCGATGATGTGATTCTCGATCATACCGTCAATTTTATGAAGAAGGCTCAAAAAGAAGACAAGCCATTCTTTGTCTGGCTCAACCCGACTCGGATGCACGTGAAAACCCACCTGTCTCCGAAATACGAAAAGATGCGAAACTCACAAAATGGCTGGACCATCCAAGAAGCCGGTATGGCTCAGTTCGACGATGTGATCGGCAGTGTGATGAAACAACTCGAAGAGATGGGAATTGCGGACAATACCATCGTCGTGGTCACCACCGATAACGGCACCGAAGGATTCACTTGGCCCGACGGAGGCACGACACCCTTTAAGGGCTGGAAGGGCATGGGCACCGAGGGCGGCTTCCGCGTCCCCTGTGTTATTCGCTGGCCGGACAAGATGAAACCGAATCAGGTCATCAACGGAGTCATTTCCGGTCTGGACTGGTTCCCAACGTTTGTTGCCGCCGCCGGTTACGAAGGCGATATTGCCACAGACTTGAAAAAGGGGAAAACACTCAACGGCAAGGAGTACAAAGTCCATTTGGACGGTTTTAACCAGTTGGATATGCTGACCAACGGTGGCAAGTCGGCTCGCAACGAGATCTGGTATTTCACCGAATCGACGCTCGCGTCGGCCCGCATCGGCGACTACAAGTACGTCTTCATCGATCAACCTCAAGGGTGGTTCGGCCCGAAAGTCAAACTAGATTGGCCGGGGATCTTCAACCTGCGTCTCGATCCGTTCGAAAAGATGAACATCGGCGATTCGATGTACGCTGCCAATTGGTGGACATACGAATTCTGGCGGTTTGTCTTCGTTCAACAGGAGGTTGCCAAACTGGCCCAAACGGCCCTCGAATTCCCACCCATGCAACCGGGAGCAAGTTTCAACCTCGAAGCTGTGAAAGAGAAAGTTAAGAACGCGTTGTCCAGCCGAACCGGCAATTAATAGTCAACTTGTTTGACTGTTTGAAGCAAAACCTGGAAGTACTCCAGGCCCCAGCACAGTTGGTGCTGGGGGGCCGTTAGGCGCGAGGCTTGAGGAGACAGGCTTGAGGGTTGGCGGGTGGACGCGTTCCTTCAAATTCAAACACGCATCAAACGAATGGCCGAAGGCCAAATACACAGCGCGACAAATGGCCAAGAATAATCAGCCGGTAATGTTGGCCGTTGGCCAACGTTGTTATGGGTGCCTATCGATTCTTGGGGCGTTGCCGTTAGGCTAGGGTGGATATTGGCCCCCCTATCGCTATGCGGTCGGGCCATTCTAGTTTTGATGGATTCGAAACATGGCCAACCTCATCACCAATAAGCACAAACAGATCAGCCCAGACAAGCCGAGCGGGTTTGAGAAACGGCTGGCGACGCGCAGGCTCCGACGCCGGGCCGATCTAGATATCCAGCCCGCACGACCATCGCGCAACACGGGTGTTTCCAAACACACAGCACGAAAACGTAGCGGCGCTTGCCCCATCTGCTTGGGGCGTTTGGCGAAAAATGTGAAGCGGACGCGATATGTGCGCGAGTGTGCCCATTGCCAGGCCCATTGGGCTCCGGATCGTCGTTGTAGGCGCTGCGGCACATATCGTGTGTGGACAAACCGACTCGAATCTCGCTGTAAAGGATGTGGCCATGAGGTGACGTGATTCGGGGAGGGTGTCTAGCCATATGCGCTATGTCTATATTTTCCTGCGCGTCTTAGTCGCTGCCGCTGTCGCCACGGACGTGTACCGGCTGTTCGATCCAAAGTATCTGATTGGTCAAATCAGCACGGCGATCTTTGGGCTGACTTTGGCTGTCATTATTCTGTTGGCCCGAAGGAAAGACGTACGTCGAATTGTGCGAGGTACTGTGACGTGTTTATTGTGTACGTTTGCTACTGGTTCTGTGGCCATTTTACTTTTCACTTATGCAGTACAACCACCTTGGCAACCGGGCGATGACCTCCGCAATTTCATTTCCGGTTTCACCGTCGGAATGATCGTGGCCATAGGGATCATTGCCCGCCGAGAGCCCGATTGAAGATTGAGCCGGTGATGTTGGCCGTTGGCCAACGCTGGTATTGGTGCCTACCGATTCCTGGGGCGTTGCCCAGGCTAGGGTGGATATTGGCCTTTGGCCAATACGGTGAATCATGCTATCACTGGATGCAATTGACGCGTTTTTTGCCTTCACCTTGCCACTGCGGAGAGATGCCCCGAAGGGACACCCCGATGACTAACCGAAAACGCTACTCGTCGGTTTGCTATAGGTTGTTGTTTGCCACGCTATTGATTTGCCTCGGTTTCTTCGTGCTGGAATCCTGGATGCAACGTTCCGCAATCGAAAAAATCACCGCTGCCGGAGGACAAGTCACACTGCGGAGTAGTGCTCCAAAGTTCTTGCGGAATTTTATCGATGATCGCCACCTCGGCAGGTTCAATTCAATCGTCGAAATACGGATCAATTCTCCAAGCATTGGGGACACAGAGTTGGCACAGATTCTCGCCCACTTGGATTTGAGCGACATGGATACGATCGACCTCTCAGGCACCACCATCGGCGACGATACGTTGGCAAACCTCTCCGATTGTTCGAGTTTGAAATGGTTGAACCTGACAGCCACGCGCGTCACGAATAACGGGTTGAGACAACTAGCCCACATTGAGCCGCTGGAATCAATCTCGGCATGTTCAACTGACGTCACATACGAGGGTTCTGAAGCTTACGATCGGCAAGCGAATAAGCAGTTCGTCGTTGAGGTGTTTTGCTTTGGCAACGCAAACGTTCCCGGCAGGCTAGATTCCGTTTCATCAATGACCCGTCAGTTGGATGCCGCAGTCGGCGGGGACGACTCTATTGTCACAATTGCCCCATAGATTGAGGCGTGAGGCTTGAGGGGACAGGCTTGAGGGTTGGCGGAGGGACGCGTTTCTTCATGCTCAAACACGCATCAAACGAATGGCCGAAGGCCTTACGACACCTTAGCCTGGGGCATTCGCCCCAGGGGAGAGGCGCGAAAACAAGGTTTTGGCTGTAGGCCAAATACAACACGGAATGAATGCATGAGCCGGTGATGTTGGCCGTTGGCCAACGTTGGTATGGGTGGCTATCGATTCCTGGGACGTTGCCCCAGGCTAGGGTGGATATTGGCCTTTGGCCAATACGGTGAACGCTGCGGACGGACCGATTTGGATTAACTGGGTTGCGGAGTTGCAAGATGCTACGACAGCCTGCCGTTAGGCGGTCAGGTTATTCTGGCAATATTTAAAGATCGGCAAAGTTAAGCTTCAAATACGATCGGATTCGTTGAATGAGGAACTCCCGTATGGAAGAAGCCGCTAAGGCTGGGTGCCAATTATCTTCTTCAGAATAATAGTTGAATCGATATACCGGGACGTCGTCTTTCCCACCGGCGGTAAAAAAATAGAACGAGTAAATTTCGTACCATGCAAAGACGACGTGATTGGGCTCAAGTTGAAATTCGTGTTCATCTTCGGTCAAAAGATGTTCAGCATCGTGTTTCCAAACTTTAAGCTTGCTGACAGGAAGTATCCAGCCTATCGAAAGCATGCGGCGTTCATCGAGCAACATGAGTCGACGATAAATTGGGGGAAAGACGGCGCCGAATGCCTGTTCGGCATCATCAAGTTCTGCAGGCGAACAGCCCAGATGGTTTGGTAGATCCTCAAATATTTGAAGGACTTCGTCGTCGGTGAATGACGTCATTTGGAGTGTCCGTCGCTTCAATGATAGAAAGGTGGGGCAATCTGTCGCACTGCCTTGCCCCTTATTAACACCGTGGCAAGTCCCCGTAAACTGAGAGAAGGCGTCTTGTGACGAACGGCCCCAACCGCTGAGCAGTTGCCCCCCCTTTCTATCAATTCCATAGCGACAAACGCTGCCGAATCGTGTAACATAAACAAACGTCGATTTGTTGCGTTCCCTATGACCAACGTTCAAACCCCCTCGGGAGTCGAGGTATGCTCACAATTTCTGGTGATTCGCGCAGCCGTGGAGGATCGCGGCGCACGTTTTTGCAAATCGGAACCTCCGCTGTCGGCGGGTTGTCGATGGCGTCGTTGTTGTCGCTCAAGGCCCAGGCGGCGGCAAAAGGTCATGCGGTGCGGGACAAATCGGTCGTGGTGCTGAACCTGCAAGGGGGGCCGAGTCAGTTTGAGACATTCGATCCCAAGATGACCGCTCCGCAGGAAATCCGCAGTATCACGGGTGAAGTCCAAACCTCGCTGCCCGGCGTGACGTTCGGCGGGTCCTTTCCACAATTGGCGTCGCTGGCGGACAAAATGGCGGTCGTGCGGTCGTATCGACACGGTATCTCCAGCCACGGTCCGGCGGCGATGCATGTGATGGCGGGGGGAAATTCGACCGGGGCGATGATGGGAGCGCTCTATGCCCGCGTCGCTGGATTGACCAATCCGAAAACCGGCATGCCGGAAAATGCGCTGGTCACGCCCAGCGCGGTGGGTGACCAATACAAAAAGTTGTACCACAACATCGGTCGCGTTTCGCAAACCGGCAGTTTGTCGTCGGTCTATAAACCGTTCGATCCCAGTGCCGGTGGCGAGATTATCGACAATATGCGGCTGAGCCTCAAAGGGGACCGGCTCGATGATCGGCGGATGTTGCTGAATCAACTCGATCTGCTGCGGCGGCGATTTGATTCCGGCAGCGTGGTGGAATCGGCGAATCAATTTCAACAACAGGCGTTCGACGTACTGACCCGCGGCGTGGCGGATGCATTTGATTTGTCGAAGGAAAACCCGCAAAACGTCGCCCGTTACGACACCAGCAAATTCGAGCCCACCGATGCGGTCAAAAAGCGCAACAGTTATGCCACTCAGTTTTCACCGGTCGCCTTGGGCAAACAGATGTTGTTGGCCCGACGGTTGTGTGAAGCGGGTTGTGGTTTTGTCACCGTGACCTGCGGCGGATGGGACATGCATGGCGGCGGCAAGGAATTCACGATGGTCGACGGGTTGAGTTCGCTCACACCGGCGGTCGACAAAGCAGCTTCGGCGTTTATTGAAGATGTCGCGCAGCGAGGCCTGAGTGAAAAGATTCTGCTGGTGATCACGGGCGAATTCGGCCGCACGCCGCGGATCAACAAACATGGCGGCCGCGACCATTGGGGCAATCTCTGCACGCTGGCGTTCGCTGGCGGCGGCTTAAACATGGGCCAAGTCGTCGGCCGTTCGGACAGCACCGCCAGCTCACCCGCCTCTGATCCGATCAACAGCAAAAACGTGTTAGCGACCGTCATGCACACGCTATTCGACATCGCCGAAGTCCGCCTGCTCACCAACGTCCCCAAAGACGTCGAACAAATCATCACCGCCCCGCAACCAATCCGCCAGCTAGTTTGACGTGAGCCGTGAGACGGGAAGCAGGAGGCGTGAGGCGTGAGCGGACAGGCTTGAGGGAATAGGCTGTAGACCTTAGCCCGTAGGGTTGGCGCCCCGATGCCGTTCGACGATCATGCACCCACCACTGGCCACTGGCCACTGGCCACTGGCCACTGACCACCGGCCACCGGCCACCGGCCACCGGCCACTTTTTACTGCCTACTGCCCTCTGTCTACTGCCTACTACCAACTGCCTACTGAAGAACAAATGACCAAACACAACCTCATCATCATCGGCGGCGGGCCGGGTGGATATGTGGCGGCGATTCGTGCTGCCCAACTCGGCTTGGACGTCGCCTGCATTGAACTCGATAAAGCGCTCGGCGGCACTTGCCTGCGGGTGGGCTGCATTCCCAGCAAGGCACTGTTGGAATCGAGCGAACAATTCTCCGAGATCAAAGGGGACCTGTCGTCGCACGGGATCATGGTCGACGGCGTGCAATTGGACCTGGGGAAGATGCTCAAAAACAAGGATCGCGTCGTCCGCGCGCTGACCGGCGGGATCGATTCGTTGTTCAAGAAAAACAAAATCACCCGCTACCTGGGGCACGGCCGTATCACCGCTCCCGGCAAGGTGACCGTTTCTGGCAAAGAGGGGGAGACGGAACTCACGGCCGATAAAATCATCATTGCCACCGGCAGCGTGCCGGCGACGTTGCCGGGCATTGAACTGGACGGCGACCGCATCGGTACCAGCACCGAAGCACTGACCTATGGCGAAGTCCCCGAGCATCTGGTGGTGATCGGCGCGGGTGCGATTGGTTTAGAAATGGCGACCGTCTGGCGACGACTGGGAGCCAGCGTAACGATTTTGGAATATCTGGATCGCATTCTGCCCGGCATGGATTCCGCCATCGCCACCGAAGCCCTGAAGATCTTCAAAAAACAAGGACTGAATTTCCAACTCGGCTGCAAGGTGACCGGCGTGACGACCGACGGCAAAGGTTGCACGGTCGACATCGACGGGGCCGATTCGATCCACTGCGACCGCGTGTTGGTTGCTGTGGGTCGCAAACCGAACACGGCGGAGTTGGGTTTGGAATCAGTCGGCATTGAGACCGACAAACGCGGGTTTGTGCCTGTCGATGAACATCTCGCCACTTCGGCTGAGGGGATCTATGCCGTCGGCGATGTGATCGGCGGAGCGATGTTGGCACATAAAGCCGAAGAGGAAGGCGTCGCCTGCGTCGAGGGGATCGTCAACGGTTACGGGCATGTGAATTACAACACGATTCCGGCCATCGTCTATACCGCCCCGGAAATCGCCTCAGTTGGCCAGACAGAGGATGAACTTAAGGAAGCAGGTATTGCTTATCGCAAAGGGGAATTCCCCTTCATCGCCAACGGCCGCGCGCGAGCAATCGGACACACCGACGGCCGCGTGAAGATTCTGGCCGATGAAAAAACCGATCGCATTTTAGGCGCACACATCATCGGTCCGCACGCCGGAGATTTGATCGCCGAAGCCGCAGTGGCCATGGAATTCGGCGCCAGCAGCGAAGACCTCGCCCGCTGCTGCCACGCGCACCCGACGTTGGCCGAAGCGGTAAAAGAAGCGTCGCTGGCGGTCGATGGCCGCGCGCTGCATATGTAACGTGAGTGCCACTCCCAATATGGCGGCTTCGCCGTCGTTAATTGGCGAAAAGCTCTCAAACCTCAGGGTGGCCGCGATAGCTCCGCTATCGGGGCGGGCGCAGCCCGCAAGAAGCCGCAATTACCGCGTTCTGAAACAAGCAGAATCTCGTTGTTCGGGACCGCTGAAACTGCGGCGTCTTGTGCATCGACAATCCGTGCCACCCGAATCACATCTGTGAAATCTCTGTGACATGATTCCCCTCACCAACGTATAAACGCTTGCCGGTACTTCTTCTGTCGGTTTACTCGAAATGAGGGAATCCCATGAGAACGCTCGCAGCAAGTCTCGTCTTGTTTGTCATCACGCTGAACGTAACCAGCGGCGCGGAACCGCAGAAGGTCCCCGTCAGTGAGTTGGGACGCGAGTTTGTACTCACGGGCAAGTTGCAAGTCCCATTGGGAAAACTTGCGAAGGTCCGAGGGGTGATTGTGGCGGGACCCTTTAAAGGCTATGAAGGCGGGAAAAATCTACGTGTGCAGTGGATCAATGGTAAGTATACACAGAAGTATCTCCGGATCCCCATCGAAAGTCCTTTTGACTTGCACCCCGCAGAAGCCGAAGAAGACGATAAACCCGTCAAGCTGAAATATGGCCATACATACGAACTGGACGTCTACGAGACGGGAGGTTATGTCGGGATTCCCAATGCAGCTAGGCGAATGGGGAAACTATTTGCCCAAACGACCAACCACTATTTCCGAACAGAAGTCGTAGGCGTCACCGCCAAGAAAATAGCGCCCATCACATTCACTCCGGAAATGTTTATTGGCGAAAACGTATTGCTTCAAGGAATAGCAACATCGGAGAACGGCAAAGCCGTCATGGTAGGAGACGGATGGAAGATCATCGTCAGGAAAGAAAAACCTTGGCCGATGCACATGGAAGGAAAAACCATCGAAACGCTGGGGGTTACTGGACCTGATATCGGGGGTAAAGTGTACGAATTTTTAAAAGGGGACGCACGGCTGGTGTTCCTCAAGGATCAAATTGGGCGAGACGTCGAACTTCGCGGACGCGCGTGGAGTCGAAACGGGAATTGGTGGTTTGAATACAGAGATAGCGAACTTGATGTCGAAGGCATGGAGAATTTACCGGGCTGGGAAGCCAACAATCATGGGCGGTCAATGTTCATTAAGGGACGACTCGAAAAAACGCGATTGCCGCCACTCAGAGAGAGACCTGGGGCGCCTGGGCAACAATTGAAAGAATTTTACATCGTCAGAAACCCAAGCTGGGAACCACTGCCGCCCCTCTTAAGCCCGGAAAGACCGCTTCCGAAATTGAAGTCTAAACCCTAAGTGGTCCCGAAACGCTTCTCTGCCTGCTCTCAAGAACAGCGACACGTCGTCACCCGCATATTCAATCCATTCCCAAACCGACGGCTTCACCGTAGAGGTTTGGAAAATATCTCAGAGTTAGCACCCTAACCTCAGGGTAGCCGCGATAGCTCCGCTATCGCGGCGGGCGCAGCCCGCAAGCAGCCGCATTTTGCGCGTTCTGAAACAAGCAGAATCTCGTTGTTAGGGACCGCTGAAACTGCTGCGTCTTGTGCCTGCGGCACACCGATTGCCGTCGGCAATCGCTGCCACCCGTTGTAATGTTGCATGAGAAGTTAGCGCGGCGCAAGATCCCCTCCCAAACCGACGGCTTCGCCGTCGCACTGTGCGTTCATCTGCACACTTAGCCAGCGGCGCGCGTGAGCATGCCGGTGTCGTTCTCTGCTGCTGGGTCAATCCAATTTAGCGCGCCCCTCACCCCGGCCCTCTCCCAGAGGGAGAGGGAGAGCGTTGGGTGGGGATGTTTTTTGCTGTTGTTGTGTATTGATCCGATGATCCTCGAATTGCGCAATTGCAGAAAAACTTCTTGATTTGCCGGCGGGCATCTTGGATAACGTGATGAGGGGCCAATGTGACGCTCGTACTTCTTTCCAGTTTCACTCACAACAAAAGGGATGGCGCATGAGGTTTGTCGGTCGAATTCTGCTCTTGATAGGACTCGGAGCTACAATTTTTGGGGGATTCAATTCCTATTTGTCGCTGCGCGGTACTAGTGAGCCGGAACCGGTTACGCTCAGCGCATTAGGGGCTGCTGACGGTACCAACAATACCCACCTCTCGATCAGTGAATTCACGGTCGGCGAACAGTTTGTGATTGAAGCCTCGGAGAACGGAAAATGGAGGCGGGTCTGGATTCCGTTGATGACGCCTGAAAATGCCTGGCCGGCGCGTCCGGTCATTGCCTACACCGATGCCGCCGCAAACGAAATGGAATTGGCGACCATCTTGCAACGCCAAGCGCTCACCGGCGTGGTCACGAACGGCATGCAAGGCTTGGGGAAAAACCAACGGGAACAATTCGCGATTCCCTACCCGGGCGTCAATCTGGACGGTGCGTTGGCATTCTCCGTCGACCACAGCTTTCCCTCAGCGGTCTTGATGATCCCTCTGACGTTGATCGGGCTGGTTTTTCTGGTAGCCGGCGGCGGGATGTACTTTGGTTTCTTTGGTGGGGGTGGGGACGAGTAGACGTGGGGGTGCTCAAGGTTGTGCGGCCCTCACCCCCGGCCCCTCTCCCAGGGGGAGAGGGGGGAATGTTGGTGAACGGCTGATCGCGGTCCATTGGGGGATTACTTTGTTGCGGCGCGGGTGAGGCGGTCGTTGAGGGCGCGGCCTAGGCCCTTGTTGGGGAACGGTTGGGCGACGATGACGTCTAATCCAGCGGCGTCTAAGCGGCGCATCGCGGCGAAGAAGTTGGCGGCGGCTTCGGTGAGATTGCCGGTGTTTGAGAGCTCTTCGACGGCAATGTATGCAGAAGTGTCTTCCGGTGCGGTCAGGCAGAGCAAACCGGTGCGTTTGCCGGATGCCGGAGATTGATCATCGACCGTTAGGATCAACGGCGTGCCGGGAGCATAATGTTGCGGCAGCGTGCCGGGCGAGGGTTGGGCGGCGGATGACGGGTGTGCGTCGGGGGCCGGGATGACGATGCTGCCGACGACGGCTTCTAATTCTTCCAACGTCACGCCGCCGGGACGTAGGAGTTGTACTTGATCGCCGGTAATCTGCACGACGGTGGATTCGACCCCGACGCGACACGGTCCGCCGTCGAGAATGAAATCGACTGCGTCGCCGAGTTGCTCGCGGACATGCGCAGCTGTGGTGGGGCTGAGCCGTCCGAATGGATTGGCGCTGGGAGCGGCTAAGGGGATGCCGGCTTCTTTGAGCAGTGCTTGGGCGACGGGGTGGTCGGGGATGCGGATGGCGACGGATGACAGCCCGGCGGTGACGATGTCGGGGACGACGTCCCGTTTGGGCAACACCATCGTCAGCGGGCCGGGCCAAAACTGATCAGCCAATTTCACAGCCGTTGCGGGAAACTCGCTAACCAAATCGGCCAACTCCGCACGCTCAGGGACGTGCACAATCAAGGGATCGAATTTCGGGCGTCCCTTGGCGGCGAAGACCCGCGCTACGGCCAACGGATCGAGCGCATGAGCGGCGAGGCCGTACACGGTTTCGGTAGGGATCGCCACCAGCCCTCCGTCGCGGAGAAGTTGAGCGGCATGTTTGATGTCGGGCGGCGTGGACATTGTCTGGATGGGGCGGTGACAAAGGAAGTGGCTAATCCGTCGCAAAGGGCGTTTGTGCTTGCTCAAGCGTTATGGCATACTCCTTGGGCTGCAGGTACTATTCCATTGGTCAAGAATGGAGCGTTTAATTGGACAACCCCCGACTTATCCTCCTCGCAGTCATGATTGCACTTCTACTATTGGTGTTGTGGCGTCTGTACCGTAGCAGTCAGTCGGCCCGACAATTTCTTGATGCGAATCAGCGCGCAATGGACCTGAATGTGGAGATAATTGACTTAACCCGCGAGCAAATTCAATTGCAATCCGAAACCAACGAATTAATGAGAGAGCTTGTCTCCACATTACGCGATACACGTTGATCGTCAACCCTGCCGCCGATTCTCAAGAACGCTCATAGTTCAAACTGACCCACTACCGACTGTCGGCAGAATCAGCGATCCTGAGGAGCGATTGCAACACCCGCCGGGTTATTTGGCCAGCAATCCAGCCAGCCGGTCCGCTTGCAGGGAGGCGGGAATGAGCACGTCGGCGAGAAGTTGTTCGACGCTTTGCGATTTCATTCCGCACGTGTCGTCGACAATTCGCCAAGCAGCGGATTGTTCGAGATTGAATTCATCGCGGAGATGTTCGGCATCGACATGTTCGGCGATGAGATCCGCCACGCGAACCAGCGCGACCAGGGATCGGAATTGCGTCTCTGCGTCGGCCGGATGATGGTGGTATTGGGCTGCGCTGACGATCGCTGGCGGAGCGTTCCACAGACGCAATAGACCAGCACCGAGGAGGCAATGATTGCGCTGCGGCAGCGGTCCCGAATCTTGATCCAGCAGTCGATCATGTTCGACATGCCAGTCGATGCCCTGCTCGGTGGCCGGACCATCCAGGAAGAGATGTCCCATATCGTGCGCCATTCCCGCCACCCAAGCAGACCCGCTGGGGGGCTTCACCAGATGTTGCTGAATGTGACGTACCATGGCAGCGGTCAACAGAGAATGCTTCCACAAACGAAGGCCGCTGCGCGTTGCGGTTTGTTGCATGGCATCGCTCAGCGCCAAGACCCACAAGACGTCGGCCGTGAGTGCGGGTTCGATCGTCGCACAGGCCGCTTGTACATTGTGCGCGGCGGCCGATGCGGGCAACAAGCTATTGGCCAAGATAAGGAAGCGTCGACTCAGCGACGGTATCTCGGCGAGCGAGTCAGCCAGGAAACGGGGCGAGGTGGTCTCGTCGGCGGCCAACTCCAGACACAACTGCAGCCCCGGTTCGGGAGTCGGCGGCGGTTGTGTGCCGCACACCTGCCTTAACAGTTCTGTCGTATTGATGGGAGTCATACCGCAGGCCGCGTTAAACGCGTCGAAGTCGATTTTCTGTTGTGCGAATCCATCAGGCAGATCCGAGCCCGTCTACCGTGACAGGTTGCCGGCTTGGATCGGCTGCACGCCTTGAATGTTGGCGGTCGGTCGCTGTTGAGAGTATTCGGTGTGACTTGCCGGTGAGACCCCTGAGGCCGCAGGCTGTTGCATATGCTGCTGAGCAGAAGCTTGCTGAATGCGTCCCGCATTAGAATTCGCGGCGGCAATGGCTTGTTGTCGCGACTTATCGCGTCGTACCACATCCAGCCATTCCTGTGCCTGCTCCATGCTGGGGTCGTGAATGGTGGCTTTGAGGAGATGTTGCTCGGCTTCGACAAACCGGCCCTGTTCGTGCAGAATGACGCCAACGTTGTATTCCGCAGCGGCGGTGCTGTTGGCGACGTTATCGTGCAGCGACTCTTCGAACTGGGCCAAGCCTTCGTCAACACGACCGGCCTGTGTTAGCACGCGAGCCAAACCGTAGCGAAGTTGGGTATTGGTGGGTTCGACCTGAAACGCTTGGCGATGCAGGGCGATGGCTTCATCCCAACGATTTTGAGCGGCATAAAATTGCCCCAGCGCGGTCATGACATCCGGCGATCCGGGCGCAATCGCTTGGGCTTTGAGGAACCCTTGTTCCGCCGTTTCGGGCCGACCGGCCAATTGTTCCAATCGAGCCAACCCGAGGATCGCCTCATACGACTGGGGATCTTTGGCCAGCGCAGTGGAGTAGGCATCGTGAGCCTTGTTCACATTTTTGCGGCTCTCTTCAAGTTTCCCATAGGCGACGAACAACTGCGAACTTGGTTCGCCGGTATGCGTCGGCTGAATGATCTTTGCGTATTCCGTTTTCGGCGTAAACTTCTTTTTCAGCGAGGACATCCAACCGGCGTCGCTCATCGACACATCCGTATTGGAAGTACTAGCGCAGCCTGGAACGAAAAGCGTCAATCCGGCAGCAAGCATCAACCAAATTTGGAATTGAGAAGGACGAGACATCGGGGCACCTCCATGTGCTGCATAGGCGTTACGCATCAGCGCGCAACGATGCTGCATCATAAAAAGATAAGTCCGCGGAAATGATATTGAAGGGAGAGGAGTGTTCTCTGCTGTGGGGCCCGGCTTTTGAATTGCCGACGGAATTCCCCAACGTTTAGATCTGACAGAAGAACCGCTGCGCAGCCTCGGAGATGAGATCCTCGGAAAGCACAACTTCCTGCTCTTCGAATCGGCAGATCGATTGGCAAATCTCCAACAAATCCCGCGGATCACTCGACCGGGGCGGCTTTCCGGCATCGTAAAACGTGCGATAAAGGTAATCCACGGCGGGCTGGGCAAATGGGATACCTCGCTGCTTGCAAGATAGCTCAAAAATCTCCGTGTACAGTTCCCGCGAAGGCGGACCGATTTGGATCTTATGACGAATCCGCCGCAAGAACGCTTCGTCAACTAATTCCCGAGGATCTAAGTTGGTGGAAAAGATGATCAACTGCTCAAACGGCACAGAGAATTTTTTGCCGGTCGTCAGCGTTAAATAATCTTCTCGTTCTTCCAACGGCAAAATCCAGCGATTGAGCAAATCGCGGGGGCTGACGATTTGGCGGCCAAAGTCGTCGATCAAAAATACGCCGCCATTGGCTTTGATGTGCAGCGGTGCCTGATAAAAGTTGGCGGTCGAATTGTATCTCAGATCAAGCATCTCGAGCGTCAATTCACCACCGGTGATCACCACAGGGCGTCGCACACGGCGCCAGCGACGGTCGACGGTGTTTTCATTGAGCAAGCGCATCGATTCGTCTGAATCTTCTACGTCCAAATCATCTTCATTGTCGGTCACGTCGTGGAGCGTCGGATCAAACACGGTGATGACGCTGTTTTCTGTTTGAATCGCATACGGCACATAGATTTCGCCGCCGCCGGAATTGAGAAAATTCCCTAGCCCCTTGGCGATCATCGTTTTGCCGTTACCCGGAGGGCCATAGATGAAAATCGAGCGTCCACTGCAGACCGCCGGACCCAATTCCTGCATCAGATTGGGACGGATGATCATATTCTCAAAAGCAGCCATCAAAGCGGTGGCGTTGCAGGTCATGCCTACAACGGATTGCCGATGGCATTGACGAACATAATCTTCCAACGCCACCGGCGCGGGCCCCATATAGCGGCACTGTTCGAATGCATCGCGGGCGCGGTTGCGGCCCAGATCGGTCAAATGAAACTTATAGGAGACACGACCAATCAATTCCCCTGTGGCGACTTCAATACATTTTTCGTCTTTGAGAAACCGCAAAGCTTCATCGACGACATTGAATGGCAAGCGAGCCTCTTTGGCCAAATCCAGACCCAACAGCCCCCCTTGCAAGTAGAGCTGCTTGAGAATCAAATCGCAGACCTGCATCAACGCCAATCCGGTTTCTTCCAAGGATCGGGGCGCGGAGGGAGCTTCGCAACGTTGAATTGACGGGATCCCTTCTCCCGCAGGCAAGGCAGCTGTGGGGGACGCCTCACTGCGAGGAATCGCGTTCACCTCTTTGGGCATCGACCATTTTTTTTCGAAGAGGTCGCCGTACAAATCAGTGATCGCGCCGCCGGCTGCACGCTCAGGCGGTGTGGTCTCGGACTCAGAACTGGGTGTTTCCGGATGATTCCTGCGGTGATCGATCATGGCTCCCCCCTGGAGCGGCAATGTGTGTAAATCGTCAACTCACCCGGTGACCGCATGTTCTCTCCGGCCTACGACCGGCTTGGACAATGGCGACTCTTCTTGAAGTTGACTGATTGGCCCGCGACGCACTCATGTCGTGGATGGACTGCAGTGACTGTGGCGAAGGAGTCGAACTGTGCCGATTTTGCGGCTTACACCCGATCAACCGCCGGAAAGCAAGCCGTCACTGCGCAATTTGAGCCTTCACTGAACTGTAACACGCAAAATCGCGCGACTGCCGTCGGGATCTGCTTGAAACATCAAAAAAACCGGGACCGCGCGCGGCCCCGGTCTCTGATGACTTCTTGCTACCGCTGCCCGTCGACCTTATTCCGCCTCGGGGGCATCAGCTCCGTAGGCTTGGTAAGGCAATCGCGGTGCCGGTGTGCTCAACAGGTAAGCACCACGAATCAAGTAGACTTCCTCGGCCGGCGTTCCGATGGATTGTGCACGACGCAGCATGACCGGCGGTGCCGCATCTTCCGAGCCGCAGATCGTCGCAATCAAAGAGGTCGTGTTGGCCAAGCGGATTTCGCTGTCCCGCGGATCGAGTGAAGCAGCGACATAAGCCGTGCGATATCGTTCTGGGGAGTAGAGTGCGATCCACTGCAATTTCAGACGTCCCGCTTGATTCAACTCCTGCGTGGAGGCATCAAAGTGGTAGTCATACAGCGTGGTGTAATTCATCCAGCCGTTGTCGGATTGCTGTTGGACAACTTGGCGGATCACCGAACGATCGTCGCACATATACGGGTACGGCCAATAGTGGGCGCGATGGTATTTGTGCATGTATGGCTCTTTACATCCCACTGGACGGGCGTAGGGAGGCCAGTTTTTGCCGAATTTGTATTTTTGGCGTGCACCACCCGGATGGTAGCATTCATTGCTGGAGCATCCGTAGTAATCGTCACCGGCGGAGGCCATGCTCGTCAGGCTCGCCAGAAACACCAAAGTAAAAACAGTACGTAATTTTTGAATTCTCATATCCATAATTCCCGGAAACCCCGATTTTCAATGGTTTGAAGGGCATGGCGAAGCACGCCGTGACCGGAAAGGCCCGACAGGTCGATCTCAATCCAGCCTGGTACAGTGACCTGCTTGGGTGATATCGGCTAGCGGTCCGCACGGTGATAACGAGAAAACCGGTTTTAGCGGATTGTCGGAAATTAGCGAAAAGCAAGGGAAAGCTGCGCAAACTTTGCGGGCGCGCGCTCATCCCAATTCGACGAACACTTCGCCTCCGTCAACAGTCACCGGAAAACAAGGATGCTTTAGGTGATCGTTCAGGCAATGCTGGCCGGAGGTGACGTCGAATTGCCAACCATGCCACGGGCAGGTGACGATGTTTCCCTGCAGCGTACCTTCTCCCAATGGACCGCCGGCATGGGGACAGATGCCGTCCAGCGCATAAAATTCGCCGTCAACATGATACACTGCCAAAATCCGCTCGCCCGCAAGAACCTCCTTAGCAGTTCCCGGGGGGATATCGGCAACAGCAGCGACACGTATTCGGTTAGACATCGTCTTAGGTCTCAGGGAATAGGAAGGGGCAACTCCATTCATAGCAAGCGGCCCGCGACCATTCAATTCCGGTGGAGTTTTGCCGCTCGACAGCGTAATATTTCTCAAAGGAACAAGGCTGTGTTTTTCATCAAGTGACGAATCAAACGGAGAAAGTCATGATTACAGAAATTGAATCCAGCGACAGTAATATTTTAGCATTCCAACTCAGTGGAAAACTGCACGACGAGGACTACAAGGTCTTTGTTCCGATCGTAGAACGTGCAGTGGAAGCCCACGGCAAGATTCGCTTGCTGTCTCAATTCCACGACTTCCATGGTTGGGATACGCACGCACTGTGGGATGACATCAAATTTGCCACAAAACACTGCACCGCCATGGAACGGATTGCATTGGTGGGCGACAAGTCTTGGGAAAAATGGATGGCGATGGTCTGCAAGCCGTTCACGATGGCCAAAATCGAATACTTCGATGCCGCCGACATCGACAAAGCTTGGGCATGGTTACGGGAAGAGTAATCGCCGCAGTTGACGTTCACTTAACCTCTTCACGTCATATCACAATTGCGTGGGGTGCCACTGGCGGCTTGTCCGCCAGTGTGGTTGAAGGATGAGTGTTCCCTGCGACGCAACGACAAACGCAATCGCCCGGCGCTGTCGTATTAGCAATAGCCGCGCATAACCAGGATTGAGAGCTGCCACGGACGGAGCTGCCGCCCGTGGCAGCGTCATCGTGCGCATCCAGCCGGTTTAAAATTGCCCGCTGGTGATCGATGAGGTTCTCACCACCATTTCCAGCAGTTCTAAAAAAACGGGTCCCCTCTTACGGAGCCTCTGATGAATCGACTCTTGATTACCATGTGCGCGCTCTCTTCGATCGTATTGGGAACGTCCGCTGCTTTCGCAGACCTCGAAGTCGGCACCGGGATGCAGGTCATTACCCCCGATCCGCTCCTGCCGATTTCCGGCGGCATGGGCATTCCGAAACCGGCAACGGGAAAACAAGGCGAATTGACGGCGCGGGCGATCGTGTTTCGCAAAGGGGAAACGACCGTCGCGGTGGTCGGCTTGGACCTGTTGGGATTCCCCTCGGTGCTGGCTGATCGTGTCCGCAAACAGGTTCCGCGCATCGATGCACAGAATATCATGATCGGCTCGACACATACGCACAGCGGCCCGGATTGCTATGCCTTTCCGCTGCCGACCGGTGGACATACCGGCAACTTGAAGTTCATGGATGACGTCTGCAACAAGGCCGCTCAGGCGATCAACACTGCCATCGACAATCTGCAGCCGGCGTATTTGAAAATCGGTACCGGCGAAGCCAAAGGGAAAATTGCCTACAACTATTACGCTCCCAATCTTTACGACCGGCGGATGAGCGTGATCCAAGCGGTCACTCCTGAAGGTAAGACGATCGCCACGCTGGTCAATTACGCCATCCACCCCGAGGTGCTGGGCAACAGCGAAGGCGTACTCAGTCCCGACTTAGTCGGCCCGTTGTGCGACAAGTTGGAGAAGGAGACCGGAGGGATGGCGCTGTTTATGAATGGCGCACAAGGGGGAATGATCACGGCCGACAATCGTGATCTGAACAAACCCAAGGATCCCCTGACCGGTTATTGGTACGATTCACGGACCTGGGAAGAATGTCTACGCATCGGGCACCTAATGGCGGACGAAGCGCTGCGGATTGTTCAGGATGCCCCGCTCCAAAAAGACCCGCAACTGTTTTGCGACGCCATCGACGTGCGGTTTCCCGTCGACTCCGACTTGATGTGGGCGGTCATTACCGGCTCACCGCTGAAATACCCACACAACAAAGACCAGAGTATCACGTCCCGCATCAATCTGGTGAATATCGGCGACGCTCAGATTCTCACAATCCCCGGCGAAGCACTGCCCAACATCGGCTTTTTCCTGAAACGCAAGATGCGGGGCAAACACAACCTGCTATTCGGACTGACCAACGATGCCTTTGGTTATATTCTGACCGAAGTCGATTACGGCAGTTTTGATCGCTACAAATATGTTTCGGAGACATCCTTGGGCGAACAGACCGGCGAAATCTTGATTGACAAATCACTGGAATTTGTCAATCAGTCGCCGGCTCCCGATTCGGCCAAATAACCAACTGTGACTGTGACAAAAAGAAAACCGCGGACCGAAATGAATCGGTCCGCGGTTTTTTCGTTTGCAGCTTGATGGGTTACCGCGAGAGGAACGCGACAACCACGTTGAGATCGATGGGCAAGCTCACGTCATCCGGTGTGGGCAGGGCCGCGACTTGGGCTTCTAGTCCGCTCACATCAAAACTGAGCCAACCAGTTCCCTCTTGGCGGGGCGCTTCGGCCAATTCGGCGTACAGTTTTTTGAGGTTCGGCCGATTGCGAATCGTGATCGTGTCGCCGGGACGAACCAGATAGGAGGGACGATCGAGCTTTTTGCCGTTCACGCAAAAGTGACCGTGTACGATTCCCTGACGAGCTTGGGGCCGTGTCGCACAGAAACCGGCACGACGGACGACATTGTCCAAGCGGCGTTCGCACAGAACCATCAGGTTTTCACCCGTGTTCCCTTTGATGTGCTTCGCCTTGTCGAAGTAGCTCCGCAGTTTTTTGTCCCGCAGGCCATAATAGTATTTAATTTTTTGCTTTTCGGTCAGCGCGAGTCCGTAGTCGGTCACTTTCCGGCGGCGTTGGTGCATACCGGGCGGGAAATCCCGATTTTCATAAGCCTTGCGCGCTCCGGCGTCCTCAAAGATGATTCCACCCAGACGGCGGTTAATGCGTCCCTTCGGTCCAGTGTAGTGACCCATACTCAACGTACCTTTTTCATGTCAGTTTTACTTCATGTCAGTTGTGGCGCGAGGCTGGTCGGGGTGCAGCCACCGAAATTGCCGTATTTCAGTATTTCGACCCGCGTGCTAGACACGCGTCTGGGACGTCGCGCGCAGAAGCCGTGCGCGGACAGTCAACCCGATGCTAAAGAAGTGTTATACAAACGCCTCGACCGCGAATCAACCGGACCAGCAAAGATTCGCCTGAATGTTTGCTTTGCGCTACAATTTGCGGAGAGATTCGCCTCTGAGAGATCTTCGAACGCAGAGAGGGTCACAAGGACCAACGATGCACTGAAGACCCCATAACACTATCTCAGAAAAGGACATACGACCATTCCCCTGTACTCTCCATTCGATAAACCGACGGAAATTGTGCTTTGCAGCGCTTCATACGCGCGCTGGGTTGTGCTAACGTCCTCAGAGCAGTTTCGTAGCGAAACCAAGGGGAATTTGCGGATTCATGGCATCTGAATCAACGGTGTTAGTCGTGGGCGGCGGGTTGGCCGGGTTAGCGGCGGCCTCTGCCTTGGGGCAAGCGGGATACTCCGTCACGCTGCTGGAATCCCGACCACGGCTGGGCGGGCGGGCAAGTTCGTTTGTGGACGCAACCACTGAAAGCCCGATCGACAATTGCCAACATGTCTCGATGGGGTGTTGTACGAATTTCGATCACTTCTGCGAGACGCTGCGCATCGCGCACCTGATCCACACGCAACGAGAATTATGGTTTATCGGCCCCCAAGGAGAACGCAGCCGCTTTGCCGCTGCCCCGCTGCCGGCTCCGCTGCATCTCCTACCCGCTCTACTGCGATTACGGCATTTCTCGTTCGGGCAGAAACTAAAGCTGTTGCGCGGCCTTACGACGCTCATCAAGTCGCCTGCTGCGGCACAGGATGAGCAATCGATGGCCGAATGGTTGCCGGCGCACGGACAGACGGCCGAACTCATCGATCATTTTTGGCAAGTCGTGCTCGTGAGTGCTTTGAGTGAATCGCTGGACCGCATTGGCATCGCCTCAGCCCGCAAAGTGTTTGCCGATGGATTTGTGGGTAATCGTAGCGGCTGGGAAGTCCGAATTCCCGCGGTCCCGCTCGATCGGCTATACGGCGACGAACTGACCGAGTGGTTTACACGACTCGGCGTAACAGTCCGTCTGAAGACCGGCGTGGCGGCCATTGAGTTGCAAGGAGAGCGGGCGGTGGGCGTGCGGCTGCGGGACGAGACGTTGATCGAGGCGGATCGAATTGTGCTGGCCGTTCCGCAGGATCGTGTCACGCCGCTGTTTCCGGCGGCGATTGGAGGGCGGGCTGAGTTTCAGGCGGCCACGGCTTTGGAAACCGCCCCCATTTCGAGCGTGCATTTGTGGTTCGACCGTGCCGTATTGGATTTGCCGCATGCGGTGCTCGTGGGACGGCTCAGCCAATGGGTGTTTTATCGTGGAGAAGTTCCGATTCCCGGCGAAGAAGGGGACGACGCGAGTTGGCATTATTATCAAGTGGTGATCAGTGCTTCCCACGAACTGTCGGGACGTCCGCAAGCGGAGGTGATCGATCAAATCGCCAAAGAATTATCGAGCCTGACTCCTCAGGCAGAGGGCGCCACTTTGCAGCATGGCCGGTTGGTGACGGAACACAAAGCGGTACTCTCCATGGTGCCGGGTGTCGATAAGCTGCGCCCCAGACCGGCAACGTCGATCGAGGGTTTGTACCTCGCCGGAGACTGGACGGCGACCGGATGGCCCAGCACGATGGAAGGTGCGGTGCGCAGTGGATATTTGGCGGCGGAACAGATACTGGCCGACAGCGGGAAGCCGATGCGTCTGGTTCGCGACGAACTGCCAGTGAGTTTGCTCTCCAAATTTCTCTTCAATTTGTAGTGGCGCGGCAGGTCGAACATGTTATGTTGCCGTCTGCGAAACAGATCGAATTAGCAGGGACCTGAGTGCATTGCACCGCGACCTCCCCAGTGGTTGCGTCTCTAACACGGATTGGCTTGGCATCAATATCGTATGCGACGGATCCTGATCATCATACTGTTGTTGCTCGTGCTGACGACCGTGGGGATCATCGGTTTCCGGTTGATCGAAGGCTGGGATTGGATCGATTGCGTCTACTACACGGTCGTGACCGTGACGACAGTCGGCTACGAAATCCACCCTCTTAGCGACGAGGGCAAGTTGTTCGTCACGTTCTATTTGGTCACGTGTCTGGGTATTTTCACGTACAGTGCGTTTCAGTTGGGGCAATGGGTGGTCAGCGCGGAAATGCGCTCATTTTGGGAATTGCGTCGGATGCAGAAAAAAATCGATCAACTGGACGGTCACTTCATCGTCTGCGGCATGGGCCGCATGGGGCATACGATCTGCGAAAACCTGGAGGAACAAGGCCAAGCGTTTGTGGTGATTGATACGAATGATGAACGGGTCGTGTCGCTGTGCCATTCGAAAGACTGGCCTTATGTTGTAGGCGACGCCACCGATGACGGAATTTTGCAATTGGCAGCAATCGATCGAGCCAAGTCGCTAGCGACGGTACTGCCAACCGACGCCGACAACATTTACGTCTGCCTCACTGCCCGATTGATGGCCCCGGAATTGCAAATAGTGGTTCGTGCCAGTGACGATAAGGCAGCCGCCAAAATGCGACAGGCAGGAGCCAATCGCGTCGTCAGCCCCTATCGCCAAGGCGCGCTGAAGATGGCGAGATTTATGGTCAGCCCCAACGTCGAGGACTTTCTAGAAATCGCCGGCAAACGGGGGCAGGAGTTGGAACTGGTCGATATTCAAGTCGCCGACGACAGCCCCTACGTGGGAAAACAACTGACCGAAACCAATCTGCGCGCCATGGGCGTGATGATCATCGGCATCCGCCGCAACAACGGCGAACGCCTGATGCCGCCGCCGGGAGCCGCTCGGATCGAGTCGGGCGATTGCTTGTTCGCGTTCGGCAGTTCCTCGGCGATCAATCAAATGATCGGCAACATGCCTGAATAATGACTCCGCGGACCTCATCTCCGGTATCAACTACCGGCCGAGGTTCTGGAGTTTCGCCAACCTCGATTGGCGATTTGTCCCCACAGTGCCCGCAGCGGCGCCCCAAAGGCAAATGCGCAAAAGATCAACGGCACAGCCATCTCGCGCACGACATAGACGGCAGCGATCGTAAAAATCAGTTGCAGCATGTGGTGGTAGTTTTGCCGACCGCGAAAGAGCTGATTGAACACGTGCGGATAGCGGATGCGGGATACCATCAAGCAACCGACTGCCAGTGTAATGAACGGGAGCCCCATGCGAGCGAAGGTGTCCAGGTCGGGCCGCACCGATTCCAATGCGCTGGACTGCCATTCTGCAATCCGTTCTAAAAACTCGGGGTAGGCTACGGCGAAGGCCGCCACCGTTCCGGCCGCCGCCGGCGAGGGCAACCCGCTGAACGATTCGTGCGTATCCTCTTCACCTGTCTCGACATTAAATCGTGCCAGTCGCAACACCGCGCACATCACATACAACACGGCAATCGCCCACAACATCCGTCCGTGAAACGGCGTGGAGAACTTAACGAGGATAAATGCCGGCGCAACGCCAAAACTGACCGCATCGCACAAACTATCCAGCTCCGCACCAAAATCGCTGGTATTTTTAGCCAATCGCGCGGCGCTGCCGTCCAGCATGTCGAACACCATCGCGACAAAAATCAGCAAACCCGCTACAAACAGGTTTTGGGGATCGGTCTCGGTGCCGTTCAATTTCGCCGCAAAGGTGATGCTACCGAATCCGCAGGCGACATTGCCCAATGTCAGCAGCGTCGGCACGACAGCAAACATTTTTTGCCGGCGCGTGCGCTGCGTCTTGACCGGAACGGCCAGCGATTCTTCGAAGTTTTCACTCATGACGCGGGCTCCTCAGCTTCCGCAGCGGGATACCGTGCGAAGATGGTCGAGCCCGCCTTCACGGTTTGCCCCATTTTCACGACAATCTCCAGCCCCTCTTCGCGGGGCAGTACCAGTTCGGTGCGCGAACCGAGTTTGATCATGCCAAATAATTCGCCGGCGGCCAACTCATCCCCCGGCTTGACCCAACAGACAATCCGCCGCGCAATGGCGCCGGTGATTTGCCGCACGGTCATCCGTCGGTACGGCGCGCGGTTTTCTTCGATGCGGACCGCCAGTTGTTCGTTTTCCCGTGCCGATTCCGCACGCATGGCATTCAGGAATTTGCCCTTGCGATAGACGATGCCAATCACCCGCGCCGGCACTGGAACGCGATTGACGTGGACGTTGAAGATCGAGAGAAAAATCCCAATCAACACCGCCGGACCGCCGATGAATTCGTCATGCTCGATTTCCTCGATCGTGGTCACTTTCCCGTCCGCCGGCGAGACCACAACCCCCGCATCGGTCGGAATG
Source organism: Symmachiella dynata (assembly GCF_007747995.1). Classification (NCBI taxonomy): domain Bacteria; kingdom Pseudomonadati; phylum Planctomycetota; class Planctomycetia; order Planctomycetales; family Planctomycetaceae; genus Symmachiella; species Symmachiella dynata. The sequence continues at coordinate 2,097,567 of NZ_CP036276.1, read as the reverse complement.
GTGCGGTGGGGATTGCGAAAAAACGAAACAAAGAACAGACCGAACACAGCCGGCAAAATCGCCGCCGGCCAATAATAATACGCCAGCACAGCCGTCGAACCGAAACAAACGACCGACAAAATGATCAGTTCCGCTAATCCCACGCGGGCAAACGGCAGCCGGTCGCGCCAGGTGAAGGGATCATCTTCGGGCCGCCAATAGTACCCGCCTTGATTCTGATAAAATTTCACATCGCGCGGATCGAGCACTTCGTGCGGACAAACATTCTCTGTCCCCTGCCGCAACTCAGCCATCTTCCGCACGTAGCCGCGGCGAAAGGTCTTCAAGTACGCCCGCCGCAGCGCCCCCCAGGCAAGTTCGATCCGCATACAGATCCCGCCCCCCGGTTGAATGGTGGTCACCTGCGGATCCAAGGTTTGTAATTCCGTACGTTGCGTTTCTTCAGCCACGAAATCGGGCATCGTCTGAGGACTTTCTTTGCAGTACGCTCGTTAGTCTGTAGTTGGCGGTTGGTTAGAGTTCACCACGGAGGCTCGCAGACAGTAGAAGACGACAGGCTTTAGACTGTAGTCCGTAGGAACGCATTGGCAGTCCCGTCCTAAAGCCTACAGTCTATGGTCTACAGCCTATTTCCCGTGCCTCCGTGGTGAATCCTGAACGGCCGCGAACGGTTCATCTTAGCTACACGACGCAATAATCGCGACAATGTAACCGTTGCTCTCCCTATTTTCGGAAACTGAGGCAATCACAACCGTCATATCCGGGGGGAAACGAGTGGCGGGAACGCTCGCACCCTCAAGCTAGGATTGAACTTGCGTCGATAATTGGACTATCGGAACGGTCTTTGGTGGTCGGGAATCCCAGCGTGCGATTTCGTTAAGAATCCACGAAAATTGCCACCGTGGACCTGGACCGCTGACTCATCTTCGCTACTGTGGGAATATTGTTTGCAGCGTCCGGTAGGGATCGGGTTTGATCGGCCCGCAGCCGCCGCTTCCACTGTGGACCGCTGGACAATACACCACGAAACTTCAGACCATTTGGTTTTTTTTATTTCAGGGAAAGCGTAAAGATGAGCATGCCGATTGTCGCCGTCCACGGACGGCAAATTTTGGATAGCCGGGGCAACCCGACTGTGGAAGTCGATGTCGAATTGGAAGACGGAAACATCGGCCGCGCCGCCGTCCCCAGTGGAGCCAGCACCGGTGTGCACGAAGCCCACGAACTGCGTGACGGTGATAAAGGGATCTACCTGGGCAAAGGAGTCATCAAGGCGGTCGAAGCAGTCAACGAAACCATCGGCCCGGAATTGTTGGGCCTGGACGTTACCGATCAACTGACGATCGACCGGTTGATGATCGCTCTGGACGGAACGGAAAACAAATCCCGCCTGGGCGCCAACGCCATCCTGGGTTGTTCACTGGCCTGCGCTCATGCAGCGGCCAAATCCAGTTTCTTGCCGCTGTTCCGCTACCTGGGCGGAGCCGGTGCCAAATACTTGCCGGCCCCGATGATGAACATCATCAATGGCGGCGAGCATGCCGACAACAATGTCGACGTGCAAGAATTCATGGTGATGCCGCTGGGGTTTGATAATTTCAGCGACGCCCTGCGTGCCGGAACTGAGACGTTCCATCAACTCAAAAAAGTCTTGCACGACAAAGGCCTGAACACGGCGGTCGGCGACGAAGGAGGCTTTGCTCCGGAACTTGATAGCAACCAAATGGCGCTCGACGTGATCATGACCGCCATCGAAAAAGCGGGCTACAAACCGGGCGAACAAATCCAAATCGCTTTGGATGTCGCCTCGACGGAATTCTACGACGAGAAGACCGGCAAATACACGTTGGAAGGCAAGCCGCATAGCTCCGACGATATCATCGCCCTGCTCTCTTCATGGGTCGAAAAATACCCCATCTGCTCGATCGAAGATGGCTGTGCCGAAGACGATTGGGACGGCTGGAAAGCGATGACGACCGCCCTGGGAGACAAAGTGCAACTGGTGGGCGACGACCTGTTTGTGACGAACGTCAAACGCCTGCAACGCGGAATCGACGAAGGGATCGCCAACAGCATCCTGGTAAAGGTCAATCAGATCGGCACCTTGAGCGAAACGATCGACGCCTGCGAATTGGCCGCCCGTAACGGCTTTACAGCCGTGATGAGTCATCGTAGCGGCGAAACCGAAGACACGACGATTGCCGATTTGGCGGTTGGATTGGCGACAGGTCAAATCAAGACCGGTTCCGCCAGCCGTACCGACCGGATCTGCAAGTACAACCAATTGTTACGCATCGAAGAACTCCTCGGAGACGACGCCCGTTACGGCGGCCAAATCTGGGGACGGTAATTATTAGTAGGCAGTCGGCGTTAGACAGTAGGCAGAACAGAGTGGCCGGTGGTTAGTGGCCAGTGGCCAGAAAAATGTAGGTCAGGCTCCCGCCTGACGCGCACAACGTTTGGTTCTCCTCTTCCAACCCGACCGTCTAAAGCCGACAGCCTAAGGCCTAACCCCAATGAAAGTCGCATCCGAACAGCGGACGAACATGGAGCAGAGCTGGGTGCCCTCGATGGCATTCTGGCTCTGCTTGTTCGTGGCTGCTGCGCTGTTTGCGATTCCATTTTTGGCCCCCAAACTGCTGGTGCATGCGCGGCTCAGCAGCCGGCATGACGACAATCAGGCGCAACTCGTCACTCTCAGCGAGCATTGTGAGCATTTGAAAATCGTGCAGGATGCGCTGCAAAGCGATCCCGGTTTTCAAGCGGAATTGGCCCGCATCGAATTCGACGCGGTCAATCCGGCCGAACAACGCATCCCGGTCGGCAACGGCCTCACACTCAACGCCATCGCCGCCGCCCCGATCCCCACGCCGCCGGGCAACACCCTGGCTTGGTACACACCGCTGCTGGAATTCCTGACCAACAACCAGTCTTACACCCACTGCATGCTGGCCTTTGCAGCCGTGTTGGTGATGTACGGTTTCGTCGGGTTGCACCGCCCGGTCGCTTCATGAATGCAGGATGCATCGCGACGCATCAAACCGCATACCAAAAACAACTGCCACACACATGTCGCGCCTCCACCAAACCCTGCTGATCTTTGCCACGCTGGGGACCTCCTGGCTCGGCATGATGATCGTACATGAAGCTGGACACGTTTTACTGGCCTGGCTCAGCGGGGGAACCGTCACGAAGGTCGTCTTGGGCCCGTTGCTCATTTCGCGAACCGACGTGGATCCCAATCCGCACCCACTGTGGGAAATCTGGGGCGGGCCGGTTGGCGGGTGTTTGATCCCCCTCATCCTCTGGAGCCTCGCCCGCTGGCGGCACGCTCCGTGGACGTATCTCGCTGCCTTTTTCGCCGGATTCTGTCTGATCACCAATGGCTGCTACTTGGCGATCGGCTCGTTCGACCGCGTGGGCGACGCCGGCGACCTGCTCCAACAGGGGGCACCGGCCTGGCAGTTGATCCTGTTCGGCGTCGTCACAATCGTGCCAGGGTTTTGGCTGTGGCATGGACTGGGACCACATTTTGGCCTGGGATCTGCTCGCGGCACAGTCAACGAATCCCACGCCGTAGCCCTATCCGTACTGTTGGTCCTGCTGGTTTTAGTCGAGTCAATATTTTTTGGAGAAACCGGGGCGATTTTTTGAACCGAACCCGCGCTAGCCCCGTTCTGTCTAGCAGTAGTCTCAAAACCCTCTGACGCATCTCGCTGAGACTAAAGTGTGAGTTTTCAAAACAAGCACAACCGGGTTTTGAAACAGAATCTAGCAGACAGCGGCCAACTCAAGAGAAACAGCAAGAAACAACCAGGAGTTTTAAAGCCGCTCCTCCCCCGGCGCCCGCGGGGAGGAGTTGGGGAGGGAATCTTATGAAAATCTTGATCGCACTTTTCGTCATCGCTGTCGTGATGCTGATGGAAGGGTTCGGGATTTGGATGCTGTTGGGCATCAACGAGCACGAACCAACCAGCCGCGGCCGCATGTTCTGGCTGGCCGTCATCGTCGTCACACAGTGGCTGGGCGGACTGGCCTACTGCACCTACCGCACACTGCGGCCAATCGACGGCCGCAGTTTCTTCTCACACCGGCGCGGCTCGCCACTAAAACATGGCTGGCAACCGCACGTGGGCGGGGTTTGATGGAACAGTGCGGCCCCCCGATATTGGAGGCCGAATGCCTGCACTCGGTAATTGGTCAATTTCCAAAGGACCGTGATCCCCAACATGATAAAGCCAACCTGCTGTCAAATCTGCGAATCGGAAAAGATCATTTCTAATGCGCACATTGTCGACCAAAGTCACTATTCCATGGGGATCCACAAAGCTGTTGTTTATAGAAATCCGCACGCGATGATTTTTAAAGATCCAATCAAAGCCAATACGACGGCTTACGTTTGCGGCGAATGCGGCCATATTGAATTCCGTGTGAACGATCCACAAAAATTCTACTCGCAAGTCATTGAAGCACGGGGGCGGTGAACTGGAAATCGTAATTGCACGGATGGGCTCCTAGCTGTGCGTAGTTCCTGATCAGTCATCCCCATGCGCGTCAGTTTGCGATTGGTATCGAAAACGTATTCCGGGCGGGTTATCATGGAATCATCTCCCAAATGAACTGCTCAACGCACCGCGGGGTCTGAAACATGTTCCAACAATTCGATCGACTGTTTTGCGGCATGCTATTCGTCGCGTTCGGCGGAGTGATCGAGGGGCTAGGCGGTTTATTGGTCGCGTTTGGATACATTGCGGTCGCTCTCGCATGCCGGGATCTCGCGCAGTATTCGGCGAAATTTTCCCAGGTTCAACGGCTGTGTCTGTTTTTCGCAGTACTGAGCGTCACAGGCACGGTGATGATCACGGGATCGTCGGTCCTGCTTGCGATTCCGATCGCATTAATGCAGCTGTTGATGACTTGGCAATTGCTTCACGGGATCGCCGAGTTCTCTCGCAACCACGACGCGCCGCAACTCGCCGAATCGGCTGACTGGCGTCGCCGCGCTTACTTGATAGTCAACGTCATTTCCGCAGTGGCTCTGCTGTTCATCGTCCTCATCTCGATGGGCTTTGGTGACGTTCACCCTAGCCTCATTTTCGCTGCGATGATTCCGGCATGGGCCACCGGTTTGATGGTCTTGCATCTGCTCTATTTGATGAGATTGCGTTTCGCGGAAAAGAAGCCGACCTTCGCCAGTTCAGAGTTGTCCCCGGAATGAATCCGATGCGCAACAATCCCGCCGCCGCACGCACCAGAATCCTCAGCGCGACATTCTCGCAGGTCACACTAGACCAGGCGGCGGCCCTGGTCGGCATCCTTTTCGAATATCGATTCGTGTTGTCTCCCGACATGGGGAATTCCCAAACAGATTTGTTCGGGAGGGAGTCGGTTGAATTGCTCCCGTTGGATCCGCATGCCGCATCCATCGTGGTGGCGGATGCATTTGAATTGGAGCACGATCAGATCTTGTCGCACTTCCAGGAAAACTGGGCGACATTAAAGCATTCAATTGTTTACAAAGGGTTGGTCGCCGACTTACGGTCGCATGTTGCTGTGAGTGAACTTATTGAGCATACTCGCTGGGTATGAGTTCGAGGCCAAACACCCGCTGACCGCCAACGTGCAAAGAATCCCAAACCGACGGCTTGCCGTCGTAATCGACGATCGGCCACCAAGTTGTTTTCATCGAGTCATCCAGTCGCTCGGCGGGAAGAATATGCCATCCGCTCCCAAACTCTTTGCGGGTAGAACACACTTTCGCGAAGCTTTACTTCGCAACTGCGCACGAACAGTGTAAAAATCCAGCGCCTCGTTCACTTCCATTGCAAGTCGATCAGGAGAGCCAGGGATGACCAACTTTCATTGCGGCAGGCAGGAGCCTGCCCTACATCAACTTGGGAAACCCGTCTCAAATAACCCCAACAAAACGCGCGTTATATTCGATTCCCGTTGCCGCCCCTCCAAAGAAGAAACAACGACCGCCGAGTTGACTGCCGGCGGCCATTCCTCTTCATTGGCTACCAAAGGAATCAATCATGCCTGATAAAAAAACGCTCATCATTCCACTGCTTCTGATCTCTGTCGGTGCCGGTTGGTTGCTGACTACGCTCGGTATTGCACCGGGGATCAATTGGGTTTGGTCCTTGGGACTGGCCATCGTCGGTTTTCTCGCCTTCATCGTCGGGGGATTCGATAAAGTCACATTCGTCATCGGCACCTTTTTCATATCCGCCAGTTGCCTCTCGGTGTTGCGACAAACGGGCCGCCTGGCGCTGGATGTTGAAGTGCCGATTCTCGTGATCGTCTCTGGCATCACCCTACTCATCGCCCGAATGCAGGCAATCCCCAACCCCAATTGGACTCTCGAACCCCCTGAAGGGTGAAACACGTTTGGCCCTGATTGTCGTTTTGAACGCTGCTACGCCGGTCCTTGCAATGTTGCCACATAGACCACCAGCGACATACAATAGTCTCAGCGTCATTGGCAACGACATGAAATCACCGAATTTAAATATGAATAGGGAAATTCTCGCATGACTACCGACCCCCTGGAACCTGAAATCCTCGCAACGGTCCGTTCCCAAGTTGAAGCGACGATGATTGTGGCTGATTTGGCTGAACGGGGTATTGAAGCCTCTTGCGGTGGCGGCGACCCGGCTGGGATTCCGGTTGAAGGCGTGACGCACGTCGACATTGTCGTCCGCCAGGATCATCTCGAAGCTGCCAAAAAAGCGTACGCTGAAATCCAAGAAGAAAAATCACACATCGACTGGTCGCAAGTCGACGTTGGCAAACCCGAGGATTAATCGGCTCCGCTTCGTGTCTGAAAGACTCTCCCGCGCTGAGGAGGCAACGTATGCGACTACGAACGTTGGTTGTTGGGGCGGTGTTGCTTGTTCTCGGAATCTTGGTGACGGGATGCGCAGAGGATTCTCCTGACAAGAAGGATGCTGGAGCTACGATTGCTCCCGTTGAAATTGATCCCATAATTCTCGATAAACACTTTGGCGCCGCACTAGAAGAAGCTGTTCATGCCGTGCTAACTCAATTCGAGATCCGTGATAAGATGGAGTCGCAATTATTTGCTGAGGCGATGCAGGGGAAAACTCGAGGTCAACTAAGTTCTCATTCGATCATTATATTTCGACCAGACCAGAAAAAAGAGTCTCGCGAAACCTACGAGTTTCGAAACCGTGGTCAGCAACCACCTCCGGTCATCAGATGGACCAGAGTCAGAACACCCAATGTATCGACTCCTATTGGGATCGTCGCCTACTCCGAGGTCGGTAATGAAGGAATGATCATCGAAGAAAAATTCTATCATTACAGTGAGGACCAAGGCTGGACCCGCACTGTCCAAAAATGATGACGCGCAAAAAACGAACCTTCAAGCCAAGAACGGACAAGCCGCATGACCACCGATCCCCGCGAACCGCAAGTCCTCGCTAGCTTGTACACTGAAACCGAAGCGGCGATGATTGTTGCCGCTTTGGCCGGTCATGGTATCGAAGCCTCGACGACCGGCGGCATCACCGTCGGTCTTCGCCCCGAAGCGCCTGGTCGCGTTGACATCATTGTGCGGCAAGAACAACTCGGAAAGGCACAGCAGGCGTACGCCCAGATTCAAGCGGACTTGTCCGACGCGGACTCCGAAGTCGACTGGTCGAAAGTCGACGTTGGCAAACCGGAGGATTAACCTACTCCTCCGCCCGTCCCCAGCGGCTGGGATTGATACCCGTTGCCATGTCCTGCATGCCTGCCGGTTTGTTCCCCCCTTCGGGGAACCAGACGCGGCGATTTCGGCCGGTCATCAGTGTCCGGACCTCTGGCGGCACGTTTGCCAATTCGCTTGCGTCCCACTCCCGCACATCCCCCGCCGGTCCGGCCCACGCGGGGCGATAGGCGATCGCTAACATTTCGCGGGCGTAATCGCCGGTGTTTGGATAATTGCCGTGAAAAACGTTCTGCTGTAACAGCACCGCCGACCCGGCGTCGCAGGTCACCATCACCTGCTCGGGATGTCCTTCGTATCGCAAATAGGGATTCGCGTCAGCGTGTAGCGATAGATGCGAACGCGGCACCACGCGAAACGGCGAGACTTCCGGCGTCAGGTCATCGAGATAATACAGTACGCGAATCAGCCGCGGGCAACTGTGCTCGAAGCCAAAAATCTCCGACCCCCAAGGCTGCCCGTCGCAATGCAGACTGATCCCTGGATGCCCGGGAGCGGAGCGGGCGTAACCGTAATCCATCATCACGATATCATCACCGAACAAGGCCGTGAGGAATTCAAGTGTCGGCCGATGCGCTATCAACTCGGTGATTGCCGGGCCGGCGAATTGCACATTCGGATAGACCTGTTGATGCACGCTGTAATCAACCGCAAAGGTGTCCAGCTCGCGCGTTTCACGTTTGAGCCGCGCGATGTCATCCGCATCCAACAAATCAGGCAGCACTAAAAAGCCTTCTACCTCCAGATGCCGAATCCGCGCGCCCAGATCGAGCACACGCCAATCAATATCAAGCGGTCGGTCGCGCATGCCATCAATCCCCAAAGAACCGTAGGGCAGGCTCCCGCCTGCCGTTGCCGCTCAAAACTCCGCAGCCGTAATCAATGCATCCGCCCCTTGCGCGCGAAGGTCGCCGGCCACGGCGATCCCCAGAGCAGCGGCAGCTTCACCCGTGGCGGTTGCCATCAGACGTTGTTGGCCGTCGGAACTGAGCACCACGGCTGTTAATTCCAGCTGATCATTTTGCAGACTCGTTGCAGCGGCAATCGGGGCATGGCAGCCCCCGCGTAATTCGTGTAACAGAGACCGCTCCGCTGTCGCTGCCATCTGGGTAGCCGAGTCGTTGATCTTTGCCAGCAATTCCTGCGCAACGACGTCGTCGCTGCGGCATTCAATACCCAACGCCCCTTGGCCGATGGCCGGTAACATCACCGGTGGCTGCAGCTCACAATCGATCCGCTCGGCCAGTTCCAGCCGCATCAAACCGGCCGCTGCCAGAATCAAGGCGTCGAATTCGCCTTCATCCAGTTTCCGCAAACGGGTTTCGACGTTGCCCCGTGCTTCGGCAAATTTTAAATCGGGACGCTGGTGCAACAATTGCGCGCGGCGTCGCATACTGCCGGTTCCCACGACAGCACCATCGGGCAGATCATCTAGACCGCCACCACGGCGCGATGCGGGGAGCAGCAACGCGTCATGCACCGCTCCGCGCGGGGGAATCGCCCCCAATGTCAGCCCGGCGACCGTTTCAGTCGGCAGGTCCTTGAGGCTATGCACGGCGATATCCGCATCGCCCTCCAGAACCACTTTTTGCACTTCACGCGTAAAGACCCCGAATTCGCCCAGGCTGGAGAGCGGCTCCGATTTGTCGCGGTCGCCAATGGTCGACACGTGCACAATTTCGATGGTCGTACTGGGCGCAGCAGCACTGAGCAGTTGCTGCACATGATGGGCTTGCCACAACGCCAAACGACTGGAACGTGTGGCAATCCGAATAGGCGGTGTCTCACTCACGAGGTCGGGTCTCGATCTACATTGCTTCGCAATAAAACGAAAACGGGCTTCGCAATAATACGAAGACGGGCTCTGCAAAAAAGAAAACGGGCTTCGCAAAAATGAAGCGGGGCTATGCAATATAAACACTGACAGTTTCCCGACAGTGTCGTCGATGCTGCGCTGTGGAGCAACCGACCGCGTCAGCGATTCACGACAAACAGATTCGCGTTACTCGGTTTTGGGCGGACCGGTCAAAATCGTACCGCTGTCGCTGATCGCCGGCAGCGCCGAGGGGAGTTGTTTGCCGAACGCTTTTTTGAGCACCTCGGGGGTGACTTGTTGACGTCCGGGAACCAGTACGCCGCACGAAATGCAGAACTGGAAGGCCTCGTCGACGGAGATGTCCAGGTCGATCACTTCACTGCGGGGCACGTTCATCGTATAGCCCGTCACCGGCATCGGCGAACTGGGGATGAGCACACTGATCATCGGTTCCCCCGCAGCTGTGGCAATATCCAGCATGCTTTCGCCCGTTACCAGACCTAGCGACCAAATTCCCCGGCGGGGATATTCGATGGCCACCACCCGGCTATATTCGACTTCGGTTTCGGTCAGCAGAAAATCGGTGACCTGCTTCACCGACGAATAGACGTTGCGGATCAACGGTAGCCGGGCCAGGATTTTCGTTTCAATCTTGTGTACGACCCAGGACCCCAATTGGGCAGTCATCAACCGGCCGACGAAATAGACACCCACCACAGTGAGCAAAATCGCCAGCGCGCTCAGGTGCCAAAAGCTGTAGAAGTATTGCGTCGTGACGTAATCCATATACGCCCCGATCGCCGTCGGCGGCATGGCGAGCGGACCGACCTGTCGCTCGACGGTCGCATAGACATGCAGCGGAATGTACCCGCCCCCCATGGGGATGTAGATATTCTTGGAGAGTGCATCGCTGTTGTAGGCGAAGTCCTTTTGAGCGGTATCTTCGCGGATGATGGTTTCCCAAAGATGCCGCTGATCCACCCGCTTGCCTGACGGAGAAGCAGCGCGTTTCTCTGCAATCAGTTTGTCGATTTCGGGAATCCGCTTTTGCAAGCCGGGTGTAATGCGGTAGCGGTTGCCGATATTCGGCAGCGGCGGCAATTCTTCGCTGGGGAGCAACTCCCGCTCTTGGCGTATCTCGTTGACCGTGCTGGCAATGGTCCACCGCACCCCATCGCCAATCGGCTGGATGATGTAACTATTGAGTCCCTGGCCGACCCATAACAAGATCACCAACGTCAAAATCGGCGGCAGACTGATCGACAGCCCGCGCAAGAAGACGCGCGTCGCGGCCCCTTTGGGCAATTTCTTTTTAATCCGTGCTCCATCTTCGGTCATGCGCAACCGCCTCACTGATTGATTTTTCACTGTTCCAAAGCGCCACGCGGCTGCCGATCAATTCCGCATGGCGCGGGCAACGACCGCTGTAATCACGCGCCCGGCCCCCGCTTGTTTGAGAACCCGCGCCGCTTCGTGCGCCGTAGCGCCGGTTGTCATAATATCATCGACCAACAGCACCGTCGCCCCTTGAATTTCTTCTCGGCGGCCGACTTTGAAGGCCTTTCGCACGTTTTCGCGACGCCGGTCGGCCGGTAACGATCGTTGCGGCTTGGTCCATTTGGCCTTCACAAGTATATGGTCACTCTTACGGACCCTCAAGTTGTGTGCCCAGACACCAGCGAGCGTTTCCGCTGGATTGTGCAGACGGGACAAGCGTTGCAACCAGAAGTGCGGCACCGGGACGACGACGTCAATCGGCGTATCTCGAAACGCCTCGACGCGGCGCTCCCATTGCAATTCCGCCAACGCCGCCGCCAATGCCTGCTGCCGCCCCCCTTTGGCCCCCAGACACGCTTGCCGCAATTGGTCCTCATAAATCCCCAGCCGAATCACCCGTTCAAAGGCAAACTTTTGGCGAACACAAAAATTGCAGCCACCCGATGGATCCACATACGGTCCAATCGGCGCCCCGCAACGATCACAAGCTACCCCCGCAGTGCTCAACAATTCGCGCCGGCAACCCTCACAAATCTCCGCACGACACGTCAACGATTCCGGAAGGGCTGTCTGGCAAACGGCACAGTGGCAAGGATAAAGAAAATCCACAGCGCACCGCCCAAATTCACGCATCGCCCCCGAGACTGCCGCAGGCAGACGAGATCTCAGCGTTTGCGACTCGGAGTGTGGTGTCATGGAATTCTCCGGACCGCCCCGAGTGACCAATCAGGAAGGCCTTATCGTCACTTTTTATCCGTGTTTCACCCGTGCTGTTAACAATTCAAGGATTCGTCCGTTGCGTAAATCTTCAGCCTCAGAAAGATACCACGAAAGCAACGAAACACACAAAAGCGATTTCAGAAATTGCAGCAGACGAAAGACTAGCCACAGAGGCCACAGAGTTCACAGAGAAATTTTTTAAACCGTGGTGACTGCTGAGTGCAACTTTTCTCTGTGGCCTCTGTGTGCTCTGTGGCTTTTTGTTTTTTTATTTTAGTTGCAGCGTAAATGTGCCGGATTTTATCCGTACCGCTAACATAATCAAAAAATTGCTTCCTGTGCAACTTTTTGGCGGCTAGGCTTATTGTTGTTCAGGTGCATCGCCGCCATGTCGACAATCGATGCTGAATGATCCAATCAGGTTGTATTACGTCGGATTCATTCTCTCACAGTGCTTAGCAAGCAGCACCGTGCACGACGGCAAGCCGTCGGTTTGGGGACTTACGTTCCGACACCCGACCATCCGTGTCTCATCCGTGTTAATCCGTGGCTAAAAAAAATTCAATTCTCATTCAGCCGCCAGATTCACCCGCACGATTTCCTTGTCATTCCGCGCAAAAACGCTCTGCATGGCAAAGGCTGGGTGCGACCAGATTGTGAGTCGGCGGCGGACTTTGCGTGTCGGTTCGAGCAATTCTGCGCGGCTCAGTTCTTCGTAACCCTCCGGCGTCAAACGGGCGATGATCAATTCGCCTTGTTCGTTGCAGATGAACACGCGGTCCTTGTGGGGGATCAAAAACGCGTTCCACCAACGGTCTTCCCCCGTCGCCTCGAATGTCTCCCAAATACGATCTCCCTGCTGGGCATCCAGGCAGCGCAATTGTCCAAAACTACAGACTCCGTAAATGTGCGATTCTGTAAAAATCGGCGTGGGCATGATCGAATGCAGGCCGTCGGTTTTCTTTTCGCTGTCGCTATTTCCCCGCCAAATCAGTTTGGCCGCTGGAGGATTGGAGGAAACTTCGAGCATTCGCGGTCCATTATAAAACGAGGTGACAAACAACCGATTGCCTTGCTGTCTCGGCATCGGGACAGTCAGTCCCACGCGGACATCGAAGGGGAACTCCCAGTATTTTTCGCCGGTTTCGGGATTGAGGGACGTGATCGCTGTGGGGTGCCAAGCAATCAGTTGCCGCACTCCATCGAATTCATAAATCACCGGCGGCGCGTACCCCACGGCCGGATCATCAATTGCCCGCCACAGTTCTTGACCGGTCATTTTATCAAAGCTGACCAGACACGCGCCGTCGCTGCCCCCGACGAGGGTGATCAACTGTTTGCCATCGACCAGCGGCGAGGCCGCCATACCCCAGTTCGGCAGTGCGGTTCCATACTCCTCGACGAAGTCCTTTTTCCAAAGGATTTCTCCCTGTTCAACGTCAAAGCAAAACATGTCCCCCTGCGTGCCGATGGTATAGACACGATTGCCATCGACCACCGGCGTCGCCCGCGGGCCATGGGCATAGCTCACCGTGTAGCGCACGTCATATGCGTGCTGCCACAGCACCTTGCCTGTTTCGGCGTTTAAACAAAGGACGCGTTCTTGGCGGTCCGCCGGTTGGTAATCGGTGATGAACACCCGTCCGTCCGCCACGGCCGGGCCGCTGTAGCCTTCTCCCAGCGGGGTCGACCAAACGCGCGGTAATGGTCCCGGCGGGAGGGATTCGACGATCCCGTCTTCGCGCCAGACACAATCCCGCTTAGGCCCGCCCCATTGGGGCCAATCGTCGGCCGAACTGGAGCGGAGGGGGATCACGAACAGCAGGACCGCAAAGCAGAAGGACATCCAAGTCGTCGGCGTGGCGGAAAATCGGCAGGGCATCGAGAAACTCCCGGAGGTATGATGAGCGGGCAGGACAAACTGGTCCTAGCGATGCATGTCCGATTCCCGGCCATGCATGAGGCTCCCGCCATCATACGCAGCACGGCACGCCAAGCCAACCACCGTTTGCGTGCAGCGGTCAGCAGACCTCGAAATCAAGCAGCCCCGCCGCCGTCCCCCGCTTTTTTAACGGGGGGAGCCGGGACCTTTTTCGCCGCTGGCGACTGCTGCCGCACGAGCAAAATCATGCGGACACGTCGCGGCGCGTCCGCGTTTCGCTTTTTGATTTCGGTGTCCTTTTTGCCCGATGCTTCCTTCTCGGCCAGTTTGACGGCAGGTTTGTCCGCTAAGACTTCACTCGGAGAGGGGACTGCAGGCTTGCCGGGGGGCTTGCTCAGATCGCCCTTGTCTGCCGGAATCTGTGATTGCAAAGCCTCGGGAACAGGTGTGATCTGTAATCGAGATTTTTGTCGGGCGATGGCACGGGTTTCATTTTGACTGCGTTCTGTTTTCGGTGCCGTCGGTTTGGACTGCCCCGAACTTTGCCCCTTGCCAGTGCTTTCCTGTGCGGTTTCTTGCTTTGGAGTGCTGGATCGTTTCTTCGTACCTAAAGCGGGGGGAGGGACGTCCTTGGGGATATGCGACTGCGGAGAGGTTCGGCTGCCAAACTGTGGCGGAACCGACAGAGCATCGTCTGCAAGATCGTCGGGTTGCTCACGATCACCGCTGTCGAAGTATTTTTGATCTCTCTCAGAGAGTTGGGCAACAAGAATCGGTTGTCCCGCCTCCAGATCCAGCAATTGGCTGTCGTCATTGATTTTGGCGACAAGATCCGTCAATTCCTCTGGCGAGGCCTCTAAATGAATGGCAATCGTATCGGGCGAGCCTTCCAGGCCAATGACTTCCACATGCGTGCCGCCGATCCATTGATCGATATTAACCACAACCGCCTTGAAAACCGCCACTTGCTCTTGCGACTCGTCCAGTTCCGTCATGTGAATGACTTCGCCGATTCGGCTACGGTTCCATTTTTGGCCGGTGGGTAATTTCACCAATTTTTCTTTTTGAATCGTGGGTTTCTTGCTTTGCCGCAGCAAATTGTCAGCCTCATCCGTCGCAATGAATTTATCAGCGTCAGCGGCTTGGCTGTTTTTGATTGCCGGCAATGCTGCGGGGGCCACACTGCGTGAAACGGTATGTAGATCCGATTGGGCTTCAGTCGCCAAACCTTCAGCCGGAGCGGTCTCGGCCTGCATTTTTTGAAAAACCATGTCCTCCATGACGATCGCTTCTTCCACCGGCTGTTGCGCTGGTTGGGGGGCGGGCACCGCACGGACGAGAAACACCACGGCTGCGGCTGCGGCGACGATTCCCAATGTCGGTTTCAGCCAAGATCGCCGGGTCGCGGTCACAGGGGCCGCCGGGGTCGGTTCGCGCAGCAATGAACGCCGTTCCGCTTGGAGGAGAACTTCTTCCGCGAATCCTTGCGGAGGTTGCGCGGGGGGCAACTCCTGCATCCACTGCGAGAGTTTTTGGAAATCCGCCAGTTGTTGCTGCGCAGCGGGAGAGGATTCCAACAGCTGCGCCACATCCGCGCGCTCACTCTGCGACAGTTCCCCATCCAGATACGCGGATAGCAATTCTTCGGATATTTTGTCGTTCATACCGCACCGATCACATGTGCCTAAGGCACGTCGATTTTCTGTGAGACATACGCGGCCACAGCTGTCGGGGAATTATTGCCCCCGACCCGACTGTTAAAAACCGCTGCTCACCCCTTCAAATAAAATAGGTCGTTTTCCGTAGGACGCTTTCTGTCAAATATCGTCGTCCTTGAGCATGCGCTGAAGTTTTGCTCGTAATTCGATGCGCCCCCGGTGGATGCGGCTGCGAACCGTTCCCACCGGACATTCGAGCGTTTCAGCAATCTGTTCGTATTTCATGCCCTCAATTTCCTTGAGGACCAACACTGTGCGAAAATCTTCTGGGAGTTCGGCGAGAGCGGTCCGGACGGCAAGTTGTCGTTCTGTCTGTTCGAGTGCAAATCCGGGGAATGCTTGTGGGTGTGTGTCAGCCGGTTCCTGTCCCGTGTTGTCCCGTGCGGCGTCTATCGAGACGGTCGCACGTCGTTTCTTGCGATGGCGGGAAACAGCCGCGTTGAGAGCGATGCGAAACAACCAAGAATAAAAAGCCGAATCGCCTCGGAATGAATCTAATTTTTCAAAGGCCTGTACAAAGGCATCCTGCGCCACATCAAGCGCTTCATCCGTGGATCCAACCACAGAAACAAGACTGTTGTAAAGCCGATCCTGATAGCGCTCCACCAGCGCACCAAACGCCTGCGTTTGGCCACTGAGACAATCGGCAATCAGTTCTCGGTCGTCCTGTTTCACGGTCTACCGTTCAATGTGACGCCCTAAGGCGGCGGAAAGTTCCCTAAATCCACAGAATTGTGAAGTTATTGTGACACCTACGTCTGACGTTTATACGCGTAAACCGTCAATTTTACACAACCGCAGGCCCAATCAGTAGATAAGTTGGTCGGTTTTTCGCTGCATGTCCAATCGTCAGTACTCCGCGGCGGTTGCCGACTTTGCTTTTAGCGACCGGTTTTGCGTGGGAGACCGCAATCCGCTCACCCTTTGTTCACGCTGGGCTGGCGGATGATTTCACTTGTGGTTTTGAGTTGAGCGGGGTTGGTTGCGGCGGTTGAAACGATCGTTCCGGTTGGCGGGCGACGTACCATAAAAATGCGAGTGCGGTCGCCAGTAATCCGAAGCTGAAGAGCTGCGCCGGCGTAAACGGCGTTCCCCATTTGCCCCCTTCGTCGTTTCGTAAAAACTCGATCGTAAACCGCGAAATCGGATAGGCCAACCAGCCAACGGCCAAGACCGCACCATCCTTGTGGCGATAGGGGTAATAACAGAACGTCAGCACCGCCAAAACGAGCGCATTGATCGCACTGTAGATTTGCGTTGGATGCAGCGGCCGACTGCCGGCCGCGTCGGGAAAGATGATCCCGCGCTGCACTTCGGCCATGAAAGGCACGCTCTCCGGTGGAAAGGTCACCGCCCAGGGAAGTGCACAAGCATCTCCCCAACAGCAGCCGTTGAGAAAACAGCCCATGCGGCCAAACATCATTCCCACAAACACCGACGTAATGGCGATGTCTCCCAGCTTCAGCAGCGGAATACTCTTAACGCGACAATAGATCACCGTCGCCAAAACCCCACCCAGCAATCCGCCGTAAAAGACCAATCCGCCGTCCGGGAGATTGATCAGATTGGCCAGATTTTTACCCGGTCCGAAATACCGTTCGCTGTATTGAATCACGTACCACAACCGCGCGCCGCCGATCCCGCACAAGAAGACCCAAAAGGTCAAATCCCAGACAGCACTCTCCGGGAATCCCTGCCGATTCGCACGGTATGAGGCAATGGTCGTCGCAAATACGAAACCGAGAAACAACATGAACCCATAGCCAAAAATCGGGATCCCGACCAAGCGTTGCTGGTGCGGGGCATAGAAAATGGCTAACGCAACCGCCGTCCACAAACCAGCACCGTACAGCGAAGGTACGAGCGACTCGGTTTCGCGATAACGGACATAAAGCAGGCTCGCGCCGATCACAGCCCAGACCGCGAGCAGTAACCCCAGACCGAAGACCGGCAGGTTGCCCAGCGACCCCAGCGGAATCTCACCATCAAATCGAATGACGAACAGTGTTTGCCGCATCCTGCGTGTATCCTTGTCCGAGAGGCTTATGAATCTGGTTTGTGATTAAAGCGAATCTGTTGGCTCAATGACCATATTATCAATCAACCGCGTCGTCCCCACTCGCGCCGCGATAAGCGCTACCAGACGTGCCGTTGGCTGCGCGTCCTCGCTCAACGTCTCCGCATCCACGATGGTCGCGTAATCCAACTCGACTCCGGGGGTTTGCTGCATCCGCTGTACCATCTCCTGGCGGAGGGCCGTTAAATCGGTTTCCCCCGCTGCGACGCGATCGCAAGCGAACTGCAGGCACTGGCTGAGGGAGAGCGCCGTTTCCCGTTCCGATTCACTGAGGTAGCGGTTACGACTGCTCAGCGCCAATCCGTCTGCCTCGCGAATGGTGGGGCAGGTGGCAATTTCCACCGGCAGCGCCAAGTCGCGACACATCTGGCGAATGATCAATTGTTGTTGATAGTCCTTGCGACCAAAATAGGCGACGTCGGGCGCGACGATGTTCAGCAGCTTCAAAACCACCGTCGTGACGCCGCGAAAATGTCCCGGCCGGTGTGCCCCTTCCACGATGGTCGAAAGCTCGACCGCTTCGACAATCGTCTGGTCGCCGGCCGGGTAAATTGTCGCCACATCGGGATGAAAAACGAGGTCGACACCTTCGTCGCCGCAGCCCCTCAGGTCCTCTTCAATCGGCCGCGGATAGCGATCCAGATCCTCGTGCGGGCTAAACTGGGTGGGATTGACGAAAATCGAGACGACCAAATAATCGCACTCTTCCCGGGCGGCACGCATCAAACTGAGATGCCCCTCGTGCAGCGCCCCCATCGTCGGCACGAGACCGATTTTCTTCCCCGCGCCCCGTGCAGCAGCAACCGCTGCCCGTACATCGACGATCGATTTCGCGATGTTCATTGTTTGCAGATCCGTAGCAGCCAACCTTGTTGTCTCCGCCTGTAAAAAAGCAGTGAATAGTTCCGCTGGAATTTTAGCGGTTTACCTACTTATAGGCGAGACCGGAGTGGATTTGGTTGTGCTTTGTCGCAGATCAGCGACAAGAACCCGACGCAGAGAGGAACAGGATACGCGGGGTTGCGGTTTTCGCTATAATTTGGCCTATCGGGAGCAAACGTTGACCTGCCGCAATCCTTGGCCAGTATTTTAGTCTCGGCGACGATGCTCAAGATGAGAATTGAAGAACAGACCGGTTGAAGCACAGCCTGGCAAAGATACTTTGATTCAAAAAAAGGTGCCAAACCATGTGCGTGATTTTGGGTGTCATTTTATTGTTGGTCGGCCTAACCGTAATCGGCGGGTTTCCTTTCTGGATCTGGCTACAAGTGCGTCAGCATCCCAACAATTCGGCCCACGTGATACGGTCGAAACTAATTGGTGGACTTGTCGGTGGTTTGGTAATTCTTGGTTGCTACCAGGTCTTTTCATGGGCAAGTTTCTGGTGGTATCTGGAAGATAAAACGAGCATTGACATTCGATATCAAGAATTCACCGAAGCACGTTCAGAAGGTCGATTTCGAGATGCGATTATGATCATGACGCCGGATTATCGGAAACAGCATTCCTTAGCCCAATTCGAAACAGAATTTTCACAGGACTCCATTTTCCAGTTATACCCAAATCGATCCTTGAGTGTGTTCGCTGGGCGTGCTGAACTTTATCCAAACCACAATACATATACAGGTTTCTGGAGCGGACCGATCTATAAGTGGAAAAAAGTAGGAGGTGAATGGTACCTCACAGTTGAAATTGATTGGAGCTTGGACTAATCCACTCGCGCGGATGTTGAGTGCTCCTAGTAAGGAGATTTTGCAAAACGAGAGACGAACGTCCCTTCTTCCCAAAATCGGCTCGCATTCGCCAAAAACTATTCGTCGCTATCGGGCGACGCGCCGATTTCCGGTCGGTGGCGGACGATTTCTCCCTCCACCAGATAGATCACATCCTCGGCAATGTTCGTCGCATGATCAGCCACGCGTTCGACGTGCCGCGAGACCGAAAATAGATGCATCATCGGTTCGATCAGATCCGGGGAGCGTTTCATCGTTTCGGTCAACTCCTGGATGATGTTGCGATTGTACGCGTCGACAGTCTCATCCCGCGTGCAGACGCGACGCGCCGAGTGGCTGTCGAGTTGGACCAGCGCATCGATGCTATCGTGCAGCATCGACAACGCTTCGGCAGCCATCCGCTCCAGTGTATCGGGAATCGTGACCACTGGGCCCGAGGCGAGACTAGCGGCCCGCTCGGCGATATTCACACCCAAATCGGCGACGCGTTCCAGCTCACCGGTGATTTTTAACACCGTCGTAATCCGCCGCAGATCGTCGGCGACCGGCTGATAGAGCGCGAGGATTTTCAGGCAGTCCTCTTCCAAACGGACGTCCAAATCGTCGATGGCATCGTCCTGTGTCACCAGATCATGGCAAACCGCTGAGTCCGGTTCTTGCAGCGCCGCCAGCGCCTTGTGTACTAACTCTTCAGCCATACCGCACATCAGCAGCATGTTGCGGTGCAGTGTTTCCAAATCCCGTGTGAGGTGTCTGGACAATGAAAGGTCCGTCCTTGCGAATGAATGTCTCGTCCCTGTGGATGGTAAACTTTGATTTCCGGAAGCGCCCCAATCACCGCCCCATGGGGTTGGCATCCGGTCCGAGTAGATCTTGTAGCTTGTTCAACGAGCGGCTAAGCAGCACGCGGACCGAGCCGTCGGTCTTGCCGATTTTTTGCGCGATTTCCTTGGTCGGCAAACCCTCAACATACCGCAACCGCAGCGCCTCTTGGCTTTCTGCCGGGAGTGTGGCGAGGACTTCTTGCAATTTGAATTCACGTTGATCGCGGGAAAAAGCCTGACTGGGCGTTGTCATGGTCACGACCAACATATCGATCAGCCCCCCTTGTCCCGTCGTGGAACTTGTGCCGCCCACCGGCGAATTGCCGGAGATCTCTTTATTGGCCGAGCGTTTTTGGGCGCCGATGTATTTTCGGTGCGCATCAATAATCCGACGTTCGGCAATTTGACACAACCAATTGAACGGATCGCGGTCTTTGAACTCCATGTCCGGCAATCCGCGCAGGGCATGAATGGTCACCTCCTGCAGCAGGTCGTTCGGTTCGACTTTGCTGGCCAATGCGGAACTGACATTGCGGTTGATGAAGGCCAGCAACTGCATGCGGCGCAATTCAATGAATTCCCCCAACGCATCGGTGTCCCCTTGTTTTACGCGTTCGACAATTTCTGCGTCGGAGTCGGACATGCGATTCGCCCCTAGATCTGTTTATTCTGACTTTGTCGCCGAGCGTCGACAGGTTACCGAGTTGGATGTTATCCCGAACGGCGACAAATTGACAACCGGTTTTTGGCATTCCCTATTCACAACGGACCATCCGCCCGGTTTCCGCCGAACGCAAGACTGCTGCGGTGAAGTCAAACACCGGTAGTGCGCAATCCGCCGGCGCCGGATTCGCCGCCCCCGCAACCAAACAGTCTATGAATCCGCGATCGGGATCTGAGCAGGTCTCGTCGATGGGGATTTCCTCTAGGTCATTGTTCTCCGCACGCCACAACCGATCTTGCTTGACGATGAAATCAGCGTCTCGGCAATAAATCACAATGTCTTCGTGGTAATGTTCGGCATTGCCGGTCAGCGTCATGCTCAATGTCACGTCGCCAGTGAGTTTCCCGGCGATGGCGGTGACGATTTCGACTTGACTGCCATGACGATGACTGACAGCGTACACCTCCTCCGGTTGCAGCCCGGTGAGAAAAAACAGCAGGTCCACTTTGTGGCTGCCCGCATCGCCTAGAAAGCCCCCGGGATTGTGTTCATGACTGTCGCGCCATGTGCCGCCGATGGTTTGTTGCCAACGCTCGGCCAAGTCGAAGGTCACCGTTTGAATCGGTCCCCAGCGGCCCGATTGCAATTCGCGGCGCAGCATTTGGTAAATCGCCCAGTGACGGCGTTGATAGGCCACCGACAGCAACGGACCACCCGCACCGGCTGCGTCGATCATCTTAACGATCCGCTCCCGTGATTCGGCCAACGGCTTTTCACACAACACATGCCACCCTCGCGCACGACAGGCGGTCGTTTGTTCGAAATGCAACTGCGTCGGCGTACAGATGACGGCTGCGTCTACTGGGATCGGCGACTCCAACAGGGCTGTAAAATCGTCAAAGACATCTCCCTCGGTCGCGTACTCCGCCGCGAGCTGCAGCGCGTTGTCGCGGAGCGGGTCGCAGAACGCGGCCAATTCAACGCGGGGATCGCGGGCCAACCGCTGGGCATGCAAGCGGCCAATCTGACCGCAGCCGATCAAGGCGACTTGGACCGGAGGCGTTAACGGCAGCTGTTGTCTGTCCATTGGCGATTCCAACCAGAGTGACGGGGGGACGCGACATGATGCATCCTGCGTTGTCATTTGTATCTGACCGGCTTAAGATCGCAACCATGGGGGAGAATTGCCCCGCGTCGAAAGTTATTCCACAGAAATTCCCTGCGAGAGTCGTCTGTTATGTCACAACCGGAATTGCATCCGTTAGAAATCAGTTGCATCAGTGTGAAGGCCAAACTCGATGGCGGCGATGAGTTTTTCTTTCTCGACTGCCGCGAAGCGGACGAACATCAACTCGTGAATATCACCGAAGCAGCTCTGGTGCCGATGAGTGAGATTCAAGACCGCATTACAGAGTTACAACCGCACCAGAATGGCGAGATCGTTATCCACTGCCATCACGGCGGCCGCAGTTTGCAGGTGGCCACATGGCTACACGGACAAGGCTTTGCCAACGTCAAAAGCATGGCCGGCGGCATTGACCAATGGGCTATGGAGATCGACACCGCACTGACCCGCTATTAACGCAATCGGACGACCCTTCTTACAGCTGGTTTCAAAACCCTCTGTCGCGGCATCTGCAAACTTGAACCACAGATTCACGAACAGACGCAACCGGAGTTTGAAACGGATTCTAGAACTTGCAAAGGGCAGGACAAATGGCCGTTGCGATCGTTGTCCCCCCACTCGGACTCGAAGGTCAACCGCTGCAGGTGAGCCTCTGGTTTGTGGATGTCGGTCAGGAGGTGCTCGCCGGGGACCGCCTGGTGGAAGTCATGCTGCCCGGCATGACGTTTGACATCTCAGCCACCTGCAATGGGACTTTGGCCGCGATTGATGTTCGCGAAGGGGCATCGATTGCCGAAGGGGAGACGTTGGGGAGAATTCACCCCGCATAGGCCCTCCTAGTGGTCGAAGCCGTCTGCCGTCAAATACCTTCTGCATCACCGGCCAATGTCTCAAGGTGCACGCGCACACAATCGGGGAGGATTTCCAGGTTGTAGCCTCCTTCGAGGAAACTGATCAGCCGCCGATCAGAGTATTCATTGGCGATGTCGGCGACCAGTTGCGTCAGCATGATGTAGTCGTGGGTCTCCAATCCCAGCGAACCGACCGGATCAAGCCGATGGGCGTCGAACCCGGCGCTGAGCAACACCAATTCCGGCCGGCACTGGGCGGCGATGTCTTTGATCATGATTTGGAAGCGAGAAAAATAATCATCGCGTGAGGTGCCGAATTCGATCGGCAAATTCATCGTCGTTCCCAGACCGGGCCCCTCACCGGTCTCGTCTTCGGTTCCCGTGCCTGGATAAAACGGGTGCCGATGGATGGAGAGAAAGTACACATTTTCCGAACGATAAAACGTCGCCTGTGTGCCGTTGCCGTGATGCACATCCCAATCCACGATCAATACACGTGACAGCTTGTGATGTTCCACTGCGTGCTTGGCAGCGACGGCAATGTTGTTGAACAGGCAAAATCCCATCGCCTGGTGCCGTAAGGCGTGATGTCCCGGGGGACGCACCAAACAGGCCGCGCGGATTTCGTCGCCGGTTAGTACCGCATTCACGGCGGCGACTCCCGCGCCGCATGCTAAGCGTGTGGCGTCGTACGACCGGGGACTGACCACGGTATCGGCCTCGATACGGCCGCCCCCCTTTTCGGCGAACTTGGAAACCAACTGCACATAGTTTGAATTATGAACGCGGGCAATTTGCTCTCCGGTTGCTGCTTCGAACTGGGGCCGCGTAAAACGCTTGTTGAGATCTGATTCGTCGATGCTCGCCAAAACTCGCGACAATCGCTCCGGGCACTCCGGATGATGGCCGGTTTTGTGTTCGAGAAACAGAGGATCGGTGTAGAGTAAAGGCATGGCCGGGGAGCTCGATTCTGGAATCAGTTCGACTCAGAGCCGACGCCTACGGTTGTATGACGTATGCTCAATTATTGCTTAGACGTTTAAGAGTATCCGGAATTTTGAATGGCAGGACAATCGATCCAGCCACGATAACTGGAAAAAACGATTGGTCTCCAGGACTGGAAATGACTCATTTTATGGGCCGGAATGGAACTGGGGGGTAACCAAGGGACAAGGCCGGCAGACAGCCTGTTGCGTCCTGAGAATCAGAACTTCAGCAAACTTGTCTTAAAGATTTAGTGGCTCTCTTAGGGAATCAACTTGACACTTCCGACTCTGCGGTGATAACGTAGATTTTCGTTACTGTTGTTATTCTTTATCGTTTTCAGTCATTTCATTGCGGGTCGCCGTCAAGGCGAGGGCCACGTCATTCCTTGTTTCGCATTTTTTGCGCCATCCGACTTAAGAGGGCTCTGTCCTCGGAACCGAGTTATTTTTCGGTCACTTTTCATTGGGTAAGGTGGAATTGGTCGATTTATCGCGGCCTAATGGTCTTCATGAAATTTTTGCGAATCGATCATTCCTGCGAAAAAAGACTCCGAGACTGCAAATTTGCTACTCTTGGCCATTGATCTCCGGCATAATATCAGAACGTCAGTTCTGACCGGTTATCGGCCGAACTGCAGCATCCTTCCTAACAGTCGGATGTTGTGCGTGTTTGCGGTAATATGTCAGCGATACCGACGTGTTGCATGAATTGTGCCTGAGAAAGAATTCGAAAACTCAGCCACTACTTAGGTTCTCTAAACGTGCCCCGACTGAATCGACACATGAATCGAGTACTCAACGAAGAGACCGGAATTAGCAACCGCATGGTCAACACGGACGATCAACCGACTATGTGTTTACAACTCCGTCGCCGATCCCTCCGGCTGGCCCCGATTTTACCGATTGGTGCCATGGCGGTGGTGATGTCCCTCGCAGCCGCGTTCGGACCGGCGCAGCTGATGGCTGCCGACGGCACGCCGGGGGATTCTGTTCCGGCTGGAAGTCCCGCAACTGCAGAGCAGGATAAACCCGACTCGCAGTTACCATACGGGTATACCCCACCCTCGGTCATCCCGCCCGGCGCATCGAGCGATGAAGAATGGGTCGTGCAGTTTGGAGACGGAGGCAAACGCGCAACCGACAATGCACGACGAGACTTCCTCTCCGTGTTCAACCGAGGAAACTTCGAGTCCGCTGAAGACCGCGAAAACTTCGAAAAATACATTCAATGGCGTCTCGCGCAATTTACGTTGCGAAAGTATTTGACCGCCAACCCCCAACAGCAACAAATCGGGTCCATGCGTTCAAAATGGCTGCGGGACGTCGATCGCGCCCGTAAAGCGGGCCCAACCATCTTCCAGGCGTATGTCGATACCCTCGTGCGGGAAACCCCAAAGTTATTTAAATACCATATGGTTGCTCGGCTGAATGCGGCTGTGCTACTGGCCGAATTGAACGAGACTCCAGCAGAAGGTAACAAACCTGCCGTACCGTTATTGGCGGTGACTGAACCGCTGTTGGATTTTCTGGGACAGCAAAACCAACTCGGTGTCGTGCGTGTTCCCGCCGTACGGGGCCTTGCACGCGTGATCCGGGATGGTCAGCCCCCCGAAAAAATACGTGACGATATTATTACCGCTTTTGTCAATGAGCTGCAAAACGGCGATCCGAAAAACGACGCGCTCGCCACCACGATTGCCGAAGAACTCGGCAGATTGGGAATCGTCAATGGCAGTGATCGCACCCCGGTCGTCGTCAATGCCCTCACAAAAACCTTGGCGGATAAAAAGCGAGGCTATCGGTCTCGCAGCGAAGCCGCCGCTGCCCTGGGGCGACTCTCGCTGGACAACACGATCAACGTACGGCTGATCGCCTTCGAAATCGCCGCGCTCGCTCAAGAGATGGCCACCACTTTCGAGAAAGAGGCGGCCGAGGCACAGAAAAACGAACTGAATCCAAACTATGTCGCCTGGAAGAAACCGTTCTTCAACCTTTACACGGCATTTAAAGGGGACAAGCGGGTAAATATTGAGCGCGGACATGGCCTGAGTAACAAGGATGGCCTGAACGGGGCAACCAAACAAACAGTCAATGCAGCCTATGGTCAGGTTCTGCCGTTGATTCTTTCGATCCTTGTGGAGAAACCGATTGAACCCAAGGATCAGGATGCCATTTTGCAATGGCTAGAGGCGAACAAGCCGCCAAGTCGCAAAGTGCACGATTCCTTTAAGGAAATCATCAGCGACGATCAATCCCAGGCTCCCGGGACCCTCTCCAGTGCGACGGCAAGCAATACAGAAGCGAATAATTAATCGCCCTGTTTTTTAATCGGACTGCTTCTTCTGTCACGCCGCCGCTACCGCGAGCCGTTCGCTTCCTCCACGCTCTTTCCGTGGAACCCAATAAGCAGCGCATCCCTGGAGCTTTTCTCGCTACAAATCGTTTCAAAACCCTCTGCCCCGTCCCATTGAGACTGATCGCTAGGTTTTGAAACTGGTTCAAGGACGTAGGGATCAGGCAACGGGGTTATCTTTCCAGTGGGGAGTTGCAGGTTATTTCTGAAACCCCACTCTGACAGTGCTGCCTTTCGCCGTTTTTGCCACGTGCGCATTCCTACCAAGAGATTGGCTCGATCACTGAATGCGCACATAGCGGTTTCTGCGAAATTGGGCTGGCAGGACCCGGCGTGAATCGACTATCTTCCGCCTCACTTCTGAGATTAACCGCCCAGTGTGACAGACCTGAAGTTCGGTTGGCACGATTACCGTCAACCTTTAGAATTAGGGTCACTTTGCAGCGCGGTGATGCTCCAGTTGAACAGTTCGCCGAAATTTGTCGAAAACGAGTAAGGCTATTTTTGGCTTCGGAGCAGAAATTTTGGATAATTTGAGGGACGCGTTTGTCTTAAAATCAAAACTCCGTCTCTTATGCGGCCTATAAAACGCCTGTCCATTCGATGACAGGGATAATTGAAGTTTCGGTTTGGATATCTTTTTGTGGGGAGCGGACGGGAAATTTGATGTTCTCGGCAGCTCAAACCACTCCATCGGCTTGAATGATCATTTTGATCGAGGTGTGTTCATGGGACAGTTAAGGCAGTTGCGGGTCACTGGTTTCTTAGTACAACTCTTTACGTCTCGGACCACGATTGCCATTGCGATCACCGCTGGCATGATGGGGATGGCCGCATGTGAAGCACTCGGTCAAGACGCCCCCAAAGAGCACCCGCTGGTCAAGCCGCTGAAAATCGTCCGTCAAAGCCGCAAAGCACTCGACGGCGTTAAGGACTACACCGCGACGTTCTCGAAAAAAGAACGCCTGGGACGCGGCGGCCGCCAACTGTTGTCGCAAACCATGCGGATGAAATTTCGCGAAGAACCTTTCAGCGTCTACTTTTTCTTCCAAAACAAGGACGCTGCCGGTCGCGAAGTGATTTTCGTCAACGGCCGCAATAACAACCAACTGGTCGTTCATGAAGGCAGCGGCATCAAGTCGCTCGTTGGCACACTCACCTTTGCTCCGACCGCCAGTGAAGTGATGAAAGAAAACCGCTATCCGATCACCAAGGTCGGTTTGAAAAACATGGTGGACAAAGTCATCGCGCAGTGGGAAGGCGAATCCAAGTTTCGCGAATCGACCGTCAAATACTACAACAGCGCCAAATTGGGCAATGTCGACTGCATGGCGATCGAATGCAGCCACCCCACACCGCGGCGGCAGTTCACGTATCATATGACTCGCGTCTATATTGATAAAAAATCCAAACTGCTCGTTCGCGTTGAACAGTACGGATGGCCCAGCCGCGCCGGACAACAACCGCCAATCGTCGAGGAATTCACCTACTCCGACATCAAGACCAACGTCGGACTCCGCGACGCCGATTTCGATCGCCGCAATCCTCAGTACAACTTCTAAGGCGATGCCCCCATGCCATGACAGCTGGGTGCAAGCAGGGTGAAACGCAACGGCAGTGCGCGTCGCGACGAAACATGCCTTAATGTTCGTCGCACGCCCCACGATCGATTTCCAACAGCACGCCGATGATCTGGGCGACGCCGGTGAGAATCGGCTCGATCATCACAAAATCGGGCTGGCGCAAACGCGTTTCGCCGTCGGTAATCCCCAAGGTCACCGCCGGGATCCCCGCAGCTACGAATTCCGACAGCTCGGAGGGACGATCGTCCTGGGTGGGTTGAATGTCGAGTTGTGACATCACGTCAACCACCGATTTCACCAGCGGATGTGCAAATGGGATTCCGCCCGGTCCGCGTCGGAAAATGCAATCCAGACGGGTCTCGATACCGGTGCTGGCTGTGGATTCTGCAACAATCTCTTCGATCTCACCTACAATGCGATCCAACTCTTCGCTGGAATCGCTGAGGACTTCCAGTCCCAACTCACCGGAATCCGGTTCCACGTGATATAAATCGCCCGCTTTGATTTGCCCCAACCGGATCTTGGTGAACGGACGCGTCGGCATGGCGATCGACAGTAACCGGTCAATGATCCGATTCAAGGCAATCAACGCGTTTCCACCCCCGCCAGTGACGTTGCAGATGATGTCTGCACGAACTGTGCCGGTCGTGAACGTGGTAAGCCGCCCCAGCCTGATGCCTTCCAACACCAGTCCAAAGTCACTGGGCCGTTCTGCGTGATCAAGAACGTATCGCAGTCCCTCATTCTGGTCCCGTTTTAGGGATCGGACCGAGCCGACGAGTTGCAGGTTCGAGTCCAATGCGATGCCCAATTCCTTAAGACAGCAAGGAACCATGGACATCACCGCCGCGCCGAGCGAGTTGTCAGCCACACCGTGGCCCACAATGCGATCCGCCTCGACAACGACCTCCTGCTCCGTCGTATGACAAATCGGCGTCCCCAAATGCGCGACCAGCATCACGGTGCGGAGGCCCGTTTTTCCCGGTAAAAATCCGATCGCGTTGCCTGCGGCATCCGAACTCGCCTCGGAGAGGCCGGCAGCGACAAGACGATCGAGCAGATAGCGAGTCCGCTGTGATTCTCCCCGGGTTGGAGCGGGGATCTGAGCCAACATCGCCAGATTAGCCAGCACTTCCTCACGGAGCGGTGTGAGAGCGCTGACCACCTCGGTCAATGCCGGTCGCTCAGCAGTGGGACGCGGATCGGTCAAAGTTGCCGGTTTTCGCGTCATCGGTTTATCTCCACCTGAAAGGAAGGCCGACGTCTGAAACGCCATGACGCATGACCATTGAGGGGATCTGAGACCGGTTAGCCTTCGGGGAACGGGGTGAACCCTCCACAAAAGGCCTCATCACATTGTATCAAACGCTGTCCACCTAAGCCATTCCAGCCATAACCAAGAGTGTCCAACCCGCGATATGAATCGCCCCAAGGTAGGCGTTCCAAGCAGGTTGTGGCACAGTTCTCCAGCCTGCCCAACTGTTTCGTCTGTACGGACTGCTCATGAAAGATACGGATCGAGACTGCCCCTGGCGTACACACCGAGTGAAATTGGTGTATAATACTACCTATGTAGGTCCCACTCCTTAAACGGGGCGTTGCACGGTCAGTAACGGGCAGAAATCCGCGACGTTTCGTGCGTTTTTTCAAATTGTGGACGGAGAAACAAACGACGACCGTGCTGGTAGTGGTAAACCCCAGGTTTGCATTCCTTGCAGGTCGCCGGAATCCGGACGGTTCTTCAGGGATGTGCCGAAATCTAATGATCTACCCTGAGATCGTTATTCTATTGCGAATTTGTACTCGCAATCGGCATCCTGATAGCGGTACTATGTGCTCAGCCCAGCTGTTATTTGCGAGGGAAGAATGGCGTCGCAGCTTCTGACAAACTCGTTTTTGGAGTTGCTCGAAAAGAGCGAATTGCTGCCACCCGCACAATTCAATGCGGTGGTGCGCAAGTTCAAGCTTCAAGAAATGCCATCGGGGTTCGAAGCCGCTAAGACTTTGGTGCTCAACGGGGTGCTCTCGCGATTTCAGGCAGACCGCTTGATGCAGGGCCGCTATCGTGGCTTTTTCATCGGCAACTTCAAGGTCCTGGAAATCCTCGGTGTCGGTGGGATGGGCTGGGTCTATACGGCTGAGGACCTGCAATCGGGCCGCATCGTCGCACTCAAAGTGCTTTCCGAGCACCATCAGCATATTGTCGATATGCAGGCTCGCATGAAGCTGGAAGTCCGTGCCGGCCAAAAGCTCGATCACCCCAACATCGTCCACGCCTACAAGGCCGAACACACCGGCGACGTCGACTTTCTCGTCACCGAATATGTCGAGGGAATCAATCTGCAGGAATGGTCAGACCTGGCCGGTCCCACTCCGTTTCCGCAGGCATGTGATTTTATTTGCCAGGCCGCGGCTGGTTTGCAACATGCTCACAGCAACGGACTGGTGCACCGCGATATCAAGCCCTCGAACTTGATCGTTGACAAGTCAGGGGCAGTGAAGATTTTAGACTTCGGTTTGGCACTAACCCGCAACGACGAAGACGAATTTTCGTTGGCGATGATTTTCGGACATGATTGTTTGGGAACCGACGACTTCATCCCGCCGGAACAAGCCCGCGAAAGTTATGCGGTCGATTCCCGTGCCGACCTTTATAGCCTGGGGTGCACACTGTATTTTCTGCTCAGCGGTCGGGTGCCGTTTCCACTCAAGACCACGCCGGAAAAACTACGTGCGCACCTGAGCAAAACACCACAGCCGATTGGCGAACTCGTACCGTCGCTCCCCGAACCGGTCATCGCCGCCGTTGAAAAGTTGATGGCCAAAGATCCCGGTGAACGGTTTCAATCCGCTGCCGAGGTCAAAGCCGCGCTCGAGCCATTCGCCGAACGCAAACTGATTCCGTTCGATTTTCCGGCCATACTTGTCGAGCGTTGCAAGGACGCGCAGCGCCGGGTCTCTGCACTGAAGCAGCGGCGGCGAAAAATCGCCGAAGCGAGTTCCTCAAGTTCAATGGCGCGACGGATGATGTTGGACTCCTCGAATCAGCACCTGCAAGCGGGAGTCGACACCGGGGTGCCCGGCGAAACGCGACCGCGGCGCTCTGCCGTATCACTCGTCAACCCGCTGGACTCGTATACCGCTTCAAAAATTTCCTCCAATGACATGAAAGCCAAGTCCAGGCCGCAGCAAGGCACGCAACCGTTTCCTACGTCCAAGCCGCAGTCGACCACATCAGCCACATTTGCTCCGGCTTATTTGACATCCCAAGCCGGCGGCCGCCCCATCAAACTCTATCAACCGTATCTGGTGGTTGGCCGTGACGAAGGTTGCGACATCTCAATCGACGGAGCGGGTGTTTCCGGCCGGCATTGCGAATTTCGCTGTGATGGCCAGCAGTGGACGGTGACCGATCTGGGCAGTAAAAACGGCATCCAAATCAACGGACAATCGGTCCAGTCCCACGCAATCCAATCCGGCGATGAACTCACCTTCGGCAAGTTGCAGCGGTTCCGCTTTATGACCACCGCCCAGCAGCCTCAGCCGGCCCGCATTACTTGGCCGGCCATCGTAGCCAGCCTCGCAGTCGGAGCCGCCGCCGCAACCGCCTGGTGGTGGTTCCTGGCACGGTAGTCGTTACCGGAACGTGAGCACGAACCGCATATCAGGCGCTGCATCCGCAGACTCAGGGCGATCGCTCCACAGGCGAATCATCATCCGCGCCGGCAAGTCCGTCAGCCGCAGCCCGGTGAATTCCTTTTGCGGCGGACTGACTTCGTTGCACCCGCCTGCCGCGCCACAGTGCGGATCGTGCCGCAAGTACTGTTCGATCAGCACCGCCTCAGACAGTTCTTGTGGTAGCGACACACCGTTCGCGTCGTTGGGTAAGATGGCTGCATAATTGAGATTCATATCCCGCGCATTCATGGCCACTAGCTGTAGCGAAAGTTGATCTAGCGAGACCGGTTCCGCGTCCACACGATCGGTATTCCGTAGAGCACTGCTCACGTCATACACCGCTGTCGCACGAGCTTGGCTGGATTCCCAGAACAAAGAGCTGGGAAACAGTTGCCCAGCCGAAGCCTCGGTGTTTGACTCGATCGGCGGCGCGGCGATCGTCGCTGCGACCAGCACATAGGGATTCAACACATACTCCGACCCAGCCGATGGTCGCGGCTCACCGTCATCTGTTGACAGGGAATCGCCGGGCAATTCTCGCCAGGCGGACCGGCTGCGCAGGCGACAAAACACTGCTTCGGAGGGCCGATAGTTGATGCCGATCAGTAGCGGTTGTTGCCAGACTGCTTTGACGCGCAATCGCAAGATTTCCTCAACCGTCATCCCACCAAACGGACTCGGCGGGGCGATGGGAATCGTATAGGAATCCTGGGAGAGTGCCTGCTTGCCAATCAGCAACGTGTTTTGATTGGCCGCGGCAAAAACCGGCTGAATGGGGTACTCGATGATCCAACAGATCATTCCACAGCAAACGGCAAAGGAGAACAACTGCCGGTAATTGGTACGTCGCTCGGGAGTTTTTTGGGCCGAAGCATCGGACATGGGAGAATTGAGCCTGCTACGAGGGAGCGGATTTCTAGCCTACTGCTTTGCTACGATATCTGATTTGGATGGGGTGCCGTTGGCTTTGACAGTGCAACTTCAACTGTGTGCGCTACTTGTGAAACACTGGCAGAGCCAGTGACACTCACTTTCTTGAGTTTGATGATGCCCTCAGTAGGCAGTTAATAGCATAGCTTACGGCCACTGCGGCCGATGGCTTTTGCGAGACGACGGCCGATTTCGTGCTGCGTAATAACCGGTAGAGCCCGCACAGGTCGGACCCCGCATTCCGCGTGGGATCATCTGAACCTACCCGCGTCGATTGCGTCTCATCCGCAAGGGAAACGCAGAACATTGGTTATTTGCCTCCACAATCACGGCCTGACCGGCGATGTGGTTGATTCCTGTTTCCTACGCCTCTAAAGTGCGTCAGGCGGTTTTTGAATCCGCGGTTATTCATCAGTAACGTCAACAGGAGTCAGTTCCGTGGCTGCAAAAGCCTGGGGTGGTCGGTTTGCTCAAGCGACCGATCCGCGCGTGGAAAAATTCACCGAGTCGATCAGTTTCGATGCCAGATTGGCCCCCTACGATATTCAGGGGTCACAAGCGCATGCGACCATGTTGGCGCACGTCGGTCTGATCAGTGACGACGAGCGGGATCAAATCGTCGCGACGCTCGATGAGATCGGCGGGCAGATCGCCGCCGGCCAACTTCCCTTCCGTACGGAGTTGGAAGATATCCACATGCACGTCGAGTCGGCTCTCACTGAAAAACTGGGCGACATTGGACGCCGACTCCACACCGGCCGTAGCCGCAACGATCAGGTCTCCACTGATCTCAGGCTGTATGTCCGTGACGCCATCGGCCAAATCGACGGGCTGCTCCGCGATTTGCAATCCGCCTTTGTCGCCCGCTGTGAGCGTGATGCCGATGTCGTACTGCCCGCCTACACGCATCTGCAACGCGCGCAGCCGGTCTTAGCTGCGCATTATTGGTTGGCTTATTGCGAAAAATTCGGCCGCGATCGCGCTCGATTGCAAGATTGTCTCAAGCGCGTGAACATCTGCTCGCTCGGGGCAGCGGCGCTGGCGGGGACGTCGCTGCCCATCGATCGCCAAATGACGGCCGACCTGCTGGGCTTTACCGCTGTGGCCGGCAATAGCCTGGATGTCTCCAGCGACCGCGATTTTCTGGTGGAGTTCACGTTCTGCCTGTCATTGATCGCCGCGCATCTGAGTACCTGGGCTGAGGAGTGGATCATTTGGTTCACGACCGAGTTTGGTTTTCTCAAACTGCCCGATGCGTACACAACCGGTTCGTCGATCATGCCGCAAAAGCGCAATCCCGATGTATTGGAATTGATCCGCGGCAAATCGGCCCGCCCCATCGCTGCTGTTGGGCAATTGCTGGTACTGATCAAAGGCCTGCCGATGGCTTACAACCGCGACTTGCAAGAAGACAAACTGGCAGCCTTCGACGCCCACGACACCGTCTCGGCCTGTTTGGAATTGGCTGCCGCCGTTGTCGAGGGAGCCGAACTGCAGCGCGACACGATCAACGCCCGCATCGAAGAGGGTTTCTTAGATGCGACGACCTTGATGGAGTACCTGATCAAACAAGGCGTTCCCATGCGCACGGGCCACGAAACGGTCGGCAAACTGGTCGCACTGTGCGAATCCAAATCCTGCAAACTCGCCGACCTCTCACTGACGGAATTACAAAACGCCTGCGATAAAATCAGCGACGATGTCTACGGTGTCCTCGGCACAGCCAACGCCATCGCCGCCTTCCAAAGTCACGGTTCCGGCGGCAAAGCACCGGTGGCACAGCGGATCAAGTATTGGCGAGCCGAGTTAAAAATGTAGGGTGCGTCGCGACGTAATGTTTCAAATATGCAATTGTGAAAATCCGCATTGGTTGAAACGAACAATTTTAACCGGAGTGTGTCTCCCTTGGGAAATCCTATTTTTTAAATAGTGCCTATGAACAACATTTTCGCGGCTGGTGGGTGGTTTCTATGGGGGCTATTTGTCACCGGGTATATCTATCAGCGGATATTTTCAGGCAAGAAAGTTCGAAAACGCTGGGGTAGGGATGGCGAGACGCTCACGGCGGATTTGATTCGACGGCACTTTCGGCGCGATGAATTCGACGACTTAACGATATCTGAGCGTCTCTTCCCATTTCGTGTCCGCGCGGACTTACAACGGGCCATCGACGAAATTTTTAATGACTCATCAAAGGTCTCGCATTTTTGCGGTATCAAGAAAGAATACTCGCACGACGGGATTACTCTTTCTGCCTGCATGGTTGGCAGCGACCACTATGCAGCGACCGCAGTACCGCCACAATACGAGGAGGTTGACGTCGGCGAAGAATCTCCGATTCGGTGCCTAAAGACAGGACTGTGGTTCTTGGAGACCAACGATCAGCGTTACGTCGTTTTGCTTTCATCGGCGGAGCGGTTCGGGCGGGTAACCGGAGTGCAGTTTCAGATCGCCACTGAGAATTGTCCGGCAGGCACGCAGATTGCCCAACAGTTTTTCCGGCATTTGGAAGAGTTTGTATCGACGGCCGGGTGTTACCGTGGGAAGGTCTTGTCGCTAGAACAAACTGACCACTCGTATTCTGGCGAATCAAGCGGGATTTCAGTGCACAAGCTACGAACAGTTTCTCGTGAACAGGTGGTACTACCGTCGCACACGTTAGACTTATTGGACCGCAACGTCATTCAGTTTTCGCAACGGCGGTCCCAACTATCGAAATTTCAGCAGTCGACCAAAAAGGGGATCCTGTTCTATGGACCGCCTGGAACTGGAAAAACCCATACGATTCACTATCTCGCCGATGCACTTCAGGAACACACGACCCTGTTGATCACCGCTGAACAAATTGGACTGCTTAGCGAATACATGACTCTTGCCCGACTGCTGCAGCCCAGTATCGTGGTCATTGAAGACGCGGATTTAATTGCGCGCGACCGTGAGGACTTAAACAGTTGCGAGGAGGTCATTCTCAATCGGCTACTCAATGAAATGGACGGCCTCAAAGAAGATATCGATGTCCTGTTCATCTTGACGACAAATCGACCCGAGAAATTAGAACAAGCGTTAGCATCAAGACCGGGTCGTATCGACCAGGCGATAGAGTTTCCTTATCCCGATGAGGTAGGACGCGCTAAATTAGTGCAACTCTATGCGGCGGCGATTCAATTGGATGATGAGCTAATCAACTTGGTCGTCAAGCGGACTGAAGGCGTTAGCGCAGCATTTATCAAAGAATTGATGCGACGGGCTTTGCAGTTTCAATTGGAACGCCCAGATGCCGAGTGTCTTACCTCCTCCGACGTTGAAGCTGCCCTCGACGAAATGCTGTTTATTGGTGGTAAGTTAAACCAAAAACTGCTAGGTGGCGACGCCGTAACCGACCGCGCTGTGGGCTTCCGATCCGATCCATAACCCGCTGCGACTCTCCAGAATACGAATCACAATGCCACCGAACGACGCAAACCAACGAAGCCGTACGACATAAATACGGCTGCAAAGGCCAGCATGCAGTGGGTGTAGGATTGGTTGTCGGTGAGGAATTCCAGTAGCGGTGTGTACCAAGCGAGTGTGTTGCCCGGTGGAGTGGGGATTGGGGCTCCGGGGCCCCTGCACTTCGAGCGGAAGCTCGCACCAAGCGGCTGTGCCGCCTCGGCTATTCGCCGGGGAAGGCGGAGAGGACGCGGTTCATTTCTTCGTAGCTGGTTTGTCCGGCGATGACTTTGCGGGACGCTGCCATTTCCAGGGTTTCCATCCCCTTTTCTTTGGCGATTTGCAGAATGTCCAATCGTGGTTTGTGATGCAGGACGGCGCGGCGGAGGTCGGCGTCCATGCCCAGGACCTCGAAGACGGCGGTCCGTCCGAGGTAACCGGTGCCGAAACAGGTATCACAACCATTGCCTTTGAAGATTTCCACCGTTCCGGCGGCTGCCGGGTCAAGTCCCAGGATTTCGCATTGCGGTTCGTCGGGCTGATAGGCGACTTTGCAGTTTTGGCAGATTTTTCGCAGCAGGCGTTGCGTGATGACACAATACACAGAATCGGCGATCACCATCGGTGGGACGTTGAAGCCGCGGAGCACGTCGAACGTGGAAGTAGTGTCGTTGGCGTGCAGCGTGCTGAGGACCAATGTTCCCGCCAGTCCGGCTCGTGAACCGATTTGCGCGGTTTCGGGGTCGCGGATTTCGCCGATCATGAGCACGTCGGGATCTTGCCGCAACAGCATCCGCAATGCACGGGCGAAGGTGAAATCGATTTGCGTATTGATCTGCGTCTGATTGATCCCATCCATCCGGCGTTCCACCGGGTCTTCGATTGTGCAGATCGACTTGCTGGGATCGTTCAATTCGTCGAGGCAACCGTACATGGTCGTACTCTTGCCCGCTCCGACGGGACCGACGGTGAGAATCATACCGTAGGGAATGTTCAGGAACCGTTTGAGCATGGGGAGTTGTGCGTCATCGAAGCCGAGATCGTCTAAGCGGTGGAATGCCTGTTCGCCGGGCATCAAACGCAGCACGACCCGTTCGCCGTAATTGGTGGGTCCACAGGCGACACGGATATCGCGTTGAGTGCCCATGACCAGATTGGAAATATGGCCGTCCTGCGGCAGACGTTTCTCGGTGATATCCATGCCGCCCATCAGCTTGATGCGTGAGACCATATGCGCTGCCTGGGCCGCAGGGACGTGCAAAATGGCGTGCAACAGGCCATCGACGCGGAGTCGGATGCGGATTCCGCCTTCGTCGGGATCGAAGTGGACATCGGTGGCGTTGAGTTGAAAGGCGCGTTCGAGCAGCAAATCGACCAACGGACCGGGGCCGACAACATCCACCAACTCGCCTAGTTCTTGTTGCAAGGCTTTTTGGCGAATGTCGCGTTCTTTACTTTTGGAATCCATGGTTGCAACTCCCTAGTACCGTGATTTTTGGATTGTGCTGAATGTCTCGGATGATGCTGAAATCGAAAAGCGCGATGCTGTGGGATGTTCCGCCGCCAATAAACGCACGCTGCCAACGAGTGTCATATCGGCATTCTCCCCGGTCGTTGCGTATTGCCGATTAGTATTGTGCTCACAATAGGCATGACTTCGTACTCAGTGGCAGTTGCCGCCTCGTCTGTCTGCGTCAATCCGATCGAACAGTGCCCCGGGATTGGTCCGATTCAAGCGAGTTTGCGGGGGCTTGCCGATTCGACGGATTACTTATCTTTTTTATCGTTGTCGAGCCGGTCTATTCTTAACTGTGGCTGGGGGGTCTGCTCAGTCGCTTCTGCCGGGGCGGCCGCATCAGAATCGACCACGGGGGGAGCAACGTTTGCGGCAGAGAGTTGTTGGAAGCCACCCACTCCGATGGCAAGACCGGCGATGAGAATGAGCCCGCCGACGATCCGCGCGGCTCCTGAATTGCGGAATAACGTCAAGCCGCTGATCACCACGGCTACAGCCGCCAGTGCGAATAACACGTACACCGATTGTTTGACGTCGTCGAAAAGCGGGTCGCCTGAGCGTGTGGTCCACCAGACCCAGCCAGCGGCTGCAGCGGCGATCAGAGCGATGATGGGTCCAGTCCACGAGGCTTGAGTGGTTCCATTCTGCGCAGCCAGTGGAGATTGCTTCATGGCACTGATGGCCTCATCGCGGGTAGGAACGACATCCCACAGCGAATTGAGTCCGGCGATGCTCAAGACCTCCGTGACCATTTTTTGTTCGCTTTGAACGACCATTCTGCCGTTTTTCTTTTGCACGGCTTTCCAAAGCCGGACGAGCAGCGCGACCATTGAACTACCCATGTAGTCCAATGCCGAGAGGTCGACCAAGAGTGCGGGGGACCGCAGCGCATCCAAATCGGGAATAATTTCGTTCCCAACCTGTTGAACGTCGCCCCATTGGACTTCGTTCAGCTTAGGCAAGAGGCACAGGACAACGTACCCTCGCGTTTTTTCGAGAGTATAGGGGGCATCGCTGGTCGACACGTGGATCTCTCCGAGGTTGTTCAAGAAGTGGTCAAAAAGACAGCCCTAGACCGGCCCGGAAGTCCGTGGCAGTGCCTAATCAAATCAAACCCGTAGCGAACGCAGACTTTATCGATGTGTGAAGACTCGTCGATCATGACAATCATGCCATTTCCGCGAGCCACGCGTTCCTGTGGCCGTTCAGGATAACAACTTCCCCTTCATTCGTCAGCTAAGTGCAGCCTATGATTGAACGGTGCCGATAGTGACTACGTACCCTGTGAGTGAAAACGAGGCTAACACACGCGTTTCTCCGCGCCAGCAAAGTGTTGTGACTCGCAGGCAAAGTGTTTCCCGCTATTTTGCACGAGTTGGCACAAAATATCCAAGCAATATTATGGTTTTCCCGCGACTTCGCTACAAATTCCGCCCCAAAACAGGGGCGCAGGGCCTGTTGGAATCGTGAAGGAACGGCGAAGTCGGTCCGGTCGTGTTGGTTATAGCGGCCACATGGGATGGCGGAGACAGGGACAGGGACGTTTGGGGGAATCCGGTAAGATATGCTTTTCTGATTGACATCCGTTTTTTTCGATCCGTATACTAAAGACTGAATCGCATGGCCGTGAAACGTCTCTCACATTACGGCAGAGCGTGCGAATGAAAGTCTCTACAGTTGAAATCAGCCGTTTCATCAGCGCAGATATTGTTTTGAACTGAAACAGACTGGCGCCCCCTTTTCGAGGGTGTGTGTCGGCGACAAACGGTAATTGGCACGGAAAGGTTCGTTTTGATGACAAAATTGGGGAAAAGCCTGGTCGTCTTTCTGGCGTTTGCCAGTGTGGCATTCATGGGCTTTGCCGCCGTGACGTCATTAGGCAGCACGAATTGGAAGACGTTTCTTTCTGAAAAACGAGTCGACCGCGGCACGATGACCTATGCGGAGAAGGTCAAAGCCCAAGAAGACGAGTTGCGACAGTTGCGGGAAGAGTTCCAAGCTGCCGAAGCCGCTTTAAACGATGCCAAAGCGACACGTGAGGTAGACACCGCCGCGATCCTCGCTCGTGAAGCGGCACTGGTCGCAGCGGTTGAAGATTTGAATGCAAAAGTCATTGCGGCGACCAAGGAAGCAACGGTCACCGGCAACAAGGTGCTCGAGATTAAAAATCAAACAAGCGCCCGACACGAAGAAGTGGTCCGCATGCAAAATCAGTTGAAGGAACTTCGATCACAAATTGAAATCGCCCGTGAGGAAGACCGACGACTTGCAGACCGAGTCATCCAAGCCAAAGAGTTGTTGAAATCTACCCAACGGCGAAACGAGAGACTGAAAAACAATTAGCTGCACGGTGACGTCCCACGGGACGACCATCCAGAAGAGACAGACCTTAAAAAAACAAACTTAAAAACAGACTTTGCCGAACATTGTCGGCAATCCCCAGGTGAAGAAAACGTTTAGTAAAAGGGAGGCCTCGTCACGAGCTGACGATCCAAGGGGCCATCCCAATCGCTTCACCCGATCTTTCATGCAATTTTAGTCAGCGCAACTTTCGAGGGAGCCACCTCCATGTCGTTCGTTGGAAAACTGTTAGTCGTGTTGCAGGTCGTGTTGAGCGTCTGTTTCATGGCGTTCGCCGGTGCGGTCTTTGCGACGCATACGAACTGGAAACAGGAAAACGCAGCTACCCAAGCAAAATTGGACTCTAAGACGAGTCAAATGACTGCGCTGCAGAACCGTTATGAGCAGTTAGATGCCGAAACCGAAAAGCTGACGGCGGAATTGGAAAAAGAGCGGGACACGCTCGTCGCTGAAGTTCAAAATTTGACGAATGAAAACAATCAATACAAAGCGCGTCAAAACGACCATGAAAACCACGCCAATGTGGCGCAGGAGCAGACGCGGATCGCACTGAAGCACGCCGAAAACCGGACCAACGAAGCGGTCACGCTGCGAAAAGAAAACAAGCAGATCACCGATTCGCGTCATGAAGAACTGAAGGAACGGTTGCGTCTGGAAGTCGCGCTCACGGCTGAGAAGGAAAAAACGGCCCTGCTGAATGAAACGCTCAAAAATCAATTGCGTGACATTGCCCAACTCAAATCAGCGCTACGCCGGGCCGGACTGTCGGACACACCCGGACCGATTGCACAAGCTCCTCCGCAAGATGTCGATGGTCGTGTGAAACGCGTGAAGAAAAATCGTCGCGGCACTGTTGACCTGGTGGAAGTGAACATCGGCTCCGACGATGGCTTGATCAAGGGACACACTTTAACCGTCTATCGAGGCGGCAAATACCTCGGTGAACTAAGAATTGTAGAAACATCGACTGATATGGCTGTCGCAGAAGTGCTGTCGACCGCCAAAATCGGACTGATTCAGGAGGGGGACAATGTCACCACGAAGCTCTAGCAGTCGCCGCACGAAGAAAAAGCCCCAAGGCCCCCCGCCCGAAGCGGACATTTACGTCGCCTTGTTGTTCGTATCCGTCGCCGCGTTAATGACCGGGATTGGATTCTTGTGGGTTGAATTGGATGCCTACGGATTCACATCGCCGTAACCGACTGACGTCGAAAAACTGAAAGAACGCCGTTCCTTAGTGAATGGCGTTCTTTTTTACGCGACCACAGTTGTCCAACCACATTTGAATCGCGGCAGATTCCGTCAGTCACTTCCCACCCCGCCAAGCAATGTGCATACTTGTTTGCGGAAGCTTTTTATCCGGGAATCAGGGGGAACGGAACGTGAATCAACAACCACCGGTTATCGTCACTAACAACGATGGCGTCATGCGACTCGGCTTGAATCGCGCGGAGAAGAAAAACGCGATCACCGTCGAGATGTACGGGTTACTCGCTGCGGGCATCGCACAAGCCGAAGCAGATCCGACTGTGCGGGCGATACTCATCCACGGCACTGCAGACTGTTTTACCGCCGGCAACGACCTCAAGGACTTTTTAGGCTCCCCCCCCGCTGAGGCGGATAGTCCTGTCGCTCAATTCCTACAGGCGATCAGCACCGCCACCAAACCGTTGGTCGCAGCTGTAACGGGACCGGCAATTGGTATTGGCACCACGCTGTTATTGCATTGTGACATGGTGTTTGCCGGGGCGAGTGCGACGTTGCAATTGCCATTCGTGAATCTGGGACTCTGTCCCGAAGCGGGTTCCAGTTATCTGCTGCCGCAATTGATCGGTCATCAGCGGGCGGCGGAGTTGCTGTTGCTTGGCAAACCATTCTCGGCGGAAACGGCGTGTGCGTATGGCCTGGTGAATCGCGTCTTGCCTGATGGCGAAGTGCTTGATGCTGCCGTGGGATGCTGCCAAGAGTTGGCGGCGCTACCCCCCTCGGCGCTGCGGGAGACGAAGCGACTGATGAAACAGTTCGCTACTCCGACGGTCGCAACAACGATGCAGGCGGAAATGGCAGCATTTGCTCAGCGGCTGAAATCTCCCGAAGCCCGAGAAGCGATGACCGCATTTTTTGAACGTCGTCCGCCCGACTTCTCAAGTTTTGAATAGTCAGCGCGTGTCGCACTGCCCTACTCTTTCCATTCTCGTGACCCTCGTGAGATGACCATGGTCGTTTTTTTTCGCATTGCTGGATGTCTGTTATTGGCAATCACTTTCACAGCAAGTCTGGCCGCTGCCGAGCGTCGGCCGAATGTGTTGATTGCCGTTTCGGACGATCAGTCCTATCCGCACGCGTCGGCGTATGGATATCAGGCGATCCAGACCCCCAACTTTGACCGCGTCGCGCGGGCGGGGGTGCTATTTCACAATGCGTTTTCCCCGGCGCCGGGTTGCAGTCCGATGCGGGCGGCGTTTCTGACGGGCCGAAATATCTGGCAATTGGAACATGCCGGGACGCATGCTAGTTCGTTTCCGTCGAAATACGTCGGCTTTCAGGACCGGTTGGAGCAGTCGGGATATTTTGTCGGGTTTACCGGCAAGGGGTGGGGACCGGGCAATTGGCAGGCCGATGGGCGGACGAGAAATCCTGCGGGGCCGCAGTATTCTAAGCGGACCGCGAAGACCCCACCCGGCATTCGTGCCACCGACTACGCAGCCAACTTCGCTGATTTTCTAGCGGAGCGTCCGAAAGATCAGCCGTTTAGTTTTTGGTATGGGGGCTCGGAGCCGCATCGGGTTTTTGAGAAGGGAATCGGCCGCCGCAATGGGCTGGATCCGGACAAGGTCGTCGTTCCGCCCTTTCTGCCCGACACGCCGGAAATCCGCGACGACCTGTTGGACTATTGCTATGAAATCCAATGGTTCGATCAGCATCTGGGACGCATGTTGGATATGCTGAAAGAGGCGGGCGAATTGGAGAATACGTTGGTGATCGTCACCAGCGACAACGGAATGGCCTTCCCCGCTGCCAAGGCGAACGCCTACGAATACGGTATCCACATGCCGTTGGCGATCGCTTGGCCGGAAAAAATTCCCGGTGACCGGGTGGTGAATGATCTGGTGAATTTGATTGACGTCACCGCCACGATCTACGCTGCCACGGACGTCAAACCGCCGGAGAATTATCCGCTTTCGGGCAAGAGTTTGTTGGGATTGTTGGAATCGGATGCAAGCGGCATCGTTGAGCCTGACCGGGACGCTGTTTTTTCAGGCCGCGAACGGCATTCGTCGTCGCGTTACAACTCGCTGGGCTATCCGCAACGTTGTATCCGCACGGCCGATTATCTGTACATTCGCAACTTCCGCCCCGAACGTTGGCCGGCCGGCGCGCCGCGGAAATTTGGCAAGGGGCAGTCCGCCAAAGCGGCCGCTGTGACGAACGACGATCTAGGTCCGGAACACGGCGGATACCACGACATTGATGCCTGCCCCGCTCTCGATTTTCTGATCGAACACCGCGACGATCCGAAGATCTCGCGTTTCTTCCACCTAGCGGTCGACAAACGACCGGCGGAGGAACTGTTCGACATCCGCACCGATCCCGGCTGCTTGAACAATCTGGCTGGTGATCCAAAATTTGCCAACGTGCAGCGACAGCTTTCCGAGCAATTGATGGATTACCTCAAACAGACCGGCGACGCGCGGGTCACGGCTAGTGATGGCGGCGACATCTGGGAAACCTATCGCCGCTACAGCAAGCTGCGGTGGTTCCCCAAA
The DNA here is from genome assembly GCF_007747995.1 of Symmachiella dynata. Lineage (NCBI taxonomy): Bacteria > Pseudomonadati > Planctomycetota > Planctomycetia > Planctomycetales > Planctomycetaceae > Symmachiella > Symmachiella dynata. The sequence goes on along the minus strand of NZ_CP036276.1, from coordinate 2,054,324 downwards.
CCAGATTGGGCGGAAGAGCATCCGGAACGCGTTCCACAACAAGATTGGGTGGAGGAACGCCGTCCCAAATAGATTATCACGTCAGGGACGCAATCATAGGGCAAGTTATTTAGCCACGGATTAACACGGAAGAAACACGGATTAAAAAAAACGTGACCGTGTGGGGCCGCACAAAATGGGAATTGAACCGAATTCTATTGGGACGCAACCGGCTTATTGCGGGGCGTCGATGTTGCGGAGGTATTTTAGGGCTCGTTCGGCGTCGCCGGCGCGGTCTTCGCCTTGTGTGCGGGTGACGATCAGCCAGCCGCGATAGGCGATTTCATCCAGCGTGGCGACGAACTCCAGCCAATCGATCTCTCCACGGCCCAACTCCACTTCTAATCCGCTGCCGGAGGCGTCTTGCAGTCCGTCGCGGGCTTGGACATGGAAGATCCATTGGTGCAATTCGCGCAGCATCGGCACCGGGTCGTGTCCGGACATCAAAAAACCGGCGGGATCGAAATCGAGTCCCAACGGGCCTTCGGTAATGTCTCCCATCAACCGCGCCAAATCGGCCGGATTATCGCCGCTGGGCGTGATGGCGGCGGCGACACCGACATGATTTCCATAGCGGGCGATGCCGTTGAGCACCTCACGCAGAATCAAATAGTCGGGTGATTCGGCATCGGTCGGGATGCGTCCGATGCGGAGCGTGAGGATCTTGGCGCCGAGTTGATAGGTGAAGTCCATCGCCGCTTTGGTAGCCGCGATGCGGCGTTCCAGGTCGTTGGCATTGTAAAATGCGCGGCGACTGGAGAAGCGGAGCGAGGGTACCTCCAGATTCATTTCGGAGAGGAATTTCAGGAACTGCCGGCGGCCGGTTTGTGACAGATCGGAGGGACGCAATTCGGTCCGTACATCGAACTGCACCCCCTCAGCCCCGATTTCGGAGGCGGCGATTAGGGTTTCCCGGACCGGGAGATTCAAACAGGCGGCGGTGACCGCTTTCTTTAAAGTTGGCATGTGGTGTTTTTAATCTTCAAGCTGTGAAGAATCAACTGGACGGCTTGCCATTGGCAGGGTCGGCTGGCAAGTTCTTTGCCCAGGTTTGGTATTCCTCAAGGCAATCGGCGGGACTGACGAACTTTTTCCAGACCAGCCGCCCGCGAAAGCCGTATTCGCGATTTTCTTCCACGCGGTGCACGACGTACTGAAAATCCCAAGCGGGGCGGGGATGCTGGGGGAGTTTGAATTTGAACAGGCTCAACCGCATCTCATCGACCGGCGTGTGCGCCTTGTCGAACATGAGGATCAACGTCATGTCGCGTGCGACCCGCCCGTAATAAAACGGTTTGGTGAATCGCGGTGCGTCGTAGCTCCAGCTATTGAGCCGAAACTTCACGTCGTCGTCATACTCCAACGGGGCGGCGTCGACGTGCCGATAGGTGCCCCCGCCGTTCCAATCGGCCGGTCCGGCCGGTGCGTCGCCGGCGATCCAGGTTTCCTCGTCGCCGGGCTGCTTGATGCCGCGAAAATGCAGCGGGACCTCGGCAACGTCGTTCATGTAATTCGCAAAGAAAAACAACGCCCACCCCCGCTCACCGAACAATTGTGCGTCATGGACCCGGCAGCGAAATTCGAAGTCGATGTAATGTGGCGCGGTGACCTTATAGGTCAGGGTGCTACTCACCTTCCAAGGGCTGTCTTCGGCGCGGCGCACCAGTTGCACAGAATTCTGATCTGGCAACCGGTGCAGTGTGTAGCGCCCATGACGCGGCGTGAATTTGTTGTGGGGCGTTTGGTGTCCGGAAATGATGTGTTCAAAATTGAGCCCCGCCGAGGCGCCGCGTCCGTCGGGATCATAGGCATCGTATCCCGGCGCGTCGCGCTGATTGAACAGCGATTGCACGCCGCTGAGGATCTTGGGCGAGGCGGAATTGTCGCGGAATTGGACAGTGAGGTCGCCGGATTTGATGTCGATGGTTTCTTGGGCCGGGCCGAGACGGTCGTCGGCAGAGGCCGCTGTGATTAGAAACGACACAATCAGCGAGTTGCAAAGTTTTTCCATCATCAGCCCTGCCTCATAATACGTTGTCGATGAATTATGTACTTCATCACGTCAAATCATTCTGTCTGTTCAGCCAGGACCGTGTGGCAGCGTCTTCGAGAAGTTTTGCCGCTTTCTCATCATTCACCTTGAGCCACGCCTCATCAAATGGCCAAGGATGCCTCCGCTGAGGTTCTCCCAGCCAAGGCCATGCTTCAAGCTTAGGAGCGACATACCGTTGGTCAATTTCTCCATTAGCTTGATATTTCGTGGTGAGATAATCGGCCCACAACTGAAAGTAGGATGCGAACGAGCCCGCTAACAAATGCGAGGGAGCTTCATTGACTTCATGATCATAGAGAACGACAGCCCCCTCAGCGATGCCTCCCCCAATCACTAAGCAGTCGTAATCACCGCATCCGTCGCCCCGAACCGGCAGTAGCTGATACGCACCATCCCTATGTGAAATCAGAGAGAGTAATTTCTGGGATTCTTCAAATTCGAAAATCAGCCCGACTACACTATCATGGAGTCCAACGGCGAGTCCGTTCGTTTGGGTGTAAAAATACTTTAATTCCTCCGCTGCCGTACTGCGTTGGAATTGTAAACCAATAATCTCGTCCTCCGTGATAGGCGCACGTAAACGCACATTGTCAAAATGTTTTCTCAACAGTTCGATTGTGCGATGAAACCACTGCATGACAAAGAGTCCCCAAATTCAAATGGCTCACATCCTTGCTTCATCGGCATTGATAGCGACCATTTCCTCTGCCAAACGGAGTGGTTCATCAGCCGCTGTTGCAATCACTAGCAGCAGGAGTTGTGTGAAATACATAGATGCCCTGCGTTACAGTGCCGCTAATCCGCAGCCGGTAGCTTGGCACCGACATACACCGCGCGGTGCCGGTTGTCATCAAATGCGAAATGCAGAAACTCTTTGTCGGGGCTGACGAATCCATCGGGATAATTTAAGCGGCCGGGAGAGTCGACCAGGACGCGGCGATACGGCCAGGTTTGCATACCGTCGTCGCTGATCCACAACGAGAGCGGATTGCGCTGCTTGGGGTGGGGATTGTGCAAGATCGCTACGCGGTCGCCGCCGAGAGGATACAACGTGGCTTTGGAACCGGGATTGGGGATGTCGGTCTTGGTGGCGAAATCGGGCCAGGTCTTGCCGCCGTCGTGCGAGTCGGCGCGATACAAGACGCCCCCCAAATTGTCGGCGCGAATCAGCATCGAAATTGTCCCGTCGGCCAGCTCCACGATGTTGTTTTCGGCCCAGCCACGGTATTTGTCATTGTCGGTCAGCCGAATCCATCCGTGGACGGACCAAGTTTTGCCGTCGTCCTCACTGATCATCACGCCGTTACGCGGATTGTGGGGGAAACGTTCTCCGACATAAAACTGAAACGGCAGCATGATGCGTCCGTCGCGGGTCACAATGTGATTCCGTATGAAACTAGCTTTATGCAACGGATCGGGCACGGGGGTCATTGCCGACCAAGTGCGACAAGAGTCGTTGCTGTGTGCCTGCCATGTCCGCGCCTCACCGAAACGGCCGTCATGCGTTGTAAAAAACAGGGTGCAGCGTTCGCCGTGCACCATCAATTCAGTGGGGACCAAAGCGCGGTTGGGATCATTTTTCTTGACACCAAAATCAATCGGCTGCATCTCCGACCAGGTCCGCCCCTGGTCCAGACTCCGGGTGAGAAAGATCCGGTTTCGCGGCGATGGTTCCTTGTCCCCTCCACCGAGCATCACCATGACCCACGACCCGTCCGGCAGCGCGCGGAGCGTGGTGTCGCAGACAAGTTTGTCGGGAGACTGGCCCTGGAAGATGGTATGGATGACATCGCGCGCATCCTTCGCCTGCGCCTCCTCCGCAGGGCCAAGCGGATCATCGGCCCCAACGAACGTGGAAAGCGAGAGTAGTGTGAAAACGGTGAACAGAGACCGCTTCATGAATTTGCTCCGTTGAATTGCCAAGCGGTAGTCGATTGCGACGGCAGAGCCGTCGGTTTGGGAGTCGGATGCTTCAGACAAACTGCCGTACGAATTGAATGTCCTTGGCCGTCTGAGCGATGCAGCCGTCGGTGTCCAGGTTTTGGAAACTGTGCCGGCCTTTGTATTCGCTGTGCATTGAGATCACGCCGTTGTATCCCAGGGCATGCAGAGCTTCGATGAATTTCGGAACCGGGCAGACGCCGTCGGCGACGGGGACGTTGATCGTTTGCCAATGTTGTTGGCCGTATTTGTCCCGGTCAGTTTTTTCCCAAGCAAAGTTCTTCATCGACGACAGGGCAATCCAGGGGCCAAGCAAATCCAACCCTTGCCGCCAACCGTCGATGCCCCCTTCTTTGGTCATGTGCTGCGGGTCGACATAGGCGCCGATGTCCTCGGGGGAAAAGTCCTTAATCAATTCGTACAGATGCGTGCCGTGCGAGGGGATTGATTTGCCTGAGTGAATGTGCACGCAGGGGAGCACGCCGTACGGTTTGGCCAATTTAATGACAGCGGCCAGTTGTTTTTTGACGGTATCCATCTCCTGAGCCATTGCGCCAAATTTTTTGTATTTGTAGTAACCCAATTTGATGCGGTCGATTCCCAACTCACTGGCGGTTGCTAATAATTTTTCCGAAGTCGCGTTTGGCTCGGTAATGGCGGTTGTTAAAAAATAGACCTTCAATCCGGCATCCTGGGCCGCTTGGACCGCTGCGGGCAATTCTTCGGCGACGTTTTCCGGAGCAATATGCCCGCCGGGCCGGACGGTCAGGTCCAGGCCATCGGCGCCAATCTCTTTGAAGATGCGGCAGACTTCGGGAATTGGTCGGTCCTGGAAACTTTTGCTGAATACGGCCAGTGGATTTCCGGTCTTCGCCTCCGCTGCTTCGGCTGAACGGGACTGTCCCAAAACGGTCGCCCCGGCCGCCAGAGCCAACCCTGTACGAGCGGTTTGATGGAGAAAGGTTCGTCGATTGGGTTGCGACATGATTTTATGACCTTGTGGTTGGCATTGAAGAACGCGGACCGTAGACGACAACCGCCGCCGGACAACATGTTGATTATGACGTAAATGCCGCGGCTGTCCAAGACAGGGCGTTAGTTCGGCTTGAGGCTTGAGGGGACAGGCTTGAGGGAGGTGCTTGGTATCTTGCCTTGGTTTGGATTACATTTGGTGCATGAACCAGCGACAGACATATCGCGCGCGGTGGGTGTTTCCCGGAGACGGGCCGCCGCTGGAGCGTGGGGTGATTGAAATTGAGGCGGGGCAGATTGCCGCTGTGCATAACCGCGCCGACAGCGCGGCGCATGACTTGGGTGATGTGGCGATTGTGCCGGGGTTGATCAATGCGCATACGCATTTGGAGTTTAGCGATCTATCACAGCCGATTGCGCCGGCCAAACCATTTACAGATTGGATTCGCGCGTTGGTTGCCAATCAGCGCAGCCGCGATGCGTCGACAAGTGCCGTTGCCGCAGGCAAGCGTGAAGCGGAACGAACCGGCACGACCCTGCTGGGTGAAATCGCCTCGCCCGGTTGGGAGGCTGTGGAGTTTTTCCCGCCCGCTGCCCGCGTCGTGGTGTTTCAAGAAATCCTGGGGCTGGCTGCTGCGCAACACGATCCGCAATTGGCACTCGCTCGTGAACATTTGCAGCAACTGCAACAGGACCGGCTGATTTATGGTCTCAGTCCCCATGCGCCCTACAGCGTGCGTCCACCGTTGTACACTGCGCTCGTTCAACTCGCCGTGGAACATCAATGCCCTTTGGCGGTGCACCTTGCGGAAACGCGGGCGGAGTTGGAATTACTCAGCTCCGGCAGCGGTGAGTTTGTCGACATGCTCTGTGAGTTCGGCGTCTGGGATCCGACGGCCATCCCAGCTGGGTCGCGGCCGCTGGATTACCTCCGCCCGCTGGCGGATGTCGAACATGCGTTGGCGATTCACGGGAATTATCTGGATGACGAAGAAATCGCATTCCTGTCGGCGCATCCCAACATCACGGTCGTCTACTGCCCCCGCACGCATGCTTATTTTGGCCACTCACCCCATCCCTGGCAACGTCTAGTGCAAGCAGGCGCATCGGTCGCGATCGGTACCGACAGCCGCGGCTCGAATCCGGATTTGAATCTGTGGCGGGAACTGCAATTTTTGCGACAGACGTTTCCTGATGTCGACTTGGCGGAATTGTTAGCGCTGGGGACTATCAACGGGGCGCGGGCCTTAGGACTAGATGGCGAAATCGGCACGTTGCGGTCGGGGAAATCCGCTGACATGGCGGTCGTGGCCTTGAATGGGGCGGCGGATGAATTGTTTGCTCCGGAAACCGAAGTCACCGCCACGATGTGCGGCGGAGCGTGGATCACGCGTTGATTGCATTGCCAACATCCAACGCCGGTCGTTCCAAAGTTGACTCTCAACGATAATGATTAAGGGACGAAATTGTTTTTCGCTGAAGGCGTAAAACATCATAGCCTGGGGTCGCGAACGGAGTGAGCGCACCCCAGGTTGGAAGTAGGTAATCAGGATGCAACCCTGAAGGGGTTGAGCAATCATGGTTCACCGAAAGCGAAAGGTCAATATGTGGAACCCCTTCAGGGTTCGTTCTACGGTTACACGCGTTCCCAGGGTGGCGCGGCTTTGCCGCTTACCCTGGGCTAGGATGTCTCACCCCTTCGGGGTTTCGGTGTTTTTGCAGGGAATTCTGTTTGACAGTATTCTGGTTGACGGTTTGGGGGAATGACTGAAATTTCTGTTACCGGTCGAAAAACTGGCCTGCGCATGGTAATAGTACGGCTCAAATATTCCCTATAATTCTCACTCAATGACAAAACAGCGATAACAGAACTACCATGCCACGACTGACCACTGATGAACTCCGTGCTGCTGTTGCGAAATTGCCGCATTTTCCGTTGGCCCATACTCCCACACCACTGGAGCATCTGCCGAAACTTTCAAAACTGTTGGGCGGGCCGCAGATTTATATCAAGCGGGACGACTGCACCGGCTTGACGTTCGGTGGGAATAAGACGCGGCACAATGAATTGATCCTGGGCGATGCGATCAAAAAGCAGGCGGACATCTTTGTCTGGGGGGCGGGTATTCACAGCAATAACTGCCGCCAGACCGCTGCCGCCTGCGCGAAAGCGGGCATTGATATTCATCTGGTGCTCGGTCGCGGTCGTCCGGCGAACGGGCCTGATCCGATTCAAGGCAATTTGTTGCTCGATTATCTGGTCGGCGCGAAAGTCGAAATCATTGAGGGTGCGATCGGTCCGGAAGTCGACGAACATATCATGCACCGCAGTCGCGAATACGCAGCGGCGGGACGCACGGTGTATTCCTGGGACCGCAAAGTTGTCAAGCCGTTGGCGGCGGTTGGCTATGTGACGGCCATGATCGAGATCGCCGAACAGGCAGCCGCGCAGTCGTTCACACCCGATGCGGTCTACTTGTGTTCCGCCGGGTCGACGGGTGCCGGCTTGGTGGCGGGGAGCAAAGCCTTGGGGTTGAATTTACCCATCACGCATTGTGCCCCGATCGTCTGGCCCTGGGATACACGGGCCGATATGGCGCGGATTGCGCGTGAAGCAGGCGAGTTGATCGGCGTTTCGGTTGACGTGGAATCGAGTGACATTGACCTGTCCGAAGAGTACATCGGGCCGACTGGTTACGGGACCTCTTCACCGGCCGGTTTGGAAGCGATTTCCCTCATGGCCCGCCAGGAAGCCATTTTGCTCGACCCGATTTATAGCAGCAAAGCGATGTCCGGCCTGATCGACCACATCCGCCAAGGCCGATTCACGGCGGATCAAAACGTGGTGTTCGTGCATACCGGCGGGACCCCGGCACTGTTTTCGCTAAATGACGAAATCATGCAAGGCATCGGGCCGCGTGCGTTCTGACCTGTGTTTCAGTGCAAATGTTTTGGTAACAGAAATAAACCTCACGCAAAGCCGCCAAGCTCGCAAAGTCGTGCCTGCGAATGCTTTTCTTTTTCTTTGCGGCTTTGCGCCTCTGCGCGAGTCTTCTTTTTCTAACCAGGTTGACTGTATGCGCAACTGAAGCCCCGGAGGATCATCAACGGCCTTTCCGGTCTTCGGGATGGACGATTGGGTAGGCGGGGGTTTCGACGAAGGAATCTTGCATGGCTTGGTCGATTTTTTGGACGATCTCCGCGTGCTCCGTGGCGAGGTTTTGCTTTTCACCGGGATCCACAGCTAAGTCATACAGCTCAATGTCCGCATCGATGCCGTTGCGGATGCCTTTCCAATCCCCCATGCGGACCGCCTGCATGAAATTGCCGCGTGAGTGTCCGTAATCCCAATATAGAAATTCGTGTTGTTGTTTTTGCGGCTTTCCTAAAATTGCCGGCGCCATGGAAATGCCATCGGTCGATTCCGGAGCGGGGACGCCTGCTAATTCCGCCAGGGTGGGCATCACATCCCAGAAGGCCCAGACTTGATTGCTTTCGCGTCCGGCGGGAACGTGTCCCGGCCAGCGGACGATCATCGGCACACGGATGCCCGCTTCGTAAAGGTCGCGTTTTTGTCCCTGGAAGGGGCCACGACTGTTGAAGTACTTGGGGCGATGCGATTGGCTGGCTGTCGCACAGGGGCCGTTGTCACTGGTGAAGAATACGATCGTGTTGTCATCGAGGCCCTGCTTTTTGAGCAACGCTAAAATGGCGCCCACGTCACGATCCATACGTGTGATCATGGCGGCGTAGTTCTTTTCAACCTGCGGCCAGGAACGATTGGTATAAGGAGCGTCGCTGGGGACAATGAGCGATTCGGGCGTGTTGCCGGGAAAGTCGGACCAGTGCGGCAGCGTGTAGGCCAAATACAGAAAAAAGGGTTCGTCGCCGGATTGTTCAATGAACTGTAGTGCCCGCTCGGTGAACAGGTCGTGCGTATAAGCACCTCGCTTTTCGGCGCGGTTGTCGCGTAGCAATTTGATGCGGTCGTTATCCCACAGGTAATGCGGATAATAAAAATGCGCCTGGTCCTGATCGAGGTGTCCAAACCAATCGTCGAATCCTTGATCATTGGGTTTTCCTTGGGAACCATGCACGCCGAGGCTCCACTTGCCGATGGCTCCGGTGCGATACCCGGCCGGTTTGAGGACTTCGGCCAACGTGATATCGTCGTCGTGCAAAAATGTGCCGTGCGGAATGTTGTCGCGAATCCGCGCATGTCCGTTATGCACGCCGGTCATCAAGCAACACCGCGACGGTGCGCAGACCGTCGACCCGGCATAGGCCTGCAAAAACCGTGTCCCTTCGCGCGCCATGCCATCTAAGTGCGGCGTCTGAATTCGCTTTTGCCCGTAACACCCCAAGTCGCCGTAGCCGAGGTCATCGGCCATGATGAACACGATATTCGGCTTCGCCGGTGGATCAGCGGCGGGGAGGTTTGTTGTCGCGCAGAAGAGGATGGCCAATGCAAAAACGGCGGTGATGCGTGGGGGCATGGGGTGATCACCTGCTGGGGGGTGTTTGAAAAATTAAAAAAAAGATCTCGCGCAGAGACGCGGAGACGCAAAGAAAAGAAGAAAGCTATGATCTGGAGCTTTTCTTAGCGTCTTTGCGTCTCTGCGCGCAATTTTTTAAATTGCGATGCCAATAACGTACAGCATAGTAGATTTGGCGGCAAAATGCGTGCTAGCTGATGTGTTTTGGTCTACACGTCCAACTCATCCACCAAGCTGGCGTCTTGCATGATGGCTTCGTAGCGGGGGGCGGGGTCTTTGCCGAGGAGTTGTTGGAAGGTTTTGTCGGCGTCCAAGGGGGCTTCGATGTCGACCCGCAAGAGCGTGCGGGTTTTGGGATCGAGCGTGGTTTCTTGCAGCTGTTTGGCGGTCATCTCGCCCAGACCTTTGAAGCGGCTGATGACCGGATTGCGGTTTTCCGGCAGAGAAGCGAGGATCTCTTCTTTGTGCGGATCGTCGGCGGCGTAGAACGTCTGTTTGCCCGATTCGATTCGGTACAGCGGTGGCTGTGCGATGAAGAGGTGTTCGCTGCGGATTAAATCGCGCATGTGGCGGAAGAAGAATGCCAACAGCAGTGTGCTGATGTGGTGGCCGTCGCTGTCGGCATCCATTAACAAAATCACGCGGTTGTAGCGGAGTTTGTGTAGGTCGAATTTATCGCCAATGCCGGTGCCGAGCGTCTCGACGAGATCGTTGATGGCTTGGCTGTTCATGGCCTTGGCTGAGGAAATCGATTCGGTATTGAGCACCTTGCCCCGTAGCGGAAGGACCGCTTGCGTTTTGCTGTTGCGGCCCATGGCAGCGCTGCCGCCGGCCGAATCGCCTTCGACGATGAACAATTCGGCGTCGCTCGGTTTGTTGGTGCGACAATCGAAGAGTTTGCCGGGCAGATTGGCGCGTTTGTTGGCGGGGGATTTGCGGCGGACGTCGGAAGCGGCGTCGCGACTGGCCATCCGCGCGCGAGCGGACAGAACCATGCGGGCGACGACTTCTTCGGCGACGGTGGGATTGCTGTTGAGCCAGCTTTCCAGTGCCGGACGGACGAGCCCCTCGGACTGGGCGGTCATTTCGGGGTTGTTGAGTCTTTCCTTGGTCTGCCCCTGAAACATGGGATCGGGATGGAAGACCGACAGGATACCGACGCAGCCTTCACGGATGTCGTCGGCGGTCAGCGAGATCCCCTTGGGCTTGATTTTGTGCACGTCCATATAATTACGGACCGCTTTGACGATGCCGCTGCGGAAGCCGCTTTCGTGGGTCCCGCCGCCATGGGTGCGAATGCCGTTGACGTAACTGCGGATTTGCTCATCGGTGCTCTGCGTCCATTTGAGGGCGACCTCGACGCGGCATTTCTTGTCGTCTTTTTCCGCTTGAAACTTCGCTTCGTGAATCGATTTCTTTTCGCCGTCGGCGATCAGTTTGTCGACATAGGCCCCGATACCGTCGGGATGAGAGAATTCGTGCTTTTCCCCCTTGGTCTCGTCATGAAAAACGATCTTCAATCCGGCGTGCAGATAGGAGATGTCCTCCAGATGTTGGAAGATTTCCGTGGAATTGAAGTGCACACGCTTAAAGATCTCTACATCCGGGCGGAAATAAATCGTCGTCCCGTGACCGCGAAACCGCTTCGTTTTTTTGACCGGAGTTGTCGGTTTGCCCCGTTTATAGCGTTGCACCCATTCATGCCCGTCGCGATGAATCGTGGCGACCATTTCGCTGGCCAGGGCATTGACGACCGAGGAACCAACGCCATGCAGACCGCCGCTGCGCGCGTAGTTTTTGTCGCTAAATTTTCCGCCCGAATGCAGCGTGGTGAGGATCAATTCCAGCGCCGGTTTTTTGGTTTTGGGATGTTTATCCACCGGAATCCCGCGACCATTATCCTGAACGGTGAGCGACTCGCCATCTTTGTGTAGCGTGACGGTGCAACGATCCGCTTCACCGGCGAGGTATTCGTCGACCGCATTATCGACGATTTCCCACAACAGGTGATGCAGGCCGCGATTGTCGACGCCGCCGATATACATCGAGGGACGGCGGCGGACTGCTTCGAGTCCTTCCAGGACTTCAATGTTCTTGGCTGTGTATTTCGATTTCGATGTCGCGGTCGCCATAGTTATTGTGAAGAGAGTCTAAAGTAGGTCATGCTGTGCATGACGTGAATGTCGTTGGATGCAAACCTTGAGTTTCGTCATGCACAGCATGACCTACCAAATTGTTATTCGGATTCTTCCATGGCTGTCCAATCGACGAGTTCGATATGCGGACGGACGATTTCGACGAAATCGGTGCGGTGGCTGGTTTTGACTCCCTTGCCTCCGCGGGAGGTGACGTTGTATTTCATTTGGCCAAACGTTAACAGCTTGTCATGTTCATTTTTCACCCGCAGGCAATCCCGGGCGGCGATCAGTTGCACGCCGCCGAGCACCTCGTCGTCATCTTGGAGCTTAATGCCGCGGACCCCTTTGCCCGGGCCGCCCAGGATCGGGACTTCCTCGATCGGGAAATGCAGAATACGGGCGGACTTTGTTGCGAGAAACATGGTTTCGGCCTCGGTGGCCAACTCGACGAAGACGACTCGATCCCCTTTACTGAGTCGGCAGAACTTGCGGCCTGCTTTGGTGGAAATCGCGCGAAAGGTGCTGAGCGAAATCCGCAGCACTTGGCCCTTTGCCGTGGCAACGAGCAAATACGGCGCGGGCGTGGCTTGGCCGCGTTTCTTTTTGTCCTGGGGAACAAATCGCACATCGGTGGACAGGGCAGCGACGATCTTGGCGCCATCCCCCAGGCGAAAGTGCTTGCCCAGCGGGTCACCGTATCCGGCCGAAGCAGGGATGCCGTCGATCCGCATCGTATAGGCGACCCCTTCGCTCGAAAAGAAAATCATCTGGTCCAACGTGCTGCCGGGAACCACGTTGAGCACCGCGTCCCCTTCACGCACACGCGTGCTTTCGACTTTCGCCATACGGCCGACCCGTTTGATCCAGCCATCTTGCGTGACAACCACGTTGGCATTTTCGCGGACGATGTAGGCTTCGGGATCAAACTCGGCGATTTCGTCGGTCGATCCGATGCTGGTCCGTCGCTTGTCAGCGTATTCGTCGGCCAGTTCCTTCAATTCGTTTTTGACAACGCCCCACAGTCGTTTGTCGGATTTGAGGATCCGCTCGATACGCTTCGCCTCCGCGCGTTTTTCGGCGAGTTCTTCGAGGATGTTATCAATCTCCAGTGTGGAGATTTTGTACAACTGCATGACGAGAATGGCGTCGGTTTGGATTTCATCCAACGGGAAGGCCCGCATCAATTTTTGGGCGGCATCCTGTTTGCCCTGGCTGTTGCGGATGATCTTCAGGGCTTTGTCGAGGCCATTGAAGACGATTTCAAAACCTTCGAGAATGTGAATCCGTTTGCGGAGTTGCTCGAGCAGGTATTCAAAACGGCGACGGACGGTGATGAAACGAAAGTCGAGAAAGTGCTGCAACATTTCAACAAGATTCAACCGCGCCGGCACAGTCAGGCCATGCCCGTCGGGGATGAGCGAAGTGGAATTGAAATTGAAATTTTGTTCCAGCGACGTGTGTTTGTAGAGATAGGCCATGACCGCTTCGGGATCCGCGCCCGGTTTGATTTCCAGCACGATCCGCAATCCGTTGTCGTCGCTGGTTTCATCAACCACATCCAGCAGTTGCGGCAGTTTGCGATTCTGCACGACCGAGCCGATCTCGTTAACGAGGTTGCCCGACTCCACGCTGTAAGGCATGGAATAAATCACCAACTGGTTGGCTAGGGTTTTGCGGCCTTGGCGGTCCTGTTTCCATTCCCCACGGACCTTGAGCGATCCTCGGCCTTCTTCATACACCTTGCGCATCGAACGGCGATCGGTGATCAACCGTCCTCCCAACGGGAAATCGGGGCCTTTGATGTATCTCAGTAGTTGGGCAACGGTGACGTTTGAGTGGTCGATCATATGAATACAGGCGGACACGACCTCGCCCAGATTATGCGGCGGGATATTGGTCATCATGCCCACAGCAATCCCGTGCGCGCCATTGACGAGCAGATTGGGATACCGTGCAGGGAGGACGACCGGTTCCTCAGTGACCGCATCATAGGTCGGTCGCATATCGACCGTCTGGTACCGCAGTTCGCTCATCAACTCAGCGGCAATCGTGGTCAGTCTCGCCTCGGTGTACCGCGAGGCGGCGGCGGGAAGCCCCATCATCGAGCCAAAGTTGCCTTGGCCATCGATGAGCGGTTTGCGCAAGGAAAAGTCCTGAGCCATACGACAGAGTGCTTCGTAGACAGCCACATCGCCGTGGGGATGAAAGTTTCCCGTGGTATCGCCGCAAATTTTGGAACACTTACGGTGCTTGGCATCGAATGTCAGCCGCAAACCGTTGAACATGACATACAAGATACGGCGCTGAACCGGTTTGAGGCCGTCGCGGATGTCGGGCAGAGCGCGGGCGGTGATGACCGACATGGCATAGTTGAGGTACCGTCGACGGGTTTCCTGGCTGATGGAAACGTACTCAATTCGATCTGCACCGTTACTTCCATTGCTGCCGTTGGAATTGCTGCCTTTGCTTTTCGCGGCGACGGCCTTTTTGCTCTGCTTACGTTTCGGGGTACGTTTCGGGGCCAATGTCTTCTCCGTATGACACAGTGTTGCCACTGTCAGTTGTCGAGTTGTCTGTCAAAGTTAGCGAAGGCAACCGCGTCCGTGCTGCCGAACACTGCGGCGAGATGACGGAGGCCTCCGTGCGATGTGTTTGCACTACTTGCGATGTGTTAGCACCATTGCCGGGATGCGGGGCCGATGCCGCGGCGCCAATTGTGGCAACTCCGGCGATTGATGCAACCGTAATAATCGTTACTTTTTCACGAGCGTGACTGTATCGATTTTAGCGACTTTTTCACTCTACGCGATTGCTCGGATTGTACTCCTCATGACGGTATTTCCACAAGCGACGGCAGTCGTAAGGCCTTACCAGCATGCGAATTCGGAAAAATGGTCGGAATACGAACTGAGCGGAAGGAATGACTAATTGCGGTAGTCATTATGAGCCGAATTTCTGTACTGATTGGCTCCGTTCCGCCTCAAGGCGATGCGCCGATTGATGAGATTATTTTTTCAGCCGGATCACGAATGGATTCGTGCGGTTGAGCTCCGACCCAAGAGACAAAACGGCAGATTCGAAACGGCCTCGCCGGAGGTGAGGTTGCCGAAAACACATTCCGGAACCGCGCACCCGGCGCGAATCCAAAAATGGCAGACTGATCCCAAGGAGGGAAACCGATGACCCGACGGATAATGTGCGCGGCCCTGGCAGGGGTCGCCTTGACGCTGATCGTTTCGCAAGCCGCGCAGGCTGGCGATATTTTCTTTTCGGACAAAGGCTACAACGGCGGGCCGGGTATGACCGCGCCTGTGATGAATGCCGGTCTGTATCCGATGCCGGTCCAAACCGTCCCCCGGCGGATGGGTGGCACCTACATCACCAACCCCGCGTTCTATCCCCACGAATACCTGTATGCTCACGAGCATCACTATCTGGCGCCCCCGTTTTACTACAAGCACAAGACCGGTCCTTTCGGTCTGCCTGGCAAACATCTCCGAAATCGCTGCAACGACGAATGTGGTGAAGATGTCTGTCCTCGGTGTGGCATGAGCGGTTGCAAAGGCCACTGCAAATTGAAGGGCACAGAAATCATCGTGAAGTACAAGCGGAAACGTTCGATCTTCAAAACGTTGTTCCTGCCACCGCACTGAGCCCCGCGATTGTCGGCCTACCAGCCGCAGGGCGGAATCGCGTGTGATGCGGACCGCCTCATTCCCAATAATCCCCCGTCTCGTGACCTAGGATTTGACCTATGCAAATCAGATTTTTTCAAGTGCTTGCCACAGGCGGGATGGCCTGCCTGATGGTTTCAGCACTCAGCCTGAATAGCGGGCAAGCGCAGGAGCCGGTCCCCGAACCGACCGGCGGCCCTGTGACCACCAGCACCCCCGAAACGACCTCATCGACAGTTGTCTCCGAGGGATATGTCGGCGCCGAATGCAATGGCTACGGCTACGGCGGAGGCTATGGCCACCGCAGGCGATTCCTTCCCGATTACCGTCGGCGCTACTGCCGGTATGAGCCGTTTAGCCGCAACGATTGCCGCGATCAATACATCAATTCCCAACAGGGGTATGGTGTGCCGGTCACGGTGCCGCTCGCGCCGGTTGTCTGCAAGCAATACAATTACGGCTGGGGCTTGCCCTCGTCGCGAAAGACACATGTTCCGTTCGGCTGGCAAATGACCCGCCCTCAGATGGTGCAGGGACAAAACTCTCCCGCCATGGTCTACTGGCCGACCGATACGATGCAACAAGGTGCCTACTACATGCGGACACCGTGGTAAGCCACGCGTCTATGCTATAGAGGTTCCATTGGAATTTCAGACGGGACGCAATCGCTGCTTAGGGCGATTGCGTCTCATTTTTTTGCGCGCTGGGCGTCACATTGCTTGGACAACTCTTCGTAGCGCGGCTTCAACTCCGCTCCGCCCAATTCGGGGTAAAGCTGCGCAGCGATTCCTGTCAATTTGTAACAGAGGTCGTAATCCTTGAGCTTGAAGGCGGTCAAAGCGCGATAGTAGCGCGCGTTCAGCCATTGCGGGGTTCCCGACTTATTTGCCGTTTCCAGACGCGCCCACAACTGCGTTGCTTGATTCAAACAGCGTTGCGTTCCGCAATGAATCAGCGCCTCCCCCAGATTTCTTTGTAGCTCGCGATCTTTGGGAAACGTTTCCCGCAACTCTTCATAGAGCTCAATCGCTGCATCAATCCGGCCCAGGGCTTCGTAGGCTTGCGCTCGGCATTGGTCTAAGCGTTTTGCCTGGGCGGGGGTCAGCTGTTCGCGTCGCGTGTCGAGTTTTTCGACCGCTTGCAGCTGGAGCGCCCCGACATCGCGGCTTGTTTCGTCACCGGCGTCTTCCACCAATTTGGACAAGCCGCCCAGGATGCCCAACATTTCCACCGGGCTAGTTTCCGACAGTTGATTGAGCAATTTGCCCGCATCGGCGAGCCGGTTCTGTCCAGCCAGCGAAACCACGCGAAGTTGCATTGCCGCTGCCAAGGTTTTTCGTAATTGCGGCGAATTGTTTGTTGCTGCCCCAGCGGAACGTCCGTCGAACACTCGCGCCAACACGGCATCCGCAGCGGCAAAATTGGGTGGCGTCGCATGCAAATAAATCTTGGCCAAGTAGGTCGCAATCTCACACTGCGGCTCTGTGAGCGGGGAACTTAGATTGGAGGACTGGGGCGGCAGGAAACCCTGAATCTCGTTGGTGGCAATCTCCTGCCAACTGTCCGTCGGTCGCCCCAGCGATTGCAGTCGTCTGAGGATTTTTTCATAGCAACGGGCAATGGCGACGCGCGAAGCGGGGCCACGAGCATGGTCGGCCGGGATCGTCTGATATAATTGGAGCGCGACGGTTGTTTGTAACCGCTGCTCTTCCAATTCTGCCAACATCCACGTGGCGGCGGCGGATGTTGGATGCTCGGCGAATTGTTCGCGATGTTGCTCCAACGCCTCTGTATAGGCTTGCCGCTTGTTTTGGGTGCGCCGCGTGTTATAGACCTGTCCCAAGGCAAACGCGCGGAGCAAGGACGCATCGGCGGCGCGGGCGTTTAGTGGAAATTTTTCATACAACTCGCCAAACGCGCGGGCAGCGACTTCGTATTGCTTGGTGCGAAGCTGTAACGAGGCGCGGGTGAATGCCAAATCGAATGCCAAGTCGCGCTGTCCCGTTCTAAAAGCCGTCGAGGCCGCTTGGCCGTACTGTTCGATCGCGTCGAGTACTTTTCCATGCCCATATAGGGCGCGGGCTTCGCGAATCGCCAGCGCGACTTCCGCTCCGTATTGGCTCGATTCTTGATTGGACTCCCATAAGGCCCAGGCCCGCGCTCCCCAATACCCGCCGGTTTGCTGTTGCACTTTTTCCGCTTGTTGATGAATCAATTCCAACAAGCCCGCTGCTGCGGCCGAATTGCCTTCAGCAACTTGTTGTTGCCATTGCGTGGACAAGATCCGCACGTTGAGAAATTCCAACTCTGCAGGAAGTTCCCGGCCGGCGATTGTGAAATCGTCGATCAGTTTGGCCGCTTCATCCGTCCGTTTCATGCCTAATAAGGCGCGAATCCGCTCACCGGTGGCGCGATCGCCGATCACCGAATTCGCTCCGGCTTTGGAAAACTGGTTGAGCAAGTCCAACGACTGTTGATAGTGACGCTGCAGCCGCAAGCAGCGCGCGTACAGCAACTGAACTTCAGCAGCGCGGATTTTCCCCGGACCACTGCTGCTTCTGGGCAACTCTTTTAACCGTTTCGCCGCGTCGATCAGCGCAACCGCGCGGTCGGGTGAATCGCTGGGTAACACCATTGCCAAATCGAGCAGCGCCGTTGCCTCCGACTGTTTGACCTGCGCCACCAAACCGGCAAGTTCCGGTTCGGTATAGGGTGATGCGGAATTGGTCGCTTGGCTCAACCCTTTCAAAGCCGCGTCTGCGGAACGTTGCACAGCGCGAAATTGCTCGATCGCCTGGGCGAGGATTTTCGCCGCTTGGTCGCGGAGTACGTGATCGTAGGGCGCAATTTGGGACTGGTAACGTAACGATTGGCCGCGGAGGGCGTCTAGCTGGGCCAATTGAAACTCCAGCGAAAATTGCTGCTGCGGAGTTTGCTGAATCAACGTGTTGAGGATTTCGCGGGCCTCGGTCCATAATTTTGCCTGTTGCTGTGCGTCGCCGGCGTGCATCGCATGGTCGGCCAGAGTCCGCGACAATTCGATGGTGAATTCCAGGCGTTCTTCGGGCAGTAAATCGTCTCGAAGCAGTTGCTCCCGGCCATACAATTCGGCAACTTCGTAAAGCTGACGGCTGCGCAGTCCATCAAAATAGCGAGCTGTGAGCGACTCCTCGTCTCCACAAGCGCCCAGCGGTGCCAACAGAACCAGGGCCGACAACAACAAAGCTAGGGTGAGCGTAGAGGGCGGAAAATTGAGTTGTCGTGTCAGTCGATTCATCGTAGTCACAGTTGATTGCCGGGAAGGCGGCCTTATCTCGAAACGAATCGGCCGCAGTTTCTAATAACAATTAGACCTGCGCCGCCGTTTTAGGGCAATGTCCGTTTGCCTGTGACCGCAGGCAAGTTTTGAGATACCGGTGCTGTTCAAAGTGCATCTTGCGAGAATTCGAGACAAGCGGTACAAATTGCGGACTTGCAAGTCACGTGACGGCTTTGATTTACAGATTGGACAGCACAAAGTGCACAGGTTGCGGACGACGTCGTTGCGTAACCTTCCGAAATTCAATGTGGCGACGCGCGGGAATCCCCCCTTCTCTGCCCGCACGTCACGCCGCTCCTGACCCCGCCTAAGAGTACGGATGCTCGATAGATTTCGCAGATGGGCCTGCCCAGACCTGGCCATTGATCTCGGCACGGTCAATACATTGGTGGCAGTGCCCGGTGAAGGGATCGTCGTCAACGAACCGTCTGTTGTTGCCCTGCAAAAGGGAACACGCCGCGTTCTGGGGCAAGGTACGGCTGTTGGGAAACTCGCGCGACAGATGTTGGGACGGACCCCCGATTCGATCGTCGCCGCCCGCCCGTTGCAAGATGGTGTGATCACCGATTTTGAACTGTGCGAAGCGATGATGCGGTATTTCATGCGTAAGGCGAGTCGACAACGCCGTGGGTTGCGTCCCCGCGTGGTGATTGCGGTTCCCGCGGGGATTACTCCGGTTGAACGCCGCGCAGTTTTCAACAGCGCCGAACGCGCCGGTGCGGGGCGCGTGTATGTGATTCCAGAACCAACGGCCGCCTGTATCGGAGCGGGCCTGCCCATTGCCGAACCGATGGCCAGCATGATTTGCGACATAGGCGGGGGAACGACCGAAGTTGCCGTGATGAGCCTGTCCGACATCGTGGCGGGAACGTCACTCAAAGTGGCCGGCGACGAAATGGATGCGGCGATCGTCGACTACATGAAACGGCACTTTTCCCTCAAAATCGGCATGCAGACCGCTGAGAAACTCAAAATTGGTCTGGGGAACGCTTATCCGCTCGAACAAGAATTGACACACGATGTGCGTGGGCTGGACACAATCAGCGGCGTCCCGCGTAAGGCGATGGTGACCAGTGAAGAAATCCGGCAGGCGTTG
Source organism: Symmachiella dynata (assembly GCF_007747995.1). NCBI lineage: Bacteria > Pseudomonadati > Planctomycetota > Planctomycetia > Planctomycetales > Planctomycetaceae > Symmachiella > Symmachiella dynata. The sequence continues at coordinate 2,034,596 of NZ_CP036276.1, read as the reverse complement.
CTCGATCCGTTGGAAAAAATCATCGCCGGTGTGAAAAACGTAATCGAACAATGTGATCCAGAATTGGTTTCGGATCTGGTGGATAATGGATTGGTCCTCACCGGCGGCGGCGCGTTGCTGCGGGGTATTGATTCGTTGATGAACGAACAATTGGGAATCCCCGTCCGGGTGATTGACGACCCGCTGACAACCGTCGCCCGCGGGACGGCAATTTGTGTCGAGCATTTGGCGAAATGGCGCGAAAGCCTGGATGCCGGTGACGAGTAATCCGGGAGCAAAGGGAGCGGTCTCTAGGCGTGCGACAGAAACGTTCACATATCGCGATTTGGCCAGCGGGCCTGCTCTGCCTGGGCGGGTTGGTGCTGGCGGCATCACCGGCGTCGACCGCAGCAGCGCTGCGCAGTCCGTTTCGTGATCTGCTCAGACCGGGACAACGCATTCTGGTGGACGTGCAACAGCGCGTGCGTGATTGGCAATCCGCTCCACAATTCCAAGCCGAGGAATACGCGGAGTTGGAACAGGTACGGCAAGATCTCGCCAGTGCGGAATTGCGGGAAAGAAAATTGCTGGCCGAGAATGCTACGCTGCAACAGGAACGCGACACATTGCAGGCGGAGCTGCGAATTCCTATCGCCAAGCGGGGCAGTCTGCCGTTGGTTGTCCCCAATTTGTTAAGTGCGAATGTGTTGAGCAAAAAAACGGCCGATCACCTGCGTCAAGCGGTAGCCATCGATGTCGGAAATCGCGATGCCGTGGATCCGTTGGCGTACGTTTTAGATGGCGAGCAACCGTTGTTGGATCAGGGTGCAACGACAGGGATTGAAGCCGGACAGGATGTCTATAGCGCGCGGAACGTGATTGGACGAGTTGATACGGTCGGGCGTTGGACCAGTTCAATTCGTCTGATCACCGATCCGGAATATCAGGCATTAGCGCGGCTGGCGCGCAAATCAGATCGCGGCATGCTTTGGGGCGCTGCGGGGCGTTTAGAAGGTGACGGAGCGGCGCATTGTCGGCTGCGGTCCATCGAGGCGACGCAATTGGTCAGCGTGGGCGATTTGGTCTTTTCCGTCCAGGGAGACGGTGCCCTGCCCCACCCCATGTTTTACGGACGAGTGATTGAAGCAGAACTGCGACCCGGTGCGGTGGAATGGGACATCCTCATCGAACCAGCGGGCAATCTTGATGCGCTACGCAGTGTGCATGTGTTGCGTCAAAGCCTCAACCCGCTGCGAATGATGGCACAATAAACTCACGCAGCGGAGCCGATTCTCAGATGACGATGTTATTAGCCACAGATTGAACACAGATAAAACACAGATTCAAAGACGTCGCACTTCAATTCCCAAACCGACGGCTTGCCGTCGTATTCGGTACTCCATGCCAAAAGACGCACTGACAGATTGTTTGTTGTACGTTCGCAAGTTGGAAAAGGAATTCGCGTGCAGATACTGTTTTGGGTGATCGGGACGTATGTTCTACTGGTTTTGCAAACGACGCTCAGCCCGTCGATTGCTCTCGGTCCGTTCACACCCAATCTACTGATCGCGCTGTGCGTGCCCTGTTTTTATCGGCGGCGATCGCAATGGGCGGTCTGCGGCGCCGCGGTTTGGGGACTGGCGGTTGATGCGATGGGGACGGGACCTGTGGGGATCAACCTCATTGGCTTTACCTTGGTGGGCTTCTTACTCCAACGTGTGGAGCCACGAAAAACGATTTCGCCTATGCGAATTCTTCTCACGGCCGCAGCGGCGGTGGTCTTGCTGTGTGGGATCGAGATCGCAGCCAATTGGCCGTTGCGGAGGTTGGTCGAGCATGCTCAACAGTTGGGGGTTTTGTGGGCCGGCAATGCACTCTACACCTTCGCGATTGCGACAGCCTCGATTTTAGCGCACAACATCCTACTCCGCGGCACACGACACCTCACTGGGCATGAGGCGCAGGACCGGCAGTGGAGTCGACCGGCGATCCCCTGGTAACCATGTGGAAACCCAATACACCAATCATGCGGAATCGTGTCACTAGTTTTGATACGACGAGATCCTCGGCGAGTTCCGCCTGGACAGCTGACGAAAATCCGCGCGGGAGATTGTGGGGTCTGTTCGCCGGGGTGTTCGTGTTGTTGTCGATCGTGATCGCCCGCGTGGCCTATTTACAGGTTCACTTGGCCGATGGGTATCAACAAGACTTCGCCACGATCCGTGAAACCGTTGAATCGATGCCCAGTCGGGATGCACGGATTGTCAGCGCGGATGGACAAGTTCTGGCCCAGGATGTCGGCTATTTTCAAGTGGCGGCGTATTATCGCTGGCTGGAATCTCCTCCCGATCCCAAATGGTTGCGGATGAAGGCCCGCGAACGGCTCACGCGTGGACAGCGTCGCGACACGCAACTTGTGGAAGCCGCTGAGCGGGAAGTCCTAGCGCAGCAAAAACGCATGTGGAAGGAATTGGCGGCGCTGAGCGGGATGGATGAAACGGTTCTCACCCAGCGCAGAGGCGACATCCAACGACGTGTGGAACGGATTGTTGAGTTGGTTGAAAAACGTCGTGCTGAGCGATTTGAGGAGGAACAGGCGTCGGAGACTGCTTCGACGTCGGAGCCATCCGGCCAATCTGCTTGGCAACGTGGCTGGAACGCCTTTGTGAAGGCGTTGACGACAGCTCCGGATCGCGGACGTCTCGATCCGATTATTGTGCGGGAACAACAGGACTATCATACGATCCTGTTTGAAATCGACCTGAAACGTGGGATGCACATCGAAGCGCACCCGGAACGGTTTCCCGGGCTGAAGCTGGTCGAGTCGACGCGGCGACGTTATCCACACGGAGAATTGGCGGCACACGTCATCGGTTATCGCCAACCGATCAGCGGCGAGGCATTGGCAGAGCGGAAAGCACGTTTCGGCTCGGCCGATCCGTTGGACTACCGGACGGGGGACCGAATTGGGAAAACAGGAATCGAGCGAGTCTATGAACGGCAGTTGCATGGATTGCGGGGGCAGCGACGGAGGTATCTGAGCCACCGTGGGGAAATTATTCGCACCGAAATTGAACGCAAACCGATGGTGCGTCCGGACATCAACTTGACGTTGGACACGCGGCTGCAACGTCATGCGGAACAACTGCTGGACGCGGCATTGAATCGTCGCCCCACGCAAACGGACGAAGAAGAAAAGGATGAGTTGCCGATTCCCGCCGGCGGCGCGATTGTGGCGTTGGATGTGCACTCCGGAGCCATCTTGGCAGCGGCCTCAGCGCCGCGGTTTGATCTGGACCTGTTGGCTCAAGGGGACCAGGAAGTCTTTGAAGCCGCCCGGAAGGATCAGCGCAGCCCCTTTTTACCACGGGTAACACGCATGACGCTGCCCCCCGGATCGGTCTTTAAAACATTGACAGCCGCGGCGGTGCTAGAAAGTGGTGCGATCGGTGTGCACCAAGATTTCTTTTGCCAGGGGTATCTCGATGATCCGGAGCATCATCGTTGCTATATCTTCCGGCATTATGGCGTAGGGCATGGTCACATCGATTTACAGGCGGCGCTGGAGCAGTCTTGCAACGTTTATTTCTACTCCGCCGCACGACGCAGCGGACCGCAGCCGATTGTGGACTGGGCCGCTCGGCTGGGATTCGGGCAACCAACGGGGATTGACTTGCCGGGCGAACGGGGCGGCCATCTTCCCACATTGAAGTCGGGCAGTGGACGGAATGGACGTTGGCAAGTGGCCGACACCTTAGGACTGGCCATCGGTCAATCCTCGTTAACGGTGACGCCGCTGCAGATTGCCCGCTTGATGGCTGTCGTGGCCAATGGCGGATATCTGGTCACGCCACATCTGGTCAGCCATGTCGGGTCGATTCATGCAGCGGGCAACGATTCTGAATCCGAGTACGATTGGACAGTCAGAAATCCGCAACGCGTGGCGGGTCTGAAGGGTGAAACCTTGGAACAAATTCACGCCGGTCTGGTGCGTGTCGTCGAGGAACGGCACGGAACGGGATATAAAACGGTCCGCTTGCCGGGCGTAGCGATTGCCGGAAAAACGGGGACCGCCGAAGTCGGTGCCAATCGTGCGGACCATGCATGGTTTGCCGGATACGCACCAGCTGAACAACCACAAGTTGCGTTTGTGGTGGTGTTGCAACACGCGGGATCGGGTGGCCACGCCGCCGGGCCGTTGGCTCGCGAATTTGTGCGCAAACTGGTGGAGCTGGATTTCGTTGAGGGCAAACTCGAATTGGCCGCAGGCGAATAACACGCCCTGCCCTTAGGCGCAGTTCACGCAATGCCCTTTCAGCAGCACTTCGCTAATGTCGGCGATATCGGCCCACTCTTTTTTCTTGGTGGGCGTGATTTTTACATCGCCCAGGCAGGTGACTGACCCGCAAGAGACGCAGACAAAGTGCGGATGTTCGCCATCGTGCCCGGCTCCCTCGCCGCGGACCTCGAACCGCCAAACGTGATCGCCCAATTCGGACCGCGACACAATCCCCGCATCGGTCAGGTCGATGAGGTTGCGATAGACGGTCGCTTTATCGAAGCCTTGTGGAACAAGTTCTGTGGCGATTTCCGCATGCGTCAATGGTGCGGAGGCGGCTTGCAGATGTTGCAACACGGCAATCCGCGCGGAAGTGCTCCGCAACCCAGTTCCACGAATCCGAGCGCGAATAGCAGCGACTTCATCGGCATGCGAATCAGCCATGGTAGGCGGGGTTCCTGAACGAATAATAAACAATTGGAAAACGAGCACCACAAGACGTTGGCTCCTACGGTATCAGATTGCGGCGCTGATTCCGAGTGTGAAATCGTTGAGATGAGAGTCAAACCGTCCGTTACATTGCTCCGCTTCTCCCCTGATACGCAAGCTCCGCCAGGGAATGCGATTTGGTGAAGTTTGTTTCGTCTAGGAATCTGCTTGACTCGACGCGCGCCCTGGGTTCGAATACGCAAAGCGACAGACGGCAAATGGCGTATTTCAGTTTGAACTCGAGCGTTTGCGAATGAGGACACAATGCGAAAGATTTGGCCGTTAATGGTATTGCTTGCTGGGACCGGATGTTCTGAGAATGCTGGTGAACCCGAGCCGGTCACAATTCAAACACCAGCTGGTCCCGCCACCGCACATAAGACGGAACTTGAAACCGTCCCCCAAGAGGTGAGTCTGGTCACCGATGACGAGCGGAAGAAATTCAAGATCCTCGCCGGGCAGGGGCCGGAGTTGATTTCCGCCTATTTGAGCGAGGCATCCGACTCGGATGTCAAGGACATGGACGTAGCCTTTGCCGAATGGATGAAGCGGGGAGAGAAACGGCATTCCCGCACCCAGATTGTGGAAATTCTTGGTGCTTTGTTCGGTGAGAAATGTGTTCAGGATTTTGATATGGAATGGGTCCGCGTGACGAATACATTTGGCACCTCATTTGCGATCCGAGCAAAAGGCGTTGAGGTCATGGCATTTCCGTTCGACAGCATCGAAAAGCGAATCGATTCTGGTGAAACTGATTTCTTTTCTCCGCTCTATTACGGTCTAAAACAAATGCTTGAGTCGGGCGAATATAAACAGCGTCCCACTGATAATCCCAACCAATAAATCTCCGCCATTTAAAATAAAAATTGGAAATAGAATGTTCAAACAAATCCCCTGCTGCATCGTGAGTATTTTATTGTTGGTGACGGTACTTGGTTGCGGTTCGAATCAAACCGCTAATCTGTCTGCGTCTGAATCGAAAGAGTTCCGCGAGTTTCTGGACGCGAGTTTGGAAGAATTGTCCGCCAAGACAGAAGCGAATGAAGCCTGGGGCTTGGGGACGTTTGATGGGTGGAATCTCGACCAAGAAACAGGCATGCTCAAATTCTCCAACGCCGACGGCACCGAAGCGGTTGCGCCGGCTCAAATCATCGGTTCGTTTAGCACCAACGACAATACCTGGCTGTGGGCTTGGGACAATCCGTCGATTTTGGACAGTCTGAAAGCTGATTCGCTCAAAGTGAAGGAATATGGCGAAACAAACAATGTGGAGCGATTAACGACCCGCAAGTGGACGGGGACGGAAAAGGATGCCTGGACCATGGCAGCATTGGCCGCGAAGCTGTGTGAATCGCAAGGCGTCTATCGCGGCCCCACCGGAAGTTCGTACGTTTTCATCACGTTTGGGGACGTACAGCTTTCTAAACCACAAAGCGAAACTGAGTAGCAGCGTTAATCATGCAGCCGCTATTTTTCATGGTGCCAATGGATCACTAACAGAATATCGTCATGCACAGCACGACCTACGGGACGGATACCTTTTGAATACCAAATTGCGAGAAATTCAATGCGTTCGTTTCTAATCGGCATTTCCATGGTTTCAATTTTCATTGGTATTTCCAAAGCCGCCGAGACGGACAGGTCACCCACTAGAAAAGCTATCAAAGGGGACTTTTCGATGTGGATGCAGGGGGACCGTCCATTCTTCAGGATCGATTATCGTACAGCTCACCGCGTCAAAAACATCGAGACTGATAACATCATCAAACAGTATTGTCTTGATTTTTATGAGGGTGACAGGTTTGTCGGCACATACTATTTGTGGAATGAGTCGGGGAGCGATCTACCGGCCGCGGAAACCTGTTTTGTCGATGACGTCAAGCTCGATCCGAATTGGCGTGTGGAGTTCAGGTTGCGAATGTTTGACATCGGGTGGCGTGACGGACGGCGGAATGAGGAGGAACTTGACCACTGGTTCGAGAAGTCGTTTTGGAAGTTCAACTCGGTGATCCCGGTGGGGACGGACAAATACAAGTACAGGTTGCAATCGCATCCCGGAATGCCTGACTTGGAAACGTATTTGCTGCAATCCGGTTTTCAGATCAACGCCGTGTTCGATTTTACGGCAAAAGCAGCCAAGATCAAACAAAAACCAGCATCGAAGCCGAATCAATAACGACTTCATTTCCCCTCATCCCCAAACTCAACTTCGCTGCAAGTGCGCACGGAATTGGAACGAGCGGCGCGTATAAGAGCAAACCAGTCAGCCGCCTGGCGCATGTGCCCAGGACGTCCAATGTCGTTTCGTCATGCACAGCATGGCCTACGCCCTTGCCTTGCGTAACCGGCATGAAGCACGCCAACTGCTTGGTTAATGAAGTGTTAATCCTGCAGAAAATAGTGAGTTTTTGTTGATCTTTGGCCAGAGACCGAATAGGTTGCAGGTTCGGAGTCGCTCCCTGATTCGCTAACTGTAGACACCTTGTCGGTCAAGCCTTCGAGACGCGACTCGTTATTCTCTATCTGAGTTTTCTTTTCAAGAAATCCGGAGGTTCCCTATGGTAAGCGTGCGCAATCGGAAACGTGGTTTTACACTGATCGAGCTCTTGGTGGTCATCGCCATCATTGCTATTTTGATTGCCTTGTTGCTCCCGGCGGTCCAACAGGCGCGGGAGGCAGCTCGCCGAACGACGTGCCGAAATAACCTCAAGCAGTTTGGACTGGCGATCCACAACTATCACGACGTTTACAGGCGATTCCCAGGGGGGACTACGGGATCGGGTTGCCGGTCATCGAGTGATTGCCCGACCGCAACGACCGGACGGCACCGCATTAGTGCCTTTGTGGACTTGATGCCCTACTATGATCAAGCCAACCTGCACAACGCCTACACAGCGGCACCATCCGCACCTTGGAGCGGCGCCGCTTATTGGGCCAACCAGATTGCCGCATTGAAATGTCCTTCGGACGGAAACCGGCTCAATGGCGGATCGGGCGGTGAAGCGATGACCAATTACAACTTCTGCTCGGGTGACGGATCCGAACTGATGTGTTCATTTGATGAACTGTCGGATGGTCGTGACTGCACGAATGCGCGGGGAATCTTCTCCAAGCAATCCTTCAATCAAATCCGCGACGTCGTCGACGGCACGTCGAACACACTCATGATGTCCGAACATGCGACACCTCTTGGTGACCGGGATTTGGGACGTGTGGCGGACATTGGCGGCGCCCCCACGGACACGCCCGCCAACTGTCGGGCGCAATTTGTCGATGGTGAATTCCTACCGGCGGTCCCGATCAATACTGACGATGGTTACCGGGGCGCGCGTTGGAATGATGGAGCTTCGATCTTTACGCGGTTTAATACGATGCTGCCTCCGAACGGTCCTTCCTGCCAGGAAGCCGATAGCCACTGGGCGGGTGGAATGTTTCCACCGTCAAGTCGCCATACCGGCGGCGTATTCACCTGTTTGGCCGATGGCTCGGTGCGTTTCATCAACGAAAACATCGACACCGGCGACCAAGGTGCCCTTGAAGTCACCTCCGGGATCAGCCCGTATGGCGTCTGGGGTGCATTGGGAACGATGCAAGGCGGAGAAGTAACGCAAGAATTCTAAACGAAAATGGATGGGTTTGTTTAAAATAGTGGGTGCCGTATTGCTTCGCGACACGGCACCCTTTTTGTTTGAGGAATCATGATGAAACGAATTCAAAAATTCCAATTGATTGTCGTCGGTGCACTACTCTTCTTAGCTGGTTGTGGTAGTGGAACGGATGAATGGGTCGAAGCCCGTGAAACGGTCTATCCCGCTTCGGGAGTCGTCACACTCGACGGCCAGCCGGTTGAAGGGGCCACCGTGATATTCCACTCGGTCAGAAAGAGCATCTCCGCTCAAGGCATGACGGATGAGGATGGGCGGTATTACGTCACGACCTATGAAGACAACGACGGCGCCGTTGCCGGCAAACACGTTGTGACTGTCCGTAAAAGTGAGTATGTCCAGAAAAAAACCAAGCACCATACGGAAGAAGAGCCCAGCTACTATAAGGTAGCCACCGAGATCCTTCCGGCTGAATTTGCGACAGAGAAGACATCGACGCTCGAAGTCACCGTCCCGGAAAGCGGAGCGGACGATTTGGATTTTAAATTCTAACTGCTCGGCAAGTCGAGCAGCTACCTGATTGATAGTCAGTAGAGGGTCTCACTTCGTTTCGTCATGTACAGCATGACCTACGAGGTTGGCGAATTCGGTGGCAGTGATTGGATTTGTTGCCAGCGTTCGGTGGTCTCCAGATCGCCCACTTTTTGTTCGTCAAGAATTGCTGCCCCGAGAGTCTCGTACAGAGTTTGGTCTTGCGGACACAGCTTGGTAGTAAGGGAGGTGAGGTGACTTTCCAGCTCACCGGAATAACGAGTGAAGCCAACTGCCAAGAGCGACTTTAGAGTTCCCAACGAGGCTTGATCGTCCTCTTGGCTCAACCGACGAATCAGCGACTGATACAGAACGGCGATCGCTCCCGCTTGAGAATTGGCTTGTTGGTTTATCTCGCAAGCGCGATCGACAATCGCCGCCGCCTCGGTGACCTGCCCATTTTCGAGGAGGGCCGAGGCATAGTCGTCGATGGTGTTAGGATTGTTGGGGTCGAGTTCCAGTGCCGCGCGATAGAACAGCCCCGCATCCTGAAGGTCTTTCCGCACATGATATAAAAATCCCGCGAGTTGGCCGTTGAGATATTCGTCGTCGGGACGGAGAGAGACAGCTTTACGGTAGAATGATTCCGCCGCGGTGTAATCCTTGCGCACATGATGGAGGAATTCAGCGAATCGGAACTGGTACATGCTATTGTTGGGAGCGAGTTCGATCGACCGCTGGTAGAGATGCTCAGCGGCGTCGTAGTCCTTCCGGGCACGTTCCAAAAGGAATGCCAAGCCGCTATTAAGTCTGGCGTCATCAGGGGCAAATTCGAGACCGGTCCGATAGAGACGTTCAGCTTCGTTGTACTCATTTCGCACCGAAGAAAGAAATCGTGCAAGGCTCCCGATGATTTTGACATCAGTGGGTGAAACGTCGAAGGCTCTCCGGTAGAGTCGTTCTGCCTCGTCAAGGTCCTTCCGCGTATATTGCATGAAAATCGCAAATAGGCGGATTGTCTGAGCGTCGTCGGGGTCGGTTTCGAGTCTTGCCCGATACCAACGTTCCGTTTCATCGTTATCCATTTCGGGTTTGTCCATTTGGGGATTTGTCCAGAAAGACATATCTAGCATGCGCTCGATCGGAATCGACGCAATCCTGCCGTCGACGATGCTTGTCGGAAGCGATCGTACCCCAACCGATGAGCGATTGCCATAAAATACATGGCGCGCGGATCAAGCGGTGCAATGACGCCGTGCTGGAACAACGGACAAGCTTTCGGTCGCGCATTGACCCGATCTTGGGAATTCAGTCTTCTGCAGGAGTCCAGATCTGAGAAGAAGAATTGGACTACTTATGGCAAATAAAACCCGAAACTCGATTGGATGCGATTCGCCTCTCCCCGCCCTCCATCAACGTCTTCACGGGTTCCATAGAGGTATTCGACGCCCATAAAAAACCGCTCCGTCGGATTCCAAATCACATTCACGGCCAGATACGTCGTCTCGCGCAAGGAATCGGGTGACTGGAAGTCGGAGGGGTACAAGCGACTTTGGCTGTAGATGAAGTTCGACATCAGCTCCTCGGTCCAATTGTGTTTGTAGCCCACCAGCCAACCAAACGTGGGCAACAAAAAGGCGGATGTGGGACCGGTCGGGGCGACATCGGGAAGGCCGCGATAACTTCCGATGCCGTCGCCGAACAAGATTTGATAATAGGCAGCATCGCTTTCCGTCGGTTGGATATAACCGGTGAAGTTGAACCCCCAGGCTGTTTCCGATTTCACGCGTTGGCCGGTCGGTTGAAAGCCAAGCTGGCGAGCGACACCGGCTGCTTGCAGTTGCACATTATCGGTGGTGTACCGCAAATGAGAAACCAGATCCGGCGACTCGGTCCGCGGTTCGCCTTGCACCATTTCCGGCAGTTCAAAAATAACTTGCGGATTTTCCAGCGCTGTGGCCCACGTGAGCTCTTCGATAAAAATCGATTCCGTCCAGCGAATCTGTGCCTGTCTACGTGAGATTCCTGAGACCGGACCTTCGAAATCGAGTGTCTGTGGCAATGACCGCATGTCGGTAAACGTCGTCCAGGTTTGGCCGACAATGATCTTGCCCATCTCGCCGAAGGCATGGCGGAGGCGGAAGCGATTTCCTTCGCTGAAAAAGTCCCCTTCGATATAAGCTCGTGCCGTCCCGTATTCGGTCGGCCACCGCGTATCAAAACTGAGTCGCGACGTATTGGCTTGAAAGTGCGTGTTTTGTCGCGGGGCTGCTCCGATGGGAATTGTGGCTGGGTTAAAGGTGTCCTGCGAGTCGATCGGATCAAAGTCGTGAATCAAGTCGGCTTTGACAAATCCGCCAATCTTCATCGCGGCGCCTTCGCCTTCGATGATGATTCCTTTATCAAAATCAGGAGAGCGATAGAACCGCGCTCCGCGACTATCAAAGGTGACTTCCCCCTCGAATTGCTGGTTGGTGAAGCGCGGATCCAGGTTTTCTCCGTCGACAACTTGAAGCGAATCCATGAACGAAGATCCCTGTTGCCAGGAACGCCGAACGAAGTTCGTTTGCAGCGCGGGTTCTTCTTCCGGGAAAGCCGCTTCCCCAATTTGAACAACGCCCGCCTCGCCAGCGGCCTCAACCGATTGCGGCGCCCCCAATTCCTCGAGTCGTCGCCTCAGCCCGCGCAATTCCGATTCCGCCGTATCAATTCGTTCCGAGAGTTCCAAGACCGTATCACGCTCGGACTTTTGAGATTGATCGTCACCTTGCGCATACGCGCATAAACCCAACAACACTCCGGCAAGCAGCATTGTTCGCAGAATGAAAGACGTAGTCCGGCGGATGCACGGCATTGCGCAGTTACTGATTTGAAGGTTTTTGAGATGCAGCGAGGCAAATCGCGCTGAAGTGGAGAGGACGTCTCTTTCAGTCTCGACACTTAGCGATGCTTGACTTTAACGGTTATAGCGGTTAGGAGGGGAGGACGCGGTTTCCAAGACGCTCGGTGCGACTGCTGACTTTTCTAATGGCGGCAACCCGCAAAGAGTTTCGTCATGCACAGCATGACCTACCGAATATCACCTCCCGCGATACCGGTGGTAATACTCCCACCCCGGGAAGAAGAAACAGGCCGCCGAGACCACGCCGAAAATTGAGATGCTGTAGGTCGGGAACTGTGCCATCACTGCTGCCGTGGCGAACAGCGCGGCGGATTGGACATAGAAGCGGCCGGAGAGGATTCCCGCTTTGACGGCGAAGACCATGCCGGTGATCAGGCCCAACACCGGCGAGAGTTCCAGCACCGTGAGCCCCATTAAATATTCCACCAGATACAGCAGCGTGCTGGCGACCATGCTTGAGCCCCAGACGTGGGCGACTTGGCGTTCGACAAACGTGATCGGTCCGGAGCGGCGGCGGAGATTCCAAAAGACGGCCGCCCAGGTCCCCAATCCAAACACCCAAGCCGCTAAATAGGGCAACCGCGATTCGATACCGCTCAGTTGCATCCAATTGGTGAGCAGGCAGAGCACCAACAGCACCAAGCTGTGCCACATCCACAGCACGCCCCAGTTTTCCAGCACCGACGCATGATGTGTTTCGCGAAATAAGCGGCCGACGATTTGCGTGATGTGCGAGGAGCGAGCGGAGATCGGTTCGTGACGTAGGTACGCCTGGAGGTCATCAGCCAATTCGTCGGCCGTTGAGTAACGCAGGTCAATCGGCTTTTGCAGACATTTGAGCGCGATCAATTCCAAGTCGGGATCGACTGCCGGATTCAAGACACGGGGCGGCAATGGGTCTTGTTCGAGGACCAACAACAACGTATCGACGGGCGTAGCTGCTTGAAACGGCGGACGACCGGTGAGCATGTGATACAGCACCGCGCCCAGGCTATAGACGTCGCCTGCTGGACCGATGTCTCCGCGATTCCCGGCGGCCTGTTCGGGGGCCATGTAACTGGGACTGCCAACAATCGCGCCGCTGTGGGTGAGACTTTGCGCCATCGTCCTCGGGTCCTCGGCAGCGCGCATCTGCTTGGCCAAGCCGAAGTCGGTGACGTGTGGCCGGCCCTCGGTATCGATGAGGATATTCGCCGGTTTTAAATCGCGATGCAGCACTCCGCCCGCATGGGCAGCAGCGATGGCGCGGCAGACGGGGAGCAACAATTCCGCCGCTGCTTTTGAGGAGAGCGGCCCGGCAATCAGGCGTTGCGACAGCGTTTCGCCCGGGATGTACTTCATGCTGAAGTAGGGCCGACCCTCGTGTTCGCCGACTTCTAATAGCGGAACAATGTGCGGATGATCAAGCCGCGCCGCAGCTTCAGCTTCGCCGCGAAACCGCGCCAAGTCGATGTCGGAGGCCATGTCGCCGCGGAGAATCATCTTCAAGGCAACAGTTCGGCCTAAGCTGTTTTGCCGGGCCTTATAAACGACCCCCATTCCGCCGCGACCCAATTCGGATAACAATTCGTAATCACCGACCGTCTTGCCGATTTGCATCGGGAGAGTCGATGGATTGTTGCCGTTCTCGGGACTATCGACCGTCAGCGAGAGGTCCGCTTCGAGCAAAGCTGCGGCGACGGAGCCCAGGTCATCGGCAATCATGGCGGTCGTCCAGAGTTCGCGCAACTCCTCGGCCAGATCCGGATGCTTTACGGCAGCCTGTTCGATGTCAATCTGTTCGCCATCGCGCGTGCGCAGCAATAGCTCATCAATCAGTTGCGCCAAACGGGCTTCGCGGTCGTCGGACATGTTTTAATAGAGTGGCCGGTGGTGAGTGGCCGGTGGCCAGATGTTGGGGGCCGGACGGTCATTACGTTCAACCCTACTCCCTCACGCCTCACCGCTCAAGCCTCACACCTCTTCCGGGGGAGGCGGCGGCGCGCTCTGTTTGCGGGTCAATTGCCATTTGAGCGCGGGTGGGGTGATCATGGTGGTGACCATCACCATCACCACCACGGCAGAGTACGTGCCGTCGTCGATGATCGCTTCGCCGGTACCGGGGGCTTTGAGGCCGCGGCCGATGGAGGCGAAGATCAGACCGACTTCGCCGCGGGGAATCATTCCCAAACCAACAGCGGGACGATTCAGCCCTTTTTCAAGCACGCCGAATGAACAGACCTGTTTGCCGATGATCGCCACAATGGTAATACCGGCTGCCAAGGTCAGGACATCGGTGTTGGCAAAGCTTCGTAAATCGACCTGGATGCCCATTTGCACGAAGAAAATGGGGACAAGCAAAGCGGTCAGTGGTTCCAAAGCTTCTTCGAGTTCGAAGTGTTCCTTCTGGCCAAGCTCTTTGTAATGCGCCCGTTCTAGAATTAACCCAGCCGCAAAAGCCCCGACGATCGGAGCCAGACCAACCACGTTCGCCAGCCACGAGAATCCGAAGCAGATTACCAACGCCGTCGCCACAAGCAGCCCGTGCCCCCGGAGAACACTGGCGAATTTGAAGAGCGGGCGGGTGATCAACATGGTCCCCAACAGCACAGCTCCCCCCAGAAACGCCATCGTCAGGCCGATGGTTTTGCCAAGCGCGGTCGGATCAACGCTGCCATGTTCGATGATTCCGGTCACAACTGCCAAAATCACTAATCCGAGCACGTCGTCAATCACGGCAGCGCCGAGAATGATCTGGCCTTCTTTATCTTGATGCTTCCCTAAGTCCTTGAGCACGCGGGCGGTGATGCCCACGCTGGTGGCGCACAATGTGGCGCCAATAAATAAGTGAGCGTTGCTACCGGCGTCGGGGATGATCATTCTGGAAACGATGTATCCCAACGCGAAGGGGGCGATCACACCCAGCACGGCGACGAACAATGACGATTTGCCGACGGAAAGCATCTGCTTCACGCTGGTTTCAAGACCGACTTCGAACAACAACAGAATCACGCCAACGCGGGCCAGCATGTCGAGCGTCGCGCCGGGTTCCATCCGCTTTGAGACAAACTCGCCGATTTTTTCCTGGGGCCCAAATACCAATTCCCCCATCAATAGTTCGCCGTTGGGTGGTTTGAGGAATTCCAGGACGTCAGAGCCGGTCAGTAGCAAGAAATTTCCCATCAGTACGCCGACGAGCAATTCGCCCAGGACGGCCGGCATTTTGGCCCGTTCGGCGAGATCCCCGCCGACTTTGGCCAAAAACAGGATGATGCAGATTCCGGCCAATAGCGGCGCGACCGGATCGGAGTGCCCCCCGCTGTGGCCTTCTTCGTGACCTTCTTCGTGGTCTTCCGCAGCGCCTTCTGCATGGGCGGCGTCGCCCGCTGCTTGTTCCCCGGCAGCTGGGGGATGGTCTGTAGCGGTTGCCTGCGCCCAGGCGGAATTGAGCCGGCCGCCGGAAATTATCAGAGCGGCGAACAGCAACAGGGCCATCCAGCGCCAAGTCCAGGCGCCACGCCGATTGCGGGGATTGTTGGCCAGTTTCAGTGGTTCGATTGTCTGCGATAGCTTCCCGGACACGAAGCGTTCACTCCTAGCGATGTCTACGGACGTCAAGGCATCCAGCCGCGTCCCCCGCGGTCTTTCGCCGATTCCTGTTGGTCCATGCTTAGCAAATCCAGCGGCCGAAGAAAAGCAACTTGGCAGCGGAAATGGCTGTGTGCGGCGAGTTTGGCAGTGTATACGCTGCCGGGGTGGCGATGGTGGCTAGGACGGGGAATTGCGACCGCGGGTGGTGGGGTGATGGAAATTTCGTGACTTGGTGGGGTGGAGGGGGTAGGATGTCGCGTTCTGCGCACGAAATTCCGAAGGACAAGGCTCATGTCTGCTACGAACCGAGTTTAAGCAGGTAACGTCTAATATAGTGACGAATAATTCCAACACACAGAAAATTTCCACACGCCTCTCAACGAAATCCCTGAAGCATGCCTTTACCCATCGACATTTGGCTAATTCACCCGGAAGCGGAAATGTGCGATGCATTTCGTACGCGGTTTGCGGACTTACCTTGCGTGACGGTGATTGAGACATGGTTTGAGGATCTACCGCCTCATGATTGCTTCGTGACGGCTGCCAATTCTTTTGGAATCATGAACGCTGGTATCGACGCAGCGGTCGTTCGGTTCCACGGTGAAAATTTAATGCAACGAATCCAGAATCGAATCCTGGACGAGTATTTAGGCGAACAGCCGATCGGCACGGCGATGATCGAGCCGACCGGAAAAGTGGGTTATCCGTTCATAGCACACGCACCAACAATGCGGGTGCCTGGATCGATTCAAAACACCGACAAAGTTTATGCGGCAACGTGGGCATCATTGTTGACGGTATACCGACACAATGCCTCTAGCGACGAAAAGATCAACACTGTTGTGTTCCCGGCCATGGGCGCGGGCTTTGGAGGAGTCCCGTATTTGGAGGTCGCACGCCAGATGGCGGTCGCTTACCAACACTATCTGGAACCACCGCACCGGATGGATTGGGAAATGGTTGCCGACCGAAATAAAGCGATTACGTATGATGGTTCCAAACAGGTGGTGCGTTAAAAATGCATATCGTGCAATCGTTCGATCAGTAGAAAAACTTGACCGTAGGCAAGCTCCTGTCTGCCGTGAACTAAATGAAACCAAAGGAAACCCCATGACGGCGACTCAGGCTGAACCGAATTCCGATGCTGCCATCCCGCCAAATACTTCCCCTTGGCGAATTGCCGGTTGGGGAGCCGTCGGTGTGATTGTCATCAGCGTGTCATTGTGTGTGATCCTGGCAGCAATACGCAGCACTGGTTTGACGTCGATCACGGTGACCGCTCTCGACCCGGCAGCTGAACCGCGCGACCATGAGTTGCCGTTCTTCAAGCAAAAGGAAGCTTTGCCGGATTACCGGTTGATCTTGCTTCTCAATCGAGGCGATCAGGTGAGGTTGGGCAGTAAACCGGACACCTCTGCGGCAGACGGATTGACGTGGCAGCTTAGCGACCCGGTCAGTTTAGCCGACATCACTACTGTCCGGCTTGAGGATCAGGACAAACTGTTGTCGGATACATTGGCGGAGGTCGAAGTTCTCGATGATGTCGTCGTCGAACAGGGATATCGTTTCGAGTTCACGTCCCAACGGTCGCTCACCGTCGGCATCCAATCGTTTTTCCGCACTCCCATCGGACAAGCCATCGCCGCGGGCTTTTGTATCGCGGTGGTTTTGATTGTGGCTAGCGTTATATATGCGTGAAACTGCCTTTGGGTGCGTACCTCGCGACAATCAGATTGACAAACGTCAAGCAGGCAATACAATTCAAAATACACATGAGCCGACCGCGACATCCCAGTCAGCACATTGAAGAAGCCGTCCAGTACGCGGAACGAAACGGTTGGATGATTGTGATGTCGCACGGGCATACATGGGGGAGAATGTTTTGCCCGCACAATGAACGAGGCGGCTGCATCGAAAACATTTACTCAACACCGCGCAATGCACAGAACCATGCGCGACGACTGATGCGAGCTGTTGACCGTTGCCCGCACTAAAGGGGGATTTTTGAAAACCTACGAATTCACGTTGTTCATTGATGGCATGACCGAGTCCACGGACGAATTTGCCAATGCGATGTTTGAGGCGGGCTGCGATGATGGGACGTGCGGCTCAAGTTGCGGTCGTGTCTTCATCGCCTTCGATCGAGAAGCGGATTCGTTTCTTGAAGGCGTGCTGTCGGCCATCGCTGACGTGCATCGGGGGGGATACCAAGTGTGGCGGATTGATGAGGCTGACCAAGTCACGCAATCGGACATCGCCCGCCGTCTATCCGTTTCCCGCCAAATGGTGCACCAATATGTCTCGGGCCAACGCGGCCCGGGGGATTTTCCGCCTCCCATGAGCGACACAAAATCGGGCCAGAAGCTGTGGAGTTGGGGAGAAGTCGCAACATGGCTTCACGGTAATAACTTCCTGGATGAGGAAATGTTGGAGCAATCGTCAATCATCAACGTCATCAATTCCTTTCTATCGATTCGACGAGAAGAGGGCTTAAAACCACAATTGGTGAAAACAATCCGCAAAGCAGTGCTCTCCTAACGTGACATTCCTGGTCAGGACTCACCAGTAAATCCAGCGGAATAAGAACTCAAACCAAGTCAACCACCCCAATTTGTCCCGCCTACCGCCTACTGCCACCCCCCAAAAAAGGCCGCATTGCTTGAAAATGGGGTCTGCGAGTAAGATGCGGGGCATTGAATGGTGCGGCCGTTGCCGGTCTCTTCATTCTGTTGTGCCCTCCACCGCCGAAACGTGTGCGGTGCTCTTCCTAATTCATGCTTCGTAGATCGCCGATCCATGCCGAGACTTGCCTCGCGATGCCATTTGCTTTTTCTCGCCGTTACTGCTTTCCTGCCCGCTGCATTACCGGCCGACGAACCGGTTTCGTTGACGGTTCCTGAAGGGTTTACGGCCACGCTGTTTGCCGATGACGATTTGGCGCACGATGTGTTCTCGATGACGTTCGATTCGCAGGGGCGGTTGGTCGTTTCGGGACGCGGGTATGTCAAACGGTTGATCGACAGTGACGGGGACGGCCGAGCGGATGAAGCTCAGCAGTTTGTTGACGGTCCCGAGAGTGGCGCGCAGGGGATGTATTTTCATGGCGATGATTTGTTGTGCGTCGATGCGAAAGGCTTATTGCGTTATCGCGATCGAGATGCTGACGGAGTCGCCGACGGACCGCCGGATCGGTTTTTGAAGACGGAAGTCGGCGGCGAACACGGTCCGCACGCGATTCGCAAAGGCCCCGATGGTTGGTGGTATCTGATTGCCGGCAATATGAGCGGAGTGAACGACGAATATGTGACGTTACCCCGTTCGCCGGTGAAACATCCACGGGCGGGTGTGGTGATGCGACTCAAGCCAAATCTGACGGGCGGCGAGGTGTTCGCCGATGGTTTTCGCAATGCTTATGACTTTGACTTCAACGAAGCTGGAGATCTGTTCACCTTCGACAGCGACGGCGAACGCGAGGTTTCGCTCCCTTGGTATCGGCCGACGCGGGTCTTTCATGTTGTGCCGGGAGGCGATGCGGGTTGGGTCAGCCGGAATTGGAAATTTCCCGATTATTTTCTGGACATGCCGCCCGTGGTGGGAGCATTCGGCCGGGGTTCGCCCTCGGGTGTGGTCTCTTATCGCCACACGCAGTTCCCGGAACAGTATCGCGGTGCGTTGTTCGTCGAGGATTGGACCTTCGGACGGGTGATCGCCATGCCGCTAGCGCCTGAAGGCTCGACCTATTCCAGCGAGCCGGTGGAGTTTATTACGGGTAAAGGAGAATTTGGTTTCGCGCCGACTGATATCGAAGTGGGCCCCGACGGCAGTCTGTACGTCAGCGTGGGTGGACGAGGGACGCGGGGCGGGGTTTATCGGATTCAATATGACGGCGACGAACCGAAACCGGAGACAGCGACGGCGGAAGGTGATGCTCAACCTGATGCGGAGACCACGGCAGAGCCAAGCGACGAAGTCGCTGCGGACCAAGAAGCCACTGCGGATCAAAAGGAACTGCTGACCTGTTTGGATGCGCCGCAGCCACTGAGCAGTTGGTCGCGCAAGGCGTGGATGCCGGTGGCGGAGAAATTGGGGGTGGGACCGTTTGAGAAAGCGGTGCTCGACACGCAGTTGTCCGACGCGCAGCGGATTCGCGCGGTGCAGATTTTGACGGAAGTCTACACCGGAATTTCCGGGGAATTGGCGAGCGAGGCTGCGACGACTGCGTCGCCCGCGGTCCGCGCTGCCGTGGCTTGGTCGTTGGGTCGCAAGCCGGATGCGGAATTGGATGCGGAGGTACTGCAGGTCTACTTGATCGATCCCGACGCCACCGTGCGGCGGTTTGCGGTGGAGTCGTTTGCCAGCGGAGCCGGTGCTGCGAACTCCGGGGAACTGTTGCCGGCGATGTCGTTATCGCTGGTGGACCGGGATCGGTTTGTACGGCACGCGGCAATGCGGGCTGTGGGTGAGTTGGACGACGCCACATTTCGCGCGCTGGGAAAAGCGGTCCCGCAATTGGGTTGGTCGGGCATTATTTCTAACACGGCCGGCTTTTTGTTTCGCCGCGATCCCGCGCAAACTCGGATTAGTCTCTATGCGGTTCGGGCGGCTCAGTTGGCGCTCAAAGGCGATCATCCTGCTGAATTAAAAATCCGCGCGACACGGCTGATGCAACTCGGTTTGGGAGGATTGGCGCAACGTCGCGGCGTGCCGGCAGCGATGTCGGGTTATACCGCTGCTGAGGATATCGAGCCGCTGGAACGTCAACTCGACGATGCCCGCACGGTGTTGGCCGATCTGTTTCCCACGGGAGACAAAGTGCTGGACCACGAGTTGGGCCGCTTGATTGCTGTTTTGACTTCTTACAATCCCGACGTGCTCAACAAAGTGCTCGCCCAGATTACGGACGAATCGAGCCCGACGGATGATATTCATCATTTGCTCATCGCCGGCCGGATTCCGGTCGCGCGAAACTCCACGCAGCGGGCGGCCATTGCCAAGGCGCTGGTGGAGATTGAACCCAAGATGACCGCACGCGATTGGAAGGAAGATACAAACTGGACCGATCGGATTCGCGAGATGTATCTGCAATTGGTGGAACTCGATACGGAATTGCCGGCGGTGTTGATCGAGCAGGAAAAATTTGGGCATCCGGGACACATGGTGTTCATGAATGGTCTGAGCAAAAAGGAAATTCCGCGGGCGGTCGAGCGGTTGTTGCAAGCTGTCAAAGCGGATGAGAATTATGCCTGGAACAACGATGTCGTCTTTGCCATTGCGAATGTGATGAACGATGAAACGCGGAGTTACCTGCGGGAGTTGTACGAACAGATGTCGCTCAGCGAAGCGGTGACGATCGCCTTGTCGCAAGATCCACAGGCCGAAGATCGTTCGAAGTTTCTGATCGGATTGGAGTCACCGCAATTTGAGGTGATCAGTTCGTCGCTGGCCGCCTTGGGGCAATTGCCGGCGGATCTCTCAGCCGATGAAGTGGTCCCCTTGGTGCGAGTGCTGCGACGCTTGCAGGGGACGAAGCAGGACTATCGTCTGCGAGAACGAGCGATCCGGTTGCTGCGGCGTGATACCAAGCAGGACTTTGGTTTTGCATTTGGTGATAGCGGTGCGATCCCTCAACAGGAGGTGATCGATCAATGGACGCAATGGGCGGCCAATACCTTTCCCGATCGCGCTGCCGAATTGACCGGCGGCAACGAAGAAGATGCGGAGCAACTTCGCCAGCGTCTAGCGGCGGTGGATTGGGAGGCGGGGGATGCCACCCGCGGTGCCGAGATTTTTAAAGCACGTTCCTGCAGCCAATGCCACAGCGGAGCTAAATCGGTTGGTCCCGACTTGGCAGGTGTGGCGCGGCGTTTTTCCCGCGACGACTTGTTTGTGGCGATCGCACAACCCAATCGTGACGTGTCGTCCCGCTATCAGACGACTGTGGTGGAGACTAAGTCCGGCAAACTCTTCACCGGATTGGTCGTCTACCATTCCGTGGATGGCGTCACGCTGCGGAACGGTCTGAATCAGACGTATCGGATCGAAGCGACGGATATCGAATCGCAACGTCTGGTGAATACCTCGCTGATGCCTGCGGGGCTGCTTAAGGATTTGCAGCCGGAGGAATTGGCGGATTTGTACCGGTATCTGCAAAGCCTGGGACAACCACGGGTTGAAGCAACGGCGGCCACGGAAGAGCAGGACTAGCCGAGAGAATTCCGGCGCACGACAACGTCGTAGACTTTTTAGTGGCGAAACGCAAAATCGTGTTCCTGCTACGGCTCTAGTTTCCAGCCGTCAGCCAGGACGGAGTCTTTCGCACAGACGACGATGCCGTCGCAGATCGTGACATTGTCGCACTCTTTTTGTTGAGTGGCGGAGTCGTTGATAATGCGGACGTCGCTGCCGATGCGGCAGTTTTTGTCGATGATCGCCCCTTGAATGACGCTTCGTTCGCCGATCCCGACAGCGGGAGTGGACGACGATTTATGCTGCAATTCTTCGTCAGATTCATAGTAGTCCGCACCGATGATTACGGAATCGCGGATTGTCACATCCCGTCCGATACGGCAACGAACGCCGACGACGGAATTTTCGATGACTGTCCCCGCGCCGATCGTGCATCCGTCGGCAATCAAGCTGTCTTTGACCATTGCGCCCGCCATTCGTGTGGGGGGCAGGTACCGCGGCCGGGTATAAATGCGGAATTCTTCGGTGTCCAGCGCCATGGGCGGGTTTTCGGAAACGAGATCCAAGTTGGCTTTCATGAAGGAGCGAATCGTTCCAACATCTTCCCAATACCCGTCAAACAGATGGGATTGTACGTGGTGGCTGGCGATCGAACTGGGAAAGACCTCTTTGCCGAAATCGGTATGTTCGTAGCGCGTCAGCAAGTCGACGAGGACGTCGCGGCGGAAAAGATAGATGCCCATGCTGGCGAGATGCTCGCGTCCGCGCGGTTCTAATCCGCGGCTGCGCAACCATTCCGGTGACGTGCGGTAATGATTGATATCTTCTTCGGTTTGAGGTTTCTCGGCGAATTCGACGACGCGGCCGTTTTCATCCAACTTGACCACTCCAAAGCCGCTCACATCCTCCCGCGGTACCGGCAACGTGCCAATCGTCACATCGGCATCGTTCTCCATGTGCGTTTTGAACATGTCGCGGTAATCCATGCGGTACAACTGATCGCCGGAGAGAATGAGCACATATTCGATCCCCCGCTGTTGGATATATCGCAGGTTTTGCCGGACAGCGTCGGCGGTTCCTTGATACCAATCAGTGCTATCTAAGGTTTGCTGCGCGGCCAGCGCTTCGACAAAACCAGCGGCGAACGTATCGAATTTGTAGGTCGAGGTGATATGGCGGTGCAGACTCACGCTGAGGAATTGCGTGAGGATATAAACCTGATTCAAACCGCTGTTGAGGCAATTGGAGATCGGAATATCGATCAGGCGATATTTCGCAGCGAAGGGGACCGCCGGTTTGGAGCGATATTTGGTCAGAGGAAACAGTCGCGTACCACGGCCACCGCCGAGAATTAAGGAGATGATATTTTTCATCAAGGGGTCTCAAATTTGAAGGGCTTTGTTGTTGCCGGCTGATCCATTTGTCGCTGCACCGGCGGACACGACTCCCGACCTCGCGCTCTAACAGATTAAGGCATTCTGACGCTGAATCCCCCTCGTTGTGACGTCTTAGGCTCCGTTCGAGGCCTTGACCGACCGCGTGTATCCGTGTGCTCAATTACCATTTTTTTACCAGATTTTTATGCCGGTCGATACGCCGTCGAGGAATTCAATTTGCGGTGCAGGAGCGATCCGTCCTGAAGAATCGTCAATAGCCGCCTATTTTCACTCAAAATCTCACCAGAATTTCTCTGTTGATTCACCAAGCCTGCAGCTGTGATCACGACTGAATGGGGGGTTGGATTTCGGCAGGTTTTGCCCGGAGCGGTCACGCTGTGCAGGGCGGATCGCGTGGTTTATGATGGTGCCCCCTGTTTAATCGACCAATCCAGTGCCAACATCCCGCCCGACCTCGATTTTGCCAACAATCAGGCGGAATTTTGCGTAGACAGTTTGAATACCCGACCCGATTCGAACGGTGATCTAAAGTTAGGAATCAAGTGATGTTTTCACGATTGTTGTTTTCGCTGTTCGTTACGTCAGTTACGCTTGGCAGCTATGCGGATCGCGTAGCGGGCAGTGAATCCCAGTTGCCCGAATTGTTGCCTCGCGCCAAGCGGGTTCTCATTGCAACCGCTCTGGAGACAGCAGATCTGCGGGAGGCAGGCAGCGTGAAGGTCGCGATCGACCGCGCCTTGCGGGGTCGGGGACGAAAAGAGGAAACGGTCGTCGTGGGGCATGACGGGGCGTTGACCACTGTGCAGTTTGACGAAGGGCAACAATATCTGATTTTGTTGCAACCGAGCCTCGATAACGCAGCGGGATGGACTTACGTCGGCAGTTCAGTGCTGCCCTACCAATCAGGTGAGGTGGTCCTGCCGGCTGAGGACGACCAACCGGCCGACACGGTTCAACTGTCCGACTTGATCGGATTCGTCGACCGCTATCCCACCTCCCCAGATGCCATGCTTGCCAACCGGACTTCGCTGAATGGCCGTTGGGTCGCAATGGTTTCGCTCCAAGGGCGCGACATTCCCTTTTGGATCCTGGACATCAGAGACGAAGATGGCATGGTGTCGGCCGAAGTGGTGGATTTCAACAATCAAAATGAGTCAGTGCGTGTCGAATCCATCGCAGTCGACGACGGAATCTTAACTCTCCGAGTCGTGCTGGTGCCTGTCAATTCCTCCATTGAACACACCTATGTCTTTACAGGGCAACTGCGAGACGGAACTGTGATCGGGAATTTCATTGCCGATAAAAATGCGGCCCGTCCCGGCAAGTTGCGAGCGACGGCAGCCAAATCGATGGCCCAAACCGGCGGAGTGAAACCCTCCTTGGGACTGAAGGAATTTAGCGATGCAACCATCGCCGAAGACGAATTTGCCGCGAATAAACAATTCACCAAGGATTTTCCAGAGAGTCCACTGGCGATGGACACTTTTATGCGGATGATGAAATCAGAAACCGGCCGGGGTTTGGAGGAGGCAGAAATCAGCGAACTGGCGGATTCGCTCATCGAAAACTCCGCATACTGGGGGGAACGGATGCGTCAGCAAGCGGTCGTCGAAGCGGGCGTCGCAATTGCCGAATACAAGAAACACCCCCAACTGGCCTTAAAACACCTTCTTGAAGCTGAAAAGTTTTTGTCCGACACGTCGCCGCAGACATGGACGATCTTGGTTCCGTTTCATACGGCAATGATGTACCAAGAAATTGGCGAGACTGATGAAGCGTTGCAGCGAATGATCGCTTTTCATAAAGCGCATCCCTTTGAACCGCTGGGCGCTTACTACGCCGCTGAGATGCTGGAGTCCCGCGGTGATTTTGCCGGCGCTCTTGAGATCTATTCGGAACTGGCCTGTTTGCCCAACATGAAGCAAAGCTTGGATCAAACTTTTGAAGGGCGGCCAGGTTATACGCCGGTGACAAAAAAATTGAAGGAGTTATGGGAGAAACATGGCGAAAATGCCGGTGATCAAGGCGCGTTTATCCAACATATCCTCAAGTCCTACCGCAATGGCATTCGTAGTTTTGTGACCGACCAAATGGAGCCACGGCCAACAAAACCAGGGACTCAAAACCGCGTTGTGTTGTTGGAATATTTCACCACGGCCGACGCCCCTCTCGGCGTGGGGATTGATGTGGCGGTGTCGGGATTGACGCACGCTTTTGGCCCGTCGGAACTTGTGGCCCTACGTTACCATTTACCCACCGAAGAGCCCGATCCCATGGCTGGTCCGCCGTGTAAGGATCGACTCAGCTATTACAACTCACGGGTCGTCCCATCGATGTTCATAGATGGCAAACAGATCTATGTAGAGCCTGGACGTCTGTCGCACTCTGCGACAATCTATGAAAACATCCGAAACTTTGTGGAACCGCTCTTGGCAGAGACCGTCGACATTGAGCTAAAACTCAACACCAAGGTCGAAGCAGATCGGATGAAGATTGATGTCGAGGCTTTGTCCAATTCAAAATTTGGAGACGACATCCGATTGCGGTTGGTATTGGTGGAGGAAGAGGTCGCAGTCGAGACACCCAGCGGTGTGCTGTTGCATGAAAATCTCGTGCGTATCATGCCGGGCGGAGCTGAGGGCATTGCTCCCCAAGATGGAAAATTGGCATTTCAAACAGAGCTCTTGCTGGAAGACTACCGTCAACAATTGCTTGACGAACTGCAAGAGTACGAAGAGATGCGTAGCAATCTGCTTGGAAAAGAATTCAAGTATGGGATTTATCCCATCGGACCGGTGAGACTGAAACTCGCTGCTTTTGTGCAGAACAACAAGACCAAAGAGGTACTGCAGTCCGCCATCGTCGATCTAGAATATCTGGATGAGATCGAGGAACCGGCCAACGAAGAAGAACCAGCCAAGGAAGAAAAACCGGGGGACGAAGCAAAACCTGCTGAGGAGCCCCAACCGGCCGCGGCCGATGCCACTCAGGAGAAGGAGTAAGGTTTCCTGCTACCGGTCGGATTTGCCGAAAATTCCAGGGAAGTTCGTACAAATCACCTTGGCCGGTTCCTGAAATTTTGTCATGATGTCAGGCACAGCAATGATTGCTCGTGTTCCTGGAGATACCTGATCATGGCAGACCCCTCGACTTTGACGGTAGCGCGATCAGATGCTGGCTACGTCGTGTTTCTAGAGGGTCGGGCGACGATGAATGAAGGCCCTGCCTTTCACACGTTCGTAACGCAACTACTCGATCACGCGGAAGAACCCGCATTGGTCGTCTGCGCCGATGGCTGCGAATACATGGACAGTACGTTTTTGGGCGGCCTGATTTCGCTGCACAAAAAGTATTCTCTGTCGGAGCGGCCGCGATTCATCGTCGCTGCATCGCGAGAATCGCGCGCTCGGTTACTGGTCTCGGCGCGATTGGATTTGATTCTCAAACTGACCGACCGCGCGCCGGAATGTTCAGGAAACCGCTCGCCCATCCCCACGCCTCCGGTCAATTCACGCGACTTCACCCAGCACGCCATCGAATGCCACCGCCTGTTGGCCGAAATCGGCGGCCCGCAGGCGGCGGTGTTTCAACTGGTCGCCGACCAATTGTCCAAAGAATTGGCCGACGAGGATTTGGCGGAATAATCGGTTTCACAACCGGGACTAGGCGACGGAGACCTTCTCCATTTTGTCCCCTTGTTCGATCGAGTTCACAACATCCTGCCCCTCTGTCACGCGACCGAAGACAGAGTGCTTGCCATCCAACCAAGATGTCTCGACGTGAGTGATGAAGAACTGTGAACCGTTCGTATTCGGACCGGCATTGGCCATCGACAGGACACCGGGACCATCGTGTTTGAGGTCGGGGTGGAATTCATCGTCGAATTTGTAACCGGCATCGCCGGTACCTGTGCCTTGCGGACACCCGGTTTGGATCATGAAATCTTCGATCACACGATGGAATTTCAAACCGTCGTAGAACCCTTCGCCTGCGAGTTTTTCAAAGTTAGCAACGGTGTTGGGAACCTTGTCGTCGTACAGTTCCAACGTGATGGTGCCTTTGTTTGTGACGATGGTCGCGGTCTTCATGAGTCTTCCCTTGTGAGGATAAGTTCTAGTGTAGTGGTTCGTTGCCCTTATTGGGCCGCCCACCAATCATTGATGTTCGCAGTCAGTTCGCGAACTTTGTCAGCGTGTTCCGCCGCGAGATTTTTTGTCTCATGCGGATCGGCATCTAGATCGTAGAGTTCCACCCCAGCGGACTTGTCCGCGGGAACGATCAATTTCCAATGCCCCTGAATGACCCAACGGTATAGCAAACTCGCGCGGGGGCTGTCGATGTCGGCGATGTCGTGAGCGAAGATTTCACCGTGAATCGCAGTTCTTTGGGTCGGATGACCCGTTGCGACTGAGACCAAATCAATTCCCGGCATAGACGCCGGCGGATCGATGCCACACGCCTTGAGGATCGTGGGCGCCAAGTCAATGCTGCTGGCCAAGGTCGTATTTTCACCGGGAGCGATTTTTCCCGGCCAACGCAACATGATCGGCGTGCGAATTCCCCCATCGTACTGGGAGCGTTTGCTTTTGGGAGCGTAGCGCCGTGAATCGGTGCTCTGGATCCAACCGTTATCGGTGACGAAAACGACCAGCGTGTCGTCGGCAAGATTGTTCTTGTCGAGAAAATCCAACAGCTCTCCGCAAGTTTCATCGAACCATTCACACATGGCAAAATAACGAGCCACGTGGATGGAGCGGCCCGGTTTTTCGTATTTCTTGAGCAGCCTCTCGGGAGGATTGTGGGGGCTGTGCGGCAGGAATGGGGCGTACCAGAGAAAAAATGGTTCGTCCTTCGAATCGCGAATGAAATCAAATATCGGCTCCATCCCCTGCCGGCCGATTTTTAGCCCATCATCGCCGTGTCGCCCACCATGTTTGGGGTCGCCATGCGTCATACCGGCGGTGAAACCTCCCAGCCGGTAATTGCCTTCCCACCACTTGCCGCTTTGGTGGCTACGGTAGCCTTGTTCTCCCAACAGTCGCGGCAATGTGGGGGCGCTTTGAATATGCTTGAGCATCAATTGGCGATCGGTCCCTTTGGGGGGATCGTTGCCGGAGATTTTATGTTGATGCGGATACAGCCCGGTGATCATTGTCGCCAGTGAAGGCCGGCATAAACTGGCGGGGACGTAACCCCGAGTGAAGACCGCACTTTCGCGCGCCAGTCGGTCCAAATGGGGCGTTTTGATGTCCCGGTGCCCCATGAATCCAAAATCGGTCCAGGCCTGATCATCAGAGATGATCATCACGACATTGGGCGGTTTAGCCTGGGCAATAACCGGTAATGCAAATAGGGCGAGCAAGCACAGGGCGAGTGGTTTCATCGAGAATCTCCGCAATAAATGGGTCTTAGTGCATGCTAACGAGTCGCTGAAGTGATTGCGACCGATGTGGTGGTGGGGTACAACGATGGGGGGGTGAGTGGTTAGTGGCCGGTGGCCGGTGGCCAGTTTGAGTAGGCAGTAGGCAGTAGGCAGTATGGGGGGGACCGTTGGTTTTGTGTGTGGTTGATTCGTGTATGAGACCCTGATTATGGTGTTGATTGATGTCTGTTTGCTTGGCGTTTGGCATTTGAGGTCCGTGAATTATGAATCATCTTCTTGTGGACAATCAGGGAAAACGTCGTTGGTTTCACATTACGTTTGATGAAACTGTTGGTGCTGTGATTGCCAGCGCTTTCGTCATGGGTTGCGTCGCCATTTTTGGACTCGCTTTGATGCCGATTGGTGTCTTAGATTCGGTGACGAGCAACGCTGGCAATTATTCATACGCTGATTGGGAAGACTGCCCTTCGGAGATCAACGAGGGGATTGGTGAGCCGACGCAGTGCCGCAGTGGACTTGCTTATTATTACTTGTTTTCGTACGACGTTGTCCAAACTCGCAACATCTACGAAGATGGGTTCATCAAACACAAGGGACGGCTGCTTGCCAGTCACGTGCATTGGGTGCCCTTTGTCTTATGTTACCTTGTGATTGCTCTGTTCATCGCGAGCGTTTACGAACGTCGTCATCGCCGGAAAGCACGAGAAGAAAACATCAAAAAGTGAGCTTAAATATGTCGACCGAACCATTTGCCTGTTATCTTGTGGAAAAAGACGAAGATGGCACCGTCCGTGCCGGGATGACGCGGCGGCCGTTGGCGGCTTTGCCGGAGGGGGAGGTGTTGATCCGTGTGCAGTGGTCCTCTTTGAATTTCAAAGATGGGCTGGCAGCGACGGGGCAGCCGGGGGTGGCGAAGAAATATCCGCACGTGCCGGGGATTGATGCGGCCGGGACGGTCGCCGAAAGCAGCCATGCCGATTTTCAGGCCGGACAATCGGTAATTGTCACCGGCTATGACCTGGGCGCCGGCCAATGGGGCGGCTGGTCGGAATACATTCGCGTGCCGGCCGAATGGGTGATTCCCTTGCCGGACGGACTCACGTTGGAGTCGGCAATGCACTACGGCACGGCGGGGTTCACCGCGGCGATGTCGGTACAAGCGATCGTGGATCACGGTATCGAACCGGCGGGCGGAAAGATTGTGGTCACCGGAGCGACCGGCGGCGTGGGCTGCATTGCTGTGATGCTGCTGGCCCAACTGGGCTATCAGGTCATCGCTGTGACCGGCAAAGAAAGCATGCACGCGCAGCTTAAGGAATTTGGTGCCACCGATGTCGTCGGTCGGGATGAGATCTTGGATGACAGTTCGCGGCCGCTGTTGTCCGCACGTTGGGCGGGGGCGGTCGATTGTGTCGGCGGCGACATGCTGACATCGATCCTGCGAGCGACCGACCTGCGCGGCTGCGTGACCTGTTGCGGTTTGGTGGCGGGGCCGAAATTGAACATGACCGTGTTTCCATTCATCCTCCGCGGAGCGGTGTTGGTGGGGATCGACTCGGGATGGTATCCGCGCGATTTGCGTTTGAAGTTGTGGGAAAAACTCGGCGGCGCATGGCGGTTGGACAAGCTAGCGGACTTCACCGAGACAGTGCCATTGGCCGACATCGAGCCTTCGGTGCAAAAGATCTTACGCGGCGAAGTCGCTGGACGAACGTTGGTGTCGGTGGAGTAATGAAAGAAGAACCACGAAAGACGCGAATGACACGAAAAATGAATGGTGGAACGTTGTAAATCTCATACATAGAACCGGGTGGCTGGGGACGGACGCAGTCCGCCCCCAGTGAATTGGGCGTAGGGATGCCAAACGACCTGGGGGCGAGCTTGGGCTCGTCCCCAGCCACCCTGAGCCCTGAGCCTGCAACGGCCGGTACAACTGGCCCTACGATCATGTGGAAGATTGACGACATTTTTGACCAATCGATGGGATAACTGAGAATGAAAAGTGTTAGTGCAGCGATCTTGGTGCTATCCAGTTGTATTTTGATTTCCTTTAGCGAATTGCCAAATGGAAATCCCATGGTCCCCCTTGAAAGGCCGTGGGTATGTTTCGCTGGGTGCGCCTTAGGGCTGATTGGGATGTTTGCCTGGACCAGAGCTTTTCTTTTTGAAAAAAGCTGAACTTCAACTTAGAGCACAATCTGGCTTGGGAATTGGGAGGCGTGGATTGTCTTGATCGGTGGGGGGCGTTACGGTGTTGGTTTGTGTTTGAGATTTGATTCTGGTGGTGCATCGCCACTGGAAAATGCTTGTGATTGAATGGAAAACGATTAGGACACATGACCACATTCGGCGACATCTCCACCCAAGAATTTACCATCAATGACCGCACCTATCGTCCGCCTGCGCGGCCGATTGTGGTGATTTGTATCGATGGCTGTGCGGACGAATATCTCAGCATCTCGATCGCCAAAGGCCGCATGCCAAACGTGGCGCGAATTGCTGGTGAGGGATATCGCGGGCTGGTGCGCGGGGCGTTGCCGTCGTTTACGAACGTGAATAATTCATCGATCTGCACTGGCGTCGCTCCAGCGGTGCATGGGATTTGCGGCAACTTCTTCCTCGATCCCGATACGGGTGAAGAGGTGATGATGAATTCGGCCAAATATCTACGGGCCGAAACGATTCTGGCTGCTGCGGCCAATGCGGGACGCAAGGTTGCGATGGTCACGGCCAAAGAGAAACTGCGGGATATTTTGTCGCACAACTTAACGGGCATCGCTTTTTCGGCGGAGAAGGCAAACGAAGCCCAGCTGTCCACGCACGGTATCGACGACGTCGAAGAACTGGTCGGTGCCCCCACGCCGGAGATTTATAGCGGCGACGCCAGTTTATATGTGCTCCAAGCGGGAGCCGCATTGGTCGAACAGGGACGGGCCGATTTTTTGTATCTGTCACTGACTGACTTTATGCAACACAAGTTTGATCCCTGGCAAGAAGAATCATTGGAGTTCCATGCGGGGATCGACCGCGAGATCGGACGACTGCTTGATGCCGGTGCGATCGTGGCGGCAACCGCCGATCATGGTATGAACGCCAAACAAACTGCAGACGGCAGTCCGAATGTGATTTACCTTGAACCGCTGTTGGCCGAAGAATTCGACGCAAACATCAAGGTCATTCTGCCGATCACCGATCCCTACGTCGCGCATCACGGGGCGTTGGGGTCGTTGGCTATGGTGCACCTGCCCGATTCGGTGCGGACCGATCCAGTAATTTCTCGGCTGATGGAAATCGAGGGGATTACGGAAGTCCATTGCCGAGCTTCGGCGGTCCGTAAACTGGAACTGGCCCCCGATCGGATCGGCGACTTGGTCGTGCTGTCGGGCCGCGACGTTGTGTTGGGTCGGTCCCCGGAGCACCATGATCTCAAAGCCGTTGCCAGTGGACTCCGCTCGCATGGCGGACGATACGAGGAGATGGTCCCGCTGCTGGTCTCGGAACCATTGAACGATGCGTACTGCCGCAAGGCGAGTGGCGATCCGCGAAATTTCGACGTATTCGATTTCGCCGTCAATGGGACAAAGCCGTGAGGCTTGCGAGGACAGGCCTGAGGAGTCGTTCGTGCCGCCCAATACCTGACGATGAAATTCTGGTGAAACCCGCCCGAGCCTAGATACGCAGGCTGCGTGGGCTGTTACAATCGTGGCTTGCCGGTTTAATGTCCGGTGTGTGACTTTTTTTACGCTGTTAAGAGTTTGCAAGCGAGGAACTTGGGATCGATGAGCACGCGACTTATTCGAATGAGCAGCTGGATCTTGCCGGTAATGGTGCTGACCTTGGGCGGGGCGATAACGAGCGTTGCTGCGCCGCCTTCGGAAATCAAGATCGATGGCAAATTTCTCGACTGGGCCAAATTGCCCAAATACACGGATCCAGCGTATGACTCACACGATACCGATGGAGAAACCAAAGACTACAAACCCAAGACGGTGCGGAATCCCGGGGCGGATTTGATCGAGTTCAAATTCACGCACGATGCGGAGAATCTCTACGCTTATTTTAAAACGACAGGAAAATTCGGCCGGACGCAGCGCGGCGCGACCGGACCGGTCAACACACGCCGCCGTCGCAGGCGCGGGAGGGGCAAAGCCCCGAAGGTACGCGTTGCCGGGCGGTTTTATGCCATCTTGACCATCGACGTCGATAACAACGACGAAACCGGATATTGGCTACACGAGGGGGGCTACTATCCCACCTCGCGAGGCTACGACGTGAATTGCGAAGTGGAATGGTACAACGGCGAATTCAATGCGGCGCCCTATTTGAATCACTGCTGCCTCGACGATGCCGAGTTGCAAGAAGCATTTTTGGAGCAATCGTCGGGGAAATACGTGAAGGGCAAGGATGGTCCCTACCCTGCGGGATTCATGCGGCTGAAACCGGGTACCTACAAAAAATACACGCAGTGGGTCTACCACAAGGACGACACGATTACCTTTGTGCTCGATAAAGGACCGATCGTGCATGGGATAGTGACCGGAGCGATTTCTAGAGACGAGCATGAAGCCGAGATCTGTTTTCCAATGAAAGGATTTCTGGTCGACGAAAATGGCAAGCCGATCGTTGAGTTGGGCAAGACGCTCGATATTTCCTTCTCCTTGGAAACTAGCGGAGAGTTAGGACCGGATGGCGAATGGTCCTCCGACACCGCTGATCCGATTGAAGGTTACGTACTCGAGCCGGCCACAGAAGCAGCAGACGAATCAACTGCCGAATCGAAGGCGGAATAGTTTTACTGAGTGGTAAGATTTCAATATTTTTTTATACGGTGCGCGTGAATCCTGTACCGTCATCGAATCCATAGCCGACTGGCTCCATCCAAGCTGAATTCTGATAGGTGCGCAGTATTTTGGACGACATATTCCCCTGTTTCGTCGCCGGCAAGGCTGTTGCGTCGAGCACGACTTTTGACGTTACGAATCCTTACAACAACGAAGTCATCGCCCAGGTTGCGCAGGTCACACCGGCTGAGACAGAGCAGGCCATCCAAGCGGCACTTGAGGGTGGCGAACCGTTGTCACGGTACCGGCGGTACGAGATTCTCAACGCAGCCCGCGACCTACTATTGGAACGCAGCGATGCCTTCGCGCGGTTGATCTGTGCCGAATCGGGACTCTGCCTGCGGGAAACACGCTACGAAGTCGGCCGGGCGAGCGATGTGTTTCAATTCGCCGCCATGGAAGCCCTGAAGGATGACGGGCAGATTTTCTCCTGCGACGTCTCCCCGACCGGCAAGGCGCGGAAGATATTCACGGTGCGCGAACCGGTGAAATTGATCTCGGCGATCACGCCTTTTAATCATCCATTGAATCAGGTCGTCCACAAATTGGCACCGGCAATTGCCGCCGGCGCGCCGGTCTTGCTCAAGCCATCGGAAAAAACCCCGCTCACCGCCATTCGCTGTGCGGAGTTGCTCTACGAAGCGGGACTGCCCGGTTGGATGTTGAGCGTGCTGCTGGGACCATTAGACGAGGTGGCGAAAACCATGGTGACTGATCCCCGTGTGGAATTGGTCACCTTCACCGGCAGCGTCAACATCGGCAAACAGATCGCCCACGAAGCCGGATACAAAAAGGTCGTGTTGGAATTGGGCGGAAATTCGCCGCTGATCATTCTTGACGATGCCGACATGGACTTGGCCGTTCATTTGGCGGCCGAGGGGTGTTTCCGCAATTCCGGCCAACGGTGCACGGCCGTCAAACGGTTGTTGGTGCACGAGAAAATCCTTGCCGAATTCACACAGCGATTTGTGGAACGGGCAGCAGAGTACGTTGTCGGCAATCCGGCCGAGGAACAGACGCGCGTGGGGACCGTGATTGACGAAGCGGCGGCGATGCGATTGGAGTCGGTTGTCAACGATGCGGTCGCTGCTGGGGCCAAGGTACTGCTGGGCGGCGAGCGGCGCGGTGCACAGTTGTCGCCAACGGTCATTGCGGATGTCCCTCGCGATGCGGAGATGGTGGTTTGTGAATCGTTCGGCCCGCTGGCGCCGATCATGTCGGTCCGTGATATCGATGATGCGATCGAATTGGCCAACGCCACCGATTTCGGTTTGTCCTCAGGCGTCGTCACCGACAGCCTGGACCATGCGCTGCGGGCGGTCAAAGGCATTCGTACCGGCACGGTCAACATCAATGAAGTCCCCGGCTACCGCATCGAATGTTCACCCTTCGGCGGCGTCAAAGATTCCGGTCTAGGCATCAAAGAGGGGGTTATCGAGGCGATGAAGTGCATGTCGAACGTGAAGACGTTTTCGCTGCCCTTTTAAGCTAAGTGGCCAGTGGTCGGTGACCAGTGGCCAGAGAGACGTTCGCACCGTTTTGTGGCTCTCCCACCACAACCTCAAGCCTGTCCCCTCAAGCCTCACGCCTCTTCCAAGTGGCCGAAGTTTTCCCAAATCGACCGCTTGCGGTCGTAATCGGTGAGCGATTTAGACAAAATGGCCGGTGGTCAGGATCACTCTTCTTGGAACACTAGATTCATGAATTCAACACCAACCTCCCCACCCGATAAAGTTCTCTTTACGCCCGGGCCGTTGTCGACCAGTCCGACGGTTAAGCAGGCGATGTTGCGCGATGTGGGGTCGTGGGACCAGGAATTTATTGACATTGTGCAGCGGATTCGCAGCCAACTGCTGACGCTCGCCGGTGTCTCGAAAGCAGCGGGTTACGAAGCGGTTCCCCTCCAGGGGAGTGGATCGTTTGGCGTCGAAGCGGCAATTGGATGCGGCGTTCCGCCCGGCGGAAAAATGTTGTCGCTGGTCAACGGAGCCTACGGCGAGCGAATTGTCAAAATGGCGCAGCACTTGAAAATCGATCAGGTGGTATTGCGCACTGAGGAACATGAAATCCCCGATGTCGAAAAATTGCGGCAAACCTTGGCCGATGACGCAGAGATTACGAACGTGATCGTCGTGCATTGCGAGACGACGACGGGGATCGTGAATCCGATCGAAGAAATCGGCAATGTTGTCGCTGCGGCGGGGCGGATTTATACGGTTGATGCGATGAGTTCGTTCGGCGCGTTGCCCATTGATTTGCCGGCCTGCCACATTGACTATTTGATTTCATCGGCCAACAAATGTCTGCAAGGCGTGCCGGGGTTCTCGTTTGTACTGGCACGGCGCGCGGTCTTGGAAGCGAGCGAAGGCCATGCCCGTAGTCTGTGTCTGGATTTACTCGATCAATGGCAGGCGTTTGAAACACACGGCCGGTTTCGCTACTCCCCGCCGACACATAGTTTTCTGGCATTAGAACAGGCGTTGGTCGAACTAGAAGCCGAAGGCGGCATGGCCGGGCGTGCGGCACGGTACGAAGAAAATCGCCGCACCCTGATCGCCGGGATGCGACGGCTCGGTTTTCGTGAATACCTACAGCCGGAACAACAAAGCTGCATCATCTCGACATTTCATTACCCCGCGGATCCAAAGTTCAATTTCAACACGTTTTACAATGTGCTTAAAGAACGGGGCAGCATCATCTATCCCGGCAAACTGGGCGACGTCGATTGTTTCCGCATCGGCACCATTGGACACATGTTCCCGGCTGATGTGGAGAACCTGTTGGCGGCCATTGAAGATGCGATCGGGGTGATGGAATTGGACATGACGATGGTGGCTGCGTGCTGACAGGCTGTGAGTGGCCAGTGGTCGGTGGCCAGTGGCCAGTGGCCAGAAAAGTGAAGGAGAGGCGCTCGATGATGGTTGTGTTGATGAAATCCACGCGATGGCGCGACGTCTTTTTTGCAAAAGACCAGCGGCGGTTGCGCGTGCTGGTGATTGGGTTGCTGGTTTGTTTGTTGAGCGATCCTGTGCTTTGCCATAGCGAGGAATTTCCCGAGCCCATCCAATCGCCGACCATTGACCGGTTGCATCGGTTGTCTCCCAAGTTCTTGAGCGGAGCACAACCTGAGGGGGAGGCGGCGTTTCGTGAATTGAAAAAGCTTGGCGTCAAAACCATTATCAGTGTGGATGGGACAAAGCCGGATGTGGCAGCTGCGCGCAAACATGGGCTGCGGTATGTGCATTTGCCGATTGGTTACGATGGCATTGAATCGCAGCGGATGTTGCAGATTGTCAAAGCGGCGCAAACGCTTGCTGGTCCGGTCTTCGTGCATTGCCACCACGGCCGCCACCGCGGTCCCGCTGCCGCAGCAATCTGTTGTCGGGCAACGGAAAAATGGGATGACCAGAAATCTCTGGCCTGGTTGCGGGAAGCGGAGACCTCGCCCAAATATGCGGGGCTGTTTCGCGTCGTCCGTGAGTTTCAAATGCCCTCCAAAGACGACCTGGCTAAGGTGCCGACCGACTTTCCCGAAACCGCTCAGCTTTCCACCACGGTTGAGTCGATGGTGGCAATTAACACTCGTTGGGAACTGCTGAAGGAAATTCAAAAGCATGGTTTCCGCCCGTTGCCCGACCATCCCGATATCGTGCCGGATCAGGAGGCGTTGCAACTGGCCGAACATTTTCGCGAACTGGCTCGCAACGAGAATAGTCAACAACAAGGCAGTGACTACCTGCGCCAATTGTCCGCTGCGAACGAGGCAGCCACGGCGCTGAGCAAACGTCTAAGCGCGTTGGCAAAAGACCGTTCCCAAACGACGATTGAAGATTCTGCCAAACTGATGCAGCGGCTGCAAAACCACTGCGCGCAATGCCATGCGGCGTTTCGGGATGGAAAGTAGACGGCGGCGATTGGTCTTGGCACATTGGGCAGTGGCCGATAGAATCCGCGCTCTCTCAACTCTACTTTCATCTCTCAATTCTTGTCGCCGGACTTCCTCGGCAAGGAGCAAAATCTCATGCGAATTCGGCAATGTCTGCCTCTCTGCGCGCTTGCAGCGTTGATGTTTGGTTCTGTGGTCGGATGTGAATCGGGCCAGCTACTCAACCGCGGCGAAGGCCCCAGCAGCGATCACTACCTCTTCTCGGTCGAAGATCCGGTCCCTGGCGACGCCTGGAATACGCGCGAAGACGACGAAAAACGCTCCTACTGCTATTAGCAGCGGTGACGTGCATTTCAAAAAAGACTGAGCCACGGATTAACACGGATCGAACACGGATAAAAAAGATTTGTCCCGTGGCGCTCCTTGGTTATCTTCAAAATTCGTCTGTCGATCGACACGGGATTGGCAGCTGTTAAGAGACCTACAACAGCCAACTTTATCCGTGCTTCATCCGTGTTAATCCGTGGCTAAAAACCCTGAACATCAGCCGCTGAAACTGCGCACCTACAGTGTGCCTTTGGTCGAGGGGACCGAGGTTTCGCGGGGATCGATGCTGACCGCTTCGCGGAGGGCGCGGGCAGTGGTTTTGAAGATGCCTTCTGAGATGTGGTGGCTGTTGCGGCCGTGGTGCAGGACCAAATGCAGATTTATTTTGGCGTTGGCCGAGACCGCTTGCCAAAAATCTTCGACCAATTGCGAATCGAACTCGCCGATTTTCTCCGTGGGAAATTCGACCTTGTAGACAAACCACGCGCGTCCGCTCAAATCGACAGCTGAGGTGATCAGCGTCTCTTCCATGGGCAATGTCTTGCCGCCATAGCGGGTGATGCCTTTTTTATCTCCCAACGCTTCAGCGATCGCTAGCCCCAGACAGATGCCCACATCCTCGACCGTATGGTGTTGGTCGACTTCCAGGTCGCCGTTGCAGTCGATCTCCAAATCCAACAATCCATGCCGCGCGAGCAGCGTCAGCATGTGGTCAAAAAAACCGACGCCGGTTTGAATTTTGGATTGTCCCGTGCCGTCGAGGTTCAGCGTGAGCTTGATCTGCGTTTCGGCGGTTTGGCGGTCGATGTTGGCGGTGCGACTCATGGTGGACTCGTCGTCAAAAGAAAAAATGTCCGGTCGAGAGAGAAACCTCTTCCCATTAGTATCACAGCGAATTGCGCCGCGGTAGGGGCCGAGGAAATTCACCCCCGGTTCGCCGGCGATTTGTGCGCTATAACCGGAACAACCGTTGTGGCCGCGTGAATCCAGCGGCCTGCCCTCACGACGAATCCGAGGGACGGGGTCGTCAGACGATTTCGCGCAGGGCGGCTGAGAGGATTTCGTTTTGCTCATCGGTGCCGATGGTCACCCGCAATCCGGTGAGCGGTTTGTCCTGGTAGGTGACGTCGGGGTAGGTCATGAACCGCACGAGAATATTTCGCTGTTTGAGGGCTTCAAAGATTTCGCGGTGTTCACGCTGCGGGTGCGTGGCCCAGACGAAATTGGCTTGGCTGTTGACGACGTTGAAACCAAGTTCAACCAGCGTCGCCGATAAGATCGCCCGCGTTTTTTGAATTTTGGCGGTGTTCTCCAGCATCCATTGTTGATCGCGCAGTGCGGCAGTAGCGGCGGCCAAAGCAATGCCGTCGCAGTTGTAGCTGTCCTTGACCTTCCGCATGCCGGTGATGACATCGGGATGCGCGACGGCGAAGCCCATGCGGATGCCGGCCAGAGAATACGATTTGCTAAACGACCGGGTGACAATCACCCGCTCACCGGCGGGACGGGAGAAGATTTCGCCGCAATGCGGCTGGTCGGGAAAATCGCCGTAGGCTTCATCGAGGACGAACATTCCCTGCGGCGGAATCAGTTCCGCGATCTCGTCTAAGCTCCAGCGATTGCCCGAGGGGGAATTGGGATTGGGGACCAGCGCCAGCTTGGCTTGTTCAATCAACGGCCGACAAGTCTGCATGTCCCACGACCAATCGGCATTGAGCGGCAAACGACGATGGCGGCCCCCCTGAATCTCGACCAACGTTTCATAGAGGATGTAACTTGGGTACGGGGAGACCACCAACTCGCCCGGGTCGACAAAGGAACGGATGATGATCGTCAGATTTTCGTCGCTACCGTTGGCAGGCAAGACCCAATCGGCGTCGACACCGAAAAGCTCCGCTGCCACCGTCCGAAATTCTGTGGCGATCGGATCGGGGTAGAGTCGCAAGCGATCGGTCGCCGCGGCTTGGATGGCCTCGAACACCCGCGGCGAGGGGGGATAGGGGTTTTCGTTGGTGTTCAACTTCACCCAGTCGGTGGTCTGCGGTTGTTCGCCGGGAACGTAGCCCTCGATGCGATCAATATTAGGACGGAAAAGGCTCATAGGAGGGATATCACTTCATTCGATATTCGGGAAACGCCAATCTTGATGCGAAAACCAACGATCAGGCTCATTGAGAATTAACGGCGGCGGCCGCTGCCGTGGACGGCTTCGCTGGCATGCCGATACAGACGATATCCAAAAAACATCAGGAGTGCGAGCATGGCGAGAAACAAATACACGCTGCCATCGTTGCTGTGACCGGCTAGCCGCGCACTTTCAGGCTCCCCGGGAATGTATTGCACGGTGACCTTTTCGGGATCGTCCAACGTCCAAGTGATTGGCACATCATCGCGTTCTTCGTGCAACGTCCCCCCTTCCTCCTTGTAGCGGAACTTCACGGCGAGAATGTCTTTCTCCGGTCCATTCACAACGTTGCGTACAACGGCCTTCCGCCCGAGACCGGGCTCAATGGTTTCAAAGGTTTCGATGATCTCGGCTTCGGTGGTTTTCCCCCAAATCGCGAACCGCAACTCGCTATATGCAAAGAATGCCGAAAAGAGAAACAGCACTCCCATAAATAACAGCCACTTGGCCTTACGCAGTTCATTGTCATCGTCCATCATGAGCACCTAATGATCTTGATTGGGGAATTCGTGTTCATCCCACGTTAAATAGTGTCAGGCAACCCGTAGGGAGCACGGTAAGTTTTGGTCAGTAGTTTGGTAGCTGCGGGATTGTCTTGGATTGTTTCGGTCGCTGGGTCAAAGTTGATAACGTCTTGCGCGCGAAAGGCGATTTCGCCCAGGTGCACTAGCGAACAAGAGAGGTGCGCGATTTCCGGCGTACAGCTCGCTGTTTCCCGGGTGCGGACGCACTTTAGGAAATTGTCCATGTGTTCATCGTATCCCCGTCCGGCGCCGCCGCGGATTTCCCGGGGGACGGTCGGCCCTTCTTTTTCCTTCGCCCCTAAATACACCTGATAGTAACCGCGGCGAGAAAAAATCATATAGCCTTCGGTGCCGTAAAACGTGTTTCCGCTGTCGAAGCCGCGATAGCCATACGGCGTGAACAACCGGTCCTCATACAGCAGTACCTTGCCGTCGTCGTAATGGAAAGCGACCATCATGTTGTCGGGATAATCGCGGTCCCCCTGTTTGGCGATCGTGCTGCCGTGTGCGGTGATGCGATTGGGATGCTTAGTCACGCCCAGTCCCCAGCGGGCCATGTCGATATCGTGAATCCCATCGTCGCCGATGTCCCCGTTGCCGTAGTCGCGAAAGACCCGCCAATATTGATGGAAGCGGTTTTCATTGAAGGGCCGCTCCGGGGCCGGTCCCAGCCAACGGTCGTAATCGACTCCGGCTGGCGGTTTTGCATCGGCGACAGGTTTGCGAACCTCTCGGTTTTGGCAATTCCAGGCTTTGGTCATTTTGACCTCGCCAATGATTCCCGACGCCAACAGTTCCCCCGCGCTTTCGGTCACCGGACTGGATCGCATTTGCGACCCGTGCTGGAACACGACGTTGTATTTCTTGGCGGCGGCGATATACAGCGGGCCTTCGGAAAAGACGTGCGATCCCGGTTTTTCGAGGTAGATGTCTTTACCGGCTTGCATGGCCGGCAGGGCAATTGGCGCATGCTGGTGGTGCGGCGTGGCGACGATGACCGCTTGCACGGTTTTGTCCTCCAGCACCTCCTCAAAATTCCGAGTGCGTTGGGGCTCCTGTTTTTGAAATCCGCTGATCGCCTTAGCAATCCCCCGCCGTTCCGGTTGGTGGTCGTCCACGTCGCACAGGTGGGTGAATTCCACCGGCAGGCCGCGGGCCACGATCCGTCGGACGTGGCTGCTCATAATCCCGCCACAACCGATGAGTCCCACGCGGATCGGTTCCGCCTGTGGTGCAAATGCGGATGCTTCCGACGCAGCGGCGATGGCTGCAGCTGTGGTGGCGGTGGTCGCCAAAAATTTCCGGCGGGTGATTTCGGCGGACATAGCACGATTCTCCGGGAAACGAGTGGATTTCGGTGAGGGCGTTCAGCTTATAGCGTCGCAGTCGGGGCGGGAGTTTGCAAGCAAACCACGTTGCTGATGCCGAATCCTAAGCTGTTTTCAGCGTGGATTCGATGACAGGACAGACCGGAACCCCAGTTTGTTCAGTGGGGGTTGACCCGTTGGCTCGGGGATTTCTATGATCGCCGACCGTCCTAGGCTCTCACTATCGCTTTTCCCTGTTTTCCACCGAGATTTCGATGTCCGCCGTCCGTACGCGTTTTGCTCCCAGTCCCACCGGTTATATGCATATCGGCGGCATGCGGACCGCCTTGTTCAATTGGCTGTGGGCACGGCACAACGGGGGGCAATTTATTCTACGAATCGACGATACCGATCAGCAACGCAATATGGATGCGGCGATCGGGCCGATTCTTCGCGCGTTCCGCTGGTTGGGACTCGATTGGGACGAAGGGGTCGAAGTCGGCGGCCCGCACGGACCCTATTTTCAGTCTCAACGAGGCGACCTTTACCAAGCGGCCGCGGCACGACTGCTGGAACAGGGTTTGGCCTATCGCTGTTATTCCACCCCGGAAGAAATCGCCGCCGATCGCGCCGCTGCGGAGGCGGAAAAGCGGCAGTATGTGCATGTACGGCGGTCGTTGGAATTGACCGACGCACAACTCCAGCAATACCACGAAGAAAACCGGCCCTACGTCGTACGGTTTTTGATGCCCCGCGACGAGGCGATCGTGATCGACGACCTGATTCGTGGCCGCGTGGAATTCGATCCGAAACTGATTTCCGATCCGGTGATTATGCGGACCGATCAGACGCCGCTCTATAATTTTGCGACGGTGATTGACGATTCCCACGCGGAAATCTCGCACGTGATTCGCGCCGAAGAGCATCTTTCTAACACGCCGATTCAACTGCGAATTCACGAAGCGCTCGGCCACACCCCGCCGCTATTTGCCCACGTGCCCTATGTCGCTGCTCCGGGAACCAAAGAAAAACTCAGCAAACGCAAGCTGGATAAATACCGCAACAATCCCCAGTTCAAACGCCTGTTCGAGCGGGGGGACGAGATCCTACCCAAAATCGGTCTGGGTGATTCGGCTGGTCTCGATCCGGTGATGGTCGAGTATTACGAACGGATGGGCTATCTGCCCGACGCCATGGTCAACGGCCTCGCGCGGCTGGGATGGTCGTTGGACGACAAAACGGAAATCATGTCGCGGAAAACAATCGTCGATAACTTTTCGCTAGATCGCGTGATCAAATCCCCGGCAGGGTTGGATCCCGATAAATTGCTCAGCTATCAGGCGCACTGGATGGGCGAACTGTCGGACGAAGAAAAGATGGACGCCTGTTTGCCGTATTTGACCGCCGCTAAATTTATCGAGGATCCTGACGACGACAAAACACGGGAATTTATCGGCCGGTTGATCGCCGCAGTGGCGGACCGCTTGAAGGTGTTCAGCGACATTCTGGATTATGAAGAGTTTTTCGTCGCCGACGACGCGCTACAATACGATGAAAAAGCGTTCGCCAAGCGAATCACCAAGCCCGAGGACGCCGTAGACCTCTTGACAAAATTCCAGCCGGTTTTGGAAACTGTGGAGCCGTTTGACGCGGCCAACTTGGAGACGGCGCTGAAGTCGTTTGTCGAAGAACAGGACACGAAAATCGGCCGGATCATCCACGCGCTGCGGATCGCCGTCACCGGTAAACCCGCCGGTCCGGGGATGTTTGATTGTTTGGAGCTGTTGGGCCGCGAGCGGTGCGTGTCACGGATTACATTGGTGCTGTCTCGCGTTTAATTAAGAAATCCGAAACCAACGGTTTTGGTGATAGAGTTCAATGGAAAACCTACACGCGAACGGAGACGCCGTTAATGGCTGCCGATAATACTGAAACAGTTTCTGACTTTGTCC
Organism: Symmachiella dynata; assembly: GCF_007747995.1. NCBI lineage: Bacteria > Pseudomonadati > Planctomycetota > Planctomycetia > Planctomycetales > Planctomycetaceae > Symmachiella > Symmachiella dynata. Next base: position 1,991,253 of record NZ_CP036276.1, on the reverse strand, counting down.
GCGAGAAAGTCGCCGAGGATTGTCGCACCGGCAAATTCGACGGTCGCGTCGTCACCCGGTTTCCTCCCGAGCCGAACGGCTATTTGCATATCGGCCATGCCAAATCGATTTGCCTGAACTTTGGGATTGCCCAGGAATTCCCCGGCGGCGTCTGCCACCTACGCTTGGATGACACCGACCCGGAGAAGGAAAGTGTCGAATTCGTCGAAGCGATCAAATCCGACGTCCGCTGGCTCGGTTTTGATTGGGGCGAGCACGAATACTATGCCTCGAATTACTTTGAGCAACTCTACGAGTTTGCGGTGAAATTGATCAAAGCCGATAAGGCCTACGTCTGCGATTTGAGCGCCGACCAGATGCGGGAATATCGTGGCACGCTGACTGAACCGGGCAAGCCCTCGCCGGGTCGCTCGCGGTCGGTGGAAGAAAATCTGGATTTGTTTGAGCGGATGCGAGCGGGCGAATTTCCCGATGGCGCTTACGTGTTGCGGGCGAAAATTGATCTGGCGTCCCCCAACATGAACTTGCGTGACCCTACGATTTATCGCATTCGCCACGTGAATCACTATCGCGCCGGCGACAAGTGGTGCGTTTATCCGCTATACGACTTTACGCACGGACAGTCCGATTCAATCGAACGGATCACGCATTCCATCTGTACGTTGGAATTCGAAGACCACCGCCCGCTCTATAACTGGTTTCTCGATGCACTGGAAATCTACCATCCTGAGCAAACCGAATTCGCCCGCCTGAACCTCACCTACACCGTGATGAGCAAACGGAGATTGCTCGAATTGGTCGAGGGGGGATTCGTAAATGGCTGGGACGATCCGCGGATGCCGACGGTTGTCGGTTTGCGACGTCGTGGTTACACACCAGCGGCGCTGCGGGCATTTTGCAAAAAAATCGGGGTCACCAAATTCGACGGCACCACCGATTTTGCCCTGTTGGAACACTGCCTGCGCGATGATTTGAACAAGACATCGCAACGGGTGATGGCGGTGCTTGATCCGCTGAAAGTTGTGATCACCAACTACCCCGAGGGGCAAATCGAGGAGATGGACGCCGTCAATAATCCCGAAGATGAATCGGCCGGAAGTCGCAAGGTGCCGTTTTCGCGCGAGCTGTACATCGAACGGGATGACTTTATGGAAGACCCGCCGAAAAAATTCTTCCGCCTCGCCCCCGGTCGGGAAGTCCGCATGCGGTATGCGTACTACATCACCTGTGAGGAAGTCATCAAGGACAAAGCGACCGGCGAAATCGTTGAGCTGCGCTGCACCTACGATCCCGAAACCCGCGGCGGTTCTTCACCAGACGGACGGAAGGTTAAAGCGACGCTGCATTGGGTCTCGGCCGAAAAAGGCGTGCCGGCGGAAGTCCGGTTGTACGACCATCTGTTTAGTGTCCCCGACCCCAGCGACGTGGAGGAGGGAGTCGATTACAAAACCAACCTCAACCCGAACTCCTTGGAAGTCGTCAGCGACGCCATCGTCGAGCCCTCGGTCGCCACCTTAGAACCGGGCACTCGCGTGCAGTTCGAACGGCTGGGATATTTTTGCATCGATGCCAAGGACTCAAAGCCGGACGCCCTGGTGATTAACCGCACGGTCACGCTGCGGGATGCCTGGGCCAAGATCGCCAAGCAGGGTGGCGGACAGGGCAAAGGTAAAGGTAAAGGTAAAGGCCAGGGTAAGAATAAAGGCAAGAAATAAAATTCCTGCCTGCACGGCAACTGAGATCCGCAGAATTAAGAATTCGACTTGTTTTGGGGATTGTTGCTGCGCGGGGGGTGCGCTGTCTGATGAATTCGATCAAGCAACATGCGAATTGTTTCCCGTGGCTTGAGATGGCCGCTGCGCAGAGTCGTGGCCCTGGCAGCAATATAAGCCGGGCGGCGCGCGGCGGTGGATAGCATTCGAGACGCTGCGATCTTCCGGGGCGGCTGTTTTCCGTAGCGGGAGACAAAGTACTTCAAAATCTTGGCACGAATCTCCCATAGCCATTTCGACCGCGTCTGCGCCGCAATCTGTTCGTTCAACTCATCGATCCGTTGTTGCCATTCAGGCAGTAAGGGATGTTGCGAAGTCATGGTTTAAGACCAGTACGAACACAAGACGGAATTGTGAGGCCCTCTCAAGGTATTCTACGCCGCAGTAGCCCACATTGTTAGAGGAATTTTGCTAGTGGCAGCCTGTCCAGCTTTTGCGGATTTCACCCAGTTTCGGGCGGTGAAGGCGTAGTGACCCAAAAACCAAGGTTTTGCCGCACAGTCCCATGCCAGCAGTTTGATTTGTGACTACTGGTCGGTAGAATCATGGTTGTCTAGCCGATGTTTGGCTAACACAACTGGTAATGAGAGCCTTTCTGTGCACACATGGTGCCGGAAGGGCTTTTTTCATGGCCGAGAGGCACTGTCATAGCAAGGCCTCGCCACAGAAGATTATAGTTCACAGAATCGTCGGAGATGGTTCAATGAATCGAAACGTGCAGCCAAACCCCGAGTATCCCATCCAAGTGTCTGAAAACGCAGCGAGACGTCGGCGTATCCGACGCTACGTCTGGCTTATCGCTGTGGCTGCAACGGTACTCTGTGCAGCCAGCAGCGACCTACCTGCGCAACCCGCGAGGCAGCTGCGATGCTTTCCGCTGGACTTTTTCTATGATTCCGGCGTGGACGAGGCCGCTGAACTCCGGGCCGCTCTCGAGGAATTTGCCACAAAGCGTGCGGGTCTCCGCATCTATTTTCGCGACCTTCACAACAGCAAAAAAACACAAGAAAAGGCTGCGAAGATTGCGAAGTATTTCGGGGTCGCTGAGATGAAGCTGCCGGCCATCTATGGGTTAAATAACCTCCTCACAGATTTGTCGATAAAAGCACAACAACAGAAACGTTTGGAACGGATCCTGACTCTCACGGTTTATGTGCGGAGCGGTTGTCCCCACTGCGCGGCAGCGAAAGAGTTTTTGGGCAAGTATGGGTCCCGTTACCCGGCGCTGAAAATCGTCCACCAGGACGTTGTCGCTGATAGTAAAGCGCGCGAAGAGTTGGATGCGTTGATTCGCCGCCATAAGCCACAGGCTGCGAGTCTGCCGGTCGTGCATTACTGCAATGAACTCTCGGTCGGCTTCGATCACGATACGACTACCGGACGGCAAATTCTGCAGAAGTTGGACCTCTGGTCCAAGCCCTGTCCGGCAGTCAAAAAAAATCCGCCAGTCGATCGCAATAGTCGGGAAGTCTCGGCAGCGCGGTTTCCCTCGACACAATCTTCGATGGCAGCTTCAGTCTTGCTGGCCGGTTTAATTTTTGCCGATGTTGACCCACCCGCGGCCACACCCACTGACGCGGACGCAGAACCGGAGGAATTGCCGTTACCGGCAGGCGGAGGTGATGCACCTCTTCCCGGGTCGCCGTCGGAGGCTCTTCCGATTCCATCCAACGGGCTCCCACCCATTCCCGAGGAGGATGTGCCGTTGCCTGGACTGGATGACGACCTTCCTCTACCGGGGGACGATACGCAGCCCCCCTTCCCTGCTGCTGATGACGGTGCGCCGCTGGATCTATCGGAGCCCCCGCTCGATGACGAATCAGTGGACCTGCCACTCTTTGGCCGGGTGAACGCATCTGAAATCGGCATGCCTGCTTTTACGATAACAATCGGTTTGGTGGATGGCTTCAACCCCTGTGCGATGTGGGTCCTGTTGTTTTTGCTGTCGCTGCTCGTGAACCTCAAGAGTCGCAGCCGCATGTTTGCGATTGCAGGTGTGTTCGTGCTGATTAGTGGCCTCACCTATTTTGCATTCATGGCGGCTTGGCTTAACGTCTTTATGTTCCTGGGCTACTTGCGGGGGGTGCAAATCGCGCTGGGCGTACTAGCGATCGGGGTGGGCAGTATTCATGTCAAAGATTTTTTCGCGTTCAAGAAGGGAATCTCCCTGTCGATTCCCGACTCCGCCAAGCCTGGAATCTATGAGCGGACGCGTCGTATTGTGACAGCTGAGACGATGTGGGCAGCCATGGCCGGCGCCATTGTGCTGGCGGTGCTTGTCAATATCGTGGAGCTGTTATGCACCGCCGGTCTACCGGCGCTCTACACCAACGTTCTCATGATGCAGGATTATCCGGTCGCAAAGAACTACGCCTATATTGCTCTGTACAACCTGGCCTATATGTTCGATGACGGTGTGATGGTTTTGATTGCGGTTGTCACGCTGGGACGCCACAAACTTCAAGAGAAAGAAGGCCGTTGGTTAAAACTCCTCAGCGGAGCACTGATTCTCGCGCTGGGCGTTGTGATGATCGTCAGGCCGGAATGGTTGGTGTAACCGGGGGAGGCCCTGTGTTACTCGGCGGCCGATTCTTCGAGCAAGGCAATCAGGTTCTCGACATGCGGATTGGACAACGGCCAGGGGCCGGCGGTGTCGTGCAGGTGGTCGCCGATGCCGCCGTTGATCGAGATCCAGGCGAGTTGCGATTTGCGGTCGATGTGCAAGGTGTAACGGCGACCGTCTTGCGCCAGGTCCTCGGGGGTCGGAATCTCCACACTATCGGGTAGCGTTTGAGGAATCGCTGAATCGGCGGCAACCGGGGTGTCTAACAGGCGGTGCAGGCAGGCCAACATGGGCAACGATTTGGAAACTGTCTCTTCGAATTGAGCTGTGAGAGAGGTCTGTTCTTGATCCCCCGAGGCACAACCGGCGAGACAGAGCAGCAGCCCTCCAAGCGTGATTCGCAGCATGCGTGACCCTCCGTAGACGAGCTTTGAGCGTAGAGCAGGCTCCTGCCTGCCGTGGACAGTCTAACGCACATCGATGGCAGGCGGGAGTCCAATCGAGCGAAGCCTATTTCCCCTCGTCGGTCGTCTTGTCGCCGGGGTCGGTCGTCCTTTTCTCGAATTGAAGTGTGATTCCAATTTCGCCGGGTGCAATATCGTTAGGAATTACCGTGACCCCATCTGCACCGGCCTTGAACAAAATATCTCCTAGCTGCGCGGGATCATTGACTTTAGGTGTGCCTGTGAAAAACTCACTATCTGGTCCCTTGGCCTTCATTAATTCATTGGGCATTTCACCACGCCCCGTTCCATTGCGTCCAATGATGGCGTATCGGATTCTGTCCTTGTTGGTGTCAAACAGTATAAACTTGACGACTTCGCCGTCGGGATTCCAACCGCTACTTCCACCCGAATTGCCGATCGGGCCGGTTTCATCAACGAAGGTCACCGCGAGAAAATCTTTTTCATGCCCCGGTGGGATCTGTACATTCCACCATCGCGCGCCGAGTGCGAGTGCCAATTCATTCGCGGTCAGGTCGCCGGTGCTTCCGAACTTTGATTGCGACGCGCTCGTCGCGGAACCACACCCGGCCAGCAAGCATAAAGAGACGATGAGAAGCGAGCGCTGCATTTGACGATTCCTCTGTTAGAGAGCCTGCCCTGCGTTACTCAGTCGCTCGCGGTAGAGCGAGATATCCGGTTCTTCAAAACAACAGAATACGATAAGTTCGGGATACTCATGACATTCTAGCCATTTAGTGACCGTATCGACCGCAATTTCGCAGGCGGCGGCGTTGGGAAATCCATACGTACCAGTGGCGATACAAGGGAAGGCGATGGATCGAATCGCATTCTCTTCCGCCAAACGCAGTGATGATTCGTAAGCGGAGCGAAGCACGTTTGCTTCGCCGAATGAACCGTCCTCATAAACTGGGCCGACGGTATGAATGATATGTTTCGCGGGCAAGAGATAGCCGCCAGTGAGGCGCGCTTCGCCTTCAGGACAAAGCCCGATGGACCGGCATTCTTCAAATAATCCGGGGCCAGCTGCAGCGTGTACTGCTCCATCTACCCCACCACCACCAATGAGAGATTCATTCGCAGCAGTGACAACGGCATCAACCTCCAACGCGGTAATATCCCCGACGATGAATTGAACGCGATCGCTAGTCGTCATCGGCTCTTCTCGCTTTGTAGGAATTTTGGTGTACCTTGATGAGAATTGTCTCACATCTTGCATCGGGTTGCAAAGTCGTGAATCCGTAGGCAGCCGCGTAGGGCAGGCTCCTGCCTGCCGTGGTTGGCCTAACGCACATCGATGGCAGGCGGGAGCCTGCCCTACGTTACGACACGGTTACTTCACGCCGCCCCAGAGTTCGAAGGGTGTCTTTGCATCGGTTTCAAATGGTAGGTCGATGCGGCGGCCTTGGCCGGCGCTGGCGTAGGCGGCGTAGAGGGCTTCCATGACGGCACGGCCGTCGTGGCCGGTGAGATCCGGTTGCTGGTCGTCGCGGACACAGTGGACAAAATGCTCCATCTCTTGCGGGAAACCGTAGTTCCAAGCTTCCTCGTAGATTGTGTAACTCCAGCCTTTGGTGTCGCCCGCTTTTTCGACGGCGTAACCGTAACCCTCTTTGGAGTAGGTTTGGATCGATGTCCCTTGCAGGATGTCCGCATAGGCGACGCCGCCCGTGCCGTGGACTTCGGCGCGATCATCCATGCCGCCCAGTTTGGCCCATGATTCTTCAATGTAGGCGGTCGCGCCTCCTTCGAAGTCGACAATAAGAATGCTCGTGTCGTCGCCGCGGGTTTTGTCGGCGTGCATGTTCAGTTTCAGATCACAATAGACACTCGTGATCGGCGGGCGGCCTAACATCCAGCGGGCGAATTCGATGCCGTGGCAGCCCATGTCGAGCATCACGCCGCCGCCGCTTTTTTCCACGTCCCAAAACCAAGGGGCGTGCGGGCCATCGTGTTTCTCCGATTGCTTGATCAAAAACAGATCGCCCAGCGCTCCTTCGTCGGCCAGTTTTTTGAGCCGCACGTATTTGGGGGTAAAGCAAAGCTCCTCCGCATACATCAACTTCACGCCGGCAATGTGACAGGCAGCGATCATTTCGTCGCACTCGGCGACGTTCATCGCCATCGGTTTTTCAACGACAACATGCTTGCCCGCTTGAGCGGCGGCGACAGTGATTTCGCAATGCAAATAATTCGGAACGCCGAGCACGACCATGTCGATGTCGTCGCGATTGAGCAGTTCGCGGTAGTCGGTGGTCCAATGGGGGATGCCGCGTTCTTCGGCGAATTGGCGGACATGCTCTTCGGTCCGCGAAGCAACCGCGCGGACCTCGGCGGCGGCGACGCGCTGCAGCGACTCATAGTGAATAGTGGAGATGAACTGCGAACCGATCAGGGCAACGCCGACTTGCGACATAGTGTAAGAACTCCGCGCGGGTGTGAGAGACTTGAGCAGTTCGCAGAACGGCGCGAAGTGCCGGGACAAGACAGCAGCAACTGTGAAACTCACACAAAGTCTAAACAGGTTTTGCGCAGTGATGCAAACTTATTCGCCATCGTTTTCGCCGCACCGATTAATTGTCATCCCGTTTTTTGCTTTTTCTCTTCTTGGCGAACAACTTTTGGTTGATCTTTTTGACTGGTTCCCCTTCACGGGCGACGGCAATCGGAACTTTGAGTTCCACTTTCGTAGGCCGCAGGCAACGTTTGTCGTCGCAGGCTTGGTAGTGCACACTCAGCAGTAGTTCTTCCTTTTGACCGGCTGCCGCAGCGGGGACTTCCAGTGTGGCACGTAGGGCCGCGAATTTGGAATACACCGACAGTGGCTTTTCAAAGCCTGCGACTGCCATTTTTTTGCCCTTGGGATACTGCACCTTGCTGAGTTTGGTTTTGAGTTTGGACTTCATTGTGAATTCCGTTGCCAAAGCAAACTCGTCGCCGGCGGGATTGGCGTTGATGTGCCAATCGCCGTCGATTTGGAGCACGACGATCACTTCACAGGTTTTGCCCGGCGGGAGTTTGTCGACCGACAGGTACGCCTTGCCGGTAACGATTTCCGGCTCCTTCTTTTTCTGTTGCAGTGCCGAAGCCAGTAGAATCGTCGGCTGTGCGGCGGTGACCGCTCCCTGGTCTTGCTTGGCGGATTTGCGAATGCCCAGGTCCGGCTTGTCGAGGTATTCGGCCGCTCCCAGAGCCATGTTGGTCACTCCCAGCGGGGCTTGTTCCAGCAGCGGGGTAAAGGCTTCGAGTGCTTGTGCGGCTTTTTCTTGATAACTCGCGTCCTCCGTCCGTGCGGCGAGCCGCAGCAAATTGCGGATGGTGATGCTGTTGCCCGACGGGCGAGCGGAGTCGAATGTCTGTTTGCTACGGGCCAGCAATTCTTCATGTCCCAGCGACGTGAAATAGCAGCCCCCCTGCTCTTTGTCCCAGAACAATTCCAACTGCAGATCGGTTAGCCGCTGCGCCTCAGCCAGCCATTTCTCCTTGCCGGTGGCGGCATGCAAGGCCAACAATCCCTCAATGAAAAAGGCATAGTCATCCGCATAGGCTGCGAATTTAGCTTTGCCGTCTCGATAGGTGTGCAACAGCCCCCCTTGAGGGTCGCGCATGGTGTTGAGGATAAAGTCAGCGGCCGTCTCGGCGGATTGGATGTAGTCGGGCCGGTTCAATACGGCACCGGCGTTGGCCAAGGCGCGAATCATCAGCCCATTCCAATCGACCATCACCTTGTCGTCGGTGAGCGGTGTCTTCCGCTTATCGCGAACTGCCAACAATTTCTCTTGAGCGTTCTTGAGATATTGGTCGGCTTCTTCAACGGAGATGCCGAACTCCTCGGCCACCTCAGAGGTGTCAGCCACGCGCCGCAGGACGTGCCGACCCTCAAGTTCCGGCTCGTCGTTGAGGCCATAGGCCATGGCGAACATCTTGGCGTCCGCTTCAGGAAGAACCTCGTTGACTTCCTCGACTGACCAAAGGTACGACTTGCCTTCGACTGCTTCGGACTCGGCGTCGATGGCTGAGTAGAATCCCCCTTCGGCTGCGGTCATGTTGCGTTTGATAAAATCAAAGATTCCTTCGGCGACCCGGCGATATTTTTCGTTGCCGGTTTGAGCGAATGCCTCGACATAAATGTCGGCGAGCTGCGCGTTGTCGTAGAGCATCTTTTCAAAGTGCGGCACGTGCCAATATCGATCCGTGCTGTAACGATGAAACCCACCGCCCAGATGGTCCCAGATACCGCCGTCGGCCATGTGATCTAAGGTGTTATTAACCATCGCCGCCGCAGCCTTGTCGTCGTGCGCGGCCGCTTGATATTGCAGGTAGGCGAGTTTTGTCGGCGTGGGGAACTTCGGCTGTTGATCGTTGTCGGCACTAAAACCAAATCCGCCGTATTGCTCGTCATAGTCGGCTGTGATCGCCGTAGCGACGCCGTCGAGTAGTTCGCGATCCAGCGTCACCGTTTTGAGCACAGGACGCGGTTTCATCGCACGCTTGAGGTGTGTCGTGAGAAAGTCGGCGTTGGCTTGCGCTTGTTCGCGCTGGTCGGTCCAAATCGAAGTCACCTTCTCCGACAACTCAGGAAAACTGATCCGGCCCCCTTCATTAACGGGTGGAAAATAGGTTCCGCCAACGAGCGGCTTGGTATCGGGAGTTAGAAACATCGAGAGTGGCCACCCGCCCGCCTGCGGCGCGCCGAGGGCCTGGTAATAAACGCGCAGCGCCGTCATGTACAACTCATCGATATCGGGGCGTTCTTCCCGGTCGACTTTGATATTCACAAAATGTTCGTTCATGTACTTGGCGATTTCCGGATTGGAAAACACCTTGCGTTCCATGACGTGGCACCAATAACAACTGCTGTAACCGACCGACAAAAAGATCGGCTTGTTTTCCTTTTTCGCCTTTGCCAACGCCTCCGGTCCCCACGGATACCAGTCGACAGGATTGTGGGCATGCAACAACAGATAGGGACTGGTTTCATCGGCCAATCGGTTTTCATGTTGCGCGTCCGGTTTCTCTTCGGCAGCCGCAACGATCCCCACTCCGCAAGAGACGACCACGAGGTTAAACGTAAGCAACAAAACGCGCGCCCGTAACGACATTGGCAACTTCATCCTGGCATCCTCTGCATTTATTTTTGGGCCGCTCTGACGGCGGTAGAGCGTGATTGACAATTTCGGGGTTGGAGATCTTAAGAGTGCGTCATCAAAATAGTTCTATACAACCGCCTTGCTGCGTCATGGGAGGGCGAAGCTCCTGCTGAGCCGCATTGGGACGTTTCATGTAAGTAAAGGTGGAGATTTCCATGGCCCAGGCCAGCGATACGGTACATCGCGACTCGGCAGAAGCCTTGCCTCCCATTTTAAATGGCACGCTACTCAAGTGACTACGAACTTGGCGGCATTATAACAGGCAAAAATCGCCACGTCCGTATCATTTCTCACTTTTATTTGCTGAGTGAACGGCCGGGAGAAGCCGGACTGTCAACCTAGCAAATTGCGCGAAGCTTTGTCGACAGATGCAGTGAGAAGGCAATGCAAAGGAGCTGCAATCAAGTGCGTCCGGTTATTCTCTTAGCCACAGATTGAACACGGATTTCGGGCGCGACTCTCAGAAATCCCAAACCGACCGCTTGCGGTCACATTGTGCGATCCTTACCGGACAACGCGCCGGCATGATTTTTGATCACCTGCAATGGTGTCCGCGTGCTCAAGTTATGCCTAAGGGGAGTTGTCTCCGCTTAAGCGGCGTGTTTGAGGTCGCTATCCGGGCGGTCGTTGCGAGCAAGATCCTCGGCCGTTTCCTTGCGAATCCGCTGTGAATACACCGTATTCAGAAATTCAGGGAATGCGGAAAATGGGCCGGGTCGGCGATTCCAGACTGTGGCGATGCGATTGAAGAATTGCATCTCGTATTCAGCGACGATCAGATCTTGCACCGTGTGAATGGCATCAAAATCTTCTTTTTCCCACGGCCCGGGACAGAGTTCATAGACCGGGTCGGTGCTGGGACGTCCGCGATCAGGCACATCGGAGATGATGGCCAATTCGGACGACGGATTCAGTTTTGTGGGAAATGCTCGACACGCGGCGGGCCGACTGGAGTAGATACCGCAACTGGCAGTCCCCAAGGGATGCTCTTTGGTCACGGGCGATTCTTCCAGGAACATGCATTTCCCGGTGCCGGGCCAAGTTTGACTTTCGCCGCGGATCAGGCACATCACAAACGGCATTTCCGGTTCATCTTCAAAATGAAAATGTGGAGCATACTTTTGGGCGATTTCCCCGTCGGGATCCTCCCAACGGCAGACGAAGTCCCAAAAGGAGAGTCCCAAATCGGACGTAATCCGAATGATGTCCGCACCGGAAATCGGCACGGCATATGAGCGACAACAGCCGGCATGGCACGAGTCACACATACTCATGGATGGCCCTTTCGGATTCTTGGCAAGCGCCTCGGCAAGTGAGGTGGACACTAGAAAATCGAGCCACCCTTCAAACGTTGTTATCGAAATAATCGATACCATCGGTTGAGTCGAAGTTGATGATTCGACAACTATTGAGAGGAGCAGTGCGGCGATCTGGAGACAGCCACAGGCGGCGCGGGGCCATCTTACAACTGGTTTCAAAACCCTCTGACTCAATATCTCCAAACTTCTCTCAGAGATTCACGAACAAGCACAACCGGGTTTTGAAACGGGTTCAAAGAAACCTGTGAATGTCAGGCCTCTGCCAGCACGCTTTTGACAGCGGCGGCGAGACGTTGCATCCCCAGGTCGATCCCGGCTGCATCCTGCACGCCGTAACTGAGCCGCATATGATGGTTGGGTCGCTCGGCGCGCTCGCCAGCAAAGGAAAACTCGCCCGGCACGTACATCACGCCGTGAGTTTGCACCGCCTCGCGAAACAGTTGGCCATCGAGCGACGTGTCGCACGACTCAGGCAAGGTCATCCAGACATACAGCCCGCCATGGGGATGAACCCAGCTCACCCCGGGAATGTCACCGAAATAAGTTTCCGCAGCGTGCAACATGGCGTCGCGTTTGGCCGAATACATCTCTCGCAGCCCCGCCACGTGTGAGTCATACAGCCCCATGCGGAACACCTGCGATAGCAGATGTTGATTGAAATTCGCCGAGCCGAAATCTTCATTCCCTTTGCGATCACAAATCGGCCGTTCTAATTCGGCCGGCACAACACCGAAACCGATCCGCAATCCGGGCGCAAAGGTCTTGGAGAAAGTCTTCGCCAAAATGACCGTTTGACGGTCGGCATCAAAACTCCAAATGCTTGGCAATTCCGGGCCGTCATAACGCAATTCCCGGTAGGCGGCATCTTCTAAAATGTAGATCCGCTGCGACTTCGACCACCGTTGGGCAATCGCGACCGACTCAGCGCGCCGCTGTGCGGACAAACTCACGCCGCTGGGATTCTCGTAGTAACTGACCAAGTAGATCAATTTCACGCGATACAGATCCCCGGCAGCTTCGATTTCTTCGAGTTTTGCTTCCAGCGCATCCATCCGCATGCCGTCCTCGTCGGTCGCCACGGGGATGATCCGCGCGCCCAGTCCGTTGAGCGTTCCTAGATACACAAAATACGTGGGAGCAGCCACGAGGACGATGTCCTCGGGATCGAGCAGGATTTCCCCCACGATCGACAACAATTGCTGCGAACCGGTCGTCAGGATCACCTGATTGACATCGACGCCCAACTGGTCAACGCCAACGTGCTCCAATCCCGCGAGATGTCCAAGCAATTGCCCGCGCAACTCGGCGTTGCCGTGCGTCGTGCCGTATTGCAAAGCGCGTTTGGCGACATGATCGTCCGCCAGCATCTCTTGTAGCGCTGCCTGAACTTCGCGAGCGGGCAAGCTTCCTTGATCCACCAATCCCGCCGCTAGCGAAATACAGTCGGGATTGGCGACCCCCTGCTGCATCAAAAAGCTAATCGGCTGATCGCCCCCCCAATGCCGGCGCAGACTGAGCCGCGACGGGGGAGGTGCGTTGGTTTTCTCTTGTTGGGTACTCATCGAAATTAGGTCGCTCAACGGTTCAATAAACAGGCATTAGCCCTGAACTATCATTGTACGGAGACGGCGCGTTACGGCAAACCGCGAATCTTGGCAGACTACGACAGAGGAGGCCGTTGAGACTCAAAGGTTCGCTTGATTATTCACGGAGTGACCGCATTGGGTTTTTACGTTTGATGGCTTCAAATTGAGCGACCTGTCCCCCTTCGAGAATGGATTGTTCAATCGTTTTCTCGAGTTTTAGATAGGCAGCGGCGCGGGGATTTGTTTCCTGAGTTGAAGACTCGACCGCAGCCAGCGCCGCTGCCTGAACCTGTTCAACTTGCTCATCGGTGAGTTGCAGCTCGTCGGCAATGTCAAAAAACATGTTAGCGACTTGGTGCGCCTGCCATTGTGTTTGCGACTCCGGCGGCAGGACCAGTAGCAATTCCTGTTTGCGTTGTTTGATCAGCTGTCTGATCTCTTGCCGGAGTGGGCGCGCCGCAGCGGTGGCCGATTTGACTCCCGCTAAATCGCGTTCCTTGACAGCTTGTTTGATCTTCGCCTCACGTTCGATCAATTCGCCCCCTTTGTTCGTCCACCACTTTTCGATTTCCTGTCCTGTCGATTCAAAAGCAGCCCGCAATTTCGCCGCATCCTCCTTGCCGAGCGCCAATGCCGTTTTCATTTCTTGAAACTCGGCCTCCCAGTCCCAGGAGTCCATGTCAGGTTCCCGGTCCTGCCCTGCAACCCCCGCTGCCTCAGGGGGCGACGACGAATCGTTATCGGTGCAGGAGGCCAGCGGGACGACCAGCAACATGGCAATGAGAAATCGGGGCATCGTTGATTCGTTTCCTTTTGTGGGGCCAACTATGAGAGTGTCTGCGAAATGGGAGGGCGAGGCTCCGGGATGCTGGATGGCAGTTGTTAAACGTGATTTGAAAATGTGCTTCAGGAATCTTCGGCCCGGAACCACTTGCGCGTCGTTGGCAATTCATGCTCCTGAAGTCGTTCTAACAGTTCCGCGGGTGTGTTTGCCACAACCAATAGTTCGCGATGCCCTGGGCGAATAAATGACTCGCCAATGGCGTGATCGACCAGACCAAGCAAGCCGTCGAAATAGCCGGCGGTGTTCAGAATTCCGATGTTTTTTCGGTGAATGCCCAACTGCCCCCAGGTGATGATTTCTAGGAGTTCCTCCAACGTGCCGTAGCCACCCGGCAAGGCGACGAAGGCGTCGGAGAGTTGTTCCATTTTGGCCTTCCGCGCGTGCATACTATCCACGCGATGCATGACGGTCACACCGGTGTGCAGTAGTTCTTTGGTCGCCAGTTGCTCGGGAATGACCCCGACGACCTCTCCCCCGGCCGCCAAAACGGCGTCGGCGATGATCCCCATCAAGCCGACCTGCCCTCCTCCATAGACCAGGGAATGACCCTGTTCGACGAAGAGTCGCCCCAATTCGGCTGCCTGCTGCTGATATTCTGGGCGACCACCCGTTTGGGAGCCGCAAAACACGCAAATTCGCATAGTTGAGAACACTGATTCTGTTGAAGGTGTCAGAGATTGGAGAAACCGAGCTCAATCCATGGGCCAATGGATCGGTTGGGAAATCGGAAAGGTTGATTGTTTGGCGGTGATTGCGAAAAATCTAGTCCGCTGACGGGAAATCCGTCACGACAACAGGATTTTGGCGGTCGCTGGCCTAGACGAATTGTGTTGAACTCGTCAAGCTAAGTGATTCACCCGAAGTCGGCCGCGGCAGTGCCGTTTCGGGAGACAGAGTTGGCAGTCCGTTCCTTCCAAAGATAGTCGAGTCATCAATGTTCACCGGGCTGATCGAAGGCCAAGGTGTTGTGCGGGAAATTCGTCAGGAGGACGTGGGTGTGCGCCTGGAGATTCAGGTTCCCCCCGAATTTGCCGGCGAAGGAAAACTGGGCGACAGCATCGCGATTAATGGGTGTTGTTTGACAGTCATCGAGCTACACGATGGCCTCTGGAGTTTTCAAGCGGGACCCGAGACCCTGGCAAAAACAACGCTGGGCCAACTGACCGTTGGAAGTCACGTCAACCTGGAACGCTCGCTGCCCGCTGACGGACGATTGGGCGGGCACTTCGTCCAAGGGCATGTCGATGGCGTCGGCCAAGTCGCAAAGATCGAATCCGATGGTGAATGGATCACGATTTGGTTCTCCGCGCCGCCGGCCTTGACCCATCAAATGGTCGCCAAAGGCTCGATCACTGTCGAGGGCGTGAGCCTCACGCTTGTCGAAGTCGAAACCGACCGATTTAGTGTCGCCCTGATTCCGCACACTCTAGAGGTGACCACGCTCGGCGAAAAACAGGTTGGCGATGGCGTGAACCTCGAAACAGACATCATTGGAAAATACATGGATAAAATGTTGGGTGCGACCCGTTAAGGACGCTGCCACTTTCCTCAAGCCTGAAACCTCAAGCCTCAAGCCTACTACGAATGTCCGAAGCCGAGCGGCAAACGCAATCACATCTGCGAGATCTCTTTGATTCACGTGGGATCAGTCCGCGCAAAATTCTTGGTCAAAACTTTTTGATCGATTTGAATCTGGTGGAATACATCGTCGAACAGGCACGATTGACGCCTGACGATTTGGTTCTGGAAATTGGTTCCGGCACAGGCAGCATGACCGCCATGCTGGCTGCTGAAGCGGGGGATGTGATTTCGGTCGAAGTCGACCCAGTGATGCACAAATTGGCCGGCGAAGCGGTCATGATGTTCGATAACGTAACGTTGCTCAACTGCGACGCACTGAAGAACAAAAACACTTTCGCACCGGAAGTTCTGGCAGCGATCGCGGAAAAACTGGAAGAGCGGCCGGGTCGCAAACTGAAGCTTGTCGCCAATTTGCCCTATGTGATTGCCACGCCGGTGGTCTCGAATCTGGTCAAGACCGAACTCCCCTGGTCAGCGATAATCGTCACGATTCAGTGGGAATTGGGACAACGCATGGGGGCTCGGGTCGGATCTTCACACTACGGCGCGTTGTCGGTCTGGCTGCAAGCCCAGGCAAGGGTGAAGACGCTCAAACGGTTGCGGCCGTCGGTATTTTGGCCGCGCCCCAAGGTGACCTCCGCCATCGTGCGGCTGCTGCCCGATGCGAAGTTGAAAAAGCGGATTCTGGATCGTGATTTTTTTCAAGATTTCGTCCGCCGGCTCTTTCATCATCGTCGCAAATTGCTGCGAAGCGTGTTGGTGGGAATGTACCGTAAACAATTCAGCAAACCAGACATTGACGCCATTCTGGCCCCGTTCCAATTCAAGGAGACGGCGCGGGCGGAGGAGTTGGACGTCAAAACCTTGGTGGACTTAGCCGCCGCATTTCGCGCCGCATTAGATGTGCCGGCACGAATCGCAGCGGACCCCACATAAACGATAAGTACAAAAACCTAGATCCCCCCCAGTCCCGCTCGAAATGAGCCTCGACCAACGACATCGACGGAATGGTCGCGATCGGGGAGGGATGATTTTTTATAAGGAGAGCGTCATGAAATTTAGCGATCGATTGGCTTACCGGGGCATTACATTTGACGATGTGCTGTTGGAGCCGGCCTATAGCGAGGTAATGCCATCGGACGTCGATGTCAGTACCTGGCTGACGCAAAATATTCCCTTGCATTTGCCCGTGATCAGTAGCCCGATGGATACAGTCACGGAAAGCGAGATGGCAATTGCCTTGGCCCAAGAAGGGGGCATTGGCATCGTGCACAAAAACTTGCCCATCGACCGCCAAGCTCTCGAAGTCGACCTCGTCAAACGCAGCGAACATGGCGTGATCGTCGATCCGGTCACGTTGCCTCCCTCGGCAACGGTCGGGGAAGCCTGCGAGATTATGGATTCGCGCAATATCGGCGGAGTTCCGATTACAGAAAACGGAACTTTACGCGGCATCTTGACGCGCCGCGATTTGCGGTTTCTTGAGTCGGAAGCGACGCGGATCTCGGAGGTTATGACCAAAGACAACTTGGTGACTGCGGGAGAAAACACCGATTTGGAGGAAGCGCAGCGGATTTTAAGAGAAAATAAAGTCGAGAAACTCTTGCTGGTTGACGAAAATTATCAACTGAGAGGGTTAATAACGATTAAGGACATTGATAAGAATTTGCGGTTTCCACTGGCGTCCAAGGATTTGCGAGGACGCCTGCGTGTGGGGGCTGCCGTCGGTGTTCGTGATTTCGAGCGGGTCGAAGCTTTGATCAATAAAGGGGTCGACGTGCTCGTGGTTGATAGCGCGCACGGTCATTCCAAAAATGTTTTGGAGACAGTACGGGAAATCAAACGCCGTTGGGAAATTGATGTGATTGCGGGAAATATCGCCACCAAAGAAGGCGCCCGTGATTTGATTGACGCTGGAGTGGATGCGGTGAAGGTGGGGATCGGCCCCGGCAGTATTTGCACAACGCGAATGATTTCGGGTGTTGGAGTGCCACAGATTACCGCAGTGGCCAGCGCAACGGAGGCTGCAGAAGACGCCGGAATTCCGGTGATCGCCGATGGAGGAATTCGATACAGCGGAGATATTGCCAAGGCAATCGCCGCCGGAGCGCACACCGTCATGCTGGGCGGTTTGCTGGCCGGCTTGGCGGAGAGTCCCGGAGAACAGGTCCTGTTTCAAGGCCGCAGTTTTAAGCGGTACCGCGGCATGGGATCGTTGGGGGCGATGGTCAAAGGCAGTAGCGAACGTTACCGACAAAGCCTGTCAAACGACGGCGCAAAGACGGACAAAAAGTTAGTACCTGAAGGAGTTGAAGGCCGAGTCCCTTACAAAGGGCCTCTGCATGATTTTCTCTATCAATTGATTGGGGGCCTGCGTGCCGGCATGGGTTATTGCGGCACGCGGTCAATCTCCGAGTTGCGGAGAGACGCGCGCTTTATTCAGATTTCCGCGGCGACGGTGAGGGAGAACCATCCGCATGACATTAGTATCACACAAGAAGCACCAAACTACACGGTGGAGCACGCTCCGGTGGATGCCGGCTAAATGTGCCGCCGTCACCGCCTCGTGCCTCCTGCTCGTCGCTGCGACGGCCAGCGGGACTCAGGGCCAGGAACAGTCGCAGCGCAGTGCAGCGCCCGCGAACTCAGGCCAACGGCAATATCTGTCGCCGTTGGACCGGCTCAAAAATCGTTCGCCTCAGCAACGTTGGGAAAACCTCAACAGCGCAGCGGACGATGCCACGCTAATCAATCCGCAGCAGCGGCCTTTCGCTGCAAAACCTGCACCGGGTGAGGATGCGGCAATTGGAGTGTTTGAAACACCGCGCCGCCAACCGGCACCGGATGCCGATCAGTTCCTCAATGCGGGGCACGAACAACCGTCTCTGTCCGCGGAACGCTCCGATTTATTCGACGCCGACGGTGCAGACGACGAAATGTCGCGCGACTTTCCTGCTTCTGAAAGAGTGGAACAGGATACAGCGACGTTCTCGCAAGCTCCCGTCGAAGCAGACGACTCGATTTATCAGGAGATTGAAGAGGAATTCCCACGGATCCGCATCAATACGACCGCAGCTCCTGAAGTAGAGCCATACACACCGGTCGAGAATTACGCACCGATTGAAAATTACACACCGGGCAACGAATACTTGTCCGTCGAACAACCCGTAACAGAGCCGACCGATTCGACCTACGCCGAACCGGCACGAGTTGCTCAAGTTCCGAACTTCGAAGACCGTTCCTACCAAGAACGGCTGGGCGATTCGATCAGCAGCCCCCAAGACCTCAAACCGCTGTCCGGAATTCAACCGTACTTCGACTACGAACCGGACCCGACTGTTTTGGAAACCGATCCCTACCGCAACGTCTTCCCGCGCCCCGATGGTATCGTCGAGAGCGAACAGGGCAAACAGTTTCCTGAAGTGGTCGACTTAGGGGATGAATTGTATCAACACCGCAATTTGGCGCACGTCGACTTTCAATGGATGGCCACTGACTTTTGGCATTATCCGTTGTATTTCGAGGATGTGAGCTTGGAGCGCTACGGCCATACGCACAATGCTCTGCTCCAACCTTTTGTCTCCTTTGGGACATTCGGCCTGCAATTCTTCGGATTGCCCTACCAGATGTCAATCAATCCGATGTGCGAGGAGCAATATGCTCTGGGTTGGTACCGTCCCGGCACATGTGCCCCTTACTTGTACTATCAAGTGCCGTGGAATACCGACGCCGCCGTCCGCACAGGAGCCTTCTATACGGGGATGATCTACGCGTTCCCCTAGGAATGGGCTTCGAGCTTGAATCATAAAATTTAGAAAAGAAACACCCCCCTCGCGGTACCGTGAGGGGGGTGTTTTTGTGTATATCTAATGTATAACTAAAGAGGTGACCGTCTCAGATTCAGTCACAAATTGACCAACCCGTTGGCACAGGCCGGTCCACCGAGGGAGCCTCATCGAATATTTCCGATGCGGTTTTTTGTTTTTTGCGGCAATGCGCCGCCTCAAAACTCGTTACTACAAATATGCGGCGTTTTTTGGGTTTCAGGGAGACGAAAACAAAATGACAGACATCAGTTTCACTACCGGGACAAGTCGGCCCGCGTCGCAAAAACATCGGGAACAGCCAGTCGCTTTGACCACATACGCGACCAATGGCCGCGTATTCCGTGCCGGTTTGTGTGCCATGTTCGTCGTGCTGACGGGACAATTATCAACGGTCAATGGGGCCGACACGGTTACGATAAAAAGCACCAACAAGACCGTCAGCGGCGATGTTTCTGAAATCACCCGAGATTCGGTGTCGGTAAAATCGCTCTCGCGAACAGTCAAAATTCCGGCCAACGACGTGGCTGCAATCAAATGGTCGAAGGAACCGGCCAAACTCAATATCGCGCGCGGCGATGAACGCCGCGGACGTTTTGCCGAAGCGTTGGAAGACTACGAGGAAATTCAAGGTTCGATCGATTCTCCGTCGGCTGAATTAAAAACCGACCTAGAATTCGGCATCGCGAATTGCACGGCGGAACTGGCACTGCAATCCGAAGGGGACAATGCCGATGCGGTGGCTAAACTCGAAGCATTTCTCAAGGCGAACCCCCAAAGCTACCATTACTACAAAAGCCTCGACCTCTTGGGCCGTTTGTATGCGCAACAACAAGCTTGGGACAACGCGGAACGTAGCTACAAAGAGCTGGCAAAATCCTCACTGCCCGAATACCAGATGACAGCCAAAATTGGCGAAGGGCGTATTTTGCTCTCGCAGGGTGGTGAAGACACAGCAGCTGCCAAAGCGGCATTCGAGGCTGTGATCCAAATGGATGCATCCTCCCCCAGTGAAAAAAACAAACAGTTTGAAGCGAAGTTGGGACTGGCGAGCTGCTTGGTTCGCGAGAAGGAATATGCCGAAGCGCTGGAAATCCTAGACCAAGTTGTTTCCGATACGAACATTACCGACGAAGAGGTTCTGGCCAACGCCTACATTCAACAAGGCAAATGCCACATGGCGGCCGATCAAAACAAATTGGCCGTCTTGTCGTTTTTGCATGTCGATACGCTCTTGTTTCAAGCCCGAGGGCCGCATGCCGAAGCACTGTACTATTTAACGCGATTGTGGCCGCAAGTCGGTAAAACAAAGCGGGGCGAAGATGCCCGCATGAAGTTGGAAACAAATTTTCCGGATAGCCAGTGGGTCAAGCAATTAAACGACAACTGAGGTTTGCAATCACCTCCGCTGGATTTTGAGTCACCATCAGGTTTACAATGTAAGCCTCCAAGTCTCCGCCGATTCCGCGGTTCGAAAAATCACAAATTCAAAACTTGCTCTACGCAATGACGTCCGGCAATTGGCCGGATCATGAGGGGAACAGAACATGTTGAACCGCTTTGGTATGCCAGGTGGCCGGATTCGCTTTGGGTCGTGGTTGGTACTTTCCGCCATTTTGCTTGGCTTTGCGGCCGCCGACCTTCCGGGAATCGGCCCCGCCTCGGTTCAGGCTCAGGCGGATCCCGCGGCTGCCAACGATAACGCCCCCCCTGCCGCTGCTCCCGCTCCCGCCGCCGCAGAGCCGGCCGCAGCTGAAACGGCTGCTCCCGCCAAGAAATCAGGCGATCGCAGCTTGCTGTTTTGGATGATCGAAGCTTCGGGAGTCTTTGGTCTAATCCTATTGCTGCTCTCGTTCGTGATGGTGGCCTTGTCGGTGATGAATGCGCTACAAATCCGCCGCGACATTTTCATCCCCCCCGCCTTCGTCGAAACGTTCGAACAGCAGATCGCGAAAAAAGACTATCAAACGGCCTATGACACAGCTCGCAACGACGACTCCTATCTCGCACGAGTGATGACGGCCGGGTTGGGGAAAATCAGCCGGGGACAAAAAGAAGCCATGGAAGGCATGCAAGAAGCTGGCGAGCAAGAAGCGATGGAAATCGAACACAAGCTAAGCTTTTTGGCGTTGATCGGTTCAATCGCTCCCATGTTCGGACTGATGGGAACGGTCTACGGTATGATCGCCTCCTTCCGCGTGATCGCCAACAGCGAAACCAGTCCCAAACCGGCGCAACTGGCCGAAGGGATTTCGACGGCGTTGTTCACCACACTCGAAGGGTTGATTGTGGCAATCCCCGCCATGGTGGCTTATCTGGTACTTCGCAACCGCTTGGCTCGGTTGTCGAGCGAAGTCGGCATGGTGAGCGAAAGTTTAATCACCCAGTTGACCCCTTCACGAAAATCGTCGGGCGGATCCTCACAAGCGTCTAAGGAGTAGTGGAACACAAGTGGTCGGTTGCAATTGACCGCTAGGCGATTGCGTTTCCACACGAGCGACAAATGAATTCGAGAACAGCGCATGCGATTCCATA
Organism: Symmachiella dynata; assembly: GCF_007747995.1. NCBI lineage: Bacteria > Pseudomonadati > Planctomycetota > Planctomycetia > Planctomycetales > Planctomycetaceae > Symmachiella > Symmachiella dynata. The sequence continues at coordinate 1,969,615 of NZ_CP036276.1, read as the reverse complement.
AACACGATCCTTTTTTGTCTGAAGCGGACATGACGCCGATGATCGACGTCGTGTTTCAGTTGATCGCGTTTTTTATGGTGATCATCAACTTCGAGGCGACTCAGGCGGACGAGCGGGTCAAACTCCCCAGTAGCGACCTGGCCCGTCCGACAAAGGTCAAGCCCGACCAGGAACTGGTGCTCAATATCGGTTTTGTACGGGATGCGGATGGTACCCCGCTCGATCCTGAACCGTTTGTGTTCTATGCCGGTGACGAAAAAATTCGCATCTCCGACATGGCGGCGAAATTGAATCTCGAAGCGGAGTTCTTTCAACGCAAAAACAAAGTTGCCAACGACAGCATCAAAACAACCGTGATCATCCGCGCCGACGCCGAAGTCCCCACGGGAATGATTCAAGAATTGATTAAATTGTGTCGCGAAGCCAAGTTCGAAAAATTTCACCTCAAGGCCAAGTCGGAAGAGCCTTGACGATCCTCAGCCTGACACAAAGTCGGTCGCTAGGTCATCGCGCCGTGCTCCCCAACGGAGGCAGCGCAACTCGGTTTTGCAACGATTGGTCGAACGGACAAGAATTCCATGCGATTTTCTAAACAGCGCAGCGGTTATCGCCGCATTGAAGCCCAGATGGCGCCGATGATCGACGTGGTGTTTCTGTTGCTGATATTCTTCATGTTGACGTTGAAAGTCGTTTCCTCCGAGGGAGACTTCAGCATCAATATGCCGATTGGTGCTCCCGCCCCGTCGAATGACGATCTCCCCATGCTGCCCATCAAGGTTCGTCTGACGGCCGACGAAAAAGGGCAACTGGCCGGAGTCTCGTTGAACAACCAACAATTGGGAAACACGGATGTCGCCTTTGAACGGCTCAACACCGAAATTCTCAGGCTCATCGGCAAACCGGGCAATCCGCTGACCAAAGACATGGAGGTCGAGATCGACGCCGATTTCGGATTGCACTATCGCTACACTGTTCAAGCGATCAGCGCCTGCACCGGCAAAATGAACTCCAATGGCCAACCGGTGAAATACATCGAGAAAATCAAATTCTCGCAACCCCGCAAACCGGAATGACTGCCGGGGAGAACGTCTCGCCCATTAGCCGCGGGGATGACAGGCACGGTGGACTGCTTTGAGACGACTGTGCTCGACTTGCGTATAGATCTGCGTTGTCGAAATGCTGGCATGCCCCAACAGTTCTTGCACCGCGCGAATATCCGCGCCGCCGGCCAACAGATGTGTGGCAAAACTGTGCCGCAGTGTGTGTGGACTGACCCGCTGGCTGGCGCCAATCCGTGCGGCATAGCGTTTCACCAATCGCCAAATGGAAATCCGCGACAGTCCCCCGCCGCTCCGCGACATGAACAGCCAATCCGCATCACGAAACTGGGCCAGTTCGGGGCGTTCCTGTTCCAAATAGGTTTGAATCGCAGCCACGGTGAGCGGATTGAGCGACACGATCCGTTCCTTATTTCCCTTGCCGACGCAGCGAGCAAAGTTCTCATCCAAATGCAAGTCGGATAGCGTTAAATCAGAGACCTCCGAAGCCCGGCAACCGGTGGCGTACAAGAGTGCCAACAACGCGCGATCCCGTCGAGGGTACCGGTCGAATTCAGCCTGTGGCGCTGCCAGCAATTTGTCGACCATGCCGGGGCTAAGCACCGTCGGCAAGTACTGCCACAACTTGGGCGAGTTGAGCAGGTCGACCACGTTTTGCAACAAAATGCCTTCCAACACCAAATAGCGGAAGAACATTTTGATCGCCACCAAGTGTCGCGACACGGTCGTGGGGGCCAATTGCCGTTCATTGAGATGTTGCAGATAACCGGTCAGCAATTTGAGATCGACATCCGCAACTCGCACGGTCCGTTGTGTCGCGTACCAGGTAAAGAACTGGACCAAATCCGAACGGTAAGCACTCAGTGTGTTGGCCGACATGCCGCATTCGACTTCGAGGTATTGCAAAAACGAAGTGAGATACTGCGCCGGATTTTGCCCACCCGTCGCCGCCACCGCCGCCGCACTACGTGGTTTTTTACGTGGTGGCATAAATGGCTAACTCCCTAATGACAGTTGCACTCGTTCGAATTCCCGAGATCGACACAGCGTTCTGATACAACCTTGGCTGGGGACGGACGCAGTCCGCCCTCAATGCGTGAGAGGTTTGGATGTCAAACGACTTGGGGGCGAGTTGGTACTCGTCCCCAGCCACCCTTAGTCTGAAATATAACCTGAAACAGACCACTGGCCACTAGCGACACCCATTTATCAACACACAACTGAATAGTATTAAGATCGGCGAAAACACTTCCCGGCGTTGAACGTTTCAATGGCAGCCCAGAAACCTTTTTCGGCAAAGCTTCCGAATCGGCTCGCAGCACTGCTTATGCCGCGTGCACCTGCTGCATTTTGCGGCAATCGATGACGTGCTGAATAAAATTTTTGCTGAAGTCCTGCAACTTTTCGCAGAAATGCGCAAAACTTGGTGCCGGTTTTTCGTTGGTTATCATTGAGAGGAAGCTGCGCACATTGGCTAGGGAAACAGGTATTCTGACGAAAGTTTCCTTTCCAGTGCCTGACCTTCTCGCGTATAATCGATCGACGTCGTAACTCGTCACCCGTTGACTTTGTAGATATGGGGAAACGATTGAACCGTACTCGTCCGGCTGAACTTCACCGTACTGATCCCCACTGTGTCGAGCGCAGTGCTGTTGATCATAACGGAACGGATCTGGATGTTGTCCACCGAACTCGATGGGTGGCATTAGCGATCCTGCTCTCGGTCTGCGCGACCGCTTGCGTTGCCGCGCTGTTCATTGTCGACATTCCTGTGACGTGGCATGTCTGGGCGGCGTACCTGTTGGTGATCCCAGCTGTCGGCTTGTTGCTGCTGTCCATGCTGTTTGTCGTTAAAGGGCAAGGCCACGTGACACGGCTGCCGTTTTGGATGGGTTTTTGTTTCATCGTCGGCGGGATCGCGTTCGATGTTTGGGCGACGCTGCTACAATCTCCGGATCTTGCGCTAGAAGGCAACATGGTCATCAGCGCGCTGTTGTATACCGATCACGATCCCGATTTTATCTATGTCTATGGGCTGGGCCTGCAGTCGATTTTGTGCTGCATCATGATCCTGCTTTGGGCGGGATTTCTCCGGCATCGCCATGCCTGGTTTGCCGATGTGATGAATGATGCCCCGCTCACCTATGCCGAGTTTCTCAAAGCGACGACCGGCGGCGGAAAACTCTCCTGGCGACAATACATCGTGCCGGGCCGGATGTCCGACTTTCTGTGCGTCTACCACGTGCTGTTGTGGACGCTGCCGCCGATGTTGGTCTACGCCGCCGCCTTTCGCTGGTACGCCGGTTTGGATTGGTTTGAAATCGTCCCCGGCCCGTATTCCATCTTGGGCGTGCGGATGATGATTGGCATGGCCGCGGTCATCTTCACCCTCTTCTTCGTCTGGCTGTATCGCGAGTTCTACACGCGCACCGCGAACGCCCACGAGACGGTTCAATAAACAAACCGCCCTCCCCTGCTCAATCGCGCGCCGTCGCCAGTCTTCCAATTGCGCACGGTTTGGTTGATGCTTTCACAGGGCTAATTCCAAAATTGGGTGCCACTGGCTTTGCCGGTGCATTGAAAGTTTCACGCTCAATGGAAGTTGCACTGGCAGAGCCAATCGCACCCGATTTCTTCTGCTTGGCATGAGACTAGAACCAGTTTCAAAATCCGGTTGCGCCTGTTCGAGAATCAAGAACTCAAGTGCGAGCGCGACGCGCCAGAGGGTTTTGAAACCAGTTGTAGGGATTGCGGATCGCAGCGATCGGTTCGATGCTGGTTGACAGCCGGGATGAAAATCGCGATGACAGGGGGGAATTGCTGTCTTCCCGAAAACCGCGTACCGCCGGCCCCGATCGCTATGACTGCCGATTTTTTACCCACCGCTGATTTACGGCTCTTAATATATCGTGCGGAGTTACTGCGCCGTCTGCGAGAAACGTTCAACAACCACGGGTACTGGGAAGTGGAGACGCCGCTCCTCTCGCAAGAATCGGTCGTCGATGCGCACCTCGATCCGTTTGTGGTCGAACAACGGTATTTCTTACAGACATCTCCCGAATTGGGAATGAAGCGGCTGCTAACGGCCGGAGCGGACGCGATTTTTCAAATCACCCGCGCCTTCCGTCGCGGCGAACAAGGGCGGCTACACAATCCTGAATTCACGATGGCCGAATGGTACCGCAGCGGGGACACGTACCATGACCAAATGGATTTTGTCGAGCAATTGATCCGCGCCGTCGCCGTCGATTCTGCTGAAAACTCCGGACTGCATCTCACCGACACGCCCTTCCCCTGCCGCACATTTGATGAAGTCTTTCGTGACATCTTGGGCTGTGGCGTAAAAGACAAAAGCTGTGAAGAGCTGCGACTGCTTGCGACTGAAAGGCAATTGACGATTCCGGAAACACTCGCCGCCGATGACCGTGATGGCTGGTTGAACCTCTTGCTCGCTGAACTTGTCGAACCGCACCTGGGTCGGCAAGGGCCGGAATTTGTTTACGATTATCCCGCCAGCCAAGCCGCATTGGCCCGGCTCGATCCTGCTGACCCACTGGTCGCGCAGCGGTTTGAACTGTATATCAACGGTTTAGAAATCTGTAACGGGTACGATGAACTGACCGACGCCGACGAACTGCGGCAACGCATCGAAAGCGAATCGGCAAAACGAACACGCGAGGGTTTACCGCTGTTGCCCGAACCACAACGGCTGCTGGCAGCAATGGAACACGGGTTGCCGAACTGCTCCGGCGTCGCACTCGGGTTCGACCGGTTGATGATGGTCTTGACCGGCTCAGACAACATCGCCGAGGTGACCGCCTTTCCAATCACTCGCGCTTAACACGGACATCACACACACTTGCAACTGGAAATCACCCATGAATTTCTCTGTCGACCTAAAAAATCATGTCGCCGTTGTGACCGGTGGCGCTAGCGGCATTGGCCGCGCGTGTGCCGTCTTGCTGGCTGAACAGGGAGCCAAGGTGTTTGTCGCCGACTACGATCCGCTGGATGCCAACGAATCGCAATTCGCCGATCTGGGCATCGAGCATCGCCGTTGCGACGTCCGCGCAGTCGACGAGTTACAGCAAGTCATCGACGAAGCTGCCACGGCTGGTCCACTGAAAGTTCTCGTCAACAATGCCGGCATCGGTATGGTGAAGCAGATCGACGACGTCAGCGAAGAGGACTGGGATGCTTGCCTGGATACGAACTTCAAAGCCGCATTTTTTGGTTGCAAATTTGCGATTCCCCACATGCGCGCGGCCGGAGGGGGAGCCATCGTGAATGTCTCCAGCAATGCCGGCTTGCTGCCGCGGGCACACGATCCGGTCTATTCGATCAGCAAAGGGGCTTTGATTTCCTTGACCAAAAGCTTGGCCCTGTGCCATGCGGCGGATCGCGTGCGAATCAATGCCGTCTGCCCCGGCCCGGTCGGTCAAACACGCATGATGGAAGCGGACCTACAAGCGACCGGGGATCGGGAAGCGATGGCGCAAAAATTTATCGATGCCAGCCCCTTGGCTAAAGCCTACAACCGACTGACCGACCCGCGCGAAATCGCCATGAGCGTCCTGTATCTGGTCAGCGATGCCGCCACCATGGTCACCGGCACAGCTGTCGGGATCGATGGCGGGAAATCGCTGGGCGTTCCACCGAAATAGTGGCCGGTGGTGAGTGGCCGGTGGCCAGAAAAGAAGGTGCCTGGGGGCGATCCCCTACCTCCTCAAGCCTGTCCCCTCAAGCCTCACGCCTCCACCATCATGGATTCCATGTGCCGGAGGCAAGGGCTTCGACCGATTCGCTGTGGATGTCACCTGACTCGCCCGATTGGATTGCTGGGATGGAGAGGACGGCTAAGTCTCCTTGGATGGCGCGATAGAGTAGAAATGCTAAATAGGAACCGACGATTCCGGCGACGCACAATAAGGAGACGGCGAATTTGGCTTTTGTATCGATGGCCACCAAAATTAAAATCGAGACAAAAATGATCAACACCGACAGCACGAAATAAATCCGCGTGCGACGCCCCAGGCGGGACAGCCGTTCGAAGTTTTGCCGCGGCAATTGATCGAGCGTTAATAGGGCGGGGTAATAAGCGCGGATCGTAAAAAACGTCACCACCAAAAACGGATAGGAAGCCGCTATCAATCCGCTAATCGACAAGGACGCGATAAAATGCGGATAGACTCGCAATGGCATATTACTGCCGACCACGATGCGAAAACAAATTGGATAAGCGATCCCAGCGATCGTCCATAATAGAATTCCGATGCAGGCGGCATAGTGCCCCAGTTCTAAAGACCGGTTGCGCATCTGCGCCAGTTGTTCCACGCTGTGCTTCACGCCGCGACCGCGCTCACGAATAGTTTTGAATACGGGAAATGCTAAATAGCCCGTCAAACCCAGGCCGAGCGGAAAAGCGATGCCGTTGATCCACATCACCAGTTTCTCAAACGTGGGCCGGGCCAACGGCGAAGCGGCCTCGATCAACGGCATGATATCCACGTTGTTAACGACAAAGTTAAAACGCGCCGCCAAGAGGTTGGGAACAAATGCCGCCAGAATCAGCGCGACCATTGGATACGCCAACACCCAACGTTGCCATCCCCGTTCGGGGGGATTGAGAATATCCTGCAACCGGGGCTGCAAACACAACTCGAGTTGTTGCGCCAGTTCATGGCCCGATTGCGGGCGGGCCTGTGGATCGGCGGCGAGACAGGAGAGCAACACGGTCTTCAAACCGTGCGGGATTTTGCTAGGCAGCGTCTTGAGGGCTTCTTCGCCCACGCCCGCGCGACGGCGGTCGATCATTTGATCCAGTGTTGCCGTCCACCCCTCTTCCAAGTGCCCGTCGCGAAACGGTCGGTACCCGGTCAAGAGTTCCCACAACACGACCCCCAACGAATAAATATCGCTCCGTTCGTCCAGCGACGCGGCTTCGCGAACGTGACCGGGATGGAAGGCTTCGAGTTGTTCGGGTGACATGTAGGGCAGACTGCCACCAAAGTAGGCGGCGGGTGTTACATCGGAAACGGCGGAACTGAAACTGACGTTGAAGTCGGCCAGTTTGGGTGCCCCCTCGCCGGTGAGCAACACGTTGGCTGGTTTGATATCGCGATGCAATACGCCGCGACGATGAGCATAATCCAGCGCATCGGCCAAGCGGCTGCCGATCCAACAAATGACCTCCGGCCAACGCATGCCAGCCAGCCGTTTGCGTAGCGACGATTCAGCCGGTGCCGCTTCTCCATGATCATCCAACGCGCGATCAACCGCCTTGAGTAACAATCGCCCCGTCCGTTTCTCAGCAGGTGTTTCCTGTACGTGATTGACGACGGGGTGCAAGGTTCCGCCGCGAACACATTGCATATACAGCAGCCGCAAACCCGCATCGGGCAATGCTCGTTGATCGTAGACGCGGACGATGTTTTCGTGGTCGAATTGCGCCAGCGTCTGCGGTTCGGCTCCCTGGTCGGCTGAGATTTTCAAGGCGACCATGCGATGCATCGAAATCTGGCGGGCCAGAAACACGGTGGCAAACGCTCCCTTGCCCAGCGTCGCCAGCAGATCAAAATCCTCCAGACGGTCCCCCGCTTGAATCTCCAAAAGTTTGTCCGCCGCCTTGGGCTGAAACAGCGCCGTCGGCGTATAGGGCGTATCAATCCCCAAATGTCGGCCGATCAACTCCACCTGTTGGGGAAAACGCTCGAAATACTCCTGCGGATCGACGTCTTCGCCGGCCTGTTTGCGAATATGAAATTCTTCGTAAACCAGATCACAGGGAAACCCTTCGTCGGACAAGTCGGGAAACTCCGTCAGGTATTCCTCGACCTTACGCGGCAGACTGTGATGCAACCAGCGGTACTCTAAGTCGATCTTGATTGCTTCCAACAGCGCCAGCCGACGCAGCGGCCCTGCAGTATCGGGAAGGAAATCACTGATCGAAGGGGGCGCGTTTTCTCCATCCCAGGCTGCGACAAATCCCTCGACATGCCCGGCCAATAACGTCCAAGCTTCGCTGCCGGTGTTTGTATTGGCCTCGACTTCTGTGTTGTTCTCCACATCGGTAGCGGAGTCTATCGGTTCGTTCGGCGATGGCGATGACGGACTGTCCACTGCGTATGCCCCGATTCATTAGCAAGAACCGCGCGGCTGAGACTGTTCTGGTAGCTCGCCGCTCCGGTATTGAGTCTACTGCGTGCGCCCCGAAATGCAATCACGAAAGCGGCGCAAACTGTTTCACCACCATGTTTAAAAGATTGCCGCTATAGAATCTAACAATTGACGCTCGCTGCGTGGGTCTGGTAACATGTCAATAAATGTTTATGTGTCGTAGTTCACACAACCTACACACAATGACCGCTCGGAAGAATGGGACATGATGCAGCGAAAAGCGGATTTTGACATTCCCTCGACTCTCCGACGCGGTTGTCTCACCGTGGTGGTTTTGTTGGGAGCGCTCTCCGCAGCCCGTGCCGATGATCCGCTGCATGTACGAATCGATCGGCTGATCGACGAAACGCAAATCGGCCCGGTTGCCGGGGATTGCACCGATGCCGAATTCTTGCGGCGGGTCACACTGGACCTCAACGGCACCATCCCGACCGCCGATGAAGCCCGTGCGTTTCTCGATGATCCCTCGCCCGACAAACGGACTGCCCTGGTGGACCGCGCACTAAACCGGCCACGTTACGCCCGGCATCTGACTACGGTGTTGGATGTGATGTTGATGGAACGTCGCCGCGATACGCATGTCAAATCGCCCGAATGGCACACGTACCTGCACGATTCGGTGGTCGCCAACAAGCCGTTCAATCAACTGGCCCGCGAAATTCTCAGTGCCGATGGCGTGGACGATGCGATGCGGCCGGCCGCCAAATTCTATCTGGACCGTCTGGGTGAACCGCATTTACTCACCCGCGATGTCGGACGCATTTTCTTCGGCCGCGACATGCAATGCGCGCAATGTCACGACCACCCGTTGATTGATGATTACTTGCAAGATGACTACTACGGCATTTTTGCGTTCCTCCAACGCGGCACGTTGTTCGTTGACAAAAAAGCCAAGAAATCGTTCTTCGCCGAAACAGCCACCGGCGAAGCGGTCTTTACGTCGGTATTCACTGCTGTGAAAGGCGAGACCGGTCCTCGGTTGCCGGGTCAATTGATCATCGACGACCCGGCCATTCCCGCTGCTGAGGCTTACACCGTCAAGCCGGCCAAAGATGTCCGCCCCGTCCCCAAATACAGCCGCCGCGCCGCCTTGGCGAAGCACGCAACCGACGGCACGAATCGTGTTTTCAATCGCAATATCGCCAATCGATTGTGGGCACACATGATGGGCCGTGGTTTAGTCGAACCAGTCGACCTGCATCACCCGAGCAATCCGCCTGTGCATCCCGAGTTGTTGGAACTGCTTGCCGACGAATTCGTCGCCATGAATTTTGACATGCGCGCATTTCTGCGGGAATTGGCTCTGACAAAAACGTATCGTCGCGGATTCGACATGCCGGCGGAATTGGCTGCTGACTCGCCGGACATTGAAAGTCATCTTTCCCGCGTCACAGCCGACCATGCCCAACGGGCCGCAGCTGTCGCTGTGTTGGAAAAAGAAGTCGACACCCTGCTCGATGGCGTACTGGCGGCACAGGAAGCGATGTTCGACGTCGAATCGGAAAACACCAAAGCCATCGCCGCTCTGGCCGCCGTCCAAAAAAAGAGCACCGCCGCTGCAAAAACCTTGGCAGATTCGAAGCAAAAGCTGTCAAAACAAGAACAAGCGCTCAAAGTGCTCAACGAGGCTTTGACCAAAGCGGATGAAGTGGTCAGACAATTCCCCAAAGATGCCGAATTCACGGCTGCCGCTGAAACCTATCGCAAACGCGTAAAAACATCGACCGGCGAAATTGCGGCGCTCAAAACACTCATCGAGAAACAAACCGTTGCCGCAAAGGCCGCCGCGGAAAAAACGGTCGCACCAGCCAGTGCCGCCAAAGTCGCTGCGGATAAACTGGCAGCGGCAACACAGCAGGTCGAGCAACTTCGCAAGCCGTACTTGCAAAAACTCTATGCCTATCGTGACGCACGCACACTCGCCAAACATCGCGAGCAACAACGGGAGCATCTCAACGCTATCGTGGCCTATCGCCAATCGACTGAGAAACAACAGGCACTGGTCGCCGAGATTGCCGCTGCACGCAATGAATTGACCCGCGTGCAAACGGCGGCCCTCCAAGCCGAGTCGGAGGTTGAAACCGCTCTGGCCAAGGTAACCACGCCGCAGCAACGACATACCACGGCCTTAAAGAATGCGCAGCTGATTCGTGCGCAGCATGCCGACAAACACAAACTCGCCCGGCAGGTCGCCGAAGCGGCCACAGCCGGACAGGCAGCGTTGGCTGTGCTCCCCGAAGACGCAGACCTCAAGTCTAGCACTGGGCAATTGGCAGAATTGGCCGCACAATTAAACAACAATCTATCGCCGCTCACCGAGCAACTCAAACAGGCCGAAGCCAAGGTCGCCGAAGCCGCCGCCGTATTGAAAGCCGCACAACAAAAACTGGCAGCGGCGCAGGAAAAACTGCAACAGGCCAAACAGCTCACTCTCGATGCGGACGCAAAACTACAAGCCGCTCTCCAGGCCCAGCAAACGCAAACCGCACTGGTCGACAATAGTTTCCAGGATCTGACCGAACAATTCGCAGGCCGGTTCGCAACCAGCGCGCTGAAGCCGCTGACGCCGGAACAATTGTCCTGGAGCATCATGCAGGCAACAGGAGTCGTCGCGCAACAATCCTCCGCAGCTGTCGCAAAATTAGATAAAAAGAATCCACCCGCCCCGCCGCAACGAGAAACATTGGTGGAAGCCAAAGTGAATGAGAAACTAAAAGGCAATGTTCGTCTGTTCGTAAAAACCTTTGGCGCCGGTGGCGGACAGCCACAGAACGAGTTTTTCGCCACGGTCGACCAAGCCCTGTTTTTCACCAACGGCAAAAAAATTCAAAGTTGGCTGAACCCCGCCGGCGGTAATTTGACGGATCGGCTTAAAAAATTAAAAGACCCCGCGGCCTGCGCCGAGGAACTCTACTTAGCAATTTTCAGCCGACGACCGACCGAGCAAGAGGCGACTGATGTGGTCGAGTACCTTCAGGTCGACTCGGAAACAGACCAGGCAGCCGCCCTTCAGGAAATTGCCTGGGCGATGCTGACATCGGCAGAATTTCGTTTTGGACATTAACGATAGGCGTGAGGCTTGAGGTGACAGGCTTGAGGGGGTGGTTTTCGTAACCGACAAATTTACTGAGCCCTAAAGCCTCACGCTTCTCAAACACTGGAGATCACCGTCATGCGTTGTGACTATGCTTGTGGAACGGCGGATCATGGGATTGCGCGTCGGCAATTTCTCGGCGGCTTGGCGGCCGGGAGTGCGGCGGGCATCGTCGGTGGTCTCGGAACTCTGACCCAACCAGCCGCCGCCAAGGAATTAGCAACGTCGCAAAAGCGCGTGCTGTTGTTCTTTATGTCGGGAGGTTTGAGCCAACTGGAAAGTTGGGATCCCAAGCCCAAGACCGACACCGGCGGACCGTTTCGCGCCATCCCCACCAGCGTGCCGGGGACACATATCTCCGAACTGCTACCGCTCACTGCACAACAGATGCACCATCTGGCCATCGTGCGAAGCGTGAACACCAAAGAGAACGAGCACTCCAAAGGCCGGTTTATGATGGAGTGCGGACGCCGGCAAATGGCTGGGGCGAAATATCCGCATATCGGAGCAGTGGCCGCCAAGGCCTTGGCTCCCGAAAACGCCACATTGCCGGGACACATCCACATCACTCCCGGCGGCAGCGGCGGTCGCAGCGACAACGCCGCCTACTTAGGTCCCAAGTATGCCAGCATTATTTTGGGGAACGGCAAGCCGCCGCAAAATTCGGCACGCGCCGCGGAACTGACCGTGGATGCGGACAGCCGCCGCAACGCATTTCGCCGCCAACTGAACAACCGCTTTACGGCCCGCCGTAAGACCGCTGAGACCGATGTCTATACCTACAATTACGAACAGGCGCAACAGTTGATGCGGCAAGGCGAAGTGTTCGATGTCTCGAAAGAACCGGCCGCCGATCACGAGCGTTACGGGAAACACGCATTCGGCAAACATTGCTTACTGGCACGGCGGCTGCTGGAAAACGGGATCACCTTCGTGCAGGTCTCGCACTCCAATTACGACACGCATAACGAAAACTTCAATTTCCACCTGGAACAAGTGAGCGAGTTCGACCGCTCGTTTTCCGCCATCGTCAACGACTTAGCCGTGCGAGGCATGTTGGAGAGCACGTTGATCGTGGTCATGTCCGAATTCGGCCGCACACCACGAATCAACTCCCGCTACGGCCGCGACCACTGGGGCAAAGCTTGGTCGGTGGTTTTGGGTGGCGGCCGCATCCATCCCGGCGCCGTCTACGGTGCGACCAACAAGAACGGCACCGCCGTCTCTGACAAGGAAGTCGATCACGGAGAATTGTTCCATACCTACTTGCAGGCGGTCGGATTGGATTCCACGCAAAGTTTCCATGTGGGTGGTCGTGAAATGCCCATGGCCGATCCCGCGGTTTCGGCAATCGACGAATTGTTGGTCTAGAATCCGCAACCTGAAATCCCGTTAGCAAAGTTCCTCATATGGCAGCCGACCCGAAACAAACGCACGTCGCCACGCAGTGGAAACACGATAGCCGCTTCATTTGCTGTCGATTCGATCCGCAGGGACGCTACGTATTTGCCGGGGCGGAGGATTATGCGATTCATCGTTTCGAGGTCGACACCGGCATCAAGGTGACATTGCCCGAGCACGACTGCTGGGTCCGTGCCTTTGCCTTCACCCCCGATGGCGAAACGATGATTTCAGCCGGCAGCGATGGGCAACTGGTCTGGTGGCCCGTCGCCGAGGCGCAACCCAAGCCACAACGCACGGTCGCTGCGCACGATGGTTGGATTCGCGCGCTGGCTGTTAGCCCCGACGGAAAGATCCTCGCCAGCGGCGGGAATGACAACCGCTTAAAGCTGTGGAATATCGCCGATGGCACGCTGATTCATGAATCCCCGCCGCACGACAGCAATGTCTACAGTACGTTTTTTCATCCGGGGGGCGAGTTTGTCCTGTCCGGCACGTTGCTCGGCGCGGTGAAACAATGGGAGGTCGGCACCGGAAAATTGGTACGGGAATTCGATGCCAAAACGTTACACACCTACAACGGCGGACAAGCGGTCGATTACGGCGGAATCCGCAGTATGGCGCTCAGCCCCGATGGCCAGTACTTCGCTTGCGGCGGTCTGCATAAGGCGAGCAATCCGCTGGGAGCAGTGAACGAGCCGCTGGTGGAATTGTTTGAATGGGAATCGCAAAAGAAGAAAGTCTCGCAGATTTCCGACGGTAAAAAGGGCATCATTTGGCGGGTGGTTTATCATCCCGACGCATTTTTGATCGGGGGTTGCGGCGGCAGCGGCGGGGGGTTGTTGTTCTTTTGGAAACCGGATCAGGACAAACCGTTTCATACAGTTAAGCTCCCCGACACGGTCCGCGATATGGACCTGCACCCCGATGGTCTGCGAATTGCCACAGCGCATTACGACCGACACATCCGCATCAGCAGCATGACACCCAAGGCATAGTCGGACATTCGCGGTCCGCTGCGACGTGCGTTATACTGAAAAATCCGCCAACAACCATCTTTTGATGTCTTGCCCCAGGAATCTTCACCATGCTTAACCGCCGCGAATTCTCGTCATCGATTGCCACCGGAGCCGCTTCGCTGGCTGGAATGCTCACGATGCCGGGACTGTTTGCCGCTGAACCCGCTCCCAAGCGGGCTACGAAATACATCGATGTCCATACACACATCGGCAGCTATACCGATCCGACAAAAAAATTGACTGTTGACGGCCTGCTGACCTGGATGGACGAACACGACATTGAAAAAGCGGTCGTATTGCCGCTGACTTCGCCCGAATCGACCACCTTTCTTCAATTGACCGACACGGCCCTCGCGGCCGGCAAAGCACATCCCGATCGCTTGATTCCCTTTTGTTCCATCGACCCGCGGCAAATGGTCGGTGGCGGTGTAAAGGGGTTGGTGAAAATCATACAGGCCTGGGTGGACCAAGGGGCCAAGGGTTTTGGCGAACATAAGGTGGGACTCAATTTCGATGATCCGTTGATGATGCGGGTCTACGAAGCCTGTCAGGAAGTCGGCATTCCCCTGCTGTTTCACATCGACAACATACGCGGCAAAGATGTGCCTGGATTGACGCGGTTGGAACATGCGGTCAGCACGTTTCCCGAATTGAACTTCATCGGCCATGGGCCGGGTTGGTGGGCGTCGATCTCCGGCGGATTGGATCAAAAACAACTCGGCGGCTACCCCAAAGACAAAGTACAACCCGGAGGCGCCATCGACCGTTTGATGGAAAACTACCCCAACATTTATGGGGACCTCTCCGCCGGATCGGGAAACAATTCCATTGCCCGCGACCTGGAATTCGGCCGCGAATTCCTCATCCGTCGGCAGGACCGGATTATGTTTGGGACCGACTATCTCGCCCCGGGACAAGCCGTTCCGCAGTTTGATTTGTTCACCGAATTAAAACTTCCCGCGGACGTTGAGCAGAAGATCTTCAAAGGCAATGCGACCCGCGTCCTCAAACTGAGCTAGCCGCATGCCGAACAAACCGCCTTATGGCCTGCTGTTGATTGCCGGAAATCTCACGCATCAGGAAAATTATGCGCGGGCGCTGGCGGCCGATCCCCGTTGCCGTTTGATCGGCTTGACGGATGAAGCGGATATTCCGCCGCGGCGAGCGGAGCTGAACAGCATGCTGGCCGAGGAATTGGGAATCCCCCTGCTACCCGATTTGGCCGCGGCGCTGGCGCGCGATGATGTGCAGATTGTCAGCGTCTGCGCCGAACCGGAACGACGTGGACGCATTGCCGCACAGTGCGCGCGGGCGGGAAAACATCTGTACATCGACAAGCCGCTCGGCACGACTGTCGAAGAGGCGCGCCACGTCGTCGCTGCCGTCAACGACGCCGGTGTGACCAACCAACTGTTCAGTTTGGTGCATACACCAACAGCGTACCGCGCAAAAGAGATCGTCGATTCGGGCCGACTAGGGGATTTGTCAGCGATCCACTATGAGCTAATGTTCGCCAAGGGGATTGCCGGAACGGCCGATCTGACGCGTCCGCGCCAGGAAAAAGCGGTTGCTGATCGGTTTACGTTCGTCGACTCCAAACGGGAATTGTTTTGCGTCGGCTGGTATCCGCTGATATTTTTCCCATGGCTCACCGGACGGCGCGTGACGAGCGTGTATGCGACGACGAGTAACTATTTTTTCGCCGAACACCAAAACAACAACGTCGAGGATTTTTCCTGCCTGCTGCTCGAATTGGAAGGAGGTCTCACAGCAACTGTCACCTGCGGCCGCACGGGCTGGTCGAGTCACCCCTCGCACGGATTTCACAAGATCCATTTGGTCGGTGAAGCGGAATCGGTTGATCTGGATGCGTATGAGCCGCATTTAGAAATCCACAATGACGCCCCCGCTTGGCGGCAACCGGCGGTTGGGCATCCCGAAGATCCGATGGGATTTTGGTCGAGCACACAAACCGCTGGCGGAGTGGAACCGAAAACGGATTGGCTGCCCGTACAACCGGCGGTCGCTGACGATGCGGTCAGTTTTCTGGATTGCCTTCAGCAAGGCCGCCCGAGCGACGTTCCCGTAGCTCTCGGTGCGCACGCGGTCGAAGTCATCCTGGCCGGTTATCAATCGGCGGCGCAGGGACAACCTGTCACGATTCCCCTTGAAGATTGATCGATCCACACATGATCCAACGACGCCTCACGATCAGCGCCGCTGCATTCGCCATTTGTTTGGGATTCTGGACACATCGCGGTCAGAGTGATGAACAACCCGTTGGAAAAACGGAGGCGCCAAAAGACATCCCGCAATACACCGACAAGGGCGAATTGAAACTGCCGAGCAAATTTCGCGAATGGATTTTTGTCGGCGCCGCATTGGGGTTGAGGTATTCGGAACACGGCCCGTACGAAGACGAAGAGAAATTCACCAACGTCTACATCACACCCCCCGCCTATGCACAATTCCAACGCACCGGCACCTTCCCCGAAAAAACAATGCTCGCAATGGCCGTCTATCGGCAAGGCAAGAAAAAGCCGCTGGGGAAACGAAAACTGCAAGGAGCCTTCGAAGGGGAATTCTTGGCGGTGGAATTGGCCGTCAAAGATCGTGCGAATTCCAAGGATGCCTGGACGTACTTCGACTTCTCCCCGCAGGAGGGCCAAACCGCACTACGAAAGAGCGCGAAAGCCTTTGCCACCAACAAATGCTTCGACTGCCACGCCGAACATGGTGCGGTGGACAATGTCTTTGTGCAGTATTACCCCTCGTTACGACGTCTGCAAAAGCCGACGAAATAGCGGAACTGGCGTCCTGCTTGTGTGGGGATGGGAGCATCGCGCACTATCGGAGTGAAGACTCGCTTGCTCTCCGACTACAATCGGCGAACGGAGGCAACGACGCCGGTTGACCGGCGTTTCCGCTTTTGCGGTCTTAGGCCCGCCGTTTACGGCGGGTTGAATCGACGCATCACTCACCACAACAGAGCCTCGTTTACGAGGCTTCTCGCTGCCAAGGCTTGGAAACATGCGATGATGGCTGAAGCCGTCACATCGGGAATCCCCGTAAACGAGGATTGAAATGCCTGGGAGATCAATTCCCCAGAACCCGCCGTAAACGGCGGGCCTAATACCCGCTTGCAGCGGGACAAGTCTCGTAAACGAGACTCACAGCATTGGGTGCCACTGGCGGCTTGCCCGCCAGTGCCGGTGTCAGATGGGGTTTCCCTGTCCCTGGGACAGTCGGTTCGAGTACGCACTGGCGGACGAGACGCCAGTGGCACTCCAAATTGAGATCACCAAATACTTCATGTAGCGTTGTCGCACTAAAACTCGCCGAGGATTTCGCTACCGGATCGCGTGCTAAGACCTCTCCAGATGGAGCGGTCGATATTTTCTGAAATCGAGCGTGTGGAACCATCGGCCAAGACAACATTCACCATTCCAGTATGGTGGCTCCGCGATGTGATGATGGCATAGCTGGGATTTCCAGCAACGCCGTCTTTCCCTTCCTGCCACGAGTTGTAGTCACAGTCAAAGGTGTCCGTGCCGTCGGTGCAATTGACGACCGTATTGGGCGTCATGGCCGTCGTGAAACCATGGTGATGGACGCGGCCGTCGGGCCATTCGGTATGGCCGGTGTTTTTGAATTGGGCGCCGCTGGCAATTGCCGCTTCGGCATCGGTGACGTTGTCGGGAATGGTCGTGACCGGCGGTCCTCCATTGCGGCGATAAGGCTGCCAAACTTTGACCTCAGCAGTCAAAAGCGTGTTGCTGGTTCCATCGGTGAATGAGGAAAACCGCAAACGGGCATTGGGATAGAACGCGCCATCGCCGCCACGGCCGGTCACCGGATCAAACACAAACCAAGTCCCAAAGTTAAATGCATAAGAGGTCGGATACAAAGTCACTTTTCCGCTGCCAGGATCGCGGGCGTTATCTCCTTGGGGATCGGTCGGACAAACATAAGTCGGAATCTTCAAACCATCGATGGCGGCTTGAAAGTCCCAGGCTTCGGTCAGGTCGACTGAGTTGTACAGATTGCCTTGATCCAAAAAGGGCAGAATCCGCCCATGCACGCCCCATGAACCGTTGTTCCCGGTCGCCGTGATATCGGGATTGATGCAGGCACTGGGGGGCAAGACGGTCGCGACATCCATATAATTATGTATCGCCAGCCCGATCTGCTTGAGGTTATTTTTGCACTGCGTCCGCCGCGCCGCCTCGCGCGCCTGTTGCACTGCCGGCAATAATAAGGCGATCAGAATGGCGATGATGGCAATCACCACCAGCAACTCAATGAGTGTAAAGCCGTGCTGACGACGGTGTACGGATTTTTGCATAGTGAGCGACTTTCTTCCTGTTTTCTGGTTGTCGAGCTCTAAAGGTGATTCCATCTAGTCAACAAGACTCCGCGAGCGCCAGGGAGTCGAGTAGCGTCTTTCAACTCGCGCAGACGAAGTTCGCCACGCGCTAGATCACGAGAAGATGCAATTCTCATGCCGTGCCAATGTTCAGGGCACGAACGGCGAGAAAACTTGAATTTCCCGGGGGCTAAGCCGTTTTGGCTTGGCAATTCGCTCAACACTGCTGAACATTTTTTCGACACGGGCGGACATTATTGCGACAGCACCGTTTCACTTTCCGGCCCCCTGCCCGGTGTGCATCTTCTACAGGTTGAGTGTATGATGGTAAGGACATCAATGAAACTGCTCGAGTGACGTGTATAGGAGGGCAACGCATGCGTTGGCCCATTCGCAACCAGATTTTGGTCCCCTACGCAGCGACCCTGGTTGTTGCCGTAACCACGACCGCGCTGGCGACCGCCTACCTTGATGCCCGTCGCAGCCGCGCGGAATCCTTGCGGGGAATTCGCAATGTGGTGGAAACACTCGGCCAGTCAACATTCCCCTATACAAAAAGTGTTGTGGAAAAAATGCGCGGCTTGTCAGGGTCTCATTTCCTGGCGATTGATCCGCAGGATCGAATTTTGGCCACCACGCTCACCCATCCCGTAGATCCCGCTGCCATCCGCAGTCGCACTCCGGAATTGGCCACGATCGAAACGCTGACTGATTATCCTTCCGTCGATATTGGCGGTATTCGGTATTTCGTCGCGCACGTCAAACCGGCGCGGATGGGAAATGCATCTTCGTTGTACGTCCTCTATCCCGAGGCGGACTGGCTGCAAATTCAACGCGATGCCATCTGGGCCCCTCTGTTGGTCTGCGGAGTGACCATTTTTCTCATGAGCCTCATCTCGATGATGTTATCGCGTCGCTTGGATCGACGGATTCAGGCCGTACGCGGACTGTTTGCTAAGCTGGCCGACGGACATTTTGATCACGCGAAAGTTGGCAAGCTCGATGATGAAATCCGAGATCTTCTCTTGTCGGCCAATTGTCTTTCGGACCAACTCTCGACACTGCGCGATCAATTTTCGCGAACTGAGCGATTGCGGTTGTTGGCGCAATTGGCCGGCGGTTTGGCGCACCAATTGCGCAACGCCGTTACGGGCGCTCGTATGGCGATCCAATTGCATCAACGCCGCTTCCCCAATGAAGGCGACGACGAAAGCCTTAATGTGGCATTGCAACAATTGACGCTGACCGAAGAGCAGTTGAGAGGCCTGTTGGCGCTGGGCAAAGACCGTGTTGAAAAAATCCCTCCCGCCGAAGTTGCTCCGCTACTCGATGAAGTCAGCGCACTGATTGATCCGGTCTGCCGACACACACAAATCGACTTTCAGCGCACGGATACCTTGCAGGACGACAGTCTCAGCGTCCCGTCGGGAGCGGACATTAAGGCGGCCATATTGAACCTGTTGCTCAACGGCATTGAAGCGGCGGGGGTTGGCGGATCGTTGTGGTTATCGGCATGTTGCAACGACGGCATACTAGAGATTTCAGTCTCCGACAACGGCCCGGGTCCGCCGGATGCCATGCAGGATCGTATTTTAGAGCCTTTTGTTAGCAGCAAACCTGAAGGGGTTGGACTGGGGTTGTTCCTCGCTGAGATGGCTGCGACCGCCAATGGGGGAACGCTCTCCTGGCGGCGGGATGAAAACCGCACGGTCTTTACGTTCTCCATACCAGTCCTCGCCCACGACGACACCCCCGCCCACGAATTAGCCGCATCGCCCCGCTTGAATACGCCGACACCATTGCGGCAAGGAGTGAATTCCCCATGAGTCATGTCTTGATTGTTGATGACGAGCCGAGCATCTGTTGGGGGTTCCGGGAGTTGCTCACGGATGAAGGCCATCAGGTCAGCGTGGCGCCCTCAGCCGAGGAAGCCTTGGCCCGGATCGAAGAGGAGGCTCCCGATGCGGTGATGCTGGATGTACGATTGCCGGGGATGGATGGGTTGACGGCGATCAAACATCTCCGCGACCGCCTTGGCCATGTGCCGATCATCGTGATGACCGCATTTGGAAGTCTGGATATCGCCGTACGAGCGGTCGAAGCGGGCGCATTCGACTATCTCCCCAAACCGTTCGAGCTTGAAGACGCCATTCAGGTTCTGCTGCGCGCCACGGAAGGAACAGATGCCGCCTCGGCGACACAACCTGAATTGCCAACCGAGGACAATGAGGATCTGCTGATCGGCAAGTCGCCCGTCATGCAGAATATCTTCAAGCAGATTGCGCTGGTGGCGCCGCGCGACACGCCAGTACTGATCACCGGGGAAAGCGGAACCGGGAAAGATCTCGTTGCCACCGCCATCCACCGGCACAGCCGCCGGGCAAACGGGCCATTACTGCCGGTCTGTGTCCCCGCGCTGAGTTCCAACGTCATTGAGAGTGAACTTTTTGGACATGTCCGCGGAGCATTTACCGGGGCAGAAACGGACCGCAAAGGACTCCTAGAAATCGCCGATGCCGGGACTGTTTTCCTCGATGAAATTGGCGATATTCACCTTCCCCTGCAAGTCAAACTATTGCGGGCCATCGAACGCAGGGAAGTCACACCGGTCGGAGACGCTTCGCCGCACGCCGCAAATTTTCGCATCGTGGCCGCGACCAACCGTCCGTTGCAGAAGATGGTTTCCTCCGGAGAATTTCGCGAAGACCTGTTTTACCGCTTGAGCGTATTTCATATTGAAATCCCGCCGCTTCGCCAACGGACGACCGATATTCCACTCCTTGCAGAATCGTTTCTCAGGAAGTTCAGCAACGGTGTGCCAAACCTGCGGCTGAGTGAGGAGACGATGCGGGAACTCTGTGCGCGACCTTGGCATGGAAATGTCCGCGAATTGCGAAACGCCCTCGAGCATGCCTCGATTGTTGCTCGCAGTGAGACCATCGCTCCAGAACACTTACCACCGCCGGCGAATCCCACACACGCTGAAACGATGTCGACCGATGACCGATTGCGTGGCTTGATGGCGGCCTGGCTGACTGACCAGATGGAGAATGAGTCCGACGAGGGCGACTTATACGAACGATTCCTCAACCTCGTCGAACCCCCGTTGCTTGCTGAGGTGATCGCGCGCTGTTCGCAGAACCGCTCACACGCAGCTCGCTGGTTAGGGATGCACCGCACGACGTTGCGACAAAAACTCTCCCAGCATCGTATCGAGGCGCCGTAGTCGCCCTCCTTCAATCATGTTGGTTCTCTGGGTATGCTAAGTCCAGACGGACACTTTTGTACCTCCCGTTGTGAGTGAAAGGGATCGACGATGCGAATCGCCCCCAGCATGGCTTGCCTGATTGTGGCCACCATTTTGGCCTCGGTTGCCGGAGCTGCTGAGCAGACGCCGCGGACCAATGTGATTCTGATCATGGCCGACGACATTGGTTACGAATGCTTTGGCTGTTACGGCAGCCGGCAGTACAGCACCCCAAATATCGATGCAATGGCCGCAGAGGGGATGCGGTTTACGCATTGCTATTCACAACCGCTCTGCACCCCCAGTCGTGTCAAACTGATGACGGGCCTCTCCAACGCCCGCAACTATTCGGCGTTCTCGGTGCTCAACAAAAGTCAAAAAACAATCGGTGATTACTTCGGTGACGCAGGATTTCGGACAGCCGTGGCCGGCAAATGGCAGTTGTACGGCGCGGAGCACTACAAACCGCGCTTCCGCGGCAAAGGGACGCTACCTGGTGATGCGGGTTTCGAGAACTTCTGTTTGTGGCAAGTCGATCGTCTCGGGGAGCGGCACAAAGCCCCCTTGTTACAGATCGATGGCAAGAACCGCCAATTCGACAAAAGCCACTACGGGCCAGAGGTGGCTTGCGACTATCTGATTGATTTTATGAAACGCTCAAAGGACGAACCGTTCTTGGTGTATTACCCGATGATTCTCGTGCACAACCCGTTTGTGCCGACGCCCGACAGCCAGTCAGCCAATAAAAAACAGAAGCAGCGGAACTTCGAAGACATGGTCGCCTATATGGACAAACTCGTTGGGCGGATTGTCACCACGACAGAGGAGTTGGGTATCGCTGAGCGGACGTTGATTCTTTTTGTCGGCGACAATGGAACGAACAAAAAAATCACGTCTCAGCTCAACGGTCGCGAGATCCAAGGAGGCAAGGGACTGATGACCGACGCCGGGACACGCGTGGCGCTGGTCGCACTGCAGCCCGGAACCGTCCCAGCGGGACGTGTGTGTGAGGATCTGGTCGATTTTTCCGATATGCTCCCCACCACATTACAAGCGGCTGGAGCACCCGTTCCCGACGGACTGGATGGTCGTAGTTTTTGGCCGCAATTGCAGGGACAAACTGGAACGCCGCGCGAATGGATTTATTGCTACTATTGTTCGCGACCGGAAAGAACAAAGCCGAGCCGCTTCGTCCGCGACCAGCGCTGGAAACTGTACGGCGATGGCCGGTTTTATGACGTCGCGAATGACGTGCTTGAGAAATCGCCCTTACAACAAGTCGAGGCGGGCAGCGCTGCCGCTGTTGCCAAACAAAAACTGGCCGCCGCACTGCAGTCGATGCCCAGCGAAGGGCAATCGTTACTCCAATTCGACCGCTGACATCCCAATCAACACTATTTTTCTGCCAGAACGAAGGAACGCGACGTGCAATATCGAGCGCTCGGCAACACGGATTTGAAGGTCAGCACCATCGGAATGGGCTGCGTGACATTCGGTCGCGAGATTGACCGAGAGACCTCATTCACGATTCTGGACCATGCCTATGAGCAGGGAATCACTCTCTACGACACGGCCGAAGCATACGCCGCCGGCGCCTCGGAAACGGTCCTTGGTGAATGGATCGCCGACCGTGGCGTGCGCGACAAAATCGTCTTAGCCACGAAGGTCTCCGGCACGCTCACTCGGCAACGGGTCCTCTCCTCTGCCGAAGAGAGCCTGCAACGGTTGCAGACCGACTGCATTGACCTGTTTCAGTTGCACAGCTGGGACAACGAGACGCCGCTGGAAGAGACACTGGCAGCGTTGTCCGCATTAGTCGATCAAGGCAAGGTGCGCTATATCGGTTGCAGCAATTGGACGGCTACACAATTACGCGACGCTTTGGAAATCACCCAAGCATCCGGCGGAGCGCGGATGGAATCGGTGCAGCCGCCCTACAATCTCGTGCAACGCGATATCGAAGCCGACCTGCTGCCGTTGTGTGCCGAACAACAGATCGGTGTGATCAGCTACAGCCCGTTGGCCGCTGGATTTCTCACCGGCAAATACAGCCGCGACGGTGAGGTCCCCGCCGGAACCCGCTTCGACGTGATTCCCGGCCATCAACCCATTTACTTCACTGACCGTGGGTTCAGTGTATTGGACGAATTGCGGGCTGAGTCCGAACGGACCGGTCGCAGCATGATTGAACTGGCGCTCTCCTGGACATTCAGCCGTCCGGACGTGACCTCCGTCCTCATCGGCGCCCGGAACCAGTCGCACGTAGACCAAGCCCTGAACGCCCTGCCAGTTGAGTCGTAGGGCCAGCTCAGAGCAAAAAAGCGGGATTTTCGGGATCCAATATCGCGCCGAAACGGCATTCGATGGGGTTTGCCGAGGATTAGACTGACTGCCAAACGACCGTCCCCCCCTGCTTTGACGCTGTCCATCTGTTATACTCCAAAGTACGGGTGAAGATCTGTCCACCCTAAAATGGGTGCAATTATTTGCAGGAAGCATGCAACTTTCTGCACAAAAAGAGCCGGTAGGGAAGCCAATTCCAATGGGAGACACACATGCAAAAATTGATCGAAGGCATTCATCGTTTCCAACGAAATCTATTCAGCCAAAACCAACGGCTGTTTGAAACGCTCGTCGATGGACAGACACCGCTGGCGTTATTCATCACCTGCTCCGACTCCCGCATCGACCCCAATTGGCTCACGCAAACGAAACCGGGGGAACTCTTTATCCAACGAACGGCGGGCAACATCGTGCCCCCCTACGGCGCTGTCATGGGGGGAGAAGCAGCGACGATTGAATACGCGGTGAGTGCCCTGAAGGTGAAGGACATCATTATCTGCGGACACTCTCACTGCGGAGCCATGAGTGGACTGTTGGATCAAGCGAGCATCGAAAAAATGCCGGCCGTGAAGGCCTATTTGGATCACGCCGAAGCAACACGCCGTATCGTTGAGGAAAACTACACTCATATCTCCGACCCAGAAAAACGCCTGACACTGACAGTCGAAGAAAACGTACTCGTCCAACTCGAAAACCTGCGCACGCATCCCACCGTGGCAGCCGCATTGAGTCGCAACGACCTAAAACTGCACGGTTGGGTCTATAAGTTTGAGACGGGTGATGTCTTCGCATTTGACCCTGACAAGACTCAGTTTCTGCCGGTTGAAGATGTGGAACGGCCTCAAACCCAATCCGACTTGTCGCTCCCGGCTATTTGAGGGCCTAAAACCAGTTTCAGAAACAGGTTGTGCTTGTTCTCGAATCGTTCAGACCAGTGTCAGTGAGACGCGCCGGAGGGTTTTGAAACGACTTGTCAATAATCCGTCCAGATTCTCCGTTGATTGGGCAGGTTTGGCCCTCGAGACAAAACGGCAGTGAGTAATTGGCTCGACATCGCAATCTCAGTATGATCGATTGCGACAGGCGACGCACATTCGTGGATCGGCCTGGGGCGTCTGCTGCCCACAATCGATCGAATCGCGTCTCTTTTCCTCCAGGTCGTTATCTATTCCGGCCCCCAAACCGGTCAATGAGTCTCGATGTTCCAAGTCCAATCCACAGAGAACGATAGTACCTACCGGCTGGCGATTGCCGGATTATTGACGCTGAGTGTGGTGTCTTTGGCTGTCACCATCTGGGTCATGGTCGATTTTCTGCGGGAACAAGAGATTGTTCAAAATCTGATCCAACTCTTGCCCGCTGGCGCCGCGGAGACTTCTGCCGAAGAACTCGCCGGTGAACTTCGCTGGCAATTCCGCCTGACAATCCTCGTCGTCCTGAATCTGATTGTGACTGGAATTGCGGTCGTGTTACTGTGGCGGGCTTACCGCTCCTCGCAAGAATCGCTGCGAAATATCATGGTCCTGGCCGACGACGTTTTGGGCAGTATCGATCAGGCGATCATCACCACAGATCCGACCGGTCACGTCACCGGGATCAATCGTTGCGGCATTGAGATGTTCTCACTGCATGAGGACCAAATCGGCAGACCGTTGCGACAGCTGGATGAGCGAATTCCGCTGGAGGAGTTCCGGCAGGAATCTCGGGCTGCTGAAACATTGCCCTTGGTCCGCGACTTTCCCGTGACCAAAACCGGCGGAACGCGTTCCTTGCGCGCGTTTTGTCATCCGCTGCGAAATCGGGTAAACGAGGATATTGGAAACGTCGTCCAAATCAGCGATGTCACGGAACGCGTGCTGGTTGAGGAAAGCTTGCGCCGCATGGAGCGCTACATCGGCCTTGGGTCACTCGCAGCCGGATTGCATCATGAAATCAAAAACCCATTGGCAGCGTTGTCGCTGCACGTTCAATTGATGGAAGAGGAGTTGGAGGGACACGAGACGTTGGATGAAGTCCATGAAATGCTGGGCGTTATCAAAACTGAAATGACGCGTGTCGGAGGAGTTCTCGAAAGCTTTCGCGACTACGCGTCGCTGGGACAATTGAATCATTCTCAAGTAGAAATCGCGAAATTGATTGATCGCCAAGTCAAATTGATTGCGCCGCGCGCAGACATGCAAAATATCGCTTTCCGCACCGAAATTCCCGAGACAACCTTGCCCTCGATTCAAGCGGATCGCGTACGCCTAGAACAGGTACTGCTCAACCTACTCGTCAATGCCATGGAAAACATGACCGAAGGCGGGGTATTGACGATCCGCCCCTCAGTTGTTGAGACCCCGACCGGCAGTGCGATTCAAATCGAAGTCGTCGATACTGGGACCGGCATCCCGCAGAACCTCCGCGACCGCATCTTTGACCCGTATTTCACGACCAAAAGTGAAGGCACTGGCATGGGACTTGCGTTGTGTGACAAAATCATCCGCCAACACCGCGGCAGCCTCGATTTTCGCTGTTCCGATGAAGGAACCACCTTCACGATGACGCTTCCGTTGGGTTAAGGTTTTTATTGACGGAATTACACGCCGCTATGCACGACGGATTCAATATTTTAATTGTCGATGACGAACCAAACATTCGATCCGGTTTGGCCAAAGGCCTCATGAAAGAGGCGGATGTCATTGCCACTGCTCGTGACGTCCACCAGGCGCTGGAACTGTTTGATGAAGGAGATTTCCGCCTCGTCATCGCCGACGTCCGCTTGCCAGGTGATCGCGATGGTCTGGACCTCGTCTCGTTGCTCTTGGAGCGCAAGCCCGAAACAACGGTGATTGTGATCACAGCGCACGGCACAGTGGAAACCGCAGTGGACGCAATGCGACGCGGCGCGTTTGATTTTATCTCCAAGCCGGTCGATTTGAACCTCATTCGCCAACAGGTCAATCGAGCATTCGACCATCATCGCTTGCAAGTGGAAAATCGCGAACTCCGAGACCGCCTAGCCGATGCGGGTGAGATCTCCGGCATTATCGGAAATTGTTCGGCGATGCAGGATGTCTTTCATCAAATTCGCCAAGTGGCCGACACCGATGCCACAGTGCTAATCCAAGGAGAAAGCGGCACCGGTAAGGAACTGATCGCACGCGCCCTGCATGATTTGAGCGACCGCCGCAATGGTCCATTTGTCGCCATTAACCTGGGTGCTCTGCCGGAAACCTTGCTGGAAAGTGAACTCTTTGGCCACGAAAAAGGGGCCTTCACCGGCGCTGCTCGACAAAAACCGGGTTGTTTTGAGCGCTCCCGTAGTGGCACACTTTTTCTTGATGAAATCACGGAGATCCCGCCCAAAAGCCAAGTCGACCTGCTCCGCGTCCTCGAGTCGGGACATTTCAATCGTGTCGGTGGTGAAGAACTACTCTCTTCCGACGCGCGGATTATCTCAGCCACGAACAAAGACATTCAGGTGCTGATCGACGACGGCACATTTCGGGATGACCTGTTTTACCGGTTGAATATCGTCCCCATCCACGTCCCGGTTTTGCGACAGCGGCGCGACGACATTCCTCTGTTGATCGAACATTTCCTAACGCACTTTTGCCAACGGCACAATCGTCCTCCCAAGCAACTCCAGGACGAAGCCATGCATCAGTTGACAGCTGCGCGCTGGCCCGGCAACGTACGGCAACTTCGCAACGTCATGGAACGCTTGGTTGTGACCGTGCAGGGGGATGTGATCGGTGTCGAGGATCTGCCACAAGAGATTCGCCACACCTCCACAACCGCCCCGGCGCGAATCCGCTCGCTGACGGAAGTCGCCGAAGATGCCGAAAAAGATGCCATTCAAGCCGCCTTGGCTGCCTCCGACTGCCACCGCGAACAAACCGCAAAAGCACTCGGAGTCAGTGTGCGGACGCTGCATTATAAAATGAGCCGTTACGGCCTGCATTGAGGCAACTCCACACGCATTGGCCGCTTGCCAATCCCATAGAATGCGGCGGCGTCTCTCAGTGAAGAATGTCGCATAGGTCACCCTGTCCAAGTACTGCTTAACGGTTCACTGCGTGCAAAGTCTTGCACAGGACTGCAAACCACTGCGATGTTTAAGCCCCGTTCTAGTAAGGAACTCAAGTATTCCAGCGAGAAACATCAACAAATTCCCTCACCCAACTTTCGCGACGACTTTGGCACGTCGATTGCGTCTTCAACGCAGTATCACCATTCGCAAGCTTTCTATTCTGGGGGGGATACGTTCGATGAACAGTGCCAGCGCTATGCCAAACAGCGGAGCCATCCCGGTCGGCTCGCCTTCAGAAAAAAAGCCCGCTGCGCCTCACTTGGATCTCACCAGTGTTTTTCGACCGAATTGTATTGAGATGATTCGCTCAGCATCGGGGAAATCGTCGGTGATCAGCAGACTGGTTCAGACCTTAGTCTGTGAAGAACGAGTCGAACGCGTCCACGCTGAAGAGATCATCAACGGACTCTTGGAACGGGAGCGGCACGGTACATCCGCTATCGGCAAGGGACTTGCCTTTCCTCATTTGCGCACCCAAAACGTCACAAACTTTGTCGGAGCCATTGGAGTTGCCCCCGACGGCATCAACTTTAGTGCGCTAGACAGCGGGCTAACCAAATTGGTGTTTCTGACACTCTCACCGCGCGACGGACGGGAGCAGCACATCACTCTCCTGAGCCGTTTGGTCGCATTAATGCAGAACAAAGCCGTGAACATGCAACTGCATCATCAAATTCGCCCCAGCGACGTTTACGAATATCTGACTGATCTCGACGAGCAATCTCGCGCATTGGTCGGGGAAGACTGACTCGTTCGTTGCGTTCGTACACCGCGCTGCAGTGTGGGTGACAGACGCTGTCTGAAGCAAGATTAGCTCGTCACCTCGGGCGGAACAACATCGACTTCGACGCTCATGCGGTGCTCGCCGCCGCCAATAATAATGCCTTGAATCGGACAGACGTCGTTGTATTCACGCCCCCATCCAATGGTGATGTGGTCGGTCGAGGCCAAGACATTGTTCGTGGGATCGATGCCGACCCAACCGGCCTCTCCACAGTACACCGCTAGCCAAGCATGCGACGCATCCGAGCCCACCAGTCGCGGTTTCCCCGGTGGCGGCTCGGTTCTCAAATAGCCGCTCACATAGCGTGCAGCTAACCCAATCGAGCGCAGACAGCCGATTTGCAAATGGGCAAAGTCCTGGCAAACACCATGGCGTTGTTCAAAAACTTCCCGAATCGGCGTGTGGACTGTCGTCGCCCGGGGATCATAGGTGAAGTCGTTGTAGATCCGTGCGGTTAAGTCGATCACACCCGCCAAAATCGGTCGCCCTGCGGGAAACGACGGTTTGACGTACTCCGCTAATTCTGGGAATCGCTGAATGCTCGACGAGTCAAAGACATACTGATACGCATCGAGCACTTCGACCGCGCGATCCGTTTTCAATTGCGCTGCCACCTGTTCCCAAGGTGCGGTATCGTCCGGGACAACTTCCGGGGCGGCGGAAACCGCCACATCGCTCGTCGCTGTCACGGTGAGACCGCGGTGGGTTTGATAAATCGAAAAATAGGAGACGTCGTTGCCGAAGTAATCCTTGCCATAACTGACCGAGTACGGCTCGGGATGAATCAGTAGTCGGAATTCATCAGGGACTTGATTGGGCAACGTCCGCGGAGCGAGATGCACCAAATTATGGCACACCGGGACCGCTTCGGAGTACATATATTTCGTGGTGTGGGTGATGTGATAATTCACTGCGGGCTAATATCAGCAAGCTGGTGAGATGGGGCTGCATGAACGAGGTACCGATGCGAAATCGCTTCAGCAAGTTTTGGTAATTGGGACTCCCATTCGGCCGTCAGTCGTTCCAACGGTTCATGATCACCCAACGCATGAACTTCGGCGATGGCCTGAATATCCATGAGGCGGACGGAATGCAGCAATGACATGGCCAGCCGTTGTTCGGCTGCGTAATCGGGTGAGGTTTGGTCGCGCGGCAACTGTTCCACATGTTCAACCAACTGCACAAACTGAAACGCCAGCGCACGCGGATTCGTTTCATCTGTGAGCACCAGATCGAGAACTGCCGCCAATTGCCGATTCGCCAGATAGCGCGCGCGATATGTCATCAGGCTGTCGGCAACTTCCAAAACCGTCCCAAATATCGGTCCGGGAAATTCCGGCATGGGGATGAAACAGTTTTTCACCAAGCTTATGATTTGTAACGAACGCTCCAGCCGCCGTCCCAGTTCCAGGAAATGAAACGCTTGCGTGCGCGTCATACTCTCCATAATCACTCCGCTAAACGCAGAGAACTTGGCAATCAACTCGTCGGTCATCGCCAGCAAGTCCGACAGGGTCGTCGTCCCATGTTCGGCCGGGCGAAAATCTTCGTCGATGCCATGAATAATTCGCCATGTGTCCAATGAAATGCGATCGCGCACGATGGCCCCCAACCGATAGACTTCGTCCAAGATCGAACGCAAGCACGAGGGCTGTGAGGAATCGAAGACCGCCGTGGGCAAATCGTATTCAATCGCCGGCAGTTGGCCGCGCATTTTGTTGATCGCATAGCCTGGTTCGATTTGCCCCTGGTCCGCCAGACATCTCAGCAGCACCGGGACTTCCACATCGCTGGTCGACCGCGTTTCGCCGCTGAGTCGGCTTGCCGCGGAGCGTAACAGCCGCGCTGTTGCCTCGGCGCGTTCCATTTGACGTCCCAGCCAAAAAAAGTTGTCGGCCGTTCGACTGGGAAGTTCGGCTCCGCTGCGCCGCAGCGTAATGGCCCGGCCCGGCTCTTCCAACAGGGTCACCTGATCGACCGGTCCGTCAGCTAAGATCCACACATCCTTGCTACCTTCTCCCTTGCGAACCGACAGTTCGAGTGGATCGAGCGCTGAGGAGGTGCGGGCTAATGCCCCTTGCATAACGGTATATTTTTCGCCATCGGTTACCAGATAGCTCCGCAACGCCAAATAGGCCGGATTCAGATCACGTCTCCAGATGGGAACTGTAGAACGGGCCACTTTCTCCTGAGCGGCAAATTGCACCGGATTGGCTTTGATGGTGTTTGCTAACTCCGTCGATGACATTTGCGCCAATGCCTCGCGCGTGGGGCCATCTTTTCCGCGATTGCGAAACGCCGGTTGAATGATCAGGTTGTCCAAGTTCTTGAGCACGTGCGCCAACCCATCTGGTTGTCCGCACCACCAGGATGCCACCCCGGGAATCAACAGTTTCTCGCCGAGCAACAACTGGCACAAGCGCGGCATGAACGCCATAAACGCCACCGATTCGACCAGACCGCTCCCCAATGCATTAGCTACGCCCACCGCGCCGTTTCGCGTCGATTGTCGTAGCCCGGCAATTCCCAGTCCCGATTTCGAACCCAGCTCCAACGGATCACAGTCACTGCTGTTCTGCCGCCGCAGGATCACATCGACCGGCAGCAATCCGCCCAAAGTCTTGAGCATGACTTGGTCGTTGCGTACGGCAAGATCCCCCCCTTCAACCAGGGTGTACTCCAGATAGCGTGCCAGATAGGAATCTTCGAAATAGTTCAGGCTCGTCGGCCCATGGCTCAACAACACTACCCGCGGGTTTTCCGTATGTTGCGGAGCAAGACCGTGCAACGTCTCCTGGGCCGCGATAAAAAATGGCGCCAAACGCTCGACCTGACAGCGATGAAAAATGTCCGGCAGCATCCGCGAGACGACAATCCGGTTCTCCAAGGCATATCCCAGCCCCGAAGGAGCTTCCGTCCGATCCGCCAGAATCCACCATTCCCCGTTGGGCGAACGCGCCAAATCGGCCGCGTAGAAGTGGAGCATGTGACGAGAGGGATCCAATTGTCCGTGATACGGACGCAAAAATCCCGGATGCGCGTACAACAATTCCGGTGGCAATAACCCTTGCTTGACCAGTGTTTGCTCACCATACAAATCCTGCAGCACCAGATTCAACAACCGGGCGCGTTGCGTCAGCGCCGCGGAGACCTTATCCCATTCCGCTGCGGATATCATGAGCGGAATCGCATCCAGCTCCCACGGACGCAACTTGTCTTCGGGTGTGGCGTAGCCGCCAAATGCAAAGTCGTTGGCCTGCACCGTTCGCTGCGCTTGCTGCCATCGCCGCGCAAACTCTTCGCGGCCGATCCCGTTGATGGAATCCAAAAAGCCACGGGTGTGTGCGCGGGGAGTTCCATCGGCGGCAATAAATTCATCATAAACCCCGGCAGGCGGCGCGTAATTTTGAATTAGACCGTTCACGGACAGAGGGGATGTGGGCACGATGTCGTTCGGTTCCTGAAGTTGTACCATGACGCCCGATTCGCTACTCAAAAAAAATCGGAAGCCTATACTTTGACGCGATTTCGGCGAAGGTCAAGCGTAAACGGAAACACTTCGTTCTGCTCGTCGTCTGGAATCGTCGTTGCTCCGCCAGTATGCCCCATCTTAAAGAACCGAGAAGCACGGCGGCCCTCCGCTTCATAGGCATTGACGGGGAAATCGTCCGGATTCCGACCGCCGGGATGCCCCACGTGATACTTGCACCCGCCCACCGAGCGGCCCAGCCAAGTATCCAACACATCAAACACCAACGGCTCATCCACAGGAATTGTGGGATGCAGGCAATTTGGCGGTTGCCAAGCCCGATACCGTACTCCAGCAACAAATTCGCCCGCCGTGCCGGTGGGATGCAAAGGCACCTTGCGACCGTTGCAAGTGATCACGTGACGCGCATCGAACATGCCCCGCGCCTTGACTTGTAGTCGCTGCACGGACGAATCGACGTAGCGAGCCGTAGCGCCACCGGCTGGTTCTTCGCCCAGCACATACCACGGTTCCACAGCGGTCCGCAACTCCAGCGAAATCCCCATTTGCTCCATTTCACCGATGACCGGAAAACGAAACTCAAAGTGCGGCGCGAACCAATCCGCATCCAACGGAATCCCAGCCTTCGTGGTTTCTTCAATCACATCGTTGAAATCCTGCCGAATGAAATGCGGCAACATCCAGCGATCATGAATCGAGCGGTACCAGTCCATCAACTTGGCCTGATAAGGTTTTTCCCAAAACCGTGCGACCAATGCCCGCAACAACAACTGCTGTGTGAGACTCATTTGCCAGTGTGGAGGCATCTCAAAGGCGCGAAACTCCACCAATCCCAATCGTCCCGTCGCACTGTCGGGCGAATACAGTTTGTCGATGCAAAACTCAGCGCGGTGTGTATTGCCCGTCAGGTCCACCAGCAAATGCCGAAAAACGCGGTCGACCAACCAGGGAGGACAAGGCCCCTTTTCCGGAATCTGTTCAAACGCGATTTGTAATTCGTATGTCGCATCGCCGCGGCCTTCGTCCACTCGTGGGGCTTGGCTCGTCGGACCAATAAATCGCCCTGAAAATAGATACGACAACGAAGGATGATTGTGCCAATACGCCACCAAGCTTCGCAACAAATCGGGACGCCGCAAAAATGGACTGTCCGCCGGTGTCAGCGCCCCCATAACCACATGGTTGCCGCCTCCCGTACCTGTGTGCGTGCCATCAACGTCAAATTTTTCGGTCCCCAACCGCGACAAACGGGCATCCTCGTAAATCCCTGAAGCGATGGAAACCAACTCCGACCAATTCTCGGCCGGTTGCACATTCACCTCGATCACCCCCGGATCGGGCGTGACCTTCACGTGTTGCAAACGATAATCGGACGGCGGCAAGTAGCCTTCGATGATCACCGGCATCTCAAGTTCGTCAGCGGTCTGTTCGATTGCCGTAATCAGATCGAGATAATCTTCCAAACGGTCCACCGGAGGCATGAACACATGCAAAACCCCGTTTCGCACTTCAAAGCACATGGCCGTGCGGACAATTCCGCTCTCGTATTCTTTGCGTGTGTTGTCGTTTTGGGGAGTCTGCTCCTCGGGCGGCGAATTGTCCTCGGACGGATTCTCACCGGAATCCGCGAGTTCTCCTCCCGGTCCGACCGGCTGAAGTGCGTGGTCGCGCGTCCGTGCGCGGGTCGATTGAGAATTGAGGCGGGCCGAGTAGTTTTGGCGAAAGAATTCGAAATCGGGAAGCTGTTTGGATGGCTCAAACGGAACGACCGGCACCGACACATAATCCCCCGGCCCTTCAACCGGTAACGAATCCAGCGGCAAACGCAGGCCCATGGGCGAATCGCCCGGGACTAAAAACATCTGCTCGGGACGGACGGGCCACTGCCCGCTCAGCCAGCGCGGTTGAGCATTCCACCATTGATGCACCAACGGCAGCACACAACCGACCTTTGCGGTGAGTCCCTGTCCAAACACGCGGGCCAACCGTGCGCGTTCCTCTTTGTCTTCCAGATCGGCTTTGTGCACTTCGGTATTCACCGCCAGTCGCCGCTCTTTCCAGACGTAATACATGGCATCTTCGTACGCCGGTGCAATGTGGTCGGGATTGACGTCCAGACGTTTTGCCAACGCCGCAGAAAATTGTTCCGCATGTTCGACTGTGTGCCCATAGTCCTGATCCGGATCAGCCAGTAGCGCGGTATTGTCCCACAGCGGTTGGCCATCCGTTCTCCACATGCAAGTCAGCGCCCAGCGGGGCAATGGTTCGCCGGGATACCATTTGCCCTGTCCGTAATGAATCAACCCACCCTCAGCATAGCGCTGTCGCAGACGACTGATCAAATTGCCCGCGAGGCGGCGTTTGTTCGGCCCGACAGCGGCGGTCTTCCATTCGTCGCCATCCATGTCGTCGATCGACACAAACGTCGGTTCGCCCCCCATGGTCAGCCGCACATCCCCCTGCTCCAACAGTTCGTCGACCTCATGTCCTGTCGCTTCGATCCGCTGCCACTCAGCCTCGGTATACGGTTTAGTGACGCGGGGATCTTCGTGAACCCGCGTGACGGTCATCTCATGCCGGAAAGTAACTTCGCATTCCCCGATGGTTCCCGTGATCGGCGCAGCATTGATTGGTTCGGGCGTACACGCCAACGGAATGTGCCCTTCGCCGGCCAACAACCCCGACGTGGGATCCAACCCAATCCAACCGGCCCCCGGTAGATAGACTTCCGCCCAGGCATGCAGATCCGTAAAGTCCTCCGTCGCGCCCGAGGGACCATCCAGCGATTCGACATCCGGCTTGAGCTGAATCAGATACCCCGACACGAAGCGGGCGGCCAACCCCAATCGCCGTAATAGTTGAACCATCAACCACGCACTGTCCCGGCAAGACCCGCTACCCAACTCTAACGTTTCCTCTGGCGTTTGCACGCCATGTTCCAACCGCACGACGTAACTCACAATCTGTTGTAGACGCCGGTTCAAATCGACAATGAAGTCGATCGTCTTCGTCGGTGTCATGTCGACCGACTCAAACAGCGCCGTCAATTCCGGGCCGGCCGGATGAACGTGCAGGAATGGCAGTAGATCCTTGGCGAGCGATTCCTCGTATTGGAACGGGAACATTTCCGCATCCGGTTCGAGGAAGAAATCAAACGGATTAACAACCGTCATCTCCGCCACCAGATCGACTTCCACCTCGAACAGCGTGGTCTCTCCATTGAAGATCAGCCGCGCCAAATGGTTGCTGTGCGGATCTTGTTGCCAATTGAGAAAATGCTTGCCGGGCAGCACCCGCAGCGAATAGCTGTTAATCGGCGTACGGCAATGCGGCGCGGGCCGCAGTCGTACGACGTGCGGGTTCATCTCGACAGCGCGGTCGTACTCATAAATGGACTTGTGGTTCAGTGCAACGCGTATCATATCAGTTGTCCGTTCAACGGATGCCAACGACTGGTTTCAAATACTCTCAAATGCGATCCGTCTGTATCTACTGGCAATCCATTTTCAGATAGTACTTCGTGGGGCACGACACCCCGGAATCGGCTTTTTCCGCCATCAAAATACAACCACGAAAGACGCGAAAGACACGAAAACCTTCAAAGAAAACAACGAGGACTTACGCCGCTGAAGTAGGAATCAAAAGAAAATCCCAGATAGAATTACTTAGTTCTTTTCGTGTCTTTCGTTTTTTTCGTGGATATTTTTTCCTGCGGTTTAAACTTTCTCTGTTTGCGACCCAATTGCCGAGCGGTGTGGTTTTCGTACTATCGTTCACGCACGCAGGTACTAGCCACAGAAAAACCCCTTGCGACGAATCACGCAAACTTTCCCTATCGTGCAACACACGCAGCCTCAGATCGAATCAACCAACAACCGCTCCAGCCACCGTGCCCGCTCTCTCTGTGTCCTCTGTGAACTCTGTGGCTATTTTTTTTCAAGCTTGAGTACGGCACCGACGCGCTGGATCATCTCAACTCGATTGTGTTTGTGTTTGCGTTTGTGCCTGTGATTGACCGGACGCTTCGGCGTTGCGTGCCTGTCGTTGCTGGTGCGTTGTAAAAAAATCATCGCTGATTGCAGCGCCTACCAGATTCAATCGGTTTTGAAAGTCGTCGATATATTGATGCAACCCGTGCTGGACGATATCCCGCACGCTGGTGTAATCCATCGCCGAACACAATTGTCCCATGCGTTGTTCGGCCAGATTGCAAAACGTGCCGGACGTACTCCCGGTAATATTCCGCAACGACTCCTGCGCTTTCATCAGACAAAAATGGATGGCGCGTGGAAAATGGCGATCCAGCACCAGAAAATCCGCCACACGCTCGGGAACAATTTTGCCATGTTGCCGACGATACATTTCCAATGCACTGGCCGATTTCAACAAAGCCGACCAACGGACCACATCGAGCGCCGATCCCACATCGTGTGCATCGGGTAACAAAATATAATACTGCACGTCGACGATCCGCGAGGTCTTGTCAGCCCGCTCCAGCAACCGCCCCAGCCGCAAAAAGTGCCAAGCCTCGCCGTGAGACATCGTGGCATCGGTGGCGCCCACCAACAAATGGCTCGCCAAGCGGACCCGCTCACAGAATTCCTGAGGTTGATCCAACGTCGAACTGACCTTGGCGGCCGTGCGGACCATGAAGAAAAATTTGTTGAGTTGTTCCCAAACCACGGACGGCAGGCTCTCGCGAATCGTCCGCGCATTTTCTCGGGCAAAGGCCGCACAGGAGATGATTGAATTCGGGTTATCCTCGTCGAACGACAAAAACTTCAACACGTTTTCCCGTGTCGGTGCCCCGTACCTTTTTTCAAACGGCTCCTGGTCACCGGTGGTGTAGACCAACGGCGCCCACTGGTTGCCGAGCGAATCGGTCTCCCCCAAAGTCAGGTTGTAATTCACATCGATAAAACGGGCGACGTTCTCCGCCCGCTCAATATAACGACTCAACCAATACACAGAATTCGCAACGCGGCTCAGCATTATAACATTCCTCCGGCATCCATCGCTGGGAGCGGAGGTACGGCATCACCGTTCCGCAGCACCCAAGTATCCTTGCTGCCTCCTCCTTGCGAGGAATTGACGACCATGGATCCTTCACGCAACGCCACACGCGTCAGTCCGCCGGGCATCACGTAGATTTCCTTGCCGCATAACACAAAGGGTCGCAAATCAACATGGCGAGGCTTCAACTCATCACCCACCAACGTGGGGACGGTCGACAGCTTGAGCATCGGTTGAGCGATCCATTCGCGGGGATTTGCGCGAATCGCCTCAGCCGTTTTGTCGCGTTCCGCTTGCGAAGCTTGCGGCCCCATCAGAATCCCATATCCACCCGACTCGTTCGTCGGTTTGACCACCAATTTGTCTAAGTTGGCCAGCACGTGCTTACGCTGTTTCTCCACGGAACACAAAAACGTGGGAACATTCGGCAGAATCGCATCTTCGCCCAAGTAGTACTTGATGATTTCAGGCACGTAAGCATAGACCGCTTTATCGTCCGCCACCCCGGTACCAGGAGCATTGGCCAACGTAACGCGTCCTGCGCGATACACGTCCATCAAATGATCGACGCCTAACGTCGAGTCTTTGCGAAAACACTTGGCATCCAAAAAATCATCGTCGATTCGGCGATAAATCACATCCACGCGGCGTAGTCCCCGCGTCGTGTTCATGTGCACATAGCCGTTTTCGACAACCAAGTCCGAGCCTTGCACGAGTTCCACACCCATTTGCTGGGCGAGAAATGTGTGCTCAAAATAGGCCGAGTTGTAAATCCCCGGCGTCAGAACCACGGCAATTGGATCGCTGATTCCTGGAGGAGCGCAATCTAACAACGTCTGCAACAATTGCTCGCTATAGTCTTCGATCGGAGCAACCGACATGCCCTGAAACACATGCGCGAACGTCCGCTTCATCATTTCGCGATTTTCGAGCACATAGGAGACCCCCGACGGGCAGCGCAAGTTATCCTCCAGCACGTAGATCTGTCCGTCGTTATCACGAATTAGATCGACACCGGTGATATGACACCATACCCCCTGCGGCGGTTGAAACCCCTGGCATTGCTTCCGCAATGTTTTTGAAGACAGCACAAGTTCGTCTGGGACGACGCCATCCTTGAAGATCTTCTGTTCGTTGTAGACATCGTTGACAAAAAAGTTCAACGCGCGAATGCGCTGCTGCAATCCTTTTTCGACCATCGCCCATTCGGTCGCATCGATGATTCGTGGTAGCAGGTCAAACGGCCACACCTTCTCCGTCCCGGCGGCATGCCCATAGACATTGAAAGTAATCCCCATGTTTTCCAGGCTCAACTCAGCCGCTTTTTGCCGTTGCTGCAAACTGCCGTCCGACAACGTCTGCAGTCGTTCTACGAATTGAGCTCCACTGGCCCGGGGTTGACCATTGGGAGCAAACATTTCGTCGAAGACGCCTTTCGACTGATAGGAAGCTTGCCTCATCTGAGAAATCCTCGAGTTTTCCAACGAATACTAGGGTCCAAAAAACCTCCGCACGTACAACCATATTGTTCACATGTGCAAGTCACATGCCGTGCACAGCCCAGAAAACGGAATTGCATACAACTCAGACAATTCTGCGCTCCGTAGTGTTTACCAGCGAACACCAATTGAAAGGAATCTGAAGACGCGCCGCTCAACATGCCCAAACTTTACGCAAAGGCAGCACGCATCAAGGCACAGCTATCGAAAGCCATGAAACCGCACCATGATCGGCCACTCGCATCCATTCGCAGAGCCCGAAACCGAAGCCTGAACGCGCACATCAACCACACATGACTGAAATACAGGCAACCAGTGATCTCGCCAGCTGCTAATCGTGTTCTCGACGACTCGCCAAAGTTTTTAGGATCGGGGAAATCAACGCCGTCCAGCCCGTCTGATGGCTCGCGCCCAGGCCCTTGCCGGTCTCGGCGTCGAAGTACTCATAAAACAGAACCAAGTCACGCCAATGCGGATCATTCAGGAAACGCTCCCCCCGCGTATAACAAGGACGATCCCCTTCTGAATCCGCCAAAAACAGCTTCGCCAACCGTTTGCGGATCTCATCCGCGACCTGCCGCAAATTCATATATCGACCGGAACGCGTAGGACATTCAACCCGTAATGTCTCTCCGTAGAACTGATGATACCGCTCCAATGCTTCGATGAGAAGATAATTCAACGGAAACCAAACCGGCCCTCGCCAGTTGGAATTGCCGCCGAACAACCCACTGTCCGACTCGCCGGACAAATACTGCACTCGCAGTTTTTCACCGTTCAAATCGTATTCGAAGGGGTGCTCCTCATGATATTTCGAGAGCGACCGCACTCCGTAGGGAGAGAGAAACTCATCTTCGTTGAGCAAATACCACAACAACCGCGATAACCGTTCCCGTGTCGGAATTGCCAATAATCGCAACCCATTGCCATCCTGGTTCGGATCGCCCCGTTCCATATAGGTCATAAATTTCGAGAGATCGGGACGATGATTCAAAAACCAGTCCATCCGCTTACGGAATCCCGGCAACTGATCCAGAACGCGGTCGTAAATCACATCGACGGTCAATAGCGGAATCAAACCAACAATCGAACGAATTCGCAGCGGCATACTGTGACCATCCAAATGCA
This sequence comes from Symmachiella dynata, assembly GCF_007747995.1. Classification (NCBI taxonomy): domain Bacteria; kingdom Pseudomonadati; phylum Planctomycetota; class Planctomycetia; order Planctomycetales; family Planctomycetaceae; genus Symmachiella; species Symmachiella dynata. The sequence goes on along the minus strand of NZ_CP036276.1, from coordinate 1,929,922 downwards.
AATGGTCATAGTAAAACCCGTCGGTCTCATCCCACAGCCCTGTCCCATCCAGCGAATTCATCGCTTCGGCGATCGAAACATAATGCTCGAAAAACTTCGAGGCCATATCCTCGTAGGCCGGATTGTCGTCCGCCAGGTCAAACGCGATCGACAACATGCTGGAACAGTAATAGGCCATCCAGGCTGTTCCGTCGGCCTGTTCCAGATGTCCGCCCGTCGGTAACGGCTTGGAGCGATCAAAGATGCCGATGTTATCCAGTCCGAGAAATCCGCCAGTAAAGACATGCTTGCCGCGAACATCCTTGCGGTTGACCCACCAGGTGAAATTCAACAATAGCTTTTGAAAGACCCGCTCCAAAAAAATGCGGTCCCGGTCTCCCAGACTCGCCGTAATCTGATACACCCGCCAGCAGGCCCAGGCGTGCACGGGCGGATTGACGTCGCTCAAATTCCATTCGTACGCTGGAATCTGCCCTGTAGGGTGCATATACCATTCACGCAAAAACAGGATCGCCTGATCCTTGGCGAAATCCGGGTCCAAATCGGCGAACGGAATCATGTGGAACGCAGAATCCCAGGCGGCATACCAGGGGTATTCCCATTTGTCCGGCATCGAAATAATGTCGCGGTTGAACAGGTGCCCCCAATCGCTGTTGCGGCGAACGGTCCGCGGTCCGGTATGCTGACCCGGCGGGCTCTTTCCATCCAGCCAACGGGGAATGACGTAATGATAGAACTGCTTGGTCCATAGCAGTCCCGCATTGGCTTGTCGTAAAACGCGCTGCTCGTCGACGGACAATCCCGGGTCCACCAGTGATGCCGAAAATGAATCGGCTTCGGCTATCCGCTGCTCAAACGTCCGGTCAAATTCTTCACCGAACGGTTGGTCAGGAATCTGATTCGTCGCTGTCATCCGCAAGCGGAACTCCACAGATCCGCCTGCCGGGACCAGCGCATGGTACCGCGCCGCTGCCTTGGTGCCCTCTGGTTCGGGGTTCACCACGCCTTCGATGCCCTCAGCAACGGCCAAGTGGAAGGCATCCTTACACGAGGGACGACGGCTTTCTGGGTCATCGATCCGCCAGGTATTGGTTTCGTTTTCCGTAAACATCCAACCGGGCGGTTGCTGATCGGGCCCGGCATCTGCGTGAATCTGAAACTCGCCCAACGTTTCGTGCATAGCCAATAGGCTGCTGCCGTCGATTTGGCGGAGGCTCGGTTTCACGCTCGGCTGTTCATCGGTGGGTCCCCAGGACCATGTATTGCGATACCACCAAGTTGGCAGCAGATGAATCGGAGCATCCTCCGGCCCGCGGTTCGATATCTGAATCCGAATGAGAATATCTTCGCAGGCCGCTTTGGCATATTCGATCTGCACATCGAAATAACGACCGTCGTCGAAGATCCCCGTTTCGGTCAGTTCGAATTCCGGATCGTGCCGCGTGCGCTGCGCATTCTCGGACCGCAAATGCTGGTAGGGATATTCGGCCTGCGGATATTTGTACAGTGCTTTGAGGTAAGAATGCGTCGGTGTGGAATCGAGGTAATAATAAGCCTCTTTGACGTCCTCGCCGTGATTCCCCTCCGGTCCGGTCAAGCCGAACAGACGCTCCTTCAGGATCGGATCTTGACCATTCCACAGTGCGACGGCAAAGCAGAGTCGGCATTGCCGGTCGGTGATCCCCAGTAGCCCATCTTCGCCCCAACGGTAGGCCCGCCAAACTGCCTCTTCATGGGTAAAATGCAGCCAGGGTCTGCCGTCACTGGAATAATCTTCGCGGACGGTGCCCCATTGCCGTTCTGCGAGATAAGGCCCCCACCGTTTCCAGTTCGCACCGGTTTCACGCCGCGACTCGGCGGCCAGTCGATTCAATTCCGCTTGAGGCATTTGCTTAGCTAGACACTTTCCGAAAACGACAGACGCGACTCACAGTATTGCCGGGTGTACAATCGAGTAGGCTCAAAAAGATCGTAATGGCATGACAACGACTCGGGAAGACCAAGTTTCCCGTCCGACTGAGCTGTGGACCAATCCACCTTGTTCTCGCTGGTGGCTATTCGTTTGACAAACTGCGGTGCGGCAGCATTAATTTTCTATTTTCACTCCGCGATAGGTGAGGACATTCGCGCGGGCTGAGAATTTTGCCTCGAGTTGAGGGATGTCGGATTTGTGCCCAAGTACGATCACCACGTCGCCTTGCGTTAGCTTCGTATCCGTTTTGGCGTTGAATGTCATCGTCCCGTCCGCATGCCGAATCCCTACGATTAAAAAACCGTGATTCCCGCGAACCTCAATCGTGCTCAACGGTTTGTTTAACAGGATCGATCCGGGACCAATTTCCAACTCATCGAACTGCAATCCAATGTGGCCCAATTCCTCCTGCATGTCCCCCTGATGGGTCATTTGCTCCAACATATTCTCGGCTTTGGGTCGAATAATCAACTGTGCGACTTTGGTCGCACCGATGGCCGTCGGCAATACGACCCGATTCGCGCCACAGCCCAGCAGTTTTTTTTCGGTTCGAGGATTTTCGCCGCGTGCGATAATCATAACCGCTGGATTCATTTCCCGGGCAGTAATCGTGACGAACACGTTTGTGGTATCAGCCGAAAGGACCGTGGCTAGCACTGATGCTTGGCGGATGCCGGCCTGTTCAAGAATATATTCCTCGGTGGCATCGCCATTGATCACCCAATAACCCTGGGCCTCGGCCGCCTGGATCCGCCGCTCATCACTATCGATGACCACAAACGGTTTTTTTGCCGCAGCCAAATCGCGAGCCAATATCGTTCCCATGCGGCCCACACCGCAGATAATCGTATGGCCCTCCAAGCGTTCGATCTCTTTGGCCATTCTCCTGGCTCCCAATGCCTTATTCAGCTCGCCGTCGATCAACATCTGCATGAATCCACCGACGGTATAAATCACCGCGCCGTAACCAGCGATGATGACCAGAATTGTCAGCGCTCTGAGACCTGGCGAATCGATCGGGTGCACTTCGCCGTAACCGACGCCGAAGATGGTGATAATCACCATATAAATCGAATCATCCAATTCCCAGCCCGCTGCCACATAGCCGGTGACTGCGATCACGCAAATCGCCAAGAACAATGACATGCCCGTGACGATCTTGCGAAACGGTCCCGAGTCCGTCAAGGAAGGCGATAACGTTGCCCGAGGGGGCGCGGAGGCTTCGGATCCCACAATCGTTTCATCCCACTCTACAACCGAAAATGGTGTTTCAAGACCCGCTGTATTGCTCCAGACCCGAACACGACCGGCCACGGGTGTACACATTCCCGAAGCCGGTCGCGTTGTCTGTTCAGCAATTTGAAATCGCGAATATTACTTGATAAACAGCATTTCCTGGTAGGTGGGCAACGGCCACAAGTCATCGGCCACGACTGCTTCCAGTTTGTCAGCAATCGAGCGAACCTTGCCCATTGCCGGCAACACGACATGGCAATAATTGCTAGCTTCTGCCAGCAGATCATCCGTTTCCGGCTCTTCCAATGTCGCTTCCAGTTCAGCAATGCTGTCTTGCAACGCCTTCACTAGACTGGTCATCGTATCCAACGTATCGGTATCGAATTCGTAACCTAACATTTTCAAGTTCGCACACGTCGAAGCCAACTCGTTCTGATACCGAATCGCAGCCGGGAAGATCATGGTCCTGGCCATTTCGAGTGTCAGTTTGACTTCCACACTGATCGAGTTGCAATACTGCTCAAGATACGTGTCGAGACGACTGGACAATTCACGTTCAGAAAGTACCGCGTACTTACCGAACAATTCCTTGACCTCTTCCGATTGCAGAACAGGCAGAGCATCGGTCGTGGTCTTCAGATTGAGCAAGCCGCGTTTTTCAGCTTCCTCGTGCCAAGCGTCACTATAGCCATCACCATTGAACACAACCGCGCCGTGTTCGTTGATGATTTCAGTCAGCAGTTTTTGCAACTCACCGTGTAGTTTACTCGGATCACCACCGGTCGCTTCTTCCAATCGCGTCGCACAGTAGTCCAGTGAATCGGCCACGATCGTATTCATGGCCACCAACGGACCGGCGATCGACTGGTTCGATCCCACAGCACGGAATTCAAAACGATTTCCGGTAAAGGCAAACGGGCTGGTCCGGTTGCGGTCGCCGGCATCCTTGGGCAGCGGCGGCAACACATCGACACCAACGGTCAACGTTCCCTTGGGAATCGAAGAATTGGCACCTCCCCCTTTGATCTGTTCGAAGACGTCGGTGAGTTGATCTCCCAAGAAGATCGAAATGATCGCCGGCGGAGCTTCGTTGGCCCCCAAGCGATGATCGTTACTCGCCGAAGCCACAACAGCCCGCAGCAAGCCTTGGAATTTATGCACGCCCCGAATGACAGCAGCACAGAACAACAGGAACTGCGCGTTTTCATGCGGCGTGTCGCCCGGATCCATCAGATTGCCTTGCGTGGCGCTCCCCATGGACCAGTTGACGTGCTTACCAGAACCGTTGACGCCCGCGAACGGTTTTTCATGCATCAAGCAGGCCATGCCGTACTTCTCAGCCGTCCGTTTCAACGTGGTCATCAACAACTGTTGGTGGTCGGTCGCAATGTTGGCGAATTCAAACATCGGCGCAATTTCGAATTGGCCCGGAGCCACTTCATTGTGCCGCGTTTTGACCGGAATCCCCAGTTTGAACAGCTCTCGCTCACTTTCGAGCATGAACGCCAAGACGCGATCGGGAATCGCACCGAAGTAATGATCGTCGAATTCTTGACCTTTTGGCGGCGGAGCCCCCATCAACGTGCGACCGGCGTTCAACAAGTCCGGACGGGCAAAATAGAAGTTCCGGTCGACCAGGAAATACTCTTGTTCCGGACCAGCTGTGGAAGAAACCATGGCTCCGTCTGTGTGGCCGAAGAGTTTGAGAATCCGCTGGGCTTGTATGTTCAACGCTTGCATCGAACGCAGTACTGGCGTCTTTTTGTCCAGTGCTTCGCCCGTCCAGGAGACAAACGCCGTCGGAATACACAACGTCGTTCCGTTGGGGTTTTCCATAATATACGCGGGACTGGTGACGTCCCAAATCGTATAACCCCGGGCTTCGAACGTCACGCGAATCCCGCCGGTCGGGAAACTGGAACCATCCGGTTCGCCTTGAATCAACTGCTTGCCGGAGAATTCAGCCAACGCGCCCCCTTCGCCATCCGGCGAGAGAAAGCTATCGTGCTTCTCGGCAGTAAAGCCGGTCAACGGGTAGAAAACGTGGGCGTAGTGCGTAGCCCCTTTTTCAATCGCCCAGTCCTTCATCGCTGACGCAACCGCGTCGGCAGTAGAACAATCCAGCTTTTCACCAGCGTCGATCGTACGGCTTAATGTCGCGAAAACGGGCTTAGGCAGCCGCTGCTTCATCACCGCCTTGGAAAAGACATTGGCGTTAAAGAGCTCGCCGGTCGGCGTATCCTTAAAATTCATCGGCGACGGACTCGGCGAATAGCCGGTCACCGCCGCGATCGCCGCAGCCCGCGCTGTGCCAACCGTCGTCTTCGATCCGTTACTGGAGGTTGCGTATGTGCCGTCTTTATTAGTGTTCTGGTGTGTAACCGTACTCACTGTGTCAGTACCTTTCTCGCGGCGATCGTCGCGCCGACTCCCACATCTCCACCGGGTGTCAGTCTCCCTACCAAAACAAGCTGTTCTTCCTGAACAGCGATGATATCCATACTGGTCATTACCGACGCCTCGCCCAAAAATGCCGGGGCTTAAAACTGCCGGTGACCGACCAAGTGCTTTCTGATCCCGCAAGAAAATACTCAACAAACGTCGACTACCCATTAACTGTTGAACATGCCGTTATTGCTATCAACAACTGCATACTGAGCAATTTGATAGCAGAGCACGTGCCAAACATCGCTTCAACGTGTATGATTTCTCAAACCATGACCGATGGTACGGTCACCAGGGCAGGTCACGCTCGACGTTCTCACGACTCCGAAACCACATTTAGCCGGAATAACTGCAGAAATCAGACGATTGTGGCGGGGAATGAAGACTCCCGAACCTATCACCAGCAATCCCAGCAATTCGCACAATTCAAGCTGCGACAAATCGTCCCAACTCCAACTCATCAATCAAACGCCAAATAAGCTGGCACCGACTGCCTGCAAACAATGCACAACGACCAAGCTCCCGGCAACCACGATTCTGAAAACTCGATTGTGACCACAACCTGTGGAGTCCCTGAGGCGCGTGAACCGATCCCCCCTCCCCGGCCCGGTTGGGATTGCCATTTCAGCACCGGACGCTCATCGCGGCACTGGATTTGCGTCCTGACCTTTTGAATTGTTTTTACGACTTTGCGTCACTGTGCGGGAAGTTATCGGATACGTGAACGGACGGCAAAACCATTGAATAACCATACTTATGATGTTGTTGTAATCGGAACGGGACCAGGCGGTGAAGGGGCCGTGATGCAGGCGGCCAAGCTAGGCCGGTCCGTTGCTGTCGTCGAACGCATGGAGATGATCGGCGGAAACTGCACGCACAAAGGGACCATTCCCAGCAAAGCGCTCAGATTCGCTGTCTTCCAAGTGGCCAACTTGCTCACCAGTCGGCTCGTCGATTCCGAGGCGCTCGCCAAAGCGCGATCCTTTTCCAACCTCCGCCGCTCCGCCCGATCTGTCATCGAGCGGCAGGTCGATATGCGGCAAAGCTTTTATGATCGTAACAGCGTCCCGGTTTACGACGGGCACGCGAAGTTCCGCGATCCACATACCATCGATATTTACGACGAACTGGGAGGCAAACGGACATTAACCGCAAAAACGTTTGTGATCGCTACCGGCTCGCGCCCCTTTCGCCCCCCCGAAATCGACTTCGACCACCGGCTGGTCCACGATAGCGACACGATTTTGGATCTTCAGGAAACCCCCCGTTCGATCAGCGTGTTTGGCGCAGGCGTTATCGGTTGTGAATATGCCTCGATGTTTCGCAACATCGGCGTGAAGGTCAATCTCATCAACACCCGGGACAAACTGTTGGAGTTTCTCGACGATGAAATCATTGACGCGCTCAGCTACCACCTGCGGGACCGCGGCGTGATTCTCCGGCACCGCGAGTCCTACGAGCGCGTCGAACCTGTGGATAACGGCGTTATCCTGCATCTCAAGTCCGGAAAACAAATCAAAACCGACATCCTGTTATGGGCCGCGGGACGAAGCGGAAATACCAACGACCTGGGCTTAGAGTCCGTCGGCATTGAACCGGACTCGCGCGGGCTGCTCCATGTGGACGAGCATTTCCGCACGTCCGTTGAACACATCTATGCAGTGGGCGACGTGATCGGCCAACCTTCGCTGGCCAGCGCCGCCTATGTGCAAGGCCGCTACGCCGCCTTTCATCTGGTCCACGGCGAGTGCGAGCGGGCTTTGATCGAAGATATTCCCACAGGCATTTACACCAGCCCGGAAATCAGTTCGTTGGGCAAGACCGAACGCGAACTCACAGAGATGGGCGTCCCCTACGAAGTGGGGCAATCCACATTCAAGAGCCTAGCCCGCGCGCAGATCACTGGCCAAACCGTGGGCATGCTCAAGCTGCTGTTCCATCGTGAGACGCTGCAACTGCTCGGCATTCATTGCTTCGGAGCCAACGCGTCGGAAATTATTCACATTGGCCAAGCCATCATGTCCCAGCCGGGCGAACAAAACTCGCTTCGCTATTTCGTCAACTCGACGTTTAACTACCCCACCATGGCCGAAGCATACCGCGTCGCCGCCCTCAACGGACTCAATCGCTTGTTTTAGAAGGCATGAGGCGTGAGGGAACAGGCCTGAGGACAATGTAGGGTGCGTCGTGACGCACCTTTCTATGCAGGACGAACGATACCCCCAACCCAAACGGCTAGGCAGAAGCCAAACCGGTCACCGCTAAAACTCATTAACAATCTCGCCACCCTGCACCGTGAATAGCGCGCGGTACAGGTCGACATCAATCGACTCGCTGATAAACCGTCCGCTGCCATCGGCCAACGAGAAGTGGCTGCCGCCTACATGCGGGCTGGAAAACTGGAAACGTCGCTCGGCGCTGCTGGAGCAACTCGTTCCCGGCGGATTCATTCCCGGCTGGGCGCAATTGGGTGAGGCCTTCCACCAGCGGAGCACGCCCCGTGCGAAACCTTGACTGCCGCCTCCGCCTCCTCCCCCACCGCCGCCGCCGCCACCTCCGCCGGAATTGATCGCTCCTCGCGCCCAACCGCCGAATTCGAAATTGATTTCTCCAGCCGCCAAGGTATTGGTCGTGCCATCCGTCACATTCCGGAAACGTGTTGCGGAGAGCGGATACAAGATCCCGTCATCCGCGCCGGGAGTCGTGCCGGATGCAGCGGCATAGTGGCTGGGGCCGTACAGCAAATCGACGACATCGGTTTCGGGTTGTGAGGCACACAGGTAGGTCGGAATGACATGGATGACCGCAGCGGCATTGTTGGGGTCATCGAAACGCACATTGAAATCGTATTCGTTGTACACAGCGACTTGTTCGATGTAGGGCAAAATCAGCGTCTGCCAGGTTGTTAGCAAATGTCCATTCGACGTGCTGCCGCTAGTCCCCAACACGCCCATCGGAAACACGAGGTGCGTCGATTGATAATTGTGCAGTCCCAGCGCAATTTGCCGCATGTTGTTTTTGCAAGTCGTCCGCCGAGCCGCTTCACGGGCTTGTTGCACGGCTGGCAACAGCAACGCAATCAAAATCGCGATGATCGCAATCACGACCAACAATTCGATTAACGTAAAACCTTTGCCAGCCGCTGGCTGCGGTGAACGTGTGGAACCTGGAGCACTGAACTTCATCGAAATTGAACCTTTAAGGTAATTTGACTGCTTGATACAGCTGCGGCGACTGTGTGGCGGTTGCTTCAACAAAAAGCACCGCCGCCCCGTGCCGCACGTTCGGACGGAGATGTTTTCCTACGTCGACAGTCCCATCCGTGATTTTTTGGTCCGTCCCGTATCCCTGAACGCACACATCCCGACTGCGGAGCGCGTCGACGGGTTGTGCTCCGGAAAGATCATCGGGCCACTCACCCAACTGGATGATGCGACCGCTGTTTTGTGCCCATGCCAGCCCCACCGCAGCCAATGCTCCAATCACTCCATCTTCGGTGCCGCCCAAAGCTTCTAGGTGCACGCCGACAGCGGCGGCAACTGCGAACGCGGTTTCGCGCTCAACAAACTCGCTTTGGCAGCGGCGGCCCCATTCGACGACCTCCGGAGGGCACTCCCCGGTTAGCAGACATAATCCCGGGTCACTCCCTTCGATAAACCAGTCCCGCATCACCCGCCGGCAACATTGCAGCACCGAATCGACGGCCAACGGCGTTTCGCCGACAAGATCCGGCGAGCGCAACGAATCTTGCCGACGCTGAAGCGTGATCGACGCCGAACCGTTTTTTGAGGTGTACGGTACACGGGGATCGTCTAGAAGTTGATGGCGGACGATTCGCAGACAACTCCAATCCGCTGAAAGTTCGCGGACAATTTGCCGCGCCAGTTGATTGGTCCCCCGCGAGCCGATGATATCCGTATCATCAATGCCGACAATAATCACGGTGTCGACTCCTGCTTCTGTGGCGGATTCGCACCAAACCAAACCGAGGCGCTCAACAATCCGGCTACGATACCGCAGATCGTATAAGTGATTGCCGCTTGCGACAGCCAGACCGACAGCGGACGCCCGCCCGCGTGTTCCAGCCCCACCCCCTTTAACGTCCCGCGGACCAACAGCGCAGCTAAATTGGTGAACAGTCCGCCGAGCACGAATCCGATATAAACCGCGCGGCTGGAACGTGCATGCCGCAACATCCAATCCAGCGTGGGACCGATGACCGTCAGACTCGTCAACGCCCCAAATCCCAAACCCGAACCGCCAAAACCAAGCATCCGTAAAGCGATCGCCGTCGCCAGCGCCGAGACACCGATGATCGATCCGGCCCCTTGTCGCGGAACCAATGCCAACCCCGCCGCCACCGGAAAGACGACCTTCAAAATCGCATGCCCGGGGATGCGCAGATGCAGGTCAATCAGCGTCGACATGGCGGCGGTGAGAACGCCAAATCCAATCAGGATCAGCCACTCCGTGGTCGATGGCACATCGCTTGCGCGGGCCAGTCGATGTAACCTGGTTTTGCCCAACAGCCCAGGATGCGGTTTTAGTGCCGGCGTCATGCGTTACTCTCATTTACGTACAAAGATTCGACCAAATGGCAAGCCCGTGCCAATTGGTCGAATCGTAACGCAAACCGCCGCGACACGCAAGAAAGAGGAGCAGACCGCGCGTCTCACCCTTCACTCCTCACGCCATTCACAATCTCCTGAATATCCGCCGTAAACTGCTCTTCGACAATTTCAAACACCTGTTGTCGCATCTCTCGATAGCGAGCCGTCAATTGTCGCGCGGGTTCAGTCAGCGTGCTCCGCCGCAGATCGCCGCCCCCCACCTGCGTTTCCACCAGCACGATCCCCAGCCGGGCTTCGACCTCTTTAATGCGCGACCACACGTGCCGATAGCTTTTGTCGACAGCAGCAGCGGCATTCTTGATCGAACCGGTCTCTTCTACCGCCTCCAAGATGCGGCAAATCCCCAACCCAAAGATGTAAGTGCCATCGACCTCCAACCAGACCTTCGCCCGCGGCGTGACCGCCACCTGCGCCTGTTTTTGACGTGCCATTTGAATAGGTCCTGTTATTTCAGAGAAGTCCGCTTAAAGAGAAGTGGCGTAGCGAAATTCGGTCTAAGAGCTGATTGGACTTCGTCTGGAAAAAGGCGTGAGGCTTGAGGGGACAGGCTTGAGGGAAAATCTTTGTGGTTCGCTATATCCGCACGCTGTTTTTTCAACAGCCCAATCGCGCTTCCTGGCGTTCAAAGGCTCCAAACATGCACCGTTCGATCGAAACCGGCGGAGGCCAACTGTTTGCCGTCGGGGGCAAAGGCCACATCGTAGACGCTGTTGCGATGCCCCTGGAGATTCCTCACTTCGCGCGCCGTGGCCACGTCGTGAATCCGCACCGTCGTGTCCGCCCCGCCGGAGGCGAGTTGAGTTCCATCGGGAGAAAAGGTTAGCGACTTCACCGTCCGCTGATGCCCGCCGCGAATCTTTGTGAAGTCCCCTGTCTTGGTATTCCAAATTCGAATCACACCATCGTCATCACCAGCGGCGACGGTCGTTCCGTCCGGCGAGAATGCGAGGCTTTGAATGGCTGCGGTGTGCGGACCGAGCTCTTTAAGCGGCTCTCGCTTCTCTGCATCCCAAAGTCGCACAAGCACATCGTGTCCACCCGAGGTGATCACTTTTCCGTCGGGCGACATCGCAATGGCGGTAATCAGATCCGTATGCCCCTTGAGTTCCCCCAATGGCTGTCCACCAGCAATATCCCAAACAACCACGCTCTTGTCGTGCGAGCCGGAAGCTGCCAGACGGCAATCGGCCGACGCGTCCATGCAGGTCAGATAGGTCTGGTGCACTCCCGTCAGCGTCGATTTCAGTTTGCCTGATTCCAGATCCCACAGCCGCAACGTCTTGTCCAAACTCGCCGACAGCAGCGTGACGCCGTCGGGTAAAAAGACAACTTCACACACCGCCTCGCGATGTCCACGCAACTGCATCCGCTGTTTTCCCGACGGCAAATCCCACACTGAGATCGTCTTATCTAGACAACCACTGGCCAACAGCTGCGCATCACGAGCAAACGCGACCGAATAGGCGGCGTTCCTGTGACCAAGGCTGAGGATAGGTGTCGTCATGGTGGCTTAAACCAGTTCCGGTAACGGTTGATATTTGCCGTAGTCGATTAAAAACTGCGGGCGACCCGTCAAATCGTTGATCGTTAGATTGCCCACGTCCAACCCGAGATTGTGATACAGCGTGCCAAAGATCTCTTGAAAATGCACCGGGCGTTGTATCGGGTGTTCCGCTCGCGCATTCGTCGCACCGATGACTTGCCCTGTGCGCATACCGCCGCCGGCCAACAGCGCACATCCCACGCTGGGCCAATGGTCCCGCCCGCCTCGCTTGTTGATCAACGGCGTGCGACCAAATTCACCCCAGACCACGACCGAGACGTCATCCTCCATGCCGCGGTCGCGCAGATCATCCAACAGTGCCGTCAACGCTTGGTCCAACGCCGGCAGATGATCGCGAGCGTTGTCAAAATTCGTACCGTGCGGCTGGCCGTGCCAATCCCAGCGTCCGAACGACAGCGTCACGACCCGCGCCCCCGCTTCGATAAGCCGCCGGGCGACGATAAAGTCTTCATTCCGCATCCAACCTGCATCGCCATAACCGGCCGGTTCCTTGGACCCGCGTCCATAGCGCTCGCGCACCGCCGGATCTTCCTGTTCGACATCCAAAGCGGTCGCCAAACGGCCCGAGGTCAAGATATCAAACGCCTGCCGGTAGTACGTATTCATGCCGTCGACGGCGTCGTTGGTATCCAACGTGCGTCGCAAGTGGTCCATGCGATCCAACAGCGCACGGCGATCGTTCAGCTTCGACATATCCATCCCCTCCAACACCAGATCCTGTGTTCCGGTGGCGTTGGGTGCATACGGCGCATGTTTCATGCCCGCAAACCCCGGCTGTCCGGGATCGCTCCACGGCTGAATGCCGATGCGGGGTTGCAAACTAATACTGGCGGGAATCTCGCGATTCAGCGGACCTTGCAACTTAGAAATCACCGACCCAAAACAAGGCCACCCGCCGGGCGGCTGATTCAGCACCGGGTGCCCATGCAAACATTGAAACGCCGCATGCCGCCCCTCGGAACCGACCAGTGTGCGAATCACCGCCAACCGGTCCATCCGCTGCGACATCAATGGCAAATGCTCGCAAACGTCGAGGCCCGGCACATTGGAATGAATGGGAGAAAATTCGCCGCGATACTCCGCCGGCGCCTCCGGCTTCAGATCGACCATATCTTGATGCGGCGGCCCGCCGGTGAGAAACACCATGATCACCGACTTGTGCGACTTGCCGCCGGGAACCTGCTCCTCAGCTTGCAACAATTGTGGCAGACTCAAGCCTCCTAGCGCCAATCCGCCGACCTGGAGGAACGACCGCCGGGAAACCCCGTCGCAAAGCCGAAATCCGCTTCCCGGTATCCTCAACATCCAGTCGTCTCCCTATTGCTCCCGGAGATGTGCGTCGTCCCCTTTCATTAGAGTACCGCCACCGCACGTGTGGAACAATAGCGCAGCATCTCCGCAGTACCGCGGGTGCCACTGCTGACTTGCCCAGCAGTGCTTTGCAGGTCGCACGGTTCGCACGGGCGGACGGCAGCCTATCCCTCCTCAACGGAGACTTCATCCGGCGGCGCGATGGGTGTCGAGGCGTCGATACCGAGTCCACAGATTCCGGAAAACACGAACGCTGTCAGACAACAGACAAACATCGCATTCCATTGGTTCGGCCCCGGTGTTTCGCCCAGAAAATAATTATAGATCGGCGGCGAAAATGAGGCTCCCAAGTTGCCCCACATATTGCCCCAGCCCAGGATCGAGCCGACGTACCGCCCGCCGACATCTTGATTAAATGCCCAAGCGGCAGGGACACCCATGTCGGTCGAAAACGCCACCAGCGAAAAGGCTGCAACATACATCCAGGGAGAATTCATCGCCGACTCCGCCCCAAACGTCGAAAACCACAAGCACAATCCGTAACCCCCAGCCGCTGCGAATCGTGTGACCGACATCGGCAACCGCCGCCCCCACCGTACCCCCAAACGCCGTGTCAAATTGTCGGTCAACCACCCTCCGCAATACATCCCGGCGATTCCCACCATCAGCGGCGTCATCGCCATCAGCCCGCGCTGCAAGATCGGTACGTTGTGTTGCGAAATCAAATACCGCGGGAACCATGTCACCAAAAACACCCAACCGATATTGGTCCCCAACTGTGCCAAGCAGGACAGCCACATGCTACGGCTTTTTAATAACCGGCCAATCGGAATCATCCCCGCCTTGCCGTGCGGGCTGGGCGCATTGGCGGGACGTTCGGCAGCGATCAACTTGCACTCCGCCGCATTGCACCAGGGATGCACCTCCGGCCGATTGCGATACACGATCCACACGGCAGCTGCCACGATGATGCCCGCGAAGCCGTACACATACATCACCGGCCGCCATCCACGCACATAGAGTTTGCTGACCTCGTTGGGAAATCCCGCTTCGAGCAGCAACCGGTTGAACCGCCGTAGTTGCATACCGCTCAGCGGTCGTTGGTCGTCCCCCCGACTCAATGTGCTCAGCGTTTCCCGCGCCAAGTTCGCCGATTTGAATGCCTCTTCATTGTAAAGCTGCGGCGATGCCAATAGTTCATTCATTGCCGCCACCAACTTCACCGTATCTTGCGGCGCGAGTTGTGGTTTTTCGAAATCCGCTGCCCCGCGGCGAACCACGTGCTGCGATTCTTCGTTCAGCAGCGACCACACATGCCGCCCCACTGCATCAGCATTCACACCAGACAAACCATCGGCGGCGGTTTCATCACCGGGGAAGATCTTGGCACACAGTCGCGGCCCATTTTTAATATCGTCCGCTTGAAACTCAACAGGCGTATCGCTGGGAACAAACTGCACGATCAAAAACGCGGTCAGCAGCGGCGCAATTGCACCTCCAAAGCGTCCGCCGAGTGAAATCCAGGCACTGGCCGCCCCCCGTTTGCGAAACGGTACCCATTTGCTCAACACGCTGGCACACGTGGGATAGGCTCCTGCCTGCCCTAATCCACACGCCAACCGCGTCAGCAACAGCAGCGCAAAACTATGCACCGCTCCGATCATGGCGGTGAAGACCGACCAGACGAGGATGTATATCGCCAGCATAATCCGCGCGCCGTAACGGTCGCTGAGCCACCCCGCCGGCACCTGCGCCAATGCATATGAGAAAAAGAAGGCGCTCAGAAAATACCCCACCTGCTCCTGCGTGAGGTGCAAATCCTCCTTGATATAATCCGCCGCAAAGCTGACGCAAAACCGATCGAGATACAACAACACCGACGTTGCCGCTGCGATGATCACGACGAGCAACCGCACATTCGTCGGCCGCTGTGCCGCAGGAGACCGATCCTCACCACTCTGAACCGCTTGAGGCATCCGCAGGTCCTAACGTTGTTTTAGAGGGCGTTTACGGGGCCGTATCCCCGTCGAGTTGTGGGAAGGGAAACGCTGCCGAGACAGTCCGCTGTGACTGCATGAGCTGCTCGATTTTTTTCACCACCTCCGGATGCTCAGCGGCCACGTCATTCGATTCACCGGGATCGTTTTGAAGATCATAGAGTTCGATCGCCAGATTTCCCTGAAACATATTCTGCCGCACCCCCTTCCACCGGCCCCAGCGAACTGCCTGTTGTCCACGGTAGGCGGCGAATTCCCAATACAGATGGTCATGCACGGGTTGATCACCACCAGCCAACAAAGTGGGCGCCAAACTGATGCCGTCGATATCAGTCGGCGTTTTTTCGCCGGCTCCGACAACGTCCATCAATGTCGGCAACATATCCCACAGCGCGCAGAGATGATCGCTCACGGTTCCCGCAGCAATATGTCCCGGCCAGCGGGCGACGAGCGGTACGCGGATTCCCCCTTCATAGACACTGCCCTTCAATCCGCGGAACTGTCCGGCGGAATGGAAGAAGTCGGAATCTGAACCACCGAGCCGATTGTAAGTCGGCCCATTGTCCGACGTGAAAATTACCAGCGTGTTGTCGTCGAGCTTCAACTCTTTGAGCAATTCCATGATTTGCCCCATGCCCCGATCCATGTGTGTCACCATCGCGGCATACCCCGCTCGCGGCGCGGGGTGCTTAAGATACCCCTTGTGGATGTAGTCCTCTTCGCGAATCTCGTCGGTATATTCCGCCAGAGATTCTTCGGGGACTTGAATCGACAAATGTGGAACAGCGAATGGCAGGTATAAGAAAAACGGCTGTTCGCGATGCGCGCGAATGAATTGCAGCCCTTCGTCAATAAACAGATCCTGCGAATACTGCTTGCCGGTCAGGCTACGGGTGTTGCCTTCCAGTTCCACCCGCTGATCGTTGCGCCGCAGATACACCGGATAATGATTGTGTGCATGGGTTTGGCAATTGAAACCAAAGAACAAATCAAAGCCTTGCCGGTTGGGATCGCCGGGCGTATCGACCATACCCAGCCCCCATTTGCCAATCGCCGCCGTGGCGTAGCCTTGCGCTTTGAGCAACTCAGCCACCGTCAATTCGGCGGCGTCCATCGGCCATTGCCCTTCCGGCTTGGTCGCCCTGTTGTTGCGAATAAACGAGTGCCCCGTGTGCTTGCCCGTCATCAACACACACCGTGACGGCGCGCAGACCGGGCTGCCGGAGTAACACTGCGTGAATCGCATTCCTTCGGCCGCCAACCGGTCGATGTTCGGCGTGCGGATGATTTTTTGGCCGTAACACCCCAGTTCGCCATAGCCGAGATCGTCAGCCATGATCAATACAATATTCGGCGGCGCCTCCGCAGCCGACAGTGTGCTTGCGAAACCAACGGTCAAACATCCCACGAAAAACAAGATTCGCAACATCGTGTGTCATCCTCAGAAACATCGGGCCAACGGCGCGAACGCCTCACGGTCATGCTTCTGATTCTACGCACGATGTCGCCGCGGCACAAACGCCTCACCCTTCCCCGCTGCATTAAGCCGCTACGGCGACCATTGATTGCGGGTCAAACGAGGCAGCGGTTTGCTTCAAACCGGTCGGTTCCGAGGGAATGAGAAAGGCCGAAACGTTGAGCACGATCATCAGCGACGCGAACGACACCAGCCCCAAAAACAGTGCGATGCCCACGTGCATGCTAATCACCGCCAAAACGATCGGTAGCCGCGTGCGACGACTACAGACAGCAGCAATGTAGACCACCTCTAAAATCACCGTCGCCCAACCCAAGAAAATTGGCAACCACGGATAATTGGCCAACCACAACATGTCGTATTGCGCGAGTTCCGGCATCGTCACCGCTCGCCAGATTGCTTCGCCGTTCCACCATTGCGCGCCCATCCCTTTTCCAATCCCCGACGCCAGATACATCAGTGCCATATGCAACTGCAGGAACCGCAGGCCAATCCGCGCCGCTGACGAGTTCACCGCTCCGCCGCGCTGCAGGATCGCATCGATCGAATAGACCGCTCCCAACGGCATCCACAGGGCATAAAACAACGACACGCGGGCAAACGAATCGACGCCATAAACGGTTGCCGGACTGCTATTCGACAGAATCAATTGCAATGCAAACGTCGCAATGCACGCGGCGCGGGTTTTGAAACCCACCAGCAAAAACACCAAGGACGTGACATACAGCGAAAACATCACATACACCCCGGTCGACTCGCTCAAGCCCAGTGCGGCAAACAGCCCGTCAAACCAACTCAGATGCGGATAGGCCCAGGCCATCGCAGAGCGGTCTGTCCCGTCGTAGGTGACGTCCCATTGAATCAACCCCTCGCGCCCAAACAGATCGGTGACATTTGCCGCCAAGGAAAAGGCCTGCGCCAACAACACCGTTGCCAATCCGATGCGAAACACGGCCAACGGTTTTGCCGAGGCGGGTGCCGTGAAGAATTCAGTCATCGCAGCTGCGACCCGCCGGCCGCCACGTTTTATGGTTTCACGCTCAATCATTTCAGCATCCCCTGATTATCTAAAACAGCGACGGTTTGCCCCGCTTCGTCCGCTTGAAAGGTCAATGAATAAAGGTCGATCCACTCCGGCTGTTGCCCGCTGCGAAATTCAGCCATCGTAGGAAAATCGATCGCCGGCACCCCATTGGACGTGCCGGGAAGTTTGATTCCATAGGCTTGCACCTGAACTTTAATTGTCTGCGCCGTTGGATGTCGCTGGAACATCTTGGCCGCCATCGAACGCATGAAGTGGAAAGCCGTTTCATCATCGACCTCGCGTAGTACATTTGCCGTGCTCCCCAAACGCAAGTTGGCTTCCGCGGATTCCCCGAAACCCAGGTCCCCTTCCCATTGCCGCCCCTCAGCGTCGGTCATCAAGAACACCGCTCGTTCCTGATGCCGCACGCCCGGCGCAAAGAATCCGTAACCTTTGTCTGCCCCGGAAACCCCCGTATACACGCGGAGCGCCTTGCCGGGAATCGTCGTCGTCGGCAACACGCCGATATGAGCCATCCCCAGCGCGACCAACGCCATGTGGCCGATGGCGAAGAACATGAAGACACGGATACGCGTGGACATCGCTTTGCCCTTTTGAGTTGATGAGTGACTGTTAAGAACGCTGCTAAACCTAGCAGCAAGCTTCGGCCTGGAGTCGCAATCGAGGCTTCAGCATCGCAGCGTGGCGATACCAAAACCCCGTGCGCTCCCCTGCCGGAAATTGGTCGGCTACTTGGTGTGACTAGTCACAGTAAGCACTACCGTATCCACCGTAGTAGGACCCACCGTAACCACCACGGAATCCGCCGCGGTATCCACCGCGAAATCCACCGCCGTAACCCCCTCGAAATCCGCCACGGTACCCACCACGGAACCCGCCGCGATATCCGCCCCGATAGGCATGACCGTAGCCCCCACGAAACCCGCCGCGATAACCGCCACGGTATCCACCGCGAAATCCACCCCGGTGACCGTGTGAGCTGGCGAGACGAATCTCATTTTGTTCCGCCGAAACCTGATCGGTGACAAACAGCCCCGCACCCACGACCAATGCCAAAACTGCGGCTTTTGCTAAAACTTTCATAACTACCCCTTTCGATTGGATGTTCCGAAACCCGGCAACAGCCGCGGTTCGTTTTGATTGCCTTGTTGCTCTCAATTCGTTTTGAGACTTCAATGACATAAAGCATTTGGCATGCCAATCGACGCCCCACAGACACGCATACACCATATATCCATACTGGTAAGCGACTTACGAAACACAAGCAAGTTAACAGCAGAGAGCAGCACCTCAAAGAATAGAGTCAATGTGAACACACAACTAGAATCACATTGAATCCACACCAGCTACCCTCCACGCGGAAACCAGTGGTTTGTACACCCCATGACGGAGGCCCACAGACCTCAAGGGGAAGAGTGCGCCGCTCCGCCAAGCCAGGCGGGGCGCAAAAAAAGCCGCAAACCACTCACAACAGAGTGACCTGCGGCTTTTTACAAGGCGGAGAGAACAGGATTCGAACCTGCGGAACCCATTGCTGGGTTCACCGGTTTAGCAAACCGGCGCTTTCGACCACTCAGCCATCTCTCCCGATGGAGTCACAACGCGCTGAGTCGCAACTCACAGTGATGATAAGCAAATACGGGCCAAAAGCAAGTTTGACTGGCAGTTTTCTTCGCCGGAGAATCGACAGAACGCAATCGCCGCACCGACATTTTCGCACCGCCGATTTGCGCTGCCAGCATGTTCTGCCGTCACCCCTTAAAACTCACCGAGGATTTCGCCACCGGCACGGGTCGATAAGTCGCGCCATGTGAACAGGCTGATGTTTTCGCTGACCGAGCGCGCCGAGCCATCCATCAACAAGGTCAAGACCATCCCGGTGTGATAACTACGAGCGGTGACCGCTGCACGGACGGGCTCACCCACGCAGGGGGTCTTCCCTTCGCGACACGATGTGAAGTCGCCACTCTCAGCTGAATCGGTCCCGTCGGTGATCGGCGTGATCGCATTGGGCGTGAAGACCGTGGTGAACCCGGTCTGATGCACGCGGCCATCGACCCACTCCGTATGCCCGGTGTCGGCCTTGAAATCACCTGCAGTGAGAACTGACAAGTCCGTCGGAGCGGCTGCCGGCCCATCCAAACCATCACGAATATAAGGCGTAAACGCCTTCACTTCCGCAAAACAGAGCGTGTTGCTCGTGCCGTCCGTGAAATCTCTGATCTTGGTGTTGCTATTCGGCCCAAACGAACCATCACTCAGCTGCCCCCCCAGAATATACGTATCCGAGCCGACCACCACTGTGTCGCTGCTGTGCGTAAAAACGGTATAGGTCCCGCCGTTGTACCCGTACGACGTGGGATAATAATCGCTGCCGCGAGGCTTGTCGTTGATATCACTGGGACACAGATACGTAGCGACCCGTACGTTGGCAGGAGCAGTCCCCGCAGTATAGGACTGCTCCAAATCGGCAGTCTGGTAGAGATTCACGCCGTCGATGTACGGCAGAATGCGGGCATGCAACGACCACTGCCCCCCCGGACCGTTGCCGAGGGAGAATGCCGGCGGAAACGCCCGGTTGACGTCGAGATAGTTGTGCAAAGCCAAGCCGATTTGCTTGAGATTATTGCGACATTGTGTCCGCCGCGCGGCTTCGCGTGCCTGCTGCACTGCGGGGAGCAACAGCGAAATCAGTATGGCGATGATGGCGATCACAACCAGTAACTCAATGAGAGTAAACCCGTTGCGACGATTTGGCGAAACACGTTTTGGAAGCATATCCGAAATCCTAATCGAGTTAACAACAACGACAATTGCTTGACACCCAGCCAACAACGGCACCAAAAAACAGGGCCAGGGCAGATACTGAGACTCAGTCTCAACTTGATTCCAAGTATGGCCGAGTCCAAAAAGGCTGTCAATCCTCGTTGCGAACTTTGTGATCGATTTTCGGCAATTTCCCGTCACACTGGTCATTTTGCCACCCGGTTAGCTGTTTGTCACGATTTGCTAATTGGGTGGGGTGCCACTGGCTTTGCCAGTGTTTCGCAGATACCGCACACCTTTGAATTCGCACTGGCACACTCGTGCGTAATGTTGAGCATGCTCTGGCACTGCTATGGCATCGCAATTGGAGCGACGGGGTATGCAACAGCCGGTTGCCCTGTAGCTTCTGTGCTACGAACATCTCAAATGCCTTGCATCCTCCGCAAATTTTCGTACGGAGAGGCTTATGGATGTTCAGGTGTGCTGAGGCTATTTCGAAAATCGGCGGCGGACGATTCGGCCGAATGTTTTATACGTCGGAAATCATTTGGTCACTCTGCTCGACAAGCAATACCGTGCTTGAGAAGCAACGCCGTGCACGACGGCAAGCCGTCGGTTTGGGACTTATGTTCCGACTGCCAGCAGATGACTACCGGGACAAGCGAACCTGCAGAGACTGTAGCATCTCTTGCTCAAGCTCTGGGTCGCGGCCCAGGGGAATCCATCGACCACGTGCGATGTCGGTCGAATCGATTTCCAACTCCCGTTGTAGCGGGATGTACTGGCGGAAGGTGGCTCCGCCGGGCGACATTTGCGATTGGCTGGCCACGTCTTCCCGTTCGCGGTACACCTGCACGCTGATCAGATACCCATCTCCGGTCGGCGTCACATGTACAAACGCCTTCCGCCGAATGGACTGCAGGGTACTCTCCAATCGGTTTTCGAATCCGACGCTATCGTGCTGCCACGGCTCCAACAGGCCGGCGCCGACCTTGTACTGTGTCTCGATCACATTATCGAAATGGTTTTCACGCTCGATGTAGAAATAGTCGTGCACCACATCGACCGTTTTTTCCCACACCATCTCGTCGTTTTGTCCGCGCACAAACACCTGCCCGCCGGCCGGGACGGGCGACATCGTCGCGCAGCCGGTCAGGGACGCTTGTAGCATCAATGCCAGGAACAAAAATTTTCGACAGGACATGTGGGGCAACCCAACACAAAGATCACGCAGCGCTCAGAGGCGCTCGGTTTTCGGGGCGGTAGTGTCGCGATTGCCCCCCATTGCGACAAGATCATTTTCCCAGAAAATGTGTTTTAAGATCGCTCTCAAAACAGGTATCGCATTTAGCGGGCTGTCGAGTCGACAGGGGAGCACTTTTGAAACAACCGCCGCAGGCCATTTCGGACGGACGGTTAGATGTATGAGAACAGATTCAATTGCAATGTTGAGGCCGAAATTTGATAGGAGGCCTGCATGTAGGTCTGCAATTGAGCGATGTTCGTAATGACTTCGGCGATGTCGACTTCGTATTCTTGCGACAATGTTTCGCGAATTTGTACTTCCTGGTCGGCGAGACGATTGCCGACCTCATCCAGCACTTTCAATCGCGATCCCACATCACCGCGGGCCAAATTCACTCGCCGCAGTTCCTCATCCAGCATTTCGTTGAGTCGCTGCAACTCCTTATCGTCACCATTGAGTAATGCCGTTTCCAATTTGGAGAGGATCGTCAAACTTCCCTGTACTTCCCGCTGATTCGTGTCGCTGCCCACGAGCGGAGTGCCGGGACCGGTCGCTTCCGTCCCGACGACGCCGAGCGCTTCGGCCAAGGGTGTATTCTCGATGGTCAGCGGATCGCCGCCGACAGAGGTATCATCGATCGAGATCCCATTGCCGACGGTGTTGAGCGTTGCGGTCAGATTCGGCTCCGCATTGATCGCATCCAACACGTCCTGCACAGTCCTTGCACCAGCCAGATCGATACTGGAGGTCGTGCCGTCGCGTCGTTGGATCTCTAAGGGGATACCGTCATCGACCGGCACACCTTGCCCAAAGTTGAAATCAGCTAATAACGTGCTCGACAGCGTCGTACGAATGCCCAGGTTGGTGGCGTTTTGGCCGCCGTTCTCACCAATCGAAAAGCCGGCACCACTCAGTCGGCTGGAAATCGCCAAGCCGGTCCCTGACTCATTGATGCCCACATCGAGATCCAAATCGGCCAATTCCAGCGTATTCAACAAGTCCTCGACGGTCACCGCTGCCGAAATATCGACGACTTGAGTTTTGTAGCCATTGGTGATTGACAAACCATTGCCAGCGGTGGCGCCAATGCCGGTCCCTCCATTGAGGTCGGCCAGATTCGTTCCCAACGTAATCGCCGGATCGAGATCGCCGCCGGTGACTGATGCTGCAGGGCCACTCACAATTCCTAAATGCGCGGCCGTTGTCCCTCCGCCCACTTCAGTCACTTCAATGTTGCCCGCCGAAGGCGTCAATTCCAATCCATCTTGCGCGGCATTGATTGCGACTGTCAGCGTTGTGGGTTGTCCGGCGAAAGCATTTTCGAGAATCGCCTGTACATCTTTAATGGTCTTAGCCGAGCTCAAATCGACAGTGACCGTCTCGGGGGTGTTGTCGAGGGTGATCGTCAGATCCCCCAAGTTGGCGCCCTGCCCGCCCTGCAGGTTGCTGATCCGCGTATCGAGCGTGAGCACCGGATCGATATCCGTGCCGACTGGTTCGGTCAGAGCTCCCAGTGCGGAATGCCCATCCAGGTTATTGGTGATCAACAAGTTGTTGTCGGCATAGGAATTGATATTGAACTGGTCGCCGTTGTAACGCACGAAGGTGTCTTGCGAAGTAAACGGCGGCGATTCCGTTTGGGTCCCTCCAAACAGGAACCGCCCGCGGAATTGTGTGTTGGCTGCGTTGAGCACTTGTGTTTTCAAGCTGGACGCTTCCAACGCCATGGCATCCCGTTCGGCCTGCGTACTGGAATCACCGATGCCAGCCACGATTAACGCTTTGGCCTGATTGAGCGCGTCGGACACAGTGGCCAATCCCTGATCACTGGCTGCCAACAACGACGAAGAGGTCTGCACGTTGGTTTGGTTTTGCGCCTGCAACTCCAAGGTCTTTTGCAGCGTGATTGTCCGTATGGCTGCAGCGGGACTTTCGCTGGCAAATTGAAACTGCACTCCGCTGGAGATCTGCTCTTGCAGTTGCGCCAGCATGCGCGTTTGTTCTTGAATATTGGAGTTGAGCCGGGAGGCAACCATTCCGTTGGGAATTCTGCCAGATAGTATTGGACCAAGGCTCATCGTCGTTACCGTATGGGTAAGCAGATTCCGTCTGCGTTTCCGTGCATCGTCGATGCGCACAATCGAAAACGCCGTGTCATCGGTATCGTCGCATTGCAGCGGAAGCTGGGGAAAAACCGGCAGGACCGGCAGATCTTGACAACACCACCCGGTTTAACGCGTCTCAAATAGGAAAAGGGCGGATACCAGACTTCACCCCCAGGTCGAACGGGAACGTGCAAGCGAACAGCCCGATGAAAACAAGACCTCACTGGTGAGTGGGGTGCCTCTGCTGGCTGGCTGGTCCAGCAGTGTCTTGTGGATCTCGTGATTCCGCTCTGGCGGACAAGCCGCCAGTGGCCCCCTTTTCCGGCCCGTGTCTCATAACGGCCCATATCTCATAACGAAACCAGCGTGGATAACAATTCATCGATGACGCCGATGAACCGCGCTGCCATTTGGTAAGACCGTTGCAACTCCATGACCTTGATCGCCTCTTCGTCGAGACTGACGCCGGAAAACTGCTGCTTTTGCGTCAGCAAGGAATTTCGAAAGGACTCAAAGCCTTGGCGGACCGCCGTTTCAGAAGCGGAGTTTTGGGCCAATTCCGAAATCATCCCATCGTAATAGTCGTTGAGATTCACGCCCCCCAACCCCTCGACCGGATTCTCAATGAACTTCGCTAACTTCAGTGCATTGCTTCCATCGCCCGAACCGCCTCCTTGGGTCACCGCGAACTTGGACGTGTCATTTAGGACCGTTTGGTTGACACCGATGTCGGACGAGCCGGATCCGGTGAAAAAAGTATTGATGCCCAATGCAGCCAGCGTACCCGAATCGTCGTTGGCGAAATAAATCTCGTAGTTCTCTCCTGCCGAAAGTTCCAAGCGCCGGTCCGGCGTGAGTGTCGCAGTCACATTCGAAATGGCATCCAAATCAGCGCGCAGGCTGTCTAACGAGGTATTCGGCCCGGGGTTGATACCGTCGAGGTCGATCTGAATGGTTGTTGTTTCACGGGCACCGGTGAGCTTGTTTTCAATGATCACCTCGAAACTGCCATGTTCGGGTGCAAAGGTCAAACCAGCATCATCCAAACTGGCAGCAGTGTCCTCCACACTATAGGTCCCGGTGACCGTATCGAATCCTTCGGTCCCCTGCCCCGAAGCGTGGATCTTGTTGAATTCGAAGATAATATTTTGCGTATACGTATCGAGCTCGTCGATAAAGCCGCCCAGGATTTGATCCCGGCCGTCGATCACGCCATTCAATTCGCCCGAGGTTCCGGGAAGATTGGAAATGGACCCCTCGACCTTGACGTTCAGCACTTGGGCCTCGCGGTCGACGCTCACTTCGGTCTCTAGATGCTGCACTTCTCCCTGCAAAACCAAATGGTCGGGGCCAACGAAAATATCGAAGTAACCCGTTTCGCGTTCCACTGCACGAATCGGGACAATTTCGGCCAGACGGTTCATTGCGTTGTACCGCTCGGTCCGCAATCCCCCCGCATCGCTGTGAAGCAATCCGCCTGCTTCGGTCTCGGTGATTTTCCTGTTCAGCTCCCCAATGCGATCAATCAGCACGTTGGCTTCGTTCACCAAGTCGGTCACTTTGACGCCCAGGCTCGAGCGTTGGTCGTTAATCCGCGCCCGCATTTCGGAGATTTCCCGCGCGAATTCTACCCCCTGCTGAACCGCGAGCTGGGCCACGGCGCTGACCTCGGGTTGATTAGCAAAGTCCTGAATTTTTCCCAAAAATTCATTCAGGCCCGTGGAGAGATCGCCGTCGCTGAGTTCATTAACGGTCGCTTCCAATTGCTTGTAGATGTCTTCCCGTTGTTGCGAGCCATAAAAATCAGAAGAAGACGCGTGAATGCGGGTTTCCAAATACTTGTCGATCTCCTGCCGGATGCCGTCAACCAGCACACCGCCGCCGACGACCAGGGCTCCTTGTTTGGTCCCTTGGCTCGGATTGAGATACAACCGCTCACGGATATAACCGGGCGTATTGGCGTTGGAGATATTGTTGCCGGCGACTTCGATGCCGGTGGTGAACACCTCCAGCGAACGGCCTGCAATTGCTAATGCTGAATTCAGTCCCATGGAAGGGATTCCATTATCGTTGGTAAAGTGAAACCGCCACCCGGCACAGCCGAGACCCGACGATTCGCCACAGATTCATCCAGATTTATATCGAAGCATCGAGTAATGCGCCGCCTGTGTGGGACTGATCATCCCCTTCGTGGTACGTGGGTGAAGGTTGTCCGCAATGAGCGATCAAGTCGATCAGTTCTGTGTAATGATTGAATGAGCGATGCGAAATGATCCAATGCACCCAACTTTCGTGCCGTAACTGCGCTGCTGTGTGTTGCGCCTGTTCGATCCGTGCGATCAACTCGTCGCGCGTCTCCAGCCCGATGGCTTTGACCAAGTGCAGCAACGACTGCGATGGTAAATTTCGCTCTTGCGCGAACTCTAAAATCCGATTCCGTTCGCGCAGCAGTTTTTGCAACCGGGTAATCAACACACTTTCATCGGCCGAGATACGGGCGAGATCGTGGCCCTGGATCTGCGTCATGGCCGTCCGTTTTTCGGCCATCAAGGCAGACAGCTCGCCCTGGACGACTTCCAACTGTGTCATAAACAGCGTGGTCGCTTCGAGTAATCGGTTGTTCATAGGTTGGCTCCGCTAGTGCTGGTGGTTTGAGCAGCCGCCGCTAACATCGACTCGCGGTTCCGGATAGCGGAGTATTGATCGAACAACGGTCCGGCAAAGGGACTGCCATGTTCCTCGGCCATCGACGAAGCAATCCGCTGGTCGAACTCGCCTTGAAAAATCTTCTCCGCTCGCCCGCCGTTGAAGTATTTGGTTTCGCGTTCGGTGCTTCTGAGCGATTTGATCATCGTTTGATAAAAGGTCCCCGCAGCGAATTTTTGAAACGCCTGCTTCTCTTCCAATGCTTTCTCGTCCGGCACCGCCTGCTGTGTTTGCTGCAGTTGCGTCGAGGCGGCAATGTTGTTGGAGATGCCGGAAGAAATAGGCGAAATCATGAGTGAATTCTTTCGGGAACGACGTACTTGTTTTTTGTTTTGTAAATGGCCGGGAAGTCCCGCGAGGCTTATTCGACAACAATCACTCGAGCGTGCAGACGGCCCGATTTTTCCAAGCTGAGTATGACGTCGATGATGTCCGCTGCGGGGAGTTTGAGTTGTTCCATGGCCCCGAGCAGTTGTGCTAGTTTTTTGTCTTGCGAAGCGATGGCGACGCCGTTTTGCCCCGGTTGATCATCGACCAGCGCCACAAAGGCATCGATGCGGGCCACGTCGTCCTCGGTGACTTCGATTTTCAGTCCTTTGTGGGTCACAATCACGGGGCTCAATTCCACCTCGCCGGAGATGACCACCGTGTTGGTCGATTTGTTGACGATCACGCGGGCTTCGGTCGTCGCTGACTCGATCCGCACATCCAACACGATGGCGATAAAGGCTTCCGGGTCGTCGCGATACGAGGGTGGAATCGCAACGGCGATCGTGCCTGCGTCACGGACACGCGCCAAACGTTGTTGCAATTCGAAATCAGCAATATCCCGACGGCCGAAACTTGCCGCTTCTTGTTTGGTATCTTCATTCACCGAATCGGCCACCACGCTGGCTAACTGAAAACCGGCCCGTGAAGGATCTAACAGCAGGTAAAACCCCGGTCGCCGCTGTCCACCGTCGCCGATGTCATAAATGACGTCCGCTGTAAAGTTCTGTTTGATTTCCACGCCAAACGAGATGCTGCCTTTGGTTTTGGATTCTTCGCCATGGATGCGAACGGCCCCTGCGGCGACCGCCATGGTGTATTCGTTGCGGACATCGCTCAACGGGGTCATCACCAGTTGGCCTCCCCGCAAGCTTTTAGCGGATCCGACCGCCGTCACCATGCAATCGATTTTTTGTCCCCGTTTGACGCCCCGCGCGGGAACAGTCGCTGAGACAATCACCAAGGCCACGTTTTTGCTACCCAGCAAGCCTTTGATGTCGATTGCATTTTTCCGCGGATCCCGATCATTGAGGCTGCCCAGCATCGTGCGGAGGGCTTTGTACGTGGGACCGAACTTGCTGTCTCCCGTGCCTTCCAAACCGGTGACCATCCCCAGCCCGGTCAGTTGTGTCTCCTCTTGACCCAAAATCGTGCAAATGTCACGCACACGTACGGCTCCGCTGACGCTCGACAACGGGGCCGAGACGATCAACGCCGTCAGGCTGAGCAGTCCGGCAAATCGTAAGAGCGTGTTCATGTTCGAAATTCCGAGTTTGCGATGCGATAACGTCTGAAACATTTTGAAATCAATCGTCTCAGTTGCAGGAAGTCTTGGGCATTGTCGGCATTAAAACGGGCTGGCGAAATCGAGGAAGCGAATCATCCAACCCCGCTTGACACTGTCGCGCACCTTGCCGGTAGAACGTTTGTTGATTTGCAGATTGACGATGTACTCGCTCTTAATTGTGTCTTTGCCATCGATGTGTTTGGGATCCAATTCGCCCGTCATGTGATACACCCAAGCATCGTGGTTGGTAATGATCGACTTGCGAGCTCCGATGATCAGATTTCCATTGGGCCGAATCGATGTCACGCTGGCAGCGATGCGGTACGTTAACGACTCTGAGACATTTTGATTACCGCGTGCTTGCAATCGGTTTTCGTATTCGACTTCGACCGCCGGCTGATTGGTGGCCGCGTTGACCAAATTTCCCTTTTTGTCGAGGCCAATCCAGTCGGCCAATTCCACGGCATAGATGCCTTGCTTTTGTCGTTGAAATTGCCGCTGCTGTTGTTGCACCGCTCGTTCGTCGACCAAAACCAGAACCACATCATGAATCTTGATCTCTTCAGGCACCGGAGCCGGCGCTAAGACCCAAGAGCTATCGACTATTTTTCTACCGTGGTTGCGCATGAGTATTTGCGGCGGTCGGTTTTCGATGCCGAATAGCGGAACCGGCTCGCTTTCATAGGGCCGCTTCAACATCGCCAAGGGGGTCGTCTGCGCCTCCGCCGTGAGCGGAAACGCCCCGTACACCAATAAACATCCTATGATCCATCGCATCTCCAAGCCCTCCCTGCTTGTTGATCGTTACTTCGAATCCATATGCAGGATTCGTCCGCTGTGTATACTGTGTGCTATTGACCGCCGTATCGTGCCGCCGGTGCGAAACGCACCTTCAACCCAGCTTGGTTATGATCCGGCTGTGACATTTCGGGTGTGATCTCCGCAATATGAAAATCAATCACCTTGGCTAAGATCGTTGTATTGCCTTCCAACGTCCGGAGCGGGATTTGATCGCCATAGGCGCCCTCTTGCACGGCGCGGGCGACCGTTTTGATTGAGACCGCTCCAAACCGCGAATAAACCGTCACCGTGTCGCCGCGTTTGATGAGCGGCAACCGTTTGATATCTCGTTCCGTCAATGGACGCCCCTCAGGCAATGCCCGCACAGCTTGTTGGCCGACAAGTGCTCGGGGATCCGTCAGAACCGCCTGTTGTCGCGGCCATTCCGCCACGGGTAGCCAAGCCAAATCTTGAAGACCAAGCACATGCCCCTGCGAAACAGGGTGCCGCAACACCAAGGCCCGCGGCTTGGGGGACAACTCCACGACCACTTCAAAAACCTGTCCTCCATCAGGCGAACTGGCGTGAATTTGAATCGTTTGCCGACCGGTCCAAGGGGCCTGACCGCCGGAAATTTCCCAATAGGCCACGTTAGTACTGAGTAGGTCGGACAAGGTGGTTGCATCGCGCGGCAGCATCAATGCTGTGATTTGCGCACCGGTCGCCTGCTTGTCCAAGTGTTGTTGAATCGCGCCGGTCACCCGCCTTTCGGCTTGGCTGAGTTGATGATTGGTGACGTGCGGCTCCGCTTCGGACCGGACCGGTTGCGGCCCATGCACCTGTACGATGGATGCGCCACTGAATTGTACCGTTGCCAAGTTTTCGCCCAACGCCTGCAACCGCGACTTGACGTCCTCAACCCGCACGCGAGTTTTTCGCCCGCTACCAGGTGCGGGCTGAAAAGTGACGTTTGCCAAACGCTGCGCCGTTGCGGGATCCGCATCTCGAATCTCTGCAATGTCCCCCAACTGCACGACCGTCGATGAGGCGGTGCACTGCGATCTTAAATGAATCAGCGCAGCGCCAGCGGTCGACTGGGAAATCATGACTCCCAGCAGAAAGATCGCCAAATTTACGGGACGCACAACGGACATATGACTGTGCCTATGAGACGCGTGTTTAAGTTGCATTAAAATCGCCGCAAGTTCGCGACTAACGAGAGTTGCTCATCCGCGACTTGAATTGCCTGACTGGCCAACTCGAACGCGCGCTGCGTGCGAATCAACCCCACGAGTTGTTTCACCGGTTCGACATTAGATTTTTCGAGGAAGCCCGAACGAACAACCCCCATCCCGTCTTGTCCCCCGAAGGCAACGATCGGAGTCCCCGAAGCCGCACTTTGCTGATACAGGTTATCGCCGACTTGCACGAGCCCTTCGGGATTGATGAACCGTGACAGTTGGAGCTGGCCCACTTGTTGCAAGTCGGGGTTTCCCGGCTGCAAGACTGAAACGACCCCATCGGATGAAATGGCGATGTTGGTCGCGTCCTGGGGAATCGTGATCGATGGATCCAAGGGGCGTCCAATATCGGACGATGCCATGACCAGTTGGCCATCCACGTTTTTGGTAATGTTGCCGGCCCGCGTGTACATGATTTGATTTGTATTTTGATCCAGGACCTGAAAAAATCCCGGCCCCGTAATCGCCAAGTCCAATGGCCGCTCGGTGGCTTGCAAAGCCCCTTGGCTAAAATCGAGCTGCGTACTTTGAATCCGCGTTCCCAAGCCGACCGCCTGTCCGACAGCAGTCCGCTGGCCCACGCCGTTTTGCTGGCCCGGTAAGACGACTTGCTCGTAGTAGGTGTCTTCGAAGTTCGCCCGCGAGCTTTTGAAGGCTGTCGTATCCGCGTTGGCCAAGTTGTTGGCGATCACATCGAGGTTAAAGGCCTGAGCCTGCATCCCCGTCGCCGATGAATTCAACGCTCGTAACACGGTTTGGTTCCCCCAAATCTATTTAGCAGTCCTGTGAACAGTGCGACCGATCTTCGCAGAACCGTTCCTGACTCATTTCGCAATAAAATCTTGTCACTCATGGTTGTTTGTCGCCGGCTACAGTCTCGGCACCGTACTCAACAAGTTTCCCAGGGCTTCGTCTTGAAATTTGATCATGTTCAGATTGGCTTCAAAGGCCCGCGAGGTTTCAATCAAGTTCACCATTTCATTCACCGGCTTGACCCCCGATGCTTCGAGGAAGCCTTGCTTCAGCGAAGTTTCCGGCCCGGCTGGTCGTTCACTGCCCAGGTTTTTGTACAGGTTGTCCCCAACTTTTTTCAAAGTCTCATACGACCGCGGTTCCACCAGCGCGATCCTGCCGACTTCTTCTAAGTCGCCTTCGGTTTCCTGACTGACGATTCCCTCGGCACCAATGAAAATTTCCCCTTCCGAGGGATTGACCGTAATGGGTCCCCCTTCGTCACTGAGGACCTTCGCTCCGCCCGCGGTTTCCAGCGTGCCGTCTTGCTGGAGCGTGAGCGCTCCGTCACGCGTCAGAAACTTGCCGGCTTTCGTGGCGACCTTAAAGAAACCAGGCCCCGCAAAGGCAACGTCCAAGGTTCCCTCGGTCGCTTGCAACGGATTTTGCGAATAGTCTGTTTTGATCTCAGCAATGGTGGTCCCGCCCCACGAGTTGGCCAATTTCTCGGGAGTATCACTCGGATTGCCCTCGACGAAATCAAAGGGCAAATGAGACTCAAAAACGGTCATATCCCGTTTGAAGCCTGTTGAGGACGCGTTCGCCAGGTTGTTGGAAACCACATCCAGACGGATTTGTTGCGTATGCGCGCCTTGAGCGGAGAGGTATAAACCGTTGATCATGATAGATTCGCCGCCTCTGAGACAGGGTACGCCGACCAATCAGCGACACCGGTATCCCAAAACCTGGGTACACAATGCTGCTGTCAAAATCGAAAATCCCCCCACCAGAGGTTTCTATCGAACCGGCACAACCGTCAACTTGAGCCTAACCGTTAAAGTCTGCCAAACGGTTTTGAGTTGGGTCTGCGGTCGGGGCACGGAGTGAAACCGGGCCAATTTCACCCCGATCGCGGTTTTTCTCCGGCAATCAGCTACGGAAACCCCTGGTAGCTTTGCACTTTCGAACCGTTTTTCTATGATACGGACCCCAAAAACAGAAATCACACCGGCGGCACTGCCGCAGTCAGCGACTGAGGAGACATGATGTACAAATCACTAAGTGCACGAGCTATCGGTTTAAAAGCAACCTTGACCGAGGTTGTTGAGGCCGCCATTACGCACGGATTTGGCGGGATTGACGTCCAAATCGAGTTGGTGCTCCCCCTGGCCAACGCCATGGGCTTGAAGTACTGCCAGCAAATCATTCAAGCGGCCGACTCCACCCCCGGAAGTTGGGTGCTCCCCACACGGTGGCAAGACGAGGATGAAGCGCTATTCCAACGGGATCTGGCGGAACTGCCTGAATTGGCCAAATTGGCTCAGGACACCGGTTTCACACGCGTGACGACCGCCGTGCCGCCGACCTCCAATGTGCGTCCCCTGGAAGAAAACCTCGAGTGGAGCAAAAACCGGCTGCAACAAATCGCCGATGTCGTGGGCGAATGCGGTCAGCAGTTGGGACTGGAATACTTGGCAACCCCCACATTACGCAAAGATGCCAAGCATGAATTCATCCACTCCTTGGCTGGCTTGAAGCAACTGAAAGAGCTAATTGCCCGTGATAACGTGGGTTATCTGCTCGATTCGTGGCATTGGCACATGGCGGGCGAAACAGCGGCCGACCTCAGCTCGCTTAAAGCTGAAGAAATCGTCGCGATTCATGTCAACGACGCGCCGGCCGATATTCCCAATGACGAACAAATCGACAACGTCCGTCGTTTGCCGGGTTCGACCGGTGTGATTGACATCGATACGTTCTTGCAGACGATCAGCGATACTGGCTATGAAGGCCCGATGACCGCAGAGCCGTTTGCTGCCGGCGTCCGCACGCTGAACAAGAATCGCGTTGTGGAATTGGTCTCTGAATCGTTGGACCGCGTTTGGTTCCGCAAAGACGAAATCGCTGCTCAAGAAGCGGCACGAGCTGAAGCAGCACGACTTGCCGCGGAAGCTGCTGAAGCAGTCGCCGCCACGGCCGCACCGGAAGTGACGGAAGAAGCAGAGACAGCCGTTGCTGAAACATCCGCAGAATAGTGTGAACCGCAAGATAAATAAGAAAGGGGATGGCTTCAAAAAGCCATCCCCTTTTTTTGTGTAGGAATTGGGTTCTGCGAACAATCCGAATTATTGTTCGACTTTGCGACGAATTTTTGCACGAGCGCGGGAGAGCGTGGGGCCAATCGTATTTTGCGGCACACCTAATCCCGAACTGATTTCACGGTAGGAACGGCCTTCCAGGTGGAATTGCCGGACGATGTCCGCTTCGCGTGGGTCCAAACCTTCGAGCATCCGCTCGACTTCTTCCTCATCCGCGACACGTCCCGACTCACCCGATTCGCTACGGTCGACGGTTTCGGGGCTGGGCGGTGTGTGCCCCATGGCTTGAGCCATCCGCCGTTGCGACATCTCGCGCACAATCACGCGCCGCGCCACCACGGTCAGATAGGTCGCCAAGGAGCTCTTCCCGGCGAAGTGCCGCAGTACGGCAAAGTCGTTGGCCAACAATGTAACGAAGACTTCCGCACACAGGTCGTCAATGTCTTCCTGTGAAACACGGATGCTACGAGAATGGGCGGTGTGCGTGATGACATGCACGAACAGTCCCATAAATCGGTCAACAAAGTCCTTCCACGCACCTGGCTCTTTTTCGAGGCAGCGGGTGAGCAGTGTGCGATCAATTTGCGTTAATGCCACGCTTTGCTCTCCACTCCAAAATGAACTTATAAAATTGCAATAAACGGCGACAACAAAGGATTCCCGGGAGATGAATCACGGTGACTCATTTCACCACCTCGCGGCCAAATTTAGAATAATACCACTGTTAATTTTAAGAGAATCTGGCTTCAAGGCAAGACGATTCTCAAAGAACTGATCGCATGTTCATTCTTTTATTCCTTCGTGGCCATCAACAATGCACTGAATTTCCCGCAGTTGCTAGAATCTCCCGGTGTTGTGCCACATTGACATCCACCTTCCCATAAGCGAGAAACTGTTCAGGACACTTACATGAAGCGAAAACCCGCTTGGCCGTCCCTGAGGGGACTACGCCTTTTCATCAGTTGACTGTTGGATAAAGTCGGCAGCCAGCCGGGAAGTCGACCACTCTTTTGGATTCGAACGGTCAGTTTGCCGCCAGGGCAATTCGCGCAGGTTGTAGATTCTTGCGAAGAACGGTAACCGCAATCTCTGATTTATGCACATAGGGAAAACCATGTTGACCCATTTCCGGTTCATTTGCGTCGTCCTGGCCATTATCGCCCCTGCTGCTCCCGTTCGCGCCGACGAGACAGCCCCAGAGAATTTCCGCACCCCGGTTGGAGACGCAGAACTTAGGTATTGGCTGCAGAATATGGTCTGGTACCACAATTTTTCCAACGCGGAAATCGCTGATGCAACCGGGCTGAGTGAAGCGGAAATCCAATCATCTCTAAAGCGACTGCGCATCTCAGCGGAGACCAAACCGCAGCGTCGGGCCGAAGCACCGTTGTTGACGTTGCCTTATCCGGGCGGACGGCATCCGCGGATTGGATTTCTCGAAGGGGCAATTCGGCCGCAGCGCGATACGAAGATCAGCGTGTTTACGCCGTGGGACGATCACAGCTACGTCGTGGCCGATATTCCCGAAGCGATCTGGTCGAACCTGGGGCTGACTTATCTGGCGCATACGCACGTGCCCACCATTTGGGAGGCGCAAGGTATTGAGCTGAAACCGCTCGAATGGAATCGCCGCAACGATGGGACGTTTGACATGACGCGCAAACTGCCCAACGGCATTGCTTTTGGTGCGAAGATCATGCCCGGCCGGGATGGTGTAAAAATGGAACTGTGGTTGGAAAACGGAACCAAAGAAACGCTCAGCGACCTGCGCGTGCAAAACTGTGTAATGCTCAAAGCGGCCATCGGTTTCAATGAACAGACCAACGACAACAAAGTCTTCTCCAAACCATTCTGCGCCGCCCGCAATGAAGCGGGCGACCGCTGGATCATCACCGCTTGGGACCACTGCCACCGCCCCTGGGGCAACACCCGCTGCCCCTGCTTACACTCCGACCCCAAATTCCCCAACTGCGCCCCCGGCGAAAAGCGGATGCTACACGGGTGGTTGTCGTTTTACGAAGGAACGGAGATCGAAGCGGAGTTCGAGCGTTTGCGGAACGTCGGTTGGTTAAGGCTGAGCGACTAAGGGCAATGTTGTGCGCAGGTGACAATGTTGTGCGCGGGTGACCTCTATGTTGTGCGCGGGTCTCCCCTAAGTTGTGCGCGGGTCTCCCGACCCCGCACAGACCGCGACCAAAGGTCTCCCGGACGACTAAACAGACGCCCCTCAGTTACCCCCAATCCAAAGCACTAATTTCCACATCACCGTTCTCTCGTCCGTCCGACACGAAATACCGCGCGGATGAAAATCGCCAATCCGCTCCCCGAGTGACCAGCCCTTTACGGCAAGGGTTTTCGTGGATGTAGTCCAACTTCTGTTTCCAGAATGCTTCCGTTTCGATCGCCTCAGGATGTCGGCTCGACTGCCAAAAGCGGCGCTCACGATCTTTGCTCGCCGCAGCTTTGAGGGTCGTAACAAAACATGGGGGAGCGTGTTGCATGCAGTAATCGCTCAGTTGACGACCGGTGAACTTTCGAAAATCGAACAAAGTTTTTTCTAAACTCTTGGAATCGAAATTTTTATCAAAAACGATCGCGTGGAGATGTGTCGGCATGATCACGTAGGCATTGATGCGCAGGTTTTTCTGGCCATGGCAAAAACTGAAGCTGTCGGTCACAATTTTGCATGCTTGCTCGGAAACAAACACTGGGAGCCAATCAACAATGCTGTAGGTCACAAAATAGACGACGGCATCGGTTCGAATTCGGTAGCGTTCCATAGTTGTTTGGCTTTCCGATTCGTATTCTTGCGGTGGGGGGGCAGGGAGACCTTCGGTCAGGGGCAGTGCGGGGTCGGGAGACCCGCGCACAACATTGCCGGGAACCTCGTGTGCTACCTGTGCGAGGTAGCTTTCCCCCGCCGTAAACGACGGGGCTAATACCGCTTCGCGGAAACGCCGGTCAACCGGCGTAAACCACCCACGCACACTCACCAACAACCACTCCTTCTTCTGGCCACTGACCACCGGCCACTGGCCACTTTTTCTGCCTACTGCCTACTGCCTACTGCCTACTGCCTACTGCCTACTGCCTACTGCCTACTGCCTACTGGCCACTGCCTCACGCATTGTACCCGCGCAGTGACTCTTCGCTCGCTTCGCCACGGGTTTGTTTGACGATTTGTGTCATCGCCGATTCCAGGATCACCGAGGGTTCGCCGACGCAGAGAAAGGTGAATCCCTCTTTAGCTAGGGACGGGCCGTCGCCGATCATCCACATGACTTTGCCGGCCCGCTTGGCGGCGGCGCGGATTTCGTCGCGGGCTGTGAGGAATTTGGGATTGTCCCACTGCGCGCCGACGCCCAGGTCGTGTGAAAGGTCGTAGGGACCGATGGCGGCGCAGGTGGTCACTTCGTGGCCAACGATTGCGTCGAGGTGGTCCATGCCCTTTTGACTCTCGATTTGCGGCAGGATGATGACATCTTGTTCGACGTCTTTTTCCCAGTCGGCGGCGGTCATATCCTTGATCCAACGATTTCCCATTCCACCCGGACGGCGGCGGCCGCGCGGGGGGACGCGGATGGCATCGCGGACGACATCCAACTGCTCCGGCGTTTCGACCGTCGGCAACAACATGCCGCAAGCGCCCAGATCCATCGTGCGAGAGATCGTACTGAAATCGAGTTTCGGCGGACGAACCAGGACCGGAAAATTGGCCAACCGACCGAGCGCGCACATCTCCGCCACGCGTTCGGTGTTGTGGCAACTGTGTTCCATACAAACGATCATGTAATCCATTTCGGCACGCAGCACATGATCCATCAGTCCAGGCCAGAGATGATCGATCACCAGCGGCCCCGTCGTCAGTTCGCCCCGATTGACTTTCGCAATTAATTCTTTAGCAGGTTGCATCGCGTTGATTCCGTTTTTTAAAAAAGGTGACAGGCCTGTGGTTAGGCTTTAGGCTGTAGACTTTAGGCCGTAGGGTTGGCAGATGATCGCTGCTTGGCACGGCGTTTTTTTCTGGCCACCGGCCACTGACCACCGGCCACTTTTTCTGCCTACTGCCTACTGCCTACTGCTCCGGCCAATTCAAATGTTTCCGTAAAAACTCAAACGTCCCCACGCCGTTGATCTTGTGAGGTCCGTTAAAAAACTCAATTTCAGTTCGCTCAGGGATGCCAAGTTCGACGTACAGGCGGCGGACGCGGGCGTATTCTGCTGCGACCCATTCATCCGGCGCGACGCCGTCTTTGTGTCCCCGCTCGACCATAAACGGTCGCGGGGCGATCAAGCCGACCATGTCGGAATGATTGAAGGTGTGGCCGAGATTGAACTCGCCAACTTCGTAGGCGCCCAGCGGGGGGAAACAATAATTGTAATGGACGGAGACGGTTTTCGTTACCCACTCATTGAAATCTCCGGAATCAATCACACAGGCGTATTGCTCAAGGATCGCCGGCACGCGGGTGGCCGTGTTTCCGCCATAGGAAAGCCCATAAAACCCAATTCGCTGCGGATCGACAAACGGCAGGCTACTCAGCCAATCCAGCATCTGTTGGTGCTGCACGGTCGTGATGCCGAATAGCGTATTTTTCAGCGGATTTGCCTTTCGCTGCAATTGCCGGAATTCATTGCCTCCCGCGTAGAAATTGTGCGGAGCATACGTCACAAAGCCTTCGTCGGCCAATTTGGCGGCGTACGAGCCATAGATCTGGGAGTCGCGCTTGTCGGGGTCGTCGGTGACAACGGATTCTGGCGTCCCTTCGAGACCGTGCTGACAAACGACGACGGGACGTTTCTCGCCCTCTTGAATGTCCTTGGGGACCAACAAATACCCCCAACAAATCACATCGGGATAGACATCCAGGACCACTTCGTAACCGGTCCATTTCGGCTGATCGTCAATTTGCCGCGTGCGGGCATTGGGGGGCAGCGTCGCCGGGGGCAAACGGCCGATCAGTTCTTCCAGCATGGCTTCACGATAGCGGGCGGTCCCTTGCTGCCAATCTTCGATCGACGTTGGTTTGATCGGTTCCCAGAATTTTTCCCGGACATGATGCGAGTCAGCCAGCAAGTGCATCGTGTGATCGATCAGTTGTTGGACTTGCCGCTGTTGGCGCGGTCCGGGATCGAAGTCGCTACGGGTATCGACTGGGAGATTCCCTGCGGGTCTCAATGGTTGGTCAATCTCCAGCGCTTTTATAAATGCCGACAGTGCGTCGTCGGAACCCAACGGAATTGGGTCGCCGGTCTTGCCCGCGATGAGAGTGATGTTCGGGCGGATCTCCGCTTGGGCGGGAAAGCGGGTCCGAACGCGAGCGACTTCGGCGTCGACCGAGGCGAATGTCGGAGTCGTCAAGCGTCCCGGTGCTGCTGACTCCAAACGGCCCGGCCGCAACTTGGGTGGGCCATCGACTTCCGGGGCGATGCTATGTTCAACAATCAAAGCTCGCGGCGCAATCATCCCGGCGATCTCGGCATCGCCGAATTCCTGGAGCAGTCCGAACACGTTGCGGTAAATCGGCTCTTGCCAGACATCCTGCCGCGAATCGAAATATCCGCTGACCAGGGTGGCGTCGATGCGAGGATCAAGGGCGGCCGTATAGAGGGCCAACAGCCCGCCTTCGCCATAACCAGCAACGCCGATCGTATCGCCCGGTTTGCCTTGCCGTGAGAGCCAATCGACCAGGGCGAGGATTTTGTTCACTTCATATCCAATGATGTGGCGGCCCATGGGGTATGCGCTGCGGTAAATCCATTCGCGGTGTGTTTGGTTGGTCATCATCACCGCCGGATTGCCCGCCCATTCGTCGCTACGATCAATCAGCACCGGCACGACCACACGGAAGCCTTGCTCGGCCAAGCGACGGGCGAATTGCGATCGGGGTGCGATACCGGGCGCCGAACCAATGAGCATCTCCGGTGTCTGATCGGCATCGGGGATGGCAACGACGACACCGATTGGTTGTGCCAACGGCTCCAGCAACAAGCCTTCGCCGTAGACATTGCCAAAAGCGGGCCAGCGGACGGCGAAGACGGCATACTGGTCGGTACGGGCGATGAGCGCGGGTTGATCGAGCGTTTCGATTAACTCCAATGCAGCGACGGTGTGAAGTTCATCGCTGGCGCCGATGTCATACGCAAAGCGCCGCCGATTCGCGGCGATTGATTTTTCGTAGGCTTCGCGGGAGGAATAATCGGGGTTCCAGAATTTTTGACGAGAGCGGACAGTGGCGGCCGTTTCGCGAGTGAGATATTTGTCGATCCCCTCACGCATCCGTTGAGAAAGATCACCCCGCAACCGGAGCGGTTTCGTCCCCGCCAGCGGCGGACCGGTTTGGGCGTTTGCCGCTGCGGTTAGGGAGAATAACAGACAAAGAGTCAGAGTTTTCGAGCATTTCATGGGGCTATCACCCGGCTGCGGCGGACCTAGTTACTGGTTTGTCGCGCCGAGGCGCATTTGTCATACTAAGAATCCCGTTTGTAGCGAACAAGCGCCGCGGCTCATTGGCCCGCGAAACACCAACCCGACCGAAGACGATGGAACGAGGAGAGAGCCGGATGTCCGCTGATAAAGACCTGAAAACATACGTTCCGCAAGTCGGACGCGTGGAGTGGATCGGCATCAGTGATGCTCGGATGGCGACAATCCAACCCAAGGACGAAGTCGAGATCGTCGTCGGTCATGGCATTGTGGGCGAGCATCATGCTCAAGGGGACAATTCCAAACGGCAAGTGACGTTGATTCAGCACGAGCACTTGCCATTCATCGGCGCCATCTTGGGCCGCGACCCAATCGACCCCGGGCTATTGCGGCGAAATATTGTCGTATCAGGGATCAACCTGATCGCGCTCAAGGATCGCAAGTTCAGCATCGGCAACGTCGTGCTAGAGGGAACCGGTCCCTGCGCCCCTTGCTCGCGAATGGAATACAATCTTGGCGACGGTGGTTATGCGGCTATGCGGGGGCACGGCGGGATCTGCACGATCGTGCTTGAAGCGGGCACGGTGCGTGTGGGGGATGCGGTTCGGGTGCTGGAGGGTTAGTAGGCGGTAGGCGGTAGGCGGTAGGCAGTAGGCAGTAGGCAGACGAAGTGGCCGGTGGCGAGTGGCCGGTGGCCAGTAAATTCAATGCCGTTCCAAATGGCCATCATCTGCCAGCCCTATGGACTACAGTCTACAGCTTCAAGGCTCTGTTCAGGCAAATGACGAGTACCCTGCGTCGGACCGCAAGGACTGTCGCTGTACAGCAAGCCCGGTTCACCGGGCTTCCCGCGCAGCGGTATTAGCCCCGTTGTTTACGACGGGGATTATGGGGGGCATTCTCATCATTCTACCTCCGTTCCACGGAGGTTCTCGCTGTGAGGGCTTTAGCCATGGACACACAGGCTCAAGCCGAGCAGTGAGAAGGCTCGTGAACGAGCCTCAATGCACATAGGTTTTTCACTTGCCACCCCGTCGTAAACAACGCGTGCTTCCCTCTTGGTTGGTACTCACACCTGTCCCCTCAGGGCTCACGCTTGAAATCCCTACAGCCTATCTCGCCATCTTGTGCGCAACCGCAATTCGTTTGTGTGAGGCTCGATTTCAAAGGGGGGAGCGAATAGATGACGGTTGGGGGCGAGAATGGTGCGGCGACAAATGGTGCGGGCTTGAAGTTGCATCGGGGGGAGGATGCTGCTGCAACCGATGCTCAGTTGCCCGATGCTTGGCGGGGCGATGCGACGATTTTTTGCAGCTTGTTGGAGCGGATGGGGCGCGATGTGGAGCCTTGGGCGCTCAAGGCGGCGACCGAGGCTTTGGATGCGCTGGTCGTGCAACTCTTCGCCGATTGTCGCGCCGACGAGGTTTCCCCTGAGGCAGCGACCTGGGAGCGGGTGGTGCTGTTGGCGACGTTGTTGGGGTATCGTGAGGTGCTGTCAGCGTTGGGAGGACGGTCGGAAGCGATTGCGACGCGGTTGTTGCGTCGGCCTGAGGTGTGATCGGGGGAAACGGCTGATCGTGCGGGAATCTTCGTGAATTGTGAGTGATCAACGTATACAATTTGAGTTTCAATCCACATGTCGCGAATCCACGTTGCCTTAGCTCTCAACTTTGCATTGCTATTTTCCATGCAAACATTCTGTCCATCGGCACGATACGAATGGTAGACATTTTAGATTCCTTTATGCGGCCAATGTTTAATGACCGAGACTGAACGCGTTGTTGCGGTAAGCGTCTTCGCTATTTTGGGCTTGCTGATTTTTGCTTGGGCAAGTTGGTGGCCGACTCAGAGCAAGCGAGACAAGATTTCCATCGCACCGAGATATTCGCATTACCACAACTCTGTAATGTACGATTTTTTCGTCGGCCACGACCTTGCCACTTTTATGTCGTCAGTTGACGATGGATTGTTTGACTTTCTCCACGTTGATGGGATGGACAGTGATGGCACACTTGCCGGGCATGTCATTGTGGTTGTTACTGTTAACAATTGGGTTGGCCGCCCGGAATTCGTGACGCAGTTCAGGACGCTTCAGGGTGCTTTCGTTGAAAAAACGTGGCATCCAGCCGGAGGGCGACTCTGGGGCGAAGCAATGGGGTTATTCGTCTTGCCTGGAGTTGTGACAGCGGCTTCAACGGAGGTTATGACTTAGGGCTGTAAAACGACGCATTGATTGCAATTATTATCCTAGATGCCTACGCTCTTACCAATGCTTGCGCCTCCAAATTACGACAACTTGATGCCTGAAATCGTCGACGCCCTCACACTGCACTACCGCAAGTGGGTAGCCGAACACAGCGGCGAAAAGATTTATGCGTACGTCATTTACCCGGTTCCGCTTATTGCAGCCATCGGGATGTCTGTTTTGACCGAACAGGGATTGAAACAGGTCGCTTGGGAATACAAAACCAAACACGGATATGAGCAATCGCTTGAACAGCTCGCGATCGATCTCCGTTGGTCCGTAGCCGACACGCCGTATTGTGGAGATTACCTAGAAATCTTCGATTCCGTGAACGAGCGACTTGAGGGAATGCTCTCATACGTCGACTCGCTTGAGATCAACGACCCCGCATTCGACACACACTACGAAACGCTTGAGTCAACGCTTGTGAGGGCACTGAATTATTTTCGGCTTGAGGTTCTGGGCGGGGCAACGCGGCTAATCTTGTACGTAGACTTTGGTGATATGAGCGACGAGGACCGTCTCCGGTTCATTAAGCTGTGCAACACGCCGGAAATGGTGAATTGGTATCTCGCGACAAATAAAAAGGCAAGCTAACGTGGGGCTTCCCGATAGACTCTTCGCGGCAGTACAAAGTCTATCAGCCGGTTCTCCTGAGGACGGGGTCATGGCCGCCACGAACAGCCTCCCACGGCTGTGCCGACACTAAAGAAGCTTTGGGCCACCTTACACACATCGGCGTTGCATAGCCGGACGCTCCCGCAATGTTATCAGCCGCTTCAACTTATAATCACTGCAGTAGCAGACCGTTTTCATGGAATCTCCTTTGCACCGTCTGAGGGACGCCAGCATGTTTCCAAGGCGAATTGTGGCTCTCGGTTCCAGTTCAATTCATGGAAGAGGTGACTTTGAACTCGGTGGATTTATTCACCGATTGCGGATATGGCATGAAGCTCAAAGTCCAAGGAACTTTGTCTACCAACTTGGCATTTTTGGCGAAAGCACCGAAAGTCTCATTGCGCGTCTCCCGATGGAAGCAGGAGTTCGTCGCCCGCATCTTCTAATTCTCTATCCTGGATTTAATGACATCCGACGCGAAGGGGCTGAGTCCTCTGAGAATGCCGTCTCGATTGAAGAGTTTCGAAATTCCATGGCGGCCTTGGTCGAATGCTCGCTGAAAATATCCCCAACCTTGATGCTGACGGGATTCCCATTTGAGGAAGCGAAAACGACACCTTATTTGGGCTCCGATTGGTATTATCTTCGCGCAGATGCAGCGCGCTACACGGATGTTTTGCGGCAAGTCTGTGAGGAGAGGTCGTGTCCAATTCTTGACTATTTCAAGAATTGGGATTCAGAGAAGCTGAGCAACCTGCTGGCTGATGATGGACTACACTGCAACCCCACAGGGCATGAAAAACTCTATCGAGAACTTCGAGAGTTTCTGGAAAACAAGTTCCAGGCAGACAAGAGTGGCTCAGAAAAACGCTGAAGCTGTTCGAAGATTCTACAGTCCCGAGAATCCACGACATCCCACCTGGCGAAGTTGTTGCGTCGCGGAAAAAAACTGCCCCAAATGGGTCCAGCCATCGGATTAGTAGCACGACAGCCTGGCGATTGCCGCCTCGTTGGTCTGCGTTTTGTTGATTTCGAATCAATACAGGCCAACGTGCAACGCCGTCAAGCTGTTTGCCGTATTCGGTGAAGATATTTCTTCATGCTGCTGAATCCCTCTCTCTACTTGCTTAGGAAAGTTTTCCATGTCGATGACAATCGCTCGTCTCCCACACGCCGGTCTGGTCAAACGCCGTACCAAGTTTGGCCGAGTTTTTACGCTGAGTTTTGCTGGGCTGTTGTTGGGTTTGGGAAGTGCGGTGGCCTATTCCGCTGAGACGGGAAACGATTCTCGGGTCCTTCCTGAAATCAAATGGGACACGACGCTCAATAAGTTTCAATTTGATGCGGACAAATTTATCGGCCAACGCCTCACCGTGAAGTGTCCGCCGGCGGCGGTGGATCAAAGTTTTTCCGGTGTCTACGGCACGGATTTTTATCCGAGTGACACTTCCATTTGTATTGCTGCACTGCATGCCGGAATGATTACGAAAGAGGGTGGAACGGTGACGATCCAGCTCAACCCGGGCAAACCGAAGTATGCGGGCAGCAAACGCAATGGCGTCGAAACGGACAGCTTGCCTGAAACTCGCCGCAGCATGTCATTTGTTGATGGCCCCGGTTCGGATGAGACCAATAAAATTCACCTGGCGCACATTCCGCGCATCGATTGGGACACCAAGTTCAC
Source organism: Symmachiella dynata (assembly GCF_007747995.1). NCBI lineage: Bacteria > Pseudomonadati > Planctomycetota > Planctomycetia > Planctomycetales > Planctomycetaceae > Symmachiella > Symmachiella dynata. The sequence continues at coordinate 1,885,821 of NZ_CP036276.1, read as the reverse complement.
CCGAAGTGGATTTGCCTATCGGCGCCTGGTCGGCCAACGCTTCTCGTTTCGGTGCCCGCCTGCCCCGAGCAATTTGCGACCAAGAATCGTCTACGGCACGGATACTTATGACTTTTCCAGCATGATCTGCCGAGCAGCATTGCATGCGGGTAAGATCACGACGCAAGGGGGAATCGTGACGGTCGAGATTGGTCCCGGCGTGCCGAAGTTTGTGGGCAGCATTCGTAATGGGATTGAAACCAACAGCAAAGGTGGAACCGATCGCACACTTACTTTTATCGATCACGCCAAAATGAAGAAGCGTGAACAGTCTGCGAACAAGTAGGCCGTTGAACGCACTGTGCGACGGCGAGCCGTCGGATTGGGGCATTGCATTCCAACGTCCACGAATCTGCGCTGAAGAAAAAACAGCTGCGCTGTCCAAGGAGCTTGGCGGGCTAGCAACTGGGAATGCGGAAGATGTGAATCGACTGGTCCTTGTCGGCGCAGCACTTTTTCTGTTTTTTCTTCTTTTTATCCGAGACCATCACGAGGCGGTCATCGCATAGCCACGATACCCCTTCGACGTTGCCGTAGCACTTTTTGGGAAATCGATAGGTGGTGCCTGTCCCTTCGACAAACCGACTGAACGTTTCATCAATCTCTCCCAACCATAATCGTTTCGACTTTTGTGAAACCACGGCGACACGGTTTCCGCGGCGGGCGATGGCGGCGAAGTCTTTGAATTTTGCGCTGGCCGGCAAATTGATGGCGCGGGGCTTGGCCCATGAGCCGTCGCTGGCTTTGGGGAACAAGTATACAACCGGCCGCGGCCTTTGTTGCCGTCTTGGCCTAACGTGTCTTCCCACAGCCCGACGAGGTATTCGGTGTCGCCGCGGCGGATGTGCTCAACGCCCTCAAAGCCTTTGTTCTTATTTTTGAATGCCGGTTCAAGCTGTGAGCAACGATGAAACATGAAATCCCCATCGTACTCCGAGACGAGTCCACGGAAACCGCCATGTGACTTGTCTTCGAGGGCCTCGACAATGAGGTAAAAGCGATCACTCAGCGGGTCATAGGTGATGTCCTCGAATCCGGTCCCCACGTTGAGGAGATAAATCAGCTTGTTTGATTTCGAGGATTTCAACTTCAGGTCGACCCGGCCGACTTTGTTGAGGTTGTCGAAAATGACGTAACAGGTCGACTCGTCCGCGACGTAGACGCCACTCGCCTCGAGCTTTTTCTGCTTTTTGCCCGGGAAGAGTTTATGCAGTTTCTTCTCTCGAATCAGCTCGAGTTTTCTGCTCATATCCGCCCCCTGCTTTTTGCTGCAGACTTGCTAGGAATCGCCCCATCCAATTTGCGCGCGGTGCGACCACTCTTCTATAGCATGCGGAGTGGCGCGATTCCCACAAAAAAATGAGCGAGACGCAGTCTGCCGTCGGATCGGCGGTGCGCAGTGTGAGCGGCTGAGAGAAGGTGGGCAGCAAGCACGCGCGCTCAATACTTACGTGAGCGAGCAGGGCTTCAGATCGACTCGAACTCCAACAGCCGCTAGTTGTTGGTGGGGGTTTGGATTGCGGAACGAGCGTTGCTGCCCGTTTCGACCGCTTCCATTTTGACCTCAAGCCGCGAGGTGCGTCGAAACTGTTCGACGTCCTCAAGTTGGTCTTTTTCGTCGCGCTCGACGGTCACCGACCATTGGGCGACTCCAAAGGGGACATCGGTGCTTAAGGCGACGTCAGCGACATTTTTTGTGCGGCTGGTTTCCGTTTCTGAAAGTTTGATTCCTTCGTAAACTCGCGCCGGAACGGTGCCGAGTTTGATGTCGATCGGTTCAGACTCTTGGGTCTTGGCTTTGAAGTCGCGATAGTGGTCGATCAGTGCGATTATCGGATAGACCGCTAGAACCTTCTCCGTCACTTTTTTGACCGGCCGGTCGCCGTATTTGCGATAGCCTTCCAGAATCGGCAGAAACGTGACGGGGATGTCATCTTCGTCCGTGATCTTTCCGATCACTGCTTGTTCGGGGATCAGAACTTTATAGATGATCGTGCCAAAACGTCCGGTTTCCACTCCTTCGGCGGAGGAACGGCCGGTTTCGACTTTCAGTTCGATCCAACGACAGGGAACTTCCTTGCCTTGGTATTCGCGGGTTTCGGTACCGACGGAGCTAATTGTCAGCCAGCGTTTGCTTTCAATCGTTAAGTCTTCGTCGTCGTCCGGCCGGGCTTCGACGTTTTTGAAATCGCCTTCATAACGGACCCAGGTCCCGTCCTCTTCGGGCAGATTCCAAATCAGACCTTGTGCGGATGCCGTTTGAGGCGCGGCCAGCAGTGACGCACCCAATATTGCTATAAAAGCCCAAACAAAACGACGATTCATCGAATTCTTCTCCGCAGGAATGTCTTAGGAGTTTCCTCACCTGCCCGCGCGACGACGGTGGCGCGGGATCAATTCAACCTGACCGCAATAGGACCTTGCTGGGCAGTTCATTCCAGTCTCGCACACCGGGTCGCTGCTGGCAAGTGATTTCCGCCGCACATCAGCGGCGATTTTTAACAGGTGTTTACTGCTGCACAATTCTGCGTAACCGGTCCACGCTTCTTGACCGCTACAATCCCGCGTCTTAGACTTAAGTATCTGCCTTAAGTCGTTTCAAAACCTTCTGTCGCGTTCTGCCGACCCTGTTCTGCAAATCTCTAAAACAAGCGCAACCGGTTTTTGAAACGGGTTTTACGTATTTTAAAAAGATCGCTCGCGATACCCATCCCGTTGGATGGGTTCGAGCATTTTCCCGTCCGGATGCAGCCGCCTGTCGGAAATTCGCGTTTTCGTCGTCGGCCCGCTGGGCTTTCCGAATTTGTTGGAGGAACCTCGCATGCGTCGCATGCCCGCCACAATCGCCTTCGTCGTCTCCGCGTTGTTTTGCTCCTATGTAGTTGCAGCGGATGAAAAAAAGCCAGCGGAAGCAACCGCTACCAAGTCTGTTGAGAAGCCGGCGAAAAAACCTGAAAAGAAACCGGTCCTCACTTGGGCGCATCTGGACATCACCGGCAGCTACCCCGAAGGGGCGCAGGCTCCACCATTGTTCAGCAAGAAATCAGAAAGTCTGGCCACCATTATCGAGCGGCTGGACAAAGCGGCCGATGATCGCAAGATCACCGGTGTGATTCTCAACATCAGCGGTCCCACGATTGGGCGCGCGAAATTGAATGAGCTGCGGCAAGCGATTGGCAATATTCGCGCCAAAGGCAAACCGGTTTATGCCTGGGTCGATCAAGGCAGCAGCGGCGAGTACCAGATTGCCACCGCCTGCGATCAAATCTATATGCCCGAATCAGCCACGTTGATGCTCACCGGTCTGCGGGCTGAGATCACCTTTTACAAAAATCTGTTCGACAAGGCGGGTATTCAACCCGAAATGTTGCGGGTGGGTGCATTCAAATCCGCGGCAGAGCCGTATACGCGGACCGAGATGAGTCCGGAGTTTCGGCAGGAAATGAACGAAATCATCGGCAATTTTTATGAGCAGATGATTTCGATGATCGCCGAGGCGCGCAAGTTAGACCCCAAAGCGGTCGAGGCGGCCATCGATACCGCTCCGCTGTCTTCCGCTGAGGCGCATCAACTGGGATTGATTGACCATGTGGCTTACGAGGACCAATTGATTGACGCGGTTGAAAAACTAAACCCGGAAGCTGAGGTTAAATTGTCGAAACGGTACGGCAAGAAAAAGATGAACCTCGATTTTTCGTTATTCGGGTTTCAACAAACGATGAATCAACTGATGGGCATCGACACCAAACGCTCCAGCAAACGGCCCAAGATCGCCGTGATCTATGCGACCGGGGCGATTACTTCCGGACGCAGCGGATCCAGCATGTTCGGCGGTCAATCACTCGGATCGGAAACGCTGATCAAGGCGATTCGTGAAGTCCGTGAAGATGAGACCGTGAAGGCGGTTGTGCTGCGTGTTGATAGCCCCGGCGGCAGCGCGCTGGCCAGCGACTTGATGTGGCGCGAACTGGAACTGCTGGAAGTTCCTTTCTACGTCAGCATGGGCGATACGGCAGCCAGCGGTGGGTATTACATTGCGATGGGAGCCGATCGCATCTTTGCCGAGCCAGGCACGCTCACCGGTTCGATCGGGGTGGTCGGGGGCAAATTGGCGATTGGCGGGTTGTTCAATAAGGTCGGCGTGACCACCAGCGTCATCAGTCGCGGTAAGAATGCCGGTGTATTCAGCACGACCGACGGTTTCACTGAATCCGAGCGGGCAGCGATGGTGAAGTTGCTCAACACGGTTTATGAGCAATTCACTAGCAAAGCCGCAAAGGGTCGCGGGATGGACTTGGCGCGGCTCGAGGAATTGGCTGGCGGCCGTGTTTATACCGGAACCCAAGCCTTGAAGGTGGGACTCGTCGACGAACTCGGCACCTTGGCCGATACGATTACTGCTGTGAAAGTCAAAGCAGGATTTGACGCCGATAAAAACCTGGAACTCAAAGTGCTGCCCAAAGCTCCCAACCCGTTGGAAGCATTTCTGGGGCCAATGGATGCCGATGCACGGAGTAGTGCCGCCCAAACAGCCTTGCTCCGCAGGACGTTGGATGGCATTGCCCCGGAACTGACACGGCAACTACAAGGTTTAGAACTCTTGAGGTTGTTCGGCAACCAACGCGTGTTGGTATTGATGCCGTTCAACCTGCATTTGAATTAACAGGGTGGGTGGCACTGGCGGCTCGTCCGTCAGTGTGCACGTCGGTTGATTTGAATTCAAACGGTAGACGCTTGGGGATATCGCACTAGCGGACAAGCCGCCAGTGGCACCCCTGCGAGGATGATCCGGACCATGGCGTGACGGATTTGAAGTTAGGGTTTCACATAGTTTTTCAGCCCCATGAAGGGACGCGCCCGATGGCTGCTTTTTGCAAATGGACGTTGCTTGTTGTCTGCGTGCTTGCCGGACTTGTTGATGGATATCGCCGACCGGCGCGTGCCGAGGAAAATCAGACTGCGAAATCCGATCTTGCTCAATACTACGGATTTGAGCCGCTCGAAATTTATAAACTCAACAAACGCTCCCGCAACTTGCTGCCGGCCGATTTGAATCACGATGGGCGGACCGATCTGATTATCGTGGACAATGGCAACAGCCGTCTCGATCTGCTGTTGCAACGTGATGGCGAACAGGTGGCTGAACAGCCGGCGCCTGGCGAGAGCCTCGCGAATTTCATCGGCAGCGACGGCCGGTTGCAACACAAAAAAGTCACGTTGGACAAAGTGGTCTCCGCGTTGACGACCGGCGATTTTAATGGCGATGGCCGAACCGACCTCGCCTATTTCGGCGGGAGGGACCAGTTAATTGTCCGTTACCAAGGCGAAGATGGAAACTGGCAGTCGATGCGGCGGTTGCGCTTACCCGAAGTCACCCCCGCCAGCTGGAACACTGCTGCCGGCGACCTAAACGGCGACGGCAAAGACGACATTGCTGTTTTGGGCAAAAAAGAAACCTATCTGATTTATCAACAACCGGACGGCAAGTTGGCGGCGCCGCAAACGGTGATGAATACATCGGGCAAATTGGGACTGGTCCGCATCACCGATCTGGATGGGGATGGTCGCGCGGATTTGAGCTATCAATCGCAGGAAGGGGACGACCGGCCGTTTTGTGTCCGTTTTCAAGACCAGCAAGGCCGCTTGGGGCCGGAGTATCGCTTCGAAATCGAAATGCCCCGCGCGTCGACGCTGTACAATCTCGACGGCAAACCGGGCGATGAAATCCTGACGATTGAAAATCGCACGGGACGCGTCAAAGTCCATCAAGTCGTCCGCTCCCAGCCCCAGGAAAGTGATTTAACGGGGCAAATGATTTATTACGGTTTCGGTTCGGGCAGTTCCAGTCGCGATACCGATATGGGAATCGGCGACGTGAATGGTGACGGACTGAAAGATGTGGTTGTCACCGATCCAGGCAGCGCACAAATCGTCGTCTTTCGCCAACATCCCAAGACTGGCCTCGATCAAGGTCAAACCTTTCCGAGTCTGACCGATGCACAACAGGTTCGCGTTGGGAATTTGGACGGCGATCCCAAAGGGGACGAAGTGGTCGTGCTCAGTGAAAAGGAAAAGGCGATCGGATACAGCCGGATGGCGCACGGCCGACTTTCGTTTCCGATAGTACTCCCGTTGGAAGACGAGCCAATGGCAATCGAATTGGCCGACCTCAATGGAAACGGTCGCGAGGAGTTGGTCTGCATTTCCCGCAGCGGCCGATCCAAATATCGCCTGCATGCTATGTCATTGGAGGAAGACGGTCAGTGGTCGCCACGGCATTGGGGTCAAAGCGACATGCACGACATCGAGTTGACCTTCAAGAACCAACCGAAACAGCTGATGAAACTCGATGCCAACGGCGACGGGCGGATCGACTTTTTGGTCTTTGCCGGTTCTGAACCGGAATTGTTGCTGACCAACGACAAGGGCGTTCCCGAACCGTTGGAAAACCGCCGCGGCTTGGGACTGGGGAAAGTCGCAGCCGGTGCTGTCTTTGCCAGCACGGGGCAAAACCCGGTCTTGTTGGTGGCGCAACAGAATTTCGCCCGCCAAATGAAGATCAACGAGGAACAACAATGGCAAGTGGTCGACCAGTTTAATGCGGCGGAAAGCAGCGCCAAAATCGTAGGAGCTGCTCCGATCAATCTCGATGACACCCCAGGGGACGAAGTCGTCCTGGTCGATACGGGCGTGAAGAAATTGCGATTACTTAAGAAAGTCGACAACCTATTTCGTCCCTGGCGCGAGGTGGAGATCGGCGATTTTCGTTATCTCTCCACACATGTTGCCGACCTCAACGGCGATGAACGTGATGACCTGCTACTGTTCGGCAGCGGCCGGTTTGGCGTGCTGTACGCCGGGCAGACCGATCCACAGTTGAAGGAGGTTGCCAGCTACGAAACCGAGTTGGACAAGGCGCGCTTCGCGGATCTGATTGCCGGCGATCTCAACGGTGACGGATTTGTCGACATCGCTTGCCTCGACACGAAGTCGCAATTGGTGGAGGTGCTTGATTTTGCTCCCGAGACAGGATTGCGACACGCGTTTTACTTCAAAGTGTTTGAAGAAAAGAGCCTCAATGCCTCGGAGCAGACCGGCACCAATCCCCGCGAAGCCGCGATTGCCGATGTTACCGGCGATGGTCTCAACGACCTGATCCTGCTGTCACACGACCGCGTGCTGGTGTATCCGCAAGATCCCGGTAAGTAAGCGTTTCACCGTTCGGGTGCCACTGTCGGCTCGTCCGACAGTGCGCACGTCATTGGTCGCACCTGAGCATGCAAGTCGAGACCGAAACCGGCAGGCGCGTCGACGCTGATGCCCGGTTCGCGACACCGAGCAACCGTAACAGGAAACTATTCCACCGTCACGGTGCGGTAGCATTCCTGCATCATCCAACGGTCGATATCGCGGACAACCTCGTGATGCGTCGGCTTTGCCGATTCGTACATTCGCGAGCAGATGGTCATGCCCGCGGTATGCAGCAAGGTGCCCAATTCGCGGGTATGCGACGGCTCAGCGGTTTGTTCGCTCGCCAAGAGAATTCGCTTGCCTTGCATCTGGCGATAATTGGCCAGCGGTTTGTCCATGGTCGGCATGCCTCCACCGATGCATGCTACGCCGGCGAACCATTCTGGATGCCGCAGCGCGATGCGTATCGCAGCTGTCGCTCCGTCGCCGCAGCCGCCGATGAAGACCCGTTCCGAATGAATGTTGTACATCCGTCGCAAGCGGCCGACCTGTTCGTGCAGTTCGTTTTCGACAGCGATCACATCATCGATGAGATGCGACCAGCGATAGCCATCCTGATCCGTCCGGGCGTCTAGCGGACCGCGGAGTGACAACCCAAAATAATTGCGGTTGCTGATCTCCGGCATGATGCGGAGCAGGTCCCGTTCGGTGCCCCCTTCGTCGTGCAGCCAGATTAAAAGCGGATAGGCATAGTTGGATTCGTAGTATTCCGGGACGTACGTCGCCGCGGGGGATTCGATGGAATCGACATCGATGTCAAACCGCCGCCGGAGCGCAGCGGAATAGCTCGTTGGGATCAGATCCGTGGCCGCTGAAGCGTCGAGGCCCTCTCCGCCGACTTGTGCGGTGTTGTGAGAAAATCGAGTATTCATCGCGTCGTACTCCTATACTGAGCGGCCAGATTCGGCCTGGGTTCGTCTCGTTGGTTCTGTGTCAGGCGATGATCAAGTTCAACGGCAGCGACTTCCGCTAAGGGAAAGTTTTTGCCGGGACAGGCTGTCGCTTTGACTTCGCTGTGGGGAATCACGTTGTCGGCGGAGATGCCGTATTCACTTTTTAATGTGGCCACCAGTCGGATGACGGAATCCATTTGCGCCGATGAAGGGGATGTCTCTTCAAAATTACCAATCAACACGATTCCGATGCCGTGTTGGTTGTAGTCCCGTTTACCGGCATGGGCACCATGCATTTGTTCCCGCCAGCGAAAGGTGGGTTCGATGACTCCATCTCCCATGCCGTCGCCGTTACCGATCACAAAGTGATACCCGATTCCTTCCCAACCTTTTCCCAAATGTTGTTCATGAATTTGTTCCACACTTCCCGCATGTGATGCTGTGTGGTGCAGAACAATGTAATTCCATTCTCGCGGAGGGCCGTCCGGCTTCCAAGGGTTGTTTTCCGATGGCAGGGAGACAGGCCGAGTCGGCAGTTGCACGGACGTCGTGGGAATGTTCCCCCGTATCCGGGCGACCGAGGGGACGGATGGAATTTGCCGCGGCGTGCTGACCACATCCGGCGGCAACGACGCATGATGCCGCGTGCAACTGGAAAGGGTGCTTCCCAGCAACACGAGCAACGTTGCTCGCAGTATCCGTCTCGACGTTGCCCGCAAAATTTTCTCCCCGTCTATGATAACGGGTATGGCGACAATGGTCCCGCCAACAGGCAACAGATCCGCCCGGTCGGCTACAGGGCGTGGAATGTATTGGGCATTGCAGAACGTGTCAACGGCGGACATTGTCGGCTGGCTTTACAGGGTCAACACAAAGGCGATTGTCGCAAGTCGTTATGTTAAAACGATCTGTGTGTAACGGTGTTGAGGTGGATTTGGCAATTGTCCGCCGGCCGCAAACCCAACGCAAAACCCCCATTCACCGCATGCTTCGTGTTCGGCGCGATATCCGACCGTTTTTTCACCCAGCCAGATTTTCGCTCAATTTCGAACCTGTCTCGTAGGAGACATTCAGTGTGCCAAACTCCGGCAACCGACCACGAGCAGCCCTCACGCCTGTTCCCTCACAGCTCATGCCTATCGCAGTTGTGCGTTGGTTGCCGCGATGTTGGGAAATCGCTAAAACCGATGCTTCGCCTTGCGCTTGACGCTGCGGACTGCGTCAGAGGCACGAATCCAGCGAAAACACAGAACAAACACCAGGATTCCCTTTACGGGAATCTCTTCACTGACAAGATTGGCTGCACAGGAGCATCCTCATGGCAACCCCCATCCGTATTGCTGTCACCGGCGCCGCCGGGCAAATTGGCTATAGCCTCGTGTTTCGCATCGCTTCGGGCGAAGTTTTTGGACCGGACCAGCCGGTGATCATGCATCTCATTGAAATCCCCCCCGCCATGGGCGCGCTGGATGGGATTGAGATGGAATTGGACGATTGTGCCTATCCCACACTCGCAGGTGTCGTCAAAGCCAGCAGCGACGACCTGGAAGCCGGCTTCGCCGATTGCAACTTCGTTGTCTGTGTCGGCAGTATTCCTCGTAAAGCGGGCATGGAACGGGGCGATTTGATTCGGATCAACGGACCGATTTTCACCAGCACGGGAAAAGCGATTCAAGCCGCTGCAGCCAAAGACGTTCGTGTTCTGGTTGTGGGCAATCCGTGTAACACCAATTGCCTGATCGCCATGAGCAATGCCCCCGACGTGCCGAGCGATCGTTGGTTTGCGATGACCCGGTTGGATGAAAACCGTGCGGTTGCCCAATTGGCCCAAAAATCAGGACAACCAGTCGCTGCCGTCACCGGCATGGCGATTTGGGGCAATCATAGCGCGACTCAATTCCCGGACTTCTTCAATACGAAGATCGGCGGCAAGTCGGCTGTTGAGGTGATCGGCGACGATGAGTGGCTGAAAAACGATTTCATTGCCACCGTGCAACAGCGCGGTGCCGCCGTCATTAAAGCCCGCGGCGCATCGAGTGCCGCCTCGGCAGCCAATGCGGCTCTCGGCACGCTGAAAAGCATCGTCACCCCCACCCCGGCAGGTACCGTGTTTAGCGCCGCCATTTGTAGCGATGGCAGCTACGGCATCGACGAAGGCCTGATCACCAGTTTTCCGCTGACCACCGACGGCAACAAATGGAGTGTCGTGCAAGGGCTGGAGCACAACGAATTCGCCCAGGCCAAAATCGACGCCACCGTCGCCGAACTGCAAAGCGAACGGGACACGGTTAAGGACTTGTTGGCCTAAACACGGCTTAAGGGGACAGGCTGGCGGAAGAGGTGTTGAACCTCTTTCGCACAAGGCCGTTCTTGTTGATGAAATGGGAAAATTATGGCTGACGAATCGGTTTGGATTATTGATGCGGACAAGGACACCTTTGAACAGGATGTTATTCTGCGTTCGCAGAGCATGCCGGTGGTCGTTGATTTTTGGGCCACTTGGTGCGCGCCGTGTAAACAACTGTTGCCGATTTTGGAAAAGCTAGCGGTCGAATACGACGGCAAGTTCCTGCTCGTCAAAGTCAATATCGACCTGCAACAAGAACTGGCGATGGCCTTTGGCGTGCAATCGGTGCCGCACGTCTTCGCTGTCGTTAATGGGCAAGCGGTCGATCAGTTTACGGGGTTATTGCCGGAAGAACAGATCCGGCAATGGCTCGATTCGTTGATGCCCTCACCGGCGCAGACGTTGTTGTCCGAAGGCCACGCGCTGCAGGAAGCGGATCCGGCAGCAGCCGAGGCGAAGTTTCGCGAAGCCATGGCGCTGGAAGCGAACAACGATGCAATTAAAGTCGGCCTGATCAGTGCACTGTTCGCTCAACAAAAAGATGCGGAATGCTCGGCGATGATTGCGGAGTTGGAAAATCGCGGCTATTTGGAAGACGAAGTCGAAAAGGTCAAAGCGGAGTTGGAATTTCGAGCTGTCGCGGCCGAAGCCGGTGGCGTGGACGAAATTCGCCAAAAAGCCGGCGCGGAACCGGACAACCTAGAATTGCAATTAGAACTCGCCGACGCCTTGGCTGCAGCACATCAATTTCCTGAAGCGCTTGATATCTGCCTGTCAATCATCACCCGCGACGTGGGCAAACTCCGCGACAAGGCGCGTGAAACGATGGTGAATATTTTCCATCTTGTCGGCGACAACTCTGAAGTCGCCAACGAATACCGTCGCAAATTGGCCTCGGCGCTGTATTAACGGTGATCGGAAATTCTGGGATATTGGTGACTCGCCAGCCAGTGTCGCCAACGCAAATGTGATCGCGGGTGGACGTGCCAGTTGTTCGTGCGGTGCTACCGCCGTAGAATACAGGAACGAGCGATTCACGTTCCCCCATAAGAGACCCGATCATGCAAGATGTGTTGCGGCAATTGCAGGAAGACATTCAAAACCGGCGGCCGGTTGCCTATACAGCGCTGGTAGAAACCCGCGGCTCGACGCCGCAAAAGGCTGGGGCGCGGATGTTGGTTTATCCCGACGGTTCACAAGCGGGCACGTTGGGGGGTGGATGTGTCGAAGCGGAAGTCAAACGCCGCGCGCTGCGTTTATTGGATGAGGGCAACGTTGAGCTACTGACGTTTCAACTCGATGACAACTACGGTTGGGACGACGGATTGATCTGTGGCGGACGCATGAAGATGCTGGTCGATCCGATCCGTCCGGACGAGGACGTCGATTACTTCCGGATCCTTGATGAGTCGCTCGTGGCAGGCACGCCCTGCACCGAAGCGGTGATTATTAATTCCGAAAGTGCCGGCGGAGGATGCGAAGGAGACCGGTTTTTGGTGGATGCCGATGGCCACTGTCTTGCCAGTCGCGGTAGTGTGACATCCCCTCCCGCGGGACTCATCGAGTCTCTCAAGCCGATTTTGGAACGTCCACGGGCCTATGTCGCCGGGGGCGTGTCGTTTCTGCCGTTCCTGCAGCGCTGTCGGTTGCTCATCGTTGGGGGCGGACATGTCGGACAGCGGGTGGCGGAAATGGCAGCCGATGTCGACTTCGATGTCTGGGTTGTGGATGACCGTGAAGAGTATTGCAATCTGGATCGTTTTCCGCGTGCCAAACGCTTGATCGTGGGCGACATTGACACAGCATTGAGTGGTTTGGAAATTGACCACCGCACGTTTTGTGTGATTGTCACTCGTGGACACAACCACGACGAAGAGGCGCTGTATCATCTGGCGGAAACCTCAGCGAGCTACGTGGGCATGATCGGCAGTCGGCGAAAAATCAAATTGATTTTCGACGATCTGTTGGCTGAAGGAATTTCGCGCGAAGCACTACAGCGCGTCCACGCTCCGCTGGGCTTCGACATCGGTTCGCAAACCGTGCCAGAAATCGCCATCAGCATCGTGGCGGAGTTGATTGCCCACCGCAATTTGGGTGAATCGCCGTCCAAGTTCCGCACCAACAACGTGCTGGGAAATGTTGAGTAGTCTGCGCTAAAAAAAGCCTCACGCAAAGCCGCAAAGGCCGCCAAGGAGTCGCGGGGGATCGATCCATTTGTGCATGATGGTTGTGGGGCGAGGTTGCCGTTTTGCAATAGCTTTGTTTCAGTGCGGGTTTACAAGCCTAGGAAAATTACCCTCCTGCTCATATCCCATTGGTTTCGTACCACGAAACACACACCCGGCGTGTTGTCTGTCACGGAACGCACAATGCGACGGCAAGCCGTCGGTTTGGGATTTCAGTAAGTCACTTCGGAAATCTGTGTTTTATCTGTGTTCAATCGGTGGCCAAGATAATCACGGTCAGGCAAAATCGATTGGCGGCTAAATCTCTTCCGGTTTGCGATTCGGCTTGAAGCGATCCTTGGGGTTGGGCTTGTTGCCATAGCCGGAATTGTTGGGGTCGTATTCGCCGACGAATTCGACGTTGGCTCCTGCGGCGGGAATGCGGTCTTCCATGCCGAGCGCCCAGAGCATGCCGTTGATTGATAGTTTTCGCGCCGATTCATCTTTGAAGTCAAACGGATGCGCAGCTGTGGAAAAGAAGACGCGGCCGCGGACGCCGTCTTCGCCCTCATAGGTCTTTGTCCAGGCAACAGGGTTGGTTAATGGATAACGATCCGTCTTGCCTGATTTTTCATGCCCCGAGATTAAGGCCCGACCAATCATCAACGGTTGGGCGTCGCCGCGTAATTTATCGCCGCCACCCTGGACGTGGTACAACCAGGAATAGGCCTGAAACGGTTTGACGCCGCGGAGGATGGGGTGCTGTTTCTCGCCAGGGGCGATTGTAATGTCGGTTAAAAATTGGTGGCCGTCGCCGAAATGGCCGTGGTGTGTGATCCAATTTTGGCCCAGCAGCTGGGCGATCTTTTCGCCGCGCCAACCCCATTCGCTGTGCTTTTTGTTGTTGTCGAATTTGAAGGCATGCGTAGCTGTGCGAAAGCCGACGATTGGTTTGCCGGTTTTGACGTAATTCAAAAAGTGGTTGAACTGTTCATCGGGCAAGTCGCGGAAGCGCGTGAACAGCACCATGAGGTCGGCATCGTCCAAGGCTTCGATTCCGGTAATCGACCTGAGGTTATCAGGATCGATCGTGCCGTCCTCGGCCAGCGAATAGCAGACGGTGACTTTGAAACCGTAATCCCGCTTGAGAATCTTCGCCAACATGGGCATCGATTCTTCGCTGCGGTATTCCTCATCGCCCGTGATGAACACGACGTGCGGAACTTGTTCCTCGGCTGCTTGAGCAGTGATGGCCATTGAAGCTGCAAATAATCCGGTCAGGGCAAAAAGTAAGAGGGCTTTCATGGGGGGGATTCCTTCAGCGATCAGGCGAATCGAGTGCGAGGATGTCTCCACAATCATACCGGTCGGAGGGTGATGATCGAAACCGAGCGCGAGAAACTCGTACTGATCTGATTAACCGCCCAACTCTGACCGTAGCCGCTCCATGTTCTCTTCCAACCGCTGCACTTCGTCACGGAGAGAACTGATTTCCACGGCGAATTCTTGATTTTGCGTGCGGAGTTCGCCAATGATGGCTTCCAGTGCGTCGATTCGACCATCGCTGGCAGTCGCCGGAACCGGGGCTGGGGCTGGGGAAGGTGTACGGGCGGGGCGCGGGCTGGCTGGTTCGTCTAGGGCGTCGGCTGAAGCGGTGGCGAGCGTCATGCCTTCTTTGGCGACGTACAAGTTGTGGTCGACTTCCACGCCGCGACGAGCTAGAGATCCGCTGGCTTGCAATAGGTTGAGTCCTTGCAGCCCCGCCAATTCTTCGCGAAGTTGATCCAAGGAATCGATCGAGACCATGCGACTGCTGCGCGAGCGAAGTTCACCGAGCGATTGCCGGCCTCGTAGCAGCAGTTCGGTCAAGATGGCTAACTGCGGTTCGGAGAGTGCAAAACGTTTGCGCATCCAGTGTCGATACCGCGGAGCACGGCCGCCATCGGTGTGGATGACTGTGACCAATCCAATTTCGCGTAGTTCGTCCAACGCTTCTTCGACGTCGTCTTCACTGTAACTGGAGACGGGGGCCCGGTTGCTTTTTTGGTTGCAGCCGTTGGTCGCCGCTTTGAGGGTGAGTGGATAATATTCCGGCGTGGTGAACGCCTTTTCCACAAGCACACCCAGCACGCGGCGCTGTCGCCGGGATAGTTCCGTAATCGGCGGGTGTTCTTGATCCTCGAATGAGTCCATAACGGTCTCCGACTCTTGTGAATTCAACGGTTGTGGTTCGTGTTTCGTACGACAGCGCTGGGTGATTGCGTTCTTCGTTCACGTTTTGGGTGCCACTGCTGGCTTGCCCAGTAGTGTGCTCGTCGTTTGTCGTCGGTTCGCATAGAAAACTTGACCTGCCACCGCACTGGCGGACAAGCCCACAACTGTCCGGTTATAAGTCGAACAATGATAACTGTTTATGGTTTTGCCGTACCTGGGATTGAAACTGAATCTCGTTTAACACTGTTTTTATAGGGGTTTTCTCGAAAATTGTGACGCTCAGAATCTGTAAGATTTCGGACATCGTCCGTTCGATCCGCAATTCTCGGCGGAGGATGGCGACGAGCACATAAGTGCTCACTGCAATCCAGATTTGTGTCCGCACTGCGTTGGGAGTATTGCCCACAAAGTGTTTGATTCGCAGATGTTGTTTGACCCATTTGAAAAACAGTTCGATGTCCCAACGCCGCCAATACAACTCCACCAGGTCGGCTGCCGAAAGCAAAAACTGATTGCCAATGAAAACAAAACGGCGGCGCGTCTCGGCATTGAAAAATGTGATGCGACGCAGGCGGTCGGGATACTTCCGAAACGTTCGGCGGTCTTTGAGCAGAATGATTTGATCGCTCCGCAATCCCGTTGTGCGATCCACGGTTTGCGATCTCTGGCGGCGGTAGGTGAGATTGCTTTTGGCCCGCACCAGGAAGAACGCTCCCGCTTGATGAAGCCGGTGCAAACGGCCGTAATCGTTGTAGTCGCGATCCATCACGTACAGCGATCCGGCTTCGACGGGCACTTCGTCGAGCATCGCGCAGTCGCGAGTTCTTGTGCCCGAAATCCGCAAAAAACAGGGGATATTGCCTTGCAGGTCGAGCAGCGTGTGCAGTTTGATCGCCGCTTTGTCGCGCTGCGAAGGAGCCCAAGGAAACAACGTCAGCGAAAGATTGAGAACCGTGGCGTCCAACGCGTAGGCAGCGGTTTGCAACTCGCTGGGCAACGGGTCGGCGGCGTACAGTTGTCGCGCCCGGTCGATCAAAGCCAATCCCAAGTCCTGCCAGATCCGCCAATCTCTGAGGCGATTGGCATCGGCCAACGTGCTGCGTTTGATGGGCCCGCGAAACCCGGCATGAAACAGTTTCGACTGTACGGCGGTGAGGCAGATTTCGATATCGCGCAAACTTTCCCGCGCGGTCAATTGCGCAAACATCATGGCCAAAAACTGATCGCGACACGACAACGCACGAACACGTTTGTTGCCGTGATAGCGTCGCACGCAATTGTCCAATATCCGTCGCGGAAGAAACGCCAACAGTTGTGGAAACACCATCTGACCTTCGAACATTACGCGGCTCCTTTTTGCCAGAGAGAACAAAAAGGATGGCGACATCACCCCCGTGAGTTGAAGTCGTGCGCGCCTGAAAATTGCCGAAAGTGTTGAATTTCATAGAGAGTTACGACAAGAACCGAAGAATTAAACCGGACAGTTGTGGGACAAGCCGCCAGTGGCACCCGACGTATAGTTTTTTTAGTTTGCGGAGGTTAGGTGAATTTCAACAAATTGACAGAGCGTTGTCGACGTGGGCTCATCGCAACTCGCTAGGCACCCTCACGCGAGAATGCTGCTTGTGGCCGGGACGCAACCGCGGTACAGACAATCATAACCGAAGGCGATGATCGGGTGGCCACTACTTAGCACGTGAAACGGATGACTACTTACTGCGCACGATCATCTCGAAATCGGGGTCGTGCCGCAAGGTATCAAAATCAGGCTCATCTTCAATGAGTTTCCGCAGGTCCTGATCCATGCGTAAGGCGCGGCCCAGCCAAGAGAGGGCGTTGGTTTTATCACCGGCGAGCGACCAGTAACAGGCCATGTTGTAGAGCACGATCGGCTCCTGTGGGGCGACGCGATACGCCTGCTCCATCGCGGAGATGGCCTCGTCCAAGCGGTCAATGCGTTTGTAACACCACGCCAATGCCAAGAGCACTTCGACGCGCTCCGGTTTTTCAGCCAAGGCCCGTAAGAAATACGGCAATGCCTGGTCGTACTGTTGGCGATCGCGATACGCCATGCCATGCAAATATTGAACGGAGAAGCGGGATCGATACTGTTCGTCGATTTTCGCCAACTCCTCCAGCGCTTTTTCGGGCATTTCGAGTTCCAGATATCCTTCCACTTTGGACAAGATTCTGCGAAAGCGCGAGCTGGCAGCCATGTTCTCGATCTCACCGATCAGTGCCACAAAACGATTTGTTACGTTGTGGCAAATGTGGAATAGCAATAATGATTCGCCGGGAGGCGAAAACGCGTTGAGTGCCACTCAATAAGTTGTCCGCAACTTCAAGGTGGCCTTTAAATCATGTTCGGTTTCCAGAGTCGTGTTGAGTCGCGACTTCCCGGTCCGTCATAACGGCGGTGGTTCCTGATCCTCGATCGCGGAAGGATCGAGGCGTTCCCGCTCGTCGATTTCGATGGAGTCATGTGCTTCCTCCGCTAACGGGATGGGTTCGATCTCGGGCGTGACCGGTTCAGTCGCCACCGCCGGCACATAGGTCTGCTCGGGGACATGGGAACCGTAATCTCCGCGATCCCCTTTGCGTTGATGCCTGAATTCTTGTCTCAATTCCTTGCTGCCGACACTGATGATCAAAAAGTCGGCGAATGTCCGTAGTCGTGGATAACGGGTTGAGTCCCGGTGCTTATCGCACTTCCATTGTTTGATCTTCACATTGACGGTCGCATGCCGACCGTAGCCAATCGCGAAACCGAGAATGATTCCGATTGGAAAAAACCAGTTCCAAACCAACATCCATAGCACAAATCCGGAGAGTGTTCCGACCACGACACTCCAAAAGGGGGCGGTCAGGTTTTCGACCTGATAGTTTTCCGTCAAGGGCGCGCCTTCACCCGGCGTGCCGCAGACGACGCACATTTTGGGGAGCCGGACTTTCCACGTCTCGTCGTCGTATTCGGCGTTGAGGTATTGTTCCTCGCTGGAAACGCGAATTTCGCGGGTAACAAACCGTTCCGGACGCAAATCACGGGCGTATTCGGTGAAATGCTGCCAAAAATTCTGTCGGCGTTCCCAGTAATAGGCGCAGACGATCCTCGACTTCCGCCAGATCCAACTGAGGACGACGGCGGCGACTTTGACCGCCACGCTCCACAGGGTTCCGGCGAGTGCCGCGAATTTGTTTGTTTCGGGTTCCGTACGTTCCGATGTCAATAGATTGCCCTCTCGGCAAGGTCCGTTTGCTTGGTTGCATTATGCGGGGACACCGAATTGCGGGTCAAGCCCTCCCCGCCCTGTGAACGCGACAATTACTCGACGTTCGATCAGGGGATTGGTATGATAACAGTTCATCTACGGTTATTTACGTATTCGTTAAAAGGTGGTCTCGTCTTGAAACGTTGGGCTATTTTTATCGTCGTTATTTTTGTGGTGGGACTCATCTGCAACTGGTTCTGGAAGGAATTGTCTCCGAACCAGTACGGACCGTTGGCGGATGTGACTTGGAAAACCAATGGTTTCCCCAACACCGTCCACGTGCACCTGGAAGACGAACAGGGACGACCGCTCGCCAAGACGCTGTTGACGGTTTACACCAACGACGACGCATTCGATTTCACCACGAATTTGCAGGGTGATGCGAAAATCGTCTGCTCCGGTCAAGTTTTGTTCGGAATTGAGTCGCAACATCGAACCGTGTTTTCCAAATCGTTGGCCATGTACACCGGTTCCCCCTCCTTAGCGGACGGATTGGACTTTCATATCGTTGCCAAACGGCCGGATCTCATCAGCCGCGGGGCCGGCATCTATGAAGAAATGAAACGTGAGGAGGAACTCTTAGAAGTACTCAAAAAAAATGAAGAGGCCAGAAAGACAGCCGATGTCTCCGCCGATGAAGGTGCGACACCCCCCTCTGATGAAAATGATGCGGAGGAGCCAGCGCAGCCCAATACCGACAGCGAAGACGATTCAACTCCGGCTACGAAAGACTCCAGTGGCGAGCAATGAACCTTCTGCGTGCTGTCTGTTCTTGTGACGCCCAAACAGCGGGTCATGCGTCAGAGAGTTGAGAATCGACTTGCCGACTATAATTTTGTCTTCGATTTAGATAATCCTCAATTGTTGGTCCGGAAAGCATTGCTATGAGATACTTGGTTGTTAGTTTGATCCTTGTTTCTGCAATTTGCGTGACGGACGTTCGCGGTGCGGACAAGGCAGCGGACGTGACGCGGGTGTTGCCCGCCGGTCAATTGCCGGCGGACGCGCGGCTGGGAACGCCTCGTCATTTGCGAGACAAGAATCATCCCTGGGCACCTCCAGCGACCAAAGCGGCTTGGTTGCGAGAAGCGGACGCGATTCGCAAGCAGGTGCTGGTGAGCACCGGATTGTGGCCGTTGCCTCCCCGCCCGGAACCGAATCCGACGATTCACGGAAAAATCGAGCGCGATGACTACACCGTGGAGAAGGTATTTCTTCCCTCGGCTCCCGGACATTATGTGACGGGCAATTTGTATCGCCCCAAAAATCGGCCCGGACGATTGCCGGCGGTGCTTGCCCCTCATGGTCACTGGAACCAAGGCCGCTTTTACGATGCCGGTGAAGAGGCGGCAAAAAAACAAATTGAAGGAGGTGGCGAAAGCCTGATGTCGGCCGCGCGGTATCCGCTGCAGGCCCGCATGGTGGGACTGGCTCGCATGGGGTGCGTTGTCTTTCACTATGACATGGTGGGCAACGCCGACAGCAAGCAAATCGGCCATACCGAAGGTTTCCGCGATGTTGAGGCTTTATCGCGGCTACAAAATTTCATGGGATTGCAGACCTACAATTCACTCTGTGCACTCGACTTTCTTGCCTCGCTGCCCGATGTCGATACAGACCGTCTCGGCGTCTCCGGTTCCAGTGGCGGCGGGACACAAACGTTTATGCTGTGCGCGATCGACCCTCGTCCAGCGGCCGCCTTTCCCGCGGTCATGGTCTCCAGCAACATGCAGGGGGGCTGCATTTGCGAGAATGCCTCCTACTTGCGGTTGGGTATCAACAATGTCGCCATCGCCGCACTCTTCGCGCCGCGTCCGCTGGGCATGACCGGAGCCAACGACTGGACGATTGATATCGAAACCAAAGGCTTGCCGGAATTGAAACAGGTGTACTCCTTGTATGGAGCGCAGGAAAATGTGGACGCCAAGGCATATCCGCAGTTCGGCCACAATTACAACCAAGTGGCCCGGGAACGGATGTATGACTGGATGAACCAGCACCTCAAAATCGGACGCGACACTCCTTATAAAGAAACCGATTTTGAACCGATCCCCCCTGCCGAATTGAGCGTGTTCGACGAGGCCCATCCATTGCCCGAAAACGCATCCGACGCGGCGTCGCTCCGTGAAGCTGTCACGGAATATCAAAAACAAATGTTCGACAGCCTCCTCCCCAAATCCCAAACAGACGTGGCCCGGTATGACAAAACAATTCGCGCCGCCGCAAATGTGATGTTGGACACAGGGGTCCCTGAGGCGATGGACCTGGAACGCGAAGATCGGGATACAGTCCACGAATCGGGTTATGACATCTACAAATTGCTGGTCGGTCGTACGGGTGCCCAGGAGCAAGTGCCGTTGATTGCATTAGTGTCGCCAAACTTTAACGGCGAAGCGGTCTTGTGGGTGCATCCCGATGGTAAGGCGGGATTGTTCACCGAAGATGGTGAACCGAAGTCAGCGGTGCAAGATTTACTTGACGAGGGTTTTGCTGTTGTCGGGGCCGATCTGTTTTTGACCGGAGAGTTTGTTGCTGAGGGTGAAAAACCCAAGTACCCGGCGCTGGATGAAAAATATGCGGGCTACACGTTGGCCTATAACCGCTCGGTACTCGCCAATCGTGTTCGCGATATTTTGACGGTGATCGGCACCATGGTCGAAGATGAAAACATCAACACGATTCATCTGATCGGGACCGGCGAAGCTGGCCCGTGGGCGATGTTGGCTCGTGGACTGGCAGGAAAAACGGTCGACAAAACGATCGTAGACGCCAACGGTTTCGGATTTGAATCAGTGACGTCAATCAACGACCCCATGCTGTTGGCCGGCGCACTGAAGTATGGCGGACTGGGAGGCCTGACCGCACTCGCCGCACCGGCGGAATTGACAGTCGCCGGCACCAAAGGCGTACCCACCGCTGAGCTACAGCCGTTGAAAACCGTCTATGACGCCGCGCAAGGCAAGTTAACCTTGATCGATGAGAAGCTCGATATGAATAAAGCGGCGGAATTGTTGTTGAAATAGTCTTGCGACTCCGCATCAGACCCCGCGGTTTTCCTCGATTGCGTCGCACAGGCGGCGATTATCGTTTCCTTTCGCTGACCCCTGGCGGCCCATGCCACACGCCTTGCTCGAAACCGAAGAATATGTGGAACAGGCGTACTTCTTTCGCGTGTTTCGTCAGCGGTTAGAAGATAGCGTACCGTCGCAAGTGATCCTGGCCGACCTCAAAGAGGAAATTCTGGCCACCACAAAATTGCCGATGGCGCTTGAATTTTTGGTGGGTGAGATGGTTCTCAATGGACGCATGGGCGAGGGAATGGCGCGGCTGGACCACTATTTCACCGAGTTTCAAACCTACATCATCTCAGCCGCCGAGGACGATTATTCCCGCTTTGATCAGCGGACGGCGTTGGAGATTTTGCAATACGAAGCGGAATATCGCATCAAGGATCCCACCCCCGCTGGCATGTTCGTCTATCACTTCGAATGCCTCAGCCGCAATAAGCTCGGCTACGACGCGGGCATGAAGGCGATGGCGGGTGATCCGATTTATGACAAACATTGGTCCGAATGGATCATGCGCACGCGTCTTCAGCTAGGGACAACTGATTTCGCCGATCTGATTTGCATGCGTTCACAGTACTCCGTGGATGAGTACCGCCGCAAGAATCGCAATCCCGACTACCAGCCGGCCGAACCGGTGCTGTTCGGACACAAGGCAGGACGCATTGCTTATGCGAACCGCGGTCGCGATCCGTTGTACATGTTCGCCGCCCTGCAGCGGCACCTGGGATACCCGGCCGTCCCCCGTCCGCAACCCAAGACTTCGCAAGAGTCACTTGTCGGGGAATTAAAAGCCAAGCTCATCAACATGGAGAAACGGCTGACGCTCTTGGAACGTGAATCCAAAAACCAACTCGACATTAGCGAGTTCTACGTCAAACCGGACACACCGGCCGAATCACCCTGGAAAGATGCTGCTGAAAAAGAACGCGGCGAACAGGAGAGTTAATCCATCCCCTGCCCCGTGGGTGCGACTCCTCTTTCGATGCAGGACGAGTGATAAACCGTCCTGGAAAAAGCCGCGCGCAGAGCCGCAGAGGGGTACCGTTTTGAGGTGAAGAGCTGATGAACGCTGGTTGGTCACGCGCAGCTCCAAGAGAACCTGATCCGCTCAGTTCTCAAGAACGCAGCATCCAAAACCTTTCTTTGTCTTCTTTGCGCCTCCGCGACTCTGCGCGCGTTCTTTTACAGCTTCGAATGATGCATTGCCTTGAGTGCAAAACAGATGATGGGTGGTCGATGCGGTGAGATGGATCATCGCTTGGTAATGCGAAAACCCTCACCCCGGCCCTCTCCCAGAGGGAGAGGGGGTAAGCTTTATGGCGGGAACGTTACAAGACCGGCGAAAAGATCTTCATCAAGTTTTCGCTCAACCGTCGGCCGAGACCTCGTTTATTCCAAGACTCCCTGTCAATCACCCGCGCTGAGACGATGTCTTTCTCGAATGCGGTTTCCAGTTGCCGCGCCATTTCCTGATCATAGACAGCGACGCCGACTTCGAAGTTGAGCAACAAACTGCGCACGTCGAAATTCGCCGTCCCGACCAGCGACCAATTGCCGTCGATTGTTAGCGTCTTACTGTGCAGCAAACCTTTTTGGTATTCAAAGATTTCGACTCCCGCGTCCAACAGTTCGTCGTAGTATCCACGGCCCGCGTACAACATCCACCAATAGTTCCCGTGTCCGGACAACAACAAGCGGACCTTGACCCCGCGAAATGCGGCGGTGGTCAATGCGGACATCAACGGTTCCGTGGGCACGAAATAGCTGGTCGCCATCGTGATGTTCTGCTCGGCTTTAGCAATTGCGGCGAAGAACAACGCGTGAAACGAATTGAATTCATCGATCGGCCCCGACGAGACAATCTGAGCAACGTTGTCGCCGCTGATGCGCGGATCGGGATAGAGTTCCGGTTGGGTCAATTCCTCGCCGACCGCATAAAACCAATCCTCGGCGAAAACTTGTTGCAACTGCAAGACGACCGGGCCTTGCAGCTTCACATGTGTATCCCGCCAATACCCCAGTTGCGGATCGCGTCCCAAGTATTCGTCGCCGATGTTCATCCCTCCGGTGAATCCAATTTGACCGTCGACGATCACAATTTTGCGATGGCTGCGCAGATTGATTGACCAACGTTCACGAAACGATCTTCCCGGTAGAAACGCAGCGACTTGGATGCCCGCATCGATCATTGGACGCAGAAATTTGCGGCTAAGGAACATCGAGCCGATTCCGTCATACAGAAACCGGACGGTCACGCCTTCACCGGCTTTTTGAATCAACAAGTCCCGCACGCGTGTGCCGGTGCGATCCATTTGCCAAATGTAGTACTCCAAATGCAACGAATGCTCAGCGGCAAGGATCGCCTGTTCGATCAATCCCAAGGTCTGATTGGTATCGTTGAGCAACTCGATACGATTGTCGATGGTCGGTCGCGTGGAAGAGAGATGGTTGATCAACCGCACAATGTTCTGCTGCTTGGCGGTGAGACCTTCGCCGGGGAGCAATTGATAGTGCGTCAGTTCAGGAAGGAGCCGCGAGATTTGGCGATCGGAGACCGTTTTACGCATCACGCGGCGTTGCACGCGGTTGACACCGAAGACGAGATAGAACAACGCGCCGAAATAGGGAGCGAGCACGATCAAAAACAGCCAAGCCACGGTTGAGACCGGCCGCTTCTTCTGCAACAGCACGACTGGGATCAATAGCAACGTTACGAGGTAACCGCAAAGTGTGATCCAGAAATAAAGAGTGAGCATGATGCGTTTCAGTCGAGGTGTCGCGGCCGTGTTGTCGCGGTCGTGTTATTCTGAGCCGATTGGTATCCAATTCCACCGATGTGCCACTTTGGCCCCGATTGTTAACAAAACAAATCAGCGGCATGGTGAATTGGAGACACGCGGCTACGCAACATTCTACCGGTTCTCGCCACACGAACAACAAACCGGCTGAGGAGACTCGTCGTCGTCAGTGATCACTGTTATCCTACAGACCGTAATCAACCCGGATGCGGAGGACCTGCTCGCCACCAGAATATGTACCAAGCTTGCCAGGGTACATAGCGATGCAGAATTCATAATCCGAGGGGTGATTCACAAATTGACGACACAATCTGCGCAGTGGAAGAACTGCCGTCATGACCCGACTGGGTCGGGAGTCCCGCGCAAAACAGTACTAATGAATTGAAGGATACCGAAGATGAAATTCGCCATTTGCCAAGAATTGTTTGTTGATTGGGATTGGGAACGGCAATGCAAGTTTATCGCTGATGTGGGGTACACGGGGATCGAAGTCGCTCCGTTCACACTGGCTGACCGAGTCACCGACGTCACCGCTGAACAGCGACAAACCTTGCGTAAGCAAGCGGAGGCCGCTGGGTTGGAAGTTGTTGGCTTGCATTGGCTTCTGGCAAAAACCGAAGGCCTACATCTGACCACAGCCGACGCAGGCGTTCGCAGTAATACGGCGGACTATATTGCCGAATTGGCCCACGCATGTGCTGATTTGGGGGGTGAGGTTCTTGTGTTTGGCTCACCTCAACAACGGAATCTCGAGGAGGGGATGTCGCGGGAACAGGCGCTGGCCAATGCGGCTGAGGTGTTCCGCAAGGCGATGCCGGTTTTGAGTGATCGCAATGTGAAGTTATGTATGGAACCGCTCACGCCGAAGGAGACAAACTTCATCACCACCTGTGCCGAGGGGGTGGAGTTGATAGGGTTGGTAGACCATCCGAATTTCATTTTGCATCAAGATGTCAAAGCGATGTTGAGCGAGTCGGATTCGATTCCGGAATTGATACATCGTCACGCAAAAGTGACCGGACATTTTCATGTCAACGACAGCAACTTGTTGGGACCGGGAATGGGCGAAACGGACTTCGCGCCGATCTTCAAAGCGTTGTTGGAAACTGAATACGATGGTTGGGTTTCGGTGGAAGTTTTTGATTACAAACCGGGCGCTGAACTGATCGCGCGCGAAAGTTTTCGTTACATGCAAGAGACGCTCAACGCGGTTTCTTAGACGTCGATAGCATGTTATTGAGCGCGTATTTTTAAAAAAAATGAAAGTTTGCAAAAAAAATTTTGCAGAGGAAATACTCTACTTCGAAGGCATGCTTCACAGTGCGTCAATGCGATCGTGCGTAGCATGCGCAGCGCATCCTGAAAAACGACGTACGCGATTAACGCTTGTTTTATAGGCGTTTTTCGCGTTTTTTCATGCGCGCTGTTGCGCGCGTTCTTTGTTGCGATACAGAATTCTATGACAGTGCATTGTTGCGACGCTTCGCGCAAAGCATTCACAGCAAAGCAATTGAAACGAAAAATGCTCCACAGACGTCTTGCACAATCTCTCGAAATGCTTACCATGTCGACGTGTCAAGTGAACACTCTAATTTTTCAAGAGTTCGACGGTTATGAATTGCTTGAATTTCGATTCAATGTTTGCGGTTGATAACGCGACTGTTGATCAATGAGCGTTCCTGCCACTTGTCATGTACGACAAGTTGGAATGGATTCATGTTTCGGTGTTGTGTGGTTTGTCTTTGCCGAAATTAAAGCCCGGTGCCAGCGGCGAGACGACTACCAAATTGGCTCTGTAAGGAGGAACTTCTGTGGCCAAGAAAAAAGCAGCGAAGAAAGCTGTCAAGAAGGCAGCAAAGAAAAAGGCGACTAAGAAGAAGGCCGTGAAGAAGAAGGCGACCAAGAAAAAGGCCGTCAAGAAAAAGGCCGTGAAGAAGAAGAAAGCGACCAAGAAAAAAGCGGCTAAGAAAAAAACCGCTAAAAAGAAAGTCGCTAAGAAAAAGGTAGCCAAGAAGAAGGCGGCCAAGAAAAAAACCGCCAAAAAGAAGAAAAAGAAGAAGTAGTCATACTTCATTGGTGTACAAACGACTGCCGGGTCCACCGGCACACGGGTTACAACGAGAAGAAGCGGCTGGCCTGCGCCAGCCGCTTCTTTCTATTTCTAGGGAGCCAAACGAGTTAGCCGTTCTGCCGGCTATAGATACATGTTGACCAGGTTCTCCAACATCTCCTGACGACCGCTTTCGTTGGGACTGACTTCACCCGCCTCCAACATGTAGGTCTCTAAGTCGGCAAAGGTGACCGACCCCGCCTCGATCTTCTCGCCGATCCCTTCGTCGAAACTGCGATAGCGGTTCTTGACGAAATCACTCAGCACGCCATCGGCACGGATCGCCGCTGCAATTTTTAGCCCGTGTGCAAAGGCATCCATGCCACCGATGTGTGCGTGGAACAAATCGATCGGCTCAAAACTTTCGCGACGAACCTTGGCATCAAAATTGACGCCGCCCGGCGCCAGGCCACCTTGGTCCAAAATAGCCAACATGCATTGCGTGGTTAGATAAATGTCGGTCGGGAATTGATCCGTATCCCAACCCAGCAACAGGTCACCAGTGTTGGCATCGATACTTCCCAGCGCGCCTTGGATCGACGCATAGATCAATTCATGCGCCATCGTATGCCCGGCCAGCGTGGCGTGGTTGGTTTCGATGTTGAGTTTTACATGATCCAGCAGATCGTATTGCCGCAGAAAATTCAGGCAGGCGGCTGCATCGAAATCGTATTGATGCTTCGTCGGCTCTTTGGGCTTCGGCTCAAACAAAAACTGACCGGTGAAGCCGATGCTCTTTGCATGGTCGACCGCCATGTGCATGAACGCGGCTAAGTGATCCAGCTCGCGTTTCATGTCGGTGTTGTACAGATTCATGTACCCTTCGCGTCCACCCCAAAAGACGTAGTTCTCGCCGCCGAGTCGATGCGTGACTTCCATCGCTTTTTTGACTTGCGAAGCGGCGTAGGCAAAGACATCGGCGTTGCAGGAGGTTGCCGCTCCGTGCAAATACCGCGGATGCGAAAACAGATTGGCAGTTCCCCACAACAGATCGATGCCGGTCCGCTGTTGTTCCTCGGCCAAGACATCGGCGACGGCGTCGAGGTTTTTGTGGCTTTCGGCCAAGGTGGCGCCTTCGGGGGCGACGTCGCGGTCGTGGAAGCAATAAAACGGCGCGCCGAGTTTCTCGATAAACTCAAACGCGACCCGCACGCGATTGATCGCATTCTCTACGCTTTCGGTCCCGTCATCCCACGGCCGCTGCAAGGTCCCAGCGCCGAACGGGTCGGCTCCGGTGCCGCGAAACGTATGCCAATAACAAACGCTGAATCGCAACTGGTCCCGCATCGAGCGGCCTTCGACGATCTCGTCGGCATTGTAGTGCCGAAACGCCAAAGGGTTTTTGCTTGTGGGACCTTCGTATTCAATTTTGGAAATGTCTGTGAAAAATGCCATCGCTGTTTCCTCATAAATGTGTTGATCGCTGAATTCGCAGTCACCGAGTTTACCGCCGAGGCATGATGTCGAAAAGCGCCGCTGTGCGAAAAATGAAGGACTCTCTTGTATTCGCATTTGAAGGCCGCAAAGTACGCCAATAGACTGTTGTTACTCGGCATTTCCTTCCGTTCGAGATATACTGAATGAAGGTAATTTGAGTACTTCAGTTGAAGGCGCATGATGCGAATACGAATGGCAACAATTCAACAATGTTTGGTAGCCTCACTAAGACGGGTGCCGCCGGCGGCTTTCCCGCCAGTGCAAGTTACGGACGCGGTTTCTAGCCGTCGTGAAGTCAAGAACCGTGCGCACTGGCGGACAAGCCGCCAGTGGCACCCGCGTGTCATCGTTTTCGTTGGACTGTCGATCTTCCTGGCACTCGCGCCCGCGGTACGGGCTGATGAGGACTTGTTTCTCAAACGGGTCGCACCAGTGCTCGAACGGCGTTGCGTGCGTTGCCACAATGGAGACAACGCAAAAGGGGGCTTGGATCTTTCTACAGCCAAGGGCTTACACGAGGGTGGTGATAGTGGTGAGGTGCTTGCCGCTGCGGTCGAGGAAAGTCTGCTGTTGGAGATGGTCACCGGCGAGGATCCGGCGATGCCCGAAGGGGGCCCTCCCCTGACCCAAGAACAAATTGCAGACTTGCGGCAATGGATCAAATCCGGGGCGAACTGGCCCGAGGCAAAAATCCTCCAACCCAAGCCGGGCGATGGCGATTGGTGGTCGCTCAGGCCGCTTGCTAAACCGCCGGTCCCGCCAGCGAAGTCGCCGTGGATCCGCACGCCGGTTGATGCGTTCATTCTCGAAAAACTTACGCAGAAAAAACTCACTCCCAAC
Source organism: Symmachiella dynata (assembly GCF_007747995.1). NCBI lineage: Bacteria > Pseudomonadati > Planctomycetota > Planctomycetia > Planctomycetales > Planctomycetaceae > Symmachiella > Symmachiella dynata. The sequence continues at coordinate 1,857,390 of NZ_CP036276.1, read as the reverse complement.
CCCGAAGCGGATCGCCGCACGCTCATTCGCCGGTTGACGTTTGATTTGCACGGCCTGCCGCCGACACAGGAGGAGATTGACGCATTCGTGGCCGACTCTGATCCGGCCGCCTATGACAAATTGGTCGACCGGTTGTTGGCTTCGCCGCGGTATGGCGAACGTTGGGCGCGGCATTGGCTCGATGTGGTGCATTATGGCGACACGCACGGCTACGACAAAGACAAGCGTCGCCCTAATGCGTGGCCCTATCGTGATTATGTGATCCGTTCACTCAACGACGACAAACCCTATGCGCAATTTGTCCGCGAACAATTAGCCGGTGACGTGCTCTTTCCCAACGAACCGGATGGCATTATCGCCACCGGTTTTGTCGTTGCCGGGCCGTGGGATTTTGTGGGCCACGTAGAACTGCGTGAAGGGACACTTGATAAAACGATCACCCGCAACCTCGACCGGGACGATATGGTCACGAACACGATGGCCACCTTTTGCAGTTTGACAGTGCACTGCGCGCGGTGCCACGACCACAAGTTCGATCCCATCACCCAGGCGGATTACTACAGCTTGCAAGCAGTGTTCGCCGGGATCGATCGCGCACCACGTCCCTATAAAATCGATGCCGAAGTAGAGGCAGAACGCGCAAAATTGACGGCAGAGCGAAACGACCTCCGTGCGAAAATCAATACGGCCAAAAAAGCCAAAACCGATGTGGCGGAATTGGAAAAACAGTTGGCCCCCATTGAGGCGGCCTTGGCCAAGTTGCCCAAACCGCCGTTGGTTTATGCCGCTGCGACCAATTTTCCTAATACGGGAAGTTTTCGCCCCACCGGTGGCCAGCCGCGCGAGATTCATCTGCTCAATCGGGGAAGCGAAAAACAGCCGGGCGATATTATGCAACCCGGAACGGTCGGTTGCATCCCCGGATTGCCATCGCGATTCCAACTCGACAATCCCGATGACGAAGGAGCGCGGCGGGTCCAATTGGCAGCCTGGATTACCGACACCAAAAACCCGCTCACCTGGCGGTCAATCGTCAATCGCGTATGGCATTACCATTTTGGCAGCGCAATCGTCGACAGCCCCAATGATTTTGGTCACATGGGGGCGACGCCGACGCATCCCGAACTACTCGACTGGCTGGCGGCCGATTTTCGTGACAACGGACAGTCGCTCAAACGGTTGCACAAGTTAATCGTCACTAGCGCTGCTTATCGTCAATCGACGGCGCATGACGAACAGAATTCGAAGATCGATTCGGGGAACCAATTCCTCTGGCGTATGAATCGCCGACAACTAGAAGCCGAAGCGCTACGAGATGCTGTGTTGGCGACCAGTGGGAAATTGGACACGACCATGTATGGGCCGGGCTTTGATCTGTTTGGTTTCATCGATGACCACTCGCCGCACTATTTGTACGACAAATATGATCCCGACGATCCCCGTGGATTGCGACGGAGCATTTACCGTTTCATCGTCCGCTCAGTCCCCGATCCCTTCATGGAAACGCTCGACTGTGCGGATCCCTCGCAGAATGTGCCGGTGCGAAACTCCACCGTCACGGCGCTGCAGGCGCTATCGCTGCTGAATAACAAATTCATGGTGCGACAAGCGGAACATTTTGCTGCACGCGCCCAAGCGCAAGCCGAAGGGCTGCCGGCGCAAATTGCCTTCGCCTTTCAGACCGCCCTGGGACGCGCGCCCAGCGAGCAAGAATCGCAGACGCTGACTGCTTACGCCGAACAACATGGCCTAGCCAATGCGTGCCGGTTGTTATTTAACGCGAACGAGTTTTTGTTCGTCGATTGAACAAACCGACTAGCAGTGGGTGCCCCCCCCCGCCGACCGGGTGGCACTGGCGGCTTGCCCCAATCCTGTTCGGCTCGATTGTTGCTATTGTTGGGCGTGATGGCAAGGTGGCGGTGTGTTTGCTTGTTTTTTGGGGGAGGGCGTGGCTGCAAGGGCTGCGGTTGGTGGGGTGGGGAGTTGTCTCAGCGCAGCGTTGAGCGGCTCGTCATCTGCGGGGAGTCGCGGAGCGAGTGGGGTTAGACGCTTGTCGTGGCGTGCGGCGGCAAACGGTTTATGTGGGCCAGTAGTTCTTCTTCATCCGCCAAACCTTGGAAGTAATAACAAAGCATTTCATACGTCCGCAGCGTCGGCTTGCGGCCGGTCACTAGGCTGATCAGCAGGCAAGCGATGATCGCACAGTACGTTTGAATTTCGATTCCGTTGTCACAGTCGCTTAATAACTTGCGGCAGCCCAGCACATGTTTCAAAAACCGAAAGTACAATTCGATCATCCAGCGGCAGCGATAAATCAACGCAAGGATTTCCGCCGGCACGTCCAGCAAGTTCGTCACCAGTACGACGTCGTGCGTGGCGGCGGCCCGTTTGCGTCCGCCTCGTTTGGGATGCGTTTCGGCGCGAATCACAACCCGTCGCACGCGATGCTGCGGATGCTCAATCCGTCGCGACTTGGGCGAGCCGAGTTGGCCGATGGCGTCTTCCAACACTCCCGCCACCCGCGCCTCGTCGTCCAGTTCGCGAACCTCGTCAGCCGTAAACGTGCGGTCGTTGCGGATGCGGCAAACGTAGCTGCTGCCGACATCGACGATCGCGTTGAACAGCGAAAATTGTTCGTAACCGCGATCGATCACGTAACAACGGTCCGGTTCCAATTGGCTGCGCAACACGTTTTTTTCATTGGCCGGTCCTTGGCCGCTGGCGTCGGTGACTGCCGATTTGACAGGCACGCCTTTGAGGATTTCAAAGTGCGCGTGCAGCTTAAAACCGCGATCGTTGCGGGTGGCAAAACAGGCCTGCGTGATTTGCGGCAGCTTCTTCAGCAGGCTGCCGTCGACGGCGGTCAAGGTCTGCGCGAAGTCTTTCAGCCGCGGGTCGCAGTCGGCGCGTTGCGGAGCGCGCTGGAGCAGTTCACCGGCGATTTCCCGCAGCAATTCCGGGTCAAACACACGTGCCGCTTCGGACAACGAACCCAGCGAAGCCCGTTGGCAGCCCAGCAAGCGCTGCACTTTTTTGAGTTGGCTGGTTTGTTGCATGCCGCGCAGCGAAGTGACGATCGGGTTGAACATGTACAGCAGTATCAACCCGCAATACTGATCAAAAAACAAGTCGCGATTGCCCGCTTTGTCCCGTTCGCAGCCGACGGGCCGCAAGCGTTTGAGCAGCGAAGAGATTCGTTTCAGATATTTCAGTCCGGTCAAATCCGCATCGGAAACCCGCTTCGCTTTCTTCCTGGCCACAGGGCGCCTCTCCGTCAAATTGGCAGTTATGAAAGACTACCAAAGCCCATGGCGCAAATTCCGTGCCGAACAGGATTGGGCTTGCCCGCCTGTGTGTTTCAGGGAATGCACCCCGCACTGGCGGACGAGCCCAATCCTGTTCGGCTCGATTGTTGCTATTGTTGGGCGTGATGGCAAGGTGGCGGTGTGTTTGCTTGTTTTTTGGGGGAGGGCGTGGCTGCAAGGGCTGCGGTTGGTGGGGTGGGGAGTTGTCTCAGCGCAGCGTTGAGCGGCTCGTCATCTGCGGGGAGTCGCGGAGCGAGTGGGGTTAGACGCTTGTCGTGGCGTGCGGCGGCAAACGGTTTATGTGGGCCAGTAGTTCTTCTTCATCCGCCAAACCTTGGAAGTAATAACAAAGCATTTCATACGTCCGCAGCGTCGGCTTGCGGCCGGTCACTAGGCTGATCAGCAGGCAAGCGATGATCGCACAGTACGTTTGAATTTCGATTCCGTTGTCACAGTCGCTTAATAACTTGCGGCAGCCCAGCACATGTTTCAAAAACCGAAAGTACAATTCGATCATCCAGCGACTGCGATAAATCAACGCGATGATTTCCGCCGGCACGTCCAGCAAGTTCGTCACCAGCACGACGTCGTGCGTGGCAGCGGCCCGCTTGCGTCCGCCTCGCTTGGGATGCGTTTCGGCGCGAATCACCACCCGCCGCACGCGATGCTGCGGATGCTCAATCCGTCGCGATTTGGGCGAACCGAGTTGGCCGATGGCGTCTTCCAACACGCCCGCCGCCCGCGCCTCCTCGTCCAGTTCGCGAACCTCGTCAGCCGTAAACGCGCGGTCGTTGCGGATGCGGCAAACGTAGCTGCTGCCGACATCGACGATCGCGTTGAACAGCGAAAATTGTTCGTAACCGCGATCGATCACGTAGCAGCGATCCGGTTCCAATTGGCTGCGCAACACATTTTTTTCATTGGCCGGTCCTTGGCCGCTGGCGTCAGTGACTGCCGATTTGACAGGCACGCCTTTAAGGATTTCAAAGTGCGCGTGCAGCTTAAAACCGCGATCGTTGCGGGTGGCGAAACAGGCCTGCGTGATTTGCGGCAGCTTCTTCAGCAGACTGCCGTCGACGGCGGTCAAGGTCTGCGCAAAGTCTTTCAGCCGCGGGTCGCAGTCGGCGCGTTGCGGAGCGCGCTGGAGCAGTTCACCGGCGATTTCCCGCAGCAATTCCGGGTCAAACACACGTGCCGCTTCGGACAACGAACCCAGCGAAGCCCGTTGGCAACCGAGCAAGCGTTGCACTTTTTTGAGCTGGCTGGTTTGTTGCATGCCGCGCAGCGAAGTGACGATCGGGTTGAACATAGACAGCAGCATCAACCCGCAATACTGATCAAAAAACAAGTCACGATTGCCGGCTTTGTCCCGTTCGCAGCCGACGGGCCGCAAGCGTTTGAGCAGCGAAGAGATTCGTTTCAGATATTTCAGTCCGGTCAAATCCGCATCGGAAACCCGCTTCGCTTTCTTCCTGGCCACAGGGCGCCTCCCCGTCAAATTGGCAGTTTTATCGACTACCATATCCCATGGCGCAAATTCCGTGCCGAACAGGATTGGGACGAGCCGCCAGTGGCACCCGTTATTCGATATGTTGCTAGGGGCGGTTTTTGTATTTCTTGCTGGCATCGGTGAGGATTTTGCGTTCCTCATCAGTCAGGCTAGCTTCGCCCTGCTCCTGAATTTTGATCAAAATCTCATCCACGCGGCTATCGAGATTTTGTGACGCGGGCGGTTCCGGCGGGCGATAGGGGCGGATCTCGGGATTGGGCTTGGGACGGCGCTTTGGCATTTTCCAATTGCCAAAACTGAGCAGCGGCATGATCCGCCAGCCAAAGTATTTGTAGGCGACACCAAATGCCGCTCCCCCCAAGTGGGCCGCGTGGGCGATCACCGAATCACCAGGGCTGATGACGCCGAACAGATCGATGAGTGCGTAACCCACGGCCAAGAATCGAAACTCGATGGGGATCACGAACATAAACAGGATCGTCATCCGTGGATAAAGCATGGCACACAAAAAGACGACCGCATTCACGCCGCCCGATGCCCCAATCACACCGGCGATGTTTCCGTCAACGAGTTGAATCCCGACGTGGCATAGTCCGCTGACAACTATGCCAGTCAGGTAAAATGCCAGAAATTCCTTGGAGCCGTAAATCGGTTCAACAATGCGGCCAAACATCCACAGCACGTACATGTTGAAAAAAATGTGCATAAAGCTGCCGTGGCAAAAACCGTAGGTGACCAATCGCCAGATTTGGAATTGCTCCAGGGAATGGAGACTCAAACTGAGATAATTCGATACCGGGTCATTACCAGCGCCCATTCCTGGCTGGCGAGAAAGCTGCTGCAGCAGGAAAATGGCGATGTTGGCGACCAACAGGTAATTGATCGCCCAATTGCCACCGGAATTGCCATAGCCGCCGCCATAGCCACCGCTGTTGCCGCTGCGGGCGTAGTCTCTGTTTTCAAATCCCATTTGATTTCTTACACGTTGGGGAAGTTGTTGGCGTGCGAGGCGGGCACCCTGCCTGACGCGGAATCGAATTATACGCACTGCCGCGTTGAGACGAAACCCGTCTGTTTACTGATCGGCAGCTTTTGACATGGCAAACCACGGATTCTGCTGGCACAATGATGCATAATACGGATTGCAGATGATCATGCCGACTCAGTCGTTCCACACAGGGAGGCCCAAAGATGCCGACTACGAATCGTCGCACGTTTCTACAAGGCTCCGTACTAACCGGCCTGGGAGCCATGGCCATGCCGGCACGAGCCGCCAGCGCGGCGGACAAGGTGACCGTGGGACTCATTGGCTGCGGGGGGCGGGGAACGTATCTTTCCGGCCTGTTCGCCAACGAAAAAAACGTGGAGGTCACCTATCTTTGCGACGTCGACCAGGACCGGCTCGCTCGCGGGGGACGCGAGATCTCCGGCAAGACTCCTCAAGCGGTCAATGATATGCGGCGGGTGCTGGACGACAAAGCTGTCGACGCCGTGATTGTGGCCACGCCCGACCATTGGCATGCGCCGGCGGCGATTTTAGCCTGCGAAGCGGGCAAGCATGTGTATGTCGAAAAACCGTGCTCGCACAATATCCGCGAAGGCCGCTTATTGGTCGATGCGGCACGACGTAACAAACGGATTGTGCAACATGGCACACAGGTCCGCAGCACCGACATGATGATCGAGGCGGTGCAAAAATTGCGTGAGGGGATTATCGGCGATGTGCTGGTGGTTAAAGCCTGGAATATTCAAAAGCGCAAATCCATTGGTCATGGTAAACCGAGTGAGGCGCCCGACGGACTGGACTACGACAATTGGGTCGGCCCGGCAGCGATGGTTCCCTACCAGGAGAACCGCGTTCATGATGGTTGGCATTGGTGGTACGACTTTGGCACGGGCGACATGGGGAACGATGGCGTGCACGATATTGATTATGCGCGCTGGGGACTGGGCGTCACGACGCACCCCTCGAAAGTCACAGCCGTGGGTGGGAAATATTTCTTTGACGACGATCAGCAATTTCCCGATACGCAACAAGTCACCTTCGAATATCCCGGCGACGGCAAGCCGGGCAACCGGCGGATGTTCATCTATGAACAACGGTTGTGGTCCACCAACTATCCGCACAACGTCGATAGTGGCGCTGAGTTTTACGGGACCGATGGGCAACTGTTTCTCAGCCGCCGCGGTAAAATCCAGGTCCTGGGTGAGCGCAATCGCCGCACCGAAGTTGCGGTAATGCCTGAACCGCAAAATGCCGAGAAACATGTCGCCAACTTTCTCGACAGCGTGCGTAACGAACGTCGCCCGAATGGTGATATTCAGCACGGCCACCTCAGTTCGTCACTATGCCATCTGGGCAACATCGCAACGCGTCTAGGCCGTTCGCTGGAATTCGATCCGGAGCAAGAAACGTTCATCAACGACGACGAAGCGAACGCGCTGGTGTCCCGCTCCTACCGCGACCACTGGGGTGCGCCGGCGGGTGCTTAGGTATGCTTCGACCGTGCACAGGTCCACTGGTTCCCAAACTCTGCTTGGGAACCCACTTTCTCGAAGCTCTGCTTCGATGGAGCGTGTCAACAAGACGTGTTGATGTTTGTTGAGTGTGGGGCGTGCGAAGCAGAGCTTCGCTGGGGGGCGTTCCCAAACGGAGTTTGGGAACGAGGGGGGTAGGAGCGTGGGGACGGTGACGTTGCTGATCAGTCCTTCACGACCGGATTGACGAGCGTGCCGATGCCGGTGATGGTGATTGCGACTTCGTCACCATGCTCTAATGTGAATTCATCCGGCGGGACGATGCCGGTGCCGGTGAGCAGGATCGCGCCGTGGGGGAAGTCGTTTTCTTTTCCCAGCCAACTGATGAGATCTTCGAAGCTGCGGGCCATTTGATCGACGTTGGTCTCGCCAGAGAAGACTTCGTTGCCGCCTCGTTTGATCGACAGGACAATACTAGTGCCGGCGCGGTCGATTGGTTCTTCCGGGATCAGGACACATGGTCCCAAGCCGCAGCATTGGTTGTAGAATTTTGCCTGGGGCAGGTAGAGCGGGTTTTCGCCTTCAATGTCCCGGGCGGACATGTCGTTGCCGATTGTCAAACCGACGAGTTTCTTTTCCGGCGAGACCATCAGCGCCAACTCAGGTTCGGGGACGGACCATCCGCTATCAAAGCGAACGCGGACTGGTTCGCCCGGTCCGGAGACGCGGCTGGGGGTGGCTTTGAAAAATAACTCCGGTCGATCGGCGGTGTAGACGCGGTCGTAGTGAGACGCAGCCGTATCCGATTCTTCCATCCGTGCGACTTGGCTGCGTTTGTAGGTCACACCGGCGGCCCAGATTTCTTGGCGATCGACAGGTGCGCGAAAGTTGACCTCTTCGATTCCAATCGGAGCTGCTTTTTGGTCGATGAGATATTTGGCCAGCCCGATTGGATCGGGGCTATGCAGCAAATCGGCGAGATTGTGACAATTGTCGACCTGCATCAGGTCCAACATCCGCACGCGTTTCTCTTCAATCAAGGCCAGATGAGTCGATTGGTCGGCCAGTTGAATCGTTGCCACTCGCATCGCTATTTCGCTCTATGTTCGTGAAGGGCGTTCAACAAGGCTTGCATGTCGCTGGGCAATGGAGCTTCAAACTCGCACCATTGTCCGTCGGCTGGATGTGTGAATGACAACCGCCGGGCATGCAATGCCTGCCGGCTGATGAGCGAGGCACGCCGCCCGCTGGAAGTTTCATCATCGGCATGTTCACTAGTGTAACCGGCTGCGGCAAATTTCTCACCTGTAACGAGCCGTTCCAGGTCCAACTTGGCATGTCCGCCGTAGAGACGGTCGGCGACAAGCGAATGTCCCAGGTATTGCATGTGCACTCGCAATTGGTGCGTGCGTCCCGTGCGGGGGTGCAATCGCACATGCGTAAAGCCGCGAAAACGCTCAATGACCTCGTAAAACGTCACCGCCTCGCGCGCTTCGCCGCCGGGCGGGCAGATCGTCATTTTCTCACGATTCTTGGAATGTACCCGCACGTGGGTCTCAATATAGTCGCTATCGAGTTCGACTTCGCCCCACACGATCGCGTGATACACTTTTTTCACTTCGCGGCGTTCAAACTGGCTGCTCAAACGATTATGGACCTGATTGTCCTTCGCCACCACCAACAACCCGCTGGTGTCCCGGTCCAAGCGATGCACAATTCCGGGACGAAAACGGCCGGCGACATCGCTCAGCGAATCAAAATGATATTGCAGCGCCGCTGCCAACGTCCCGTGCGGATTGCCGCGGCCGGGGTGCACAATCATGCCGGCCTGTTTGTTGATGACAACCAGCGAGTCGTCTTCGTGAATGATCGAGAGCGGGATGTTCTCAGCCGGGATTCCGCCGTCGGTCACTGTTGGCAGTTGGACCGACAGAATGTCATTGACCCGCAAACGATGGGCTGGTTTGGCTTCCAGACCATTGACCAAGATCGTTCCGGCGGAGATCGATTTTTGGAATGCGGAGCGGCTAAAGTTGGGATACAGCCGGGTCAGATAGTGATCGAGCCGCCAACCATGCGCGCGGTCTTCCACGGCCAGAGAAATCGGCTCAGGCGATTCGGGGACATTCATTTTGCGTCGTCGGTATTGTCGGCGGCGCCGTCCGTGTCAGCCTCGGTCGTGGATTCGCTGGGTTTGGCCGGAGTTTCAGCGGGCTCGGCAGGCGCTTCAGTAGCGTCGTCGGCCGGGGCATCCGGTTTGTCAGCGGCATCATCAGCCGTCGTGTCCGGTTTAGCTTCCGCGTCCGGCTTGGCTTCCGCGTCCGGCTTGGCTTCCGCGTCCGGTTTCGCATCCGTGTCCGCGGGACCTTCATTGTCAGAGTCGTCCAGGTTCGGCAACCCCCGTAATGGGTTCTCCAGACTATTCGGTCCGCCGCCAAAGGGTAGCTCACCGGAATCGAGAATACTGCCACCTGGCTGCCCTGATCCGCTATCCGGTTTGGGAGGTTCGGCCGGTTTGGGATTCTGTTTTTCGAACCACGCATAAAACGCCTGCGGGCCAGATTTGGCCAAGTACTCGGCGCGTTCTTGTGACATTTTGTGGTAGACGGAATCTTTGAATTCGTCGCCGCCCAGTTCGCTGTACGCGGCGCGTGCGGCTTCCAGATTTCCCAGTGATTCTTCCGCGCGGCCCAAGCCAAAAATGGCGCGTTGTTTGATCATTTTATCGCGATTGTCGACCAGTTTTTGAAAGTTGTCGCGGGCCGCAGTCAATTCGGTAACCGCATTCGCACGGTCGGTGAACATTCCTTGAATGGCCCGTGACAAGCGTCCTTCGGCTCCCAACAAGATTGCCCAGTCGGCGGCGACGGTCCCTTTGACACGGTCGTTCTCAGCAATCGTGGCGAAGTCGTCGGGCGAACGCGCTGTGGAGAAGTCGTACCAAGCATTTGCGCTCGTCGAGGCGGCTTGGGTCGCATAAATTCGATAACCGGCAATTGCGACCGTGATCGCACAAATGACGACCGTGATTTTCATTGCATGTTCTTCGACAAACCGGACGCCTTTCTGCGTCAGCTTGCTGAGATCATTGGTCTGCAACTCGTGGCGGTGTTCGCTTTTCATGATGGTTTATTCAGACTGTCACAGGCAGCCGTCATGGGCGGTTGGTGGAAATTTGATCGCTCGACAAAGAAATGCGGTCGGCCGGTGTGCTCCATGTGGTGAGCGACCCCGTTCCGCCACTTTTCCGCGTTTTTTGCGGCTTAAGAGTTTGTCGCAGCGTTGGACGCGCGAGTATAGATGCGTGGTCCAAGCCAGTCAAGGGGAGCAACTTACGGCGATTTTGCCGCGCTGTCCCGGGATAAGGGGAGAACGGCACGTATTCGGGATTTGAAGGTGTGTTTGCGGCGGTATTCGATGAACGGCAGCGCGGCAATGGCGAATTGAGATTTGTGCCGCCCTTTCAGGGCGAATTCGCCTTACCGCCCTCCCAACCCAGGGCGGCGGGGCGTTCGCTCCGCTCACGCGCCATTGCCCTGGGCTGACATGTGTGGCCCCGTTGGGGCTAGCAAATTCGCCCCAACGAATTCGCCCTATAGGGGCATTGACATGCCAGCCCAGGGCAGAGCGCAGCGACGCCCTGGGATAGGTTGATCGCACCCCAAATTCGCCCTGAAGGGGCGGCACAATTGTCGGGGTGCCTCAAAATCTCTGGTTTTGTGACCTGGATGCTCAGTTAGGGGCTTTGGCGAGCCGATACTGATTGTATCGATTTGACCGATCGCGCGGCTGGAAAACCGTGCGCCGGCACCGCAGGAACTCATTTTGTCATAACCTGTTGAAAAATAGTGCCTTACATCTCGCCTCTTCACTGAGGCTTCGGGAGTATCTGGACATGGAATCTGCCAACGCCAAGCCGACCATCCGAATTCTGCATCATATGGCCCGCAGTGGGGGGACGATTATTTCCCGCTGTTTGGGCAGCATGCAAGGGGTGACGTTGCTCAGCGAAGTCAGTCCGGTTCCCTATCGGGAAATCACGCCCGCGACAATCGGTTCCTGCATCCAGTTCCATCCGATCCTACAAGCCTACAAATGGCATGAATTGTTCACCGTCGAAGAAGCTGAAATGCTGACCGTGCAAACGTCGTTGGACTATGCCACATTGATCGAGCTCGTCCACCACCGCTGCGCCGCACGGGGACAAACTTTGTTGTTGCGGGACTGGTCGCATGCCGACTTCACCGCGCATCCCCCGTTTCCGGCTCCGACGTATAAATTGTCGATCGTCGAAGCACTGCAAGACCGCTTTGATATCCGGCATACCGCCAGTGTGCGGCATCCGATTGATCAATGGCTCAGTTTGCGACGACTGGCTGTGATTGATGGCCATGTCTCGTTGGCACAATATCTGACCGGATATCGGCATTTCGCCGAAAAATGTGTCGAGATGGAATTTGTGCGGTACGACGACCTTGTCGATTCGCCGACGACCGAAATTCAAAAACTGTGCCAGCGTTTAGATCTGCAATACGATCCGAGTTTCGAAACCGAATGGGTGAAGTACTCCAAGGTCACCGGCGACATGAACCAAAACCGCGCCGAGACGGCGATTAAAAAATTGCCTCGGCGGGATTTTGAATCCGAACTGCTGCAACAATGCGAAGCCAACGCCGACTATTGGAAGTCGCTGGAGTTGTTGGGATTTGCCCATCCCGAAGGAGTCGCACAAAGCGCGCCGGCAGCGATTGCCGCCCCGAATTTTCTCTCGCACGTCTCCACAACGGAACAAATGTCGTCGATGTTTCAACAAGAGACACAGTCCTGATTGAACGGTCCAAATTCAACGGTGGCAGCATGTTTGATATCACGTCCATACTGGGCGACGCGCTTTCGGAAATCTCCATCGTCGATATCGGTGCGATGGATGTCGGTGGCGATACGTCGTTTCAGTCGCTGCTCGATCGCGGTTTAGCACATCTGGTGGGATTCGAACCGATTGAAGAGGAATGCGAAAAGCTGAATCAACAATCGGCGGACCATTTGACGTATTTGCCGAATTTTGTGGGCGACGGCAAAGTCCATCCGTTTTACATCACCCAGGCAGCGATGTCCTCGTCGTTGTACGAACCCAATCTACCGCTGTTGGGCCACTTCCAGCACTTAGAAGAATACATGAGGGTCGTGCAGACCGCACAGGTGCAGACGCGGCGGTTGGATGAAATCTCCGAAGTGGGTGACGTGGACCTGCTGAAGGTCGATGTCGATGGCGCGGAGCTGGATGTTTTTCGCGGCGCGTCACGCGTGCTGAAAGATACACTCGTGGTGCAAACCGAAGTCCATTTCGTGCCACTCTACAAACAAGCGCCGTTGTTCGCCGATGTTGATAGCCATTTGCGCGAGCAGGGATTTTTGTTTCACCAATTCGAAGGACATGCGGGTCGCGCGTTTAAACCGTTGATGCTCAGCAATCAACCGTATCGCGGATTTGGACAATGGCTGTGGGCCGATGCGGTTTATGTCAAAAGTTTTGAGTCCTTTGGTGAATTGGCGGCGGAAAAACTCCTCAATCTGGCGGTGATCCTGCACGAGGTCTATCGCTCCTACGATATGGCGGCGTTGGCGCTGCAGCATTACGACGCATTGACCGGCTGCAACATTCAACAGATCTATCTGAACCGGCTCGCCGGCGGTGACACCGCTGCGGCCTGACAGCGACTTTCATAAGAATCGAATCCGGCTATGCAGAACAGCACCCCCAACATCCATGACGCCTTAAGACTGCATCAAGCGGGCGAACTCGGGCAAGCGACGGCGATCTATCGGCAGGTGTTGTCGATCGATCCGCGCAATGCCGATGCTCTGCATTTGTTGGGAGTGGTCGCCTTTCAACAAGGCGCGCATGACGAGGCGATTGAATCGATTCAACAAGCGATTGATGTTTCGCCGAACTCGGCCGTCTTTCACAACAATCTCGGTGCTGCGCAGCGCGAATTGGCGTTGCTTGACGCAGCGATTGGAAGCTTTGAACGGGCGGCGGAACTCGATGCGAATTATGTCGAGGCTCGCTTCAACCTCGGCAATGCATTGCAAGCTGCCGGTCGGCTCGCCGAAGCGGTGTCTGCCTACCGGTCGGTGCTGCAGGTACAACCAGAGCACCTCAATGCGCTAAACAACCTCGGGGCGGCACTGCAAACGCAAGGCGATCTTGCGGGAGCGACCGAGTGTTACCAACGCGTCCTAGCCCTCGATGAAACCAACGCGGACAGTTGGCACAACTTCGGTCTGTGCCTCGATGCCCAGGACCGCCTCACCGAAGCAGAGGAATGCTTTCGCCGCGCGTTGTCGTGCCGCCCGCAATTTGCCGATGCCTACAACAGCTTGGGATCGGCGCTGCGAATTCAAGGCCGCGTTGATGAGGCCCGCACCTGTTTCGAACAAGTTTTAACGCTCGATCCACGGCACCATTTGGCGCAATCCAATGCGTTGATGACATTGGATTATACGGCCGACATTTGCCCGCAAGAAATCCACCAGCGTCGCTGTGAATGGGGTGACAACGTTGCCACGCAAATCGCCCCGCAACAAACGCATCACAGCAGCGAGATCAATGGCGGGATCATCAAAATCGGTTACATCTCACCCGATTTTCGAGAACACGCGGTGGCCAGTTTCATTGACCCGATACTCTCCAATCATAGCAGCGAGTTTGATGTCGTCTGCTACGCTGATGTTGCCGTTCCTGACAAAATGACGCAGCATTTGCAATCGTTGGTGGGAACCTGGCGGAATATCTACGGCATGAGTGAAGAACAGGTCGCGCAACAAATCGCGGCGGATCGCGTTGATATTCTGGTTGATCTGGCAGGACACACGGCGCGGCATCGACTGCGCCTGTTTGCCCGCAAGCCGGCGCCAATTCAGGTGAATTATCTGGGAGACTCCACCACGACCGGCCTGGCGACGATGGACTACCGTATCAGCGATGCTTGGGCCGATCCGTGGTTTAGCGACGAGTATTGCCGCGAGACGTTGGTCCGTCTGCCGGGCGGGTTCCTCTGTTTCGCCCCGCCCGAAGCAGCGCCGGAAGTCGCTGCGTTGCCGTGTACGCAAAACGGGTACGTCACGTTCGGTTCCTTCAACAGCCTAGCCAAAATCACGCCCGACGTAATGCGCATCTGGGCGGAGTTATTGCAGCAGGTACCCGAATCGCGATTGTGTCTGAAAAATGGCGCGCTGCGCGACGAATCGGTCCGCACGCGTATGACACAACGATTCGAGGAACTAGACATCCCCGCACACCGGCTAGAATTGCTGGGCCATGTCGAAGACGCTGCGGAGCATTTAGCGCTGTACAACCGAATCGACATCGGCCTGGACACGTTTCCCTACGGGGGAACCACCACCACCTGCGAGGCATTGTGGATGGGCGTACCGGTGGTGACCCTATCGGGCGCCACGCACGTCAGTCGCGTCGGCACAAGTTTGTTGTCGCAGTTGGGTCTGAATAAGCTAGTGGCTCATGACGAAGCGGAGTACGTGCAAATCGCCGGCGAATTGGCTCGCGATGAACAACGGCTCACCATCCTCCGCAACGGACTTCGCGACGCCATGCAACGCTCATCGCTGTGCGATGCGGCGGGTTTCACACACCGTTTGGAAATGGCCTATCAATCAATGTGGCAACAATGGTGCGCGTCTTGTGCGTCGGAACCGATCGTTTGCGCGGGGTAGGTCCGCCGCAATATCTCAGTGAATCGGGTACAATCTGTTAGCGTGCCACAGTTCTCGCTTCGGTGTCAAACGGAACTATGCCATCGACGAGATAGACGCTCCAACGCCGTTCATGGCCATCTACAATCATTAAGATTTCCGCAGGGCCAGCTTCTAATTCAATCTTATCACGCGGGACGATCCGCCCGGGGCCGACCTTAGCCAAGCGCCATGATTGTCCGTTCGCTTCAAGAAACAACTGCACCTCTGCGGAGTAATGCGGTCGAATGTCTGATTCATCAATCATGTGGATGCATTCCGATGCGATTCGCCGAGCACGCGAATATGCGAAAAACCGTCGTATCGAACTAAAAGAACAACTAGGTGCTGGCTATGACGGAGTGGTCTTTTCAACGAATCAAGAATCGGTCATCAAATCGCTTCGGTTCGATAAATTGTATCACAAGGAACGAGACGTCTATTTGAGACTCAGGAAAAACCACATTGAAAAAATCGAAGGATTCGCCGTACCCGCATTAGTCGATTATGATGACTTTCTTTGGGTAGTCGAGATAGAAATCGTCTCGCCACCATTCGTCGTTGATTTTGCTGGTGCCAGCTTAGATACCAGATCGGCCGATTATCCGCCAGAGGTTTACGAAGAATGGGAACGCGAAAAACGCGAACAATTCGGCCAGAATTGGCCAAAAGTCCTATCAATTCTGTCAGGTTTTCGCCGTTACGGAATCTATTTGGCGGACGTTAAGCCGGGCAACATTGAATTTGCCCCAGACGAATGGAACACCTAGACCACTAACCACACCGAGAAAACCATGCCTTGGATTTACCTACTGCTCGCCGGTCTGATGGAATGGGGTTGGCCGGTCGGCTTAAAATATGGCGTCGACGATAAAGGCTACCACTTTTGGCCACTGGCCGGGGCGGTGCTGTCGATGATTTTCAGCGGAGCGTTTCTGTTGCTTGCGCAACGTACGATTCCCATGGGCACCGCCTACGCCGTCTGGACCGGCATCGGCGCCGTGGGCGCGTTTGTATTGGGCATTTTGCTGTTCAAAGAACCGGCCGAGTTGATGCGGTTTGTGTTTGTGGGTGTGATTATTGTGGGTATTATTGGGTTGAAGATGTCGTCGGGGCACTGAGCATCACACACACCCACCTCACAACCGGCTCGGGAACAACTGCAACTCCGGCACCACCGCCCGGGCCGGCAGTCCAGCAACAAACAGCACGGCGTCGGCGACGTCTTGTGGTTGTAGGGCCTGATCAAGCACTTCGCGCGGTGTGGGCGTGGGACGCTTGTCGAGGATTTCTGTGTCGCACAGGCCGGGGAAGATGATGGTTGTGCGGATGCCGTTTGCTTTTTCTTCGACCCGTGTGCCGTGCGCCAAACCGGTCAGGCCATGTTTGCTGGCTTGATAGGCGACGCCGGAGACGTCCGGCATTTGTACGGCGCCGGTGGAGAGATACACAATCAATCCCCCGCCGCCGGCGCGCATCACCGGCACGACCGCGCGAGTGCATAAAAATGCGCCGGTCAGATTTGTCGACAACATCATTTCCCAAGTGTCGGGCGAAAGTGCGTCCAAACTGCGGTCGGGAATGTTCGTGCCGGTGGCATAGACCAACAGGTCGATCCGGCCGAATTTGGCGACTGTCTCTTCAATCAGCCGCTCGACATCACCCTGGACGGTCGTGTCCACGGGGATAATCTCCAATGGGTGTCCGTTGCTCTCAGCTTCCTGTTGGAGTTCTCGCAACGCGGTCTCCCGCCGTGCCGCAGCCACGACATGCGCGCCGGCAGCCGCCAACGCCGCAGCGATCGCTCGCCCCATTCCGCTAGAAGCCCCGACGACAACCGCAATTTTTCCCGTGTCTGATGAATTCATATTCCTATCCGCATTTCGTTGAGAACGCACTCCGGCAACAATTTTCACGACGTATTTCTGCCGAGGATAACATCTCACCGGCAACCGGGATACAATACTCAGACGAAAATTATAATCGAGAATACCACTGCCAGGATAAAACCAGGAGGCCCCCCGTTGCCCAGTGCGAATATTGCTGTCGACACGATTGTCTCGCCCCCGTTTATGGAAAATAGCTTGATTGTCCGCGTCGAAGGACGTGACGATTGTTTGGTTGTCGATCCGGGGTTTGATCCCGAAGCGATCGCCGAGAAAATGAAGTCGCTCGGCGTCGAACCGGCGATGGTGCTACTCACGCATGGCCACGCCGATCACATTGCCGGCAACGGATTTTTCAAGGAACGATGGCCGGATGTCCCGCTGGTCATCGGCACCGGGGATGCTGGGATGCTGACCGATGCGCGGGCCAATCTCAGCGCGCTGGCTGGGGGGAGTATCACCAGCCCGCCGGCCGATCGGACCGTCGATGAGGGGGATGTGATTGAAGCAGCCGGGATTTCGCTGCGTGTGTTAGAAATTCCCGGCCATTCCGCTGGGCATGTGGTGTACGTCATCGAACAAGTCGAGCCGCACATTGTGCTGGGCGGCGATGTGCTTTTCCAAGGCGGGATTGGCCGCTTTGATTTTCCCGGCGGCAACGAACAAAAACTGCTCAACGGCATTCGCACGAAGTTGTATACGTTGCCGGATGAGACCATCGTTTATCCCGGACATGGACCGTCGACCACCACCGGTGAAGAAAAACGATCCAATCCCTTTGTGCACATGTAAAATAAAAACGGGCTGATGCACGAAATCATGAGCACGCTTCACAACTTCCATCCGCTGATTCAACAATGGTTCCGCTCCCGGTTCGCAGCGCCGACCGAACCGCAACAGCGCGGTTGGCCGTTTATTGCTGATGGACAGCACACCTTGATTGCTGCTCCGACGGGGAGCGGAAAAACTTTGACCGCTTTCTTGGCGGCGATTGATCGGTTGTTGAAGTTGGCGCTGGCGGGGGAACTTGAGCAGCGGACCTATGTCGTCTACGTCTCGCCGCTGCGGGCGCTGTCGAACGACATGCACCGCAATCTGGAAGACCCGCTCAACGAGATTATGGCGTTGGCCGCTGAAAACGGCATCGATGTCCCGCCGATTCGTGTGGGCCTGCGCACCGGGGATACTAAGTCGTCGCAACGCGCCGCGCTGGTGCGGAAACCACCGCACATTCTCGTCACGACCCCCGAGTCGTTGTACTTGATGCTCACCGCTGAAAAGAGCCGCGCAAAACTGCAGGCTGTCGAGACGGTGATTGTCGATGAGATACACGCCCTGGTCAGCGATAAACGGGGCTCGCACTTGTCGTTGACCTTGGAACGCCTGCAGGCGTGGTGCGAACGGCCGTTTCAACGCGTGGGACTTTCAGCCACGCAGCGGCCGATCGAAGATACGGCGCGGTTTCTGGTCGGGTTCCATGAAAGAAACGCCGAACAACTTCCTTGCGAAATCATTGATGTCGGTCATCAGCGCGAATTGGACTTGGCGATTGAAGTCCCGCCCAGCGAACTCGGCGCCGTTTGCATGCACGAGCAATGGGCTGAGGTGAATGAGCGGATCGCCGAGTTGATCAACAATCACCGCAGCACGTTGATCTTCGTCAATACGCGGCGAATGGCGGAGCGAATTACGCACCTGCTGACCGAATTGATGGGCGAAGACGCCGTCAGCAGCCATCACGGTTCGTTGGCGGCCAAGTTTCGATTGGAGACCGAACAACGTCTTAAGGAAGGCAAACTCAAAGCGGTGGTGGCGACCGCTTCGTTGGAGTTGGGGATCGACATTGGGTACATCGATCTGGTCATCCAAATCGGTTCGCCCCGCTCGATTGCGACCTTTCTGCAACGGGTCGGACGGTCGGGGCACTCGTTGGGTTTGATCCCCAAAGGCCGGTTGTTCGCGCTGACCCGCGATGAATTGTACGAATGCATGGCACTGCTGCGAGCGGTGCGTGGCGGACGCTTGGACCGCATTCCGATCCCGACTGCTCCGTTGGATATCCTTGCTCAACAAATCGTCGCTGAAGTCTCGGCTGAGGAATGGGGCACTGACGAATTGTTCGCCGCATTCCGCCGTGCCGCACCGTATCATGAATTATCGCGGGCCGATTTTGACAAGGTTGTGGAATTTCTCAGCGAAGGGGTCGCGCACGCCAACGGCCGTAGCCGTGTCTTTTTACATCACGATCAAGTCAACCGTCGTATCCGCCCGCGCCCCGGCGCGCGTATGGCGGCAACGATGAATGGCGGGGCCATTGGCGAAGTCGCGTCGTATCGCGTCATTGCTGAGCCGGAGCGAACTGTCGTCGGTACATTGGATGAAGAATTCGCTGCGGAAAGCCAAGCGGGCGATATTTTTCTGCTCGGCAATACGTCCTGGCGGATCCAACATGTCCGCGGTGGCGAAGTGACCGTGTTCGATGCACATGGTGCACCGCCGTCGATTCCGTTTTGGCGCGGCGAAGCGCCAGGGCGGACCCTGGAACTTTCGGAAGAGGTCTCACGGCTGCGGGAGGAATTGGAACCTCTCTTAGAAGATGAAGCTGCGGCGCAGCAATGGCTCATTGGCGAAACTGACATTACCCCGGCGGCCGCCGAACAAGCGGTGACGTATGCGGCGGCGCAAAAAGCGGCGTTGGGGTTGTTGCCGACTTGCAAACGCGTCGTCTTTGAGCGGTTTTTTGACGAGAGTGGCGGCATGCAGATGTTGATCCATGCCCCCTTCGGCGGTCGGATCAATACAGCGTGGGGTATGTCGCTGCGTAAACGGTTTTGCCGGTCGTTTGATTTCGAACTGCAGGCGACTGCGGACGATAACGGCCTGATTCTTTCACTCGGCCCGCAACACAGTTTTCCGCTGGAGAGCATGTTCGGCATGCTCAATCCGAATAACGCTCGCAATTTATTGGAACAGGCGTTGCTGGCGGTGCCGACGTTTCAAATTCGCTGGCGGTGGAACGTGACCCGCTCGTTGCTTGTCGCCCGGATGAACAACGGCAAAAAAGTGCCGCCGCCGCTGCAACGATTTCGCGCAGATGATTTGCTGACCGCCGTGTTCCCGAAATTGACCGGCTGCCAGGAGAATATCACCGGCGACCACGAGATCCCCGATCATCCTCTCATTCGGCAAACGATGGAAGATTGTCTGTTCGAGGCGATGGACATTGCCGGTTTGGAAAACGTTCTTACTGGCGTGCAGCGGGGTGACATCACCTACGTTGCGCGCGATACCCGCGAGCCTTCGCCGTTTTGTTACGAATTGCTCAACGCTAGCCCGTACGCGTTTTTGGATGGCGGTGAATTTATCGAACGTCGCGCGCGGATGGTGGCGACTCGCCGCTCATTAACCGTTGATAGTGTGAGTGATCTCGGGCGGCTCGATCCACTGGCCATCTCGCAAGTCCGCGACGAAGCCGCGCCAACGGTGCGCGATGCGGATGAATTGCACGACGCCTTGCTGGGGCGGATTTTGCTGCCCGTGAATGAAGCCGCCGATTGGTCGACTCATTATTTGGAATTGCAAACTGACGGACGGGCGACGACCGCCACGCTGCCCGATGGCCGCCGTGCGTGGGTAGCGACCGAACGACTCCCGGCAGTCTTGGCGACGTTTGATGACATCGACGTCGCGCCGCCTGTGACTGTTCCGGAAAACGTGCGGCAAGAATGGGAATCGACCGAGGCCCGTGTTGCTATCATCCGGGGTTTGATGGAAATGTGCGGCCCGATTTCCGTCGAAGAGGTTGCCGAGCGAACCTGGACGGCGCTCAACCAAGCGGCAGCTGCCTTGGAAGCACTCGAAGGCGAGGGCGTGGTACTACAAGGCCATTTCACACCCGCCTGCTACGATGAAAAATCGGACGACCCACAACCCAGCGGCGATGTGCAGCGCGAATGGTGTCATCGACGACTGCTGTCGCGGATTCATCGGCTTACGTTGCAAGGCTTGCGGAAACAAATTGAGCCGGTCAGCGTTGACGTATTCATACGGCACCTCACGCGACATCAACAGGTGCTTCCCGAAACTCGACGTACGGGATCCGATGCGCTGTTTGATGCGATCGCACAATTACAGGGCATGGATGTCCCGGCCGTTGCTTGGGAACGGGATGTGCTGCCTGCCCGCGTCGAGAATTATCAACCCGCCTGGTTGGATGAACTGTGCATGACGGGGGAAATCGGTTGGGGACGACTGTATCCTCCGCGCCGCGACCCGCAACGGAGCCGTCCGATGGTCAGCCTGACCAAGATCGCGCGGATGTCGTTGTTCCTTCGCTCCGATGCCGATTGGTTGAGTACGTCCTCCGTAGCGGTCGATGTGGGCGAATTGACCACGCCCGCGCAGCAGGTGCTGGAGTGTCTGACCGAGCGGGGCGCAATGTTCGCCGGTGATTTGGCCGCCGCCAATCACATGCTCCCCGGCCAACTTGCTGAGACGCTCGGAGAATTGGTGGCCAGTGGACTGGTGACCGCCGATGGCTTTGACGGCATGCGACAATTTGTGGCCAACAAACCCGCAGCATCCAACTCCGCCCTGCCGGCGCGGATGCGTCGCGGCGCCGGTCGCCGACGGCTACCGGTCAAATCCACAGGGCGTTGGTCGGTCTGGGAACGGGATTCCGAGACGTCATTGACGGTTGAAGAGACCACCGAACAATGGGCGTGGCAGTTGCTACGCCGTTGGGGTGTGATCTTCCGAGACCTACTGCAGCGAGAACAAGGTGCGCCGCGCTGGTTTGAATTGCTGCAAGTCTACCGGCAATTGGAAGCCCGGGGCGAGATTCGCGGTGGGCGCTTCATCACCGGCGTGGGGGGCGAGCAATTTGCGTTGGGGGACACAGTCAATCAACTGCGGCAACTGCGCGACGACGGTCCGCGGCAGGAATTGATTGTCCTCTCCGCCGCCGATCCGCTGAATCTGATCGGCATCCTCACCGATCACCCGCGCGTCCCCAGCACCGCCTCGAATCGCATCGCCTATCTGGATGGCATGCCCGTCGCAAGTCTGCAAGCGGGAGTGGTTGAATACCTGGACGATTGCCCCCCGGCTGCTTACGCGCTGGTTGCATCGCGACTCCAAGGGGACGTCACCAGCGACCTCAGTCACGACGCCCGGCAACGTTCGCTGGAGCGACTGGAAAACAAGAATGCCGAATCCGCTGCCCAACGAGTCCGTCAACGCCGTGAAACGAACGGGTTTCAACGTCCGCGGGTGATTTGAATCGCATCTCTTGGGTAGAGGGGGATCTTATTAAGACGCTACGGTCGTTTGCGCGACGGTTTCTGTGCAGCGGCGGCTTGCGTGATTTTCTCTCCGATCATGGTAATCTTGTTGTCACGGAGGCGTTTTTCGTTGAGCCAGTATGGACTGGTGATTTCCTTGAAGGCATAGATTGCCGCCTGAATTCCCTCAGCCCAGGCAACCGTAATGAGCTTAATATCGCCGTGTACGTCGCCAATGGCAAAAATGCCGCGACGACTGGTTTCGAAATAAGCATCGATGGCAATACTGCCATCGTCATTGAGACGCACGTTCAAACGCTCAAAGGTATCTTTGGCCGATAGAAAACCGATTTGCACGATCGCGCCGTCGCACGGTAGGATTTGAGAGTCGGAAAGAGTCAGTGCGAGGTGATCACCGGAAAATTCGGCGCTGGTTACTTCTGTGGATGTATGAATGATGCCACCGGAATCCTTAATGCGCTGCAAGGAATCGTCTTTGCCGACAGGCGTCTCCTCTCGAACGATGACCTCTGCCAGTCCGCCCCGTTCCAAGACCATGACGGCTGCATCCAAAGCCGAATCCCCGCCGCCGATGATGGCGATTCGCTGGTTTTCGTAGTCGCCGATTTTCGGGATTTTATAATAGACTTTATTTGATTGCAGGCTGTCCAACACCGGATGCTTACGAGGAAAATGTAACAACCCACAAGCAATAATCACCTTGCGGCACAGATAGCTGCCTTGGCTGGTCACAACCTCTTTGAGTTGGTCTTCATTTTCGATCTGATCGGTTTCGTTAATCTCCGTCAACTCTTCTTGAAAACGAAACTGGACCAGGGCGTCGACAGCTTGACGGTAAGTGCGATCCGATAAATCTTCACCTGTGACTCCGTCGGGAAACCCCGGGATGTCGACGATGCGTTTGTCAGAATACAGAAACTGCGGCTGCCCCCCTGGCCGATCCTTTGCCTCAATGACCAACGTCGTCAGACCACGATGGGCTGTAGTAAGACTCGCCGCCAAGCCCGCAGGGCCGGCCCCGATAATCACAACGTCCCAATAGGTCAAACTGTCAAAATCCAAATCCGCATCGAGCCGTGTGACTTTAAAATCGGCCATCGTGCACCGCCATTTCCTTTGAACATCCTATGTGCCAAGGTGAGATCAAGCGTACAGGGCAGCTTAACGCGAGTTTCCACGATGATCCAGCGGGATGAAGCGGGGCAGCCGAATGTTCAACGAAAATGTGTCTGATTTCAACAGGCGGAAATCACTCGTCGAGCTGACTGAGCTCGCCCATGATTTGGCCCGTCCAGTCGACTGCTTCGAGATAGGCCTGGCTAATCAGTTGGGGATCGATTCCAGTGGAATTCACAGCATCCCAATTGGCTTGTTCATAATCCAAAACGCATTGCAGCGCCCAGGCGAGTGGTCCGCTGGATTCTAACAGCGCCTCGGTGATCGGGTCGGCGAGTGGGACAAGATTCAGGACTTGTTCCATCGGGCAGTCGGCAAAGGCATCGAGTAACGAAAATAGCCCCAAGGTCAAATACTGGTCGGAGTCCTTGTGACCAGATTTGGTTGCTAGCAGCTCACACATTTTGGCGCGCACATTGGCCGTGACGACCAACTCGGGAGATTTATCCTTGATCGCCCCAAACCCCAAGAGACCGACCCAGGTGCGCAATTTACGCAAACCGACCAGCGTGGAAGCTTGCCGGATGGAGGCAATTTGGCTTTTCAATCCACAACTGCTTGAGTTGATATACAGCAACAATTTGTAGCAAAGTCCCGGATCACGTTTGATCAACTCCTCCAATTCGCTGATCTGCACATCCGGGTCATGCAGTTTGGCCACCAGACGCATCGTGGTGATTCGATCGGCGGGAACCCGAAAGCCTTCGATGACGCGCGGCCGCGATGTGAAATACCCCTGAAAGTAGGTGAATCCCAGTTTCTTACAGAATTCATATTCGTCATGCGTTTCAATTTTTTCCGCCAACAGTTCAACACCGAAACCTTTGAGTACTTTTGCGTGCTCTTCAATTTGGGCTGGGTTTAATTGTTGGACATCGATTTTCACGATGTTCGCGCAGCGAATGAGAGCGTCGAGGTGTTGCTCGTAGACAAAATCGTCGAGCGCAATGCGATATCCCATTTGCGAAAGTTTCATCAGCGCATCCGCCAACTCCGCAGTCGGTTTCGCATCTTCCAGCAACTCCAGCACCACTCGCTCTTTGGGAAGCGATTCGCAATGTCCGTTCAGCACAAACTCATCGCTGACATTGATAAACGCTGGTCGCGACCCGGCGATATGCTCGATGCCAATGTCGACAAAGGTATTGAGTAGCAGTTGCCCTGTCGCCTCTTCGCCGTCGATGAACAGCGCGCGATTGTGATGACTATCCCGATACAGCAGTTCATAGGCGGCCACCTTCAAGCGACTGTTATAAATCGCTTGCCGGCCGACATACACCGCAGTGGGATTCATCCGCATTGTTTCATCGGATGCTGCAATATTCATTAGGGGCATCTCAAGAATTTTTGGGCTACTGGAATAACGAACGCAGCGAGTCTTGGATTTTGGAGATTTTTTCGACCGGTTTGTCGTTGGCACAACAGACCCGGTTCCGACCAGTTTCTTTGGCACGATACAAGGCTTCGTCGGCCGCTTTGAGAATCACGTCTTCATCGCGCATTAAGCTCTCGCGTGTCGCGACGCCGACGCTCACCGTGATCGGATGCTCGAACTGTTCGAAATACCCTAACGTTTCGCTTTCGATCTTGCTCCGCAGTCTTTCGGCACCTTGTGCGGCTGACTGGAGATCACTTCCCGGGCAGACGACTACAAACTCCTCTCCCCCTTGTCGGCATACGACGTCGCTATCGCGAGTCACGGTTTGCAGAACTGCCGCAACTTTTTTCAACACCAAGTCTCCCACGTCATGTCCGTAGGTGTCATTGACGCTTTTAAAGCGATCGATGTCTAACAGCATGCAGGAAAGTTGGCCTCCCTTACGGGAAATTATGGACCACTCTTCCTTGAGACGTTTGATTAAGTACCGCCGATTCGGCAAAGCAGTCAACGCATCTGTGAAAGCTGCTTGCTCCAACTTGCGGTTGACGACCGCCAGTTCAGCCGTCATCTGCCGAATGTGCTCTCGTTCGAGTTCCACCTCGTGCTGTAATTCGATCATCCGCACAGCGGCGCGAATCCGTGCCTGCAAAGGCCGGGCACGCAGCGGTTTGACCAAATAGTCGTCCGCACCGGCCTCAAATGCCTCGACCAGCCGCTCTTCTTCGCCGTTACTGGTCATGATGATCAGATACAATTGGCGTCCAAACTTCGCTTTCCGCAAAGATCGGCACAACTCAAACCCATCCATCTCCGGCATCATCCAATCGGTAATCACGACGTCGGGATTTGTTTCTAACGCAGTTCGCAACGCTTCGCGGCCATTGGGAGTTCCTACCACCGAATGCCCGGCTGCCTTGACGAGTTTTGTAATCAAAGCCAGTTGCAGCGGATCATCTTCGGCGACCAAAATCCGCAACGATTTGGGGTGGGGGTTGCTCTCGCCTTCGGTTTCGACATTCGCGTCAACCGTTGCTTCCGCTTCGGCCTCGCGCGATTTCTCTAGTATCTCTTCAAATTTCGGCAGTTCTCGCGTATTGACGTTGAGGATCTCGCCCCAGGTTTGCCACTGTTCGGCGACCTCGTCGCACAAATCCGCCAATCCAGACGATTCCAGGTCGATTTGGTCGTAACAAGCCATGAGCTTTTTGATTGGCTCCGCGTGGCTGTTCTCATCTTCGACACAGATACGAGCGATCTGATTGGCCGTTTGGAGAATGAGAGTCAATACGTCGGACGGCGTCGTTGTCGAGGGTGCTTTGCGGTGATCGTCAATCTGATTTAAGACGGCGATTTGAAACGACTCGGGCAATCTCCAATCTTCCATCATGGCCGCCGTCATTTCCGCATGATCGGTGCTGAACGCTTGTTGCTCCAAATCCCGCAACTCTTTCCCACTGCCATTCGCCCATGTTGTCAGTACCTCGGCATATTTCTCCGGGTAGACGCTCGCCAACGCCAACCGGCCGATTTGACTCAACAACCCGCAAGCAAACCCTTCCTCTTGAGGAGCAGCTTTTGTCATTCCACACAATGTTTTTGAGGCGATTCCCAAAACCAATGAGTTCGACCAAAACCGGTCATAATCAAAACCTTCGCACGGCCCGCGACGTGAACTGGACAAGACCGAAAAGCCTAACGACAACGTTCCGACCGTGCGCATGCCCAAGCGGACAACCGCTTCGGAAACCGAAGCAATTGGTTTACGGGCACCGGCATGGGCGGAGTTCGCAAATTTCAAGGTCCGTCCCGTCAATGCCGGGTCGGCTTGGATGGTCTGAGCGATCTGCTTAATCGTCGAACCTTCGTTTTGCGTCAAACGCAAAATTTCCATTGCCACTCCAGTCGGAGAGGGCAACAACCCAGTCGCTTTTAATTCATCAAATCGTTTTGAAATGGCGATGGTCACGGTTCTGGCTCCCAGGGGATAGGCAGGGCGCGGTAAGAACTCTAAGCATTCTTGACCGCAACTTTTCTGTTGGCGTGAAGCGGATCCGGAGATCGACTCCCCGTAAAGCTAGCCCGAATCCGCGATTGCGTGCCAAATCGAGTCCATCTGCACACACAAAACTGCCTGGAAATGGACCTAAGATTCAATCGTAACGCTTACAACGATTTCGCATGACGATTGTTTTGGCGCACATTCCCGGAATGAACAGCCCGACAGGGTTTCGCTTTTGCACAGTCGCGTCCGGTGAAATCGCGTCCACCTCCCCTGGGCCGCGTCTCAAATCGACGTTCTTACGACCGAGAGTAAAAACTTCGCTTGACGGGTCACCGAAGGGCTTGACGCGTTTTTGAAAATCTGCGAGAACCCCGACCCTCTTCACCTCTCTCAATCAAGTCTCAAAGTCCGTCCCGTCTCAATTCGGGCGACACCTGGTCGTCTTCGCACGATCCGCGTGTCCGCCGAAGGATTTTTGGTATGAATCTCAACGCCAAGTCGCTATTCCTGATCGCTTTGTTGGCGAGTCTCGTAACCGGGTGTGCTAATACACTGGAAATGCGAACCATCAGCAAGTGGATGGAGCAGGTCGAAGAAGAGGACCTGGCGAAAGTTCGCGATCGCAGCTCCGACAAGCTTGGAGAGCAAGCATTCCCGCTGAGCAAACCGGCTGAACCGTTTGCCGCTTTGAAGGTGCTCAACCTGCCCAAGGGACAGATCACAATTAAAGATGTCCAAGATGAGGGCGAAAACAAAATTGTCGTCGCTGAAATTGGCGAAAAGGATAAACCGAAACGCGAGTTGGTCTTCACAATCGTCCCGGATGACGATTCCGGGAATTGGGTTGTTGATGACGTGTATCGCTCTGAAACCCAACGGACCGGCCAAAAACGATATCGATCCGTTGCACAACAAATGAATCTGTTGCTAGCCGTGCAAGAGTTCAACTACATCTGGACCAACGGCGACCGCCAACAGGTTTTGGGAAGCTGCACGCCACGACTGGCGCGTCTGATGGCTGAATTGCCGCCGCCGGATCTCGACCACATCTTGACCAGTGTGCATGGCAAGGGGAAAGGGAGCAAGAAATTCAAACCCCGCGCTCGTATGGCTGAAGATTCCGCCGAAGTCTCCATGAGCAAAAACGGCCGCAAAATCATTGTCGCCTATCGCAACCACGATGGACGCTGGCTGGTCGACAATGTTGCCGTGAGCATTTCTGGAGAATCACGCGGCGAAGTCCGGGACATCCCTTCCATTCAAGACTTAGCCGCCGTACTCACCACCACAAATTCATTCCGTGCTGCCTACGATGGAAACGACAAATCCGGCCTGGAAGAAGTGACCACACCGCAGTTCTTTAAAGGGGCTCTCGCCTCAGCTGACCTCGCCTCTTTTCCGATCCCGGCAATGGACAAGGTCGATCAAGACAATCGTAGCGTGGATATCGTCGAAGGCCGTGCTGAGTTCGTGATCCGCGACGCCGACGATGTGCTGCAAATCACTCTCATGCGGGATAAAGACACTCCCGTCAATGCACCGCGAAAATATCGCGTTGACGATGTCACGGTTTGGCAGGACCGTCAAGAAAAACGCCTGGCTGCCGTTTTCAATGCACAACAGTCGATGCAGGTTTTCAGCCACGCTCTGGCACAGCGTGATCTGAAGACACTCGATTATCTCTCCACACGGGATTTCCGCAAACGCGTTTGGGAACGACTGACACCCGAGACGATTCACGACTTGCCGCTGAGCGACATTCCCAACACGCAGCCCGTTCCGGAAAACATTGTCTTCCGTGGACAACTGACCGAAATCACCGTCAACCAAGGTGACAAGCCGATCACCTACGTCATGCGGGCTCTGCATGGTGAAATGAAAGTGGACGACATCCTGTTCCCCAGCGAGGGACGCCCCGATTCGCTGAAACAAACGGCGGAAATCATGATTCCGATCTACGATTTCGCTGCGGGTTTCCGATTGAACAATCTAGAACTGGTGGCTGTGAACTCTTCGCGTGAACTCAACCGCATGGCATGGAGCCAATGCCGACGAATTCCGCATTTGAATATCACACCGGCGTCCCACTTGAAAATGCCGCTGCATCGCGTCGAAAACTCCAACCCGAAAAACGTCCAAGTCGTCCTAGGCGACCAAAACCTGGGCGCTGTCGTCTGGTTGGTCAAAGAAAACGACGCCTACCGCATCGACGACATGCGACTGATCCATGGACCGGATGAACGCCGCGACCAAGTGCAACTGAAACAGCACGTCCGCTTGACTTTGGCCGAGGGAGAAAAGATTCCCAAGGAAATGCAAACCATCGTCCCAGCCGGCTTCGACGTCATCCACGAAGACCCGTTCCCCGAAACGGTCGGACAAGAGACAGGAATCGAACAAGCCGTCGGCAGCGACGACGATTACCTCGAGCATCCGTAACGGATGGTTGATGTTTGGAAATCTAATTCGGCGGCCGGAATCCTATCCGGCCGCCGTTTTTTGGGGCCCTGCGATCATCCAGCTGAGATGAACATCTGTTCGTGGAGGTCAGTCACCTCACCCTGGTTAAGGCAATTCACAATTGGGGCATTTCATGTGAACTCCTTCCGTCGGGGAATGCGCCAACAGGTAGGCCTTTTGGGTTTGTGCAAAGCACTGTCCACAGAATGGACCACATCCGATACCGTTTTCGAGGCGCACATAAAAATGGTTGCCTTCGATTTCTCGTTCCCCGGCTAATGGAATGTCGGAAAAGCTGAGTCGCATTACCGCAATAAATCCAAGGATTTCCCAATAGGTCGCCTGCAAAAGATCTTTGTCACGTCCAGCAGGTGGTTCGGGTTGGTATCGCTGGCTCCACGCCAATAAGAAGGTTTCTGTTTCCACTGCTTCCTGATGCGCTTGCATCAAGGATTCGTAGGTCTTGTTCGATGCTAGTCGGACAGCATCGTCCATACGCCTATTCACGAAACGTAATACCTGTTTCGTACTCTCCGGGTTACCTTGTTCCACAAATTGCCGGAGAAGCTCCTGGATTCTGCCCCCCTGGGGATTCACTTCAGACATCCGTCCATCAAAGGCAGGCTTGCGGGGCTTGGGACGTTTAAAAAGTTGAAGAAGCGAGCGCAGCATTATGTTTTAGCTTCTCTTCACGGAGTTGAAGTTAGACGGTACATTTGCCGGAGATCGCTAGGTGACTTCGAAAGTCTCTATCGGAACGTCGCGGGAAGCTGTTCGTGTCGGCCAGCCCCCATATTGAGCAGACCACCTGCCGAATTCGTCACCTCTGTAAAAATCTATCCAAGCCGCCCGCGAATGTCCAATCGGCGGCAGTTCGGCCTAAGGAATTGTGACCGATACGGGTCGGTGGATGCCCGCATTTTCTTGCCCTAGAGGAATCCGAACAACCACACCGATCGGCGTTTCACGTCGTTCGGTTCGAGATTGCGGATTGCGGACTCTCGATCGTTTGTGGGATTGGCTGGCGAGGCTGCGATTGCGAGTTGCCATTCGGGACGTTTGTCGTCGTCAACTGCGATGGCGGGGGCCGTACGAGGAAATACCGATTCACCACGTCGTGTAGCTCGCCGAGCATCTGGTCGGTGCGGCTTAAACAGCTTCTTCATGCACGACTGCGGATCGGATGCGTTCACGGCGTTTTGTCTGAATGCGAACTTTCTGAACGACTTCAGCTGTTTGGAAAATGCCCAGTGGGAGCCGCAACATCCTGAGTGGAGTCACGCCGACCAGATCGTTGATGACAATCGTCGTTGTGTGTGACTGCGGCTCATGGATGCGGCGGGCGACAAAGATTGCTGCCACGCGCAGTGTGAGGCTGAGGCCAAATAGCAAGCTGAATCCGTTGACCGTCACGCCACCGAAGCGAAGGCTCCAGGAGTCAAGAGCTGCCAAAGTAGCGCCGGCCATGATTGAGGCGGCACCGCCGACAAGTCCAGAGACTGCCGTTCCCGCGGCAATATACATCGTCCGGTTTTCGCTGGGCGAGTTTTTCAGCAGAAAGCCGTTCGTGGCGATTGCGATCCCTGCGTTCAACAGGGCATCGACCATGAAGACCGGAATCAACAACCAAAACGCAAGAGTCGGGTTATGGGGCACGAGGAGAAGAGCGATCATGTTTAGCGGCTTAAACAGCGTGCAGAGGATGAGCACCGGCCGATTGCCCTTGGACTCAGCGAGACTGCCGAATTGACGTGCCAATAGGGCGCCCCCCACCCAGGAACACGTCCAAAGCATCATGAGCTGAAACAGATCCATGCCGACTTCCACAAGGAGGTACAGGCTAATGAATGGGGCCCCCACCATAGCCGCGAAGTGCCAAAAGCAGGAATATCCGATAAAACTGCGGAACTTCCGCTCTCGAAACGGCGCACTGATCACCTTCCAGAGTTGGGGTTCAGGCAAGCGGTGAATGGGAGGTTCGTCGACTTTGAGAAAGAGGAGCACATCCGCAATACCGAATACCGCCCCGGCAATCACCAGCACGGCAAACGCGGACAGTACCGACCAGCCGCTGTGCCACACAAAGAGGGCACCTCCCAGTAATACCGAGGCCCCAGCCCATTGCGCCCAACGATGGCGGATGCCCCAATAGTGACTCAATCCCTGATGCGGCAGATAGTCGCCCATCCAAGACAGCCAGAGCGGAGTGCAGAAATGCAGCAACGCATGGTTAGCCGCTGTCGAAAAGATGAAACCCCAGATCCAAATCATGTGAGAGATTTCAGGGAACAGCAGTGGCCCACACACAATCGGGACGAGGATCAGTCGTTGTGCAATGGAAACAGTCAGCCAGACTCGCCGGCGGTACCGCAGATGATTCGCAATAATCGCGGCCAAAAACTGCATGAACAGCATGGCCACCGGGAGAGCCCCGAGGATGCCGATATGCAGACCGGTAGCGCCTAATGAACGGGCGTACTGGATTGTCGCCGGGGACATCGTCAGTTGGGTATAGGCCATCCCCAAACAACCGGAGACGATGATTGCGCGCTGAGCGGTCTCAGGAGACCAATAGGTATTAAGATAGTTGAACCGCATGGGGGCAGGATCTCGTTATGTCGCATGATCGTAGCGCTCCCAATAGTGGCATCTCGGCGCAACTCACTCATCACTAAAGCAGTTAAGCAATTGATATGCCAAACCTCCTTTTCAGACGCCGGGGTTCTAAAATCGCCAGACTCCTCGATAAAACAGAAGATTGACGGCCAAACTGAACTGGTCAGCTCCCTACACGGCTTGATAAAACGGAGTTAATAACTCCGATACTCCGGAAAGTATACTTCCGATTTTGAAGGCCCAGTAGACATGCTGCTTCGATTACTCCTCGCCGTTGAGCCGAAAGCGCTTCAACAACGCCTGCGACGGCTTCTCAAAGACGATGATGTCATTATCAAAGCCTGTTCTGCCGCGGCCGACCCGCTGCTTCACGAGTTGGGGCGTGAAAGTTGCGATCTTGTGATCATCAGCCAATCGGTGCTAGACCACTCCGAACAAGATATTCTGGCGGCGATCGAGACGCTTCCTGAGCCGCCGGAAGTGATTGTCGTTTCTGAGCAAGATGATGCGGACGACCGGGCGCGGTTGCTGGCTGCTGGTTGCATTTTCGTATTGCACACTGGAGTCGCCAACAAGGTCATGGGGGATGCCCTCTCAGCGGTTTTCCAGCGACGCCGCAATGCCATTGACCAATCCATCGCTTCACGGCGCGGTATGGGGAATCCTCAGCTTTCTGATTTCGTCTCAGATAGTTCTGCGATGCAAGCCTTTATTAATGTCGCCCACCGTGTCGCACCCAGCGATTCCTCACTGCTGATTACAGGGGAAACCGGCGTCGGTAAGGAGCGATTGGCGCGAGCCATTCATGCCGAGGGACCGCGCAGCGGCGGTCCGTTCATCGCAGTCAATTGCGGGGCTTTGCCGGAGACCTTGCTGGAAAGCGAATTGTTCGGACACGAAGAAGGGGCCTTTACGGGTGCCTCTCGGGCGCGTCGAGGTTGGTTTGAACTGTCGCACGGCGGGACGGTATTTCTCGACGAAATCGGAGAAATGCCCCTGCATTTACAGGTCAAACTGCTACATGTCTTGCAAAACCACGAGGTGCAACGCCTCGGCAGCGAACGCTTAACCGCTGTCGACGTGCGCGTGATTGCGGCGACAAACCGCGACCTACTCCACGAGGTAGAAGAGGGGCGGTTTCGCCGCGATTTGTATTATCGTCTCGGTGTAATCAACCTCTCCATCCCCCCATTGCGAGAGCGTCGCGAAGACATTCCAGCCTTGGCACAGGATTATGTCAGCCGTTTTCGCGCATCGATCGGTCGGAATGTCTCATCGATCGACAAGGACGCGCTTCAGGAAATGGTGAACTACTCTTGGCCCGGCAATGTGCGGGAACTGATCAACGTTATCGAACGAGCGGTACTTTTGTGTGACAGCGATACGATCGCCACCAATGATCTTCCTGAGACCATCACCCTAGGTCATTCAAGCGGCGAACCGCGATCTCATGCCGCCGCACTGGCGAGTGGAAAGGGTTCGCAATTTCCAGTTGAGTGGTTCGATTTGCCGATTCGAGAGGCCCGGCAAGCCGTGGTTGCCGATTTTGAAAAAGCCTACCTAATCCGCGTGTTGCAACTCACGCGCGGACGTGTCGGAGAGGCGGCGGAGCGCGCCGGGATTGAGCCACGGTCGCTGTTTGAAAAAATGCGCCGTTACGACCTACGGAAGGAAGACTTTCGTTCCAACCGCAGCTAAGCATCACGAGCGCTGCCCAGAATTCCACCCGCCCGTCTGGGCTTCTAAGACGGCGACTCCATTTGACCTGCGTGATCAATCGGAGGTGGCGCCTCCGGTTTGTATCGAGCCTGCTTAATGGCCAACGCACTGATTTCTCCATAAGCCATTCCCGTCAAATGACTTGCGACACAGGGTCCGCAATGAGCTTCGACGTGGCACGGCAGTTGCTTATCGCGAAGGGGAGTATGTATCGCTTTGCAATTCCCGCCTCTAATCGAATCTCGCTTACCGACTCGGCAACTTGAATTCGATCCCCCCGGTTTTAAGGAGTGGTTCCTTGTCGAAAGTGGCCCCTGAAACTTCTGAACGCATTCTCGCATGTGAAGACTGCTTGCTGCCTTTGCCGTTGAGAACGGCGCGGCGGGGCGAGGTCGATGCGGCATGGGAATGTCGCTATTGCGGTGCACGGGTCCATGGTGTGATCGCTGAGGATCGCCCAAAAAAACTAAGACGCAACGTGCGCCGCTGCTCCCAACGCTGATTCTCATTTCGCTGCTCTCTAAAAAGCGTCCCTGTGAGAAATTGCCGCAAGGCACAAATCCCACGGAATTGACGACCAGTGTTGAGATACTCCGCTTGATGAATTGATGTGGTGAAACCACGACCATAAGGATGTCGAAATGTTCCAATTGAGACAGTATACCGCAGCAGGGCTCCTTCTCGTTGTCACGCTTGCGTCAGCTGCGGATTGCGGAGAACGCCGAACCACCCGCGTCTTTCCTCCTCACACTGAATTGTTTCAAGTCGTTGCGCCTGATTACCCCTGGACGCAGGTCACACGGGCTCCCAAGGTATTGGCCCCCGTTTCTCCCCCAAGCAACAAACGCCACCGCTGCATCGTTGGAGAATATGAACGCCAACGTGCGCTGTTGTTAGCCTGTCGTGATTTGATTGACGACTTTCCGAATTTATTGGCCGATATTGTGCGTCAAACCAGCGGGCATATTGAAATCATTCTGTTGGTGACGGATTTGGAGCAAAGCGAATCAGCCAAACAACTACTGCAGACAAGATCCATACCGTTCGACCATGTCCGTTTTGCACAATTGCCGCACGATACGATGTGGGCTCGCGACTATGGTCCAATCATCGTCACGCCCAAGGAAGGGCAGCCCATTGTCATCGACCCCGACTACGACATGGAACGGACACAGGACGATCGCATCCCCAGCGAATTGGGCAACCTTTTGCAATTGCCGGTCGAACACCTCTCGCTGAGACTGGATGGTGGCAACCTGCTGAGTAATGGAGATGGCCTGGCCATCACAACCCACCGGCTTTTCGACGACAACGCGCTCAACGAGTTTGAAATCCCAATGCTGCGGAATGTTCTCCATGAACAATGCGGCATCGAGCAACTCGTGGTTCTTGAACCGCTATTCGGCGAACCGACCGGTCATGCCGATATGTTTGTGACATTCGTTTCAAAAAACGTTGTCCTGCTGGGAAGATTCAATCCCGAGGACGATCCGTTGAATGCTGAAATCCTGGATCGGAACGCCATTCAACTTTCCAAAGTCCGGACCGGGACCGATTTCCTGCATGTGGTGCGAATTGACATGCCGCCGCATCACGATGGAGTCTGGAGAACTTATACGAACGTTATTTATGCCAACGGCGTGGTATTGGTTCCAACCTATGGCGAAGAAGACCTCGCCCTTCGTAAGCGGGCATTTCGCGCATTTGCCAAAGTATTGCCGCAACGGAAAATTGTCGGGATCGATGCCAGCCAGGTGATTCAATCCGAAGGGGCATTGCATTGCATCACAATGAACTTGGGACCGCTGGGACGTCTCCCCGATTTTCCACCTCCGCAACCACAAGTTGTTGAAGAATTTGAATTCACCGACGAGACTGAAATAATCTCGTTGGCCGACCCTGGTCAAGAGTCCGCTCTGATTGACCCGCACGCATTGGGCTTCGAAGTCGATCCCCACCAGTACCAGCCGCGTCCGATTGCGATGAAGCCTCAGTTGATCGACTCCCGTCAAACCAAAATGAGCGAGCGTGAGCTGACGCGGTGGCGCAGTAGTCTGCTCCCCAACTTTGATCGCGTTGAAAATCGAACAGAACAAGAGCTCATTTCCAAATAGCCTGAGAAACTGTGCAAGACGTCGTAGAGATTGCTGAGTGCGCAGAGATGCAATACGGAATCACTGCGCATGGGCTGCGCCCGAGTGCAAATCGCTATGCATGGTCTGCAGCAGCCGGACGCTGATTTCGGTGTCATGTCTCAGATGTCAAAGCGCTTCGTCCTGTCGTTAGAGACTCTAGGTGCCGAGAACTTGCTAGAAAACGCAGGTTTTCGTGGAATTTCGCTTAGCAATCGAATGGCTCGGTTTCCCTATCTCTGTAGCCGGCTGATTGATTTGTGTATCATGGAAATAGACGAAAAAGGAGCTTTGCTGTTTCACCGACTTGGTGTGGTCGAATCGGCGTTCCAACCCGCAAGTCAGATTTTGTAAGCAAGAACATGATGCAATTTAGTCGCCGCGAGATGCTTTCGCTTTCCGGATTTGGCTTGGGACAACTTGCCGTTGCCGACTTGCTTGGCGGAAAGCAGTTACTCGGTGCGGAAACATCGGAACCGGCTGGTTTACCGATTCATGGTAATCTTCATGCGCGCAAGACGCATTTTCCGGCGGGTGCCAAAGCGGTCATTCAACTGATCCAAAATGGCGGTCCCAGTCAGATGGACTTGTTTGACCCCAAGCCGCTCCTGACGCAAATGGCCGGCAAGCCGCACCCCGATGGTGTCGAGATTCACCAGCCGAACAACGTCAACAGCCTGCTCCCCTCGCCGTTGAAGTTTCAAAAATATGGTGAGTGCGGCATGGACGTTTCCGAGGCGTTGCCGCATGTGAGCAGTGTCGTTGATGATCTGTGCTTTGTGCGCTCGATGCACAGCGAGCACAACAATCATCTTGAGGGGCTGAACATGCTGCTCACCTGCAAGATTTTTCCCGGCAGGCCGGTGATGGGAGCGTGGATCAGCTATGCATTAGGCACCGAGAATCAAAACCTGCCGGCGTATGTCGTCTTGCGCGACCCGGATGGATACACAATCGGAGGGAAACAACTTTGGGCCAACGCGTTTCTGCCCGCTTTGTACCAAGGTGTTGAGTTCAGCACCCGTGGCGCCCCGATCCACCATTTGAATCCTCCCGCGTCACTTCCGCCGGGCGCCCAGCGCGCCAATTTGGATTTTCTCAATCAATTGAATGCCCGACATCTTAGCAATCGTCCCGGTGAGTCTGAGCTGGAATCGCGGATCGAAAATTTCGAACTGGCAGCACGAATGCAATTGGAAGCGCCCAGTGTGCTCGATCTGGCTGGGGAAACGCAGGAGACACAGAAACTCTATGGCCTCGATAATCCCACCACCGCGAAATACGGCACGCGGTGTTTGATGGCGCGCCGCCTTGTCGAATCGGGCGTGAGATTTGTGCAAGTCACAACAAGCCCCGGGCAACCGTGGGACCATCACAACGACATCGGCAAAGGCATGAAAAATATTGCCACCGCGACGGACCAAGGGGCTGCGGCGCTTATCAAAGATCTGAAGCAACGTGGACTGCTGGAGAGCACGATCGTCATGTGGGCCGGAGAGTTTGGTCGTCTGCCCACGACACAAAATGGAAAAGGCCGCGACCACAACCGCAACGCGTTTACTCTCTGGTTTGCCGGCGGCGGATTTCAACCAGGGTTGATCTACGGCGAGACCGACGAGTTTGGTTACAAGAGCATCGTCAATCGGGTCAGCGTTCCCGATATGATCGCCACTGTTTGCCATCAGTTGGGGCTCGACCACCAGCGGGTACAGTTTCCACTGGGCGGTCGTGTTGAGACGCCCACCAACGTGACGGTTTCCGGCGCCAAGGTCGTTGGCGACTTGTTGAGCAACAAAGTCTATTGTTCATGATCTGACGGAATGACGAAACATCTTATGACGAAATACTTGGTGATCGTGATTGCCGCGATCATAAATGCGAACGGGGCGATTGCCTCAGCTGAGGTTGTTGAACAGCCTGTCTTTGAAAAAGACGTTCTGCCGATCTTCACACGCTATTGCTTCAACTGCCACGGCAAGAGTTCGCCGCAATTGGGGCTCGACCTGCGCTCAGCTCGTTTGACGATGCGCGGTAGCCAGAACGGGGCGGTCCTCGTCAAAGGTTCGCTGGAAGAGAGTCTGTTATGGAAGAAGGTCTCGACCCGTGAAATGCCGCCGGAGATCTTCAAACTCAGGCTGTCTGACGATGAAATCGAAACGGTTCGCCGCTGGATTGAAACAGGGGCGGCGTCTGAGGAATCGACCGAGTTGCCCGAGGACGTTCAACAGCATTTCGCGCGCTTCGAAAAAGAGATTCAGCCCATTCTGACGGAGCGCTGCAGCGCGTGTCACGGTGAGGATGAACCGGATGCCGCATTAGACTTAACCAGCTTGGAGTCCCTGGTCCGCGGCAGCAACAGCGGCCCGGTAATCGTGGAAGGTTTTTCTGAGAAGAGCATTCTGATTCGCAAAGTCGCCAGTCATGCCATGCCCCCGCCCGACTCGGACGATCCACTGACTGCCGCCGAAATCCAAACCATCACCCGTTGGATCGACAATGGCCGGTTCGCGGATTTCGTCGATGTGAAACCACGTCCCAATCAGTCGGCAGATTCAGCAGAGGCACCCACGATTTCTGACGAAGATCGTCAGTTCTGGGCGTTCCAAAAACCGATTGCCGCTCCCCTGCCCGAGGTCAAAGACAAACAGCGCGTTCGTACTCCCATCGATCAATTTATTTTGGCAAAATTAGAATCTCGCGGACTGACGTTCTCACCCGATGCGTCGAAACTCACGTTGCTCAGGCGGGCTTGTTTCGATCTAACCGGCCTCCCGCCGACGCCCGCTCAGACACGTGAATTCTTAGACGACGAACGCCCGGATGCCTACGAACACCTGATCGATCGACTGCTCGCCTCGCCGCACTATGGCGAACGCTGGGGCCGGCATTGGCTCGATGTGGTTGGCTATGTGGATACTGCGGGGAAGGACTTCAACCCCACAAAGGCCACGTTGTCCGACGGCTATTGGCGCTATCGTGACTATGTCGTCAATGCGACGAATCAAGACACTCCCTGGGACCGGTTTTTGGTCCAGCAGATTGCGGGTGACGAATTAGTCGATTGGCGAAATGCGGAAAAATACTCGCCCGAAATCCTGGAACTTCTCACTGCGACCGGTTACCTGCGAAATGTGTTGGACGCCACCGATGAAGACATCTCGAACCTGCCGTTTGATCGCTATGAGGCGTTGTTCATGCTGATGGAAAGGGTCTCGTCAAGTACGCTGGGGATGACATTGGCGTGTGCGCGCTGCCACGATCATAAGTTTGATCCCATTCCTCAAGCAGACTATTACCGCTTTCTGTCGCTATTTACGTCGGCTTATAACCCCACCGAGTGGTTGCCGCCCAAGAAACGACATCTCTATGATGTCTCGAAAACCGAGCAGGCTGAAATTGAGCGAAAAAAGAAGGAAGCCAACGCGACTCTGAGCACGTTGAAAAAACAGCTCAAGGAGCTTCGCGCGCCTTATCGAGATCGTTTGCGTGAGGAAAAGCTGAATCAAATCCCCGAGGCGGACCGTGCCGAGGTCGAGGCAGCTCTCGCGACGGCGGCAAAAAAACGCGACAAGAACCAGAAAGCGCTGGCGAGCAAGTACGAAAAAACCGTTTCTGTGACAGATGCTCAAGTCGATGCGGCCTTGAGCGAGGCCGACCGCATGGCTCGCGACACGTTGCAAGAACAAATCCGAGAAGGCCAGGCGGTTCTGGACACGCTCCGCATTGAGAAAATCCAGGCCCTTTGGGATGTCGGCGAGGCCCCCACCATCCGCCTGCTCCACCGCGGGGATGTCGAATTCGCCGGCCCAATAGTCAGTCCGGGATTCCTCACGGTTCTAAGCGAACCGGGCAAGTCCACCGCCGTTCCCTCGACGGCAGCAGTGGGAAAGACAACCGGTTTGCGTCTGGCCTTTGCTGAATGGTTGACCAGTCCCGATCACCCATTGACTGCGCGGGTGATTGTGAATCGTTTGTGGCAGCATCATTTCGGGAAGGGTATCGTCGCAACGCCGGGGAATTTTGGGATCTCCGGTGCGCGGCCCACACACCCGGAACTGCTGGATTGGTTGGCAGTGGAATTCATGCGACAAGGCTGGAGCGCGAAACGTTTCCACAAAATGATGATGACCTCCACGGTCTATCGGCAGATGTCGAAAAGGGAAGTCGAGGAAAACGATGAGCAAGGAAGTCAAATCGCCGGACAGCCATCTCCCACTGAGATCGATCGAGACAACCGTCTGCTTTGGCGGATGAATCTACGGCGACTCGATGCCGAGGCTCTGCGAGATTCGGTGATTGCTGTCAGCGGACAGGGAGATTATACATTAGGTGGGCCGCCGGTCCTGCTGAAAGCGGCTTCCAGTGGTTTGCAGACCGTTGCCGCTGACAAGCGCCGCAGCGTTTATCTCATCGCCCGCAGGACAAACCCGCTCACATTTTTGCGTGTGTTCGATTTTCCGATCATCGACGTCAACTGCACGCGGCGGTCAGAGTCGGCGACACCGCTGCAGTCGTTGACAATGATCAACAGCGAATTTCTGACGTCCAGCGCCGACCACTTAGCACAGCGCGTTGAAGAAACCGTTGGCAGCGACGCTCCGCTGGCGCAGAAGATTGAGAAGGCTTATTGGTTTGCGCTTTCAAGGAGTCCGTCACACTCTGAAGTTGAGGCGGCGCAGGAGCACTTGCAGCACCTGAATCAACTCTACGAAACCTCCGGCGCTGCGCCGGAGGATATGACGAAGAAGTCCTTCGCACAATTCGTCCACATGCTCCTGTGCTCCAACGAGTTTTTGTATATCGATTAGCTCGCCGAGCGACCCGCGGTCCAAAGACAACAAGGGACGGTGCTGGAGCTGACGATGCTGAGCAAACGACCGTGTCGATGGTGGAAGCTAGGAGTGCGGGCTATCCGCGCTTCCCCCACCGCGATCACATGGTAAAACTCAGAGCGAGGCACACAGTCGGTGATCGTGTGGAAGTAAACTGAATTCGGCCAAATCTACAACACTTCCTTCAACCACGGCACGACGCGCTTCGGGCGGAAGACGTGCTTGGGGGCATCGACATTGGCGTATTGGAAGTATTCCTCGACGGTTAAGCCCTCAGGGATCGGTTTGAAATCGAAGGGGCGGTCGGCCGGGTTACTGTATTTTTTGTAGTAGTAAATCTTCAGTTTGTCTTCAGCACCGTTGAGTCGGTAGGCGGCTTCGATTTTTGCGAGCTGATTGGCTCGGCCTCCTTCGGTGAATAGCAACGGTCTGGGAGCCAGCGAAGCCTCCCAGTCGGTGGCGTCGAACCATTGGTACATGCCTGGAATGACGTGATGATCGGAAACCGGTTCGCCATTCATGACGATTGTTCGTTCAATCCAGTTGCAACAGAAATCGTTATGGACGATGGCCTTGACTAAGTCCGGATAAAGAACCCCCAAAACATCTGCCGGCTCGGAGCCGAGAGAGTGTCCGCAAACTCCGATCCGGTTTTTATCAACGAATGGCTGTCGACTCGCCCATTCCATGATATGCGCTTTTTGAAAAGCGGAGATGCCCAGATAACAACGTCCCAGCAAGATTGCGTTGATCGAGGTTTGCGCACGCCCCCGAAGCGGGCTGTCGGTATCGTTCGTGGCAGGGTTGGCAACGGCGATACTCACCATCCCCTGTTGGGCGATGTGCAATGCCATCCGGTTGTCTTGCCATTTCCAGTCCGTACGGTTTTTGACGTTGTCCTTTGCCTTTTTCCCAATTTCTGGTTCGCCCACCAGGCTTTCGAGACTCCAGGTCGAACCGGGAAAACACATGACGGTTGCAGCGGGATGACTTTGCGTGATCCCATCTGGAATCAGAACCATAAAGGGAACGACACACCCCGGTTCGGGATACGCTTCCCATTTTTGAAGCTGGTACCCTTCCCGGTGGCGGATCCAAAGTCGCTTCGGTTCGGGCTGTGTGGGAACCTCGGGGAATGCGAGCAGCTCCCGCAATTTTTTTCGGACTGCTTCTTGCCAGGCAGGAAACTCCGCCTTTTTCATGTGGGGATTGAACGCCAACTTCGGCGGGTTTATTTTCATTTGATTTTGCAGGAACCCAGCAGTCTCCTGAAATCGCCCGTCTTCGCGGTTGGTCGTAAAAGTCTTCCGTTTTATTGCTTCAGCGGAATGAGCCTGTGATAGAGAAACATTTTCGCTGAAAGCTGCTGCTGTCATGCCCAAACCAAGAGAGCCTAAAAACGTTCGTCGTTGCATGATTCGAGTTCCCTGACGTGAGTGAGAAACGCTTTGCTCTGTTAGGCAGGTTCTGCAAAACAGCCAGTTTGGGGTCGCGTGATCGGTCTTTCAACCAAAGCGGCACTTCGAGCAATGACATGTTGGAAAAGGATTCCAGATGGCCGCCGAAGAGCTCCGCATAGCATGTTACCACATCCCGCGAGAACAGGTCGAGCGGCTAGAGTGATTCGCGGCACCTGAGACTGAAGCATGGCCTACAGGCCCACTGGCTTTTTAAAAATCGTCTCGCATCGTTGTCGGCATCGCTGTTGAATCTGGAGCACCGAATGCGCTCATCCGTGTTGCAGTCATGCTTGGGGTGATGAACGTCGAGAATCGACTCGCGGGATAATTTTGTCCAAAGGTGGCTCAACGGGATTGGCATCCAAAGCAACCCGCAACAGATGACGCGATGTCCGTACCGAATGCCCGAACTGTAGTCGGACGCAACGTTAGTCACGAAACTGAAACGCATACAGTTTGCAGTTTTTCAGATGAAATCGCAGCCGAACCGGCTTGCCGGATAGGCTGCTGACGTCATCTCGATCACCCCAGGCAACTTGAGCTCGGACTGAATTGGTGTTGATGGGTGTGGCGTCTTGTTTGGTGAAGCCGGGTAAGGGGCTTCCACTGGGATCCAGGACTTCGACCAAAACCGAACCGCCTCCGCTCGCATCGACGTTGAGCTCTAAGCGATTCCCATCGAATGATATTGGCGGGGTAGTGATTTGGCCCCCTTTGTAGTCCGCATCGGCAGAGACGAATCCATCGAGACGCAAAACGGCTCGGCCGATTCCGGACAAATGTTGGCCATTGGCAGTGGGATCGATATTTCCGTCGTGGTCGCGGTTTGAACCGACGTAATAAATCCACAACTCGTCGCCCATTGGAACGGGATGGGGCAATGCCCAGACATACCTTGAGTCGAATTGGCCTGCAGGTCCCATTGCCATAAATGCCTTGCGGTTGCCAATTCGCTGAAACTGTTTCCCATCCCGGCTGGCCGCGAGATGCACGTCGAAACCAGATGGTCCTAAGCCTTTGAGGGGTTCGCGAGACTGCCAATGCCAATAGGCTTCAGCCAGCATGATCTTGAAACCTTCATACTCGAAAACGTCAGCGCCGTAATAATCAACGGGTGGTTGACCGTTGGGTGTCTCTTGCGAGGCCAAGTCAATTTCGTCGGCTTGAAAAGCCACTGTTTCGTTCTCCCAATGTTTGAAATCGGTCGATTCCAACCGTCTGACAGTACGGTAGCTCGTCTGCCGAGGCTCAAGTCGGACCCAGCGACGTGTGAACAAAACGTATCGTGAGATCTCAGAATCCCAAAAGACGATGTTTTGTGTATCCCAGCCACCGGGTCCCGGTTCGAGGCGTTGAAAGAATTTCCAGTTCAATCCGTCGGGCGAACTGTGCATGTGAAGTTGGCCTGATGGGTAAACCTTGGCCTGGGTTTTATAGCGATGTTCGAGCGGGGCGTTTTTATCAATCCAGACCGAGCAGCCACCAATCACTCCCGGCAATACAATGTTGTTGGCCTTCGATCCGTCGACTTCATGAAGATTTTGAATTGGCTTGACGAAATCAATGCCGTTTTTCGATTCGGCATAGGCAACGCGCCGCTCATGGTCGTACGGTCCCGGACCGGTCGGGCGGATGATGTCGTACCATAACCGGACATTGCCATTGTCCTTCAACACACTGGAATAGACGCCAATCGACGCCCCCTGTTCCCATGGTTGATCGCACTTGATAAGCACCTGCCCATCGCGGCGAGGCTCGTTCATCGTCAGCGTGATATCTTGGCTCGATGCAATCAATCGATTATCGAGAAATAGTTGTTTTTGAGTGCCAATGCTGATGGGATCTTCTTCAGCTTCCGCAGCGCACAGCAACCCGCCGCCTAGAACGGCACCGATCAATACGACAGACTGAAGATGTTGACGACAATTGGTGATCATGAATCTAATTTCAATCATGGGGAAGTTAATAAAGCGGTGACCATCGCAGGCAAATCATGGTAACGAATCACATCAGGGATTTCAGCGATCATTGGCAAGTGCGCGAGCACATCGAGATGATCGCATTCATTCGAGTGCTGCGAATCCATCAATCGATTTCATTCCTGGCGGCCCACAAACCCTGCTCACTTCTGTCGTGTATTCGGCCGTTTCCTTAGCGGGGCCAACCTGGGCAGAATTAGTTTTCCGGCAATGCGTCGAGCACGCGTGCAATGACTTCATTCAGATAGGGATAAACCCCGCCGGGGCTGGGGCCCATTCGGACAACCACCAGATTGCGTGAGGGAATCACGATCGTGACCTGCCCCATGAAACCAGCTGACCAGTACGCGTCTTTCGGGACACGGTCCATCCTGGGACGCAGGTTCAGCCAAAACATGCCTCCGTAGTCCTTTTTTGCATCGGCTGGTGCCGGAGTCGAGACAAACTTTGTCCAGCCCTCTGGCAAAATGCGTTCGCCTTGCCAGATGCCGTCGTTCAGGTACAGCAAACCGAAACGGATCCAGTCGCGGGCGGATAAGTAGTCGTAACCCGACAAGATAAAATTTCCCCAAGCGTCGGTTTCCAGCACGGCGGAGCGAATGCCAATCCGGTCAAACAGTTCCCGTTGTGGAAACGTGAGATAGTCCTCGCCCTGTGCCTCGACGGTGTCGCGAATGATGCGGCCAAGGCTCAACGGGTCACTGTTGAGGTATCGATACCGTGTTCCGGGCGGTACCTTCAGCGGTTGGTTGACGGCATGTTCCAACACGTTGAGGGAATCAAAATAAACGCGCATGTGCTCGTTTTTGGGGGTTAATTTTTCCGGTCCGTTGAAACTGAGATTGGTGAAGTCCAGACCGCTGCT
The DNA here is from genome assembly GCF_007747995.1 of Symmachiella dynata. NCBI lineage: Bacteria > Pseudomonadati > Planctomycetota > Planctomycetia > Planctomycetales > Planctomycetaceae > Symmachiella > Symmachiella dynata. Next base: position 1,812,534 of record NZ_CP036276.1, on the reverse strand, counting down.
CATCTGTAGCAGGTCGCGGATTCGAATTTCTCGACGTGGGTCGTCAGCGCCTTGCCATTCTTTGATCGGAGCCGGTTGATCAAGCGAGAGCAGACCTCGCTGAATTAAAATTCCAATCAATGTCGCTGTGATGCTCTTTCCCTGTGACCAACTGATTTGTGGTGTATCCTTCGTCCAACCAGGCGCGTAGCGTTCGCCGATGATCTTTCCTTGGTAGGCAACCACAAATGCACGCGTGTTTTGTTTCTCCTGCTCCATGGCCCAGTCGAGTGCAGCCGCCACCGCCTTAGAGTTAACACCGGGAACTGGTTCGGTGGCACCCACTTCGCCCATTGGCCAAGCTTGATTGGCGGGATCGGAAGTACGACGTGGAACGCGAACGGGCTTGAAGAAGACGTTGGTCTCGCCGCGAGGAAGAATCGTACTGCCTTGATCACCCGTGTAACGCGCGCTACGAGGCACAGCACCGGGAGCAATGACCGTCACCAGCCGCCTTTCTTCGTCCACCTGGTATTTGAAATCAGGGGACCATCCAAAGTAGCGAAACGGCGCGATATCCTCCGCAATCACTTCTTCTGGAGTTCGCTGGTAATTACGGCCCACGACCCATAGTCCGGAGCTGAGGTGGTGAGCACAGATTGCAGCACAATATTCCAGGCTTTCCTGGCGAGTTTTTTCATCGGACTGGGGTGCTTTTGCTGGCTCAGCCGCCGGCAAGCCTCTCAGTTGCAAGAGAAAATTCAGGACGACAACAAATGTGATGCCGAACCGGATGACATTCGGGAACTGTTTCACTTCGATTTCTTTCATGGGTTGAGACTTTGCTGGCTTTAGCCTTCGAACTGACCAGACTTCAGGTAAGGCTTGAGCGATTCGAAACGCCATTCGATTTCGGCGATCTCCTCTTGCGAGAGCGTCAGGTCCTGAAGGATCGGTTTGGCAGGAGTGCTGCCACCCGGACCATACTGACGCGAGATCATAGTGCGAAACACGTTGCGCATTTTCAATAAATGGAGACTATAGCCACGCAGGTTTCCAGGGTGGGTCTGTGACAGATTGAACATCAACGTCAGCTTGCTGTACATATCTTTGAGCTTTGCAGGATCGGAACCGTTTCGCATCAACGTCCAGATCTTAGCCAGGATGTCGGCGTAAGCGATCCGTTCGGTGACGAGGCCTTCTGTGCCGAGCCGCGACTCATACAGCCAGCCATAAGCACCGCGGGCACTAAAGACACTGCGAATCGAAGATGAGGCGAGCAGCGCGCGAATGCGTGGAATAACCGGGCTCGATTCTTCCTTGACGTAGCCGAAGTTCGGGAACTCCTCAGCCAGTTCGATCAGAAGCTCGGTCGAAGGAGTCGCGCCGCCGCGGCGAGCCGTGGTCTGGATCATGACGGGCTGCTCGGTGATCACAGCGGCAAGGGCACGCCAGTATTGCCGCAAGTCGTCCTGTGTCTTTCCGCTGTCGGGCGGTCGTGAGATGATCGCCGTGGGAGAAAGCTGCTTGGCATGTTTGGCGTAGACAAGCATGTCGTCGGTGTCTTGCCCCTGTACTCCAAGACACAGCGATGATGTCTTCAAGCCCTGGGTCGTCTTGGCGAGAACTTCCATCCCTTCAAGTTTTTCGTCCTGGGTCAGCAGATCGACACTATCGTTCGACTGCGGCCAAATCATCCCTGGACTCTCACACCAATCGGCAAACCGCGCCTCTCGGGCAAGGACCTCGAAGTCCACAGTACCGGAGGTCGTAAAAGGGGTAGAGAGAATTGGAAACGGACCCCGGAATCGTGGAAAGTCGGAGCTCCTCAACGTCACCGGGACTTGCCCAGTGGTTTTTCCGGGAGCTGCCGCACCACTTCGAGTCGACAGCAGCGTCCCGGTAGCAACGCCCGACACGCCAACCAGCGCGGTTTTCAATATCCGTCGTCTCGTGATTTGTCCGTTTTCATTCATGTGAATGACCTGTTTGCGATTGAAGATGGAAAGACCGCCCAGCACTGAGTCTCTGTCGAAGCCATCATACCGCAGGAGCATGGGAAGAACGAGCAATACCTCACCCGTTGACAGGTTCAGTTTCTAAAGGTTCCTTGCCGTTCTCCGACTCACTGCCAAGACCGTAACTGAATCAAGTATCTTCTTATAAAATCGCGAAAGTTGGATAGCTTGGCACCTACTCAGAAAACACGTGACTCGCCACGCAACTCTTCGAATACAGACAAGATCGCTTGACGTTTTGACTGCGACTTAATATCTCCAATCGAAATGTGACGAAGCTACTCAGCCCCCCTGCATCAATTGCTAGGGGCGAGGCGGATGGATAGCCGTTAACCGAACGGTTTAAGGTTCGAGTCCTTGAACGGTGAGCCGGAGGGGAGAATTTTGGCGCTTTGGTATCCAGTGGGCGCTTGTGGGAATCGAGGCGACTGCTGTTGATGAGATGCTGTTATTCTTGGTGATTGTCGCGATAAGCGGCATCGAGAGATTTCAATTTGATGGCAGTTTGACGACCGAAAACCAATACGCATTGATGACCCGAACGACATGTTTGAATTGCTCCATGTCGACTGGTTTCGTGATATAGCTATTGGCGTGCTCTAGATAGCTGCGGGAGACATCAGATTCGTCCTCAGACGTCGTCATGACGACTACGGGAATCGTTTTTAATTCAGGGTCGGTTTTAATTTCATGCAGAGTTTCCCGACCATCTTTGCGCGGCATGTTCAAGTCCAATAGGATGAGATCGGGGCGCGGGACATTTTCATACTCTTCCTCACGACGGAGAAACTGCATCGCTTCCACGCCATCGCGAACGACATGAATGTCATTCAAGATTCTCTCATTCTCGAGTGCACGTTTTGTCAATTTAATGTCAGCTAAGTCATCCTCAATTAAGAGAATCTGAATTGGGCGCACCGATGGCGTATCTTGGGGTTTCATCTACTGAAGCTCCGTTTTGCATTAAATCCGCTGAGGGGATAGTAAAGTAAAATGTGCTACCTTGGCCAGTTTGCGACTCCAAGGACAATTTGCCCCCCAAGCGTTCGACAATTTTTTTGCAGATCGCCAGGCCGATCCCTGTGCCAGGGTATTCTTCCTTGCGATGAAGCCGCTGGAAGACCTGAAATATTCGTTCGTGGAACTCCAGAGCGATGCCAATGCCATTATCCTTGACATAAAACCGCCAATGGCCCCCCTCGGGTTCGGAACCGATCTCAATCACCGGTTGTTCGTCGCTGCAGTACTTTAAGCCGTTTCCAATGAGGTTCTGAAATAATTGAGTCAGTTGCCGCTTATCAGCCAAAACTGTGGGGAGTGGGCGACAGATAACTTGTGCGTGTTTCTCTTCGATTGCGTCTGCCAAGTTTTGCAAAGCTTCTTCACAACACTGGAATGCATCGGCTGGTACGGGTGGTTTTCCTTTTGTGCTGACTCGTGAGAATTCCATTAGGTCGCTGACGAGTCGGCGCATACGGGTTGCGCCGTCAACGGCGAACTGAATCCACTCGTGTCCGTCTTCATCCAGATTTTCGGAATAATCTTCCGCCAAAGCTTGGCAGCAGGACGCCACTTTTCTCAAAGGTTCCTGGAGGTCGTGCGAGGCAACGTATGCAAATTGTTCTAGCTCTTGGTTACTTCGCTCCAGGGCTTCATTGGCTGACGTTACCGCCGCCATCGTTTCTAAAACGACAGCTTCTTGATCTGCAACAATGCGTTCATGGTTGGAGAGAAGCTGGTCGAAAGCGAGCATCTGCCAGACTGTTTTTTGATCGGAATCGATATAGGGCAACCAGCCGAGCCGTGTGCTGTGCGACAAATGCGAGAAAAGCAATGCAACTTTGGCGGAGATTTCATGTTTTGCGAAACCGATGACGACAAAAAGGTCCCCGTTAGGCAGGAGATCACCGAATCCGACAACCGACTGAATACCAAAGGGTTCGACGAATTGTTCTTGAGCGGGAACAAATTCACTTCCCTGTGCTTGTTGAATGTGAAAAACGCCTGTGTCCGCAACGAGGACTTCGTCATTGGATTGAATCTGCCCCAAACCGTTAAATGAAAAGCCAAGCTGTTTGAACAATCGAGACATCATCGGAAGACGCCGTACCGTTTCAGCGTTGTTCAGTGGGATGATGCGGTGTGATTTGGAATTTTTAACCTCGCACCATTCGGGTTGGTCACCGACCGTAGCCAACAACGAAAGACAGATGGTTTCGTCCTGGACGTCAGAGGAACGGGAGCGAGCCATCGATTGGAGTTCTGGGGTAAGGTTTTTGAACCGGTTGGAATGAAATACACGCACTAAAGCAAATTCAGATTCCCCTTCATCGCGCTGAAAGTGTTGATGAAATAACCGAACAAGAGCCTTCGCATACTCCGATTGCGATGCGTGGTGTTGGCAGAGACCACGAATCCATGCACCACACTTCATCATGTCGCTCAAAAAAAAGTCTCTCACACTAAAGGTTTGAGTGCGGTCATGTGGGGCGCGAGGGGGCATGGCCAATTGCGAGGCGACTTGCTCCAGGCGGCGTTCCGCTTGCTCAGCAATTAATCGCGCCTTCTGGGCTTCCTCGGCCATTGCGATTGCTGCCTGGTGTTGATGATTTAACTCCCGGGTGCGTTGTTCGACGCGTCCTTCGAGCTCAATGTTGATTTGCTGCTGCGTTTTTTCCAGCAGCTTGCGTTGCGTAATGTCGCGGGCAATTGTGGATGTCCCGACCACGTTTCGCTGTTGATCCATGAGTAGCGAAATCGTCAAAGAGACATCAATGATCGTTCCATCTTTACAAACCTGAACCATTTCCAGATTTCGCACTGACTGTCGATCACCGATCTGTTCGAGAGCCCGAGATACGATTACTCTTTGCTCCGGAGCAAAGAGTTGTTCGGACGGTTGGCCAACCATTTCACTTGCCGAATATCCGTAAAGTCGCTCAGCCCCATCGTTCCAACTGGTGATCAGGCCTTCGAGTGTTGCACCAAATATCGCGTCGTCAGATGATTCGACAATGTCAGCCAAACGCCGGACTTCGTTTTCACTTTTGCGTCGTTCGGTGATGTCGAGAAAGGTCACGACCGAGCCGACCAGTTCGCCATTACGACTTACTGGATACGACCAAAACTCAGCTGGAAACGCTGAGCCATCTTGCCTCCACAACGACTCGTCCTCAACATGCACGCCGCGGCCTTCGCGAAATGCCGAAAAGATAGGGCACTCATTTGCAGGATACGACGTCCCATCGGAACGTGTATGGTGAATCAATTGGTGCATGTTCTTGCCGAGAAACTCTTCAGGAGTTTTATATCCCAATATTCTGGCGCATGTGGGATTTGCGAAAGTGCAATTCCCCTCGAGATCCAATCCGTAGATCCCTTCTGCAGTAGAATTGAGTAAACTCGTGATAAGCTCATCACGATCGCGAAGCGCAATTTCTGCCCGCTTGCGAACGGTGATGTCGTCGATGGAACAGATGACAAACATTTCGTCATCGGTGGTGACTGGACTGAGGCTGACTTCGACTAAAAATTCAGTTCCATCTTTACGCATGCCGGCAAGTTCATCGCTCTCGCTCATTCGACGGGTCGTGGGATTAGCGAAATAACCAGAACGATGTTTGACATGTCGAGGTTTAAGGCGTGGCGGTAGGAGCATCTCCATGGGATGCGACAAGAGTTCGTCTTGTGAATACCCAAATAATTTCACGGATTCGGAATTGGCCAATACGATCTGACCTTCCCGGTTGATCATCAAAATTGCCGTAGGTGCCGCTTCGAGCGTGGCTCGAAAAAGTTGTTCACTCGCGGCCAAGCGTTCGTGTTCTACGTGCGACTGCTGTATGACGGTGGCCATGGTTTGCGACTTGCGCCTTGCCGCATCTCGCCGTTGTTCGGCGGCGGTGGCCGCCTGTTCGGCAAGTAACGCCAATCTCGTTTGTTTGGCGAGTTCCGTGGTGCGTTCCTCCAATTGCGACCGCATAGCATTGAAGGATTCCGTCAAGTGGCCAACTTCGTCAAAGGATGTGATGGGCAGATCCTCAACTAAGTTTCCTTTTGCGAGGTGCTCTGTTGCACTGGCTATTGTGGCGATGGGGCGAGCGATGGCGGCGGCGTTGCGTCTGGAAACGACATAAGTGATGCCGAGCATGCCGATCCCGAGCACGAATGAAAAACCTAGCCATCGAGAACCTTTGGCCGCAAGAGCCTGGGCATCATGGCGCATGAGTGCTGCTTGGTTGTTTGAAAGTTCACCCAACAACATCGTCACGTCACGCGCTGCAGGAACGGCATCGCCACTTAACATTGATAAAGCAACGTTGGCCTCTGGCGATTGACTCAACTGTACGGCTTCAGATGCGAGGTGATGATAGGCCCGGAATTCATCATTGAGGTTCGCAATCAACGCCTTTTGTTCAAGATTCGTTGTGTCGGAGCGCCCAACAGCATTATCAAACTGTTGTTTCGCAGTCGCAACCAGAGCATGGTAGGTTGGCATATCCACATCCTGCTGTTGGTCAATGATTTGACTCAATAACAGTTGGCAACGTGAAAAACTCAATCTTAGATCCACAAGATCCAGGAGCAACTGCGTCCTGTTGCCAGGGGCGGAGGAATTCGCTGTTAAATGAATCAGCAGGTTCAGGGTCCCGGTGATGTGTTCAGCAATCGGATCGAGTTCGAATCGAACAATCGTGCGCGCCGGTTCGTTGCCGGGAGTTTGTGCGAGATCTTCAATCCACCATTGCGTCTTTTTTAATCCTCGCAGTCGCTTCTGCGCCTGCGCTAAGAGCGCGAGGTCTGCTTGGTCGTCCCAATGCGTGCTCAAGCGTTCTAATTCCGCGATGGCGGGATCAATTTCTTGGTTCCAGGCGGCCGCTCGTTCTTCTTTAAATTCTTCATCGCCTAGGGCGACCCAACCTCTCAAGGCCGCCAACGACTTTTGAACACCCTGCAATGCCACAGCCGAGGTGCGCGCTGAAGGACTGCGAACTTGCGCCGCATAGAGCGTCGCGGCGCGCATTGAATAGAGAATGCCGATTGAGACAGCCAGCATGAACAAACCAATGCCAGCCACTAGAAGATGGGATCGGAGCAAGCGACGATACAATCCACCGGTATGTTGAATTTTTTGTAACGACGACTGTTTGTCCGACACATTACCTCCGTGCCCATCGAGCAATACGCTAAAGAGTTGGGGTTCAGTTGGCAGGCCGCTGCCGGGCGAGTCGGTCAAACTGCTGCTCAAGAATGCCCGCTCGCTGATAACAATCCGCAGGAAACTTGCGTCCTGGATAATAGGCTTGGTGTGGCGGGGGCGCGTTGGGGCCTTCGCGATGTAGATAAGCCAATTCCGAAACGAGCAAGGAGGCTATGTCGTACACATCACTCGGAGAGACTTGATTGAGTTCCTCTTCCGACATTGCTCCAAGTGTGAGGGATTGTTTGCCGTTTTGCTCAATGATTATTTGAACAGAACTGTAACACCCTTGCAGCCTCTGGTAGACGTCACGAGGCATCTTATTGGCTTCAAATTTGGGCGGATCAGGGATTGTAGAATCCAACTCTGGGTATTGCTCCATCAAACGCTCGGCATAAGCAATTGCCAAGGTCAGTTGCTGGTAAACGTCACTTGGCGAAAACTGCTGATCCAGCATGAGGTTCAACTGCCGGTTCGCTTGGACAATCGAACGGTACACATCGGTTGGTGTCTTGGTGATATCGGGTGGTTGTTTTGTGAATTGTTGTTTCAGGTTGAGCTTGGATTTGATGCTACGAATTCGTTGGAGTGCATGATCAACAGCTTCGTATACATGGCGCGGCTTCAGCTCGTCGTTTGGTGACAATAATTCCTCTGCCCGTGTGCGGGTGAGCTCAAAGCTAAGGCGATTCGCTTTGCGAAATAACGTCAGCGCTTGGAAAAAAACTTCGCGAGGCTCCGCATCGGAAACCGCGATCTCAGCTCGTGCCTCTTGAGGTCGGCCGATGTACTTGCGAACGTATTCAATTTCGGTTCGGAGCAAACGGACATGCTCATACACGTCTGGAGGCGAAATGGCAGCCTTGACGGAGTCGCCAGCTTTTACGATTTGGGGAGCGACCAGCCCAATGATCAGGAACAGGGCAACGAAGCAATTCCGCAGCCGTTCCATTCCGAATCCTTTTCGCTCTTGCATATCGCTTCCTTGCCTATCTCCATAAGGCCCCAAACCCCCGTCTCAGAACTCGTAGTATCATCTGACGGCGAAAATCGTCAAGGTCAGAATAAACTGACTCCACCGATGACAACGAGCGTTCGGTTCGTGAGTGATTGCTGAAATAGCGCGGTTATGAGCGCAGCAGCCATTGCAACTGAAACTTTCGAAACTCAAATTCTCGCTACGTCGAGAAGCTAAGCTAAACTCTCACCAGATGAGGCTATCGCAGTTAGCGTCCGAATTGCGCCATGTCAGTGGTGAACTCCGTATTATCCTGGAAATCAACCAGGGGAGTGATGAAAGCCTTGACGCCGTGCCAGCATAAAATTCGGAGGTTTGTGAAATGAGCCCGCTGCCCCAGCATGTGCTGTTGATCGAAGATGATGCCGCCGACCACCAGCTTGTGGGGCGTTGCCTGAGAAAGGGGTCTCGGTCAACTCAATTGCATTGGGAGCAGAGTCTCGCTGGCGGATTGTCACACCTCGATGCCAACAAATTCGACGTTGTGTTGACGGATTTATCATTACCCGATAGCCATGGGTTGACCACGGTCGAACGCATTCGTGCTTGTGATCACGATGTTCCCATCATTGTGCTCACCACATTAGACGATCCCGACGTCGCGATCCGTGCTTTGCAGTTGGGCGCTCAGGATTATCTTCCGAAGGAAATGATCGATCCATCGCTCCTGGAGAGATCCATCATGTACGCTATCGAGCGCAGGAGCATGCAACGAGCCGTCGAAGTCTCGACGACGGCGCTTTACGAGGCGATGGAACAACTCAAGCAGACTCAAATCGTGGTCGAAGAGGCCAATCGCCTAAAAAGCGAGTTTTTGGCGAATATGAGCCATGAAATCCGCACACCGATCACGGCCATTTTAGGGTTCGCCGGTATCCTGCAAGATCAGATTGATGAAACTGATTCCATTGAAATTGTAGAGATTATCCAACGCAATGGAGAGCATCTTCTGTCTTTAATCAATGGAATATTAGACCTTAGCAAAATCGAAGCAGGACAATGTCATTCAGAGTGTCTCCGATTTTCTCCCCTCGATATAATTTTAGATGTCGGTCGAATGATGAAAGTACGGTCCGCGGCTAAAGGGCTTTCTCTATCGCTCGACTTTGTCACTGAAATGCCCGAAACCATCGAATCGGATCCCACTCAACTGAGACAAATTCTGATCAATCTCGTCGAAAATGCCATCAAATTCACTTCCGCTGGATGTGTGCGCATCGAGTCGTCGCTGGTGAGAAATGCCAAAAACGCATTTCTTCAGCTTGATGTCATTGATGCGGGGATCGGCATGACCCCAGAGCAGACGGCTCAGATTTTTAAACCGTTCAAACAAGCCGATTCTTCAACAAGCCGGCAATACGGCGGGACGGGGCTGGGGTTAACGATCTGCAAGAAATTGGCAGAGGGCTTGGGTGGAGACGTTACTGTTTCAAGCGAGCTTGGTGTAGGAAGCACTTTTCGAGCGACGATCGCGATTGGGGCGATTGATCATGTCTCAATCGTGGAGCCGCAACCTGCTGACAAAATGCCCAGCGAAAACCGAGTTGCTGCAACAATATCTCCTGAGGTCGCGTCGCTGGACTGTCGTCTCTTGCTTGCTGAGGATGGTTTGGATAACCAGCGTTTAATCTCTTATATCTTGCAAAAAGCAGGAGCCGATGTGACTGTCGTTGACAATGGTCAGTTGGCTTGTGATCAGATCCTACAGCAGATCCAAAACGGTACGCCATTCGATGTTGTTTTAATGGATATGCAGATGCCCGTTTTAGATGGATATGCTGCGGCGCGGCAATTACGTCAAGCTGGCCTCGATGTCCCAGTCATCGCTCTCACTGCAAACGCGATGATGGGAGATCGCGAGAAATGTCTCGATGCGGGTTGCGATGACTATTTGAGCAAACCGATCAACCGCGCTGCGCTATTGAATCTTGTTTCCTGCTATTCCGGTGAAGAGTCCATCGTATGTTCAGGTCAGGCTGATTAGCAGCTTGTGTCTGTGACCGTCAGTGCGGTAGGCCTCCGCTAGATCAGGTCAAGCCCAACAGTAGGGCTGTTACGATCGTAACGGTGGCTTTTATTGCGAATGCCGCCGAATCGCTAAAAAAAACGATTTTGACTCGGTCAGTCACCAAGGTGACCTATAGTTTTCATCCCGCTGTACACACACCAATGTCACCATCCGGTGTCAACCTACCTCCTACTGGTCGCACTCGTGTTCGCAAGATCACGCGGCCTCACGCCTTTAGCCTTCAACGCGCGCTGATAAGTTGACCACAAACGGTCTCCTTCATTATTGCGCTACGAGAAATGCCACTCGCCTAAGACATCCACCATTTTGCTTGCTGAATAGTGAATCACATTAAAATTGATATCACGGAGCATGAGCATGAGCATGAAGCCATTCTGCGATCGCGCGGACACATTAATCGCCAATTATAATACGCAGCATACCGTATTGATCATTGACGACGATCCCGACATCACCCTGTGTTTGGAAATGGTACTTGCCAATTATGACGTGAACGTCATTCGCGACTATGGCGGACATTTTGGGGCTTGGGACGCTGCTCAGAATACTCCCGATGTCATCATCACCGATATCGCGATGCCCAATGGTGATGGTCAGCTAGTGCTACAAAGCGTCAAGAGCGAGCAACAGACAGCTGACATCCCCGTCTTGGTGCTTACAGGGCAACGCGACGAGTCGTTGGCGAGCCAACTTCGACAGTTAGGCGCTGCTTGCATACTGTACAAGCCGGTGCATTATCAATCGCTGCTAAACGAAATTCTAAAACACGTTCCTTTGCGAAAGTTGCACGGAGCTATGGCGAATTCCAATCGCACCTAAAACGGAGCACAGAGATGGAAGACCACCTAGGCGTCCTACTCATCGAAGATGATGCAACGGATTATCAGTTGATCAAGCGCAGCCTGAAGCGCTGCCGCCGTTCGACAGAATTAGTCTGGGAGCAATCTCTCAATGCGGGATTGAGGCGCCTTTCAGAAATGTCCTGCGATGTCGTGTTGACTGACCTCTCATTGCCTGACAGTTTCGGATTAGAAACTGTGAAACGCATCCGCACCCAGAACCAGCATGTCCCGATTCTGGTTCTAACAACGCTTGATGACGAGCAAGTGGAGCTGTCATCGCTGACGGTTGGCGCGCAGGACTATCTGATCAAGGATGAAGCAACACCTCATACGTTGGAGCGTGCAATTCATCATGCGATTCAGCGACAGGAAAGCATTGTCGAAAACCAAAAGTTATTGGCGAGAATCGAATCGAGTCATCAGTTACTGACTGAGCAAAAATCTTTGCTGAATAAAAAGAATGCTCGACTTCGAAAGTTGTACAAAACGGCACACCAGTTTGTGGATAACGTCTCCCATGAGTTTCGCACTCCGCTGACTGTGATCAAAGACTACGTCTCATTGGTTCGCGAAGGACTTGCCGGGGAAATCAATGAAGAGCAAGGTCGAATGCTCGACATCGCGGGAGTACGCGCCGACGACTTGAACAACATGGTCGATGACATGCTCGACGTCAGTAAGCTTGAATCAGGACTGATTGGCGCGTGGCGGCGGCCCTGCAACCTTGCCAAAATCGTGACGTCGGTCTGCCCTCCCCTCGCCCGCAAGGCGGCGGTGAAAGGAATTGCATTTGACGTCGACGTCGATGAAATGTTGCCTGCTGTCTATTGTGATGCCGAAAAGGTGGGGCGTGTGATCATCAATTTGGTCACCAACGCCATGAAATTTTGCGGCGACCCCGGCTCGGTTCGTATCGAGGCACACCAAGACGCTGCTCGTTCTGAACTCATGATTGACGTGACTGATAACGGCCCCGGAATTGACGACGATGGATTAGCTCTACTATTCAAGCGTTTTCAACAGCTAAACACGCAACCCAAAGGGAACGCAAAAGGTTTTGGCTTGGGCCTGAGTATTGCCAAAGAACTAGTGGATCTGAATTTCGGCGATATTTCAGTCGAGAGCCAATTGGGACAAGGAACGACGTTTTCGTTCACGGTCCCGTTAGATGACCCTCTCGCTGTGATGACACGGTATTTGCAAAGAAGGGGCGCGAATACGACAGGAGAATCATTCTTTACTCTGATCAGCGCCCAAATCATTGACGAGGATTCGAACTCCGCAGTGTCCGATGTAGATGCATTTTTCAACTATTTGTTACGTCGCGACGATCTATTGTTTCGCGCTGGCCCGCAACGTTGGCTTTTTGCCTTGCCAATGCGGCGCAGCGAAACTGTTGAATTCCTGAAGCGTGTCGACGACGAACTACAGAAAACCAACCGGAATCGCCCCTTCGGCCCATTACCCAAGTTTCAAATGCAAGTCGAAGGAACTTGGGATGTCGCTTTCACGCCCGAAGTCATCCTTGACGCATTTCGCCAACTGATTGAACTCCAGCCGGCTTGTGAATGATTTATGTTGTTGTGCCAGAGGAGCGTAGGGGGCAATCAACGCTGTCCCCTCCAACCTTCTTAAATACCTTAGGAATGAAAAATGTCCCCCAATAAAACAATCCTATTGGTCGATGACGAAGCGGATATTCGGCAAGCAACCCAATTGTGGATGGCCACTGCTGGTTTCAAGACATCCACAGCCAAAGATGGAGAACAAGCGGTCGCATGTGCGACCCAACAACAACCTGATGCCATCGTCATGGATGTGCGGATGCCACACCTGGATGGATTGTCCGCGTTGGCGGAATTGAAAGAACAATCCTCAACTCAACACATACCGGTCGTGATGTTGTCGGCCAGTCTCGTGGACCAAGAACGAGCCTTGGATGCCGGAGCCAATTGTTTTGTGACCAAACCTTATGATGGCCGCAATCTCATCAAAGTGGTTCAAGCAGCAATCGGTACGGCGGATTTGATTACGCCGAGCGAATAGAGATCTCCTTGGGTCGGTTGAAGTGTCAATCCAGGCGTGATTGGCGAAAGATCACTGTGCTTTAAAAACTAACTTGTGCACTCAGTATTGGGAACTTCAGAAATGCAGAAACGTCAAATTCTTATTGCCGACGACGATGCCGATCTTGTCGCGCTGTTGTCATTGCGGTCGCAGAAATGTGGCCTAAGGGTAGTAACCGCCAGTGACGCGGTCTCGGCGCTGAAGTCCATTCGTGAGGTGCGCCCTGACGTTGTGATTCTGGATGTCAATATGCCTGGAGGAAACGGATTGACCGTGCGGGATGTCATGCTGCAAAACGAGCAACTGCAGTCGATTCCAGTCATCGTACTCACTGGTGCATCCGACGAGGAAACAATCCGTCGCTGTCACAACACATGTTCGTATTACGTTGCCAAATGTCCCGATGTCTGGACGCGCATCAAACCGATACTGGATGACATCTTCGAGCATGAGGCGCCCCACGACAAGCTTTCGGTCGACGACAACATCAACGCTGCACCGGAGTCTGCCTATGAAGATAGCGACCAAAAAGTATTGTTCGATTGGCTATTCGACTTAATGGACGGAGCAGCACCGGCTGTCGCTGGTGTTGTAGGAATGGACAGTGCGGTGTCGGCTGAGGGAGATGCAGCCACTGAGGTCATCTCGGATTTCTCGGCGCCGACCTCTTCCGAGGCCCCTTGGGTTCTGTGCATTGACGACGATGCTGAACTGACGCTGGGAATTGAAATGCGATTGCGGGAACATGGCGTTGAAGTCCTCCGCACGTTTACCGGCATGGATGGATATCGCAGCGCGTTCATTGGCAACCCACGCGTTATCATTTTGGATTACGAAATGCCACAAGGCAACGGTGATTATGTCCTACGTAGGATTAAGGAAACCGCGGCAACACGTGACATACCTGTGGTCGTCTTAACCGGTCGAAAAGGGCACGATGTCGAACGCAAAATGTATAACTTAGGAGCCGATGCTTTTCTGACAAAGCCCTGCTCGTGGGAGACGTTGTGGTCCATTCTGCAACAGCACATCGAGATGGTCGAAGTATAACGTTGCACAAAAGCCGGCCGACTTGTTATCCCGATACGCCGAACGAACTTATCGTGGAAGAACACGATTGACTACGTTGGGATACGCCCCAAAAGAATCCATCCCGACAGAGCGTTTCTGCATACAGTTTGAGACACACGCACCAACCGGCTGGTCCGCAGAGGCTGCGCAAATTGGCGCCGAGAATTTGCGCGGCGGGCTGGAAACTTTTAACGGACCGTTATGCGATAATCTCTTTGTGAACTTTCCCATGGACGTCAGTTAACCGAAAATCACGACCGGCGTGTCGGTAAGTGAGCTGTTCGTGATGCAGTCCAAGGAGGTAGAGCATCGTGGCGTGCATGTCGTGCACGTGCATCTTGTTCTCGATGGCATAATAGCCGTATTCGTCAGTCGCTCCATACTGTAAGCCACCCTTCACGCCGCCGCCGGCCATCCACATGGTGAAACCTTCGGGGTTATGGTCGCGACCATCTCGGCCTTTGCCTTCACAAACCGGAGTACGGCCAAACTCGCCTCCCCATAAGACCAGCGTGTCATCCAGTAAACCCCGTTGCTTGAGATCGGTTAACAGAGCGGCAATAGGCTGATCCACTTTCGCCGAATTTTTCTCATGCCCAACTTTCAAACCGTCATGTTGGTCCCATTGAACGTAATTGTCACTGTGCGTGACTTGGATGAATCGAACACCGCGTTCTGCGAAACGACGCGCCAGCAGGCATTGTCGGCCAAAATCTTCGGTGATTTCATTATTCAGACCGTACATGTCCAGCGTTGCTGCCGTCTCCTCGGAAAGGTCTTGAGCGAGCGGCATCTCCGACTGCATGCGAAATGCCAACTCGTATGACTGGATACGAGCTTCTAGCGCTGCTTCGGATCCGACACTTTCCAGGTGTTGCCGGTTCATGTCGCTTAAGAGTTTGAGTTGTAACTCTTGTACGGGGGCCGACCACTTGGGATTGTCAATGTATTTCACCTGCGCCTTTGTCGAGGGTTGGCTAGCGACCCCCAGGGGAATTCCTTGATATTGCGCCGGCAGAAAAGCGGAGCCCCAGTTTTTCACACCGCCATGCGCCAACGTTGGGCAAATCGTGATGAATCCGGGGAGATTGTTGTTTTCTGATCCCAGTCCGTAGTTGACCCATGCGCCCATGCTCGGGCGAATGAAGTTGTCGCTTCCCGTATGCAGCTTTAACGCGGCTCCGCCGTGGGCGGGATTGGTTCCATGCAATGAATTCAGGAAGCAGATGTCGTCTACGTGCTTCGCAAGATGTGGGAACAATTCGCTGACATGGATTCCGCTTTCTCCGTATTGCTGAAACTTCCAGGGGGAAGCGAGCAGGTCACCGGTTGCGTGGAATTGGACTCGAGGTTTGTCAAACGGAACGGCTTTGCCGTCATCTTTTTGCAGTTGTGGTTTGTAGTCAAACGTGTCGACGTGCGAAGGGCCTCCTTTCATGAACAAGAAGATCACCCGCTTTGCATGCGGCGTGGTGTGGAATGGTGATGCCGTAGGATTTTGTGACGCAGCGGAAGCTTGTTCCTGTTGCAGCATCGCAGACAACGCCAAATATCCGAATCCAGTCGCCGATTTCCGCAGCATGGACCGTCGATTACACGGAGTGTTCATGTGATCAATGTAACTCATGATGGATGTCACACTTTCTGTTTAACGACAAGTCGTTTCAAAACCCTCTGACGCGTCTCACTGACACTGTTCTGAATGTTTCTCGAACAAGCGCAACCGGGTTTTGAAACTGGTTCTAACGATCCGTAGAAAGTCCGCAGTTACTTGACATAGAGGAATTCGTTCGAAGTCAGCACACTTTGGCACACAACGGCCCAAGCCGTAAGCTGCGGCGTTTTTGTATCCGGATCCGCTTGTAGCATGGACTCAAGCTGAGTGGTGTAGTCCAGCAGCCGGTCCACTTCTGCCCCTTCGGGACTGCGGCCCAAGGCACGTTGATAGAGGAGCACGGCGCGCTCTTGGGGGTTGTCGGGACTCGTCTTGAATAACTGCTTGGCCAGACTCATTGAAGATTGCAGCACAAGATCACTGTTCATCAAAAACAACGCCTGAGGAGCAACCGTCGATGCCCCGCGGTCGCCCGTCGGCACATCGGGATTGGTGTAATCGAACAGATAGAAACCGTCGTAAAGATTGTTTCGAATCACAGGTAAATAAATGGAACGGCGGTTCGAATCGTAGGATGTCGCATCCTTCGATCGGTGGTTAAAGACCAGCTTCCATTTGGGGAGATTCAAAACGGGGCCCCCCATACTTGGGTCAAGCCGTCCGCTCACCGCGAGAAATGAGTCGCGTATTTCCTCAGCATCGAGACGTCGTAATTGCGATCTCCAGAAATACTGATTATCCGGGTCAATCGCAACATTTTGGGGATTCATCGCACTGCTCATCTGATAGGTGCGCGTCCGCATGATGCGTTTATGCATTTCTTTGATCGACCAGCCATCATCCATGAATTCTGCTGCCAGCCAATCCAGCAGATCCGGGTGAGTCGGTGGCACGCCCAATTTGCCAAAGTTTTCAACAGTCCGGACGATCCCCCGGCCAAAATGCCAGCACCATATGCGATTGACCGCCACACGGGCCGTTAGCGGATTGCTGGAACTGGCCATCCATTGGGCGAGCTGCAAACGTCCACTCGTTGATTCTGGAATCTCTAGAGAGCCGTACTGCTCCAACACAGCGGGAACCCCGCGCTGCACAACCTTTCCTAAGGTCAAGTGGCTGCCGCGAACATGAACTCTAGTGTCATCAACGGTCCCTTCGACAACTCCCATGGCTGTCGGTAGAACGGGGGTCTGCTTCTTCAGCAGCTTGTCTTCCTCGCGAAGTTTTTTAAGTTGAGCTTGGACCTCAGCGGAAAACTTTGATTCCGCGTCTTTGGGGGGCAGCTTGCGGTCTTCGTCAGTCAGTTCCGCGAGTGCCGCATCAAGAACGCTTTGAATTTCCTTTTTCTTTTCTGCTCTCAACACTTCGTTTTGGCGTTTCGCCTCGTGCTGTTGTTTCGTGGCGATTATGTGCTCGTTGTAACGAGCAATCGTCTCGTACCGCTGCATGGTCTTTGTGCTTTTTAGAATCCCTGCAATGGCGTAGTAATCTTCGGCTGAGATCGGATCGAATTTATGATCGTGGCAACGAGCACAGGCGATCGTCAATCCGAGCACTGCTTGCCCCATTGCATCGATCTGCTCATCGATAATATCCATCTCCATCTTGACGACGTCTTGTTCGGCGAGCACCTTCGGGCCGAGGGTGAGGTATCCGGTTGCAATCAGCAAGTCGAAATCCGCATCAGAATCCGGCGTGGAGTCCCCCCTACGTTTCTTGTAGAGTATGTCGCCAGCGAGTTGCTCGATGATAAACTGATCGAACGGCTTGTCGTCATTGAAGGACTTAATGACGTAGTTGCGATACTTCCACGCATCAAGATGGGCGAGGTTTTCGTCCAGTCCGTTGCTATCCGCATACCGGGCTACGTCTAGCCAATGTCGTCCCCAGCGCTCGCCGTATTGCTGCGACGCTAAGAGTCTGTCGATGACTTTGTCGAAGGCAGCGGGCGAATCATCCGCAAGGAACTCTTCAATCTCTTCCGGCGTGGGAGGGAGCCCCGTCAAGTCGAACGTGGCTCGCCGAATTAGCGTCCGTTTGTCAGCGGGTGGATTCGGTTGTAACCCTTCTGAGCGCATGCGTGCGAAGACGAAGGCATCGATCGGATTTTCGTCCCAGTCGGACTGATCGAACTCGGGGACCTGCGGATGAGTGATCGGTTGGAACGCCCAATGCTTTCGCGCTTCCTCAAGATCAATTTTCCCGGCGCGGGGGATCGGTTGCAATTCACCGTTCTGATCTGGATGAGGAGCCCCACGCTCGATCCACTCTCGAATCAGATCGATCGACGCTTGCGGCAGTTTGCCATCCGGCGGCATTTGCAGATTGGTGTCTTTATAATCGACCGCTGCGAAAAGCAGACTGTGTTTGACATCCCCGGGGACCACGGTCGGGCCTAAGTCCCCGCCTTCCCAAATCCCGCGATAGGTATCGAGCCGCAATCCCGATTCCTGTGCTTCCTCTCCATGGCAACTACCACACTGTTTATGCAGCAGAGGGCGGATTTTTGTTTCAAAGAATTTGAGATCTTCGGGTTTCGGCTCCCCACCCCTGGCCGAGTCGCCACCTAAAACAACCATCCCCAGCAAGACGATTGCCAAACCAGTCGAAAACCGGGTAAGAAACCGCTGGCGACCAGAGTTCGCGTATCCAAACTGAATTCTGTCGAGAAGCAACATAAGACCGTTTCCTAATACTGAGGAGCAGGAGAAGGCGAGACTATCCAACTCAGCGCAGGGATAGCCTTCTCGAGACGATTGTCATCGTCACTCACTGATCTTCGACTTGGGGTTCTGGAAATGTTTTGCGAGAAAATCCAGCGTCTTATTGTTTGACCAACGATGACCGCCTTCGAAGAAATCCGCTTCAACGTTTTCTCCGACTCCTTGAAGTGAGTAAACCCGCTTTAATTTCTCATATCCAATCCTGGCATCTTCGATCGGGAATCCCGTGTCTCCCGTGCCGTTGATCAACAGGACCGGACGCGGTGCACACAAAGCAACAATGTCCGACATCTCGCCATACTGCATGATGCCCGGTAGACATTGGCACATGCAATGAGGCGTCGCATAGAAAGTGGAACGAAAAGCCGTGAATGCTCCGGCAATCATTGCCACCTTGATCCGTTTCTCCAGAACTGGGAGATACATGGCAACGGCGCCTCCCCCGGAAAGACCTGCCAGCCCGATTTTATCGGGATCGACGACTTCCTGGGACTGCAGAAAATCGATGACGCGCATCGCATCCCAGCAACGCAGCCCCAGCGTGGTCATCCCCATGAGATACGAACTCATCGTCACTTGCAGGCAACTGCGGGTGACGTGACTGACCCCGCGGTCTTGTTTGTCCGCCGTTTCATTGAATCCGCGCATCACAATGGCAGCTGTGACATATCCGTGCTTGGCAAAATAAACAGCGTAGTCTAATTGGCCTCGCTTTGTGCTCTTGATAATGCTCTCCTTGCGCTGGGAAGCAATGTAAGGCTCAATCCCGCTATGCCCATGCAGGCAGACGATGGCCGGGAGTTTTTCATCATGCTTGTGCGGGACATAGTAATAGACCGGCACCCAGTACTCAGCTTCAGAGCGAATATAGACTTTATGCCGGGTGAACAGTTCGAATTCTTTCTTTTCCGCCCAGACCACATTGAGCGGCACCTTTTCCGGCATCCGCCCCAGCAGGCGAACGACGGTGTCCCGAAATGACTTTCGCCATTCGGCATGCTCAGCCGGCGTCGTTGCATTCCAGCTTAGCTCTGGTTCAAAACGTTCGCGCAGCTGTTTGAAGCTGCCGGCAATCCCCTGTTGGACCTCTGTTTTTTTCGGGCTGGTCTTCTCCGTTTCTGCTGACATGGCAGCACTGCCATGTAAAAAGACGCAGAGGACAATTGCAATGCCTGCTTGCTGGCTGACGTTTCGACGCATTCCTACTCCTCAACTCCCTGACCGCAGCGCGGACAACCTCCGCAACCACATAAAATCATTAACTTCTAAAGACGCGAACACACTTCAATTTGATGTCAATTTAAAATCCAATACGTTGTCTCCGGCTAAGACTTCCGCTTCCAATTCCGTATTGGGGCCATAGCCGTATTTCCGTGGAATGGGAGCCGAAGGTTGCACATCCTCTTGAGCAGCCAGTCCGACCTTGTGGTGACCGATTTTCGCACCTTCGGCATCTTCCAAATACTTCAACTCATACCTGCCCTCTTCGTCGGTGACCCCGGTCGAAGGACGGCCTTTATCGGGAATGAAGACGACAACAACTTCCTGAAACGGCTTGCCGTCCAAAGTGATCGTCCCCTCAACCGTTCCAATCTCCGGTCGGTCCCCGTTCCCTCCACATCCCGAAGTCGCCCAGATGGCAACGACAAGAGCCATGGCAGATGGCTTGAATGCTTTTAACAATGCCTTCATCTTTACGAACCTCCGACTCTGAGCCTTCGACTTGAGAAAACGCGGTGACTCGCGTGGTTTCATGCGCGGCATGTGCAGTCAGTTGTGAAATTGTGATCTTGCTCAAACATTTGCCTTCAGGCTGACGCTTATATCGGCGAGAAATAGCGACGCCTAAAAACTAAGCGCTGATCCTGGACCTCGTCGCATCGAATCCGACGACGTCATTTCGCCGGGTAAGCGGTTGGCAGTGCGGGAGACTCCACACACCGCCGACCGCTTACATCTTGTTCTCAGCAAGGCTGATGAAAGCTGCGACGAGACCAATGGCGTCGTTTCGCCGAATTCACGATCGCTTGGCTGCCAATGCAACCCTGTTCAATTTGACGTAACAAGGCGGCACGTTGGCCAAGCAATGCTGACGATTAAAATTCGCCAAGCACGTCGCCATCTTTTCTGGAGAACAGCCGTTCAAGCGTGCTGTCGACGAGCCATCCGTCCGATCCGACATTATGCGGCTTAAAATCAACGTTCTCGCTGATAAACCGGGCCGATCCGTCGCACAACAAAAACTGAATACCTCCGACATGCGGGCTGCTGAATGCGCGAGCGGCATGTCCGGCGGCAAACGGGCTGACGGTATCATTCACCCCCCAATATGCGATCCCCATGACAGCTGTTCCAGACTCGAGGATCCCGTCAGACATACGAGAACTGATCACGCTGAATCCGACAGCCGTTCCGGCTCCCATTTCAATCGAGCCAACCTGCCAAGCGCGTTCTCCAATGGCCAGCGTATTGCTCGTTCCATCGATGATATCCCTGATTTTTACGCTCGAGTTTTGGCCACCTACACCGTCAAACGAACCATACGGGCTATCGTTCACAGCGGGGCGTGTACTGTTTCCAGTCGACGTGACCATGATGTAGTTCGATTTCGCAATCGCAATTCGATCGGTACCGTCGGAGGTGACGAGCCGATTGTACCGTCCGGCTGTCCCGCTATTTTCCCAGTTATTCAATTCGGGACCAACATCGGTCGGGCAGATAAATGCTGGAATCGGTGTTTGCAGTGCTCCACGAATAACGGGATCCGCTAGATTCTGATCCAAAGTCACGGTTCCGACATTGAGCTGCTTAAACAAATTCCCTTGTTCAATGTACGGCAGAAGAAATGCTCCCCAGCTATAAAGCCCCAGTTCCCGCGAACCGATTTGTCCCGCCATCGTGCTTATATAGGCCGGAGGAAAAGTGAGGTACACGTCATGGTAGTTATGCATTGCCACCCCGAGTTGCTTCAGGTTGTTTTTGCATTGAGTCCGCCGGGCCGCTTCGCGGGCTTGTTGAACAGCGGGCAACAAGAGTGCAATGAGGATTGCGATAATAGCAATCACAACTAGCAGCTCGATTAGTGTAAATCCAGAGGATTTGCGGGCTAACTTACTCACATCATTCTTGTGAGAGGGAAAGCTTTGCCGTTGTCCCGTTGAGAGTTTCATAGAATTGACTCCGCAAATATAGAAAGGGAAACGAGGAAGCGGAATGCTGCAACGTCTATGTTGCATCCAATCCCGACTCAATTCATCCTACGCCTTAACATTTGCAATCGCCAGACTAGATTACGTACAATAATATGCAAATCGGGATTAGACAAAATGAAACCAAGTGGCGTGAGGGACTTCGATGCCGCGGACCAAACGAACAACACCAATCTACAAAGACCTTTCGTACTCACAACTGCGCAGCTATTGCGAGGCGGTCCGGCTGGGAAACATGTCGGCAGCGGCAGAGTCTTTGGATTTATCTAACCCAACCGTCTGGAAGCAGATCCGTGCGCTGGAGCACATCGTTGGTGTCACGCTCTTGGAATCAGATGGAAGGCGTAGTGAAGTCACGGAGGCCGGACAGCTATTAGCTTCTCTCGCAACACCGGTGGTGAAGGAATTCGAAGGCCTTCTCAACCGATTTCAAGAGCTCTGCGACTTGACCCCAAAACATCTTTCGGTGGCGACACCCCCGCGAAGCTTCACCGATGACTTGATGCCGGTCATTTGTGAATTCCGTCAAACTCATCCAGACATTCACGTCACTTACCGCGAATCGTTCGAGCACCATGGGGATGCAATGCTGCAATCTGGGGAAGTCGATCTCGTGATTGGCGATTCTCGTTGCTGCCTAAATCCGCAAAAATTTCTTGTTGAGGTTCTGTTCGAAATCGAAGCCATGGTGATCATGCCCGTCGGTCACCCGCTCGCCAAGCGACGCCGCATCAATCCGTCTGATCTCGCCAAATATCCGGTTTTAAATCATCCAGACGGCTATCCTGACGAAGAATCCAACGCGATTTTGAAAAGGGCCGGGGTGTTCGATCACCCGGACCGGCGTTTCAATTTGCTCTTAGCCTCTTCGATTCGAAGTTGCGTGAAACAAGGAGAAGGCATCGGTCTCGTCGGCAGTATCGGGGGAGTCCCTTCGTCCGATCCAGAGATCGTTCAGCGAACACTCAAGCATTGCTTGAAGCCAAATATCACCTATGCCTACAGCAGCCCGCGTATGTCAGAAAACCCAAGCCAACGTCTTTTGATTGATTTGATCAAAGCGAGGTTATCGAATTAAAACTTGCAGCCTCCCCCGAAGCCGTGATGGCAGGGGACCAAGTAATACTGTGCGGTGTGGCTCACGAATGGCTGCACGTCGAGACCATTGCATGCGCGAAATCTGTCAATGACCAAATGGTAATCGCTCATTGTTTGCGATACATTCGTTGTCTCGCACTGCGCGTCTGTGGACTTGCTACTGTCTCTGCAAGACGGTTGTGTTTGCATGACATAGCGTAACCAATCACTGACAACCGCAGCATCACACTGGTTGACCAGATGGGTCGGCAGGCCCAAGTGCCGCTGAATCTAAACGAGACATTTCGCGACGAACCGATTTTTTATAAAAGGATCATCTGATGTTAACTCGACGAAAAATGATTGCTAAATCACTCGGGGCCGCTTCCGTATCAGGAATTGCGCTGGCCGGTATGTTTTCACCGGAACTGTTGGCCATCGATTACCCGCAACCGGTTCCCGAAGCCAATGGACTCACGGCGTATTGCAATCATTCGAATCTCATTGTGCGCTATGACAATTTGCCAATCCTCTCATATCGCGCGCAGTCGAATTTGAAGTATCCCTACTTTTATCCATTAAACGGCCCCAAGTCAGGGTTGCCGTTAACTACAGAGAGCGCTCTCCCCTACCCGCATCATCGCAGTTTGTGGTTAGGCTGCGACCCACTCAACGGAGGGAACTACTGGGGGGACAATGCCTTGAAGACAGGTCAAATTCGTTCTGTCGAATTGGCATTGGACACCGAGAATCAGACCGATACCTCGGTGACCTTCAACGAAAAATGCGAATGGACTCGCCCCGGCAGCACTCCGCTCAAAGATGTGCGTCAATACACAGTTACGCGTCCCCATGATTCACAAATCTGGATCGATTGCGAGTTTGGCATCACCGCCATAGAAGATATCTCCATCAAGCGGGCGAAACACTCGTTCTTTGCCATGCGGGCCGCCTCGGACATCTCGCCCGCCTATGGCGGAACGCTGATGAACTCCCACGGAGACATCAACGCCAAAGGCACCTATGGAAAAACCGCGGATTGGTGTGGTTATTTCGGCAAGCGAAAGTTGCGGCCGGATTTGGTCGAAGGGATTTGCATCATGAATCACCCAGACAATTTCGGAGGCAACTGCCCCTGGTTCACGCGGGACTACGGTCATCTTTCTCCGTCACCGTTGGCTTTCCTCAAGTCGCCTTGGACGATGTCGGAAGGAGAAACGCTCGACCTGCGCTATCGCGTCGTCCTGCATGTCGGCACACCCCAAGAAGCCAAGCTGAACGAACTATTCCAACAATGGATCGCGGTCTAACACCTGCCCTCGGCTTTCAACTTAAGAAATTGCCGCACAACGATTCGCTGGGCGACTCATCACCCGAGGCTTCTTTTCACCCCGGTCACAGCGCCGAAGTTCTGCGGAAAGATGCGGTGAGTTAGCAGTTTGGTAACCGGTTCTACCCACCTCAGGCAAATCCTAAACTTGTCCTACTGATTGCGCGAGAAGCAAGGAGAAGGCGATGTCTATCCGAATCGCAACGATCAACGACGTCCGCGAAGCGGAAGATGTGATCCGCAACCATGTTTCTCCCGTCCCGCTCATTCGTTCTTACGCACTGGAGAAGAAGCTTGGGCTACCAAGTAGTCGCCGCGTTTGGTTGAAGGATTATGGGTGGACTCCAGTGGGATCATTCAAACTGCTCGGTGCCCTGAATTGGATGTCGAACAACCTGGAACGCATCGGCCAACGCTCCGTTGTCGCTCACTCTTCGGGAAATTTTGCATCGGGCATTTCGTTTGCTGGAATGCGATTTGAAAAACGAGTCGTGGTGATCATGCCGGACAGCGCCGCACGTGTGAAGTTTGACCTGACACGTTCTTTTGGCGCGGAAATCCGCACCTATGATATTTCCCAGGACCACCTAACGGGTGAACGCGACCGGCTGACCCGCGAGATCGCAGAGGAAGAAGGGGCGATCCAAGCCTCGCCGTATGACGATCCCTATGTGATTGCCGGAAACGGAGTGGGGGGGCTTGAAATCGTTAACGAACTGCGCGCAGTGGGGCGCGATGTCTCGCAATTTTTCTGCCAAGTCAGTGGAGGCGGACTGATGGCTGGCCATGCATTAGCAATCGCCGACGGTTTTCCGCAAGCAAAAATCATAGGCGTGGAGCCCGAAGGAGCCGACGATTTCTGCCAATCACTCAAAGCCGGCCACCGCATACGCGTCGAACGGCCGACCAGTATTTGCGATGGCTTGCTCTCCTACGATGTCGGAGAGCACAACTGGCCAATCTTACAGCAGCACGTCCCCCAAGCAGTCTCTATCCCCGATGCTGCGACACAGCAGGCGATGAAGTGGCTGTATAAAGTTCACGGTTTACGAACTGAGCCGTCCGGGGCAATCACAACAGCGGCGCTGCTTTCAGGAAACGTCAGACTGGATGGTGAAGGTGATATCGTCATTGTCCTCAGTGGGCGAAACCTTGACGAAGAGTCGTTTCAGGAATGGATTACAATCAGCTAAACCCCCCGATGCTGGTACAAACATTGAGGTAAGGCCAATCCCCGGAATTTCCAATTCACCAACAACAGGGGGGAATAGCCAACGCTGATGAGACTCACCACAGTTTACGTGATCTCTTCCGAGGGCAGACTGGAATTGGAATCAGTCGAACTATCGCTCGATTGAGGTCAAAGCACACCTCTGGAACGGAAACGCCTTGCCATCGCCCGCGTCATTGAGCCTCTGCGGAACATGACTCCGAAACAAAGGGAGCAGGTCGTGCTTACAAGACGTTTCGCGGCGAGTTCATTTTTCCATCACCGATTAGGCTTTGCCCATCTACGTGCCACAAATGATAGGCTGCCCGCCGATATTGTGGAGCCGACAATCTCCATGAATTCCGTCAGGTCCTCACCAACCTCCGCTACTGCCGCGACATGCTCGAGGTCACCAGGATAAATCTCGGTTCCGTCGGCCTCGAGCATCTCGATGAGATCTGCAACGTTCATGTCGCGTGCCCAGATCACCTCCCGTGCTCCGCAGACCTCCTGGACCGCTGCAATCAGGTCGAGCAGCCGTCCTCCGCGAACGGCGCTGTCGAGCTCCTCAAAATCACTTTGCTGGAACCGCAACAACAACCCCCGACGTTGCCCGAAGGTGAAGGGCCCGATAGCCAAGCTCGCTTCTCCTGCTCGCGCTCGCCAACCGACATCCTCACCGCCGCCCCCTTTGTCAAGCGAACGAACTGCGTCGACGAGGGTGGCGTCCGTCTCGCATAGCGACACGCCGTCGGCGCCGTCATTGACAAGGGCTACCGCCGTCTGCGTCTCGACACCGAACTTGTGCAGTGCTTGGCGGATACGATCCCCACGCCCGGGTGCATCTCCGGAGGGGAGTGTCATCCACACCAAGTGCAACATGTTCATCACTGGCCTCGTAGATGGTGGAATCAAGACGCTCGCGTGGTTCAAAAACAATGACGCACTCAAGTCGAACGCCAGAACGAGGTTCACCTGAAAATCGTTTGGGGGCACAGTCGGTGGAGATCATGGTAGCGAGCGATGAAGGTGATTTCAAATTGGGACGTTTTGCCTGCTTATGATTTCGACATCATATTATCAATGCGAGAGAGAGTCGCACGCGCGTCCCCCCCGGTGAAAGAGCACTGCGGGACCGATGCCACGTCTCCACTTGTATGTTTGCCCGGCGACGGCGCGGAAACTCGTGTAATTCGTTGCAACGCTGGTTGCAACGCGAACTGGGGTCCGTTGGGTTTTGGGCCTGCGGGCTCCGAGAAACACAAAAACCCCAACGAACCCCTTCGGTCCCGTCTCTTGGGGGCCTATGGGGTTCGTTGGGGTTGATTTGTAGAGTGCCGAAGGTGGGACTTGAACCCACACGAGGTTTACCCTCACTGGATTTTGAATCCAGCGCGTCTGCCAATTCCGCCACTTCGGCTGGGCGTGTTCCTAATATATGGCCTTTGACTTGATCGTCAAGTCAGCGAACCGGTTGGTAGACCTGGTTTTGGGAATCGCGACTTCCGGGGGGACCGATTGTTCCGATTTCGCGTCCGCCCTGCCCTTCGTGCCACCCGGGACCGGTTGAACAACTGGGTGGGGCTTTCTAAGCTGGGCGCTTCATTTGTAAGGCTATCTTGCCCCGTTCCACCGACTGATCATTCTATGAACCTTGCCGAAAACCTTCGCTATCTGTTGCTCCAGGTCCGGAATGCGAATGATCCGATGCAGACCCACGAAGTCGAAAGTTTTTCGCGGGTCCTGGGGGTCTCACCGGAACGGATTTCCGTGCACGACATGCTCAACAGCCGTCCGTCGCCTTCAACCACCGAGCAAGCGGATATGGTTCTGTTGGGGGGTAGCGGGCATTATTCGGCCGCCGGCGAAGGGGAATGGCTGATGCGGGCCTTGGATTATCTCCGCCAATTGCATGCCGCGGGCAAGCCGACCTTCGCCTCCTGTTGGGGATTTCAGGCCATGGCTCGTGCTATGGGGGGAGAAGTGATCAAGGACCTGCAGCGGGCCGAGGTCGGTACGCACACCCTAACATTGACCGCAGCAGGCCGGGCCGATCCGATTTTTGGTCCGCTGGGGGAAACATTCTATGGCCAGATGGGGCACGAAGATTGTGTGACGCGTTTGCCCGCAAACGCCGTGCTGTTGGCCTCATCCAGGCGGGTGGAGAATCAGGCATACTGTTTTGCGGATGCGCCGATTTATTGCACGCAGTTTCACCCGGAACTGAATCGCAACGACCTGTTGGCCCGCGTCAAAACCTATCCGGAATACGTCGAACGGATCGAAAACATTCCGCCGGAACATTTCGGCGAATTGTGCCGCGACACGTTGGAAACCGAACAACTGCTGCCACGATTTGTCGAGCATGTCTTCGGCGGTGGGTGAATGCGACGGAAAAATTGTACTTTCGTTGATATTTGTGCAACGATGTCTAGGTTCGATATCGAAATATCACACGTCGTTGTAGACAAACGCCGATTCGAGAACGGCAAGTCGATCAAACGCAGTTCATCTGTGTTGTCGACTCGAAATTGATGGACTTCCGCTACGAACTTGCATTAACGCCATCAGCTTGTCGCCGGAGGAGCAGAATGTCGAAACGAGTGTATCGCATATTGTTATATGGCTGTCTGCTGGTCCTTGCGTGTGTCGATGTTCAGCAAGCTCGTGGTGCCGAGGAAACGCGGATTTTGCGCGGCCGAATTGTCGATCAAGCGGGGCGTCCCGTTGCAAATGTCTCCGTTGCTACCGTTTGGGGTTCCAATGGTGTGACTCTGAAACAGCTCCAACACTTCATGAAAGACGACGAAGATCATCCGGAACTCGCGATGAATGAAGGGAGAATGGAACCCTGGGGTGCTGCTCCCGCGCTAACGGATGCGGATGGCAATTTTGCGATCGAATTGCGATCCTTTCGGGAATGCAAGCTCATGGCTGTCGACAAAGAGCGGAAACGAGGCGCTCTGATTACTTTTGATCAGCGCAATCTCCCGTCTCGCATTGAAGGCCAACTCGTTCCGTTGGTCCGTGTGCATGGTCGAGTCCGCGTGGCGGCGACAGGTGAGAAGGTTCGTGAACTCTCGGTCAGGGCTAGCATTCCATCCAACGAAGATTCTCCCTTGGGGAACTTTGCGCTCGGTATGTGTTCTTCGAGGGAATCTCGTTTTGAGTTTTGGTTTCCACCTGGCGCGTATGGGTTCGAGGTTTTCGGTCTCGATCCGCCGGGTCTGGAATTAGCCAAGCCCCACGCGATCAAACTGACGGAAGACCAGCGTGAGTTTGACTGTGGAGTGTTCGATCTTATTCCAAAACCAAGGAGGAATAATGAGATCGAGAAAGCCAAACAGGCAGGAGAATGGCACGATTTCACACAAAAGTACGGTCAGCAATGCCCCACTTGGCATGTTGTCGATGCACGGGGAATACCCAAAGACGCGCAGGCGGAACATTTTCGCGGCAAATGGGTGCTGGTCTATTTCTGGTCGCCATCATGCGCGCCTTGTATGGGGAGAACGCTTCCCAAACTCCACAAGTTTTACGAGGCCCACCAAAAACAACGTGACCGCTTCGAAATCGTTTCCATCTGCGTCGACATGGAAGGCAAGTTGAAATCGATGGCCGATTTCGATCTCCTGATGAAACCGATCGTGAAGGCAGTCTGGAACGGAAAAGCTCTGCCGTTTCCCGTGCTGTTGGACAATTCCTACGAGACAATGAAACGTTTTGGAGTGGAATATTTTGGGACGATGCTGTTGATTGATCCGAAAGGCCGTTTGGTTCAAGGCGATCAGTCAACGCTTGAAACCATGCTTAGCAAGGAGCAGCAAACCAAGACCTCGTCACCGAAGTAACCATGTTGCATTCCCGGTCTGTACGAAACACAAAAACCTGCCGCGATTCATTGAGCATGGTTTCGGCGGTGGGTGAATGCGATGGCGCAGTGACTTACATCCCGGTGCCGCGTTTGGGGGGGCCGCTACTGCTGCCTCCCCCGCTTGAACCGCCGCCGGCGCTCAGGGTGTTGCCCGATGAACTGCTAGACGCGGCGCCGGAAATCAGTTCGCGGCGGGTGGCATAGCGGATCGGAAATGCGGCCCACAGGGTATCGTTGGGACGTCCGAAACGGCGTAATTCCAAGCCGTCGAACACGCGGCGGCGACCCGCGACGCTGTTACGCAATGCGTGCTCAGAGACATATTGCGTAAATCCCAACCATTGACGGTCGGGGGCAGCCATATTGAGCAGGTTTTTTCGCTCCGGTTTGAATCCGGCAAACTCCCGCGGCAACGGCGCTGTGTGCAAGGCGGTCAGTAGAAAGGCCATCGTCACATAACCGGTGATGACCGCGAAGCCCCACCGCCCCGCTTGATAGACTGGCGCGGGAAGTTCGATATCGATGGGGGCAATCCATTCGGTAGCCACGCGCAGCAGCGAAACAAAGCCGGTAAACAGCAGACACAGAGCCACGATATCGGCATAACCGGCCGGCAACATGCCATCCAGGCCGATGGCCAGCGGTTCGAAGAAGTTCATCGCCAGCAGTCCGGAAAAGACGACGCACAGCAGGATAATGCCGGCGCCCCAGGCGCCTTCACTGGCGACGCACCAAGTGACGATGCCGAAGACCAACAACAGTAGTCCGTTGAACAACAATTCCATGACGATTGGTCAGCCTGTTTAAGCGATCGTATCGCAGCCCGCTGTGAGCGACGACAGCTACGCGTGGATGAAATGACTATTTGATGACGCGCAGTAATTCTTGCATCGAGGTTGCACCATGGACCACCAGTCGCAGTCCTTCTTCCTGCATGTAGAGTATCCCCTCTTTGCGCGCCTCGGCTTTGATGGCGGACATCGAAGGATTTTCGCGAATCATGTCTCGGATGCGATCAGTGATCACCAACAATTCGAACACCCCAATCCGGCCACGAAATCCTAGGCCGTTGCACGAAGGGCATTCGTATTGCGGATTTGTGGGGGGGCGATAAAAGGCTTCGATTTTACCGGGAGCCAGGTTTGCTTTTTTGAGCAATTCTGTGCTGGGCTTATAAGCTTCTTTGCAGTCGGGGCACAATTTCCGCACGAGACGTTGCCCCAGGATCGCCGTGATCGACGTCGAAACAACGAACGGCTCCACTCCCAAGTCCAGCAGTCGAAATAACGCAGTGAAGGTATCGTTGGCGTGGATCGTGGAAAAAACCATGTGCCCGGTATTGGCTGCTTGGCAGGCGATTTTCGCCGTTTCGCCATCACGGATTTCCCCCACCATCAACACATCGGGGTCCTGCCTGAGGATGCTCCGTAAGGACGTGGCGAAGTTCTGTCCCGATTTACTGTTAATCTCAATCTGTGAGACGTTTTCCAAACGGTATTCCACCGGGTCCTCGACGGTGATGATGTTTCGCTGATAGGAATCAATCTCGTTCAGGGCAGCGAACAGCGTGGTCGACTTCCCTGCTCCCGTGGGACCGCAACTCAGCAGCAAACCGTGCGGTTGATGAATGATATTTGCGAGGCTTTTTTGGACCTGTTTGCGTAGTCCCAGATGGGCCAGTTGACTGACGGAGTTGGCTTGATCGAGAATCCGCAAACTGAGCTTTTCGCCGGCTTGCGTGCCTTGTGTTGCCACACGAAAGTCAATTTGCCGCCCTTCTAAATCGGCGGAAAAACTACCGTCTTGCGGGCGGCGACGCTCGGTGATATCCATGGCGCCCAACACCTTAAAGATGTTAATCACGGCATCGCCCACCGCGCGATCGAACGGTTCAGCGGGGTACATGACCCCGTCGACGCGATACCGGGTGGCGACTTGATCTTTCATCGGTTCCAGGTGAATGTCGGTCGAGCGCCGCAAGATGGCGTCGTAGACCAGCTCTTTGGCGGCCAAATAGCCTTTGGAGTTTTCGACCTGCCGGGAACGACCTTCGTCTCCCCCCAACCCGGACACCGATTTGCCCATGAATTCAATCGGCGGGCCGATCGATTCTTCGCGGGTGTTGCGGTTGCCCATGTCGATACCGAGCCGCCCCAGTTGCCGACGGACCACTTTTTCAATGTGGCGGGGCGTCATCACTTTTGAGTTTTCCGGAACGCGGCCATTGCGTTCGCGGATGTATAACCCCAGCGGAACCGCATACAACAGCGACATCGCCAAAAAACCGATCCCAAAATGCGGCAGCACTAAGACCAACAAAAAGGCGGCCACACCGGACAAGAGCGCAATCGCGTTCCACTGCGCGGCATCCAGTTTCAATCCACGACTGTCCTGGTCGATCCAATAGGTCGACCAGACCCAAAGGACCAATAGTCCTACAATCGGAATCAGCCGCAGCAGGTTGAGGTATCCCCCGACCTCCGGGCGAATGGGATTATTGCCGCGATAAAACCGTCGACCGGGAACGACCGGATAGGCAGTTGGTCCGGTCAGTTTGGTCGGCGTCGTGGGCAACTGGGCAATGACGGGAGCGATGGGGGCTGTTGCAATGAACGAATCGGCAGGCTCAGCCTGGGCGACCGCAGGTAGGCTGGCCCACATCCCCATGCAGATGAGACAGCTAACGAAAAGGGATTTGAACACGATGGCTCCCGCGATAGGTTGGCGACGAATCCTGCGCATAGATTTGAGAGGCGACCGTGGACCGCCCACCGTGAAGTGACGAAACTTACAAAATCCCCCGCGATTTGACTTCGATGCCTTTGAGGATCATCTTCAATTGTTCCACGTTGGGCGAGACTTCAAAGGCGGTGGCACGGCTGATGAATTCATGGTCGATGAAATATTTCAAACTGTCGTTGAAGGTCTGCATGCCTTCTTGACGGCCGATGATGATGGCATCGGGCAGCTTTTCATCCATCTCTTCGATCACCAATTTGCGAATTGTGGGATTCATGGTCATGATTTCCACAGTCGGGACTCGCTTGGGATTCTCGCGAATGGTCGGCAATAACTTCTGAGCGACGATCGCGTTGAGGTTGAACCCCATACTACTACGCAAGGCCGTATGCATGTCCTGTGGAAATAGATCCAAAATCCGGCCAATGGTACTGGGAGCGGTCGAGGCGTGGATGGTTCCAAAGACCAAGTGACCCGTTTCGGCCGCGTGCATAGCGGTCGAGAAAGTTTCCTTGTCCCGCATTTCGCCCACTAGCATGATGTCCGGATCTTGCCGGACAGCATGTTTCATGGCGATCTCAAAGTCCTTGACGTCGATCCCCACTTCGCGCTGGTTGATCAAACTTTTATTTTCCGTATACACAAATTCGATCGGGTCTTCGATCGTTAAAATGTGTTTGCGTTTCCGCTCGTTGATCCAGTCCAACATCGAGGCGATCGTCGTACTTTTGCCACTTCCCGTCACACCGGCCAGCAGCACCATGCCTTGGTCGTATTGACACAGCTTTTCCATAATCGGGGGCAGGTTCAAGCCCGCGAAGTTGGGAATAAACCGCTCGACTTTCCGCGAAACCATGCCCACATGACCCATTTGAATAAACAGGTTCACACGGAAACGCCAGTCTTCCCCTTCGTATTCCACGATATGGGCAAAGTCCGCACCGCCGTCGACGTCGAAAATCCGCTTGGCCCGATCGTCCATCATGGCGAAGCAGAGTTGCTCCATCTTCTCCTTCGTCAGAATGTCCATCTGCAATTCGCGGAGCGTTCCCTTGATCCGCAAGATCGGCGGCTTGCCCACCTTGAGGTGCAAGTCCGACCCCTCAAATTTGATCAACTGACGAAAAAGCTTATTGACTTCTAAATCGCCGGCAGGACCGGTGACCGAAGGCATCGCCGGATCTGATGAATCTGTGGTAGCTTCAGTAGCGGTCGCCATCAACTTTGCTCCGAATCAACTGCGAAATCACTCAAAAACACAACATCCCGCCGCACCTGCGCCCACGAAACCGGCAGGGCACACCGGGTCTTCATATTCTAACGTGCACAAGCGGCGATTCGCTAGCGCGAATTTCCCAGGACCACGATTTCTCGCCGACACGCAGCCTCAAATGGCAGCTCGCGATGCGATTCTAACCCGGCAAAACCGGATTGGGCCGCACAATAACACCACGTTCGGCCAAATAGGCCTTGGTTTCCGGAATCGAATATTCCCCATAGTGAAAGATACTGGCCGCCAATGCCGCATCTGCTTTGCCGTCGGTTACCGCACGAAAAAGATGTTCAGGACAACCCGCGCCCCCACTGGCAACAATCGGAATCTTCACTGCTTCAGCTACGGCTCGGGTGATCGGCAAGTCGTAGCCATCCTTGGTTCCGTCGGCATCCATCGACGTCAACACGATTTCCCCCGCCCCAAGCGCCTCGACTTCACGCGCCCATTCGACCGCCTGCAAGCCGGTTGGTACGCGTCCGCCGTTGATGAACACTTCCCAAAACTCCTCACCCTCCCGATCGACTCGCTTGGGATCAATGTTCACCACAATGCACTGGCTGCCGAATCGCCGAGCTGCTTGGCGAATGAATTCCGGATCTTTGACCGCCATGGAATTGATCGAAACTTTATCACATCCCGCATTGAGCAGCGTGCGAATGTCGTCCAAATTGCGAATTCCGCCGCCGACGGTCAACGGCATGAAAATCACCTCCGCAGTCCGCTGTACGATATCGACCAGAATATCGCGTTCCTCGTGGCTGGCGGTGATATCCAAAAACACCAACTCGTCGGCCCCCTCCTCTTCATACCGCGCCGCTACGGCAACAGGATCGCCCGCATCGCGCAGATTGACAAAGTTGGTCCCTTTGACCACGCGTCCGCCATGCACGTCGAGACAGGGAATAATCCGTTTGGCCAGCATAGCGTCACCGTGAAAACATCGAGAAAGGGATAGAGTGATTCTGATAGCTCAATCTAAACCACCCAGACCAACCCGTCAATCACCCGTGTCCACGATCAAATCGAACGTCCAGGGAGGGCGAGGCTCCCGCCGAGCCGCGCGAAACCAAGAGGCGTCAAAGCACGAATCAATAGAAGTCATCGCTAAACGCAACATCGCAACACATTTTAAGGGGTTTGCCTAGCGATCACTTTGCGGAACTCGCTTACGAGTTCATCAATCCCACCTTCGGGGAGCAATTTCTCCCGCTGGGGATTCTTCGCAAGATCCTGTTCGACGCGCCGCTGATCCGCGGGGCGGTCCAATCGTTGATAGGCCGCTTTTAGAAATAAGTCGCACCCCATTTTTGCCGTGTCGTGATCAGACTGTTCGCGAAGCGTTTCCCATTGGGGCACGAGCGCGCCCACCTGTTCAGCGGTCAGCCCTGCGACAAACTCAGTAGAGAACATCGGCACGAGCGATGTCACCGCGAGATGCTCCGGCAATAGCATCAGGGCACGGTCTTCGGCCGCGGGGCCATACTGTTCAAAATGGAACGTCTGTTGGACCAGCGGAGCTAAGGTGTTTGTGGCAAAGTCAGCATACTCCGCCGTCTTTTGACGCACCAGCAAGATTTGCGACAGCACGATCGCATCGGCCAGCCCGGCATTTTTGTGCGGAGCAGTTTCCAGAGCGGCGCGGAAAAACGTTTCGGCGTCAGCAGCGGCCTCTAGACTCAAGAAGACTTCGGCGATGTACAAATTGCGCAGCAAGCGCGGCATCGACGTCTGTTCCTCCAACCACTGATTTTGATCCGCCACCAGTTGCTGCTCTTCGGGCGTTGCTGTTGCAGAGATTTCAGCAGGGGGCGGGAAAAACGTGCGTTCAAAATCCGCCAACTTCGCCGCCGCCTCCTCGGTGCGGCCCAATTTGTCGAGACAGTAGTAATGAAAGAACGCAAAATTCTGTAGTCCAACAAACGGCCGAAACATCGAGTCCGATTCGGGCGGAATTTCAGGAGGAAGTTCCGCCGCCGCTTGTTCGTACCACTTCAGTGCTTCGTCATAATTTTTTTGCAACAGGTGATAGTGTCCCACCTGTGCTTTCTCAGCAGCATTGACCGTCATCCACTCGATGTCGCCAGTTTCAACATCAAAAATCGCTGCCGGATCGCCCTGTTGCAGTCCCCACCTGAGAAACTCTGTGAGCAACGAGCGATACGTCGGTGTGTACGTGAACCACACCGAAAGTTTTTCTTCGGTCGGCGACCAATGCGGAAACGTGACCCGCATGCCGGAAAAGACCGCATCGCCTGTTGCGCTTCCATTCCCGGGAGCAACATAGATCACATCGCGCGCCAACGGCTGAGGGAAAAACGCCATCGCCCAATAGCTGTCACCCAGCGTGCGTGAGAATGCTTCTGGAGCAACATAGGCCAATTGATCCCCCGCTGCATTCCAGCCAGCAAATTTTCGCACCGGGCGGACGTTAATCGGCATTGATCGCGTGCCGTCCAACGCAACAAACTGCAATGAGGGCGATTTCTCACCAGTCACGATTCCCAATCGCTTACCGTCGGGCGCCCAATGCAATTGAGCCAGTCGTTTGGAGTCGGTCAGGAGGGGACGCACTTCACGCGACTCGGCGTTGCCAACGTACAGCACATACTCCGTTTGGTTTTCGTCCGGCGTCGAAGAGGTGATAAACGCAAACTGCGCTGCTTGCCGGGACCAAGCTGGGCGAGCGGCACGGAGTTTTTCAATCGAGACCAACCCATCTTGATCCTCTCCAATGGCAGTCTGCGGCACGCGCCACCAATTCGCGCCGTCGGTTTCGCTGATCCACATCCCATGCCGCGACGGTGGTTCTTCATTCGCCGCCGCCAGACAGACGAGATATTTTCCATCAGGAGAATAATCAAAAATGACCGCGGAAGCCGCATGCGGAAAGACGCGCCGCGACGCACGGGTTTCGAGGTCAAATTCATAGACTCCGTGATGATGTTCATCGACCTGTTTGACGTACAACACCTTCTGCCCGCCGGGATGCCAACGGACTGCCAGATTTGCAGCGACGTATCCCGTGTGCAGGCAATCGGCCTCGAACAAGGCGACTGGTTTCGACGTGTCCGCATCGGCAGTTTCCGTGCGCAACCAACAGGTGTAACGAATCGGCTGTTTTAAAAACGCGCGGCCTTCTGGTGCGATGTCCCACGGAATGGCGGCGACCGGACCGGGAGGCGGCGCGTCGGGGTCGGTTTGCCGCTCAACGGCTGTCGTGAACAACATCCGTTTATTGTCGGGCGCCCACAACGGCGTGCTGGTCGCGAGCGTGAATTCGTCTGGTTGGAAGACTTTCTCCAACGCACCGGTTTGCGAGTTGGTGACAAACACCCCCTCGCCTCCATGTTGGAAACCGGCCGCCTTTCCGTTGTCGGAAAACGTGATCGTACGGTCTTCCCGCACTTGCTCGCTGCAGCCTCCCATTAAAAAAGGGAGTACCAACCAACCGGTCAACGTGAGCAAGGAGAGGTGTCGGCGCATGGTGATCCCTTTGAGGCATTGGGGCCGCCGGCCCAGAAGGGGCCGGATGTCATCCACGCTAAATAAGATCCACCGACAAGCCGTTTTATTCCCCAGATTTTTCGAGAATGCAAAGTATTCGTAGGTCATGCTGTGCATGACGAAGCGCAAGGGATAGAAATTCGTCGAAGCAACGTCATGCACAGCATGACCTACGGCTAACAGGGAAAAATATCCGGCCCGTCCGCTGCGCCTGTTTTGAGGTCGTGACTCCGCCACAAGTACCAACTGGCTATCGTCGCATGCGGTCGCCAGGGGGCGGAGAGTTCTTCGCTGGTCGTCCGGTCGGGTAAATCCTCAAGACGATACAGACTTTTCATCGCATTGCGAATTCCCAAATCGCCGTGCGGAAAGACATCCGGCCGCCCCAGGCAGAACATCAAAAACATCTGCGACGTCCAGATGCCGATCCCCTTGACCTGCACCAATTCGGCAATCACCTCGTCATCGCTCATCCGCCCCACGGTCCGCAATCGCACCGTACCGTCGAGCACCTTGGCCGCCAAATCATGCAGGTACATCGCCTTCTGCAGCGAAATCCCCGCCGTCCGCATTTCAGCAGGCGAAAGCCGCGCCACCTTTTCCGCCGTAGTGGTGCCGGGGCCAACAAGTTGATCAAACCGCCGGCGAATACTCCGCGCCGCCATGGTCGAAATCTGCTGCGCAATGATCGAACGCACCAACATCTGAAACCGCTGCGGCCGCAACTTCAACACCGGCGGCCCAACCGCATCGATCAACGAACGCATCACCGGATCAACTCGCCGCAGATGCAAACGCGCTTGTTTCAATTGTGGTTCAGGGAATGACATAGGAACTGGCTGACTGGTATCACTTGAAACAGAAGAACATTGCAAACCGCATTTTCCCAAACCACCCACCAAACGCAACGGGTCTCCAACACTGTTGTGCGCAAGTCTTCAGCGATGTTGTGCGCGGGTCTCCCGACCCCGCACAAGCCCTGACCGAAGGTCTCCCAACGTAGGCATGAGGCTTGAGGGAACAGGCGTGAGACGTGCACACATAATCAAACGAGCCTCAACCCCAACACTTGTTGTGCGAAGGTCTCCCCCAACCCCCACCACCCTCACTCCCCGAGCTCCGACCACTGCGTAACAACCATCACCATCGCCGCACACAAAGTGCTTAAATCCTCTGGCGATATCACCAGCGACGGTGTGATATAAATCGCATCCCCGAATGGGCGGATCCAAACGCCCTCTTCCAAAAACCGCTCGCGCAGCCAACCGACGTGCCGCAGCTGGTCGACCTGAATCACCCCAATCGCGCCTTTCGCGCGGATATCAACCACGCCCGGCAACTCTCGACAGGGAGCCAATTGCTCAGCAATCGCTGTTTCAATCGCCCGTGCTTGTTCAAGTCGCGGCTCGCGCTCAAACAAATCCAACGACGCATGCGCCGCCGCACACGCCAACGGATTCGCCATAAAGGTCGGACCATGCATCAGTGCATGCGCCGGATCGTCGGAGAGAAATGCCTCGAACACACGATCCGTCGCCGCCGTCGCCGCCATCGGCATTGTGCCACCGGTGAGTGCTTTAGAAACGCACATGATATCCGGCACCACGTCGGCCTGCTCGCAGGCGAACATCGTCCCCGTCCGCGCAAAGCCCGTGGCAATTTCGTCGGCGATCAACAACATATCATGCG
This sequence comes from Symmachiella dynata, assembly GCF_007747995.1. Lineage (NCBI taxonomy): Bacteria > Pseudomonadati > Planctomycetota > Planctomycetia > Planctomycetales > Planctomycetaceae > Symmachiella > Symmachiella dynata. Next base: position 1,774,064 of record NZ_CP036276.1, on the reverse strand, counting down.
CATCACACAACCGGCGAATTGTGGTCACCGTTTCGGGTGGATGGAATCGCATCCCCCCTGCCCCTTGGACGATCGGTTCGAGTATCACGGCAGCGATTTCGTCGCGATGCTCGCCCAACAACCGATCGAGCGCCGCTGTTGATTCCTCGTCCACCGGCAAGTCGGTGTTGAATTGCTCCGGCAGAAACCCGCGAAAGTGCGCGTGCATGCCGTTCACCGGATCGCAGACCGACATCGCTGTGATTGTGTCGCCGTGATAAGCATGCAAAAAACTGACAAACTTCGTCCGCCCGCGCACACCACGGTTCAGCCAATACTGCGCCGCCATTTTCATAGCGACCTCGACCGAGACCGAACCTGATTCACTAAAGAACACGCGATTCAAATCCCCCGGCAACAGCGCCGCCAACCGCTGGGCCAATCGCAGCGCCGGTTCGTGATTGATCCCGCCAAACATCACGTGCGGCATCGTCTTCAACTGCCGCTCGACCGCCGCCTCGATATGCGGATGCCGATACCCATGGCAAGCCGACCACCAAGAAGCCAACCCATCAATCACCCGCCGCCCATCGGCAAGAATCAGCCGCACCCCGTCGGTCCCCACCACCGGCACCGGCAGCGGCGCGGTCTGCATTTGCGTGTAGGGCATCCAGATGTGTTGGTAGCCGGTATGTTGCCAGGCGGGGGTGGGCATGATCGGTGTATTCTGCTGAACGTGTTTTGTTGGGAGCGGGTGCATGCGCATTCTACAACGCGACAATTGCCGTGCAATCAACTCACGCATTACGGCCTCAGTTGTCTCCTCCATCCGCCAGCGGCGTTTTGCGCTCTGTGATCGACGGGCACTTCGCAACCATTTCGGCGTTCAGCTCAATATACTCCGCCCACTGCGGCGGGACATCATCTTCATAGAAAATCGCATCGACCGGACATTCCGGGCGACAAGCATCGCAATCGAGGCAATCGTCTGGATCGATGTACAGCATTTGCTCCCCTTCATGGAAGCACTCCGCTGGGCAGACGACAATGCAATCGGTGTATTTGCAGCCAAAACAAGGCTCGGTGACGACGAAAGTCATGCTCTGAGTTCTCCGGTTGGGATTTCGAATCGTAGGTCATGCTGTGCATGACGAAGCAAGATTGTTGACGCCATTTCGAGAAACGTCATGCACAGCATGACCTACTGGTCCGTCTATTCTAAAATGTCCATTATCTGCTATAAGTGTCATTCGTTGACTTTGAATTTCATACTGAACTCTAGGAGGCAAGGATGCCAGCTTCGAATCGGAAACGGGAAGTTTGTTTAAGTGAGACCGAACGTCGCGAAATGGAGCGTTTAGTTCGTAGTGGATCTGTACCCGCTGCCCAATTGCGGCGTGCGCGGATCTTGTTGATGGCTGATGAAGATCGACGCGGAGAAGACCGGAATCCAGATTGGTATATCGCCCAGACGGTCGGCTTGTCCGAAAAACAAGTAGGACGTGTACGGCAGAAATTTGTCGAAGATGGTTTGCTGCCAACCTTGAAACGCAAGCAGCGGACCACACCGCCGGTGTCCCCGAAGCTGGACGGCGCCGCAGAAGCCAAATTGATCACGCTGTGTTGCAGCGATCCGCCGGAAGGACACCAGCGTTGGACTTTGAAATTGCTGGCAGACGAATTGGGGCGGTTGCAGGTTGTCACTTCCGTCTGCCCAGAGACCGTGCGCCGTTGTCTGAAAAAAATCGCCTCAAGCCCTGGCAAAGTAAACGCTTTTGTATCCCAGAACGGGACCGCCCGCGATTCGTGGCCCATCTGGAAAAAGTTCTTGACGTCTACTGCGAAACGTACAACGAAACGCATCCGTTGATTTGCATGGATGAAGCATCCAAGCAAATCGTCAGCGATGTCAATCCGGCTTTGCCGATGAGCCCCGGCTGCGTGCGACGGGAAGATCATCATTACCAGCGTCAAGGGGTGCGCGCCTTGTTTATGTTTTACAATCCTCTGGCCGGTTGGCGACGCGTCAGCAGCCGTGCGAGCCGGACACGCATCGACTGGGGCGAAGAAATCGCGCAGCTGTTGGAAGAGGATTATCCCCATGCCCAGCGCGTCACGCTGGTGTGCGACAATCTGAACACGCACGACATTGCAAGTCTGTACTGTGCCTTCGATGCAGAGCGAGCGCATCGCCTGGCGCGTCGTTTGCGAATCGTGCACACGCCGGTCAATGGCAGTTGGCTGAACATGGCCGAGATGGAGCTGAGCGTCTTGACGCGTCAATGCATCGGCCGTCGCTTCGACAGCGCAAAACAGATGACGGCAGAGATCGACGCTTGGCAGCGAAGACGCAACCGAATCGCCACACCAGCACGCTGGCGTTTCAAAACACGAGCAGCAAGAATTAAACTGCAACACCTTTACCCACATACCTGACATTTTAGGATAGACGGACCACTACAGATCAATATGGGTTTCGTACAACTGCGAATGCAGATGCCGCCGCGAAACCGGACACGTAAAATCTGAAATTTTCCGTTTTCTCAAAAACCGGGTAGAATTCAGCGAACGTGGCTGTCATCGCGACGGTCTTTCCTTACCGAGGCCCGATCAATCTATGGATCTGACATCTGCCGAACTCTTGGAGCAATTCGAAAACGGCGACCAGCGCGCCGCTGACGAATTGTTTGCGCGGTACGTCGAGCGTCTGACCCGCTTGGCGCGGACGCGGTTGTCGCCCAAGCTGTCGAGCCGGATTGATCCCGAGGATGTTGTGCACTCGGCCTACCGCAGTTTTTTTGTTGCTGCCGGGCAAGGCCGGTTTTCGCTGGAACGTAGCGGCGACTTGTGGCGGTTGCTCGTGCGAATCACGCTGCACAAGCTCTACCGCTCCGCTGCCCACCACACTGCTGAGATGCGCTCAGTCGATCGTGAACAATCGCCGGGCGATGCGAATGCAATCGATACGCAGTTCACCGTTCGCGAACCGACGCCCGATGAAGCCGTAGCGCTGGCCGATGAGATGGAATGGCTGTTTGCCGAATTGCCGCCGCTGGGGCGACGTGTTCTCGAATTGCGTCTGCAAGGCGAAACATTAGCCGAGATTGCCGCTGAGATCGAGCACTCCGAACGCACCGTCCGCCGCATGCTCACCCAGGCCCGCGAACGAATGACACGGCGACAACGTGAGTTCGACGACGAAACTGCGGAACCTCCCGCCCGTAGACTCCACACTGTGGACCACGAATTACAAAAGGCTCCCCTTTCAAATGAACCCGCGCAGCAAACGCTACGAGATGAGAACGCAAAACCCTGCGGCGATGTGGACGCTCCGTTGCTCTATGGCGATTATCTGTTGCAACGGTTATTGGGCAGCGGCGGCGTCGGCAAGGTTTATCGGGCGGTACACCAACCGACGGCAGCGACCGTGGCCGTCAAATATCTGAAAAAGCAATTCGTCCAGACTCCGTCCATCGTCGAGCGGTTCATCGCAGAGGCCCGCATAGTCGCTGGGTTAGAGCACACTGGTATTGTCGCCACTCAAGGATTGGGGCGCACGCCGCACGGTAGATTCTTTTTTGTCATGGATCTGGTCGACGGCCCGAATTTGGAGACGGTCACCTCCGCCGCACGACCGCAATCTCTTGATGCAACACGTTGGATTGCCCAAGCGGCGCTGGCCATTGATCACGCACACCAACACGGCGTGATTCATTGCGACTTAAAGCCCAGCAACCTATTGTTAGCGCCCGACGGCTGTATACGCGTCGTCGACTTCGGTTTTGCTCGCACACTGCACACCGAGGCGGTCAATTTGCGTGGCATGGCGGGAACGGCGGCATATATGGCGCCGGAGCAAATCGATTCTTACTGGGGTAATATCAGTCCGCGCACCGACGTCTATGGTCTAGGCGCCGTGTTGTTTCACCTGCTCACCGGCGCGCCACCGGCGAACGGAAAGCGCGTAGCCGATATTCTCGCTCAGATCGTACGCACGCGACCGCATGAATTGCATGACCAATTTCCCATCACGACCGACGCTACCCTGCGCGCGATCTGTTTGCGTTGCCTCCAAAAATCACCAGCCGATCGTTACGCATCCGCCGCTGCGTTAGCGCGTGCACTACAGGATCTACGATAATCATGCTTTATTGCCCAACTGACAGGTTGACGCATTGCCATTGCCCCCAATCGTCCAGGATTGGACACAGCTGAACTGGTCATTTAGACTGAATTCGATGCAACCCGAGGTCGTTTACACTCTTCCCAACACTTTTGGAATCTCATATCGATGCGCACGAATTCACATCGCCGTTGGCCGGTATTCGCGATCCTTCTCGCCGCGCTCTCGGGCGTGACTTTGGCCGCCGAACGTGAGTGGACGGGAAGCAATGGCAAGTTCAATATCACAGCAGAGTTTGTCTCCGTCCAAGGGGCCAATGCAGTGTTGCGCCGCAAGGACGGCAAGCAGATTAAGGTTCCGTTGTCACGATTAAGCGATGCGGACCGGGCGTTTATCGAAGAACAGCAAGCCAAAGCTCCCAAAATTGACCGGAAAGCGGCGGCCAAAGAAATCGCCAAAACCGCTGACGAGTTCTTCAGCGACCTGCGCAATACCGAGAGGCAAGTCGCCCGAGAGCTACTCACGGAAAAAGCGAAAAAGGTGGCTCAAGGCAAGAATTCGCCACTGACACATTTGCCCACGCCAGCACCGGGGGCTCGATCGATCAGGACGGGCAAGGTGGAACTCGAAGGCTCCGTCGCAGCCATCCCCGTCCGTGTCCAGGCCGGCGGCCGGAACCATAAAACGAAATTGCACCTGCGTTACCTCACGGAAAAATGGCAAGTGTTCGCGATCAGCGCCACCTACCCAGACGGAGAGAAATCAATCAATTTTGAAGTCGAAGCGGTCTCGCGGGATGGCGGCAACCCGTTGGAGGCACTGTTGGGCAAGCCCTTGGAACTGGCAGGCATGACGACCAACGGCACTCCACTCAACATGGCGAACTTCGAAGGGCGTGTCGTGCTGGTCGACTTCTGGGCCACCTGGTGCGGTCCTTGCCGTGAGGAGATACCCAATATTATGGAGAATTACAAAAAATACCACGACGATGGCTTTGACGTGATCGCCATCAGCGTCGACGACAACATGCAGGAACTCAAATCGTTTCTGCAAAAACAACCAATTCCCTGGACTGTGGTGGCTGACAATTTTCCCGGGAATCGAAACACCATGGGTGATCGATACGGTATCAGCAGATATCCAACGTTCCTTCTGTTGGACAAAGAGGGCAATGTTGCATCCTTGAACTGTCGCGGCCGCAGGCTCGGCCGCGAGGTCGCCCGGTTGCTGGACAAATGATGCGAACAGCAGAAAAAGTCCCCGGCGGCCAAACGTTATAGGACTTATCGATTGGTCCTCGCGGGAATCAAGATTCGCACCGGTCATCCCGAAAGCCCCCCCTCAAGCCTGTCTCCGCACGCCTCACACCGATCCCACGCCTACGCTTGTCCGCCCGCCGCAGTGGGCGATAGGATGAGCGCGGCGGGCTGATTGCCTTGTGACTGATATCACCAGTCACTGAATATCAGCAGCGTTGAAAATGGGTGCGTTAAAAAAATTGGGGCGAGTGCTACGATGAGTTACGAAGTCGAATTGAAATTCCCCGTGGCCGATCCGCAGGGGCCGTTGTCGAAATTGCTGGAACTGGGCGCCGTGAAGCAGCGCACGATCCAGCAGCGGGATACGTACTTCGCTCATCCGCAACGCTCGTTTGCCGAGTCGAATGAAGCTTTGCGGATTCGTCAGGTGGGGGATGAAAATCGCATCACCTACAAAGGGCCGATCATCGATCAAGAAACCAAGATGCGTCGCGAAATCGAACTTCCCTTTCAAACCGGTGCAGCGGCCGGGCAGAGTCTACGAGAACTTTTGGAGATCCTCGGATTTACTCCCGTGCACTCCGTCGTCAAAACGCGGGAGACCTACGCTCTCACCTGGCAGGACCGAGATTGCGAGATCTGTGTCGACCACATCGAAGCTCTGGGCACCTTTATGGAAGTCGAAACGTTGGCTGAAGAGGCGGCGCTGGGCGACGCCAAAGAGACCATCTTGAAATTAGCAGCAAAGTTGGGCTTGAGCGCCCCGGAACGAAGGTCGTACCTCACGATGCTGCTGGAACAGAAGGGGATCCCAAGAGAATAGGCATAAGGCAACAGAAATGACGTCCTAACCATTCCCTTGTTCCCCCAAAGAGCCCTCAAGCCTGTCCCCTCAAGCCTCAAGCCTTGTTCCCATTCTGAATTTTTTCCAATTTTACTCTTGCCAATCTAGGCGGGCGCTCGATATAGTGTCTGTTTGTTCAGTATTGGTCATTTAACGCACAGGAGTGCGAATCAGGCCTCACGGATGCGACTACGCGTTCCCCGAAAGTAGAAGGACGATCGACATGGCGACCAAAGCAGCGGCAAAAAAGGCGGCTTCACGAAACGGCAACGGCAATAGCCACGGCGATCCCAAAATCCTTGACAATGCCGTCTCCCAAATTGAGAAGCAATTTGGCAAAGGCTCGATCATGAAACTGTCGGACAATGCGGCAACGCGCATTGCCGGCATTCCGACCGGAGCTTTGTCGTTGGATCTTGCCTTGGGAGGCCGGGGGTTCCCACGCGGTCGCATTATTGAACTGTTCGGTCCCGAATCCAGTGGTAAAACAACCTTGGCCCTGCATGTGATCGCCAGTGCCCAAAAGCGGGGTGGGATCGCTGCGTTTATCGATGCGGAACACGCGCTGGATCCCTCGTGGGCCAAGCGATTGGGGGTCGACTTGGAGGATCTGTTGGTCAGTCAACCATCGTACGGTGAAGAGGCGTTACAAATCGCCGAGATGCTGATTAAGTCCAACGCTGTCGACGTGATTGTTGTGGACTCGGTGGCGGCTTTGGTGCCCAAGGCGGAACTGGACGGCGAAATCGGTGACCGGCATGTCGGTTTGCAGGCCCGCATGATGAGTCAGGCGATGCGCAAGTTGACCGGTGCGATTGCCAAATCCAAGACCTGCGTCATTTTCATCAATCAAATCCGCGAAAAAATCGGTGTGATGTTCGGAAGTCCGGAAACCACACCCGGCGGACGAGCGCTAAAATTCTACAGCTCTTGCCGGGTCGACGTCCGTCGCATCAGTACGCTCAAGGATGGGGACACCGTCACCGGTATCCGCATGCGTGCCAAGATTGTCAAAAACAAGGTCGCCCCGCCGTTCCGGATTGCGGAATTCGACATGCTCACCGAGTGCGGTATCTGTGCCGAAGGGGATCTTGTCGATTTGGCTTTGGAAGACCGGCTGATTGCCCGCAGTGGGACTTGGTACAGCTACGGCGACGTAAAATTGGGGCAAGGCCGCGATCGCGCGCGGCAATTCTTCAAGGAAAACCCCGAATTGACGGTCGAGCTTCGCGACAAAGTCCTCATCCATCGTGGATTCCCGCCGCAATCCGTGCTGGACGGTGGTGTGGAAGAGACCGAGGAGACAGCCGCGGAAGATTAATTCTGTCAGCCGTGGGGGGCCGGTACGCATTTCGCGCATCTGGCCCCTTTCCGCGTATTTTCCAGCAAAAGCGACGATTCTACCTCTTGTCTCCCCCGCTATTCCCTGAAATGATTCCCCCAGGACCGGTTGGACTTGCGCCGCTGCCCGTTCGCCGATACCATTGAGGGAGGTCTCGGAACCAACAAAACGGCCCCAAGGCCGCTTTGGGATTCCTCAGCGGAGATTCGTTGGAGACGTATTACCATGGAACAAAACCCGCACAACTCCCCCGTGCGGCCTTACACACCGACAGGCCGTCTCTTGTCGCGCAGGCGTCGAGTGGTCTATTCCGGTTCTGTGATCGCCATAACGTTGATCGCGAGCTTCTGTTTCTTTTTGCCGCACGCCACGGCCCAGGATGTCGATACGTCGGTGTTGCTGCGCGCCTTGGAACAATCCATTGTGAAGGCTGTTGAGGCATCGGAGCAATCGGTGGTTTCAATCGCACGGGAGAAGGTCAAGAATATGACTCCCGTTGAGCAACTGAGATTGGAGCGCATTCGGGCCAGGCGGATGCGTAACCAAGAAACTGTCGACATCAACGATCCCGACTATATCCCCAACGATTTCGGATCGGGTGTGGTGCTGGGCGAAATCACAGTCAAAGGTAAAAGACGCACAGCGATATTGACCAATTATCACGTCGTCAAGGGGGCTGAGACCTCGACGCCAGACTCCCCTGTGGTGACGGTGTTGTCGGTTCGTTTTCAGGGAAAACAGCGAGGGCAGCAGGCCCAAATCTGGGCGGCCGATCCACGCAGCGACTTGGCTATCATCACGATCGAAGCCCGCGGCCTACAGCCGATCAAAATTGCCAAGTCGCACACATTCAAAAAAGGGCAATTCGTCATAGCTTTGGGCAATCCGTTAGCCGTGGCAAACGATGGCGGATCGGCTAGTGTCAGTTGGGGAATCATCAGCAACATCAGCCGTCGTGCCAACTCTCAGGTCGCCAATCCCGACGGCACGGTTCCAGATCCGCAGGGTGAGGGCAACGAACGTTTGTACCATTTCGGCCGCCTGCTGCAGATCGATGCCAAACTGAATCTCGGCATGAGCGGCGGAGCCTTGCTCAATATCGACGGTGAATTGATTGGCATCACAACATCATTGGCCGCACTGGCCGGGTACGAAAAATCTGCCGGATATGCCATTCCTGTGGACGATACGACACAGCGAGTGATTGAAACGTTGCTCAAAGGGTACGAGGTGGAGTACGGATTTCTGGGGGTGAGCTTCGACACTCACGAGTCGCGGGACTTTTTGATAAATTCCAAACTGGAAGGGGCGCGGATTTCTAGGGTGTTGGAAAATCTGCCGGCCAGCGACGGCGGGCTGAGGGGGGACGACTTCATTACTGAAATCGATGGCACACAAATCCGTAACCGCAACGATTTGATGCTTGAAATTGGACGACGGGCACCAGGAACGAACGTCCGATTACAGATCTACCGCAATAATCGGAACTCGGAATACAAAAACGTAGTCTTGGGGAAATGGCCGGCCAAAAATGTGGACGAAATCATTGCCCCGGTAGATCGTTATGGCGGACCTTGGCGGGGACTGGTGGTCGATTTCCCCTCCGGCAGAAGTCGGTATTTCCCTCTCGGCCTCACGGATGAGGTTCCCCACGGCGTGCTCGTTACGGAAGTTCTCCCTGAATCGCCTGCCGAACGGGCACAATTCAAACCGGGTGATTTCATCACCAAAATCGACGACGATGACGTGCAGAATCCGCAAGAATTCCATCGACTCGCCGCCAGACACCCCGCAGCGGTCCGCCTCGTGCGGCTCCGCGACAAAGAGTCGCAGCAAATCGTGATCGAACCCCATTGATCAACGGCTGTCTCTTACGCTATGGTTTGGTGCATTGACTACGGCCCTCAGAGACCACCAAACGCGTGATTCCCCTCGAAAACACCTCGCGGGGCATCCGCCTAATGATGGGACGGTTGGGGCACACAACGTCCGTCCATCGCCACGATCTCCGAATTGAGAATACTCCCATTTTTCTGCGATATACAACACCACAATGAAAACCGACGAACTCCGCGAAAAATATCTTGAGTTTTTTGAAACCAAAGGCTGCGTCCGCCGCCCCAGCGATGTCCTCGTGCCCCGCGGCGACCCGACGGTGTTGTTCACACCGGCCGGGATGAACCAATTCAAGGACCAATTCCTCGGGGTCGGCAAACTCGATTTCACGCGGGCAACGACATGTCAAAAATGCCTGCGGACCGGTGACATCGAAAACGTAGGCAATACCGCCTACCACCACACGTTTTTTGAAATGTTGGGAAATTTTTCCTTCGGCGATTATTTCAAGAACGACGCAATTCATTGGGCCTGGGAATTCCTCACTGACAAAAAATGGCTGGGGCTTGATCCCCAGCGCTTGACTGTGACGGTCTTCCAAGAAGACGAAGAAGCCTACGGCATTTGGCACGACAAAATCGGGCTTTCGGCCGATCGCATTACTCGCGACAACGAACACGAAAACTTCTGGCCGGCCGGCGCACCGAGTGAAGGTCCCGATGGTGTCTGCGGTCCTTGCAGCGAGATTTTTTATCACCCCCCCGGCAGCAGTGGCAATGTGGAGATCTGGAACCTGGTCTTCACGCAGTTCAACCGCGTGGGCGATCCCCCGGACAACTTGCGTCCGTTGCCGAAAAAGAATATCGACACCGGCATGGGACTGGAGCGAACCGCCGCCGTCCTGCAAGGCCACGAAAGCAATTTTGAAATCGACACACTGCGGCCGTTGTGCGAAGCATCCGCCGCTGCTGTGGGTGTGAAGTATGCTTATGATTCTCCTCACGGACGCGCCGTCCGGCGAATCGCCGATCACGTCCGCGCTGTCACATTCGCCATTTCCGAAGGTGTCTTGCCTGATCGCGATCGCGAACGTTACGTCATCCGGCAACTATTGCGCCGTGCGGTGATGGAAGGTTTCCTGATCGGCCAGCATGACCCGTTTTTGCACACGCTAGTCCCCAACGTGGCTGAAGCGATGCAGGTCCCCTACCCCGAGTTGGGAAAAGAGACAGAAAAAATTGCAGAGGCTATCCGCGACGAGGAAGAACAGTTTCTCGGCACCGTGGAAAAAGGACTGCACAAGCTCGATAACTATATCGAAAAGGCTCGTGGCGACGGCAAGTCGGTTCTCTCGGGCGACGATGTCTTCGACCTGCACCAAACCGATGGTTTTTTGATTGAATTGACCGAAGCGGTCGCCGCTAAGCACAATCTTTCGGTCGATCGCCAACGGTTCAACGCCCGCATGCAACGGCATTTGCAGGACAGTGGCCGCGGCGCCTTCGCTGATAAAGTGATGGCCGCCGGCCCGTTGGATGCAATTCGCGAAACGCAAGCAGGGACCGATTTCGTTGGTTATGACGAAACTGCTTCGACCGGCAAAGTGGTCGGCATCATCGCCGAAGGCCGGTTGATCGACGCGCTCGAGGAAGTCGGGCACGACGATCCGGTCGGCGTGGTGTTGGACTGCACACCGTTTTACGGCGAAGCGGGCGGGCAAGTCGGCGATACCGGCACGCTTACGGCTGCCGGTCTGCAGTTTGACGTCGCCGATACGCAGCGCGAAGGAGACTATATGGTGCACATCGGGCACTTAAAGTCCGGGACATTGCAACTCGGCATGGAAGTCACAGCCGAAATCGATACGCAGCGTCGCGCCGGAATTCGCCGTGCCCATTCCGCCACGCACCTGTTGCATCACGCACTGCACAAATATGTTGGTGAACATGCCCTGCAACGCGGCTCGAAGGTCGACCGCGACACATTACGCTTCGACTTCAGCCAACCCCGCCCGGTGACCTCGGAACAGATTTCGCAAATCGAAGACGAAGTCAATCGCCGGATTGCCGAAGGCGCAGCGGTTTCCGCGGAAATCATGGAACTCAAGGAAGCCAAAAAACTGGGGGCCATGGCCCTGTTTGGCGAAAAATATCCCGATCGCGTCCGCATGGTCAGCATGGGAGATTTCAGCAAGGAGTTGTGCGGAGGAACGCATTTGGTCAATACCGGCCAAGTCGGCCTGTGCAAGATCATCTCCGAAGAAGGGACTCAAAAAGGAGTGCGGCGGATTACCGCATTAACCGGTGAGCGAGCGCTCGAAAAAATCCGTCACGATGAGGCTCTGCTCAAAGAATTGGCGCAACAACTCAAGACCCCGCAACCTGACGACCTGCCGCAACGGGTGAATGCATTGCAGGAAGAATTGAAACGGTTGAAACGGGAGTTGTCGAAACAGACGAGCCAATCCGCCGCGTCAGCCGTCGATACGATGCTGGAAAACGCGATCTCCGTGGGGGATGTCAAAATCGTCGGGCACGAAGCTCGGGACTGGGACGTCGAGATGATTCGAGCACAGATCGACCAAATCCGTCGCTCAGCTGGTTCGTCGGCCGTTCTCATCGGTTCCATTACCGGCGACAAGGTGATCTTGATCGCCGGGTTGAGCAAGGATCTCGTTCAGCAGGGCTTGAATGCGTCCGACTGGGTGAAGACCGCAGCCAAGATCGCCGGAGGCGGGGGCGGCGGACGCCCCGACTTCGCGCAAGCCGGTGCCAAACATCCCGAAAAGCTCGGCGAGGCAATCGCTCATGGCACCAAGTGGCTGCAGGAGCAACTGGAAAAGTAACGCGACCGACAGACGCATCGCTCAACGACCGAGTGAGCGATGCGCGGCGTTATCCGCCGTGCGCTGCCACATTTCAAATAGAGCGTAGTGTGCTACTGGCTGTGCCAGTGCAAGTTCAAATGAGTGCGATACTGGCAAAGCCAGTGGCACCCGCATTTTTTATGCGGTCACTTTGCACGCGTAGTTAGCAGCGCTCAACGTTTCGGTTTAGCTGTGGCGGGCGGCGATCACTGCGTGCGACGCGTCGGTTTGTCGCCGGGCGTCGCGTGTTTCCAGGATCAGATTGCGGAAGGTTTCGGGAAAAGGAATTCCTTCCAACCGCAAAATGACTTCGCCGGCAGCGTTCAGCAACTGCAGGTCGGCCGCACGGTAAAACACCTGGCCGGGGTCCTGAGCGATGGCGATGTCGTCAATTTCGTTGAGCGACACCTGTTTGAGCATCCGATTGCCCAACGACTTCCAAACTTGTACTGAGCGATTCGTGACGGTGTAGCGGACGCCGAACAGCTTCAGGTAAAAGTAAAGCATAATCGCCCCCGGCGCCGAGGGGAGCGGGAAGAGCCAATGCGATAATTTCACGCCGAACAGTTTCACCGGCATCGATTCATACAGTTTCCCATGCAATCGGCCCAGTCCTGTACAGGCGATCGAGGGATAAACCGTCATGACCGGCGTTTCAGCGTCGGTATTCACGCCGGAAATCGGGGGGCGTCTGTAGGCGGCAACTGTCGTCATCTCTGGTCCTTGTCCGCGATTGTCACAGGGTCCGCGATTGCCACAGGAAGGTCGCCCCCACAGCGGGATCGCAGCGACTTAGACTGTGAGCGGAGCGTAAAAATCACCAAAACTCTAAAAACGGGGCCAAAATCCGGCCAATGGCATCAACGATGCGAAGCCAACGCAGTTCATTTGCGAAATCAGCTCAGATCAAGACCTTAAAATACCAAACTCCGGCCAGCGGTTCTAGTGAGTGAAACCCGGCAGATATTTCAAAATCCGCCCTTTTTCCTCATCCTCTGCTGCTGTTTCTCTTCCTGTTTGTCCTCCCTCCCACTTTCGCCCTGGCCCAGCCGCCAAACGCAGCGGAATCCGATTGTGGGTGAACGAGTTCCCATGGGGATGCCACTTCTCCGCCAGATCTCCCAACCCTCCTCACTGCCGCGGACCACACGCACCGTGCGGTCCTTAGAACCGACGGCGGCCCGCGGTCCCGGCGGATTGAGCAACGTGGCGGCGTTGGACTGATCGAGGGCCATTTGATAACTCTGGGCGGAATACCAGTCTTGGCACCACTCGCGCGCATTGCCCGCTAGATCCATCACACCGAATGGGCTGCGGTCTCCACGGAAAGATTCGACCGGGTCAATCTGCGAGAGCTCGCGCGGCCGATGCCAAATCGGCTTGCCATCTCCCCAGGGATAGGCATAAGGCACATTGCCCCGTGCTGCTTTTTCCCACTCTGCTTCGGTCGGCAACTCCTTGCCGGCCCACCGTGCATATTGGCCCGCTTCTCCCCAACGCACCCCGGTGGCGGGTAATGCTCCGTCGGCGTCCGAATCCAACTCCTTGGGCAACCGCTGATTATTCGCGCTCAGGTCACGGCGGTAACGCCGATATTGGGCGAACGTCACTTCATGCAGGTCGATGTAATACGAATCCAATTGCACCTGATGCTGTGGCCCGGCATCTTCCGGTCCCCCGTCCACTCCGCGGGTGAACAGCCCCGCTGGAATCAGAACCATTTCCGCCTCGTCCTGCAAACTGACAATCCGCTGCGGCCATCCCTCCTCGCTGATCCCCGTCCCGGGAACGGCTGCGAATCCCTTGGGAAGTCGCACCCGCGATTCGTGGCTTGTGCCGTCACTCGCCCCGGTGTTGGCGGGAGCATACTGTGTTGAGGAGAGCGGCTGTTCTTGCCTATTGACGCTAAAGGACTCGCCAACAGCAAACGGTTCGTCAGCAATTTCAAACTCATCCGCATTTCCACTGCTGGCGAACTCTTCTTCCGGCATCGGCGTGATGGGGATCCCCGGCGGCTTTTTCCGACGGCGAGTCGGCTTCGAAGTCGAACGACGCTTGGTGTTGGACTTCTTAACCACTTTTGGCCGCGGTTTCACCTCACCGCCGGTGAGTAGCGGTTTTTCTTCAACAGCGGGCGGCGGAGTCGCTTCGTCACCCCCTCCACACCCCCACAACAATCCCACGCACAAAACACTCAGAAACCGGCGAAGGTTCAATCGTTGCGCGCGCCTCCCGTAACCATCGACGGAGCTGAACGGCAATGTCTCCACGAAGACTCCTTTACGGAAAATGCGGCGCTGGGAAAGTTGGATCAGACTCGAAAACGACAACTGGCCTCGACTCTCAAACAGCCTCTATTCTCAACCGGTCAACGGCGGAAAACAAGTCCGATTCCAGCCTGCGGTGTCGCTAATGAACTTCGGGACCTCGGGACTCGCACAGACACGAGGATTAGTACGACAGCAACCCGTTTTATAATAGATCGCCCCGATTGGGGGTGCCGTCATAGGATAAGCGATCGGATATTCTCGGTATTTTTACGATTTCACTTTTCGCTGTCGAATGAGCAAGTGCGCATCTTGCTTGATCTTTGCGGACTTGGCGCCTTCGCGTGAGGTCCTTTTTGTAAGGAAGATCGTTCGTCCTATGCGAGAAAGGTGCGCCGCGACGCACCCTAAGTTTTAGTGGAACGATCGAGAGCTGTTTGTAGATGTTCCGGCAGGTCGGGAATCTCGGCGAGCTTGATGGCGACTTCCCGGTCGGCGAACAGGCGTACGCGTTTGACGTAGTCGTCGAATTGCGTTTTGGCCAACGAGGCCACCACCGGTGAGACTTGGCTCAATGGACGGTAGACATCTTCTTTGGGGAAATAGATTTCGATGTTGAATTCAACTTCGCGGTGCGGGGGCGGAGCATCAATGATCATGTCGGTCGCCGACACCGACAACCCGGCCGCCTCGTTGAGGATGGCCGCCAAATGCTCGGTACAGCGCACCAGAAAATCAAACGGCCGCCGTGCGAGTTGCTCGTACAATTCTGGTGATTGATACAGGCTGAATTCGGCCACGCGTTTATAGATTCGTCGTTGCGGTCCGAAAATTCCATCCAACAATTTCTCACACGGCAATCCGGTCGCCTTGTCTTGCAGCAGATGAATGGTGTCGGCTTCGCTTTTGCGAAAGATCTGCTTCAAATCCAAGTCGCGATGCAAATCATAAAACGCGCGGGCAAACATCGACGTTGCCGAACGAACCGTGTGATGCCAATACACCTCCGAGAACATGATGTAACGAGCAAACACCATCAACTCCGCCGCCGCCTTGCCCTTAAAACTGATCGCTAAACCATCCCCCGCCTCGTTCAACAGCAGCGATTGAATCAACCGGCTTTTGTCAAAGTTGCGACCGTACGGCACCCCCACATGCAGGCTGTCGCGCTCCAGGTAATCCATCTTGTCGATGTCGATCGGCCCGGAGAGAATCGACCGTAATAACCGCAAGCGGGGCGAATCGGTGCGGGCGACCAATACGTCTAACACCTCCTCTGGGTCAATGTTCCACACCTCGCGCAGCACCGTTGCCAGTTCACTCCCCTCGGCGAGAAACTCAGCGGCAAAGTCCTCGTGCGGCGGCAGGTCGGAGAGCAGCATGTCTTCGATGGGATGACAAAACGGCCAATGCCCCAAATCATGCAACAGCGCCGCCACCATCAACACTTCGGCGGAGTGCGAATCGACTAGCGCGCAAAACCGCTCATCGCGGCCCAACTGCCACAGGTACCGCAGCGCGTTGTGGAACACGCCTAGAGCATGCTCGAACCGCGTATGCATCGCCCCGGGATAGACGCGATTGACCAACCCCAGCTGCGTGATCGTCGCCAACCGGCGAAACTCGGCGGTATCGATAATCGCCTTCACCCGCCGCGTGATCGGCACGTCCTGCTCAGTAGGAATCCGTATCAACCCAGAACCGGCATCCAGGCCAACAAGTTCGGGGATTTCTAGGAGGGGGTGTTTCATGGGCGGGGTCAATATCTTAACTGCGTTCAATTCTCAATTTCCAAACCGACGGCTATGCCGTCGTCTTAGACTATACACTCCCCTCCTGCGGCGCGAACAACTCCGACACAATATCCGCCAACACACTGTCGTTCCCCTGCGCGGAGGCCTCCTGCATTGCCGACCACAGCAAGCTTCCTTGGCCGACGGCGCGTTGCATCGGCTTGGAGATCTGTTCCAGCGACAGCGGTTTGGATTCGGCGTTTTGGATGGCTCGTGACAAGCCGCCGGGGATTTTGGCAATCGTCTCGACGGTTTGAAAATCGACCATGCCGACCAGCAGCGGGTTGTCGCGACCGGCGATCAAGGTGCGAACGTCTTCTTTGAAGGCGACGAGTGGTTTGCCCAGCGTCCAGGCCATGGCTGCTTCGGAAACGGCCCCTTCATCGGGCGTGCGGCCGTTGAGGTTCCAGACCATGCAGTCGCATTCTTCGACCAACTGATAAACATCCAGCGCGAAGATGGCGGCGTGCAAAAACTGAGCGGCTTGCGGCGCGGCCCAGCCCCGGTCGATCAATTCGGCGTGAATGAACCGAAATTCCATCCCGTCGCGGTGCGGCAGATAGACTTCGCAACCGAAGTCGCACAGACAATCGGCGATGGCGGTCATTTCGTCCCGC
The DNA here is from genome assembly GCF_007747995.1 of Symmachiella dynata. NCBI lineage: Bacteria > Pseudomonadati > Planctomycetota > Planctomycetia > Planctomycetales > Planctomycetaceae > Symmachiella > Symmachiella dynata. The sequence goes on along the minus strand of NZ_CP036276.1, from coordinate 1,757,138 downwards.
TCCGCCTGATTGAACAGCGGCCCGGCGCAATAGACGCGGTGCTGGCCTGTTCGTCGTGAATCAATCATCGCTCGGTTCCATCCGCAAGTCGTTATTCTGCTGGCTGTGGTTGTGAGAGTCGTAATTAGTCCCGATTATAGCGTGACGAGCGAAATCGCAACGCAGAATCTGTGGATCACCCTGTTTTTTGCAAGCGTCGAAAAAAGCCGTCACGGTTTCCCCACAGGTGGATTTTATCGTAGTCTGGCGCAGTTCCGTCCCCCCAGATGCTATGAATGATGACATTCCTCAAACGCCCCCCGCGAACGTTTTATTACTCCGCGATTGCCATCGCGCTGCTGTTGGCGGCGGTCGCACTGCCCTTTGCGCACCATTATTACGTCCAACGGTCACTGATCACCGACGTCGAAGGCTTCGGCGGATCGGTGGTGATGGAGCCGGGGGGGCCGATATGGTTGCGAAGTAGGTTGCCGCGCGAATTGACATACTGTTTCGATACGCCACGGGAGATCCATTTGGGCAACACTACAGTCGACGATGGCTGGTTGGCCAATTTGCGCGATTACCCTAGCCTTGAAATGCTGGGGCTGGCCGACACAAACGTCACCGATGCGGGACTGGTACATTTGTCCGACATGCCCCATCTGCAGGTGCTCTGGTTGTCCAACACAGCGGTCAGCGATGCTGGGCTGCCGTCGCTACAGGGCTTGCCGAAATTGGTGCTCTTTTATTTAGACGGCACGCGCGTGACCGAGGCGGGGATCACCACGCTGCGCAAGCGATTGTCGCACGTGGATATTCAATGGTGAACACCCCTACCGTCCCCTCGGCCAGCGATTCCGCGGGGTGACACTCAAAAGTTCTGTCGCCTACGGATGGAATTCGGGGATCTCCCAAACATTCGTCCCATCAGCCATGCCCTGCACGTGCGTGGCGATGTTTGCGACGATTGCTTCGATCATCGCCGCTCCCGCTTCGGCCGTAGCTTCGAGCGGTTCTTTGTCCTCTTGGTCTTGCATCGCATCGTGCCGGACATTTTCGGGGAAGGCGTGCAGCGCGAAGGCGGTTTCGAATTCCTGCGCGTGGCCGGGCCAGCTTTTGGTTTTCAAATTCGCTTCCGCAACTTCTTTGGGTAGAAAGTCCCAGTAGGGATGAAACTGCAAGTTGATTTCGAGCCGTTGTTGAAATTGCCCCCAGATGCCGTTGCAGGGGGCGACGTTGCCGCCGTGGCCGTTGAGCACCAAAATGTTTTCAAAACCAGCGTGATGCATGCTGCGAATCGTATCGAACAGCACGCCCAACCAACTCCCCGGCATGGCGGTCATCGTGCCAATGTGCCGCATATGGTGTTCGCTGATGCCGATATTCATCGACGGGGCGACGAGCGTATAAGGTTGCGTCCGCCGGGCGACTTCGGTGGCGACATGCATCACACTCCGATAATCATGCTCCATCGCCAGATGCTCCAGATGTTGCTCCGTCGCCGCCACGGGAATGATGCAGACCTTTAATTCGCCCGCCTGCATGCGTTCGCGGAATTCCCGGCGGGTATGTTTAGCGAGCAAGAGTTTATTGTCATCAGGAGCCGGCATGGAAAAACCTCGCTGTGAAAAAACCCGACCAAATCGGGGTGAGTTTATTATTAAATGATCCTCGTTCCCAAACTCCGTTTGGGAACGCACTCAAGCGAAGCTCCGCTTCGCACGCCGAACATGAGACCAGTCCCAACTCCATGAACCGAAGCAGAGCTTCGGGAATTGGCGTTCCCAAACGGAGTTTGGGAACGAGGATAGACCCAACGGCATTCTGTCGAATCAGCCGTCGATTTGCACGCGGCAGATTCGTTTTTTGCCGACACGCAGTAACATTCCGTCGGTGACTGTGATCATTGCGTTGGGATCGTCCAGACGCTGCTTTTCCTCACCGACATAGGCTCCTCCCTGTTGGATCGAACGCCGCGCATCACTGGTGGATTTGCACAGACCGGCGGTGACCAACAGCCGCGCCGCCGGCAGTTGCCCCTCCTGCAAGTCAGCGGCGGCAATGGGAGCGGTGGGGATGTCCTCGTTCAGGGCACCTTGGCTGATCTCGCGTTCCCAACGCTCGGCCGCTTCGACTCCCGCGTCAGCACCGTGGTACTGAGCGATCACCGTTTTACCCAATGTTAATTTCGCTTCTTTGGGATGTCCGGCGAGAAGCGTGTTGATTTCATCAAGTGGGATTTCTGTGAGCAATTCGTAAAACATTTGCATGCATGTGTCAGGCAACTGCATGAACTTTTTCATCATCTCGTAGGCGGGTTCGGAGATGCCGATGTAATTGCCCAAGCTTTTGCCCATCCGCCGGACGCCATCGGTGCCGACCAGAATCGGCGACATCACACTCACCTGCGGCGCCAGATTCGCATCCTTTTGCAGATCGCGAGCCAACATGAAACTATAAAGCTGTTCGGTGCCGCCCAGTTCAATGTCGGCGCGAATTTCGACCGAATCCCACGCCTGCATCACCGGGTACAGGCATTCGTGTAAAAAGATCGGCTGCTCGGACTTGAATCGCTTGCTGAAATCATCGCGCGTGAGCAACTGCGCAATAGTCACCTTGCCGCACAGGTCCAATACGTCGGAAAAATCCATCTTCGCAAACCAATCACCGTTGCGGACCACTTCCGCCTGCGAAAGATCAACAACCTTTCCGACCTGTTCGAGGTAATCCTTAGCATTGGCTTCGACTTGGTCTTGCGTCAACCGGGCGCGGGTTTCGTCGCGGCCGCTGGGATCGCCCACCAAAGCGGTGTAATTGCCGATGATGATGACCGCTTGATGCCCCAGTTCCTGAAACTGCCGCATTTTCCGGAGCGGGACCGTATGCCCCAAATGCACGTCAATTCCCGTAGGGTCGATACCATATTTAATCCGCAACGGCGTGTTCGTCTTGCGGCTCTTTTCGAGTTTGGCTGCAAGTTCCTCTTCCGGAACGATTTTCTCGACACCACGGCCAATCACGGCCATTTGTTCTTCAACGGCAGGAAACGACATAACACGGCTTTCAAGCAACAAAAATGGACAAACATCCTCTCAGCCCCCAGATTGCTGCGGGGCACTCTGATATATCACGCCCTCCGGCGCGCATCCAGTCAGCGGCGTGAAAAAGCGGACTGCCACCTCGCCGAGGCCAACCTGTGAAGGGACACACTCTACCGATATTCTGTTCGCCGTGACTCTTTCTTCGGCTCCACGAGGCCCGGTTCGGTACCGTCATCCAACCAGCGGGTCGGCTCGGCAGCGGTTTTTTCCTGCACCGATCGGAGAAAAGCGAGCAGGTCGGCCAGGTGTTGGTGAGTGAGGTTTTCTCCAAGCCTTCGGGCATCAAGGATGTCCCGGTCGCGGACATCTCGCCGATAGTTTCCGCGCGGAATCGTCTCGGTCTCGTTCTTTTCCCGTTTGAGAATGATCCTCGTCGCCCTTTGCGCCGCAATCATCCCCATGTGAATCCGACCGGCGGTATCGAGTGCGGAAGAGTGCGCCTTAAACGAATCACGGCTGACAGAGTCATTCCTCCAGCGTAAAGGCAACCTGCGGCAGTTCCAGGCAACCCAGAAACCAGATCGTCTCTACGCGGGACAGCCTTGACGTTTCGTCAAGTGCAACTGAAGGTTCTACGAACGCCGATGGGGTGTCACTCGCGAAATTACGGATCGCCTCGAATCCGTTATCCGCTTGGACGAGATTCTCCTGAACTGGAACAACACGTTCCGACCACAATCCTGACAGTGATTCATTGTGCGGTGTTTTGTTCAAGGATCATCGCGCGGTAATGCCCCCGGATTTCCTCGCTGCTCAGTTCCCGCAGGTACACGGCATACTCGTCGATTGCTCCGGACAGCTGCCGATCCGTCCCCTCGATATGGAGTTGGCCGACATACAGACGGTAGAGCGAATCATCGGAAGCTGCCGCCGCGACGATATCGCGGATCAATTCTCCGTTGAGATAGAGCTTAATTCCGGCGGGCGTTTTGACGGCGACAAGATGATGCCATTGGCCGGGGGTGCAATCTCCGTTGGTAAACACATTTGTGCCACCGTGTTTCCCGGGTGGATGGCGATGAAGAAACCGAAATGAACCTGGCGTGTAGACCAGTCCGCACTTATAAGGTAATTCAAATAAACTCAGATGCAGGTGCGGCGCTTCGATGGGGACCACGGCGGCGAGCGTAGCCCAATGAAAACTGTCAGGACTAACCCACAACTCGATGGTAAACGAATCGCGATTGAATCCCTGAATCGGTTCATCCGCTTCGAGTCGATGGGGGTGATCACTTGGAGTAAACCAAGCGACACCGTCTCGGATGATGATTGCTGACGAATCTTCGGCAACGGTATGGATTTTCCCAGCCCACCGCTCACCGACCTCGTTTGGCACTTGGCCGTCGACCAGTTGTTCAAACCGCCAGTAAATATCTGGCTGCGATGCCAGAACCGATTGCACATAGGAGTCCCTGACGCGAAGTGGTGACGAGTCCTGTGCCTGAATTCCGGGCAATGGCACGCTCGGAGAGTCGATGCGTTTGAATGACAACGGCCATCCGCTCAGACGGTAAGCGCCCGTCTGAGTCACTCTCTGGTTCGTCAGCGTATTCCCATCACTCCCCAACAAAGAGACGTCGACTTCCCCGTCGACCACGTGTATCTCACTCTCCCCGTTCTTTTCAACTGAAACGGCGAACTCTGTTCCCAGATCGACGACGGCGGCGTCCGGCGTATTCAAAATGAATCCACGCGCACCCGGTGGAATGCGGACGGCCGCCTTGCCGGAAATTAGCTTGGCTGCTTCGACTGACAGGATGTGCAGTTCTGCCGGTCCTTCAAGATTGATCTGTGCCCCATTCATGAATTCAAGTTGCAGCTGACCCTCTCCGACCAGCAGTACGCCTGGTTTAATTCGCATGCCCGGCCTGACGTCATCTGACGCGGCTTCGGCCCTCGTGACGATGGCAACAGGCTTCGCCCCCGGAGACGCACTGGCATGGTAAATCACACCCGAACGCCCCGGAACAAACGCCCAGTAGGCCCAAACCGCAAGCCCCAAAAGGAGCATGGAGCAAACGCTGCCGAAGACAAACACTCTTACAGACGACAGTCTTCTCGGCTTCGGAAGCTGAAAAGTGCCGGGAAACCGGAGGGCTTCATGCAAGCCGGCTTCGATTCCCATCGCACGAACGTAACGCTCCCGGAAACCTGAATCTGCCAGCAACCGCTCTTCCACTGCTGCAAACTCATCAGCCGTCATGTCGCCATCGGCAAGCCGACGGAACATCTTTCGCTCATTAGTCTTTTCGCTCTTCGTCACCGCTCCACCTTGATCATCCTCATCGCATAAATTCCAACTCGTGTTACAGCGTGCACACGCGTTCCAACTAGCATTGCCCCTCTATTCGCAATTCGACACCACTCCCTTGAAGCCAACTCGTCGTTCGACGCAGTCGGCGATCAGGTCGCGCAGTCGATCAAGTTTGCGGTACAGAGCCTTGGCTGTGGTGCCCTTCTCTGTCGCCAACGCCGCGACTGTCTCCGACTCGCCGTAGCGACGTCGCAGCAGAGCGGCAGATTCCGCGTTCAATTTTTCCAGGCACGCATCTAATGCCTGATGTTGTGCTTCGAGAACCGGACTCAGAGTATGCCTTGTTTCAGCCAATGCTTCGAGAACATCTTCCCGGAAAATGAGACGACTGCGGCCGGCCTCCGTGCGAAACTTCAGGATCTCAAAGTAGGCGACCCGGTACGCCCACGGGAGAAAGTCACGCGTTGGATCGTACTCCGAGAATTTTCTCCACAAGACGATCGCAACCCGCTGCAGAATCTCCTCTGCATCGTCATGGCGGGCAACGAATGTCATGATATACCTGAACAACGCTCGATCGTGCTGAACCAGCAATCGTGCAAAGTCATCACCAGGGTCGATCGTGGGAGTGTGCGACATGTGCTGCTGACCGGCTAAGTCCGAGTAGTCTGGATCTTTCCATATGATATCCCCACCTGGCCCCCAAATTCCCCGCCCCAAATTCGTGATAAAATTAAATTGATCGCGATAAGAGTAGTCTCCCAAGCGACTTGAGGCAATTCCAGCAAGGGAAGAGGATCCTCTTTCCGGAATCACTGAAAAGAAACCTCTCAATTCAAGGGGGGAATTGGGCCTGCAGCCGGGGATTACTAATGCCACTGCGGCCAACCATTAGCTGCTCGGCTGCTTGCTGCCTCTTCTTTCCTTTAAATCGAGTTTTAAGATGTGAAGGTTGTTATTGCGGTAACTGTGGGACGTGTCTTCGCCCGGAGCATCGCGTAAACGACAACCTATTGCCTTCTTTTTCATCTTCGGATTATATCTTTTGGGGAGCCTTGCGAATGCCACAATTCAGTTTGCGTAGTAGCAGGAAACAGATCAGTTTGCATAGAGGTGCGAGACAGAGTGGGTTCACACTGATCGAACTATTGGTTGTAATTGCGATCATTGCCATATTGATCGCTCTTCTGCTGCCCGCTGTGCAGCAAGCGCGAGAGGCGGCGAGACGAACACAGTGCAGGAACAACTTGAAGCAGATCGGACTGGCGCTGCATAACTATCACGACAGTTTTCGCATGTTTCCCCCCGGTTCGATCAATTCGCCGCTTTCCGGCAATCGTTGGCAATATCCAGAGTGGGTCTCATTCCATCATCTGATATTACCCCAGTTGGAACAATCGGCGATCTATGAACGTTACGCAGAGGACTGGGGAAGGCGTCCACCTTGGGATCACATTTACTACCCGAGCGTACCAGAATGGCCGGATTATCTGCGGGTGGGCATGCCGGTCTTTCGTTGCCCCACGGACCCAGGTGCTCCCAACAACGTGAAAGTCTTGTCCGATTCAGGCATAGTTCCCTGCTCGAACTATCTTGGCATGTGGAGCGCGTTCAGCGACAATGACATCTGGGCTGAAGCTTCCTCGTCCGGCAGCATCTCGACGCTGGCGACGAGTACGACGGAACCGATCAATCCTCTGCCAGAGCCAACCCTCACCCTCTCGCAAATGAAGGGGGTTTTCGGTGCTAGCCGCGGAACGAGCATGAAAAACATCACGGATGGCAGCAGCAACACAATTTGTGTGGCGGAGTATCTGACGGGGACACTCGGGGATTTCCGCGGTGCGTTCATCACCACACGGTCATCGGGCAAAGTGCTTCATGCCATGTACGGTCCCAATAGCCGTCTCCGCGATGGTCTGCTGGGATCGGATCAAAGCTGCCGAGCCGGCTCTGGCCAGGACCTACCGGACCAAAACCTGCCTTGCGCCCCGACCGGGAATGGAAATAATACTGCAGGGTCGCGCAGTCAGCATACAGGCGGGGTGCAAGTCACGCTGTGCGACGGATCCGTCCGGTTCGTCAGCGATAGCATCGATCTGCAGACGTGGCGGAACCTGTCCTGGATGTCTGACGGGAATGTCCTGGGCGAGTTCTAAGTTAAAAGTTTCAAAGACTGCTGGTGGCCCTTCCAGGCTGCCAGCAGTCCAGACTTCTTACAAAAGGCCCAGCTTTGGGCCTTGTCGTGTGAGAGTGCAATTGAATTCAAAGGAACAAAGTTCGTGACAATGGTTTTCTTCCGATCCTGGCCGAAACTTCTGGCATGCACCTTACTACTTGGTCTAGCAGGTTGTGGTGACAACACGTCAGTCTGGGTCAATGGTGACGTTTCCTACCAAGGAGAAGATGTCGAAGATGGAACTATCTTCTTCTTTCCCGAGCATGGCGAGGGCTCAGGAACGCGAATTACTAATGGTAAGTATTCCATCTCGCAGCCGCCCGGCGCCACGGCTGGCGTGAATCGCGTCCAGCTCTCCTGGTCACGTAAAACCGGCAAGGTGATTCACCTGGGTCCCGGGGGGAAGGGACCGGATATCGATGAAATGAAAGAAGCCTTTCCGCCAAAATATAACAGCGAAAGCGAGTTGGAAGTCACGTTGGAGCCGGGAAACAACGTGTTTGATTTCCACTTAGAGGAATAAAGCTGCTGCTCGATCAGTCAAGACACTCAGCCGCGACAATTGATGGTAGGTAAAGGTCTAATCAGTGGGATGCAGGCTTTGTTTCCCGCTCGTTGATCCAATGGCTCAGGCACTTGTGGTACTGCGCTGCTGCGCAAATCCAGCGCCTTCATCACCGCGCTGACAGTGAATGTGTGAATCGCCCGCAGAGCAACCCGCTTTGGGTATTTTGAACATGCGGTCAAGTTTCACATCGGCCACCTCGATTTTTCTCACAGCAGTGGTTCTGCCGAGCGTCACAGGCTGGTACTCCAAGCCTGTCCGGACCTCGACACGCATTCCGCCGGGCAACACGGCGTCAACTCCCCTGTTTTCGATCGATGACGCTGATCGATAAGAGTGCCGCTGCGCCGTTACCCATTGTGATCAGCATCCCTGGTTACTCGAATCCAGACGAAGGAAACGGGTCTCCCCCTTGGCCTCCACACGGCGATGAGGTGATCTCATATCCGCACAGGCAGAGTAGAATGATCGCGAATCGATGCAATTATTCACGCAATATGGCCTGAATTTCAGCGGAGTCAATTGCAAGGAATGCCCCCTCTCCTCCTTCTGATTGTAATCGCTCAGAATTGCCAGCCGGTGCAGCAATAACCGGTTTGCCATTGGACCAAGAAAACCGTGCGGGAATTGCTTACAATCAATGCGATACGTCCATTGTCATTTTCAATCGCAGATTGCGGAGCACGATTTATGTCCCGTTCGCCCTACATTTACTCCCGACTGATAGCGATCATTATTGCTGCTGTGGCCATGATCACAACGGTTGCCCATGCCGATTCTCCTCCGACACCGCCGCAATTGTTGGATGCGTCTCCCCCGAGCAAGAATATTCTCAGCCTGCCGGACGGGTCGTTGGAGATTTTGTATTTGCAGCGGGGGAAGCAGTGCGTTTCGATTCGTTCGACCGATGGCGGCAAAACTTGGAGTCAGCCGCACGCGGAATTTCCATTTACCAAATCGGGGGCGGGGATTCCGGTCACACTTGTTGATCGTGATGGCGAACTGCATGCCATTCTCACCGTCCGTCGCGGTGACGGTAGAAAACCGACGGTCGATTATTTCATCGACATTTGGCACTGCCGTACCTCGAAAAAGCGGACCGAGTGGAGTGAGCCGCAGCGAATTTTTGCCGGTTATGTCGGCTCACTGAACGGCATCACGCAATTGCCCAGCGGGCGGATCGTGCTGCCGCACCAGTATTGGGTTCCCGGAAGAAAATCGACGCCGCCGACGGGGAGTCATATCGTGACGACCACGTATACCGACGACGGGGGAAAAACCTGGACACAGTCGCCTGCCGAATTGACGGCTCCCTGCGAGGCGAATTATATCGGCAGCAATTACGGTGCCTGCGAGCCTTGCATGTTGCCGCTCAAAGATGGTCGCGCGTGGATGTTGATGCGTAGCCAAACCGGCTACATGTATCAATCGTTTTCGCCCGACGGCGCCGACTGGACACCGGCAGTCGCTTCGCCGTTTATCGCGTCCAATTCACCGGCCAGTTTGCTGCGGCTGACCGATGGTCGTATCGTGGTGTTTTGGAATAACTGCGAGAATCCTTCCCGCGTCGATGGGGCTCCGATCTACACCTCGCGCGATGCGCTCCATGTGGCCATTTCGGAAGATGAGGGCCAAACCTGGCAAGGTTTTCGCGAAGTGGTTCGGGACCCGCTCAGAAATGAATCGCCCCCCAAACAAGGGGACCGCGGCACGGCGTATCCCTACTCCGCGGAAACGCCTGAGGGGGATATCATCCTAGCGACCGGGCAAGGGGGCGGGCGGATTTCGTTGATGCGCATTGATCCGGATTGGATAACCGCAACAACCGCGGCGGATGATTTTTCAGACGGACTGGAGGGTTGGTGCACGTTCAAACCCTTTGGTCCAGCGGCGCGCTATTGGCGCGACCGCACCACCGGCCCGGTGCTGATCGAGCATCCGTCGCAGTCCGGCAAACAGGTGTTACACGTGCGGCGGCCTGATGAAAAACCAGCGGATGAGGCGGTTTGGAATTTCCCCGCCGGACGCACAGGACGCTTAACATTGCGATTGAAGCAACAGCCCGGATTTCAGGGAGGACGAATTGTCTTGGCGGATCGTTTCATTCCGCCGGGAGATCCGGTCACAGACAAACTCGCAGCCTTCGTGATGCCGCTGTCGACTGAGGGAGACATCGCGGATCATGATTGGCATACGATGGAACTGTCATGGAATCTCGACCAGCATGTCTGCCGGGTGAAGATCGATGGAACGTCAACGACTGAACTTCCACTTGTTAATCCCCAGAGCGGTGCGGTGAGCTATCTCTGCTTGGCCTCAACAGCCGATGAACTTGACGAAGCCGGCTTTCTGGTTGAATCGGTTCGCGCCGATGTGACCGCCCCATAGAAGGTTTGCGAGTTCATCATGGAGAGTGCGATCCATCCCGCAGCTTTGCCGGTTGCGGAATTACTGCCGCAATGTGAAGTCACGCGCACCCGCGGCAGCGGACCGGGAGGACAACATCGCAACAAAGTCGAAACGGCCATCATTCTGTTGCATCGGCCGACCGGGACTCACGGCGAAGCCTCCGAGCGCCGCAGCCAAGCCGAGAACCAGACCGTTGCCCTGTTTCGGCTGCGGGTCAATTTGGCGCTCGCGGTGCGCACAGAAAAAATGGCTGACGACGAGGTCGATCGAGTCTGGACATCCCGATTGATTGGCGGCCGCATTAGCATCAATCCAGCGCATGAGGACTTTCCGACGATGCTGGCTGAGGCGCTGGATTGGATCAAAAACCGTGAGTTTGATCTCAAGGCAGCCGCGGAGAAACTGGGCTGCACCGGTTCGCAGTTGACGAAATTCCTGAAACGCGAACCGCGGGCTTGGAGTGGCGTGAACGCCAATCGAAAGTTGCGCGGATTGCGTCCGCTGAAATAGCCCCAATAGCAGTCGGCGATGGACGACCGCAGTCGCTGACGCAAGTCAACACCGGTAGCCAACACGCACTTTGCGCGTTTTTACTTCAAATACGACCGGCTGCCCCGCATCGCACAGTTATGTCAACTCGTCGCAAGAATCCGTCAGTTTTCGGATTTAGCTGGTTCGACCCGTTGCTGGATTCGTTCAGCGATGCCCTCGAGATGTTCCTCGCGGCATAGCTGAAGGACTTGCAGCGCCCAAAGTTTGCTTGGGTTCGATTTGCGACCGCTCAGCAAGTGGCTGAGGTAAGACCGACTTACATGGGTGCGACGTGCAAGTTCGGCTGCTCGAATTTTGAGCGAGTCGAGGATTTCTTGGATATCGCCCGCTTCGACGTACGCCATCCCCAACACCTTTCACAAAAAAGGAAGACTCTGTGAAAACCAAGCACAACACCTGTTGGTATGCCGCAAATGCCTGCAAGATTGCATGGCAATCACAATCACGCCTCGGCGTTTGTGCCTCGTTCTCGACCATTTTGTGGGATCACGTATCGGCCAACGCGCGGCGTTTGTCTCTGTGGCTGCGTGTCGCCGAATGTGTGCACCCACAAAACCACGTCGGTCACATCACGCTTGATAACCGTCACGTGGGTATACACATATCTGAATTCTAGGCGCCGGATGACGAAGTAAACAAGCCCAGAAATTCATTTTGCACCGACAGTCAACAAAACCGATCGCATCGTAGTAATCGGGCAAAACAGGCGATTCCGCGCACTGCGACATCGCCCTTCTGTCGTAATTGCAGCTTCGTGTCGTGCAATGCGGCCCTATTGATATTGCCGTCCTGCGGGGGGCTTGGGCTCGATTTGCGGCGGTGGTTCCTTGTGCGCGGATTTGATGATCTGCTCCATCTGTTGCACGACACTTGGGTGGTCGGCCGCCACATTCGTTTTTTCACCGACATCGGCTCGCAAGTTGTACAGCTCCAACGGCAGCCCGGCATCCAGGCGAATCGCTTTCCAATCTCCCAGGCGTACCGCTTGTAACAACCGCTCGTAGTGGTTGGGATGTTCCCAATACAAATAGTCATGCTTTGCCTGCGCGCGACCTGCCGCTTTTTCACCCAACAGCGCCGGCACTACCGACAGACCATCGGTCGTTTTCGGCGCATCGGTTTTCGCAAGCTCGGATAATGTTGGCAACACATCGGCGAAATACCAAACATGATCATTCACGCTACCGGCTTTGATATGTCCCGGCCAGCGGGCGATCATCGGCACACGAATTCCCCCTTCATACAAATCACGCTTATACCCCCGCAGCGGGCCGCAAGCCTGAAAGAAGTCAGGATCCGAAGGGCCTCCGGTGGCGCCGTTGTCGCTGGTGAAAAACACCAACGTGTTCTCATCCAATTTCAGTTCCTGCAACAGATCCAGAATCCGCCCCACGTCGCGGTCCATGCGCGTGATCATCGCCGCTGTCGCTGCCTTGGGATGCGACTGGGCGGCATAGTCGTCTGGAAAGCCAACTTTCTTACGACGGCCGGTGTACGGCGTTTCCGGATACTTGCCGCGAAACTCCTCTAGAGAATCCTCGGGCACCAACAGTTCGTAGTGGGGAATCGTGAGTGGCAGATACAAGAAGAAGGGATCATCTTCCTTCGCTTGTTCGCGGAGAAACTGCATTGCGCGATCGACGATCACATCGTGCGTGTATTGCCCGCTGAAGCCGTCGTTCCCCTCTAAGACAAACTTCTCATCTTGGTCCCACAAGAATTTGGGATAGTAAAAGTGAGCATGGATTTGATGCAGATAGCCGAAGAACCGATCGAAACCTTGCTTGTTGGGAATGCCAGTTGTGCCATGTTCGCCGAGTCCCCACTTGCCAATACAAGCGGTGCGATACCCGACTCCCTTGAGGACTTCAGCCACAGTGATATCGGAATCAGCCAAGGCAATGCCACCGGTGTTTCCGCGAACCGGCGTATGTCCGGTGTGCAGGCCGGTCATCAACACACTGCGTGAAGACGCACAGACAGTGCAACCGGCGTACACCTGTGTAAACCGCATCCCCTCCCGCGCCATTTGATCAATCCGCGGCGTGCTGTATTTCTTTTGGCCATAACAGCTCAGCCCGGCATACCCCAGGTCATCAGCCATGATAAACACAAAATTCGGCCGCGCGGGCGCAGCCTCTGCCGCCATCCCCTGCTCCGCCGAAAGCAACACCAACAACCCCACAAAAAAACGCAGCCGCACGAAACGATCCACCATGAAATTCATCCCCCGGGAAGGCGAGGCCGAGCCTCCGTTTACTCGAACAAATAAACTAGCCACAGATTAACACGGATCAAAATGTAGGGTGCGTCGCGACGCACCTTTCTATGCAGGACGAATGATCATCCCAACTCAAAACACTCACGGCCGACAACCGTCGTGCGAAAACCCTCACCCCGGCCCTCTCCCAGAGGGAGAGGGGGTAATTTTTTACTGTTTCACTCGTTCCCAAACTCTGTTTGGGAACGCTCCTTCGCGAAGCTCTGCTTCGCTGCCGAAAACACAATCGTCTAGCCAATCACCCTGCCCCCCACCGAAGCAGAGCTTCGGGCAATTGGGTTCCCAAACGGAGTTTGGGAACCAGTACGCGAAACCAAGGCGCGTCGGAAGCAAGGAAACTTCGCCTTGCGGCACCAACAAACTATAATAACCTCGTCGCGCGCGAATCGCATCCGTTGCGGCAAGGAAACATAACTCGTGACACCCTCGATATGCCCGCTCTCTCCGACAGATCTGCGACTCACCGCACCGATGCCCGGTTTCTATTGCGTTTCGCCGCGACCGTGATGGGCGTGGCGCTGACGGCCGGGGCGTTGGCTTGGGTGCTGATCCACTTCATCGGCACAACACCCCACCCGGGACGTGTCGTGTTTCCCGTCGCACTGTTCGCCAGCACGGCATTACTGGCCTGTGGCAGCACGGCGATGCAGCGAGCTTTGCTCGCGATCCGCCGCGAGCGTCAACGCCTCTGCCGCCGCCATCTATGCCAAGCCATGCTGGCCGGGACGCTCTTTTGCGGCGTGCAAAGTTATGCGTTGTACTGCCTGATCCAAAACCAAACCCCGGCAACCGCCCAAGCCGATGCCAACGCCTTCCTCATCGTATTCGCTGGTCTGCACGCAATGCACTTTTGCGTGGCAATGCTGTTTGTCTGTTACATCGCCGTACGGACCTTCGCGGGGCGCTACGACCACGAATACTACCTAGGAATCACCCTCTGTACGTACTTCTGGCACGCTTTGGGCGTGGTGTGGATGGTAATTCTGGGAGTGTTTGTGATGGCGTTGGGGATGCAGTGATGGGAGGGGGCGGTGTTATTCTGCTGGTGGTATCCAAAATATTGCGCAATTGGGTAGAGCTTTCTGGAGTTTTTCTACACCTGTGCTTGTGACTTGGGTATTTTTAATCCACAGCGTTTTTAACTGGGTAAAACCAGCAAAATGTTCAATCCCCATGTCACTGACTTGGGTACTATCCAGTGATAGGTATTCCAGGTTGGTCAGCCCATAGAGATGCTCCATTCCAGCATCCCCAATTTCGTTGTAGTCCAGCGATAGGTATTCAAGCTCGGCGAGTCCCTGCAGTTGTCCAAGGTCTGCATCAGTGATGGGCGTGATTGTTAAATCCACTGAGGTGACTCTCTCGAACGCCGCCCAATGCTTCGTCTTTAGTGCCTCTGGAAACCAAGCGGGGTAAACAAATTGCGACTCGACTGTGCCTTCTAAATCCTTAATTGCAGCGATCGCCGTTTGATTGCGATGATACGATTCCCATACCGACAGCACGCCACTGCCAATCAGCAACACCACCGCAATCAGCACCAGCGCGCCCGTGCGCGGCAGTCGGCTCTTCGGTTTTCCATCGGTCATCACGAATTCTTGCACTCACTCAGAGGCGTCGGTCAGTTCTGTTCGTCGGGCGTTTCCGTGGAGTGATCTTGTTGGCCGGAGAGTCGCTTCCAGCCCGGCAGGTGATGCAACGCCAGGATTCCGAACACGATCAACGAAGTGAGCGTCGCTAGCAGGTACATACCAAAACCGACAGCGGTGCCGACGGCGGCGGTGGACCAGATTGTGGCGGCGGTGGTCAGACCCACGGTGCGGCCGCGTTCGCGGAGGATGATGCCGGCTCCCAGAAAACCGACGCCGGTGACGATGTTGGCCGCTAGTCGTGACGGCTCTGCTCCGGGGATGTGCGATGAGATGAGAGCGAACACGCATGAGCCGAGTGCGACAGAGGCATAGGTCCGCATCCCCGCTTCACGTCCGTGCCACCCCCGTTCCCAACCAATAAATCCGCCCAGGACCGCAGCGACGACCGCACGGATCGCATACAAGGATTCTAATTGCCAGTCCAATGTCGATGCCCTTAAATGTTGTCTCGGTTTGCTCTTCTGGGACTAGTCTATCAAAAAAACGCGTCCTGGGGAGAACCCCAGGTTGGCCGATCGAAGTTGACTGATATAGTTAATCGTCCGCGATTGCGTTACTCTGACTGCTTCTGCGCCAAATAAACGAATCTAGTCACTTTGCATTGAAATAAACGGATTCTTATGAAGCCATCGAGCCCAGTTGGCAAACCGGCAACATTTCCCCCCGCACCGAGTGATCCACTTTCCGCTCAGGTGACAGCCACAGCGGATGACGCGATTCGCTCGCTCGAAGAACGCCTGGAATTTGAAGTCCTGATTTCCGACATGTCGGCCGCGATTGTCAATTCAGCGGCAGAGGCTGTGGACGATACGATCTCTGACATTTTGCGACAAGTCGCCGCCCCATTGGGCATCGACATCTTCTCTCTGCTCATATTGTCCCCCAACGAGGATCTATTGTGTGCCACTCATGTTTATTGTCGCTCGGGTTTCGAAAACAATGTTCCCCCGCGTGAATTGGAATTCCCCCCCGAACTGCTTACGCAGCTGTGTACGGATGACATTGTCGAATTGAACGGTTCGCCCGCCGACGACGAATCCGCGCCGCAGTTACAGCAACTGTTGATTCCCATTCAAGTTAGTGGAGTCCCCAGCGGCGCATTAGGATGCCACATGTCCGGTGAGCCGGTGCGGTGGCAACCGTATGTGATACGACGTCTGCAACTCCTGGGCAACATCATCGCCAATACGCTCTCCCGCACACAGACTGCAAAGGAACTCGCTGCTGCAAAAACGCGATTTTCGCTAGCAGTCACCGGCTCGACCGACGGGATTTGGGACTTAAATTTTGAAACGGGCGAGTTATTTTACTCGGATCGATGTATTGAGTTGGCCGATTTCCGAAAGGATGATCTCGTCTCCTCCATCAATACATTTATCAATCACATCCACCCCGACGACGCAAAACAAAACCGCGAAGCCATCAAACGTCACTTGAAAGACCGCGTTCCCTACGACGTCGAATATCGCTTGCGCACTCAATCGGGCAAATATCGCTGGTTTCACGCACGAGGACAAGCAATTTGGAACGACGAAGGCCGCGCGCTGCGGATGGCAGGCTCCATTCAAGACATCGACGCCCGCAAACAGGCCGAGGCGGCGTTAGTCAACGCGGCCAAGCAGTTTGTCTCAGTCAAGGGTGAGGAATTATTTCAATCCTTGCTCATACACCTAGCCGAGTCACTGGACGCCGAATATGCCTTCATCGGCACAATAAATAGTGACGACCATGATGTCGTGCAGACGAACGCCGCTTATGCCGATGGCAAGATTATCGAGAATTTCACATACGAAATGAAAGGCACACCCTGCGCGCAAGTTGTCCAGCAGCAGACCTGCGTTTATTCCAGCGGCGTCCAGCAACAATTTCCCCAAGATGAGATGCTGTCAACAATGGGGGTGGAAGCCTACGTGGGCACGACGATTTTTGACTCTCGCGGTCAGCCACAAGGATTGGTGTCGCTTTTATTTCGTCGTCCGCTCGCAGAGACCCAGACGTTAAAATCGACGCTAAAAATTGTCGCCGGGCATATTTCCGCCGAACTGGAACGTAATCAAGCAACCGACGCATTGCGGAGCAGCGAACAATGGATTAGCCGCATCTTGGATCTCGGCGTGATCGGCATGGCGATCACCTCCCCAGAAAAGGGGTGGGTTGAGGTCAACGATCGCATGTATGAAATTCTGGGCTACACCCCCGAGGAACTCTCTAAGCTCACTTGGGTCGACATCTCCCATCCCGACGATGTTGATGCCGACTTAGCACAATTTCAGCGGGTACTGGCGGGTGAGATTGACGGATACGCACTGGAAAAACGTTACATCACGAAAAAAGGCGAATCGATTCATGTGTCAATCGCCGTGAATTGCGCGCGAACTGCCGACGGTTCCGTGGAATACTTAACGGCGCTGGTCCAGGACATCTCGGATCGCAAGCGAGCCGAACATGCGATGCATGCCAGCAAACAACATTTACGGGCAATCATCGACACCACCCCGGCCTGCGTCAAATTGCATACCCGGGATGGGATTCTGTTGGAAATGAATGCCGCCGGTTTGGCCTTAATCGAAGCAAAACATACTGACGATGTCCGCAACTTGTGTGTTTACGATCTGATCACCAAGGAGTACCACGAAGCCTATCGTGAATTCATTAACCGCGTGTGGCAAGGAAAAAAAGAAACCTTCGAATTCGAAATCGTGGCATTGCAGGGAACGCGACGGTTTATGGAAACGCAGGCCGTCCTGTTGAATATGAGCGACCGCGACCCTGTCATCTTATCAATCACAAGTGACATCACTGCACGTAAAGAAGCGGAACTTGAACGCGAAACGTTGATTCAAGAATTGGAGTCCAAAAACACCGAGTTAGAAAGCTTTACGTATACCGTGTCGCACGACCTCAAAAGTCCCTTGGTCACGATCAAAGGATTTTTAGGGTTGCTGAAAAGAGACCTCGCAGCTGAGAACCTGTCCGCTGTTGAGGAAGACTGCTGCGAAATTAGCAATGCCGCGGACAAAATGACAAATCTATTAGACGGGCTGCTGGAACTCTCCCGCGTAGGACGAGTTGCTAATCCGTCGGAACATGTCAACTTCGGTGAAATTGTCGCCCAGGCATTACGGACATCGGCAGGCGGTATTAGCCAAAAAGGGGTGCAGGTAACGGTCGCCCCTGAGTTTCCGAACGTCTACGGAGATCGGCTGCGTTTATTGGAAGTCATGCAGAATTTAATTGACAACGCCGTCCAGTATTGTTCACCAACCGATCCTTGCATCGAAATCGGTATGCGGGATGACGCAAAAGAGTTGGTGTGTTACGTGCGGAATAACGGAACCGGCATCGACCCCAAATATCATGACAACGTTTTCAAACTCTTTGAGCAACTCAATGCTAGCAACGCAGGATCGGGCATCGGACTTGCCATCGTGAAACGGATCATCGATGTGCATGGAGGTGAGATCTGGGTGGAATCAACAGGAACACAGAATGGTTGTTCGTTCATTTTTTCATTGCCTTGGCTCAGTCAACACGACATAATAAAGAGTTGATCAGCGTAGGCTCGCGCAACTTCAAAGTCGGCTCACGTCACTTCACCGGAGAAATCCGCCGATGAATAGCATGCCATTGCGAATCTTAATCGCCGATGACGATGCATCCCACGCTAGGTTGGTGATGCGCATCTTTGCAGATCATCGTCTTGCCAACACCGTAGAGCATGTTGCCGATGGCGAAGCAACGCTGAACTACCTGAGCCAACGCCGCGATTTCAAAAATGCTCTGGACTATCGACTGCCGGACGCTCTTCTTTTGGATTTGAAACTGCCCAGAATCGACGGGCTCAGCGTGCTGAAATCGATCAGAGAAACCGACGAACTGCGCCGCCTGCCAGTCATCATTCTTTCCACGAGCAACGCCACCACCGATGTCACCCGCGCCTATGAATTGGGCGCGAGCAGTTATTTAGTCAAACCGACCGACTTCGGGCAGTTTTCGCAAATGATCAATGACCTCGGAGATTACTGGCTGCTCTGGAATCGCTCGCCGTGGGCTACATCTTAGCGCTACATTTTAGCGCTAGTGCGGCTCCATTGGGTCTTCAGGCCACCCCGATTTAGGGTGCCGCTGGCGGACAAGTCGCTAGTGGCAAGCACCACGCATCGAAGAACTAATCCGCTGCGAAAAACATTGCTCCTACCCGTTGCGAGTTGATTTGACCAACGCCACATACTGGCTCGCCAAGTCGCGAATCCGCCCCAAATCTCCATCGATCACCGCTTGTTTCTCGACGAGCGAACTCCCCAAACCAACCGCACACGCGCCCGCATTCAAAAAGTCAGGCAGCGTTTCCAAATTCACGCCGCCGGTGGGGAGCAGCTTGATTTGTGGCAAGGGACCGTGCAACGATTTGAGGTAACTTGGGCCACCGATATCGGCGGGAAAGACTTTGACAATATCCGCTCCGGCTTCCCAAGCGGTCAGGACTTCCGTGGGCGTGAATGCGCCGCTCATCACCAATTTATCGTAGCGATTCGCCATGCGGATCACGTCGGTGTTCACGCAAGGGGTCACTAGGAATTGTGCGCCGGCCAGAAAGGCAGCCCGGGCGGTTTCGGGGTCCAGCACGGTCCCGGCGCCTAACAAGATCCGGTCTCCTAACTCACGATGAACCTGCGAGATGATGTCCAACACCCCCGGTACGGTGAAGGTGACTTCGATCACGTCGATGCCCGCTTCATACAGCGTCATCGCCACATCGACCAACAATTCGCCCGAGGGGGCGCGAATGATGGCGACAATCGCCGAATCGAGAACGCGGTTCAGATCATCCTGCTTGCTCATGGGGGTACTTGGCTTCGTCAAACATTAGGGAGGGGGTAAAAATAGTACGACAACGCAGGGTGATTGTGTTCTTCGTTCACATTCTGTGTGTCTCTGCCTGCTTGTCCCAGCAGTCCGCTCGTCGTTTGTCGTCGATTCAGATGGAACACTTGCCCTTTCAACGCACTGGCGGACAAGCCGCCAGTGGCACCCTTTTTCAACAGGCTGATAGCGCTAGCGCGGCGGTTCACCATAATTCGCTGCCCCCAATGCTGTCAAACCTCACCGGCGGATTCGTGTTTGGCGAGTCGTTTACGCCACACGGGCATCCAACCAGCCCAACAATGAGTCGATCGTCTCGTCGCGGTCCGGTTCGTTGAGCAGTTCATGCATGTGATCGGGAAACAATTCGAACGTCTTGTCGGTACTGCCGGACGACTCCGCCCACCGTTCGCTTGAGAGTGGGTCGACAACGCAGTCCATCGCCCCTTGCAGCACCAACAACGGCATCTGCATCCGCTCTGCCCTCTTCCAAGCTTTGCCGATCGCGAAACGGGCCTCAAAGAACCACCCCGCCGTGACCGAGGTTTGCATCAATGGGTCCTCAGCTCGCCGTTTGAGCATCAACGGGTCCCGACAAACTTCGTGCGGTTCGATCCGGGTGGCAAAACGAGTCCGGGGAGCAATAAACGACATCACGCGTCCGAACGCCGTGGTGAGGGGATGCGGCGGTTTTCCCGGTCGCAAAAACGGCGCGCTCAACGCCAATGCCGAAAGCTGCTCGGAATGACGCTGCGCATAGCGAATCGCCACCAAGCCCCCCATGCTATGCCCCAGCATGGCTGTTTTTTGAGGATCGGTTTGAAACGCGCTCCGCACGGTTTCGATGTCGTCGACATAATCGGCGAACCGGCTAACGTGAGCCCGCGGCCCGCTGGAGCGCCCATGTCCACGCAGATCGGGAATGATCGTCTGCCATCCCTGCTGAGCCGCAGCCGTCGCCACGTGATCATATCGCCCCCCATGTTCGCAAACACCGTGGACAATTAGCAGCGTACGGCGCGCGGGGACCAGAGAGGGCGCATAGTGACGGACGTGTAATTCGATCCCGTCGCTGGTCACGATGCGTCGCTCATCGCATGTCGGAGTTTCGACACGCTTCTTCGAAGCAGTTTTTTCCATCGCCACGTCCTGTGACAAATGTCTTGATACAAACGTCCGGCTGGTAGGACTGTTATTTTTTCTTCAGCAACTGTTCCACTTGCGTACGAATCTCAGCACCCCGCATGTCGAATTGAACCAGAATGCCGTTGCGGTCGACCAGATATGTCGAGGGGAGCATCACCGCATCGAATTTTTTATCCAAATCGAACTCGTCAATCTTGTCCAAGATTTGCGGCCATTTCATCCCGGCTGTTTTCAGAAAGGCTTTCACTTGCTCCGAATCCTCATCCCGGTTGATGCCGATGATTTCAAAGCCTTTGTCATGCAGGTCGGCATAGGTTTTTTTCAGATTCGGCATTTCCTCAATGCAGGGTCCGCACCACGTGGCCCAAAAATCGACCAACACCACCTTGCCCTTATACTGCTCCCATTCAACCAGCTTGCCTTCCATGTCTCGTACGCCGATTTTGGGGGCGGGCTTGTCCAGCAGGTCGTGCTTGATCAATCCCGTCTGCACCATTCGGGTGACTTTTTGATTGAAGGGAAATTTGGCCGACAATTGCTCATAGATGTCCCGTGAAATTCCGACTTTGTTGGCAAACCGTGCTTTGCTGGCCAAAACAAACCCGAGGCTGAGCATCGCATCGGCTGATTGCGGTCTGGCCTGAGAGAGCAGCGATTCGAAGACGGCGAACGCCTCTTCAAAATCTCCCTCGGTCGCAAAACTCATACACCGGACCCGTTGCGCCAAATTTGACATGGCCGGGTTTTGGTCTTTGCGTTTTAGATAAGACTCCGCATACGGCGCAGCCTGCACTTCCATATCGTGCATCAAGCCCTCGCGGAACAGATGAAAATAAGCACTCTCAAGGTCGTCTGCATCGGGATGCTCATCGACATACTTGCCGACATCGATGAATGTAGCCTGACGATGTTTTTCCAACACCTCGACCAGCGTGACGTTCTCTTCGGCCTGAACTGAGCCAACAGTCATTAGCCCCAGCAACAACAAGACCGCCACGCAGAGCGGCAATTGATTCAAAACTCGACGGATCGCAAACACAGCCATTCCTCAAGGTCCTCATCTAGATACGATTCGACTCCGGTGCAGTCCCGGCGTTTCGTCAACTATCTCAGATTCGCTGCCTGAGCGGAAGGCAAACCCGACAGCCGGGTGGTTGGCAACAACGCCCACCCGCGGGTTCATTGACGTGCCGCTGGCAAAAAACAGGGTCGTCGCCGGCGGCGGTTATTCTGCCACTTCCTGGCCGAATGCCAACCGTTTTTGCGGGTCGGTCTTTTTTTCCCATTCCTTAAACAACATGCTCGGCTGAATATCCGTGTTGTTCTGGTATTTTTCGCTGTTGTATTCCGTGACGTCGCCGTGGAGCTGATGGTAAAAAATCTGGCAAATCGGCACGCCCGGATAAATGCGAATGGGCTGGACGGCGAACATCTCCAGCGTCCAAAACCCGCGGAAACCGACATCGCCGAATCCGGCGGTGATGTGCACAAACAGCCCCATCCGCCCAATCGAGGAACGTCCTTCGAGCATCGGCACAAAATTGTGCGTCTCGGTTCGCTCCATTGTCCGCCCCAAATAGAGTTGGTGCGGATTGAGCACAAAGCCTTCGGCGGGGATGGTGAAGCGGCGAAAGCGATTGGGCCGCTTCATATCTAGCACGATCTCCTCATACACGATCAATTCGTCGTGTAGGCAAAGATTGTAGCTATTCGGATTGAGCAGGTGGTCGTCAAACGGCTCGATGACGATGTTGTTGCCCAATTCCCGTTTGATTTCATTGCCGGATAGAATCATGGGCAGGGACGAATTAAGGCACCGAAAACCAGGGACGCCCACACCGCTGTGACCATCAACCGCCACCATGCTAACGCCGCCAACGGGTTTCGTCAATTTGCGAGCGAACGCACTAAAAACTTAGCATGGTGGAGCCGCAATCCAAACGACGATTATTTTTAGCCACAGATTAAACACGGATAAAAACACAGATTTCCGGGGGGCGGCTCGTTCATCCCCAAACCGACGGCTTGCCGTCGCATTGTGCGTTCTCTGCCGCACTAGTCCAACGTTTTCTCGATCGCCCCCGCCACTTGTTCCGCCAACGCCTTAGACCCCGGTTTGCTGAAATGTACATTCGCCGGTAGTTGGATCTCTTTGAGCCGCGGCTTGGCGAACGTGTAGAGATCGTCGATAGCGATGTCATTTTCCTGCATGATCTTAGCGGCGACGGCATTGTACTTCACCGCATCCCCCACGACTCGTCCGCCGGCACCGGCGGGCACCGGGGTGGTGGAACACCAAATCAGCGTCGCCCCCGTCTCCTTGAGCCGCGCCACCAATTTGCGGAGGTTCTTTTCGTACTCCTCGGGGGGCACTTGTTGATGGCTGTCGGCGGCAGCGGGGTCGGCCAGGTTTTTGCCGTTGGGCCCCATGTATTTCAAGTCGTGCAGGCCCCAATTGAAATGGATCACATCCCACGGTTTCTCTCCCAACCAACGGTCGATCTGTGCCACTCCCCGCGTTGTCGGACCCCCGTTGGTCAAAATGCGATGCACGTTCGCCTTCCCTTTGAGAAGTTCCCGCGTCGGCAGCGTATAACCGATGGAGATCGAATCGCCGATCAGCAACACTCGCGGCAGCTTCGGATCGTCTTGGATCGCCTGCAGCGCCGGATTCTGTTTCCGCTTCGCCCGCTTCTTCTTAGCAGCCGATTTCTCTTTAGCAGCCAATGGGGCGGCAGTGATGAACGTGACGAGCAGCAGGCAGACAAGGCGAAATGGCATCTTGGTCGCTCCTTCTTTGGTAGTGGAAGTGGGGTGCGATTCATTGTGGTGTGAATTGGTGGTGGGGGCAAGTGATAGTATGCCGAGGCGGTGCGTTCCAAGTATCACCAAACGACATTACCGGCATATAGAAATGTGTTGTAAAAGGGTCGGAAATGATGCTAAGTCGTGGAATGAAACGCTGTCGACCGGTATCATCGAATCAACTGGCCGCCGGTGCAGTTGATTCAGACCGCACCTGGAAAATGTCCGACTAGGTGTTTGAGGCTTGCCTCAGAGGAAAAGGAAATTCCTATGCGCGCTGTCACTGATCGATATGATGTGTGGATTCTCTGTGCAGCCATATTTTTTTTCTCCACGGAGGACACGTTCGCTGGGAACCGTCTCGAAGATTCGAAAAAAACACCCAGTCTTAAAGCCGATTCCGTTGGAGAAAAGGTCATTGGTTTTACTGCAGACGGCAAGGTGCTCCTAACTGTTGACCGCGATTGCATGCTTCATTTTTGGAACACAACACGCGGTCACTTGGAAACCACGATTAACCCAATCGAAGGAAATATATACGGTCATCCACACGATCGTGATCGTAAATTGAACCCTCGTAATCTCCAAATTGCGTTGTCTTCGGACAGATTGAGCCTTGCTACAGGAAGTGAACCTTTTGACAAAATACTTGGCGATTCGATGGGCGAAATCAAACTGTGGAACATTGCTACAAATCCGGTCGAAGTCTCATTAAACACTCAATTCAGAACAAAGAACTGCAGAGGTCTTTCCTTCGCGCCAAATCGTAAATGGCTTGCGGTGGCCAGTAATATTGGCGCAGTCATTGATGTGAACGCCAAAGAACGCGTATTTGACGGCGATCGATTGTCACTTGTAAATCTTAGTAATGAATTCACTCGATTCTTAAATCCGATAAGCGTTGCATTTTCACCGGATGGCAATCGAGTGGCGTTTGGCAGGAACACCCGAGATAAGTCCATCGAAATGGACATCATCTTGTACCGCAGCAAACCCAAAAATGGTTCGCACTTTGAAGCCATTTTGGACGTAACCGCTCCATCGAAGTGGGGTTCATCATGGGGGGCACCAGGCCCGATGGTATTTTCGCCTGACGGAAAAACCTTGGCCTGCGTTGGCCCCTCCTCCGGAGTGCAGCTTTGGGACGTGGCGAAAAAAAAGCTGTTGTGCAAGACCGTAGAAATTGAGCCTATCGTTTTTGGCACATCTTATGGAGTCACAGCCTTGGCATGGGATCTAAAAGGCGAGAACCTTTTGTTTTGTTCCGGGGGGCTGAAAATGATTCAGGTTTCGAGTCCAGATAAGATTTACAAGATTGGGAACCAAGACACTTCGATTAATTCGCTCACATTTTCCCCCGATGGAAAGACTCTGGCTACGGGAAATAAGGAGGCAAATGTTCAATTACTGGATGCCGATCAGCTAATTAGCGAGGCGACTGGAAAAAAGTGATTCTTCGAAGTGGTGAGTTCATGGAAATCCTTTGCCCGCTTTTGATCCGTTTGTTCCTTTCTCAACACCGAACCATACGACGCACTCCTGGACAAGCCAGCAGGTGGTACTCGGCGAGAGTTTGGTACAATGATTCCCCACTCATGCCCATGGCACGAATGTCCCCGGGCTGAGCGAGGAGAGGACCATAAACTGCACCCTAAACGAACGGTCAAGACCAATGAACCTGCGCGGTCTTCCCTGGCAACGCTGGGCAGCGGTGGCGATTCCGGTGGCCGTGGTTTGCTTCTTACTCGCGCTGCTCGTTCCGGCCATGCTGCGGGCGCGGACTGAGGCGCGCAAGACCTATTCCCGGAATAACCTCAAACAAATCGGATTGGCATTTCACAATTATTACGACCTTTACCAATGCCTGCCGCCCGGAGCGATCGTTCGAGAGGATGGCGTGGCGCTGCATGGTTGGCCGTCGCGCTTAGTTTCTTACATGTCCGCAAATGGGATTTTCCAATACATCGACAATAATCTCCCCTGGGATCATGACATCAACTTGTTAGCCTATTGCCAACAGGAACCCGCCTACCAAATGCCCGGCGTCGACGAAACTCGCACTAATGGTCATTATGGATTGATGTGCTACTTGGGCAATCCGAACTTGCTGCACCGTAACAGCAGCGTGAAGTTCGACGACATGACCGCCGGAGTCACGCACACCTGGATGGCGGGAGAAACAGCCGGCAACTATCAGCCATGGGCCTACCCGTTCAATTGGCGACCGTTGGGGAAGCGACTCAATGACGGGCCGGACAGCTACGGGCGACCTTCGGGAGATGGTGCCTTTCTGTTGATGGCCGATGGCAGCGTGCAGTGGATTTCCAATAAAGTCGAAGAGAGTATCTTGGCGGACTACGTCGCTGCGCCTCCGGTGGCCAATGCGGATCAAATCGCTGTTCCGCCGCGGCAGTTCGAGTATTCAACCGAGGATTGGAGTAACGAACTTCTTGATCTTGACGAGCACGAAGACGAGAGTTGGTGCGCGGTCGCGTCCATCGATACGGATGACCACGCACACTCTGTCTATTTTCGTCCAGAAATGAAAGTCACTCCGGAACGCGCGCTGAATGCTGAGGATATACGGCGGGTGGCGGATAGATTTCCTGAGACGAAAACGTTGCAGAAGGACTTCGTCATCGACGATGATGTCGCAGAAGTATTGGCTGAATTCAAACAGTTAGCCTATGTCCGTGCGTATTCCCTCGAAGTCTCCGAGCGCGGCCTGTCAGCGATCAAGCGTATGCCGGCATTAAAAATGTTAAGAGTCGGCGAGGCACGTGCCGCTGACTTAGCCGCCCTGCGCGAGGCGCTACCCAACTGTGAAATTATTGCGAACTCGGTCTCTGATGATTAGCGATCCAGCGCGTTCGGTGTGCGCCTAGACCACGCCCGCGCTACGTAATCAGCGGACAGACGTCGAACCACTCGCGGCCTTGCTCCTCCATCCACTGCATCGATTCCGCCGGACCCCAGAGCGCCGGCGGATAGATATCCAGATTCGGCTCTGTTTGGTTCTTCCAAGCCTCGATCACCGGATCAATGATGTCCCAGGAGAGTTCCACCTCGTCGCTGCGGGCGAAGAGACTGGCGTCGCCGTTGAGCACATCCAGCAGCAGGCGCTGATAGGCGTCGGGCAGTGCAAATGAGAATTCGCGTTGGAAACTAAAATCCAGATCGGTCATCCGCAAGTTCATACCCGCATCAGGAACCTTGGTATGGAAATGCAGTTGAATGCCCTCGGCCGGTTGGACTTGAATCACCAGCCGATTCGCTCCGGGAGACTGGCTGCTTTGGTCGGAAAAGAGTGGCTGCGGCGGTTCTCGAAATTGAATCACGATCTGCGTCGTGCGGCACGACAGAGCTTTACCGCTGCGGAGGTAAAAGGGGACATTGCTCCACCGCCAATTGTCAACGTGCAGCTTCAGAGCGGCGAAGGTTGCTGTCTGACTGTCGGTGGCGACCCCTTTCTCCTGTCGATAGCCTTCGTACTGGCCGCGGATTGTGTCTTGCTTGACCATCTCGGCTGTAATCGGCCGCACCGATTGCAACACTTTGGCCTTTTCGTCGCGAATCAGATCCGCGCTCATCCGCGCCGGGGCTTCCATCGCCGTAATCATCATCAATTGCAGCAGATGATTTTGAAACATGTCTCGCAAGATGCCCGACGTGTCGTAGTAATCCCCGCGACGTCCGACAGCCAACTCCTCGGCGACGGTGATCTGCACATGATCAACATATTGCCGGTTCCAGATCGGTTCAAAAATGCTGTTCGCAAAGCGCAGCACAAACAGGTTTTGCACCGTTTCCTTACCCAGGTAGTGATCGATGCGATAGACCTGGTTTTCGGCAAACACTTGATGCAAATCGTCATTCAGTTGCCGGGCCGTGGCCGCGTCGTAGCCGAATGGTTTTTCGATCACAATCCGCCGCGGACCGTTGCTCTCATCGGCAAGCCCGGCGGCTCCCAAGTTGGCGACAGCTGTGGCGTACAGGCGCGGCGTTGTGGAAAGGTAAAACACGCGTGTACCTTCGCTGCCTTGCTCAATCTCATCCAACACGTCTGACAACCGCTGGAAGTCTTCCGATTTGCCGATGTCGCCCTGCATGTAAAACACAGATTTGGCAAACGACTGCCATTCCTGCTCGTCAAAGTCCTTCCCCGCAAACTTGGCTGTCGACTCGGACAGCGATTTGCGCCAAGCGTCGTGACTAAACTCCGTCCGCGAGACCCCCAACACCTTTGTGTCGGCCGGCAGGCGTCGCTTGACCCACAGGCGATACAGTGCGGGAATCAACTTGCGGGTGGTCAGGTCCCCCGAAGCTCCAAAAATGACAATCGTATGCGACATGGCAGAGGGTACCTTTAATGGCAAAAACCGTTTGTCCGTTCGTTACTCACCTTGCGTTGGTTTGGATATTGTATCGGTTCCGCTTACAAGTAAAAGACTAAGCCGCGCAACGGTCGAACCAAATAGGAATCAGTCGAGCGATGACGACCACAGATGTTTTTTAATCGATGAACCCAACCAGCCTTGCGATTCGCGCCGCAGTGCCGAAGAATGAAGGCGGCAACCCCGCGAAAGCGAACCAAGACGCTCCGGCTTTCGCGAAGACAACTCAGCAAGACGCTCCACGGATGCCACGTATTGCTGGAGGATTTTTGTATGCAATTTGAACCTCGTCAAAATCGACGACCGGCCTCATCCGAGAACCGGAATTGCGCGCGATTCCCACGCTACGTCGTGACGTTTGCTACGGCGAATTTGTTATTTGCCCAAATTGCGATCAGCACCGGCTGGGGGCAGGAGCTGCCACGACCCAACGCCGCTCAGGCCCGCCAGATCAAGGAAGCGGCAAAGGCTTCAGACATCAATCGAGACGAAGTCGTCGTCTTTTATGAAACGTCAGCCCATCTCGACAACGACGGCGCGACCTGGGTCATTCCCATCCATGGCGTGGTTTATGAGCCCACCGTCAATCCGCTGCGGCGCAGCGCGATGGCCATTGCCATCAGCCGCTTGGCCGATTCGGACGAGGATGCTCGCAAATCGCTGAACCTAATCCGTATTTTAGACCACTTTCTCGTCGACAATGAACGGGGACAGGACATCTCGATTCGAATCGGCAATCGCGTGGTGAATATCGGCAAATCCGAAGCGAACGGACATTTCGAAAACACCATCCGCCTGCGCGATGCCGACATCCAGAACCTGATCGTCCGACATGGCCAAACTGCGTTCCTCCCGTTTGAAGCGGTCACTCGAACATCTGACCTGCGAAGATTCGTGGGCCGCGCGTATCTGGTCCCGCCGACGGGGTTGTCGATCATCTCCGACATCGACGACACGATCAAACATAGCGAAGTCACCGATGCGGAAGCCGTCTTGGAAAACACGTTTTTGTTCAAATTCCAATCCGCTCCCGGCATGCCGGAGTTGTACCAGGCCTGCG
This sequence comes from Symmachiella dynata, assembly GCF_007747995.1. NCBI lineage: Bacteria > Pseudomonadati > Planctomycetota > Planctomycetia > Planctomycetales > Planctomycetaceae > Symmachiella > Symmachiella dynata. Next base: position 1,727,895 of record NZ_CP036276.1, on the reverse strand, counting down.
CCCGCAAGGGGTTCGCCTTTCACTATGTCTCTGGCAGCCCTTGGCAACTCTATCTCCCCTTGCTGGAATTTTTTGATGCCGAGAAATTGCCGCGCGGCTCGTTCGCGTTGAAACATTTTCGTCTCAAGAAGCCCAGCACCGCGGCGGACATGCTCCAGTCTCCCCAAGAGGCTAAACTCAACGCAATCGAACAAATCCTGGCCGCCTACCCCCAGCGGCGTTTTTTGCTGATCGGTGATTCGGGCGAAAAAGATCCGGAGATTTATAGTGCCACAGCCCAATCGCATCCCGAGCAGGTCGTCGGGATTTTTATTCGCAACGTGACCAACGACCAACTCAGCGACACCCGTTTTCTGAATGTGACCAAGGGGTTGGGGAGGATTCCCTTCCGGCTATTCACGGACCCCAAGGAATTATCTCTCGATATCGAAGCCATCAATCGCGACCATGGAACACCCAGCCCTCCGCCTGCCCGATAAGTTGTCGCGGACCTGTGTATTGTCTCACTTGCCACACATCGACCACAAAGGCGCACCTGAAATATGTCGACACGGACTCCGGCGAAAGACGCGCACTCAACGTCGTCCAGTCTGATCTCGCGCGTGCGGCGACAGGAACCGGCGGCGTGGGCACGGCTGTCGGAATTGTACGGCCCGCTGGTCTATCATTGGTGCCGCCGCACAGGCCTGGCCGCTGAAGATTCCGCTGACGTGGTGCAAGAGGTGTTTCGCGCCGTTTCATTGGCGATCGAAAGTTTCCACGACGATCGCGACGGCGACACCTTTCGCGGTTGGCTGTGGACGATCACCCGCAACAAAATCCGCGACTTCGCCCGCAACCAACACGGCAAACCTCAAGCCGCCGGCGGCACAGCCGCGCATGCGCAACTGATCGAAGTCCCCGACCGCGAACCCGACACAGAAGAAGGCAGCCCCACCTCCCCCCCGGTCACCCGCCTCATCCACCGCGCTTTAGAAATGATCCGCACCGAATTCCAAGAAAGCACCTGGAACGCCTTCCGCCTCACCGCCCTAGAAGGCTGTAGCGCCCCCCAAGCCGCAAAAGAATTAGGCAGCACCCCACAGGCCGTCCGACAAGCCAAGTCACGCGTCCTGCGACGGTTGCGGGCGGAGTTGGGGGAATTGGATTGACGCACCTCTACCGTCAATGACGACCAACCGCTGGCTTTGCCAGTGATTTCTTGGATGAATACAACCAGAGGTTTCAATTGACGGTGAGATTGTGATGCCCCTACGACCGCAACTTCGTTTATTCTACTCAGGTAGGGATCGCTATAGCAGCCACGGCAAAAACACTGGCAGAGCCAGTGGCACCCATCGCCATGATGGGATTTTGGACGACAGAGTGGCCTTTTTGGTGGTTAGCCACACATTTACTGCATACAGTTTGCAGCAGAATTGGAATGTTCCATGCCGAATCGAAACTGCGTTATAAAGTTGATCATTATCTGGCGCATCCTGAGAAGTTGGACCAACCAAAGTACCTGTTGACGTCATCTCTCGCAGGCATCGGCGGATGATTCAGGTTTGCTAAGGAGTTTGGGTTCCACTAATAGGGATGTTAATTCCCACCCGGTATGTATGTCGGCAAGTTCACGTCACCGCACTGTTAGCTCAGACTTACAATTACGAGAAACTTTTCCAATGAATCTACGTCCTGAACTTCTACCGCCAAAACTTGACGAAGCCCTCATTGCCCGATTAGCGGATCTCGCCTCAAAAATCGATGGGGCGAGGCCGGGTGAATATGACGAATGGCTCAAGGAGTTTAACGAACTCTCGCAAGAAAATTTTCCATTCGAATATTTCCAAGGCATCTATGGTGGTGAAGACCATGCCGACTGGGTTCGCCGAGTCATTAACGCGCGCCTGATCAAACCTGTTCCAGACGTGTCACGAGGTGAACTCATTGAGATCGTCCGCCGTGCCATGTTGCAGAATGGCTATCCCGACTACGAGGTATACATGGCGATCTTTGACGCCAATGTTCCGCGAGCCCATGCTTCAAATTTGATCTTCTATCCACCGGATTACGATGCTTCGACAAACACGTGGGGTGGCGGCCGCGCAATGGGAGAATACGAACCGACAATTGAAGAGATTGTGGATTGGGCGCTGGAACCAGATCCGCAAAATGAATAGCGCTCAGGTACATTGGAGTTATAAAGTCACGCGTCTTGCTGCAGTTGCGGGCGGAGTTGGGGGAATGGAGTGAACCACCTCTGCATCAAAAAAAACGCCCCAAGAAGAATCTCGGGGCGTCATGCATTCACTCAACAATCTCTACCAACCGCGGCGGGTTATTCCTGGACGCGTTTCCAGACGTGCATCCATTGGCCGCTTTCGGGTTGGGGCTTGAAACTCGTCGGACGGGGTTCCCCTGCTGGGGCAAAGACCACGCGGAATTCGTTTCCTTTGTGTTCGTAGAGACCCAGGCTGGTTTTGCCTTTGTGTGGACCGGTCGCATCGGTGATGTCGATGGTCTTGGGGGCCTGCGTCGCGTCCAGAATTTGCGTCCCGGTGAAAGTTCCCATTTCAGGCAACGTGACGCGGTATTGGTCCCCTTTGATGACCAACTTCGCATCCTTCATTTCTGATTTCGAAAGGGCTTTGCCATCCGCTTCGCCGCTGCTCAATCTCCAGACGCCATTCAATGTGCCGCAAGTCGGTGCCGCGTCGTTTTCCGGCGCGCCGGCCCCCATCAACATGCTGACTGCCAAACTCATCGCAATACCAAATCTCATAACGTCTCTCCTGAACAAGGGGGCGAACAATGATTAACCCTCGAACTCTAGCTTGCTTTTAGAGTCCGCTCGGAAAATCCCGCCGATTGCCGGTAAATTGCCCCCTGCCCTCGGCAATTCTCCCCCCTGAATTCAGTAGATGTTGCGAAATAACCACGTAGCAAACCGCGAGCGTTGCCTGTATTGAGTTGGGAGAATTGAAGTGACCTGATGCGACTTCGATTGTGCACCCGACGTTGCACTTCTCGACTAATCCCGCCGGTAGTCTACCTCTTGGGGGTAGTGGTTCTGGTCAAGAAATTTCCTAGCCGCTGCGGAGTCTTTGAGAAACGTGTCGAAGAACGCAACGGAATACTCGTTGGTAATTCGTTGGTCTTCCAGCGCGTCGGAAAACGTAAGGTCAGGACTGCCGTCCTTCCCCTTTTCGATGCCAATACCATCGCCCCAGTTCGTATTGATTTGCGTCATCTCCGTAAAAGTATAGTGACCGGCATTTTTAAAGTTGAGCAGATATTTCGGGTCAGCCGCCTTTTCGAAATAGGCAATACTGCGGTTGTTTCCCCCTTCTCCCACTGTCCGGTCGGTATCCCCCAAGATTAAGAGCAGCGGGATTTTGCAGTCATTATTTTCCGGCATGTCGCGCAAGGCATCAGTCAAAGTCATGGGAATAATCGCTTTGATGCGCGGATCCAATTCCGCAGCGCGGCAAACCGTAAAGCCGCCAAACGAATGGCCGAAAGCTCCGATCTGGCCGTCGGCAATACGATCTCGCAACCAGTGATCCCCCGAGGCACTCAGCTCACTCAAATGGGTGATCAGAAATGAGACATCATGGGGGCGATCGTCACGCCGCTCCGGCTCGCGCGTGTCCAAGCTATAGGGTACGATCTGGCCGGGCAGAATCGTCGTCGCCGCATTTCCCGTGTGATCCGCCGCAGCCACGATATACCCGTGCGAGGCGAGATACTCTGCCTGATAAGTATTTTGATGGCGAAAGCCCCCGTTGCCGTGCGAAAACACCAACAGTGGAAATGAGCCCGCATCGATTTTTGCATTCCGATGTGCGATGTTTTTGAATGTCTCTTCGACTTTGTCAAACTGGCCGCCAAACCGTCCGATGACGATTTTGCCTGCAGCAACACCAGCCGGTGTTCCCCAGAAATCGCTGAACTTATTGAGCGGTTGTTTTTCTGATCCCTGGTCCGCCGGGTACCAAATCTCTGTCACCAAGGTGCGCGGCTTGCCCGTAATGGCACATTCGCGCTGGTCATCCACAAAAACTTCTGTCCGCACCCCCACGGTGTAAGGTCCCGGCTTTCGGGGATCGGCGGCATCGCACTGTGAATCAGCGGAGATCGCGAAGAATCCAAGAACAATGGCAATAATGCGAAGCGACATGCGCATGACGTTGGGCCTCCGACCGTTCTGCCACTCCCCTCGATTCAGTTTGGGTCGCGCAAGACGATCGTCTTCAAAAGGGAATCAACTGGAATAAGTGAATAAGACAATATTCCAGCGTACCAGAACCAAATGAAGCGACGCAACGATCTGTGGTCTGCTGCCACCTAGCTTTGCGATTAGGCAACTCCTCGAAATTGATTGCATGAAGCAATAAATGCAATAAGGTTGGGTGCCACTGGCTTTGCCAGTGTTGTTGAGGATGGGGAGGGCTTGAGGTTTGAAGTGATGATGAACTTGCGTTTCTACGACGTCCACACATCCGTTTTTTCTCGTGCGGGAATGTACTACAACCTGCATGCGAATATAACACGGGCAATGCCAGTGGAACCCGAAAACAGCCCTACTCGACCGTGCCATCCGACTGCGGAGGCGCCGCCGGATTAGCCTCAGGCGGTCCCGTTGTGTCGGCCTCAAAGAAGTGCGCCTCTTCGACCAGTTCGATGCTCGCCTCTGCTGAGGATTCTTCAATCAACCGCATGCCGGACTTCACGCCGAATGTCCAGAAGAGTGCGGGGCGGACGAAGAATTCTAAGATCGTGCTGCTGAGCAAGCCGCCGATAATCACCGTGGCAACGGGATAGAGGATTTCTTTGCCCGGTTCCCCGGCGGACATTGCTAGCGGTACTAAACCGATCCCCGAGGTGAGTGCAGTCATCAACACCGGTGCCAGTCGTTCTTGACCGGCGCGAATGATCATCGCCTTGGACCAGGTTTCGCCCTCGTAACGTACCAAATGCAGGTAGTGATTGAGCAGCAAGATCCCGTTCCGCGAGGCAATACCGCCTAGCGAAATGAAACCCACCATGGCCGCCACGGTCAAGGTTTGCCCGGTGACAACCAGCGCCGTAACCGACCCGATGAAGGCCATCGGCAAAGCGGCCATGACTTGGATGGAGAAATTGGCCGAGCGGAACATTGTGTAGAGTACCAGAAACACGCCCAACAGCGAGATGCCAAACAGAATGCCGATGGTGCGGCTGGCTGCTTGTTGGCTTTCAAATTGTCCGCCATATTCGATGAAATACCCGGGCGGCAAGGACTCGACAATTTTTTTCTGGCGCTGTTTGATTTCCTCCACCACGTCGACTAATCCGCGGCCGCTGACATTGCACTGCACGATAATCCGCCGCAGAACTTGTTCGCGGTTGATCGTATTCGGCCCGCTGGAGCGATAGATTTTCGCCACGGAGGACAACGGTGTTGTGCCGCCGCTGGGCAGTTCGATCGTGAGCCGGCGCAGCGCTTGCAGGTTTTCGCGGTAATCTTCTTCCATGCGGACCAACAGGTCGAACGTGCGTTGCCCGAGCAGCACATTCGAAACGACTTCACCATTCATCGCCGTCTCGATGTAGTCATTCACATAGGCGGGCGTTAATCCGTAGAGTTCCAGTTTGTCGCGATCCAATTCGATCCGCAATTGCGGGATTTCGACCTGCGGTTCGACCAAAGCATCCGTCACCCCGTTAACCCCTTTCATCACCGCTGCCAGTTCTTGCGCCTTAGTACGCAGGATGCTCAAATCATCGCCGTAAATCTTAATACCGACTTGCGCCTTCACCCCGGAAATCATGTGCGAGATCAAGTGCGCCAGCGGTTGCTCGACAGTTGTGACAATCCCCGGGATATCGGCCATTGCTTCGCGGATTTCATCGAGGACTTCCTCGCGACTCTGTTCTAAGTCCTCGTCGAAACCGATAATCATCTCCGTGATGTTGACCCCTTCGGCATGCTCGTCGAGTTCAGCACGGCCGGTCCGCCGCGAGAACGCAGCCACGCCGTCGATTTTGGTCAAGCGCTGCATCACCGTTTCGGCAATGTCATTGGATTTTCGCAACGAGGTTCCCGGCGGCAGGACCACGTTGAGTTGCACAACCCCTTCGTTAAACGGCGGCAGGAAATCGCGTTCCAGTTGTGAAAGAAGCAGAGCGGCAATGGCCACCCCCACCGCGGCGAGTAACAACATCAACCTGGAAAACCGCAGACTCATGCTGATCGCGACACCGGCAGCCCACTTGAGAACCCGCAACAACGGCCCATCTTTTTCCTGGTCCATGAACTTGGCATTCGAAAGCAACCAATACGAAAGCACCGGCGTTAACGTCAAAGAGACAGCCAGCGATGAGAGGATCGAAACGATATAAGCGACTCCCAACGGCGCGAACAAACGGCCTTCCATTCCTGAAAGTGCAAACAGCGGAATGAAGACCAGCACGACAATCATCGTGCCGAACACGATCGAGTTGCGAATCTCCACGCTGGCTTGAAAGACGATCAGCAGTGGATGTTTCGGTTCCTGGGCATGTCGGTTTTCGCGGAGTCGGCGGAAAATATTCTCCACATCAACAATGGCATCATCGACCAGTTCGCCAATGGCGACCGCCAAGCCGCCGAGCGTCATCGTGTTGATCGACAGCCCAAATGCGGCGAACACCAGAATTGTGATGGCGACCGATAGCGGAATCGCCGTCAGTGTGATGAACGTTGTTCGAAAGTTCATCAAGAACAAAAACAGAATGATCACCACCAGAATCCCGCCATCGCGGAGCGCTTCGACGACGTTGTCGATGGATCGATCAATGAACGATTTTTGCGAATACAATTCTGGTTGAATGCGAATATCCTCGGGGAGTGTCATTTCCAGTTCCGCCAAAGCCCCCATGACGGCATCGGTCACTTGGCGGGTGTCCGCATTGGGTTGTTTGTTGATGGTCAAAATAACCGCCGGCCCGCCGGAGAACGATCCGTCCTCCTCGCGGACAAAAGCGGAACTGTCGCCACGTTTCACCTGTGCGCCTTCAACCACGCGTGCGACCTGGGACAGCAATACGGGGCGGCCCTCACGCATGGTGACCACCAGTTTTTCCAAATCCTCAACTTTTTGCACGCGTCCCAGCGCGCGGACGAGCAACTCGTTGGGGCCTTGTTCATCCAGATAGCCGCCGGTCGCGTTCTCATTGCTTTCCTCGACCGCTTTGCGAACCTCCTGCAGGGTCAGGCCGTATTTCAGTAACGCATTGGGATCAATCAACACCTGAAACTGTTTCCGTCCGCCCCCCATGGTGAAGACCTGTGAGACGCCGGGAATCGTCAGCAGTCGTTGCCGGACCACCCAGTCGGCCAGTGTGCGGACCTCCAGCGGCGATGTTTTGCCCCCTTCACTCCACATGCCCACCATGATGATCTGCCCCATGATCGAGGAGATCGGCGCCAATTGCGGCTGAACGCCCGGTGGCATCCGGTCGGCGACAAGTTGCAGTCGTTCGTTAACGATCTGCCGATCGTTGTAGATGTTGGTTCCCCAATCAAATTCGACATAGATCACCGAGATCCCCACGCCGGAAGAACTCCGCACGGCTTGTACGCCATTGGCTCCATTGAGTGTGGTCTCCAAGGGAATCGTGATCAGCGCTTCGACTTCTTCGGGCGCCATCCCAGGCGCTTCGGTCATCACCACCACTCGGGGGCGGTTCAGATTCGGGAAGACGTCGATATCGATATTCAGCGCCTGCCAGGTGCCATAGCCGATTAAAAACATCGAAAACGCAACCACCAGGAGGCGCTGATGCAGGGCGAAGCGAATGACGGCATTTAACATGGAGGATACTCAAACAAAAATGAAAACGATCCGGTGACGTTCGGCGGAAATTGGCTAGCGCAGTGGCACAAACAGACGCATGAATCAGTGATTGTGCCCGGCATGCGGGTCGACACCGCCGCCGGCTTTGTTTTTCAGCGCCATTTGCAATTGATGCGCCCCGGCAAAGGCGACGACGTCACCGGGAAACAGCGAGCCATCGTTGGCAATCACCACCGAGTATTGGTCCTGATATTCGACATGCACCGGACGGCGGTCGAAATGGTCGCCATTTTGCTGAAAGACAAAATACTCCGCACCATCTTGCGCAACGGCATCGACCGGCAGGACAATGCGGTCGGTCCATTCCTCCACAGGGATTTGCAATTGCATCCGTTGGCCCGGTTTGAATTTCCAGGATAGAAAACGGCGGCCATCGCTAGCTTTCGTATCTTGAATCACACGGTTCGGCAGCCCCACATAAAAGTGAAACGCCCGCGAATCGGGTTCGATGCGATTGTCCAAATAGGAGATTGTCAAATCGTCGATCGTCTCTAATTTTTTTCGGTTGCCTTCGAGGACGGCCGTCAGTTTTTTGTTTTTCGCGGCAGCTTCGGCCAACTCGATGGCATCATGCTCAAATGCACGGCCCTCGATAAACAGCTCGCGATAGTCAACCAGCACACACAGCGTATCTCCCGCCTGCACAAATCCCCCCTTGCTCACATTTAGTTCCTGAACAATCAATGGCGATTGACCTTGATCAACACCGTCCGCTTTCCCCTCGACCGAGATCAAAGACACCGGTTGCACCAGCGGTTGGGGGGTGCGAACTTCATCGGAATCGAAATTCGCGTTCGGCGCATAAACGGCAATTTCACTCACCAAGTGCCGATCTTTTTCAATCTGATCAATTTGCGCTTCAGACAGCCCATGCAAAATCAAAGCCTGGCGGTTGGCATTTAACACGGCTTCTAACTTCTGTCGGGCATACTCGCGTTCCAGCACCACCTTGCCGGCAACCACCCCTTCGGTGATCTGTTTGAGCCGTTTGATCTCGCGGTTTTCGACATCCAACTCACCAAGTGCCTGCAAGAACGACGTCTGAGCTTGCACCAGGTCTTCGTGTGTCAGGCGGATTTTGAATAACTGCTTGCCTTGCGGAATCGCTTCACCCTCGACCACGTAGACACCGGTGATCACGCCGGTCATCGGCGCCACGACTTTGACCTGCGTGCGGCCGGGACGTTCGGCAACGATTGCCGGGACGCTAATGTTGCGTGTGAACGTGGTCAGTTGAACCTTGCGAATATTGTCCGCTGTCAAACCAACATTGCGTTGGGCTTGTTTGGAAAGTTCCAACGAAGAGGACTCCTCATGCCCCGCGTGATCGTGCCCCGCATGATCGTCTTCGATAAGAACATCAGCATCGTCAGTCGTGGCGCCCGCTGTTTGCTTCTTACCCGCCGCCACGGTATTTGCCGCCCACTGTTTGACGGCAGGAATCCAGGTGGATTGGAAATACCAGGCAGCCCCAATGACAACCAGACCGCCCACGACGGCAGCGGATTGGACCGCGATTTTTGGTAGACGATATTTCATGACAGTCTCCATGAAGAACGGTACGACATGACGTACCGGCGCAGGGCGATCCGCAAACAACCCTAATAAAGCGGATCAGAAGAAATGCTGCGGATTAAAAGCGTGCAGCTTATAACGTCAAACTCGGGCCTTGAGACGCAGTCTCACAGCAACCAAGTCTGAGTCCATTGCGGAGCATGCGCACCATCCCACAGCACGCCGCGAAAAGCACCCGTCGCTCGACTCGACACAGCGGGCGCTAAACCGACCGACGTCTCAACAATGACGACCGGGACATCCAGCGAGCAGCGAGATTGCGAGTCCGGGACAAATGTCGTTCGTGAACCGACGACAAACACGCACCCGCTCTTCTCGCACTGCTGGTGCTGATGGTGATGTCCATCGTCGTCAGCAGGTTGCGAGGTTTCAGCAGGTTCTGAGGACAGACGGGCAACTGAATCATCACCATGCCGGTGATGACAGCAAGAAGAGTCGCCCCGTTTCGACGTACAGGTGATGTGGTCCTGAGAATTCGAACAACAAGAAACGGCAGAGGTTTCACAGGCATGAACATGGTGCCAGCAGCACCCCAGTCCGGCATGCAAAACCGAAACGAGCAACGTCAATATTGTGGCGAAATGTTGTAACACAGAATTTTCCCAGTGAATCTGTCCCGTCAGGGGATGATCATCGCAATTCAACAGAATCGGGTCAAGACGAGCCGAGCACACACCTGCGTGCCACGGTTGAATTCCCCAAAATGCGTGCGACTATGAAATCTTAGGCCGCGTAAAAGGCGGAAACAAGCAAAACCGTCCGTCTAACAATGTCCAGCAATCCAACAAAGCAATTGCCATGCCCAGCCGGCCGCCCAAAATCGCTAAACGCATTCGGATAAAAGCGTTACGTCATCCCAAAACAGTAATAGCAGCAAAATGAACACCCTCATCCGCCCACGATTTGACAACATCTGTTGTCGAATTGACGATCCCGTACGAGAAAAGGATAGCCGCAGGACGGCGGGTGTCATGAAAGAATACCGTCGCCAAATAGAAGCACACGCAGCGGAAACAACCTTAGTCGTCACGCATTTCACTATTCGATGGGACCTGACTACAATCTCCGGAGAATGCGTTAGGATTTTCATCGATAGCTAGAACCTGTTTCAAAACCCGGTTGCGTCTGTTCCGGAAACCTGCATTTTTATTGTCAGCGAGATGCGTCAGAGGGTTTTGAAACGACTTGTAGGAGCCTCAGTCCGTGATACGCCCGCGAAATGTTCCTTTCCGAATCGGCTGTCTCGTTGCCGCTTGCCTGTTGCTGAACACCTCCGCGCTTTTGGCTTATCAGCAAAACGACAATCTGATCCAACTCGATCCGCCCGGACAGCGGGAATTTATCCTGGACAAAGCGGGATTGATCAACGAGGCCGATGCGACACAAATTCGCGAATTGGCGGACAAGCTTCTGACCGACAAGGCGGCTCCACTGGTCGTGGTCACCATCAATTCCATGGCCGATCATGGCGGTCGGGGGATGCGGATTGAGACCTTTGCCCGGTTGCTGTTTGACCAATGGCAAATCGGCCCCGCCAAATTGGGAGAGAACCAATGGAATAAAGGCATCCTGTTGTTGGTCTCGAAAGACGACCGCAAGGCGCGTATTGAATTAGGCGCCGGTTGGGGGCGCGAGAAGGATGACCTGTGTCTGCAGATCATGGACGAGCAGATCATCCCACGATTCAAACAAGGAAACTTCAGTGCGGGAATCCTCGCCGGTGTGCAGTCGCTGGAAAAAATGGCCCGCGATCTCAAACTGCCGGCCGCTCCCAAACCTGCTTGGTTTTATCCGGTCCTCATTGGAGCGATCGGCCTGGGCATCTTTACCGTCGTGTCGTTGATCCGCCGCGGCTCCAGCGGCTGGGCTTGGTTATTCTGGGGCCTCGTCTTCGCAGGCATCGGGGCGATTTTGTACCACATGCTGTCGAATTCCGGCAGCGGAGGCGGCTACTCTGGAGGCTCTTTCGGAGGTGGCGGCTTTTCCGGCGGAGGCGGGGCCAGCGGCTCTTGGTAGCTTTCTCAGCCGATTTTTGTTGATGCCCAAACAGTTTGACCGTGTACATCACCTGAGGCGATGGATTCCAGCCATGACCAATACCAACGCACTGTTCACCGAACAAGATCATCAACAAATCACTCAAGCGGTCGTTGCCGCCGAGGCAAAGACCTCAGCCGAAATCATGCCGGTCGTCGCCAAGTCTTCCGGCCGTTACGATCGTCCCGAAGACATCGTTGGCCTGTGGTGCGGCGTCCTCGCCTTTATCGCCGCGTGGTGGCTCACGCCCAGCCCCTCAACCGATGCCAACAGCTGGGGCGGCCCCTCCGCCGCATTTCAACTCTTCGTCTACATCGTTTCACTAGTCGCGGGATTCTTCGTCGGCGTGGTGCTGGCGATGCGTGTGAACTGGCTGCGGGCGCTCTTCACCCCCAAAGCACAAATGGCAGAAGACGTATTGCAGCGAGCCCGGTCTGTCTTCTACGACCGCCGCGTACACCACACAGCCGGCGGCACCGGCGTGTTGATCTACGTCTCCCTCTTCGAACACCGCGCCGCCATCATCGCTGACGAATCGGTCCTAACCAAACTCGGCCAATCCGCCCTAGACGAAATCTGCCAGCAACTCACCACCGACCTGGGCTCCGGCACAATCCCCAACGCCCTTTGCAACGCCATCGCCACCACCGGCGAAAAACTATCCGGGGTCCTGCCCCGAGACGACAACGACATCAACGAATTGTCTGATGCTCTGGTGGTTTTGGATTAGTTGTCGTTTTTTGGTTTGGCCTTTAGGCGTGCACGGTCCGTGGTTCATATCAATCCACGTACTAGCCGTTGCCGAATCAATCGACGCAGGTCTTGACCGCCAGCTGTCGCCTAATTGCGGTGCGTAGATCAAGCGTGTGTTAATTCCGCTGCATGATCTTTTTTTAGCCAAGCGGCGTCGTACCCGGTTTGCGTGGGGGGCGGAACTGATTACGTGATGCCGGACGGTTCGTCCTTACGCACGAACAAGTCCCGTCACAATTTCTCAGTAGTGAATAGCGGCAAGTAGAAGCCGGAGGCGACTTTTGTGGACTCAAATCATCTCCTTGCCGCCACTACACCTCGTTCAGGCTGGTTCAGAGACATGGTGTTCAAGAATTCGAATTACTTCGTCGTGCCCCCAACGTGGCCCGACTTCCTTGCGACGATGCCGGGCCCAGCCACCAGGCGACATTTGATACTTCGCATCCAGGAGCGTCGCGTCCGCGCCACGACTCAACAGAAACGACACCATGTTCGGCTTCGCTTCCCAGGCCGCCCAGTGCAATGCGGTCGCTTTCCCATCCATCACGTTCACATCCAGACCGCTATCGAGCAAGTATTCCACGACGGGAATACGATCGCAGACTACGGCGCAACGCAGCACGTCAAACGCTTGCTCATTGGATAAGGATGCCGACTCAAGGTCCGCTCGCACTCGATCGAGTTTTCCAACTCCGGCCGCTATTCGTGTCGACAAAACCTTCGCACCCTTTCTTAAGAGCAGGTCGACGACTTCGACCATGCCGAAATGAACGGCGAAATCCAGCGGCGTGCCATCGGGGATGCCGGGATAGGAGGCAACTGCTTCTATGTTCGCGCCGGCGTCGATCAGAACTTGAGCAACACCCGCCTCTCCCAAACTCGCCGCGCCGTGAAGAGGCGTCTCTCCACCTCCTGGAAGTCCGTCCACCGGAGCGCCTGCGTCGATCAGAGCGCGTGCCAGCTCCGCTTGCCGGCCGTGATCCCAGAGTTGATTGAAAGGGCCATCGCTTAAGAAGTGAAGCGGCTCAGTCTGGCAGCTGTTCAGAATGCTGCCCCAGCGGATCGGCGTGGAAGCCAGCTTTGGGTTCTCATTCAGAAGCTGCCGGGCGCGTTCGACATCGCCGGCGACAATCGCTTTTTTCAGTTGACTCATTTCATTGGGCCTTCAATCCTGCCACGACTTGGCAGCAGTCTGTTTTCTTTTGGGTCTGGCATTGCTCGAGCGCGTTCTTCAACACCTTGCGGACGCGCCGTAGGTCCTTCAGCCGCTGGTCGATATCCGCCAGTCTCTCCTCAATCAGGCGCTGCACGTTGCCGCACGTCGGAATGCCGCCATCGTCGTCGGAGAGCAACGCCTTCACGTCGTCGAGCGTAAACCCGATTGCTTGTGCCGCGCGGATGAACTTCAACTTGTTGAGCGACTCACCGCTGTACAAGCGGTAGTTTCCCTGGCTGCGATTATCGGGTTCAACAAGCCCGATTCGCTCGTAGTAGCGAACTGTCGTTGTCGGAATTTCAGCCGCTTTGGCCAACTGGCTTATGGTGTAATCGTTGGGCATAGCAATGCTCAAATCGCCCTTGGGAAACTGGTTTTCAGTTTTTTTGCAAATCCACTTGACCTTGCACTTAGGTGCAACCTCGATAATAGACGCAGATGACCGGATTCACAACATAGGCCTGAGAAGCCATGAACCAGAACGCTACAACCGCAACCAGACAGACGTGCCCGACTTGCGGCCATAAAGCAAGACGTGTTTCGCTGCGCACGATTCGCAGCCTGTTGAAGGAACCCGCTGCATCAGGATTCCAAGACGGCGATTCGTGTTGCCAGACCGATGGAACGGGATGTCACGCAATCAACGAAGACACCGGCTGGCGTTTCTGTGACTCGCCGGCATGCGATGTTGTGTACTTCGCGGAGCAGAGTGACGATACGTTTGTCAAACCACAACTGAAAGTTGCAGTGGGGGTCAAGGAGACAGCTGGCGACCGCCCGCTCTGTTATTGCTTTGACCACTCGGTGACCAGCATCAAGCGTGAGCTGGAGGCAACGGGAGAATCGACCGCGGTCGAGGACATCCGCTCGCGGATGAAAGGAGAGGCGTGCCATTGTGAAGTGACGAATCCCAGCGGATCCTGCTGCCTCGGAAGCGTGGCCAAGGGAATTGAAATCGCGAAAGGTGAATTGGCAGCGACGGAATCGCACATTGGTTCCGAACCTCCTTCGGGCCGGGGAGAGAAGATCGCCAAGGTCGGGACCATCGTCTCGGCGATCATGGCATCGAGCTGCTGCTGGCTTCCGTTGGTCCTATTGGCCGTAGGCGTGTCCGGTACCGGCATCGCGGTCGCACTCGAGACATATCGACCCCTGTTCATGCTCATCACATTCGGGTTTCTGGGAGCCGCCTTTTACTTCACTTACCGGCCTCGGCCAGCAAGCGATGCGAACCACGATGCGTCGTGCTGTGACTCGACTATGGTAGGCGAATTAGAGTGCTGTACGCCCAAAACGACGTTGCGTTGGAGTATGGCCGCGATGAACAAAGTCATGCTGTGGGTCGTCACCGTGCTGGCGATCGCGTTCCTGGCCTTTCCAAGCTATGTCGGTCTGCTCTTCGGTGCTGGTGGCAACGCGGTTGTAACATGATGATATGAACCGCGCCGTTCTCGCTATTGAGGGCATGACTTGTGAAGGCTGCGCGACGACAGTTGCTGAAACGATCAAACGTGTGGACGGCGTGATCGCGGTGGAAGTGAACTACGGAACCAAACAAGCGACCATCGGGGCGAAAGCTTGCTGTCCCGTGCCGATTGCCGAAATCAAGTCTGCTCTGGCCAAGGTCGGTTACGCCGGCGAGCCAATAGACTCAACGGACTAACACTTTCATCCGAAAGTATTCACAACATGAGTCGTCTTGCCTGCATAGCCGTACTCTGCCTGCCCGTCGAAAGTGGCGGAGGAGGGACTCGGACACCCGCCACGCGGAACATGTTTCCGCTGGTTCGAGTTCTGTGAACGTAACTGCTCAATAACCCCTCGGTCACCCTTGCGAATTCGAGGATGCTAGCTGGGAAAACACCGGAGGATTTGCTTTGAGTTGGGGTTAGGGTAAGAAAGTTAACAAGGGGTTATTGAGTAGTTACCTGTGAACACCTGACAACCGTGGCTCGCAGCATTCTACGGCACCTCGGTTATATCGACCTCTGGAAGTTCGTGAATCTACAGACGCAGACAAACTTCAGCGTCTCAGCCTTTCGCGCATCTGCAGGCGGTGGCGATCACCTCAGAGGAAGCATTGTCAATCGAACGGCGCCACAAAGTGAGTCGCTTGGTCGGTTGCCAAGGCCCGATTTTGTGACACAGGTGGGCGTGTCCGGAGGGATTTGTGCAGCCCCAGAGCCTGGATTCATTGACTGTCAGTCTCAAAACTCGCCAAAGCAGACTCACGCAAAATATCGACCGTTTTCACGACGACCAGCCCCCCCATTCAGCGTAAACGCTTCCGCCACCTCGTTGCCCCCTAACTGCTAAGTTGGCGAAGCGTCGACCGGACGCAACGACGTCCTTAGCAGACAACGCTTCGGACACCATTCCCCACTGGTGCTTCACTGTGAAGCGCCGATTCAACACAACCTGGATGGGTGTGTCCCAGCCGCTGCTCGCACATCAATCCAAAGTTTTGTTTTTCGATTTGGCAAATCTTGCCAAATAAACTCGTTTATTACTGAGAAGGTAATGTCAATCGATTAGCTCGGTCGGAGAATAACATTGAGTGAGCCAGCAACCGGTGCGATCTGATCGGAACGAGTCTCGAAAACTTTGATTTGATTTAGAAATTCTGACTGGGGGGAACCAGCCATGACAAGAGATGAGACTGCCAATATCCGACAGCCACGGTTCACAGATGCAGGGGGAATTGTCGGAATTCTGGGGTTATTGATCGGCTTAGCACCGTCACTTTTCGTCGTCACTACCTATGCGATTTACTGGTATGAGTCTGTATTTCACAATCAGTTGGCATTCTCTTTACTACCCATAAGCTGGCTTCATCTGATGTTTGTTCCAACTATCTTTGGATTCTTGATTTGTACACCACTCGCACAATCATGCTGTCGGTTTGCCAATCGTCACGGTTCGAAAATCGGCGAGAAATTGGCGGAAATTGGTGCTTCCCTCTCCTTTCTTCCGTTTATAATCGTTTGGTCCTACGAAATTATCTGCGCGTTCGCTTATGGTCCTCGATTTCCGTGAACCACGATATTACGAAATAATGGATGTCGCGGACTGGAGACTGTGGGGCTTACACTGGCTAGCACAATAGCCAGCTGATGTCGTGTTCTCGGAAACGATCAATTTTGTCAATCCGCAGCAGTCGGATAAAGTCGCAATGCCACCACATGCGTCGGCAGCGGGTTGCCTCGCCAGCGTGGCGAAGCAAGAAGAAGTACACCTCAGTGGATTCGAACCACTAACCTTCGGTTTCGTAGACCGATGCTCTATCCAATTGAGGTAGCAACTCAACACAGCGACGATAGACGCACGAACAAAGCAGTCCCTGGGGACCGCCGATTCACGCCTAAACTGCACTTGAAAGTCTTCTCCAATTTGTGGGATTGGGAATTATTCGTTCTCAGTGTCGATCTTTGCAGTGATTTGCTTTTCCACCCGCTCGCTTACTCTCAAACCGCAAGATCAGTTGCTTAACCAATCTGCGACTGACTGCCATGGCAATCGCAATGTCAACAGTGCTCATCCCGGTTGCTCGCAACTGCCACGCGCGAAACTCGGAGTGCATGATTCCACGATCTTTATCGTTATTCTCAAGCGAGATTCCTTCGTCGCTAAATTTGATGTCTGCCGTCTCTGGATTTGAGTCGCTGCGGCTGACTGTAACACGCGCCAAGTGTGAGTCACCGTTTGTAAGTAAAATCGCGTCCAAGAAGACTCGCTCATCGCCGTATGCAAGAACGTCTCTGACGGCGCGCATCACGCGATTGGTAAACGATAGCTCAGAGAGAAAATCTACCAGCTTCTTACCAACAATCTCATCGGGTTTCCGCGGCAACTCAGATCCGGGCGGCGTCAGAAACCCCAATACTTCGCAGTTGTCTGAAACCTGCAACTGAACTGCTCTATAGACCAAAAATTGCGTCGTGACATCCACAATAAACCCTATTGCTCTCCGGGCTAACCCTGAGTGCCAAGGGCTCAAATCAGTAACCACAAAGGTATAATAGGCTGATAGCGCTTAAAAACCCGTAGTACTTTATCCGAATATGCGAATAATCAGGAGATTCACCTCCGGAAGTCCGGTGCCCTCACCGCACCTCGCACCATCATGCAGCGTAGCCATCCACGCACTCGCGAATCGTTTACGAGCAATCACAAGCCCACCACTGCGGCGCGCAAGTGACTTCCATCCCCCTGCGGATTGGTTCCTTTGAGCCACCGATGCATTCAACGCCTACTCATTTTGCCAACAATTTGCCATGATACTCGTGCGACACACAACGGAGTCTTTACTCGCCATGAAGCTTAGACATCATACGAAGAATGATTCACGGGCAATTGTGCAGCTCTTCGAATCGGTGTTTGCCAATTCCGAAGGGGAAAGCGAAGGGACATTGATTGGTCGGTTGGCCATTGACTTGTTCGAGAAGACGGACGAGTGTGATCTGTTGAACTTCGTTGCGGAAATCGATGGCCAGATAATTGGTTCCATTTTCTTCAGTCGCCTGCGATTTGTAGATTGCATACAGGCTTTTCTCTTGGCCCCAGTAGCGGTACACAGCGACCACCAACGCAAAGGCGTAGGCCAGGCATTGATTCGTCACGGCCTGAATGCGTTACGGGACGAAGGGGCAAGCGTTGCTCTGACTTATGGAGACCCAGAATTCTACAGCAAGGTTGGGTTCCGAGCCATATCACACGAGACCGTAATGGCTCCCTTTGAGCTATCGCAACCAGAAGGATGGCTTGGCCAATCGCTCGTTGGCAATTCAATCGAGACCTTGTCCGGCGAGTGTACTTGCGTTGAGGCCTTCAGAGAACCAGCCTATTGGTAAAACCCAATGGCTGCCGCTGCACGCGTCTGATCGCACCTTTAACTAGCGTCGGCGTGAAACACCGATGCAGTTTCGAGAGCTTGCGAATCTGTGTGTGTCAACAAGTCGTCGCGCGTGACATACGCCAAAAAACGCCCGATTTTTGTACCCCCCCTCAATCCCCATAAACCTTCACCACCAACCGCCGCCCATCCACCGGAAACGTCTCTTCTTTACCGTCTCCGTCGATCGCAACAAAGTACCCGTAGAACCGCCCAGACGTTTCCACAACCGCCGCGATAAACTCCTTGGAAACCAAACCGTTTTCCGCATCGCCCACCGTCACGCCGGTGACCCTCACCAGGTGAAATCCCACGGTGAGGCCCGTCAGGTCTATCGGCGTCGAACCCTGCCCCGCGTTAATCCGCAGCAGGCCGATAAAGTCGCAATGCCACCACATGCATCGGCAGCGGGTCACCTCGCCAGCGTGGCGAGAAAGAAGAAGTACACCCCAGTGGATTCGAACCACTAACCTTCGGTTTCGTAGACCGATGCTCTATCCAATTGAGCTAGGGGTGCTTAGCCACTTGTCTGCTGAAATAGCAGCCGTAAAATGCCATATAGAGTCGGTTGGCAGTATTTTTGGCAGTAAACGGCCTTTTATGCAGAGGCCAAGTGAGAACGGGATTATGGCAAAAAAACGTGGGGGTCGCAAGAAGGGGAGCCGTAACAAGGGGTATTTCTTCCGAAAAAGTCGGGGTTGGTACGTCTCAAGCAGGCACAATATGCTCCCGTTGCGTGACGAAAACGGCGAACATATCAAAGTTCAATTGGCCGATGATCAGGATTTGAAGCAAGCGTATGCCCGATTTCTGTTGGACAAGCAAACTGCTGTCGAGGTTCAGAACGACATCACGGTGCTGGACGTTTGCTTGGCCTACCTCCGATATGCAAAGACCAACGGAGCCGAAAAAACTCATTTCGATCGTGCCGATACTCTCTTCGATTTCTGCTTTGGGCTGCCACCCGAATACCGAAAAAAGGACGGCAGCGGTCCGAAACGGCTCACGCGGGAGCAGAGAGCCGAGATGTCAAACAAACGGATTCATCCCGGATTTGGGAATTTACCGGCTGCCGAGTTGAATTGGGCGCACATCGATGAGTGGCTGTCTGCTCACGAGAATTGGAACGGTGGATGCCGTACCCGCGTTCAGGCTGTCAAGCGCGCACTGAACTTCGGAGTCGAACGAGATATGATCGCAAGCAATCCGATTCGGGGCTACAAGCTCGCCCGTTCCAACAGCAGGGTGACTTATATCACGCCAGAGCAAGAACAGGCCATGTACGAGCATGCGAATCCCCAATTGGAAACTGCAATTCGTGTTTGCATACGGACGGGGGCACGCTTCGGTTCCGAGTTTGCCAAGCTGACCAAAGAACACATTGTTGATCACGGTGATCGTATGGAATGGGTTTTCAAACCGAGTGAGATCAAGAACCGCAGGAAACGCGTAATTCGGATCACCGATCCGGGCGTTATGGAAATCACACGGGTATGCGCCGAGCAATTTTCACAAGGCCCGATCTTCCGCAACAGCGTGGGAACGCCTTGGGAACGGCGAAATCTGTCGCAGCGCTTCCGTACGCTCAAGAAGCGGCTATCCCAGCAAGGAGTTGAACTCGACAAGGACTGCTGTATGTATTCGTGCCGGCATACATTCGCAAAACGGATTCTGCAAGGGTATTGGTCCGGCAAACCGACGAATATCGAGACGTTGGCACGGTTGATGGGAAACACACCGCAAGTCTGCCGTGAGCATTATCTGCAGTGGAGCGAAATCGACAACGATCCGCTCTGGGAGGCGGTCTGATTAATCACACGTCGAAGAATTGCGGATCAAGCCCATAGGCCGGGACTTGCTTCTCCTTCTTGTGTTGCTTTTTTCGAATGGATGGCGCGGCCTCTGGTTCTATCGTGTGCCTTTCGACAAATTCTTCTATCCATTCAGATTTGAATTTGATGGGTGCCCCTTTGCTTGTCTGGAAAAAGCGGATGGTCGGTCCGGACGTGTGCGCGCCGTTCGCTTTGGCACGCGATCTATCAATGATTTTTCTGAGTCCTTTTGTCGTATAGCCGAGCATCCGTGCCGCCTCTTCAATACTAAGAAGTTGCATCGGAATCTCGCACCGTGCTTGTGCTGCCGCGAATGATACTGCGTCTTTCACCGTCGATTGTTCGCCAAATCTGTGAATTGAGAACCCGCTCGGGTGTCATCTCCGCCTCAACGGCAAACCGCACGGAATCGGCCACCCCGTGATCGCGGAACGTCTCAGCGATATTCCGCAGCCGGCCTTCGGAGCGGACGACGAATAGGATGCGCACGCCGTCGGCGTCTGGCCAATATTGTTGGTATTCACCTGTCTTCAACAACGCACTGTAGCCGTCAAGCTTGCCGTTTCCGGCGTGCGACCGCTTCGTGCCGTTAAGCTGCGTGTGCGTTTCCGTCGAACGGTCGTACTCGACAAACAGTCCCAGCCGCCAAATCTGCCCGGCTTGAGGTACGCGCAACAGGGCGGCCGCATCCGGCCAAGCGGTGAGCTTTTTGCCGTTGGCCAACGGAAACTGGTGGCACAGAACGAACCGCTCGGACATCGGCCCATTGATCTTTGCCTCCGGCAGCGTGTCGTACTCCAGCAGCCAGTCCGGCTTGGGCAGACCCGCCTGGGCACAGGCGTCGTTGAAGCTGAGCTGAATCTTCGCGATGCCGAGCCGGTGCAGCCAAGTGTGGGATTGGCGCGGCGGATCGCTGCGGGCATATCGTGGAGGCCGCTGGCCAGTTTCCTGTTCCAGCAGGTCCGCCCCCTTGGGAGTCAGCCGGTAAATATTTGGTAATCTCCCTTGTCGTCCGGTCGATACGAGCGGTAGCTCGATCCGTTGCAGGAGGCCGTGCTGCGTGTAGAGCCGCAACCGCCGGCGATAGGATTGGCCCGTCCTATCGTTCGGATAAAACCGTGAACCGAAATCGTCCGAGTCGAGCAGTTCGACTTCACCGAGCGTCTGCAACTGCTCGATGTGGGCCGGCAGCAACCGAATCGGGGACGGCACAATGTTAGATTTCCCACGGGGCATCGGTGGCCTCCTTCGCGACATCGTTCTGTGATTCAGGACGCTGCCTGTCGGCCGCTGCATCATCTGGCAGAATGAGCGTCGCCTGCGGCTGGATCAGCAACCGGGACGGAGCGACAATCGTTCCCCGTGGCCGTTCGTAGGCCATCCGCTGCAATTCGCTGATGAGCCTCTCCAGAAAGGCCTGCCGTTCCCGTTCAATCTCCAACGGCGTCGAAAACTCAGGGCGATTGGCGATTTGCCGCTGAAACCATTCATTCAGCTTCCGCCGTGCGAAACGGGGCGTGGTCGCGTAGGGATCGGTCACCTTGGGTGTTTGGATTTCATAGGTCGCCAACCCGTCGATCAACAGGAAAGCCTCGCGGGTGTCGAATTCACGGATCCGCGCAGCATCCTCGCGGTCCAGTTCCTCCGGCGTATAGAATTGGATCGCCGTGACGACGTCGCGGGTGACGACCTTCGGAACCAAGGTTTGCTTCCAGGTTGTGGTTTCGGTGTGCGTGCGATTGTCGGTGCGAGTCTGCGTATGCTGCCGGGCGTCGGAGTGTCCGCTGGTCCGTGACATACGGGCCGCGTCGGCGGCCGTCTGTAAGGCTTCACTAATCTGGTTGGTCGTGCCGCCCATCTCGGCCGTCCCGCTGGTGTCGCCGTTCGCCGTCGCGTGGTCGGTCAGTTCTACGATCTCGTGCCCCTCGGTAAATTGCTGAGGCGTGCGCTGAATGTGTTTGACCTTGTTCTTCTTATTCCAGTTGGACAGCGAAATCTGCTCCCCAAAAAACTTCGCATCGCCCGCACCGTGCCGAAAGAAAACGTGCAAACGGCACATGTCGGTGAGCGTGTTGAGAAATTCGTTGTCATGCCGTCCGGGAAAGCGGGCGCTTCCCTGGTGACTAAAGACGTACTTGGTGCAGAACTTGCGGATTTCGGTGCACTGCGTTTGCAGCAGCGGGAAGCTCGATGCGAATAGGGGTAGCTCATCGAGGGCACAGAATCGTCGTCGTCGCTCGTGCTCCGGCTTCGACATCACGACCGACTGCATGCACAGCAGAGTCGTATTGGCCAGTAGTTGCTGCACGCCGTCGGTTAGCAGGTCCAGTTTGGAGAGGTCGACCAATAACGTGATGTCGTTGTCGTAGAGGTACTCGAAATCGATCACATTGTCCCAACGTGAGAACAGCATATCAGATGTGGGATGACCGAGCGTGCTCATCAGCCGGTTTCGCAGGCTGCCGACCTCGGCCTCCTGATCGGCCGGGCGCATGGCGGCGATCATCTCCATCTGGTAGCGGTCCATTTCGTCGGGAGCCAGCTGGCACAGCAGGGGATACAGCGGGCTTTGCGTATCGACCAGCAGTGTCGTGAACGCGGGGGGTAGACGGCTTTCTCCGCAAATCGTGGTGGTCCGCGAGAAGTGCTTCCGCAAGCGTGTCCGGCCGGCGAATTCTGTCTCGCCGTAGTCCGACAGCACGATGCTCGAAAACAGCTCCGAGCGAACGCGGAGCCGGGCAGCCCGCTGGTAACTGCTCAATCCCTCCTCCCGAAACAGGAACGGGTTGATGCCGGCCGTACAATCGCCGTCGGCCGGTCTCCAAAACCAGATCTTTTTGCGCCGCCGGCGGGGAAGTGTGAGCGTCATTCGCCGAAGCAAAGCGACCGCGTCCCCGTGCGGGTCCAGAAATAGGCCTGGAATTCCCAGCGAAAGAAACGTGAACACGATCCAGACCAGCAGACGCGATTTCCCCGACCCACTCACACCGCTCAACTGGATGCCGGCCCCCATGTTGTCGTCGGTCAGGGCTGACCGCAGCACTCTGGCTGTCTGTTTCGGGAGCAGTCGTTTCAATGGAAATTTCCCCTTCAGCAGGTTGTGAATCCAAAGTCTTCGGAAAGCCGGCTGATTGCCGGTGCCAGATTGGTGTCACGAATGCCGTCACACCTCGCCAAACAACCGCGAACGGAACCGTCCCAGTTCCGCTTCCAGCAACTGTTCTCGGATGTCCTCGTCGAGACCTTCCATGTTGTGCAGGACTTCCATCCGCCGCCGGTGCTCGTCGTGCGACTGCCGCAATTGGTTCTCGAAGGCGCCGTTGGCATCGCGGCGCTGGGGCTGCCGGTCGAGCACTTCCGCCATCAAGTAGTCGGCCTCGAACTCGGCGATGCCGAGATTGCGAACCAGCGACTGCAGCGAATCGTGCACCTGCTCGGGATTCTCACCGGCAACGATACGATTGAGGGCATGGTCGCGCAGCCGCGAGCGGAATCGCCGAAACTGCCTTTGGTGAAACCCGGCCGGTAATCCTTGCGCCTTGGCCGCCCACGACGCAGCCCGTTGAAAGTCCCGCGCGTTATTGATTTGCATGAGGGCCAATTGCAGGTTGCGGGCAATCGCATTTAAGCGCCGCAGCTTCTCGGCGGCCGCACGCCTGCGTGCGGCTGCCTCTCTCACCTGCTGCCGTCGACGTTGCTCGTGCTGCCACCGGCGTTGCCGACGGTTTCGCCGCAGGCGGCTATAGTTGCGGTAGATGCCGTAGCCGGCTGCCGCTAACAAGACGGCTGACGCAATGATCAATTCCATCACCATACCCCCTCAGAAACCCAGTTCCTGCTCGACCTGAGGATCGTCCGCAGCTCGTTTGCTCACCGACTCCGCTTCCTCTTCTTGAGGGGTTGTTTCATCGGCTGCCGCCGATAATTCTTTGCCGCCGACCAGATCGCGATCGACTCCATAGTCGGTGCGGTGGAAAACCGAGAACTCCCCACAGTTCGTCTCTTCAAAGCGGTGACCCCGCAACTCAACACAATCGCGGCATGGCATCAGCGTGGCGCCGTTACGACAGGCGATTGTGCACCACGAGATGTAGGCATCGCACTCCTCGGCGATGCCCAATCCCCGGCGAATCACATCGCGGCCGTTGAGCTGCCAGTCCGGATCGAGCTTGATCTGCAAGAAGTTTCGGTCGCCCAAGCGTTCGATCAACCGGCCGAAGCGGTTGTCACTCCCTTCCGTCAGCAGCCCCAGCACGATGTGCCCCGCAATCGCGTCCACGATCCCCACGTCAAATCGAGTCACGCCGTCGCTGGGAGGGTCAAGCGAACGCCGCTCTTCGGCGGCGGCTTCGTGTTTGCGGATGCGGTGCTCGCACAAACAGTGGTAGCAGTCGAGCCCCGGCTTCCAGAAGATGATCTCCCCCGCAGCGCCGGACGGATAGAGCCCCACCCACACGGCGGGGATGCCGTCGCGTAATGCGAGCCGGTTGATCCAGACTTGTGCTTCGAGGTTGTCGGTGGCGGCGATGAGCACATCGCAGTCCCCAAACAGGGCGTCCGCCTCTTCATCCGTCAGCTTCGTACAATCCATGTGGAAGTAGAGGACCGAGGCTTCCGCGTTGACGGCTTTGATCTTCTTTGCCGTCGCTTTCACCTTGGGGGTCCCCACGTCGGCCTGCTGAAAACCTTGGCGGGCGATGTTTTCAGCCCCCACAACATCCAGGTCCGTCAAACGAAAGTTGCCCACACCGTTTCGCGCTAAGTCGACGGCAAAATCGGTCCCACCTCCCAGGCCGAAGATCCCGACCGTGGCATGGCGAAGCTTTTCCGTATCGAGCGTCTGTTTGAGTCGTCGTAAATCAATCATGGTACGACCGTCCTTTCGGTAATGTTCAAAAGACAAACAGTTGCGGTGTTCAGACGAGAACCAGTTCGGGAATCAACACGTCGTGCGGCCTGGACTGGTGAATCACATAGGGATAGAAGCGGCCGTGGCAAACGATCGGTAGGAGGACGTACCCCGCATCCGTGTTCTTCGGCCGCGCAAAAAGTTTTTCAAGAAATACGATGTCTCCCCCGCTGGGGGTGTGAACGCCTGCGGGGTGAGAATGGCACACGCCCAGACACGTCATATGGGCCGCCTTGAATTTGCGGAGCCAAACGTTGCAAAAGTGCGCATTGATCGAGAAGGTTACACTCGTCGAGTGACCGCCTCGTTCGGCGATGAAGTGGGTAACCAGCGTCGGATCATCCTTCGGGCCGAAGAGTAGTCCCGCCTGTTCGGGGGGCCGACGGCCGAGGTATTCCAACGTTTCACGGAAACAGGACTGCGTGATTCGAAAAACCAGCCTTGGCGGTGATCGTCGCGCCACCCGGTCCGCTTGAAACCAAGGGAATTGCGCCGTGCTGCCGTGATCTTCATCTGGCTGTGCCAGAGAATTCTCGCACTCGGACTCCTGGCCAATTTCCGGCAGTTGGGGGCGCGGAAAAAGCGGAAGAGCGGCGGGCCCAGGCCAGCCATAGTCGGCCGATCCGGACGCCGAAATTGATTCCTCCTGTCGTTCACGTGACGGGAGATCACGGTTCATGAGGTCATTTGGAAACATCGCAAGGTATCCTGATAAATTTGGTTTTCGAGAAAGGGCGTCGCATCGCTTTGTTGCGACACCTTGAACAAAAAAATAGTCAAACCCGCATGCGCGCCGGCCCGTTAAAAAAGACTCCACTGCTCAAGTACGAGTGGTAGCCTGTCGCCCAATGCTTGGCGATCGCCTTGGCTTGATCGAGCGAACGGGGCGCATGCCCAGCCGTGACGGAGACTTTCCCGTTGGAGTAGACGTGCGCCTTGGCGGGGGAGTTGCTGAAGCGGCGATTCGGCGGCCTGTTCCGGGAATAAATGTCAAAGGTGCCGTTCGGCCGCCGCTTGATGTCAAACTCATACGACCGATTGCCGATCCGGCAGCGATACTTGATGACCGAAGAGTTGGCGCAACAGGCCGCCGCAGCGATTCCCCCAATGATTCCGCAGCAGATGCCCAACAGAATGAGTGCTTCCATCAAAACCTCCGTAAGTTGAACGAATTGAGGTGAAGAGCAGACCACGGGAGAACAGTTCTCCCGTGGCGATGTGTGCACACAGGCACACTGAAGTTGACTCGGTCAGTGAAGAGTTCCGTCAGGAATTTCTTCAATTCCCATGCATTGACGTCTCATTGTCAGCCTCCTGGATCAATCGGTCTCTCCTGGGCAACCGTCGCCGATCTCGACGAGAGAGCCGCAAGCATCGAGCGGCGACACGAACACCGGTGTCTTTACTGCTAGTGGTCAGCCCGAGTTCCATTCGGGGGCGTCGTTGTAATCGGGCACGACGGCGCGGCAGGCGTCGTTGGGGAATTTCCCTGAGAGGACGAACGTGCTGTAGCCGTGCATCCAGCGGAACGCCGCCGCCGCCGCTTGTTCGGCCGATTGGGGCGGGTGCGTGATGCACAATCGGCCGTCGGAAAATATGTGCGTCACGACGCTCGATCCCTTATGGGGGTTCGGCGGGTGCTTGAGGCAAAACACCTTCCACGTTTCTCCGTGCTTTTCGAAACGGAATGAGTATTCGTGCCCCGTTTCCGTATGGCGATAATGCTTGACGATGGCCATCACTAATTGCCTTTCGCGCCACACGGTTCGCGAGACGGTTGCGGCTGTTTTGCCGTCGCCGGACTGCTCTCCGGAAGGTCGCAGTTCCAGTCGATCACCTCGATCAGGCGGGACTTACAGACCCGTTTTTCGACGCCGTCCGGGCCACCCACGCGAATCACGTAGACCAGCGTGTCTTTCTTTTGTGTGACGTCACAGGTACCGCTTGCTTCTCGTCCGAGAATTTCGATTTTCATGTCTCCGCCTTTTTGTCTAGAGGAGCGAGTTGGTTGGGCTATGCACTGACGACGACGTCGCCACGCACTTGAAGTGCCAACCGATCAATACGAAAGTTTGCCAAAACCGTATCCGCGAAGTTCACGTCACATCGATCTCTCATCCAACGTGTTCTTGATCTTCAAGGCCAGTTCGTCATAAGGATCTCGGATGAGAACTGAGGCCGAATCAATGCGGGGAGGCAGCCGCGACTTG
This sequence comes from Symmachiella dynata, assembly GCF_007747995.1. Lineage (NCBI taxonomy): Bacteria > Pseudomonadati > Planctomycetota > Planctomycetia > Planctomycetales > Planctomycetaceae > Symmachiella > Symmachiella dynata. The sequence goes on along the minus strand of NZ_CP036276.1, from coordinate 1,700,610 downwards.
CCAGAATGGTAGCCTTTCTTCATGGCGGCGACGCATTGCAATAGATATTTGCCTAGCAGCGGTTGGCCGTTTATTGCTTTGCCCTGTCTCACAAGTTCATCTCCGTCATATCGCGGTCAATTGACACATCAGGCGGCTCTGCCGCCGGATGTTCTGATCGCTTCGAGATCGCAATGACCAAAAGTCCGTGAAGTTGATGGAATTCCGCGTCGGTGATTTTTTGCAACGACCATTCGTACATCGCGCTTCGTAACAACCGGCGCGCTTGTTCGATTCGCTGGCCGCGATCCGCCCAATGGGAGATCAACGCGGCGTCAGCCAAGAGCCGTTTCATCCACCGCTGCCGAAGGACATCTTCCAGATTTACCATTACTTTTCTGTATGTATTGAAATCAGTGAAACACTGTGTTGCCCTCTGCGAGGCAAAGAAAAAGGCCGCCGGGGATGCGGCCCCGCACGGCCTGATTCTTGCCTGGTTTCACTGCCGTCGTTCAGACGGCGATGTCGCAGAGGGTCAGATTGTCATTCCGCACACTTTGTCATTTGGGATTTCGTCGAGCGCTCTTTCAGATCCGTCCTGTCGGTTCGCGATTCAAGAGCCGGCGCAGGAATGAATTGCCCCGCAGCGGCCTCTTCGAGGTTTTGCTCGACTGAAATACCTGCTGCCCGCGCGTTCTGGACGATAATCATTTCGATTGGCCACATTTGCTGATCCTTTCTTTTTAGATTCACTCTCCTCGATCACGGACGCACGCTCAGCTGGGAACGTCGGTATCGCTGGCGAGCAAATGCTGTTCAGCCGCCGCTAGCAAAGCGCGCAGAATCGGGATGTCAGACGGATAGAAGTACTTGGCGTTCGTCCACTCTCCATTTTCTCGATTCCGAATCCGTCTCTGCACGTAGATCGAAGTCTGTGTCCTGTTTCCGCCGTGTTCGTCACTCGCGTCACTTTTGAAGATTGCGACGGAATTGCCCGCCATCGATCGCTTCCAATCTGGGGATGCCGGCGCATCGGTCGATGTGGCGGTCTCACCTTCAGCTCGATTTGAAGTCATCACATCTCCTCTCTTTTTTTCTAAGCCTTGAGTAGGGCGATTTTGGAACCCAACGTGCTTGCGGAATCGCAAGTACAAAATCTATTCCAATGGAACGGCACAGTCGGCAAGGTCGCTTGCCAGAAAAGGCGGAATTCCAAGCACCAGCTGGATGATGACGCTGCGAATCTTGCCCCACACATAACGATTGGCGATGGTTAGCAGCCATTTGCACGAGGCGGCGACACCGCCGGACGCAGCCGCCGCCACGACATCGGATGTGTTGTAGTAAACAATCCCCGTCGTCATGCCGAAAAACAGCCCCCACAGGGATACGCTTTCGAGTATGCCGCACCAAAACATCAGCCTCCTGTAAATCGCCTTGGTATCATCCAACCAGCACCTAGTTCCCGTTCGAGCTACATTCCACGTGTTTCGCGCCATATACGCTGTCTCCATTTGAGTTCTTGAAAAACGACCGGCAGCGCCCTCGAATCGGCTTGTCCAGTGGACGTCCGGTGTTCCATGGGACGATGTCACCAGAAGCCTCGACAAAGGGGCCCGATAGCCATGCCCTCTACCCATTGGCGCAGGCGCTGCATGTCGGTCCTTGAACACTAGGAGTGTCGAGATGAACCGGCTCACCGGACCGTCGGGCACTAGGCCGCAGGGCGTTTGTGAGACAGGCCGTGATGGCGGAGCGGCCATGTGCGAGCGAAACCGACAAGTTGCGATTCGATCATGTACTGCAATAGTCCGTGCAGGCAGACGAGTTTGCCATGAGCGACGGTGAGAACCTGTAGACTCTGACTACCCCATACCTTGTTGGCCATCAGAACAAACTCTTTGTTCTGGAAAACTACGCTTTTGAGCAGAATCGTGTAACTGTGGTGGATGTGCCTGGGAAGTCGAGATGTGTGCTGGAGAGACCAAGCGATGAAGCTGCGTATTCTGACGAGATGGGTGTGGTCGGTGCTGCCATTTGCACGGTTAGGTCACCCGCGCCGATGAATCTCAGGTGTGCCCCCGCTGGAATAACTGCCCGTTAACGACGTGATGAACGGCAGTCCCACAACCGACGAAGAATTCAAAAGGATGATGAGGGAACTGCTGCAATCGTCAGTCAGGAAACCGCGCCCAATCGCAGAATCGCAATATGCATCCTGTGGGAAAGCGACTTGCGTGGCAGCGACTTGATGGACTTCCCCTGAAATTCCGCCCGTCACATCCACACTCCGAGGCTGACGTAAGCAGGCCGGCACGCAAGGATTGCTATTCCATCGCGACAGAAGAAACGCCGGGTTCAGGGAATCCCGATGTCACTCGGTTTGCGTGATCTTCTGAACAGAATTCCCAAGCGACAGCGTAACTGTTGGATCGTGAATCCGCCGCAGAGGCAGTGCCAGATTCAGACCAACTCGTCTGGGCGTCGTCCGACTGATGCAGATCTGGCACTGCTCGCTTGTTTGTACTCAAAGTCGTTTCGACATGGTGATCGCTTTCCTGGCTTGTTGGCCCCTGCCACCTCATTTCGTCTTTGTATTGCGTTCGTTCATTTTCCTCGTTAATTGCAACGTGACAAACTTTAGCAGAGTAACGTAGCCACGGGCGCCCAGATTCAATTGCCGTCTTATTTCGGCGTCAATCCTGCCAAGAAGATCCGCCATTTCAGAGTGGCCAAGTCTTGCTAAGCGGTGGATGCAGAGATACCTCACGTAGCCGTCGGCGGCTGCCGCTACGGCCTTTTTAATTGCCTTAACTGAAGCAACTGTGTCGATTTCCACAAGCATGTCAACCGTGTGTTGGAGGTTGGCCTGTGTATCGCCACCATGAAGCAACAGCGTATAAAGCAATTCGATGGACTCATCGTCACCATATCGGCAAAGCCGGACTAGAGATTCCGTGCAAATAGATCGTAGCGTACCGTCATCTATTTGGTACGACACGGACAAAAGATCCTTGCGTACTTCGGTCGAGTCCGATAGTCCCAAGGCTTGCGCACACTGATATCGAATTTGCACGTCAATTGAGTTATCACGAACGATACGAATCAGGCATGCCAATGCACGTTCTTTACGTGTCATTGCTAGAAAGTATGGTACCTTGTCCTTGAAACAGTAGTGTTTCGTCAAGCGGATTAAGCGGGATACATATGCTTTCGCTCCCCATGAACTCTCGGTTTCCCCACAAACACGTGCTCCCAGTTCCATTACAGGATACTCGTCAGAGGTATTAAGTGGCCAGTCCAACGGCCAGGCCCCTTTTAGAACGTGAAGTAGAATCGCATATGGATCGGCGATTGGATTTAGATACCGGCGGATCGCCCGAAAAAACAAAGCAACTTCTTTGCCCTTTAACTGCTCACCCACCAATAGCCAAATCGCACTCCAGCCGGGTTCGGCAATCGGTTGAAGCGACCGAGGCCAGTCGCGGCGACCCCAGGTCATGGCATTACCGCAAACCCTTCTCACGTAGTGGCGTGTCTTAAAAACACGACTACAATTTCGCAATTCAAATAAGATCCATTCGGCGACACAGAATTCATGAAAAGCGCGAAGTACAAAACGATAAATGCCTCGGTTCTGGCGCACGAGTACGCCGTCTTCCAAAAATTCTGTGAGTAACGCCTCGGCGTTGTGCGGCGGCGCATATCCCTTCCACACAGAATGTTCAAGGTGTTGTTCCAAGACCGCAATGAGGTCCTGCTTCACGATTGGCAGTGGTCCGGCGGCAAAGAATCTCCAAGCGACATGCCTCAGGACGGTCTCTTTGATTCTATTTCGTTCGCTCGGCGACTGGGAAACGGGCATCCCGCGATGCTTGGCATCTCCGCGTTCCATCAATTGATGCAGTGCGTCCCTAAGCAGCGTTGTGCGATTCTTTGGGATGTCCCTTCGGATCTCTGTGAGCTGCCACTGCCATCGGGCGGATAACCACTGGCACAGCAAGGCCAATAACAATGGAAGTTGAGCTAATTCCTGAAGTCCATGCGAAAGTCTCAGTTGATCGCGAAGTTCGCGAGAAAGTTGTTCGCCCCTCTTCTCGGCTTGCGAAAAGAATCGCTTGATGTATTCCCGAACTTGTGCCGGGCCAAAACTGACGAGGTGATAGCGATGACAGACATCAGTCGCAATAACGTTCGTATCGTCAGCAGACGTTCGCGTCGTCAGAAAAATACCCATTCCGCTACAGTGCACCAGTTCTTTACGAAGTGATTCGTGCCAGCGGATATCCAACTCGTCTAGGGCATCCAGGCAGAGGTCAACTTCGTTGCGCAACACCTTTTCTTTAATCCATTCTGTGACTTCGTGTGGAGCTTTCTCCACCTGTCCATATGCGATTCGCAAGGCTTCATCTCGTGCTCTGTCAACGACACAAAACGATTCGTCTTCTTTGGTCGGCGCAGCCTTCCCGAGCGGCAATGGCAGCGGAATACGGCACTCTTCGCTTAAGTGGTCGAATTGCCCACTGCACAATCCCGCCGCCAATTCGCGACACTGCTTAACAACATGCAGGAACAGCGATGTCGTCTTTCCTTCGCCCGGCTCGCCTCGCAGGATGACGTGTCGGTTAGACGCAAGAACTGACTCCAGTGGCTGTGGTTGCGTTTGCCGCTCGCCATCTATTCGACAAAAGTCTTCGCTTGTCGAAACAATGCGGTTTCGAACGTGTGCCGCATTCCAACTTCGCGAACGCAATGGCGCAGCCCGCTGGTGGTCCAACCGCTGCCAATCGTCCTGCTCGATTACTCGCACCGGCAGGCAGAAGTGTGCCAAATTGTCGATTGCACCTCGCGCGTCTGGTTTGCTTGAATTACCGTCGCCCGGCGTGAGGTTTGGCGGTAAGTACACAACGTTTTCTCTGAACCCGTTCAAGACTAACCGTTCTAGAAAGTCAATAACGGTTTCGATTGTTGATACCTGTGAGAGACATGAATCAGCATCAGACTTACCCGTCGTTGTTGAAATCTGTCTTGCCGCCTCGTTTCCCTCATTAGGCGAACTATCTGGATCAGGGCGTGGTTTATCCCCATCTGGGTAGTCAGTGAGAAACCGTGCGACATCGCTTGGGTGAACTAGGTTTGCAGGTGGAACACGAAAAACATGTGCGACCACGTTGATCGTACGGGCGGTAACCTCGTGACCGTTTTTCACGCTCGACAGCATTGTTTTGCTCAATAGCCCTTTAAATCGTTTTCTGTGGAGCTGACTAAGATTCATTAGGCCGAACTGTCCAGTGAAATAGGACTCAAACGCATTCGCATCGGGCTTGTATTTCTTCTCCACCCAAACCTCCAAGCCATTCAAAGTTGATTAATCTCGTCCAAAGCTATCCATTTCGTTCAAAGTCCCACAAACCGTAAGCAATCCCGGTGATTTCCCATACACGCGAACGAATCATTCCAGCGAACAAGCGTTGGCCTCAGCGACGTTGCTGAGGTGAGCGGGGACCGCTGGGGGCGGCCCCGCTCGGTGTATCAACGCCCACAGTTGGACTGGCGCTGACACGTGTACACAATGCCACATCAGGCATCCTGGGGTCAAGCATTTCCCTGTCGAGCTGTGGACATCCAAATTCCTTATCGAATGGAGGATGCCCATGGAAACCCTGAGAGAGGCCACGAGAAGTGGCGCATCTGCGAAACCGGAACCTCTTCTGCAGACTGACGATTGTGGTGGTACGAAACCTCCCTCGTCTCCCATGGCTGCCGCGGGTGGTGACGGTTTCGAAAATCATGAGACCTTGTACGGCTATCTGAAGTCGTTGCGAGACTCATTGGCATCAATGCCACCCCTGCCGCCGGACGTCGAAGAGGAACTATTAAGACGTTTCTTGTAATAGTGGCATGCGGATCGGCGGACCGTCCAACCATTTGGCACGTGTCCACCGATTGGCCGCTTCATTCGTCTGATAGCGTTTCACGACATACTAGAAAACCTAAATCATAGTGGAGATACTCAAATGGGACGTCAAAGGTATTTTGAAAACCTCGATGAGATGGCACTCGTCGGCCACGACGGCACTCGTCTGGATCGTCGGATGCTGGATCTCGATCGCGATCGCGCCGTGCGCCTTGCTCGGGACGTTCAGCAGGCCTGCGAAATGGAATCGGAACGACTCAAAGTCGGCCTACTTCACTCGGAAGGATTCGCACAACGACAGATCGCAACGGAAATTGGTAAAAATGCTTCGACTGTGTCTCGGCAACTGCCACGAACAATGCTGCTGCTGCGAGCGTCCATTACCGCCATGCTCTTGGACCAATGGCTGCGCTACCGCGACTGCTGCATGATTTCATTGCAGACCGCCCGGCCACTCGACTGGCAACAGGACCGTTATCTCGTCGCTATGCCGGGGCACCGTCGCACCACACTAATTCGTCCCCGCCGTGATTATGTCAATCGCATCCTGAGAAAGCAGCGGTCGTTGTTGGAACGTGCAGCTGACCTCGATGCCGACGACGGAGTTCCGTGTATGGCGGTGTGGCAAGAGTTGAGCACTTGTTGTTGGTGTATCGATTTCTCTTTGCTCTATGCTGACCGTGATCAAGCGATGAAGGCGGCCTGCGAGAATGACATCAATGCCATCTTTCATGTTGCCTCAGGCCGTCTTGACACGTTGTGATCGTGGCTAGGAATTGCTTCGTTTGTAGAGTAGCGGCCGGTCATCCCTAGCGGTGACCGGCCGTTTGTGTGCACCAGTCGGACATTTTCGCGGACTGGGGTGCAAGCACGTATGTCAATGCGAAGTCTCCGCCATCGCTGGATATGACACAGACACTGGGCTCTAAATCACAAACTCGGTGCGCGTCGTAAATCATCGCGAAAGCGGCTCCGTTCGACTACCCTAAATCGGCACGTCGTGGCTGGCACTCTCTTTCGTCGCTAGGCGGCGTTTGTCGTAGATTTGCGTGGTCGTGACGTGGCGGTGGCCGAGGAGTTCTTTGACCTTCATAATGTCCACCTTGGCGTCGAGCAGTAACGTCGCGGTCGTGGCACGCAGGGAGTGCGGCGTATAGACGCATCGAAATCTTGCGTTGGGATGATCAGATTCTGGTGGATGGCCGCCGGTATCGGTGACGGGCTGCATTGTCCCCGGTAATTGGCTCAGATATCCCTGAATGATGCGGTACATCGTCGCGGTGTGCATTGGGCGATTCGCCAGCTGACAGCTGCGGGAATTCAGACGGGGTCGAAACAGTGGGCCGTTGGAGATTCCGGCCGTGTCAACGTATTCGGTGATTGCTTCCGCTGCCGCAACGTGCAAACCGATCGTGCGGCGCTTGCCACCCTTTTCGTGCAGTCGAATTGTCGTTTCCTCTCGGTCACGATGGATGTCGCAGACCTTGAGACGACAACCGGTTCCGATGCGGGCTCCGCTATACAGGAAGAACTTCAAGATCGCCCGATCGCGATAGCCAATCAGGCTCTCCCCAATTGGCAATCCCATCAATTGCCGTGCCTGCCTGGCGCTGAGAGCCTTCGTTTCATACAGGGGATCGGTTCCCGATCGTCCGATAAACTGGGCGTGTGCGGGATTCGGCACGGTGATCGGCAACCGCAATTCTGCGGCCACTCCTTGCAGGAAGCGGTAGAACGACGAAAGGGACGAGATGCGGCGGCTAATGGTCTTGGGAGCATACTCTCCTTGGACCATTTCATCGCGCCAAGCCTGAATGTCGGCGACCGAAACTCGCAACAACATCGTCGACTCTTCGGGCCATCTTATGCCGCGGAACTCGATGAATGAGGCTACGTCCTGCCGATAGCTCCGCTTAGTGTGTGGGCTCGATCGACGGGCGATCCAGCGTTCGAAGATGTCGGCAATCGACAGATAGAATTCACCGACATTTCGCTCCACAGCGACTGTGGAGCGACCCGACAAGATGGGAGGCAGGTTGTCAAGTTGCGGGGTGGGGGATTGAGGCGTGCTGAGGGATCTGCTAGCGAACGGTTCTGACATTTTGTGATTGCTCACGTCTGATTCAATTCGGTGGTTGTCTTGTCGTGCCATACGTGATGCATGATAGAACCGATTATCATGCATGATCCATTGCGGAGATCGAAGATTGTGGCGGAATATATTCCGTCAAAAATCCCCCTCCTACCGAAACACGATGCCCCGCATTGTTATCGTTTCGCGACCACAAGTGCGACAACGACATCAGTTCGGCAAGATGTCAATTCTGGAGATCGACGGCAAAACGATGGGAGTTGGCCAATCGCCCAACACGAACCGCCCCGCGACGACGAAGAATTGATCCTTTATGGGACAATTACCGCCTAGTCCAGCAAACTGGGAATTCCGGCGTACATGTTTGAAGAACGCGTAATGCATATCGTCGGTCTGTCCGCCCGAGCAGCGAACGGGGAGATTGTGGATCGCACTTGCTATGCCAAAGATGACGTGCTCTGCGTTGGTGCTGACCTGTTAATGCGATCACAACATTGAACATGAGCAGCCAGTGGCGGCCGGTTTGAATGTTCGGAGCCTGCGAGAAAGCGGGAAGACTACTTCGCATCAACATCCAGGACATGGCCCCAGGCCTGTTCGAGTAGGTGCCGGCGACTGGAATCTCGTCTCGGGTGAAGCTGTTGGAGCGTATGAACTGATCGGCGTCCTTGTACGTCCGCTGCGGGACGACCCAATGGAACGTGCCGCTTGAGATACACTCAAGAATACAACAATTGACAATTGCTCTTCGAACGGCTGCGGCCCAGCAGGCCCTAACTGCGGCGGCGACGAATTATATTCTTAGAGAGAATCGCGCCGCGTGCGCTCCGGCTCTCCTCTCCCCCATCCGTCCGGCACCGGCGTGAATGTCCGAAGAATTCAACGTGGGCGGCGGCCTGCCAATATCACGCGATGTCGCGGCGCTGCTTTCGCTGAAAGGGCAGTTTGATGTACCAGCCGGAATCCTTTGAAGGAAACCTGAACCGTCCAATCAATTTGGGCCACGAGTTACGAGGTTACGAACGGGGTATCGCGGCAATACGCTCGCTAGCAACTTTTGCAATACCAAGGCGCCAGGCCGCTGCAAACTTGCGGCGAAATCCCATAAACAGCATTGGCTACGAAATTGTTCGTCGCATGCTTAAACCTGTTTTTGAAGAACACGCAGCGATTATTGATACAGTTCAGATCTACGTATGTGACAAGCCGGCATTGAGTTTTCCACTACTTCCGGTCGCGTTCATCCGTTAGTCGCCGGAACAACAACGGGTCAGTTAACTCCGGTGTGCCGCGACTTTTTTTTGCGAGCGCATACCAGCAGGCGCATCGGTGGGCTTGTTGTCAACAAAGCGCATGATCAACTTGATGTCATGTCCGGTCTGCTCAAATATTTCGCCGATCAAAGTCACCCCTAGGCGTGCAGCGAGCTTACGTATTTCTAGCGGGAGATTCAGGTCAGAAATAGGCCGATTGAGAAGGGCTCGCTCTTGCGGCGACAATGCAAGATACGGATTCATATTCGCACGTGAGTCTGCCGCTGGCCCAGGTTCGCTAGAATCATGGCTTGAGAACAACGAGGAGAGTTCCGATAAACGCTTTTCAGCCTCACTGAGCCTGGGCTCTTCATTGGGCGATAACTGGCCAGAATTTCGAACTGCGATGAGTAGATTACGTGCACGCTCCAAGACGGATATTTGTTCTTGAGTATCTTTAGCTTCTTCAAACCGATCGTATAACTCGATCTCGGCAATGCGAAGGGGAAGCAATCCCTCCTCTGCGAACTCAGGTTCCGGTTCGGGTGTGCTAACTCCCATCACTTGTCGCAGTTCTTCGCGGTGAGCGTGCAACTCGCGGCGCAGGAGATCAACACGGTCCGGGTAAATCCGATAAAGTTTGGCAGGGCGACCGCGTCCTTGCGAAATAGTACCACAGCCGTCAAACAGATCACTCGACCGACTTATGATTTTCTGGACATGCTGTTCGGAAACAAGCGATTGCGCCGCTAGATCGCGCACTGTAAAAGTGTTCAGATCAATAGCTGTCGACAACACTTTGTATCGATCGAAGCCTTGTATTAGCATGTTCAAATTCAATTGTCGCAGCGGGGAGTCAAATTGATTAAGCAGGAAGCATTCTCGTCAATTGTTGGACACCTGTCAAACAAAATCGTCTTCCACTTACGCCGTTCTTTACTTTTTTATCCAAGAAAACCATCCAGAAATGCGCCTATGTCATTGGTGAGCAGGTACTTGCGCACCAAAGTCAACATCACCTTAGCGGTTGCAGTATGCCCTCCTACCAAGGCAGAATACACCGCCGTGACGAATTCCTGCCGCTTTTGAACTATACCACCTCGAAGGTTCAAGGCAAACGATATTTTCAGCCACGCCTCCTCGGCAACGAATCCGGTTTCATGATCGCGCAAGAATCTGAAAAACATTTGAGCAGCCGAAACTCCAAGTCGAATCATCTCTCGTGTGCGAGCCTGTGAGTTGTGGGCAGCCGGCGATTGCTCCGGTATTTGTCCGATCTGAGGGACACGTCGCTCCCTATGGACCTCAAAACCCCATTCGCGGTGGTCGTCTTGCAAGTATGGGATGCTAGCTGCATATCTTTGAACAGTGCTCTCAAAAAGGTGCCACGCAACGGCGTCCATCCAACCCTCGGCAAACGAATCGTCCGCACGAGTACTTGCAATGTCATTTCGTGAAGTTGCCAAATCAGCATCAGCGCCTTGCCATGCGTGGCAAACTAATTCGTGAAAGAATAAGTAGGGAACGGCAAGAAAACTCGCCGCATCGATCAGCCCCGGATCTAACAGAAGTCGCACTTCCGTGATCCGTTGCTCGGAACTGTCTCGATAACGGGCAGCAGCATTCGCATTTTCACAAAACCTAAATGGAGCCTTTGCCGTGAGCAATTCCGTCGAAAGAACGACGCTAACATCATCTAAAACATCCGCTCCAGGACATAGTTCTTTGTATTTGTCCAACACCGCTTCTCGAATAAAATCAAACTGTTCCTTGAAAGGATGGAGGCACGCGCCACCATGGACGACGATTTCGTCATCAACGGGGCAGTATCCGGTACAGATCGTGTCAGATCCCGAACAATCCCGGCAGGATATTTCAGCCAGTTTTCCATTGACGGCGGCCTCGATCTGGTCGAGATAATCGCCATTTGGCATGTCACCAGCAACAGCCCTAACCTTCGGCTGGAGCATTGGAATCAGACCATGAATGAAAGCATCGAGCGATGTGTCTTGATGTTTCGGAGATTCATAAGTCACTTTTTCCGCCAAGTCCATTCGGAGATTGGCAAACGCATGCGCCCCGTTGGAGAACGAAACGCCTCGCTGCCATGGTCGCATTGCTTCAAAGATGCGAACACGGCCACAGAGGGTTTTGCGATGTTGCAGCGGAAGGTGTTCCGGAACACTCATCTAGGAAGCCTGTAACAGCCGGAGTGGCATCGTGGAGGGATTACTTGGGTTCAAATTTCTTAAACCAACGGACGAGTTCAGGTAGGATAAAATTGTCCCACACGCTCGTGCAAACATGCACAGCTACAGGGCCAACAACGTGTTCCACCAAAGGTGGTCCGAGAGTGACAAGGATGAGAATTGTGCCGGGTTCTAGGCCGGCACCATCATTTTGAATTGAAATCAACGATGTTATAGATAGATCTGTGTCGTCGGAGCATGCGAGTTGGTCTCGAATTTTATCAAACTCTTGAAGGAGCTTGGCGTCATTTTTACTGACTGCTTGACGCGTAGCGTCGTCTGTTGCCAGCTTTTCCATCAGTGCCGCCACGCGATCAGCGACTTGCGATTCAATTAGTTCAGCAGCATCTCCCTCGACAGCGTACACTCGATTTTCTGTCATGATGAACAATTCCTATATCGTCTGGAGGATATGGGGATTCACGTTAATGTCGGGTAGAATTTCAACATGCCGTCCAATGACGCACCCCGCATAATAACATACCTTCCAGTCGGCACAAGCACCTAAATTGTAGCCAAATGGTGAATCGGATTCCGATTCTTTCAAATGGAGCAATTGGCGTTTTAGGTATTGGACTGCCGAATCAAAACATTTTGCAAAGTTCTTTGATTGATCATCAAACACTGAAAACAGCCTCCACGCGTGGTGGAGGCTGAGCTGAGAATCGGCTCTGCTAACTGTGGCCGTAAAACCTTCGAAAAAAATTCCTAAAACGTCAGCCGACGTTCACGTCCTGAATTTCATACGTGTCGTCGCTGCGGTCGAAGTAGCGGCGGATGGCAGTTTCCCGGTCGTCGGGAAGCGGTTCCTCGCCGAATTCCGACTCCCACCATTATTTGACGTGATCGTACAGTCCCAATCTGGTCGATTCGTAGGTCTTCCAGACGGTCAGTTTTGGTGAACTTTCGGTGTGGATCGTCAGAATCCACACCACGAGTTCTCCTCGATCACCGGTCTCGCCTTCGCTTGCCGGGTCCGCCTCGCAAATCTTACCCAGCTCAATGAGCTTTTCTCGTGCCGCCTCATCGGTCGGATACCGTGCACAGAGATCACAACGTTCGACTTTCGCATCCGCTGCGATCTTGCCGTTTTCCACGTGAGCCAGAATGCCGGGAACTCCCGAATGGAAATGTCCCGGTTTTTCGCACTCACAAAGCTCTCCTTGCTCCGATAACGGAAGCAACGGTTCGAGTCCAGCATCCTTCCTGGCAGCCTGCCACTGCTCGTCCCCTGCCTGCAGGCCCACGCAAACGGTGGGTCGAGTGGGATGGATTTCGCAGTGATTGTCGCCATTCAGAAACGGACAGTGACAGCCGGCAGCGACTATCATCGCTTTGCCTGGCTCTTCCAAATCTGTTAGCGCCTCGTCGAGTGTCCATCCGGCGCGGTGCCGGTCGGCTTCGAGGAGTCGCGGCTCACGGGAGAGATCGAGCCAGTCGGCTTCGACGATCAATCCGCCCTGACAGCATGCGCCGCACTTGTCGCACTCATACGTTTCATTCATATCGTCCTTTCGTAAATGGAAATTAGGAAATGGTAACCGGGGACTCCGCTTAGATGTCCCACGGTTTGGCTTCGGCCAGTGCCGTCAGGCAACCGGCCACGGCCACGGCGCGATTCCAGCGGTCCGACATGGTCAGACCGGGAATCGTCTGCGGCGGAAAGCCTCCGCGATCGAGCCAATCAAGCAACGCAGCGGCAGACTCACAGAGTCCTTTCCCGTCGCGGGCCTGATGGGCGTCCAACAGATTTTTCCAAGCGGCTTGAGGATCCATGACAACGGCTCCTTTCGGCGTTAAATTGCCAGTGCAAGCAGTGACGCCACTTTGGCGTCGGCTTCCGCGCGGTCGCCAGCGTAGGTCGCCTTCTGTGTGAGGCGTGTGAGGGCGTCCACGACCGCAAAGATCGTAAATGCGCCCCGCTCCTCGGCGATTTCCAATGCGGTTTTGGCCAGTCCACGGGGGATACCCCGCTTGGACAGTTCCTTCAGGACCTGATCGGCATCGTCGCCGAGCTTCTCCGTCATCGCTTTGGAGAGCACGCGGACGAAACTGTCGCGGCGCTCGTCCCGCTTGTTGGCGAGACTTTCGATGATGCGGCGAATTTCGCCCAGTCCGTCATGGACCTTGGCCGTGTGCTTGCGTGAGAAATCCACGACTTCAACCGCATCCCAAACCAGATGATTGGCACAGACGCTTTGAAACCAAAACGTCTGTATACCGAGTGAACGACGCCCGACTTCGGAATTCCATAAAAAGAATCCCGGCGCGAACGCTTCCCCCTCGATCTCGGCCCAACCGGTCGGATCGATGAGGAACACGAACATGTCCTGTTCGCCGCAATAGAGTCCCGTTCCACCGCCGACAGCGGTCTGCGGTGGCTGGAAGTCAGTGGCGAACTCATCGATCACACCGAGCAGATCGGCATTCCACAGCCGCGTGTAGGAAATGCCGTGCAGGGAACGAACTATCCCGTCCTGCTGCAGGCACTGCATCGGCTTGGCCGAGCCTGGCAGCGTTTCACGAAACGCTTTACAAGCCGTCTCGGCTGAGAGCCGGTTGACCGTTTCTTTTGAGACACTCGCCATCCGGCAAAGCTGCGTGAACGACCAGTCGTTGAGCCGATTGCGGCTGCCGTCCTCCAGTGTGACCTGAATGACGCCCTCTGAAGTGGTAGGCTCCAGTGACTGCGGCTGCTGCCAGAGTTCCCGCGATGAATCGCGAAGCGACCGGCAGTGGGTCCGCAAGTCCGACAGCGTGGCAAACGTCTCGTCGGGGGTGCGGCGAAAGAGTTCCTGATGGGCTTTCGTCAAATTCGTCATAGTGACACCTTCTTTCCGTGTGCTTGATGAATAGAGTCTGTGATGAAAAGGACCGATTCTCAGCAGTCCCCTGTCTCAACGAGAGACAAAGGCGGAAGAGGGTGCCGAAGTTTCAGTGCCCGCGCAAGCACAATGCGCAGAAAAACACTCCCGATCACAGCTGAAAATGAATCCAGTGCGGTCCGGGAGTGTCGGGTCAATTCTGCCGATCAGGTGTTTCAGCTTTTTTTGACTTGCTCGCCGTCCTTGGGTTTGCCGCTGCTTGACTGTTTGGGCTTGGTTTCCTTTGACTGGCCCGGTTTGTGGGTGCCGCCGTTGGTCATGTCTCACCTCCTTCTGTTTCCAAAGCATGTTCGCATCGCCGAATAGTAGTCCATTTTGGACTATTCCAAAACGGACTCTATCATCGCGGCCCACATTCTTCAAGGGTTGCCATGGAAAAGTCAGTTTTCACCCGCGAATACACGGCCCTGCTTAGTCTGCTGAGGGAGACCCGGCAGGCGGCCGACGTGACGCAAATCGAACTTGCCGAGAAGCTCGGCCAGACTCAGTCTTTTGTCAGCAAAGTCGAGCGGGGTGAACGGCGGCTGGATGTCATCCAGTTGCGGACGATCTGCAATGTTTTGGGCACGTCACTTCCGGCCTTCGTCGGGAAACTTGAGAAGCGTCTGAAATCCAAGAACCAGACGCGATGATACGGTTTTGCTCGGATCAGTCGCGATCGGTGTCATCCGGATCGACCTTCCGAGCACCAGCAACCGATTCCGTTCCCAAAAGTCGCTCGACGCGCGTGTAATATTTGTGCAATGCATCCCGCGACGCCATCCAGAGTATCGATTCCAGCACGATGAGACCGGCTTCGGTCCAGACCGGCGGAGGTGAGTCGAAGCCGAAGGCTAACCGGTGAGACACGTAAACGAACGCCACAGCGATGAACATCGCGGAGTAGCATTTGTAATACTTGTAATGGAGTTCGTTGAGCACGTCGTAGGCGGCCACGCTCTCACGTAATCTCGCGAAATCCCACGCCGGCTCGCTGATGCCGGTGCGGTGGTGCAGCCTGTCGATTACGGCCCAGCGGACGGTGCCGACGATCAGCCCCGCCGCAAGCGAACCAATCGTCACATACAGAAATCCGCCCACCGTCGGCGCGCCGACCGGCGACGCACCCAGCCACGCACGTAATGTTTCCGAGAAGAAACTTGCGCCCCACAGCGTCGTGAAACCGGGAATCAGGTACGCGATCAGGATGCCGAAGTTTTTCTGCGAGATGGAATTCAAGGCGGAGTGACTCTGCCACGAAGTGAATGTTTCGTCAAATGGTTGCTGCGAGAAGTGAATAGACAAGATCCGTTGCAAATATGACTGGACGGTGAGTTTCTGGTGCTCTTCAGAGTGGTTCAGATTCGGCCTCTGAAGAGAAATCAGCCTCAGCGTCAGCCGGCTAAGTCTTGCCAGCGATCGGCCTGAAGCTCTTCCGCAGGCTCGACAGCAAAGTCGAGAATACCGAATATCTGCTGAAGCTCTTCTTCGGTGATCGACGTGTGGACGTTGATCTGCGGTCTCTGGTGGTCCCCTTTTCCGAGAGTCCGCAGATACATCGCCTGTCGAATGTGACGGCGGGCCGCATCAATCCTCTCTGCGGAATCCGGCCAGTCGCGGATGAGCTCGGCGTCTGCGATCAAACGTTCTACATGGTGCTGCCGAAGTAAGTTGAGGAGTTTCTCAGACAAAGGATCGGAGACTACCCTCTCCGCAAACTTCTGGCAAACGAGACGGCTTGCCGTGTGTTCTAAACTCTATTCCTTTGAGTCTCGCGAATTTGCAGACGAGAGCGAATCGACGTCCTCTCACTTGATCGCGTCGAATTCAGCAGCCTTCATAAATCGCCGTGCGCCATGGCGGATTGTCAGAACAAACACCCGCTGCTCACGGATCGTGAACAGCACGCGATAGTGGCCGTGCAACAGTTGCCGCACGTTGTGCGGCGACTCGTCGTTCTCAGGAGCCAAACCGCACGCCTCGGGCATCGTGCGAAGAGCATTCATTCTCTCTTGCAGCTTCTGCCGCCAGCGGGTCGCGTCGCGGGGAGAATCGGCCTGGATATAAGCGACGATCTCGTCGATGTCGCGACGGGCACGGGCGGAGAACTCAACCGTGTACGCCATATTTCTCGTCGAGTTCCAAGAAAACCTGCTCCATCGGCACGGTGTGGCCGGCTTCGATATCGGCCATCGCTTCGTCGATCGCCCGAAGTGAGTCGGCCATTTCCTCATCGGAGCCGACGCCCATCATTTCGCGATAGACCTGCATAGACATCACAATCACCTTGCCGTCCGGCCCTTCGGCCTGAACGAATCCATGGTGTTCGCTGAGTGCCTGATTGATTTCGTCGTTGATGCGAGGAGTCATGTTGACAGTATACCACAGGTTGGACTTTCACCGCCAGAGTTTTACAAACGGACAATACAATGGCCGAAGATCTGGCTGTCAACCGTGCGGATCACTCATGTGACCGCACGACATGCATCTTACTCCATTCCATGGGCCGTAGCTTCTACAGGTTGGGCACATCCATGAAATGTGTGGTGACGGTCCAGACGGAACAATCCCTCCTAATCTTCCATCGGTAACAACAACGTATCCGGAACCTTCGCTCGCAATGGTCCAGCGATCTGGATCGAAATGGATACTAATTTCCTCTTCGAGAACAACGGTATCCACGTCATCAATGTGGCGCAATTCACAGAAGACTTCTTGCAGGTCGTCCAGTGAAATTGTCTCTTTTTCAAGTGCAACAAATACTTTGGCAAACACTTTGTCTTTTTCGACGTTGGCTGAGATAGATCGAGCCGATTTCGCAACTGCTTCAGCTTTCTTAGCAAGGCGATCCAGTATCAGTTTGAGGCCAGGAACGTATTCGAAGATCTTGTTGGATTTGGTTTGATTACAACGCACATGGCTTGGAAGCCAGTTTCCAAACCAGTTAATCCGGAAATCGTTCGGCAGCCCATACTGTTGCAGGACATTTGCGAGGTCGTCGACGGAGTCGAGGAGCGATTCTGGGATGACGTGGTCAACCGAGCATTCACCAAGTCGCAATGGTTCTAAACAAATCCAGCAGCGTTTGTCGTGAAGTAACCAAATAGCGTATGTTTCGGCGTTATTAAAGTCGTATTTGCTCATTGGGACATCATGCCGAATTTGCTAGCCACAAATGAGGTCGTACTCTCAGAGGGACGACCAGCGCAACGGAACACTTCTGTTAGTCTAACCGCTGAATGGCACAAATTGTAGTCGTTCCGGATCGCAGGAATCCGCACCGGGATTTGCCCTACGAGGGGCGAAGCCCGTGGTTTTTTAGCAATGCAATGATGTCCGTTCCCGCTCGGTTTCGTTCAAAATCAATCAACGGCTTAATCGCGGCGCCACGTAACTGGTCGGTTAATTCTAGACCAAACTTGTCCTTTGGCAGGTGCCGACCACAGAACTGCGACCAATGGTTTTTGAATATCTCGATGCTCTTCCGCTGACTATACACGTCTGCAAAGCCGATTCGCCTCGTGTCATCGTACGCTGTTTGTGCTGCCTGAAACACGTGCGGGTGGTGATCACGGTACACCGTCAAATACGGCTTCGAAACTTGCTGGAAGAAGAACCACGTAAATAATCGCGGAAAATGTGCAAATTCGGCATGTGGGTCGAGCACTTGCGATTTCATTTCATCCAGCTTTGACCTCATTTGTCCGTCCCAATGAGGCCAATAAAGCGCCATGTTGAGACGGTAGTTCTCCATCCTTCGGAAGATCTCGGGATGCTGTAATTCATTCGAAAGGATTTGATTGACGGAGATCGGCAGTCTTGCAGAGATTTTGTGATATCCCTCTTCCACAAGGATCCCATGGAGCAACTCGTGTACAATCGAGTGATTGACACGTGATGAAAACTCATCAATGAAGATGTGAATCGCGATGCTCCAGGCACAATAAAAACTCTCAGGGACGCCTGGGACCAGTGAGCGCGAGTGCAAATAAATCTTTCTTGAAGTGACCCGACGCAGGTCCTGGAGAGCGGCAGCGACCGCGTCATTCCGTGAGTAGTCATTCCAGTTTAATTGAGGTATATCTAAGGGTTCCACTTTCTTCTCCGTTCGTGCGCTGTCGAAGTCAGCTTCCGATATTACAAAGTTGAGAGCACCGATGAAACGTGATGCTCCACCGTATATACTGACGTGGAAAATCGGCGTCTGGACTGCTCCCGAACGATTACTCCCCTCTCCGCGTTTTCGACTACGCCTGGCTCGATCGTCTCCATAGAGAATGCCGGACGGGACACACCGTCAATCATCAACCGCACATACGCTCTATATTTCGGCAGCGCGATCAGATCGGACGCGGTCACATTCCCACCCAGTTGCTCGGCCAGCACATCGGCATCGTTCGGACCCACGGCGAAGACCAGAAGGCTACCGACATTTCCCATCACGGCCTGCAGCGTCACGTCATCCACCTGATCCAGAAACTGCGTCGCCAGACAGAGCCCCAGCTTGAATTTGCGGGCCTCGCTGAGGATCGACGCGAAGCTGGAGGTCGCCACGTTGTGGAACTCGTCGACGTACAGATAGAACGGGCGTCGGTCGGCTTCCGGAATGTCCGCCCGGCTCATCGCCGCCAGCTGCAACTGCGTGACGATTAGCGATCCCAGAAACGACGAAGTCCGCTCGCCGAGTTTCCCTTTGGAGAGGTTCACGATCAAAATCCTGCCGGCATCCATCGCCTCACGAAAAATCACCCGCGTGCGGGGCTGCGCCACAATGTTGCGGATCACGGGGTTCGTGAGCAATTGACGCAGTTTGTTCTCCACCGACGCAAAGGGATCTTCCCCCCGAAGCCCCTGCAGTTTCGGAAAAGTCGTCTGCCACCAGTTGCAGACCACGGGATTCCCGACGCAGCTGAGAATCCCCGTCCGGAAACGATCATCCGGACCGAACATCCTGAGCACGTCCAACAGCGTGCAGTCACCGGCCAGCATCAGGGCCAGCACCGTGTTCCACAGAATATCTTCCAGCCTTGGCGTGTGATTGCCCGTCCCGAACACCTTGCGAAACGTGCTCACCATCCCGTCGCAGGCGAGATCAGCCATCGATGCATCCACGTCAAGCGGATTGATACTCACCGGATAAGCGAAATCCGCCGGATCGATCAGTATCACGTCATTCGTCCGAAAGCTGGGCACCGACGCCAACACACAGTCTGCGAGGTCCCCATGCGGATCGACCACCGCAACGCCATTCCCCGCACGCATGTCTGAGACAATCGCGTTGAAAAGAACGCTTGTCTTCCCATTCCCAGTTTTTCCACAGATAAACTGATGGCGTAACCGGTCCTCATTGCGGATCCCGAACCGGTCCCGCCGCTCCTGAAACGCTACCCGCCCCAATTCACAAATCGTTGGCTCCTTTTCCTTGAGGGGTAACCCGACCGGCGGTTCCAGCCGCCGCGAACGCGTCGCCTGCATCGACGTATCCCGCACACTTTTCGTCGGCAGATGCCAGATCGACGCGATTTCCTCGTCAGACAGCAAAAATCGGAACTTCCGGTCCCCTTTCGTCCGACTCGGGTTTTGCTTGATCTGGGAAGCCTGAAACACGCCAAATCGTGGCACCGTGAATTTGTTCAGAACGGCCGCCAATTCCTGTAACTTCAGATTTGCCGCAGTTTCGTGCTCGATTTTTGCTGATACACTGAGCACAAGTTCGACCTCAAACAGATGCTGGCCCAACTTATGTGCCGCCGCTTGCAGTTCCTTTTCACTGTCATGCATACGACTGGCGGTCTTGGAAAGCTCGTCGTCAAGGGGCCGTTCGTCGGTCCGCCCGGCAAAAAGATTCGCCAGACACCATGCAGCGAAGCGGTCGAACCTTCGGGGGCTGGCGGCCAGCATTGCATAGCGACGGGCTATTGACCGGTGCGACCGAAAAAACGGGCGAGTCAGTCTGGCAACGGCGTTCTGCGCCCGTTCAACGCGTCGGCGCGATGCCGGAATCAGATTCAGTTCAATCATGGAACTGACCTGAGCGTCATCACTACCCAGTGCCTGAAGAATTCCGCCGACCGGATCATCGGCCTCATCTCCGGTTGCTTCATGAAACTGCTGATAGCGGAGTAGCGGAAACAGATCCGGCCGCAACCGCAGCCGCATCGTCCATGTCATCTGTCCCGACTGCGGAGCAAGCGCGTCATCGGTTAATTCATCGACCGTGCAGTCGGGATACTTCGCGCGAAACTGCCGCCGGACAGGCCCGCTCAAGTCCTCCGAAACGCGACAAAACAGGCCGGCTGATGAATCGTGTCGCGCGAAGATCAACGATACTGGCGTGCGTTTTGTCGACGCATGATGGATCGCCGCCAGAATCGAGCGGGTGTGCCTCGGACCGCGTTCGTTCTGTGGCGTGTCGCTGACGGAAAACAACATAGGGGCGGGATGATACCACAAAAGGCCCGCCGTCGAAGGTGCGTGGTTCGAAGAGCGGGCATTGCCCTGCTGTGGCCTCCTGTTCGCTCGGCAGTGAAGAACCAGTCCCTAGCGGGAGTGGCGAGCGAAAGCTCCAAACCGTCAGAGCGGCGGGCCTGCCGGCAGGGCGACACGATATCACACTCCCAGCGGACGAACCAGCGGCGCTTTCGGCGGTTCAATGCTAAAGATCGACTCGGCATGCGAGCGAAGCAATGCAATCCGCGCGTTGCGAGGATGCGCAAAGATTGGATCGAAGAACGGATTCTCACTCCGAAGAAAGTGCTCAAGTTGCACGACATAAAACGGGTGGAAATCGACGAACGGTTCGTTCTCCCTAATAACGCTGAGAATATTCTGCATCCGCTGTTTCGCTCCGGTCACGACAAACAATACACGGTACGAATAATCGCACGACCGCAGGTCAGCCAGATACCGGCAGATTTTCATCTCGATCGTGTCGGTGCTCTTGCGGGAGACAATCGTCTCGGTGCTGTTATCCAGTTCAATGCAGTACGTGAGTGATGTTACCGGCGGAATCACCAGTGTAAACCGCCGGTCCGGAAAGATTGGCCCGTGCTGTGTCTCCATCTTGTACGTGTTTTCGGGAAAGCTCTCGACAATCGGCAGGCCGAGCCTGTGAGCGGCAACGTGGGTCTTCACCGTGAACTGTGTCAAAAACTGTTGATGTTGGTGTCGACCGGGGCTGGTTTCCTGCAAATACCGTTTCGTCGGCGGTACCGCATCGTCATCACCGTGCAGAGTGCGGTACCCTTCAGGCGTCAATTTGTAATAAAGAGGTGACGCTCCACCGCTCGCGCTGGTCGTGGCGTACCGCCACGAACGCACCTGTCCTGCCGCCTCCAACCGCTTGAGCGTCCGCCGGACACGGTCCAGACTTCCGAACGGTCGTGAAAATGTCTCGCTGAGGGCCAGCAGATCCCGGTACTCCAGTGGGCAGAGGTCCAGCGCCGCCAGAATCTCGTCGTCGCGCTCGGTTTTCTGCCAACGGTGCGAACTGCTTGCCATCCGTTGGCTGGCAGTGTAACCTCCCCGCCTTTTGTTTGCTACCGACTTCCCCTTGCATGACCGAGCGAAAACGTGGCTACATCGACGTTGATGCCCTGCAGGAAGAACTTGCCGAGCAGGGTGACGTGGTCGAACGGATCGCCGGTTTTTACGGCGTCGAGACGGGACAACTGCACACAACGGCGAACGAGACCCGCATGGCCTGCCAATTCGCCTGCGGGAAAACCGAAGCGACCGGCGACCGTGCTATCTCCTTAAAAACGAGAGGCGACGCGACGCTCTGGCGCTGCTTTCACTACGGTTGCACTGTTCGAGGTAACGTCCTGACGCTCATGCACTGGATGAAGCACGACCGCCCACCAGCCGGCGACAGACTGCAGGGCCGCGAGTTTAAAGAGATGGCCGAAGACCTTAAAGCACTCGTGCGCGGCGAGCCTCGAACAACCAAAGCAGAATCACACAATGAACCGACGAGTACAAAAGACACAGCAGACAAATCGGCGTTCAATATCCCGCTGAAAGATTCAGAAAATGAACGCGCCCGCTCGCTCGTAAATCTCGATGAAAAGTTTGTAACCGATGTAGCAGAGATGAGTCCACAAGCCGCGTCGTACGTCCGCAGCCGGCCGTACATGACCCCCGAAATCATGCAGAAATTCCGTTGTGGTTATCTGCCTCAAGACGCCGGCAGCTTACTTCGCGGGCACTTCGTCTACGGTTGGGCCGATCAACACGGCGACATTCTCACCTGGTTCGGCCGGAATCTGAATTACGAAACACAGCACCGCAAATGGCGACGCGCCGGCGACAGCAGCAAGGAGCCAAACAAGTTCAAATTCGTGAAGGGCTTTCATCGGGGGCTGGTACTCTATGGCGAAAATGTCTTTCGGAGCGAAGCGAACGCTGAACAGGTTCGCGATATGGGCGTAATCGTCGTGGAGGGACCAAACGACGTGATCAATCTCAATGCACTCGGTGTACCGGCGGTCGCTGTCTGCAGCAATACGGTAACGGAAAAACAGGCTGACAAACTCGCGGCGCTTGCTTGCGAGTTCAGTAACGGGACTGTTTCCGTTATGTTCGATCTGGACCGACAGGGGGAGAACGGGGCTGGGCAGACTGTGCTGAAGCTGGCACAGCGATGCTGTGTGCGGTATGCATGGACAACCAGTCTAAGCGACGGCAGGTTCAGCGACCGGCAACCAGAAAGCGTGACCCCGGAAGAATGGGAAAAATTAATTTATACGGCCTTGACAGCTTAGTTAGTACATTCACGCGGCGCCGAATTCGGTATCGTAGAAGCACTCTCCGATGGCTCGATGGTGCAATTGATCACAACAAAGATCAGCCATCAACGATCAAAGAGAATACGGTATTGTCAAAGTCAACCACCTAAGCTATTTGGAGAACAGTCATGGCACGCTTGTTGAAGTTTGCATCGTGGAACGTCGAACAGTTCAAGAATAGCCAGGGACGCGCGGCTAGGATCGCCAATTTCCTAAACGGTACGGCTCACGCCCCGGATCTATTTGCAATCTTCGAGGTTACGGGCGATAAGGTCTTTGATGACTTCATTAGCCTTATCTCCAGTCACAATTTCTACGTAACGGAGGGTCTGCAGTTTCAAGAAACTCTGATTGGTGTACGCAAAGGGCTCACGGCTTTTGTCACTCAGCGCCATGCCTTCAAATCAAAGACACCAACGCTCAGGCCCGGAACTCTTGTAACCATGATTCTTGGCGGAGAGAGCTACTCCTTTCTCTTCCTTCATGTAAAGAGCCTGACGGATCCGCGGGGATGGGGGCTTCGCACAGATATGATGGAACACGCGATCAACCTGAAAAAAGCGCTCGACAAGCGTGTTGCAAATGGCGATGCCAACTTCGTTGTCGCCGGTGATCTCAATACCATGGGGCTAAATGTCCGAGACGGTGACAACGACCTTGATGGCGATGAGGAGATCCGGCGTCTCAAGCGGCGCTTTTCGCGTGTTAATATGTCGTTCTCAGTCAAGGATGAACCGCACACATGGTGGAGTGGTGGAAGACTCGGCCCTAGCAACCTCGACCATGTAATTGCCTCTGATCATTTGGACATTCGAGCTAAGAATGGAGCAACAATCAACGTGCTCGGCTGGCCCCAAGAAACAACTGTTGCCAAAAAGCGCAAGTGGCTAGACGACTTTTCCGATCATGCACTGCTTTACGGCGAACTTCACGATTGATTGGTGCGCAAGGACACACCACGCGCACGTTTCGAATCCTTACGGGCAACTGGCAAGGACACGCCCATCTTAGCATGCTGCGATGTTCAGGAAATCCACGTCGGACGATGAGGCCGGCGCAGTTTCGTGCTCGGGAGATGATCACCTAAGCGCCAGACAATTTCCGGCTTGGATGCTGTACAGCCAAGAGACTAAATTCGAACCTTCCAACGCCATTAAATGTCGTCCTTCACGACTATGGATAAAGATTCGACTTTGCGGCACACAAAATACGATTCGGACATGGTTTCGGGGATGTTGAGTGGTGACGCAGTAGCGCGGCCGACTCGAAACCGTGTTTATTTAACAATGCCATGAACCAGTTTTGCTTTGTTGAAAACTAATTTACGATGTTGGTGAACCGGCTAACGCCGCAGGGCGTACGCCAAGACTTTTAGGCCGGCTTCCACAAACAGGCTTTGGTCAGTCCTTGCGTTGAGTGCCGACCCCATCGTCCGCTGCAATCCGCTGAAAAATGATTCCACGATCCAACGCCGACCGTAACCGTTTTTCTTCAATCGCCGCTTCGTCATCTGCGAGCGATAGCGGCCATTCACGCCGCCGTCTTGGCGATGCACGGCCGGAGGGATCCAACTTTCCACGTTCCAGTCGTCGCGGCAGAATTCATGGACCCATTCCGCATCGTAGCCCTTGTCGGCAAACAGCCGTACCGGCTGCGTCACGTGATGCGTTTTGGCCAAGAGTGGCCGGGCTTCCCATTTGTCGTTGTACGGCCCCCAACTCACGACCAGACCGGCCGACAACATCGATCCGGCCAACACGCAAATTGAGAGTTTGACATACTTTTTCCGAGACTGACCACTGGGTGATTGATAATGAGCACTCATTGAGGAGGTTTCCAAACCGCTGGAATCGAGTGAGGCTTCCTCCGCATCGGGAGCAAATTCTCGCACGATTTCCGCCAGCATTTGATCAATGATCTCCAGCACGTGTGACCGATCGGCAAAGTACTTCAGCGTGGAATAATGCGGCAAGCGCATGAGCTCGATCCGTTCTCTCAGTTGGTCGGATGCGCCGAGGATTTCGATGATGCCGCGATAGGTCGTCTTCAAATAGGCTTTAAGAATCAGGATCGTCAGCAGTTGCGACTGCGTGAATTTGTGCGGGCTTTTGGGGTGCGAATAGGGTTGTAAGAACTTCGTAGACAGCCGCATCGGTAGCGAGGCGACTTCCAACAGCACGTTCATTTGATGGGGCTTGCTCGTGCGAAATACATTTAGCGCGCTGTCGCCAACAATTCAAGTGTTGTTTCCAACAGAGCAAAACTGGTTCTAGGAATCACAGCACGTAGTTGTGTCATAAAAGTTGGAGTAGCAGCAGACGGCGAGTTAAGGCGTAAGGCAATTTTGCGACACAAGATCGCAGGGCGAAGGACGCGCGGCGACAGTGAATCCCCCGGCAAGCCTCCTCAAACCGACGTTGAGCAGGATCGAAATGAGCCATGCAAAGGAAAAATGTTTAGATTTTACTTGAACCGTGCGCTAAGATAGTTGAAGATCGTCGTCAATCCGGCTGGCGTTACACTCCTAACAGTAGGGGATGATTATTGGTGATTTCAGGGGAACAACTCACACATTGCAAATACCTCTGAGGTGATTATGGCTAAGAAAAACCCAAACGCGTGCGCATACGCCCATATCGTGTTCTTTTCGTTACCCGATCGATCGCCTTCGGTGCGGCAGCGGTTCATTGATATGTGCGTGAAATACCTGGCAAACCATCCGGGGCAGGTTCATTTCTCGGTTGCGGATCGTGATGTGGAGATGACGCGTCCGGTCAGCGATCGCGATTTCGACATCGCGATGCACATGATCTTTAAGGACAAAGCATCGTACGATCAGTACGCCGAGGATGGGCGTCACGAGGAGTTCATCACCGTTGCCGGCAGCATTTCAAATCACCGGCGCGTGTTCGATTCATACATCGACATCGCGGTAGACAGCGATTGATTGACAGAATGAGACAAGCCCGTGGGGGTGTTGGCACGTCCGTGGGGCCCATCAGCGAGCAAGCACATGCACCAAGTTAACAAGATCGTTCGTGACCTTTCGCAATTGATCCGCGGCAATGTCGTGGATGCAGGTGAGGTAGAATACCAGTCCGCCGTCATGATCGACAACGGTCGGGTGCGACACAACCCGACGGTGGTGGTCGTGCCGGTCGATCACGATGATGTGGCGGTAACGGTGAAGTACGTCGCCGACTACAACCACTCGTCCGCGTGTCGGCTTCGCCTGACCGCACGTTGCGGCGGTCACGGCGCCTCAGGTTACTGCTTGAACACTGGCGGGATCGTCGTCGACATGCGCCGGCTCAACAACAAGGCGTTTGACCGCAAGTCGGGCCGACTAACCCTTGGAATGGGCAACATCTGGCGCGACGTTTACGACTATCTCGAGTTTGTCGCTCCAACGATGCTTCCGGTCGGCGGTGGCTGCCCGGGCGTGGGTATTGCCGGCTTTCTGCTGGGCGCGGGGTTTAGCTTCGTCTCACGCTCATACGGACTGGGGTCGGACAACATGAAGTCGCTGACCGTCGTCAAAGCCGACGGGACGATCGAGACGCTCGACAAGGACAACAACCCCGACCTGTTCTGGGCGATGCGCGGTGCCGGCGGCGGCAATTATGCACTCGCGGTCGAGACCGAGCTGGAAGCCCAACCGACCAAAGCGGAAGATATGATGGTCGGACAGATCATCTACCAGTTTGACCACATGGCGGACGTGCTTGCGTATTACAATGAGTGGATCGAAGAGAAGAACTTCCCACGCGAAATGGCGGTGTATGGTTACTTCGGCCATCAGCCCAATCCCCGGAACCCAAGCAGCAGCCACAAGGTGCTCACGCTTCGGCTGACGACGATTTTTAATGGCAACTTTGAAGACGGCATGGATTGCCTGATGCCGCTCTTGAGGCAGTTGCCACGGCCAGCTCTGGTGGATTTCCGTCGCATGACCCTGCCGGAGTGGGAAGACTTCATCGGTGCCGGTACCCAGGTCGAGGGACGCAGCGCGTATATCCGCTCGGTCATTTCCGAACCCAAGAGCATGACCCCAGATGTCGCCCATGTGTTCAAGAAACACATGATCCGCGCCCCGTCGGAAGACAGCTTTGTTGTCTGGACGCACCTGGGCGGCGCGGAAGAAGAAGACTTCAGTGAGGACGACGGTTGCTTTGCATTCCGCCACGCGCGATATGTGCCGGAGGTCAAAGCGATCTGGGATTCATCCAAGCCTGATGAGATGCGACGCAATGTTGAGTGGGCGTATGAGTTCTACGAAGAACTCGCTGACGCCTCGGGCGCGATCGGTGCGTATATGAACTACATCGACCCGCTGCTGGTCGACTGGCAGCAGAAGTACTACGGAAAGTATTACGACCGACTCGTTAAGATCAAAATGAAAGAAGACCCTAACGGATTCTTTGATTTTCAGCAGGGCATTGGATCGGATTTCAATCCATCGCCTCCAAAGCCAGGCGGTTCGCTCGATTTGAGTCCGCTGAAACGAACCTTCGCGTAAGAATAGACGGTGCGCGGCCCGCAGACGAGGGTACTTAAATGCCAACACTTTCGTTATTGCTTCAGCAATTCATTGACTTGTCCGTTGTCCTGACCGGGTTCGACGAGACAGAACTCCTGCTAACCGGCGTGGGGCAGGAATACTTCGACACTCTGGTCCGTGGCGCGGGGCAGACGAACGCCGATGGTCTACTCATCGCAGCGCAGTCGGCGGGACCCAACGAACAGGCAATCGAGCGGGCGATTTGGGATGACGACCGCTTCGGCCCGATGGCGCGCAGCATCGTCATAATGTGGTACGTCGGCAACTGGCATCCGCTTTCGGTGGATTGGCATGCAGCGTTTGCGCCACCGTCGCATTCGCCGCTGGAAGGGCATGTAATCTCGGCGAATGCGTATCGCGAGGGGTTGGTCTGGCCAAATATGGGCACGCATCCGCGTGGCGTGAAGCCCGCGGGTTTTGGCATGTGGCGCGCAGCGCCGGAGATGCCGGTGATCGAGTAAGTAGCAGTGGGGTGTGACAGTCATGATCCAGGACGATTTCTACGACATCGTGATCGTCGGCGCAGGCGTGGCCGGCTCGATCCTCGGCAAGCAGTTGGCTGACCGTGGCAAGCGCGTGTTGATGCTCGAAGCTGGTCCAGGCACAGGGTTGGAGCAGGGCGGGTTTCAGAGCTTTGTCGAGCGGTTTCTTACTCAGGAACTCAAGACGCCAACTTCGCCTTATCCGCACAGCGATAACGCACCGATTCAGCGACCTTTCCATGAGTATTACGAGCAGAGCGGGCCGATGAACTACGGCAGCAACTACATGCGCCACGCCGGCGGCACGACGCTGCACTGGATGGGAACCTGCCTGCGCTTCTTGCCGGAGGACTTTCGACTCAAGTCGCTCTACGGCCACGGCATCGACTGGCCGATTACCTACACCGACCTACAGCCGTACTACCAGATGGCCGAGTGGGAACTGGGTGTCTCGGCAAATGCAGCGGAGCAGCAGAGTGTCGATCGTGACGATCAGCT
Organism: Symmachiella dynata; assembly: GCF_007747995.1. Classification (NCBI taxonomy): domain Bacteria; kingdom Pseudomonadati; phylum Planctomycetota; class Planctomycetia; order Planctomycetales; family Planctomycetaceae; genus Symmachiella; species Symmachiella dynata. The sequence goes on along the minus strand of NZ_CP036276.1, from coordinate 1,671,929 downwards.
TTACGCCACCGGCTACGACTACCCGATGGAGCGCGTGCCACCTAGCTATCTGGACGACACCATCCGAGAGCGTTTTGAGGGAAAGTCGATTGACATTGATGGTCGTGCCTATCCACTAGAGGTTTCCAGCACGCCGGCGGCGCGCAACTCAATCCCGCGCGCAAACCTGACCGACCCGCGTGAAGCCCGCGAGATCGTCGGGTCGTATCGCCCGGTCGGCGACCCGGACCTGCCGGACGAGCGCGGTGGGCGATGCCAGGGCAACGCAAGCTGCATCCCGATCTGCCCGGTACAGGCGAAGTATTCAGCCCTCAAGACACTCCGCACCGCGATTGAGCGAAACTGTGGTCGGCTCGACGTGATCATCAAAGCCGTCGCCTCGTTGATCGAGATCGATCCCGGATCCGAGCGCGTCGTGGGGGTGCGCTACAAGAAGTACGCAGATCCCGATCAGCCCAGCTTTACCGAGCACGTCGCGCGGGGCCGAGTCTATGTGATTGCGGCGCACGCGATAGAGACAGCCAAACTGTTGCTTGCGTCGGACGCCGCCAACTCGAGCGAATTGGTTGGCTGCAACCTGATGGATCACCCGTTTGTGTTGACCTGGGGTCTAATGCCCAAGCCGATCGGCAGCTACCGCGGGCCGGGTTCAACATCGGGCATCCCGCTGTTCCGAGATGGCGCATTCCGCAGTGAATCCGCCGCGTTTCGCGTCGAGATCGGCAATTGGGGCGTCGATTTTCCCAATGGCACACCACATACAACACTGATGTCGCTGGTCGATCGCAAGCACTTCAATGATGCATTTGGGAATCACCCCGAAGGGATTCGCCAAGCCGAACATGCCGGTGACTTGTTCGGCAAGGCATTGCGGCAAGAGATGCAAGATGTCTGTTCGCGGCAGTTCCGTCTGGGCTTTGAGCTTGAGCAATTGCCCGACCCGAAGAACTGTGTGACGATCCAATCGCGCTATAAAGACGCGATCGGTAACTACCGGCCGGTCATCTCATACCGTCTTGATGACTATTGCAAGAAGGGCATCGTCAATGCCAGGAAGGCTTCGGACGAGATCTTCGCGAAACTCGGCGTGACGGATGAAACCGACTACGACCGGCCCAGCGGCATCGCAGCGGGGCGGTTCAAGGTCGATGGCCAGTGGTACGAATACCACGGTGCGGGGCACGCCGTAGGCACACATCGCATGGGCAATTCGCCGCGCGACTCGGTGGTCGATGCCGACCAGCGCACGTGGGATCATCCCAACTTGTTCCTGGTTGGCGGGGGCAACTTTTGCACAATCGGCACGGCCAACCCGACGCTGACCATCGCCGCGCTCGCGTTCAAGGCTGCCGATGCGATCACAAAAGAATTGGCCTAATGGCCCCGAAGGCTCTGGATCTTTGTTATGAAGCCAATCAAAGTCAAACGTCGCGTGCCGCCGAGTATCGAAACGCCCTTCGACCGATGTGGCAAAGATGAAACAGCCCACCGTGCCGAATTGATCCATCACTTGGAGATCGCCTTACAACTCGAGCATGCGACGATTCCGCCGTATTTGTGCGCGCTCTATTCAATAAAACATGGAACCAACGACGCAGCAGCCGACAGAATCCTCAGCGTAGCCAAAGAAGAAATGCTGCATATGGCGCTCGTCGCCAACCTGCTGCTCGCCATTGGCGGCACGCCGAAAATGAGCGCGTCCGATTTCGTACTATCCTATCCGGGGCCCCTTCCCGAAAGCGATGGCAATGTCGTTGTCTCGCTCAATTGTTTCTCGCCGAAAGCGTTGGAATCCTTTCTCGACATCGAGCGGCCGACGCCCATCGACGCAGAACCGCAAGGCCGAGGTTACTCGTCAATCGGGCAATTCTACGCCTCCATCAAAGATGAGCTGGACTACTATTGTCGCAAAGTCCAGAAAAACAAGTTCTCCGAACTGTTCATCGGCAATCCCGATGTGCAGACGCCGCCGGAGGAGTACTACAGCGGTGGTGGTGAGATCGTTGAAGTGACTGATTACGACTCCGCGCGGCGCGCAATCAAGATCATCGTCGATGAGGGCGAAGGCTTCGGCCACACTATCTTCAGCGGCGATCACGAGCAGTTTGGCGAAGAACCGGACCTCGCACACTTCTACAAGTTCAATGAACTGCTCGTTGGTAGACGATATCTGCCCACCGATTCGCCCGACGCCGATCCCACCGGCCCACAGATCGCTGTCGATTACAGCAAAAATGCGGTGCACCATGCTGAGGTTCTTAAGGATAACGGCCAGACGAGTCTGTCGCCAGGCGTCCAGGAAAAGCTGGCCGAGTTTCAGCAGACGTATTCAGATTTGTTGCGCGAATTGGAACTCGGCTTTACCAGCTCGAAGAAGGTGAGTGAGGGACAGGAACTCGGCGAGAAGGCTACTCACTTCCGCGAGGTCGGCGGTCTGATGTTCAAAGTCAAGTATCAGATGACAGCACTGATGCATTCCAGCGGAGGAGGCATCATTCCGGCGTTCAAATAGATCGAACCATAACCCGAGCGCGTCGCAGTGTGGCGCGCCAAAATAATTCAAGGAGATGCAGGCATGTCGACATTTGAAAAGCTTCAAGCTCAGCGTCGAACCATCGCGCCAGCAAAGTCCGGCGACGATGAACTCGGTCCGCTTCAGTTGTTGCCCGGCGTCTGGAAAAACCTGCCCAACCTGCCGGGACGTGGCTGGAACCTGATCGCATTGCCATTCGCTTCACCGGATCACGACCTGAACTATCGCCTTTTGATGAATCAGTACAACGAAGTGCTGCGTTTCACCACAGTCGACAAGGCTGTACCCAACCGCGGACTAACCGATGATGACCCTCGGCAGAATATCGATCAGTTGATTGTGACACTTGACTACGAACAGAAGATTGTTCAGGTCGCCGCTGAAGACTTCCCGGACAGCGGTCTAGCCGGACTTCCTGGATTGGCGATCCACCATGAACCAGGGCTTTTCCTGCACATGTCTAACGCAGACACCGACGGCGTGAACATAGGACGCCTGGCAACGATCCCTCATGGCAACAGCGCGCTTGGCCTGGGCCGCTTCGACGAAGATGTTCACAAGCACGACGGGCCGCCGCGGATTCCCGATGAAGTACATGCGTTTCCGATCGGCGTCGAGCAAGACATCAACCGAGACTATCTGCTTCCGTACAAGCACTTCAACGAGAATCTGTTCGAGAACCTGTTTGATCCGATGGACACCTCTCGTTTGCTCCAAAAGGCGAATGCGGGTGCCAATATTCTCCGCACCACCGAACTCCACCTCGATACGGACATTCTCGCTGGCGGCATCGTCAACATTCCCTTTATCGAGACTCAGGCCGATGCCACGAAGATGGAATCCACCTTCTGGATCCAGGAATTGGAAGAGAAGGACGAAGACGGAGAGCACAAACTGCGTCTTCAGTATCTCCAGATCGTCATGCTTGATTTCTTTGAGCGACCGCCCGGGCAGGGCGAAGGCCTAATCCGCTGGCCGCACATCAGCATCAACACGATGGAACGCGTGGAGAAACCGGAAACCGAGTAGTCCGAGCCATGAGCGCTTAATCACCGATGTGATCGAGAAGAAACATTCATGTACATCCAATACCTGATCCCCAAGCATCACGACATCCTCGTTCGCCCGCTACTGACCGTGCCCGATGCACCCGATGGTGAGTATCAGTTCGCCGGTGTGCCCGATGGGATCGGTGCGTTCGCGTTGCCCGGGACGGACAATGGGTTTGAGATCGTGTTGACCCACGAACTTCGCTTCAACGCCGGTCGGCGCCGCGCCCATGCCAGCAGCGGGGCATTTGTCTCTCGTTGGCAGATCGATACGACCCACTGGAACGACGAGCGAGGAAAGGGGCGTATCGGCGTCGTCTCCGGCCGCGATCAGATTCAGGCCGTTCATCACTGGCAACACGCTGGCGGCGGGTACCGGACGAGCCGCAGCGTGCCGATTGAACGATTGTGTTCTGCGGATCTGCCCGTGACCAGCGCGCTCTACTTCAAGGATGAAAAAGGCACGGAGTATGGCACGACTGAGCGCATCTTCCTTGGTGCTGAAGAGACACATACGCGGTTCAAGTCTGATCATGGACGAGCGTTTGCGCACGTATTGACCGGGCCACGCGAAGGTCACACGTATGAACTGCCGCACCTGGGCCGCGGCAGCTATGAGAATGCACTGGCGTGTCCGAAGGCCGGACGTAAGACGATCGTGATCCTTCCGGACGATGCAGAATCACATCGCGTCTACGACACGGAGAAATCGGATGATCCGCCGCGTAGTACGCCCGACCCTTGTGCGGCGGGGTACGACCACTACCGCCCGCCTAGCGAGATGTATGTTTACGTCGGCGAGAAGATGACACATGAGGATGCGAAGAACTCAAGTATGCCGCTGGAGTTGGCACAAGCCGGGTTGGTCGGCGGCAAGCTTTACGGAATTCAGGTGGTGCGCGAGGGTGAGCCAATCAATTGGGAGCACCGTGAATTCGGCTTTGGTCAGACGACTTACGAAGGTGAAGCGGAGTTCCGCCTGATCGATCTGGGTGATCGGTCCAAAGCGGTCGCCTTGCCACCTGAAACGAAAGACGGTGACTGTGAACCGCTGGCGCAAGATAACCCCGGCATTGCGCTGCAGCGAGACAGCATTCGTCTGGGCGTCACGCAGTTTCTGCGTCCCGAAGACGGCGCCTGGGATCCTCGCCCCAAGCCGCATCACGAACACGATCAGGTCTTCTATTTCGGTACGACCGATCAGTTCGATGGCAACAGTCGGCTATTTCGCCTGACGTTCTATGACTGCGATTCGCTGGGAGAGGACGACCTGCCCTGTGGCACGATCGAGATTGTTCTTAATGCTCGCGTCAATCCCGAGGATAAGTCGTCCGATGCAGAGTATCTGTTCCATTCGCTTGACAGCATGGGCATCGATCCGTGGGGCCGTGTATTGTTGCAGGAAGACCCGGGCGACGAGGCGTATCGCACCCGTACGTTGGTCTATACACCGGATCGTCACAAGCTATACGCGGTGGCCGAGGGCAACTTCGATCTGTTCGACCGCCGCGGGTCGCACTTTCTGACAACCAACGAAGAGGCGGCTGGCATCTTGCCTGTGTTCGATCTGCTTGGCGAGGGATGGTATCTCACAGCCGTGCAGGCGAACGTCGAAACCGACTGGGCAAGTAAGGTCGTGCCCGGCCTGCTGACCTACAATGAGCAGCTGCAGATGGAAACCGACCTCGTCACGCCTGGCCAATTGTGCGCGATCTTCATTCCAGAAGTCCTCTCTGATGAGTTGGAGGTTAAACCCGCGCAGGTCACGGTCGATCACATGTGTGAGATCTACGAAGTGGATTACGCCGGGCGCAAGCTGTACCACCAGCACGGCGACTGATTGAAGTCGACATCAAAATGAAGGAAACACCATGCCATTTCCGCTGTATGAAACAAAACTGGCCGAACTTGAAGTGGCGGTCTTCGACCTGGAGACATCGGGTTTGATGCCCTCGAAGCATCGGATTATTCAGATCGCCGTCGTGCTGTTTGATCAGGGCCAGCCAACCAATAACGCCAATAACGATTGGGTGCAACTCGTCTTTCCCGGCGAAGAACACCTTCCGCTTGAGGATGTAATTGTCGAACTCACGGGGATCGATACGGAATCACTCCGCGGCCAGCCAACGATCGACACGGTGCTCACAGAGTTCGACCAACTCGTTAACGAGCGGGTGGTATCGGGACACAACGTCAAGCGGTTCGATCTGCCGTTCATACGCCGTGCGGAATCACACACGCGTATCGATGTGCAGTCAGACTTCTACATCGACACTCTGCTGCTGGCACAGAAGCTTCATCCCGGTCGACCGCACAAGTTGGCGGATGAAGGTCGGCACTACGGCATCGACTTCGATGAAGAAGAACTGCACGATGCGCTGGCCGACACGCGACTTTGTGCGCAAGTGCTGGCGGAGCAGATCAAGGAACTGGCCGACCACAATGTCCAGACATTCGGCGACATGATCGACTGGCTGTAACCCAGAGGCGAGACACTGATGACACGCATTGCCTGCTACAACGTCGAAAACCTCTTTGCGCGTCCCAATGCGTTTAACCCGATGGATTGGGACGCAGGTAAACCGATCATCGACGCCTACCATGAAGTCAACGAGTTGTTCAATAAGCCGATTTACTCGGCCGCAGATAGACGGCGGATGCGCGACCTGTTGGTGCGGTTGGACATCTATTCGATCAATGAAAACAATGTGCCGCGTCGAAAGCGAACCCCAACACCGCGATGGGCTTGGCTACGGAACAATCGAGGCAGTTTTGACAGCCAAGCCCGAGACGCGACGCAACCGGTCAAGATCATCGCGACCGGTCGTGGGGCATGGATCGGTTGGGTCGAACTGGCCACCGAACCGACCAATGAGAAGGCAACGCGCCTGACCGGACGAGTCATCGACGATGTAAACGCCGACATTATCGCAATCGTCGAGGCGGAGGATCGACCGTCGCTGGTGCGGTTCAATGAGGAGATGTTGAACATTCCGTATGACCACGTGATGCTCGTCGATGGCAACGATCCCCGCGGCATCGACGTGGGAATCATGACCCGCGCCGGGTATGAAATCGAGTCAATCCGGTCGAACGTGGACCTGACTGATAACGTGGGCACCGTGTTCAGCCGCGACTGCGCGCAGTACGAAGTGCAAACGCCCAACGGCAACACGGTGCACATCCTCGTCAATCACTTTAAGTCGCAGTCCGGCGGAGGCGGCGCGAAGCGCCGCCGACAAGCCCAGGCGGTGCGACGAATTGTGGACGATCTTGTCGCGGCCGGCGAGCACGTCATCGTGCTGGGTGACCTGAACGAAGGACCGAAAACCGGCCAGACACGAGCGGAGAATTTGAGGTCGCTCTACCTGCAGAACAGCCCCTTGATCGAAGTGTTCACGCTGCCCAACTTTGCGATTGGCAATCGCCCCGGAACCTTCGGTACCTGCACTCTACCTAAGCGGTTCGACTACATCTATATCTCGCAAAGCCTGCGCCAAGCCTACAACGGCGGCGGTATCTTCCGCGACGGATTGTTCTGCTCCTTGCAATCGCAGAATCTTCGCTGGCCGAATTACCCGGACCTGACCCAGGAGAATGAACAGGCCTCCGATCACGCGTGTGTATTTATTGACCTGAACATCTAGCCGTTTCGATCCCCCCAACAGGAAACACGAATATGGCCGTGCTCGACGAAGTCAAGAAGCTTTGCGATCAACTGAAGAATCGTGGCTGGCGCGACCTGTTGCTGCGTGTCACCGACGGTGACCTAGATATTGACCAGTCAAGCAAGACCAAACTTGCAGAGGCATTGGCCGCACCACTCCAGACGATCGATCGCTCGGTCCCCGGATTTGAAGGATTTCATCGGTCAGCGAATCGTGGCATCGACGGCGGTGCGCCGGGCCGCAGCTTGTTCTATCACGCCCTGGCATGTCCTGATGTGCATCCAACGGCCGATGGCATGCGACCGGCAACGCCAAACCAAGCCGATTACCCGACGCTCAAGCAACTCGACGATGTTGAGAACTACATATACAGCTTGGTCGCGGATCGCGGCGACCTGGATGATACGATCGTCGCTGTTTTTGCTTACCAGTATCGTGTTGCGAGCCGAACGTCACACCGCCGACACGCAGACTTGGCCTTTTCGCGCACGGGGGTGGCACGCGTCGGCACAACCGGACCAAATTATGACCGGTCACGACGAAGCTTCTGGGTCATCTCACCGGGCGGAGGCGATGCGTTGCCCGTGTTGCCCACACGGTATGGTGCGTTTCTCGCGAGGCGAGGGAATCGTAGTGACGGCTCGGTCATGGGACGCCTTGGCGCGCCGGGGGCGGACACAGGGGAGTACATCTTCCCCGTCCACAAGCTGTTCTCCGGGCGTGAATGCATCAAGGGGTGCAACCTGACCGTTGAGTTTGCTGAATTTCACCGTAACGAGAAACTCCGAAGAATCCATGCGCTGCCTACCAGCCGCGGCGGCATTACCGCGCCGGCTGGCTTCGATATTGACAAGCTGCCATTCGTCCGTGATTCGACCAACGGCGGAAAGCTTGTCAAGCTGAAAGGTGCGGGGGCCACAGCGCTGGTAGAACCCGTACCCGGCGATCGACTGTTGCGCACCGTCAAACAGCACAACAGTGTTGCTCAAGCGGACCAGATCGTTCACTTCGTTGTACCTTCGGCTCAGTCATCTGCTCGGTTCGTAACGTCGAGTCTTCATATCAGCAGCAGTTCGAATGGCGATCGTCTCGCGCCTGAATTTATCAATATCCGGCACGAAGTAGATCCGACCGGACCAGCCGACCAGGCTCCCGATGACTTAAACCGTCTGGGTTCGACGGCATTTGCCCGCAAGCTCAAAGATGGTGGTTATGCCGCGGCGCACTTTGTCGATGATTCGTGCGATGGTTGTGTCGAAGCCATTGTGAACGGGCTCGATAGAGATATAGAAAATCAACCCGCCTTTTCGTTGGTCACCGCGCCCGACTTCATGCCGCTTGCCGACCAGAGCGAGATCAATGAGGTAGGGCGTTTTCCGCTCGCCGACCCACTGACGAATGGCACCTTGCCACCAAATACAGCGCTACCGCGCCCGTCGATGCCGACCGAGTTCGCATTCAATCACAACGATTCGACGGCAACTGCAATCGTTGGTAACTTGGCGATCGGTCCACAGGTGGGCATCATTGGCAATCCGAATCACGCCGTCAGCATGCTGCCTGACGGTGCTTCGAATATCTTCGCGCCGGGATGGGACACGTCGCGCAGCCGCGATGCCCAGGGCGAGTCGCACTTCACCAGCAGTGGGCTGGGTTCGCCATTCCCCGAGGATGCAAAGCTCTGCGCAGCGCTCTCTTCTTTCTGGCCGGCGGTAGCGCCCGACAACAGCCGAACCTTTGGCAACGAGGATTTTGAGAACAAGCTTCCGATGCTGGATGAAGAACTCGGATTCCACCCTAAGCACGAGCGCGTCGCAGCAGGTGATGTTCAATCGTATCACGGTTGGGATGGGGAGTTTGGCCCGTTCTTTGAACGCGTCAACGGACGGCTGCACGTCAATCATGTTCCGATTGAACGTTCGGACTATGTGACGCATTCGATTGCGAATCGCATTCGCGTTTCACTGACCGCGGAAGTGCAAACCGAGGAACTGGTCCGTAGAAACCAAGCGTTGCGCCAATGCATCAAAGTAATCGGTTCGATTTCCAGCCAGCCGTTCTGCCTTGTCGTGTTTCGCGCGGTTGATGACTGGTCAGCTTTTGGCGGAGGATCGCCTGCACTTACCGGTAGTGGGTATGTGCTGGAGTTTGCAGAATGCAGACCAAATGTCATCGCGACCTCCGAACTTGACCGCGTACGCCGAGCCGTGCAGTTGCACCACATTTGTCACTATGCAGACAACGGCGTGGCGTACAAAAGAGGCAGCCGGCGCTTTCAATTCATACCTCACTAGGCGGATCAGATGTCGCCAGAGAACGATACCGACATCGTGGTCATTGGTGGCGGGCCCGCGGGTTCGGCCGCGGCTATCACTGCCGCACGGGCCGGGCTGCGCGTCACACTCCTTGAACGCGCGCGGTTCCCGCGTCATCGTCCTGGCGAAACGCTGCATCCGGGTATCGAACCTCTGCTAAACAAACTTGGCTTATCGACCACTACGCTGAACAATCCCATTCGGTACTTGGGTGCTCAGGTGAAGTGGGGCGAAAGCTCACGTTTCGAAGCGTTCGGTGCAGACAGCAACGGTCTATGGCTTGGTTTTCAGACGCCACGCGATGAACTTGACGCGGAGTTGCTACGCTGCGCTTCACAAGCCGGAGTACGCGTTAATCACGAATTGGCCGCCGAACACGTGTTGCAAAAGGACGACAGAGTAACGGGCGTTGAGACTGAGCGTGGGGCTATCTGGGCATGCTGGACCATTGACGCGACCGGAGGGCGGCAGTGGCTCGGTCGACAACTCGGGCACAAGCTGACGTATCGATCACCCGCACTGACCGCGCGGTACGGCTACGTCTGTGGTAGCGTGCCGTCGCTGGATCAAGCCCCGACGATCATCACCGATGCAAACGGCTGGACCTGGATGGCACGCGTCGCGCCAGGCCGATACCACTGGACGCGGGTCTCGCGGCGGGGCGATGAGCCCGCACCTGATTGGCGCCCCAAACCGCTAGACGCTTTGGACGACGATGCGCCGATCCGTGGCGAAGACGTCACATGGCGGCGAGCTGAACGTTTGGCCGGGGCCGGTTACTTCCTCGTCGGTGACGCGGCAGTGCAGCTCGACCCCGCCTCATCCCACGGCGTTTTGCGTGCGATCATGTCCGGCATGATGACGTCATACCTGATCACTAAAGCCATCTCGAGAGCCGCACTTGAATGCGATGTGATTGAAGAATACGAACGCTGGCTGAATGCCTGGTTTGAACATGATGTAAATAAGCTTCGTTCGCTTTACGCATCAGCCGACCTCTCGCAAATGTGTTCCATCTCATCGAACTCCGCTGCGATCGATCGCTGATCGAACTGTTTGGGATCGAACTCCGATTCTTGGCAAGCGACGCTCTTCTGGGTATTCTCATCGGCTTGCTTGCGAAGGTGTGGTTGCGAGTGCCGTTGCGGTCTTCAACGCCGTCGAATATACGTTTCAACCACTTCAAACTTCAGGCGGGTGCATCGCCCGCTGCAGGATCGTCGTGCTTCCAACTCACATCGGTCTTTTCACGTCATATTCACCGACCGCAGGTCGAGGCAGCAAGGCGCGTCGTCAAACAGCTGGTGCTGACGAGTGCTACATGGCCTTTAGAAGAATGCGTTCGTAACGAATGACGAACCGATATTATGCACGAACATCCGTTGACAGAGCGAGCTTGAAGGGATCCATCCCAGCCATTTTACGCAATCCACTTTGCCACATCTCATGAGAAGAATATGTTGCCCTCGGATTTCGAAGCCGATAGGGTTCGGTGATAGTAACGCTTTGCGATAGCCCGCTGCCGTGGGCAGGGAGTCGTGCGTGACCCGCGAGCGGGCGACGTCAGGAGCCGCGAGGCCCCGATCGTAGCCGTCAGCTCCGCGTGGCGTGTCGGAGGTCGGGGCCTCGCGGGTTCCACCCCGCGAGTGGTGTCACCTCATGAGAGGACGCTGCTTGGCTTCGCCAAGCCCCGCGTCGTCGATCTCCGATCGCGACCGGCCCGCCGTTTGGTCCGCCGCCTAATCGGCGGGGCTGACGGCGGAAATGCGGGTGGTATTGCGGGTCGGTCATTTACGAATGTGACGTTGATTCTCCGGACGTCTTTTCTCGGTCCAACTGCCGGAAACATTCGCGCAGCCGATGAGACTCGCTACGTTGAAACAGCCGCCTCAGCATCTCACTGTTCTGGTTGTCATAGGCAGCGGACTCGATGCGTTTCCGCTCGGCATCCGACAGGTCATCCCAATTTTTCTGCAACTCAGCTCTGCGCCCAATTCTCTGCGTCTTGTCGGCTAGCAGTTTGCGTTCCTCTCTTTCCTCTTCAGCGGCGCGCTTGCGATCGCGTTCACGAAGCTCGCGATTGAGCATCTTGGCGTCTTTCGGCCGGTCCGGTTCGGGCCAGTTCTCTTCAATGGCGCGTCGCAACATCCCCAGCCGATTTTGTTCAACTTTTCGCCGGCCAATCCATTTGATCTGCCGTTCAATCACGTCCGTGTTAGACGCTTCGGATAACTTTTCGGCGGTCTTCTCATCGAATCCCACTTCACAAAGAAGCTGAAAACCTTTCTTATCGGCAGCAGCAGAATGTTGTTGCAAAGTGTTTTTCTGTCCTGTCTTTTCTTTGCTGGGTTTTCTGAACCGCCCTCCTGCTGGGTTTTCTGAACCACTGCTGCTGGGAATATTGGACTGGTCCTGCTGGGTTTTCTGAACCGGTGGGCTGCTGGGTTTATTGAACCGCCCTCCTGCTGGTTTTTTTGAACCGCTTGTGGACTTCGGCGCATCAGATAGCCATTTCACTGCATATGTTGCTGGTCGGCGGAGATTCTGGTCCTGGTGAAACACGCCTTCATCGATGCAGACGATATATTGCGAAGCGATGGCCGACGAAATCGCCGCACTGAGTGTCTTGGGATCGGGGATGTTCGCGAATCTCTGAATGAAGCGGTACGAGAGCGGCGCCTCCGGCCTTCGACCGCCAAAGTGGTTTTGATAGCCCACTGTATGTCGCAGGACTGTTCCCACAACTTTCGTAACGGTCAGTGTTTCGTTGGGAACCACATGGCGGAAATACGCGTTCGGAATCGGCGTGCGATAGCCGTCTCCGGCGTAGAATCCCTCAAAAGATTCAGAAGCATCGAGGTATTGGCCGCTATCATCCCATCGGATCGCGTACGTCGCGTGCTCTGGCGGTTCTCCAACAGCCGCCGGTTTCCCCTCGCGGACGCAACAGATAAATCCGCCTGCAATAGCATCGTCGATCGATTTGCGGATCGCTCCCCTGCTGATGCCGGCTGAACGGATCAGCTGATTAAACGAAACTGTGATATTCTGCGAAATCGGGTTGCCGTGTTCGTCGAGCCAGCCGAGTGTCTGGTCCAGAATGAACGCCACCAGCCGCACGACGCTACGCGACGAATGCGGCAGACAGACGTCGAGAAACTGATTGGGACAGTAGAGGAAATTGGCGTCCAGCCGCGTAAAGCCGTGAAATTTATTCGATTCAGGCAGTCGTTGGCCGGTGGCGTCGACTGTCTTCCGATTCATTTGCGGCGGCCGAACAGACGGGCAAATGTCGGTAATTCATCCCACACGGTCGTCTTGGCGGCTTTGTTGCTTTTCGTTTTGGCCGATGGTTTCGTGGGTTGTTTCATCGTATTATTTGTGGGCTGTTTGGCTTTCGGTCTCGCTGCCTTTTTCTTGGCCGCCGACTTTTTCTTGGGCTTTGCTGCCGTGCGTGTTTGCGTACGCTTCTTCGGTGCGGTTTCGACCTCGATCACTTCCGCACCGGATTCTGGTTTGGTGTCAGGGTCCTCCCTTTCCTGAGATTTCGTCGGCGTGGCCTCTGCACCCGGCAGACGAGGTTGAAGCTGGCCCGTGGCCAGCCCCTTGGTGATATTCTGCGTGACGTCGTCCCACGCACTGATCTGCTTATCTTTAACCGCCAGTTGTTCAAACAGCCGTGACACGATCTTGTCGTGCCGTTCAATCTCCTGTTGCTTTTCCCGTTCCAGTTGTCGGATGCGTTCCTTGAGATACTCGACGTCATCCGACCGAAACTCAGGTGTGTGACTTTTCTGCGAGTCCTCGGCCAGCTGTCCGGATGGTGGTTTCCAGCAGTCAGAGCCGGTGGTTGTCGGGGCGACTTGCGGTTGTTTCTCCGGTTTCGATGTCCCCCTGAATCCGTAGGTCTCAACCAGGTAGGATTCAGAAACATACCACGCCGGATTCATTCCTTCGGCCACCAACTCCTTCACAGCTTCCGAGGTGACAGTTCCCCCATCGCGGATCTGCCCATCCTTTGTGACAAGCTTCCAGTGGATGAGTTGCTTCGCGTCCTGCTGAGCCAGCGCCCCGTCGAGTTCACGTTCGAGCGCCCGTTGCGAGCGGTTGTACCGTTTAGAGGCTTCCGGCCTCGTGAGGTAGCCTGCGGGTGGATCGGCAGACATGACTGAAATGTGGAATTGACGATCGCAGGCTACGCCTGCCGATCGGTGCGCGTCAAGTTCTGCGCCGATCGGTCGGTGGCCGTCAAGACGATCCCCTCTTCAGTTGACGATCGTCAGATTGCCGTATCGTGTTAGGTTACATCAAAGCGCTAAGGTGATGGTGCCGACCGGCAATTTGTGCTGGCGATCCTTCGTGCGATCGGCAGGGGATCGCCGATACGATCGGCAACTAAACGCAATGTCGATCTTCATGACGACCGTCATGGCAAGGATTGCGGATCGGCACGCCGATCGGTCTGACGACCGGTGAATTCAGGTTGACGATCGGAGTGACGAGGGGTGCGGCACAATTGATTTCATTACCAACGCTACACACATTAACGCGGGGCGACAGTCGGCCGGTGCGGACCAGCGAAGCGGGCCGAGCAGGGCGAGGTCTGCGAAGGAGGGGAGACTCCGTGCCGCGTCGCCATCCGTTGCGACCAGAAAAATACGCCCCACAGACGCATCGTAATGCCGTGGGGCGATCGTGGCCGATTCCGGTCCGGCGTTCAGGCATCCTTCACGCCTTGGGCCTGCGCAATGACCTGCCGGACGTCTTCCAGCTGCACGGTCCAATGACCGATCATGTGGCGCAGCTCGGCGGGATCTCGCCACTGGTATTCCTCTTCGCGCAGCAACCCGAGGCGGTCAACGCACGTGGCTTCATAATCGTGGGCCAGCTCCAGCAGGATCGGAGCGGTCGCTATCAATGACGCGTTGGCTGCAACCTGCTTCGGCGGCAGATTATCGCCGGCCAACTCGACAATTGCGTGGTGTTCCTGATCGCGAATCGTACTCCCGTCGATGATCCACGGTGTGGGAGTGTGGGTCGGTGGTGTGCCACTGAGATTTACAAGTAACATGATGAAATGGGGCGTAAAGAATTAGGAATTGATCTCGGCGAGGAGTTCTTTGATCCGCTCCGCTTCCGTGGTCAGCTTCGTTAGTGCCTGTTCGCCTTCCTCGCTCCAGAAATCCTCAAGGTGCTCGCATTCATAGTCAATGCGTTTCAGGCACTGAGCCAGATGGATTTCTGCAATTTCGAGAAGTTCGGGAGCGGCGGCGATCAGCCTTGCATCGGCATTTGCTCGATTCACGTCTTCGACCTCTCTGTCCACGTACGCAACTCGATAGCCGTTGTCATCCTCGATGAACACTTCTGGATAATCCGGGTCCTCGTAATCCCATGTATTCCACGGGCCGGGAGAGTGAGCCGCTGATGTATCTTTGACGGATGTCATAATTGAAGAATTGGAATTGAAATAGAAAAAACCCACGACCAGCTGCGAACTGGCCGTGGGCAAGGCGACTCACGCCGGCTACGAATGCCGTCGCTTGCGCCAGATCACCTTGAAGGCGTCCGTGAGGGCCTCCGCTCCGGCAAGCAGGTCGTCTTCGTCGAGCGTATTCGTCCATTGACGCTCACCTTGGCGATCAAGGTAGCTTCGTTGGAGTGATACGCTGTATTTCACGATGGACTTGCTGTTGGGAAGCCTGTGCTCCCGCACGAAAATCGACGCTGAGACGTTTCCGTAGGAAACCCGCTCAACGGGGTGGGCCGGTGATGTTGCGTCCTGTTTTTCGGCCGGACGCTCTGCCTTGGACGATGTGTTCGCCATAGGATGAAGGGGGGAAAAAGTAATGGTCTTCATCCGCGAATCGATCGACTGCGGAGAAGCGGTCATGTTCCAGCGGGCCGCAGCCCGCCGTCAAGGGTGCCGAGCCGGGGGCGAACTTTCGGGCGGAGTTCGGTTGTCGGCGTGCCGGTTGCCCAGCAGGGCGCAGGCAACCGTTGCCGGCGCCGACCGGCGAGCAGCCCTTCGACGGCATTAGGGACCGGCCCGCTACAATGCCCAGACCGCGAGCAGTCAAAAGTTCTTGCCAAGGATCGCTCAAGCTGGCATGCTGAGCCGCTGTTGCCGGGTCGTCCGGCAATCAGGAACGCGAATCGTTCCTTTTTATTGCGAGGAGATGAGAGATGGCCAAGCAAGCGGCGAAGAAAGCTCCTGAGAAGACGTTCCGGCTCGGCCTGGTCTCGGCCAGCGTCTTTGTCAACGATGTGGAGACCGATGACGGTAACCGGGAATTCCGCAACGTCAACCTGCAGCGGCGCTACAAGGACAATGGCGACTGGAGATCCACAAGTTCGTTCGGTCTCCAAGACCTTCCGCTGGCAATCCGCGTTTTGCAGCTGGCGCAGCAGCACATTGAAGCGGCCGAAGTGGAGACTCACCCCTTCTGAGCGTCCGGACTGGGGGAGTGAGCGAAGGATTCGCAAACGGGCGGTGTGCCGTTGGTACGCCGTCCTTCTTTCAAGCGGAATCGCCAAACAAAACATCGCACACAAACACACACAAGGGAGGGGCGACTTCACCGGCCCGTCAGGGGCCGGCCGCAGCGAGCCACCGTCGAGCGCCAACTGGAGCGAAGTCGGTGGACCGTCTGACCGAAACGGAATGGACGGAGCTATTGCCCCGTCACAATCCGCTTGAGCAATCCAGGCTTCCCCTTGGGGGTACCTGCCTGCTCGACGCGGGCGATATACGAACCGGGATGCTCCCGCAGTGCACGACAGGCTTTGTTGAATGCGTCGGTGTTGCTGGAGGCATCGACGTGAATTCCGAACTGTAGTCGAACGTGATAGAGCATGGTGGATGGGGGAAAAGAATTGACTTGGCCGTGTCGGCCATTGGGTCGGCGGCATGCGAGCAAGGTGGAGGCCGCAGGGACGACCTTGCGAGCGTGCCAGAATTGAGAGGGCCGACGCGGACCGCGATCGGATTGATAGTGGCTCGCGAGGACAGGGTGCCGGGGCGGAGCCCCGGCTGCATTGATTGGGTTTGCCAACGTGGAGTGGATCGTCCGACACTTGGAAGGGAAATCGAGGTCGAAAGACCGAGTTGACCATCACCCCGAAATGCAAGCAATGCAGCCGGGGGTCGAATGAACGCAGTGAATGAGAGTCCCCGGCACCCGTAAGTCGGGGTGGGCATAAAACAAATAGACACAGCCCACAACACAACCACGTGTTGCATGGCGGAGCGCCTTCTGCAACAGTTTACGCAGCGCCTAATGCAACGCTTCCCTTATGCAGGGCGACTTAAACATCCTGCTCCTGGTCGGTCAGTTCGAGCCAGCGGCGGAGTTTCTTGAAAGGACCGTTCACTGAAATCATGTAATGCCCGTCCGATAGCGTATCTCATGCACCAACTTGTTTATTCTGGCTCAGTCATGGACTGCTTCCCGTCGTAATTCATAGGAATAGATGTAAAAGACGAAAGCCGGGACGCTCCAGAGACGAAGCCGTTGTGAGCATAACGTCTTGTGCTATCGAGCCACCTATGAATTCTATCTCTGATTGGCCGTTGCCCACGGAACTGAACGCCTATCCTTACTTGTCGGACTGTACGGAAAGAGGCGAGACCAGCTGACATGCGCAGCTCTGGCAAAGTGCAGATGATCAGGTACAATCTCCGCTGCAAGTGCCATTTCGAATCTGACGCGGCACGCATTGGTTGAATTCCTGATTTCATACCGTACCGTCCATCACCGGTAGGATACACGAGGTGTTGTCAGCAAGTCCGTTTTCAAACGTTCGGAGGGCATGGAAATGCCAGTTACTGTTGTCGTTGGTGGACAATATGGTTCGGAGGGAAAGGGCAAGGTCGTTGCACTAACTGCGAGACAATTCGATTCTCCGGTAGTAGTTCGCTGCGGTGGTCCAAATTCAGGGCACTCGACGATTGTCCGTGGCAAGGAATGCGTGCTGCGACAGTTGCCGGCAGCAGCCGGACAGAGCGATGCCACCTTGGCTCTTGCCGCTGGGTGTGTAATCGACGAAGAAATACTGATCAAGGAAATCCAACATTGCGAACTTGATCGAGATCGACTAGTCGTCGACCCACGAGCCGTGCTTGTAACCGATGCCGACAGAGAGGCAGAACGGGAACTGGTCACGTCTTTTGCCAGTACGGGTAGCGGAAACGGTAGCGCACTAGCTGGTCGCGTCTTACGCTCCCCTATTACACGTTTGGCTGGGGATGCGGCTCAACTTGCCGAATACGCCCGAGTAGAACCCCTTGCGCCAACACTCCACAGAATGATCGATATAGGTCGACACTTGATAGTCGAAGGCACGCAAGGATTTGGACTTTCATTGTTGCACGGGCCTTCTTACCCATTTGTGACGTCAAAGGACACGACGGCCGCCGCATTTGCAATGGAGTCTGGCATTTCACCGCGAGATGTTGATGAGATTATCCTCGTAATCCGTACTTTTCCGATCCGTGTCGGCGGTCGCAGCGGTGCGCTTCTCAATGAACTTTCGTGGGAAAAAATCAAAGAAGAGTCAGGAGCTCTCACAACAGAGCCAGAGTTCACATCGGTTACGAAGAAGCTCCGCCGTGTCGCTCGCTTTGATCTGGAAATGGTGCGTTCTGCATGCCGTTACAACAAACCCACGTGTTTGGCGGTAATGGGATTAGACCGGATTGACATCCGCAATCGCAATGCGTCACTCCCTGAGCAACTTACTCCCGAGGCGATGGACTTCCTTTCCATGCTCAAGTCCGAATTGCATACACCCATTGGTTGGGTAGGTACGGGATTCAGGACTCTTGATGTAGTGAGCTTTCATGAGATACTTGTAGAGGTGTTCGATGCCTGACGTCATATTGCATAAAATGCGAGACCTCAGACGCCATTCTGATCACTTACGCCGTACGTTGATCGAGGATTACCGTCCGTTTTTCAAAGACGAGACGTTTTTCAGGCTGCCGACGCGCCCGCCGGAATCGCCTGATGACATCGGGGTGACGCTTACGTGTACGGCGCTTATGAGTTTTTGCCTTGGCGAGAAGGCCGACGACTTCTTTGGCACAAATGGAAACCGCGATGCGCTGCGAGATGCGCTCGACGCTCAGCTAAAGAAACTGCTTGACCATAACTGGATTACAGCGAGCCTCAGCCAGAATAACGCCTTTACAGCAGCTCTGGTTGTTCGCTCGGCTGCGATGTTGGCACGTGCGAATCTGACGGACGCAAATTGCTTGACTGATATCAAGCGGACTGTGGATGATGTCGAGGTGCGAAGAGATCCAGTCACAAAAGCCGAACAATCTGGTGAACCAATCGACGACACTTCGCGCAAGCTAAAAGACAAGTCTGTACTCGACATCTGCAAAACGTTGCTGACGACCGCACCTGAAGGATTTGCGGTTCAAAAGTACCCGCCGACGCCTACGATTGCTTACTGGGTGGTTGACGGAGCATCCATGGCTTCCGGACTTGAATTGGATCAAGACAATGCGAAAGACGTTGCGGAATGGGCAAGCTTGACGTTTGCGAAACGCATCTCGTTGGTGGCTTCAAATCATCAGTCGATGATGGACCCCGTTTCTCTCGCCATGTCAGCATGTCTTTGTCGAGTCCTGCGCCGAATTGCGCGAGTGCAACCCGCTGTGCATAGCATTTTGGCAAGAGCATTGCCTACAGAAAGTGAGTTGAGAGCTGGTGTCAAAATGTTTTTTGACCACCAAAACTCAGCAGGTGTGTGGGGGAAGTATTTTCCCCTCTTTCACTATCCAGATGCAGGTGCAAACCATTGTTGGCATTTTGAAGTTGTCGAAGCAATATTGAATGAATTCCCTGAAATGCTAACCGACGAATCAATTCTGGACTGCCTCCGAAGAAGCCTTGATTGGTTGAATGAAAACCGGATTGAATATCTTCACGGTGGAGAGGTTTATGCAGGTTGGAATTCTGGCAGTGACGTTCGAGCCCTGGAAAGCGGCGAGCCCGAATCATGGCCGACTGGCGTTGCTCACATGTGTCTAGCGAGGTTGAGTGCTCGACTGTCTGAACAGATCCATGTTCGGGTGCTTGAAAAGTACAAGGACCAAGTTCAGATTCATTGGAAGAAACAGGAAGACGTGTGGGACGACTTTCTGGACTGCGACGTGTCACCAGAACTAGGAACTGTGAGAAATGTGTTTCAGTCTGAGATCATAGAGAAAGCCGAACATGACATTGATTCACTTGGTTGGAGTCTGCCGGGCGATGACCCGAAAAGAGACCCGAAGCGCCTGAAACCATCATTTGAGTTGTCGGAGCGGCGATCGGCACTCCTCTTTGGCCCACCCGGAACGTCGAAGACTACAATCGCGGAGATAGTCGCAAAGCGGTTGGGCTGGCCATTGTTGGAACTTTCACCATCAGACTTCCTGAGAGCGGGGCTGGATGGCATCTACAATCAAGTCAATGAGGTGTTTGATGATCTGCTGGATCTCTACGGTGTCGTTGTCTTGTTTGACGAAATGGATGCGTTGGTGCAACGACGAGACCATGATGAAGAGGGGAGTGACGCCGAAATGAGCGTTGAGCAAAAATTTTTGACGACCAGTATGCTCCCAAAAATTCTTCGGCTAAGAAAGCAAGCACGTGTGATATTCTTTATGGCAACAAATCATCGGAAAGAGTTCGATAGTGCAATTATTCGCGCAGGTCGACTCGACATGCTGATTCTGATGGGACCTCCGCGTTACGATGAAAAGATCAAGCGGATCGACAAATGGTGCAAGGGGGAGCCGGATGACAAAATCGAAGAGGCGAGGAAGAGAATCGAAGAGTGGGTCACAAATACGCCGCAGGCTCCGAACCAAGATCACTTGGGATTGTTCACATATGGTGAAATGAAAGAGTTTATTGCAACCCTAAAGAGGGAAACTGAGGAACCGATCTTGATTGATGCATTGGAAAAGCTTGGGGCGACGAAACTGAATGAGTTCATCTCGAGATGGGAACAGGACAAGATCACTCTCCAGCGAGGGTCTGGCGAGAGAGTCCGATTCGAGAAAGAAGACAAAGACGCCAGCAAACTGCAGTGATGCACGTGGTGCTGCTTTTCGACTTTGGAACCTGCTAAACCGAGTCGCTAGTTGATATAGTAAGCCCCGTCACGCTTCAGACTCTACGTATATGTGCGAGAAGAACGCATCATCTATGTTCCATCGGAGTTCCTCTAATGTGCCAGAATTGGATATTACTAGGTCGGACTCCCCACGCAGTAATTCTGCCGTTTTGTCCACGGGGCTCGCAATGGCAACTTTTCCCTGGCTCCTTCGCGACTGTTCACTGAGCCGAGCCGTAATGGCAGCATCGCTAGAATCCACAAACCAAGTCAAAATCGGACGACCATCCTGCTTTGCATCAGCGATGTCTGACGGATCGCGAATTGCATCTACGACGATTGGAGTCTTCAGGCCCCTAATCTTGTGGGCAAGTTTGTGCCTCAACGGAGCTTGTCCGTGTTGATCTAAAATGGCAAGACCAAAGTCTTGAAGATCTTCTTCAGTTATGTGTTGCTTTGACACGGTGCGTTGGAACAGCTTGTTTTCTGGCGCGGCTTCAATGTCGGCAGTTAGCAGTTCACGGATCAGTTCGCGAGTCTTGCACCACTCAAATCCATAAAACGTAGCGAGATAACGAGCCACGACAGACTTGCCAGCCCCTGTCTTGCCAGCCAAGCAGATTATTGGCGCCTGTTCGAATTCAAATAGACTTCGTTTCGGTACGATCAATTGAGCCTCTTCGGGAACACCCATCGCCTCGAATTTGCCACTATTGAAGTAGCGGCCAACAAGAGCTGATGTGATCGCATCGATTTCATCGTGCGAGGTTGCGTTCAACCCAGGTCCCGTAAGGCCAAGATCTGATAGCCCTTCACGCAACAATGCAAGACTCTTCTGCTTTCGGGGAATGCAAAGAATATCCTGAGCGGCACCTGGATACGATTCAATTACGATGGGCGGCGGATGCATTGATTCGATGCAGTTTCGCAGCCGTATTCCTCTCAGTGTCAGATCCTTCATTGAATCTATTAGAGCTGGGTAAGCTGAAATCCCAATGCTACTGAGGTCATGCTCGGCGACTCGCACAATACCGGCATTTGGGTTTATTTGCTTGCCACCGCCGGGAAGTCCAAGGGGCGAATCGATACTCACGATGCTCGGATTCTTATTGCGAACAAATGCAATCAATTCGTCGTCTGACACAAGTGAACACGTTTCAACGTGATTCCGCCGCAGATATGCAACACCAGTCGGCTTTTCGCTACCTGTCAAGTCGAATCCGACAATAGGTGGACCATCAGGCAAACGGCTTGGGGGTGACGGCCATGCCTTTATTAACTCGACACGTTTTTCCTTCATATCCTCCACATCCTCGAACAAACGCTTTTGCTTCCTCTGGACAGGCTTGGTAGGGTTGAGCTGGCTTCGTAGTTCACGTGCATCGCGCAGCCAATCGCGAATCTCATCGTGAGAAAAGGAATTGAGGACGGTATCCGCACCTAAGCAATCAGCAACCTCTTGACCAAACTTCATGTGCACAAGGTGTGCTCTTGCGTGTGCGTCGGTGCCAAATGACAACCAACAGCCAGCATCCAGTGCTTTGCGTAGAAGAGCAACCGGGAGGTCGAACCGCGATGGAAAGCAATTGAATTCGACCGCAACTTGCCATTTCGCACAACATGCAAACACCTTTGGCCAATCGACGTCAGCTGCTACTCGGACGTAGTCCGGCACACCAGGCTTACCTGTCAATGCAGCAGTCGGATGTCCGATCACATCAATGCAGGCAGTCTCGATAGCTGAGATTAGTCTACGAGTGTTTGCATGACGACTACTCGTCCAATTTGAATGGACTGACGCGACAACGAAATCGGCGTATGACAGTAGGCTCTTGGGAAGATCGAGTGAACCATCCTGAAGAATATCGACCTCGATTCCATGAAGAACCGGGATGGCGGTCTTCGTCGTCGCAAGCGAGCTACTTTGACGAAACCACTCGACCGGAGTCAGGCCTCCTTGCACCTTGGAGGAACGGCTGTGGTCGGTGACCGCAAGATAGGACAGTCCAAGTTGTGAACCCGCCTTTGCCATACTGTCGAGCGATGCAGCGCCATCCGACCAAGACGTATGCAAGTGAAGGTCGGCTCTCAAACTTCCTGATAGCTCTTTTTTCAAAGGATCTTTGTTTCGGGCCAACTCGGCAGCGGACAACCCGCTTGCCGCTCTCTCAGTTAATTCGAAGCGAGCAGACCACCCCATCACATGCCTAACCCTGATGATGCCCCGACTACTTCGATCGATCTCAAACATCGATTGCCGCTTGACCACATTTCGGCACGTACGTCGTAGTTTGGTGAAGTCAGCAACATCACATGTGATGCTGCACTCGGAGGTGATAGGGCAAAAAAGGTCACGAATGCCGCGCAATTCCCAATTCAGTGGAGTGTCGAACTGTTGCTCTACAGCGTGAAGGAGTCGTAGGAGCGGTGGAATAAGGTGAGGCGGTTGCCAATTACCATACGAGTCACCGACATAACAGCCGAGGATCTGTTCTTCCGGCAAGTTGCAGTTGTGAGATGCTTGGCGAAGCCATTCAGAGGAAGGCCGATCCGAACCCAGTGTCTGTGCGATTTGTGCTGGACCAAGTCCCCTTATTCTGCGAAGACGTAAGCAGCGTTCGTATCCAGCAACATTCAGGAAGGTAGAGAGCTCAGGGATACTTCCAGTGTTGCGGATGTTGTACAGGTAGGACTTGATCCTATTCGATGGGACTTGATCGAGGTCGTGATCCGAAAGGTTCCCGTCCAGCCATTGATCTATGTTCGTACCATAGCTATCAAGTCCCAGTGCAGCCTTCCAGAGGGCGAACGTCCGGTACTTTGGCTTTTTCGCCCCAGTCGCAATGGCGTCGACATCAAGCACAAACGCCAAATCGTAGAGAGGTTGAGCATACTCGAAATCCCGAAGTCTCCAGTAATCCTGGTTGAGTAAATTCATCTACGACTCCAAACGCAGGCCTCGGTGATAGCGGTTTCGATTAATTGAGCGGTACAAACACATGGATTAATTCGATGGTATTCTTTGCGATCTCTTGGTGATGGCGCGTACGGTAGTGCCTTGTGCCGTTTACGATGTCGTCGTCTGGTTGCCATCCATGATGGCGATCGTATCCCGTCTCACTCTTGGGCTCCTTATCGAGAGTTGTACGTACCCGCTCTGCACAGCAGTCTGGATTCCCACAAATCACGTAACCAGTCATGATGCCGAACGCATGACCAGGGCCGTATTTGCCGCTTGCAAAGCGATTGACTCCGTCTCGGACAAACTTCAATGCGAGCGAATTCTCTGTGCTCGCAATGCGTTTGCACTCCATCGTTAGATAGGTTTCGTCGTTCCACGTGTAGATGACCTTGATGTCTATCAGTCCCAATGGATTCTCTAACTCAGGATCGTCCGATTGCGGTTCGCGTTCAAATCGCATCTGCGGAACTGGATCGAGGCGATTCTTTGCATCAACCATTTTCCACCGAAGTACATTTGAAATTGAGTCTTCGTGCGCAGTTCGTGTGACTTGCAGATCAGCAGCGGTCGGGGGCCAGGCATCGTGCAGTATGCGAAGTACAAGGATTGCGATCGCTCGTTGAGCTTTTCCTCGAACTTTGATATTCAGATAACCACTTTGATTAGGAGCTACCAACTCTACTCTCCTCCCCGACAGAGCTCATAGAAAATGGAGTCGGAGTCATCGTAGGCTCGTGCTCGAGACCAGAAACGCTTTTGAGCGAATTTTACGATGATGCATCTGTCAGCGTCGAAATGAACGAGTGATCGCCGAAGTTGAACGCCCGCACTAAGAGGTGCATGCAGTAATTCAGCGAGTCGTGAACTGAATTTGTCTTCTAGTGTGTTCGAGAACCGGACTCTGCGATTGCGTTTCTCGTCAAAACGAATTACGACGCAACGTAAATGGGAAAGCCCAGTAACGATGTCTGCATTGACCGACAATTCCGTCGCAGTCAAATTGCTTCGGATCTGCATCACCATCGTTTCGGCATACAGTCGCATCTCGTCTTTATCGGCTGGCAACACGCTGGTTGCCTTACTTCCGCGTCTGACGAAGTCCAAATCGAATCGGATGGTATCGGCAACGTATTCACGCTGCCAATTCGGAAGACCATAGAAGTCAAAGACTGCCTCATCGAGTACACTTAAGTTCGGCTTGCTCTCAATAGCAAGCTTCCGGACTATGTTTCGTAACTCGTGGCACTCTTCTTCTGTCTCGACGGCTCGAAACGGCAGTCGCTCAAAGTCATTCTGCTCGGCTATTTGCTTATCAATTCCAAATCGCGTAGCAGTCATCAGAAAGCAATACATGGCGAGCGACGAGTTAAGATATGCATTCAGCAGATCCAAACGCCACATCTGCGATTTATGCATCGGAATGCCGAAATACGTTCGTGAGTATGTGATATCTGCATTGCACATCGCACCTACCAGGCGATGATCTTGCAAGCTTTGCCGAACAAGAAACAACGGACCGCTATAGATGCGCCCCTCCCGAGGCCGCTCAAGCCTGCTGTATTCAAACGGGGGGAGACCGACAACGCCTTGCCGAAACCTCGTAAGCTCCCGATCTTCAAGTTTGTGCTTTGGGAAATCATCCGGGGCATCGCGACTGTGATTTCCTTTGATAAATCCCTGATTGAATTGACAGCTCCAAGTTGCAAGCACGCTCTCCAATGGATCGAAGTCTGAGAATAGTTGGCGCATGATAGCGCGATCACGGGCAGTCCCATAAGTAGCGATCTTGAAAAGATGTGTTTCCTCAGGAATGCGAGCAATCGGCAGATGATTCAACCGTTCGAGAAACAGCTCGACAATTCCATGTTTGCGAAACGTCTCGCTTCGCTCCGCTGATGCAAAGACGAACGAATCCCCCTTCTTCGGCTTGCAATGTTCGGCGACGAAGACCATTGCTGGCTGCTTCGCAGAGGGAAACAGTTGTTTGTCATGAAGTACCGACAAATTGAGCATCACACGGATGCGAAGGTCACAGAACAATTGACGTTTGGACGTCAGTGATTGCTCTTCCTGACTGAAGAAATTCTTCGCATCCAGAATCAGCCCTATTCGGCCCGAACTGTGTAGGAAGTCCCTGCTGCGCCAGATGAACGCTTGGTCGATTGGAGAACGAAATGGAAGCTCAATTGGTGGTTCCTGTTGCTCACAATATTCGATGTGCGAACGTGACGACGCTTCGGAGGTTGATCTCACCCCCTTCGGTTTGTTCCAAGGTGGGTTGCCAACGACAATTGAAAACTGCTTTTCCCTAAACGGTTCCTTTTCTACGAAGCCACTTGTTGAGAAGGCATCCCCAACGAACAGATTGCGTCGTTTCAGGCTGTGCCGAAATCTGAGATGCTGTGCGGAACCGGGAGATGGATCAAGTTCGAATGCTGTAAGACAAAGGCTGAATGCTGCAATCTCGACGGCCGTTTCAGAAACATCGACCCCAAAAATTTGATTGGATAGGACGTTGCGGACAAGTGTTCGCGTCAGTCTTTCACCTGCTGACACTCGACGCGCAACTAGTCGTCGGAAGGCATCAACCAAGAAAACGCCGGAACCACACGCCAAATCAAGTATCTTGGCGTCGTGTGGCAGTTTCTTTGAGAATTGATGGTCATCAAAGACTTGTGAGAACACCAAGTCCACCAGATTGACTGGCGTATAGTGAGTACCACGCGCTTTGGCTGTAGACTGATCATCTTTGTAAATGAAGTCCTCGTAGATCGAACTGATCAATTCAATCGGAATGACTTCAAAGTCATACTGCCAGAAGTCAAAAGTTTGCTGACCTGATGTCAGGTTCTGTCGAGTAACAACTGCCCTAGCAACATCCAAGTGCTTTTTCTGATAGGAATACTGACCCTCGTCCTCGTTTCGAGTTGGCGGAGGCGGAAACAAATCGCCGTTGAAGGTCTCCCGCATTCGTTCGAAAAACGTCTTCGTCTCTCCGACTCGGCTGAGTACCTCGCCGAATGTTGTGGCCTGAAGATGATCAAAAAGTTTTGCTGGCAAGACGTTGCGAGCTTCTAAATAGGCCGTGAACAACGTTCGTAGCATTAACCTGTATGCCTGAATTGGTTCGCAGTCACGCTCGATCAATATTTGAGACGCAATCTTGAGGTCCTTTACCAATTCAGCATCGATACGGCTGTCTCTCGTAATTCGGCGGCCAACATCTGTTGTCCAGAACTGACCGCTTTCGAGACTGATCCGATCAAGCTCGTACCGCCTTAGTTGCTCTAAATCATCAACTGCGCAACGAAGAAGCTCCGCAGGGTGCATTCGGCGGTGCTCCTCCTTCGGTGGTGGAGCGAAGGCATTTAAGACTCGAACTTCAGTGGGCGTCACGATCCAGAGCATTCGTCCCAGACCATGATTCCATGCTGTGCGGTGCCAGTTTCGAACCCTCTCTTCGCTCGGCTCCGCACTCAGGCTCTTCATATAGATGCAGGGCGCGCCGTTGATTTCGAAGACGTCGGTGACGCCGAGTTTTTCTGGATCAAGTACCGCCGCGTAGCGAAAGCGGCGGTCATCAAGTCCGTCTCCAGC
Organism: Symmachiella dynata; assembly: GCF_007747995.1. NCBI lineage: Bacteria > Pseudomonadati > Planctomycetota > Planctomycetia > Planctomycetales > Planctomycetaceae > Symmachiella > Symmachiella dynata. The sequence continues at coordinate 1,644,690 of NZ_CP036276.1, read as the reverse complement.
TGTCTGTGCGCGCAAGGCATCACCGTGAACGAATCCCGCCTCGGGCACGTTCGTGTCATATCCGAGCCCGCTCACGAGCTGTCTATATTCGTTTGTTTCGTTCGTCGCCAAGTTTGGCCTCCCTTCCTCAGGCGACTGACTGTCTGCGAGACTTTCTGTTAGAAACAGAACTCTCCACGTCCGTACCGGCTAACACCGCTTCCAGACGCTCCCAACCAGCGAATTTCGGACGCGTCCCCAACAGCGCTCGTACGAACGAACGGGATCGTGCGTCTGCAAGTAGACCCTTCAAGGGTGCTGGAACAACATCGCTGAGATGGAGATACTCCAACTCGTCACACCCGAGTGCGTTCGCCAAAGCCGAAACGATCTCGGGCGAGACGCCGCTCCCTGCGCGACCTTTCTCGATTTTGGTGATGTACGAAAAGCTAATATCCGACAGATCGGCAAGCTGGCGAACTGTTAGACCCGCGTTTTCCCGATCAGTGCGCAATCGGTTTGCAAATGCAGACATTGGATCCTCCCTTTGAGATTCAGATAGAAGGTGTACCAGTTTGTGCACTGACATTCAACACGGTTATTCGTCACATATTCCTTACCAACGGGCCACAAATCCAATTAGCATAAATCCAAGGTTTGGTACGCTTCGCGGTACGCTATCCATCGTATTTGACGTAAAACGATGTAAAATATGGAAAATCGGGATGCGCCAGAGAGGCATCCACTGATGGCGTAACAGCAATGCAGCCAGCTTGTTCCGTCAATTCACCCGAGCGTTCGGTTTCGTTTCAGCCATTGCCTACGGAACCGGAGGTTAAAGGTTCGAATTCTTTGGAGTCTATTTCGAAGCCCTTGCCGTGCAAGGGTCTATTTCATTTCACAAGTTCGCACTTCAGCAACATAAATCGCAATAAGCAAGATTTCGCAAAAATCAACACCTCACCAGTCGGCTTTGAATTGCTTATTTTGCAGCGAATGGCTTTTGCTCACTCATTTACACTTCGGCGCGAAAATCCATCCTTCCGTATTCAATGCTGATTTCCTGATCAATTCATCTGCGTCATCGGGTGTCAAAATGTTTGGACACTTCTCACACTTCAGTTTGCCGACGCTTGCCGCGTAGACGAATGCTGTCATAGCGCAGCGTTTGGCGTCGGCGATGTCGGACTTACCGGCGTTGTCCATACTTTGAGACTCGGATGGCCAGTGAAGTCGTTTGAACTTGGCCGATTTCATGCTGGCGGCAGGATAGACCTCGATGAGGGTGTGCTGCGCAATCTTGGCATTCTCTCGGTCCCAGACATCGAACGGCGGACGGTAGACATCTGGTAACTGCTGGAGGAACCATGCGCCGAGTGCTTGGGCCTTAGAGGAGTTGTTGCCGAACTTGTCACCGACAGCTGTCAGCGGTCGCTCTTTCATACCAGTCTGGACATGCCGTTTGATGAACCGCTCTGTCTCACGATATAGGTAGGGGTTGTTGACGGAATCTGTGAGTTCAAAATCGAAGTCGTGGGTAAACGAGTGGGCCTCAGTAATTAGCTGAGTGAATTTTGCAGGCCATGAGAGCGCTGCGTCGATCCCGACGATAATCTGGGCATCATCAGACTTGGCAGCATTAAGATGTTGAGAGAGAGATTGATCTGATATTACGGGGAAAAACGTAATCGCTGCCGTGGCATCTACATGCTCAAGTTGTGTTCCATCCCACTTGCAAACGGCCAGCGCATCCCCTTTCTGCTGGCTGGTGTTGTGCCAGCCTCCCATGTCACAACCGAAGAAGTAGATTACGTCGTTCACGATCACCCTTGTTCTCGCTGTCACTACTCTCCCGGGATGTCATGCGTCTCAAGTGCTCGGATTGAAATTCACCCTCTACAACGCTCTCCGACAGGGGAATGTCTGACCCAATGAAGCGATCAGCACAATCCACGGTGACAAGACTCTGGGAGAAGTGGCAGTATTTTTGGCAGTAAATCGGTGTCAAATAGCCAGAAATAGGGGAACACAAGCGAAAAAACTTTCCCCTAGAAATGCGAAAAAACACGGAAAAAACCGTGTTTTTGGGGCCGCACTCTCCTTGCCAATTGAGCTAGGGGTGCATTTTGGCCGGTTGACTCCGGCGGGTCGCATTATGGCAGATTGACGGCTTTGCTGCAAGAAACGTGAACGCAGTTTGCGATGGTTTCTGTCAGTGCCTTTGATCTGGGCTGTGCAGATTGGGGTCGGTTGGTGAAAAGTTTGCTCATTGCGGCGGCGGTGCTTAGGCTGGGGTGGAGTTTACGCAGCCCATGACGACCAAAAAATGGCAAAAACTGCCCGCGATCACCAGTAAATGCCACAATGCGTGGAAATAGGGAACTTTGGTGTCATACGTCAAAACAACCGTTCCGACCGTGTAGCAAACTCCCCCAGCGATACACCAGAAGATCCCACTGGCCGGCAAAGCACGCAGAATCGGTTCGATGGCGATCACCGGCAGCCAACCCAGCGCCAAATAATGCGTCACCGCTGTCGACTCGACGCGGTGCGTCCAAAATACTTTGGAGGCAAACCCGATCGAAGCCCCAACCCACATCAGCGACAGCAGAATCCACAGCATCGACCCGTGCAGATAGGCGATGGCGAAGGGGGTGAAGTTTCCGGCGATGAACAGAAAAATCACGCCTTGATCTAAGCTGCGAAAAAAGCTGCGTCGCGCTGGATCGATGAAGGTGTGCGACAACGTCGAAGCTGCGTAGACGGCGATCAGTGCGGCCGCATAAACCCAACACCCCAGCTTCAAAGCTTCGTTCGGGCTATCAGCGACAGCGTGAACCAAGACCGCTGCCCCAACCAGGGCGAACAACAGTCCGCCGCCATGGGTGAGAAAGTTGGCAAACTCTTCACCGGCCAGACTTTTTAAGGAATTCCGCATAGTCCATCCTGAGTCATTTTCCTGTATTCCGGCTTATGCCAACCCTGGCTCCGGATGACATGTTACTGGAAAATCGAAACAACGCGATGCCCGTCTGTTTATTTTTTTACTAACGATCGACAAGTCGATTCCACCAAACGTCTTGCGCAGTGCATGAATCGTTAAATAATTGTAGCACAGGCAGGTGATTTTGAGATAAAAACGGGCCTAGTCAACAGAATTCCCCAGAATATTCGTCTCAGATGTCACACCCCTGCGTTACTACTTATAAACGGGCCGGTCAGACACAACCGTGAGCTCGTAGACCCCTGAACCCGGGAGGCGCTCGCCCCCGGGGGAGGGTTGGCGACGTAACCTACTGATGGGAGACGACATGCAGCTCACCACTTGCCCGTCTAGCGAACAACTCTCGGACTACCTCAGCGGGAAGCTCTCCGCCCAGGAAATTGAAGAAATCTCCTTGCACATAGAGACTTGCGTCGATTGCGACACCGCTGTTAACAAGTTGGATGACGATTCCGATTCCCTGATGTTTGCTCTACGGCAGCCGCTGGGTGAGGAATTATTTGAGCAGGAGCCGGAACTACAACGAGCCGTTGCCGCGATGCGGTTGTCGTTGCCGGAATCCGAGTCACAAAACTCCTGCACAGTGTTAGGCACTGTGCGCGAATATGATTTGTTGGAAAAAATCGGCCAAGGGGGCATGGGGACCGTTTATAAGGCCCTGCACTCGCGGTTGAAGAGAATAGTGGCACTCAAAGTGCTGGCCGACCACCGATTGGGGGACCCCGCCGCCGTCGATCGGTTTTCACGGGAAATGCAGGCGGTGGGCAAGTTGGCTCATCCGAATATCGTCCGCGCGCTCGACGCGGGAGAAGCGGAGGGCCGACATTATTTAGTCATGGAATACATCGACGGCATCGACCTGTCGCGGTTATCGCGACGCTGTGGTCCGTTGCCGGTCGCCGAGGCAAGTGAGTTAGTGCTGCAGGTATCGCTCGCCCTGCAGCACGCTCACGAGCACGGCCTCGTGCACCGCGATATCAAACCGTCGAACGTGATGCTCACCCGCGACGGAAACGTCAAGCTGCTGGATTTGGGCATCGCTCTGCTGCAACCGGAGGAACCGGCGACCAGCGACCTGACCGGCACCGGGCAGGTGATGGGGACGCTGGACTACATGGCCCCCGAGCAACTCGACAATACCCATGCGGTCGACATCCGCGCCGACATCTACGGGCTGGGCGCAACGCTCTACAAACTACTCTGCGGCTCCGCCCCGGCGACCGATTCGCAATCGCGATTCCGGCTGCCGGGCGAATCGATTCCGCCCGTCCCCAACATCCGCACGATCCGCGGCGACATTCCTAAACCAGTCGCAGCAGTCATCGAGCGGATGCTAGCGCCGAATCCCGATCAACGTTACGCCACGCCGGCCGACGTTGCCGAGGCTCTCAAACCGTTCGCGGCGAAAAGCAATCTCAAACAACTCGCCCTCGCTGCCGCCGCCGATGCCCCCTCACGAACCATGACGCCCCCCAAACGTTTCGGCGGCCGCCTGGGCCGTTTCGTGATCGCGGCAGCGGCACTGCTGGGAATGGCGCTGGCCGGTTTTGCGATCTATGTCGAGACCGACAAAGGGCAAATTGTGATCCACAGCAACGTCGACGACGTCCAGGTCCTCGTCAAACGGACCGGCAAGCTGTACGACGCGCTCGACGAATTGGAGATCGACAAAGGAGACAACCAATGGAAATTCCGCAGCGGCAGTTACGAAGTGCAGTTGCTAGGCAAGACCGATGGCCTACGCGTGAAGGACGGGGTGTTTACGCTCACGCGGGATGGGAAAGCGGTGGTGACGATTGAACGTGACCCGGCTCGAGCTAAGGCGGTGGTGGCGAGCGGGCCGGTTTATGAGGGGAAGACGCTGGAGGAATGGCTTGAATTGTTGTTGATGGAAAAAAGTGTGCCACAACGCTCGAAAGCGATCCCCGGGATTACGGTATTGGGTATCGATGCACCGGACAAGGCAATCGCAGCATTGTTTAAAGTCGGTGTTGAAAACGACTCCTCCACTTCTCACTATAACAATAAAAGCTACCTCCAAAAAGAAATTATTCAGGCAATACAGAAGCTTTCGCCTGACCAAATTCCTTCAACACTACTAGACGCATTGCAGGACTCCGACGTGAAAAAACGTCGGTACGCCGCACAGTTTATTCGTCATCACTGGGACAATGACCCTCCGATCACTTTAGTGAGAACGGCGGCAAAGGACCCCGATGAAAATGTTCGCAGAGATGCCGTGGGTTGGCTTGCGCAGTACGGATCGGTTGCGATTCCTGATTTGATCGTCGCATTAGATGACGAGAGCGATAAGGTTCGTCGAGCGGCGGTCTCGGCCGTCAGCCTAATGGCTTCTTATTACAAAACATTAACTCCCGAAGATGCGCGCATTCTTGAACCAAAAATTTACGACATGGTGGACGATAAGAGTGCCAAGGTTAGGGAAAGCAGATTATGGGTTTTACCAAGTGTTGCGAGCGACGATCAGAAGTTGTTGGCCGTATTAGAAGCCGCACTCCACGACCCGGTACCTCAGGTCCAAGTCGCCTCGATTGACGTGTTGAGAACGTTAGGCCCCAAAGCGGCAGCAGCCGTACCGGCCCTAACTGACGCACTAAAATCGCGGAACCGCAAGAAAGTTGCACCGATCATAACGAGCGGGGGCAGCGAACTGAGCTTTACTGAGCCGATACCAGCAGGATTGATAAGAGCATTGGGATCGATCGGCCCCGACGCCAAGAGTGGCGTTCCGGTGATTAAGGAATTTATTCAGCACGAACACAAAGATGTCCGCAAAGCAGTCGTCGAGGCGATTCAGCAAATCACCGGCGAAATTATCGAACTGCCCCAGGACAACAAAACGCCGAGCAACAAAACGGCGAAGGGGCCGGTTTATGGGGATAAGACGCTCGATGAATGGATTGCGTTATTAAAGACGCAACGGAGTGCCGCGATGCGGCGCACGGCAATCATGCCCATTGAAACATTGGGAGTGGATGAACCCGAAAAAGCGATCGCCGCGCTAATCGACGCAGGCAGCGATTACGACCCTAGAAACATGGAGGAGTTTGAGAACCGGGACGAGCCTAGGGCGACTTGGATCGCAATTATCAAGGCGATCGAAAGGCTTTCACCATCCCAAATCCCCACCGCAGTTCTCCAAGCGTTAGGGGACAAAGACGTTAAGAAACGCAGGTTCGCTACCGGCTTAATGGATCTATACCAGGACGATGTTCCGCCGATCGAGGCGGCGAAGAAAGCGGCGGAGGATTCCGATGAATTCGTACGATTTCAAACCATGGCCTGGGTTGGTCGCTATGGCCATGATTCCGTTCCGATTCTGATTGCTGCGTTCGGTGATCAGTCTGAAACCGTTCGACGCCGAGCCGTCGAGGCAGTATCAAGGATGGGAATCAATGGCGACATCAGTCCAGACGACGCGAAGTTGCTTGTCCCCCGATTGAATGAGATGCTGCAAGATAAGGACTCATGGGTCAAGGCCGCTGCATTGGCAGCCTTGTTGCGGGTCGCCATAGATCAAGACAAACTCCTCACGGTGTTAGCCGAGGCCGTCGGCGACAAGGATCCGCAGGTGATGAGCGCCGCCATTGAATGCTTGGAGGTATTGGGGCCAAAAGCAGCGCAGGCAGTGCCGGTGCTCGTAGAATCACTCAAGCGATGTGATCGGACAACGCTGAAACCAGATGATATTTTAACAAGTTTGCCTGAGTCAGGTGGTGTCCTTGATAATGCGCCCCTGCGTCTGATTGTCGCTCTGGGGGCCATCGGTCCAAGTGCTAAAACGGCGGTGCCGACGATCAAAGAGTTCCTAAAACATGACAACGCGCACATCCGCAATGCGGCCGTCCGGGCCATCAAACAAATCACCGGCGAAGTTATCGAACTACCCAAGGACAAGAAGACGGTGGCCGCTGGCCCCGTCTACGATGGGAAAACCTTTGATGAATGGGTGACGCTACTTAAAACCGATAAGTCGCCGCAGCGTCAGATCGAAGGCATCAAAGCGCTCGTTGCTTTGGGGACGGCTGAAAATGCGTCGCGGGCTTTGGAGATCGTTTTCGAAATGGGAGCGAGCCACTCGATCGAACGCCAAAATGACGATGACCGCCACGTCGTCAGCGCCGCCCTGCAGGCGATCGAGCGGATGGAAAATGTCGAAATTGTCCGGAAAACGACCCTCGGCAAACTCGATTCCGACGATACGGGAACGCGGTTGTTTGCGATATTTGTCCTGAACAATCCCTTGGTGGCCCGCCACGATCCACATTACAGAGACAAGACGCTTACTCGGATCTTCAAATTGGCCGACGACCCCGCCGTCCGCGTTCGTATGAAGTTGATCGAACTGTTAGCGAGATTGGCGAAGGTCCAGACGAACGGCCCATCGCCGGTGCCGATACTGATGCGGATGTACGAGACCGACAAAGATCAGAACGTGCGTTACGACGCTTTTCAAAATCTGGCAGCGCTGGGAGACAATAGAGCGCATGCCGCATTGCCGCTGTTTCTGGCGGGCATAGCTTCACCGGACAGCGAAATTTGTCGATCTGCATGGCGCGGGATTCAATCGACGCAGTCCGATCCGAAACAACTCAACGAGGCGCTGCTGAAAGCGCTGGGGAGTGATGACGAAAATGTTAGCCGCGACGTCATGAAGTTTCTGGACAACCGGCTGAGATTCTCTCAAGAGTCACCAGAGCTATTGCCGGTCGTAATTGCCGCGATTGAGACACGGCCACTTGAGAACAAGGGGCGAAACCGCTCTCGTACCCGACTAAATCATATCCGACTAGAGGAGTTTGACAAATTTCCCAAAGAAGTGACGATAGCGATTGTCAGAAAACTGGAGAGTGCAGAGGAACCGGACAGAGAGCGGTGGCACAGCGCAATGGTTTCCTTCAGCAATGGGCTCGGTGGATTCCCCGCAAGTGCTCTGATCGTTGATGAACTCGTGCATCTCTATCAGGATGCCGATGTCAGCCGCCGCGTTGCCATCTTGCAGCTATTAGGTGCGTTACGAGCCAACGTCAAACCGGCAACGGCGCTTTACGAAACGGCACTCAAAGACAAAGATCCGCAAGTCCGCGCCGCAGCGGAAGCGGCGCTTAAGGGGCTCAAATCACAATGGGATGTACTCACCGCCTCGCAGAATCGTAGCAGTTTCGAAAACCAGTCGGCTGTATCGTTAACAATCAAAGTCTCCGCCGATGGCAAACTCAGCATAGGCGACAAGCCTTACGACCGGCAGGCACTCAAAACGCTGCTCGCCGAACAAGTCAAACAAGCGGGCGAGCGGGGTGTGGCTGTGCGGATTGATGCGGCGGCGGAAGTTCGCTTTGAAGCTGTCAACACATTAATCGAGATGTGCAAGAAGGCGGGGGTGCGGAATGTTTCGTTGGGGACGACTAAGGTTGCCCCAGCGGCTAAGAACGACGGCGCTGCGGTTTATGATGGTAAGACGTTGGATGAGTGGATTGTTTTGTTGCGGACGGAGAAGAACCCGGAAAAGCGTGCTAAGGGACTGACGCCGATCATGACGCTGGGTAAAGATGATCCACAAAGGGCTTTTCTCGTGCTGATCGACATGGCGAGTGAATATGATAACTCCCAGTTCGAGTACCTTGATTTGGCCCATTCGGCGGATTCGCCCCTTTGGCTGGGACAAGAGCAAGAGGAACTCGAAGCCAGTTTTAGCTCATTGGTTCGCAGCACGGGCACGAAGGTACCCAGTGTTGTTATGGAAAATTTATCCGATGGCAACGATATTCGACGGCGCTGCGCGTTCAACCTGTTGAGATCCTATCTTCACCTCGCCGGTTATTCGCCTTTAGAAAAACAAGCTCACCCGTCCTTGGAGAAGCAAGCAAAACTGTTCGATATCCTGCGACCGCATCTTGAAAAGGGAATCCGCGACGAAGATGCGATTGTTAGACGCGAAGCGATTGCCGCGATTTCGCAATACTCCCAGGAACCTCCATTTGCGATCCTCGTCGCAGCGATTGGGGACGAAAACGCGACCGTGCGCACTTTGTCCATCAATGAAATTCACCGACTCCTGGAAATTCAATTTCCATTAAGCGGATATAATCCGTTTATAGGTGCGACTGATTTAGAAACGGATAAAAATGCTTTTCGAACCCGACTCAAAAAACTACCCAAACAGGAGTTATTTGAACGATTTCGAACGCTGCCGAATCTCGAAGCAAATCTATTCGGTGCGTTCAAAGACGATGATTTGAGCACACGATGCAGCGCAATGAACCTCCTCATCAAAATAGAGGCTGACCCCAAAAAGATGTTTCAGATTTATGAGGAGGAACTGACTCGTGAGTTGAAACGCGACGAATTGGATACGGATGAAACCGTGCGTGTCGCGCTGTATGGATTGGGAAAGCTCGGAGCTGATGCCGCCCCCGCCGTGCCGAAATTGATTAAGTTACTGAAGAAGTATCAAACGCACTTTCAAATGAAAAATGGCAGCCATACAAGCGTTTCCGGAGACCAGGATGAGATCGAGGTAGAGATTGTCGAAACACTTGGCCAGATTGGTCCGGCAGCCAAGGCGGCATTGCCGGAAATTCAAAAACGTGTGGAAACTTACGACGGCGCGATGAAACCGGTTGCCGAGTCCGCAATCGAGCGGATCAGCGGTGAATCTAAAACAGACTCAAGAGCGACAAACCCCCGTCCAACAGACCCGCATAAGGCGGCTGTTGAATCGCCGGTGGAGCCGGCTAACAAGTGAGTCATGCTCCCAGTCGCGTCGTGCCTGCAAGGCACGCGCCAATTGAGATCGCCGCGTTAAAAGACAAACGGCCATCTCATAGCTACTAAAACCGCCTGTTTGCTTCGCTGATGATGGGTATAAACCATTAGCATTACAGCGGTTGCCGCTGTTTCACCTCTCCCTGCCGCATTGCCTGCGGCAACCTGCGCAAACCTTGCCGGTTATTCCGGTTATTCGGGCAATGCCTTTTGTTCATGCCGAAACCGGACCTGCGATCAGCATAGCCGTCAAAATCGATGCAGCCGTTCGACGATAAGAGCGAAAGACATTTTGAACTTTGGCCGGTGCCGACCAAGACACGCCGGACACGATTACGGCACGTTGATTGAGAATGAGATTGCGTTGGAAGCGTTTTGCAGACCGTCGATGGAGACGGAGTTTTCAGGCGGACCAGCCGTCGAATTCCAACCAGCGAAAATTGTCCGGAACTTCAACAAAGTCGAGGAGAGGGTTGGAGATGAAATCACGAATGAGATTCACACTCTGCGTCGCGTTGGCAACAACGGCCGCGGGAGTCTTTTTGAACGCGGATGTAGCCCGCGCTCAGTCGTCTGGAAACGGTTATTCCGTGCCAGCGCAGGCCCCGCAAAAGAAAAAATCCGGTTTGCTTTACCGACTGTTCTCGCGGAAAAAATCCAAACCGCAGCAACCGGCCGTCGTGCCGCAGCAACAACAGCCCTGGCAACAAACTGCTCAAACCGGTGGCGCTCGACGTCAATCGGTGCAAGAGCTTTTGGAAGCCAAGTTCCGCGCCGAGGGCCGCGAGGTGCCGCCGTTGACGCTGGAACAATTGGCTCAAGAGCAAGGGTTGCCGGAGATGCAAATGCCGCAAACGCAGCAGATGCAACAAATCCAACAGCCCCAGCAACAACAATACCAAGCGGCACAACAACAGCAGCAAAACTATGCGGCCCAGCCAAACTATGCGGCTCAGCAAAATGCCGCCGGGTACCCAAGCTATGGACAACCGCAGCAACCGGTCGCCAACACGGCTCCGGCCTATACGGCTGCTCCTCAAAACGTCACTCCGCCGGCTCCGGAAAAACCGAAACGGGGTGGTTTCCGAGGATTCCTCAGCCGGCTGAATCCGTTCCGTCGCAAAGAACGTGAACAAGTACAACCAGCGACACTGCCGTCGAATGCGCCGGGCCAATACCAAGCCACGCCGCAACAACAATACGCGCAGCAACCGCACAACGTGTACCAACCCCCGCAAGCGTATTCGCCGCAGCAACAGGTCCCGCCCAATGCGGTGGCAAACCAGATGCCGTTTCAACGGCCGCAATCACAGCAGCCACAACAACAGCAACTCGTGACGCCGACAACCATCCCCCGTCCGTTCCCGGGAGTACCGCGGGTCGCCGCACAAGTTCAAAAGGTCACAGAGGATCTCGAAGAACTGGCGGACGAAGCGGATGAAAAGTTCGACTTTGCCTTCGAAGAAGAGTTGCCGACGCTGGCGGAAACGCCGGCTGTCGAAGAGCCGGTTGAGTCGCAGGCTGAGTTTGATCCGTTCGCGGAAGACTCACTGCCGGAATTGGCCGAGTCCGAAATTGAAGCGGAAACCACTCCGGCCAGCGATGAGGGATTCCGGCCCACGGAACAACCGAAATTTGAAGAGCCGATTGTGAAATCCGAGGAATCACAAGTTGCTGAGGAAACGCAGGTCGCCACCGACGAGTCCACTTCGCCCTACACCGGCGAGTCCTTGGACGGCGGCGAGACTGACCTACCCAAGTTGCAACCGGTTCCGACACGGAACGATTACATCCACCTGGATCAACTCAATGCCGGGGTCGACAGCGAAGCCTTGCGACGTGAGAAGCGACGCCTGCTGTTGTTGTCACGCCCCGAACTGTCGGGTTTGAAAGGCTTCTGTCCGGTCACATTGAAAAACGACCGCGACTTGGTCGATGCGAAACCGGAATTCGAAGCTGTTCATGACACCAAGGTGTATCAACTCAGTTCCGCAGAAGCCAAAGCGGAATTTGAGCGAGCTCCCGAAGAATACGCTCCGTCCAAGGGTGGAATCGACGTCGTGAAGTACACCCTGGGCGCCGGCGAAGTGGAAGGCACACTGGAATTCGCGGCTTGGTACCGCGGCCGGTTGTACCTGTTCTCTTCGGCTGTCACCTACGACGCATTCATGCGTCAGCCCAAGAAGTTTGCGGTTGAGCAGGCGAGTGCCGAATCACCGGAAATCAAAACACCGGAGACGGTGGAAGAATAACAACCGCTCACCCGGATAAGAAACGGGTGGCCGATAATTATAAAGTCTTCTCCTCGATAGGCATCTTCGCGGACCACTTGGTTCGCGAAGATGCTTTTTTGATATCGCTTTCGTCAACGCGTAGTCATTCCAATTGCCACGCAGGCTCGCCAAGCGATGCGAGAGGGTTTATAATGTGGGCATTCGTTCAGGTAACAGACACGAATCTCACGCGTAGGCTTGCAGGCGCTCGGTTCTAAAGGTCATGATAGTCTCCGTCGGAGCAGTTTCCGGCGGAACTGACCTGCCACAACCCAACCCTCCAATGCCTACCCCTGTGTTGACACACCGGGACCTCTCCTCACCGGAGTCGTCCTCACTCCCGCGGTTCGATCCTCGACATACTTCCCACGCTGGTACTGTGTTCTGAGTATGACCGTTATAGAAAACGGTTGATGTTCACGGACAATTCCAGCGGATTGGTCAAGGAGTTTCATCATGACAGACGATTCCAAATCGACATACCCCTTAGATATGCCTGAACCGAATGATCCACCGCAACCGGTCACGGAAACTCCGCTCCCGGTCTCGGAATCTCCACAGCCGGTCGCAGCTGAACCGCGGCGTAATTTTCTTTCTAAAGCGCTGGCCGTCGTGATTGGCGGCATCGTCACGTTGGTTCCCTTTGCCGCAGGTCTGGCCGTCTTCACGGATCCGCTCCGTACGCGTAAGAAGGGCAGCGGCAACGGCGACGACGATGGCTTTATCAAAGTTGCGACATTTGATGAACTTCCCGTGGGCGATCCGCCGCAACGTTTTCAAGTCATCGACGACCGCGTTGATGCCTGGAATATGTTTCCCAATGAATCAGTGGGAACGGTCTATTTATCGCGAGCGACGGAGGACGAAGTGCTGGCATTGAACGTCACTTGCCCGCACGTCGGCTGTCCGGTCGATTACGATACTGCTCGACATGTGTTCCAATGCCCCTGCCACAACAGCTCATTCAAACCGACGGGCGAGATTGACAATGAGGACAGCCCGGCGGCGCGAGGGATGGATGCGTTGGAAATCAAAATCAAAAACAAAAACGAAGTCTGGGTGAAATATCAAGAATTTCGCCCCGGCACAGCCGAGAAGATTGCCGAAGCATGAACGCGTTGGCCAATTGGTTTGATGATCGCACCGGATATCGCGCCTATCTCCATGAGACGCTCTACGAGCGGATTCCCGGCGGCGCGCGCTGGCGATATGTTTGGGGCAGCACGCTGGTCTTCACCTTCACCGTGCAGATGATCACCGGTCTGTTTTTGTGGATGTGTTACAGCCCCAGTTCGCAGACGGCCTGGGAAAGCGTGTACTACATTCAGTACGAAATGCAATTCGGCTGGTTCCTCCGCGGTCTGCATCATTTCACCGCTCAGGCGATGATCGTGCTATTGGCGCTGCACTTCATGCAGATCATCATCGACGGCGCCTACAAGGCGCCCCGCGAAGTCAATTTTTGGCTCGGTTTGATTTTAATGCAGATCGTTTTGGGTCTGTCACTCACCGGTTATTTGCTGCCGTGGGACCAAAAAGGTTACTGGGCGACGCAGGTCGCCACGAAGCTCTCCACAATGGTGCCGGTCGTGGGACCGCAGATCCAGCGACTCATCGTGGGGGGACCAAACTATGGACACCATACGCTGACGCGGTTCTTTGCCCTGCACGCGGGTGTCCTGCCGACACTGTTGATCGGACTGTTGGGGCTGCACATCTATGTGTTTCGCCGCCACGGGATCACCGCCAAAGATCCGAATCGCGCTCCGGAAACCACATTTTGGCCCGACCAAGTTCTCAAAGATGCTGTCGCGTGCTTGGGTGTGTTGCTGGTCGTGTTGGTGTTGATTTTCTGGAATGCCCCGCAGCACTCCGGCGAGTTGAAAGAGTTGGCCGATTCGGGCCGACTGGGTGAAGTCTTCGGCGCCGAACTGGGTGCTCCGGCCGACCCCACAGAACAATATTCCGCTGCGCGGCCGGAATGGTATTTCCTATTCCTGTTTCAGTTCTTGAAGTTTTTCAAAGGACAGTACGAAGTCTACGGCGCGATTTACATCCCCGGCGGCGTCATGATGTTCATGTTTCTTATGCCGTTCATCGGCCGCTGGAAACTGGGACATCGGTTCAACCTCCTCTACATGAGCGCGCTGATCATCGGTGCAATGACACTCACCTGGTTGGCAATTGATGAGGACCGCGATAAGGATTCCTACAAAGCGGCGGTCGCCGATGCCCACATGAAATCCGAGCGGATCCGGGAACTGATCGAAGGTCGGCAAGGAGTCGGCTCCGAAGGGGCGGTCGCGTTATTGCGCAGCGACCCCAAAATTCACGGACCGGAACTATTTGCCAAAAAATGCGCAGGGTGCCATCGATTCAATGCACACGACGGGATGAACGGTGTCCCTGAGGAACCGGCAACGGCTTCGGACCTCGGAAATTTTGGCACACGCGAGTGGATACGGGGATTCATCACCAATCCCGCCGGTCCCGCTCACTTTGGCCCCACGGTCGAAGCCAGTTTCAACGGCGAACCATTGGGAACGCGGTTCACCGAAGGGGATATGGCTTTGTGGGCCGATGAAAATGTAGAGAGTATGTCGCAGCGAGAAATCGATTCCGTCGTGGAATTTTTAGTCGCCCAAGGCAAACGCCAGGACATTGCCGCGGTGAATGCAGAACTGGCGACCGAGGGACGCGAGTTCTTCGAAAACTCCAACGATAACGTCCAAGCCTGCGTCGACTGCCACGCGATTCAGCCGGAAGGCGAAGACGAAGAACTCGGTTCGATCGGATTGGCTCCGCGATTAACGGGGTACGGTTCCGAAGCTTGGTTGCGTGATTTCCTGAGCAACCCGGGGGCGGAACACAACTATGGCGACCGCAATGCCATGCCCGCAATCGGGAATCAATTATCGGACCAACAGATGGAAATCCTCGTGCGATTCCTCTCGCGCAATTGGTACGAACGTCCCGACAACGACGCCAATTTCGAAGCCGTGATCGCGGAATAAGCGGCATCTGCAACGACTAATTTGGAGAGTCCGAACGGGGCGTGGGGTTGAGTATGCGCCGAGCATAATTCCGAACCCGTTCTTGCGCGCTGTTAAGCATCGATTTTTCTGATTCTGCATCACCAGCTACGCCATAGAGATCCAGAGTCTTGGATTTCAAATCCTTCTCAAACGATGGCGACAACTCGTAATCGGTTTCAACTCTGACAATCATTTCCCTGACAATGGAAGTCGATTCGGCAGCCCCGCGCAAGGACTTCAATGTCCAGGGAACCAAATACGACTCAGTTGGATCGCACATCAAATCAGAATAGGCCGCTTTTTCTAGAAGCCGGTTGATGTGAGCAGCTGTCCATGGCTTTGTTTTACCATTGACGCGGGCTTGAATTTGTTGCCGGGTGCGATTGAATAACTCCGTCTCCGCAGCCGTGAGTTTGGATTCGTCGATCTCCTCAAGTATGGTCAAAGTAAACCCATCGCCGACGGTAGCAAGTCGCGCCACGGCATCGGACCATTCTGGATTTCCTTGTTGAGTAGCGTTGTTATGCAGTTCCAGGTATTCCGAGGGTTGGATTTGATCGGCACGCGAAACCTTAACTTGCTTCCCGGCCGGTGCAAGCATGTCTTGATACTTCCACTGGCCATCTGCAAATTGGGTTAACCACACTTCACCGGACATAAATCCGATGGCCAGCAGTTTCCCATCAGACGAAAAGTCTGCTGCCGTAACATCGGAGTCGAATTGGAATTCATCTGCAATCTCGCCAGTCTTCAGATTCCACAAAATTCCAACTTCGTCGCCGGCTCCTGAGAACAGGTACGCACCATCGGGCGTCATGGCCACACAAAAGACCCAGTCCTTGTGGCCCTTCAGAACTCGCAACGACGAAGCTTTTGCGACATCCCACAGGCGAACGGTTTTGTCATAACTGGCTGACGCAAGCGTCTTACCATCTGGGCTGTATGTGATGGCCAGGACATCAGCATCGTGCCCCGCCAATGTTCCTACTTCTTTTCCCTCAGGCAGGGACCACAGGCGAATTGTGCCGTCGCGACTGGCCGAGGCAAACTGCCGCCCGTCGGGCCGCATGGCGATCGCGGTGATTTGCTTCTCATGCCCTACCAACAATCGACGTTTATCCGAAGCCGGTTCCCAGATCATCACCAGTGTATCGTCGGATCCGGAAATGATCGATTGTCCGTCTGGTGAGAATGCAACGCCATGAATATCGTCTTCTTGGCGAGCGGTTTCGCTCCGCTGCTTGCCGGTTTCGGCGTCCCACAATTTGATATAATTATCGCCGCCTCCGCTGACCAGAATCTTACCATCGGGACTGAAATTCAAATCGAACGCCCAATTGTCGTGGGCGGCAATGGTGTGGAGAATTGTCCGTTGAGCGACATCCCATATCCGCACAACCCCATCACCGCTGCCAACCGCCAAACGGTTACCCTCGGGATTGAATCGCACACTTTTGACCGCTGATAAGCCCACAGGTTTCCCACGCAGTGCAGTTGCCACCGGATCGATCACCGGCGGAGCGTCTTTCGGGGGATCCACAGCCTCTTTCGCAGGATCTGCAGTTTTTATTTCGGGATCGACAGTAGCGGATTTCTCAGCCTTCGGCTCCGCCAAAGGTTTTGGTGGAGACGACGGTTTTGGTGGCGTCGATTCTGCACACCCAACAACCAACGAGACCGCGACAAACCAACCGATGCGCGCCAGCATGGTTTTCTCCTCTCGAATTCGCGAATACGTAATTGTAGTTATCACCGCAGAGCAGAGACTCGGCAAAGTATACGCTGACTGCAACTGATTCGTGAGAGGAGTTAACGGATTCCAACAAAAACGTTGTTGAATTTCCAACTTACTGTCATAAGGTGTGACATTTTATTGACGGATGTCACATCTTTGTGACAAGTGAGTCCAGCGCCGCTTTAAGATCGTCGCCTCGGACCGGCGCAGCGCACGTCCCTTGCTGACAGAGAAACACCGTTGCGTTGTTCTCTAACGCCGTCTTGCCTTCGACCAACGGCCCGAGAAGAGCGGATGGCGACGAGGCAGCCGATGTTCGGACGACGACTTTGTTTGGTAGGAACCGCGATTCGAGTTCATGGAAAACGGCGTTCCCTTCCTCCGCATTGCTGCCGTCGACCAACACGATTTCATGCGTGGGGCCGATGAGAAAATCGACAGCCAGCAAGGCTTGTCCGGCCGCTGAAGGGTGTTTTTCCACCATGCCGGAAAGCATCCGTAAAGTGCCGAGTGCAATGTCTTCCAGATCGCGACGGCTCGTGAGCCGGGCCAACTTCAATAAACCTGTCGTTGCCATGCTGTTGCCCGACGGGGTTGCTGAGTCCTGCAGATCTTTCTGCCGCGTGATCAACTGCTCGTGGTCGTGGCTGGTGTAGTAGAATCCCCCCTGCTCTGGTTCGTGAAACTGGTCGATCATCGTCGTCGCCAATTCGGCTGCCACTTCGAGATACTTTTCCTCAAAGGTCGCTTGATACAACTCCACCAGTCCATCGACAAAGCAAGCATAGTCGTCGAGGTAGGCATTGAATCGCGCGCGGCCATCTTTGTAGCTATGCAACAACCGTCCGGATTCGTTCCGCATTTCCCCCAACACAAACTCAGCGGCGTCCACTGCGGCGGAGAGGTATCGTTCGTCACCCAAAACGCGGCCGGCCTGCGCCATGGCGGCGATCATCAGGCCATTCCAGGCAACCAGCACTTTGTCATCGCGCTGCGGTGCAATGCGTTTCGCACGGACAGCGAATAACGTTTCGCGACAGGCCGTCAGTTTCTCTCGCAATTCCTGCGGGTCAATTCCCAACGCTGCAGCAGCTTCGTCGTGTGGGCGGGGGCGGTTGAGAATCGTGTGCCCTTCCCAATTGCCGCGGGGGGTGACGTCGTAATAACTATTAAATAGCCGCGCATCCACTTCGCCCAAGAGTTTGACGATCTCCTGCTCCGACCAGACGAAGAATTTCCCCTCCACACCTTCGCTATCGGCGTCCTGCGTACTGTAAAACCCGCCCTGCGGCTGTGTCATTTCTTTGAGTGTGTAGTCGAGTGTTTCGCGGACAATGCGGGCATAATCCGTATCGCCGGTTGCCTGATAGGCCTCCACATAACTGCTGGTCAGCAGCGCATTGTCGTAGAGCATTTTTTCGAAGTGCGGCACCAGCCAACGGTGGTCGGTGGAATAGCGATGGAACCCTCCGCCTAGTTGATCATAGATTCCACCGGCAGCCATTTTGTCGAGCGCCAATTTAACCACCTCCAGCGCCTCTTCATTTTGAAAACGTTGCCAACAACGCAGCAGCAACCGAATATCCATGGGGTGTGGGAATTTGGGAGCGGCTCCGAATCCGCCATGCGTGCCGTCGCTACTGCGCAGCAAGGCTTGCATGGCACTACGCAATGTCTCTTCACCCGGCGCCGCGTCCGCCGCCGCGGGCGGGACCATGTCGCTGATCGCCGCCGTTAATTTCTCCGCGCTTTCCAGCAGTTCCTCACGCCGCTCCTGCCAGACTTCACTCACACGGACGAGAATGTCAGGAAAACCGGGCATCCCCATTCGCGCCTCGGGTGGAAAATAAGTGCCGCCATAAAACGGTTTCAGCTCCGGTGTCAGAAACACCGACATCGGCCAACCGCCGCGACCGGTCATTAATTGCACGGCGTTCATATAAATCTGATCCAAGTCGGGCCGTTCTTCGCGATCGACTTTGATGTTCACAAACCGCTCATTCATCACCGCAGCGATTGTCGAATTCTCAAAGCTCTCGTGTTCCATCACATGACACCAATGGCAAGCGCTGTAACCAATCGAAAGAAAAATCGGCCGGTCCTCATCGCGCGCCTTTTGAATCGCTTCCTCCCCCCAGGGATACCAATCCACCGGGTTGTAAGCATGCTGCAACAAATAGGGGCTGGTTTCCCCAGACAGGCGATTGGTGGGACGATTGTCTGTGGGGGTTGAATCTGACATGGCAAGTTCACGGCGTACAAATAGGAAACGAATGGCAACAGCACACTGTCGGAATCCTATGGCGCTGCCCCCGGGGGAACAAGGCAGGCTCCTTTTGTCACGTCGCGCAAACGCCCGCCAACAGGAGAGCGTATTCCGGTTACATCCGACTCCATTTGACGTATAATTGCTGCTCGGCCTTGTATCGAGTCACAAAACCGCCCTTTTGTTCACTAGAATCAGTTTCAAAACCCGGTTGCGCTTGTTCTCGAAACGTTCAGATCGGTGTCAGTGAGACGCGTCAGAGGGTTTTGAAACGACTTGTAAGGACCACTAAGATGCTTAAGCGCTTAATCTTAGGGACACTCTGCTTTTCCTCCTTGGCCATGTTTTCGCTCTTTGCCCAAGAGGAGGACCCGAATGCCGAATATCACAAACGCTTTGCGGCGATCCCGGTGCCGGGAAAGACGCCGTTTGACACCGTCGAGAAACGACGTGAGATGTATTTGAGTGGATATCGCAGTGGTTATTTTTGGGCAGAAGGTCCGCAAAACCATTTCGCCTGTCCGACGAATCCCAACGACTGGAATGGTCCCGTGATTCGCGGATGGATCGAAGGCTGGCAGGCCGGTGCGCAAGCAGGGGGAACGGGAGCGTTGCCAGCCAAGTACGGACGCTTCCTCGCCTGGGACACAGCTGCGGCCAACGACGCCACTGCTTGGTCCCAACCGGTCCATGGACTGCAAGCCCGCCTGAGTGTTACTAGTAAAGAAGTCGTCGCCGGCACGCCGATTTTGTCGACCTACTTGGAACTTCGCAACGTGGCTGGTGTTGTGAATGTCATGGAAATTCCGCTCGATCCGGAAACGATTCAATTCACCGTCACAAACGCCGACGGAAAAACCGTCCCCCCCTCCAACGGTCCATTCGACGGGATGACGGTTCCCTTAGGGATGACCCGTTTGCCGCATGACAGTACATTGCGTTTCAACATCTCCGCACGCGGAGCGGGAATCCGGCCCGGTGCCGCTGCCCATCTCGATCTGGGGCCGAAATCAAACTGGAGTTTTCCGCAAGGCATCACGGGGACCTATTATTTGCATGCCAAGTTTGACATTGCCAAAGCAAACAACGATCAGTGGTGGGGCACGATCGAGATTCCCAAAATCAAAATCCCTGTAACGGGGAAATGAATGCGCGCCATCACACGTCACATACGAATCTGCTGCTCTGTAACCTGCATCGTGCTCGCCGTCGCCTTGCCACCATTATTCGCCGAGACGGTCGAACAGGTCGTTTTTCGTGATGAACAGCAACAACAGCACGCTGTCACCGGACGGATCCTCGTCGAAGCGGCCGACGGAGGCGTGATGTTGCAGTCCGCCGACGGGGCGATTGCCGCTATCGCCGCTGAACAAATCGTCGAGCGTGAGAAACGGGACGAACCATTTCGACCGCTCACAGCAGAGGAACTGGGCGCGCAACTCAAACAAGAGTTCGGCGACCGATTCGAAATCACGCGGACCAAACATTACCTCATCTGTTCCGATGCCGGCGCAGCCTATGCCGATTGGTGTGGTGGATTGTTGGAACGATTGTATGCGGGATTCGAGAACTATTGGTCGCGGCGCAATTTTGAATTCACCGAACCGCAGTTTCCTTTAACGGCCATCGTCTTCGCCAACCAACGCGACTTCGCCGCCTTCGCAACCGCCGACGCCGGACCGGAGACCGCAACGGCTAAGGGATACTATTCACTCAAGACAAACCGTGTGGTGCTGTATGATCTCTCGAAAATGAAACAAAACCGCGCAGCACGCAACGTGGCGGAGATCAACCGGCGTATGGCACGCACGCCCTTCAACACGGCAACGGTCGTCCATGAGGCAACACACCAGATCGCATTCAATTGCGGATTGCATACGCGCTACGCCGATAATCCCTTGTGGTTCACGGAAGGGATGGCCATGTTTTTCGAAACCCCCGACCTGCGGAGTCGGTCGGGATGGAAAACGATCGGCAAACTCAACTCCGTGCGGATGAATCGCTTCAAACAATTCGGCCGCCGCCGCACAGCTGATTCGCTACGAACACTGATCGAATCCGATGCCCGCCTGCTGGATGCTCAAACCGCTGAGGACGCCTATGCGGAAAGCTGGGCGCTTAGCTACTTCCTGCTCAAGACGCGCGGCGACGATTATGCCGACTATTTAAAAACATTGGCCGCCAAGAAACCGCTCCGATTCGGCACGCCCCAAGAACGGATCGCGGAATTCCAATCGGCCTTCGGCGAAGATTTGAACAAGCTCGAACAAGAATGGTTACGCTTCATGCAACGAGCCAAATAACGTACCCCAGCATCGTAGCGTGCGTCGCGACGCACCTTTCTAGGTCGTACGAACGAGGGCCATCGTCAACGATAGTCGCCCCGCAAACGATTCCTGCGATTCGAAAAAAAGAAGCCTCACGCAAAGCCGCAAAGGCCGCCAAGAGAATTGCGGCATCGAACCAGTTGCAGTCGGCCTTCGTATAACTCGCCCAGCGCACTAAAAAGATTTTCCGGAATGACATTTTCCCCGCCACACTGGCAACATTGAAACATGAATTTCCCCTGCGTCTTTCTTTGCGAGCTTTGCGGCTTTGCGTGAGACTTTTTCCAAAAACACGACAAATTGCCCCCCTACGGTCGTCGTTGAGCGGGTTTAAAAGCCCTTCGCACTACTAAGCCATAGAAAAATAAATCGGGGGCGATTCAGTCCAGCAGCGGTTTTAGTTTACAATAAAGAAGACGCCGCTTGAAGCACTCCCAGCAAAGACATTCCCGACAAACTCACAAAGAAACCGCCACCATGACCGACAACATTTCGCGACGCTCATTACTGACTTCTTCCATGGCGGCTGCTGGGGCCGGGTTGATGCTGGCTGCCCCCACGCCGACACCCGCTGCGGATGCCGATGCTCGGCCGAAGTCCGAACCGTTTCGGTATTGCCTGAACATGGGCACGATTCGCGGTCAAAACTTGACGTTGGTCGAGGAAATCGAAACGGCTGCCAAAGCAGGTTACGACGGTGTCGAACCTTGGTCGCGAAAAATCGATGCGTACGTGAAAGAAGGCGGCTCGCTCAAGGACCTCGGCAAACGCATCTCCGACCTGGGGCTGACGGTCGATAGTGCGATCGCCTTTGCCAACTGGATCGTCGACGACGACGCGAAACGTGCCCAAGCATTGGAAGAGGCCAAACGCAACATGGATGCACTGGCACAAATCGGCGGCACCCGCATCGCCGCCCCTCCCGCCGGCGCGACCGACCAAGCTGACCTGGATCTGTTCAAAGCAGCCCAGCGCTACCGAGCGTTGTTGGAGCTGGGCGACCAAATGGGAATTGTCCCGCAGGTCGAGGTCTGGGGCTTTTCCAAATCACTCGCGCGATTAGGCGAAGCGGTTTTCGTCGCCATCGAAAGCGGCCATCCAAACGCCTGTTTGTTGCCGGACGTGTATCACGTTTACAAAGGGGGATCGGATTTCGGCGGCCTGCAAATGGTGGCCGGCAATTCGATTCACGTGTTCCACGCCAACGACTACCCAGCAGACCCGCCTCGCGAAACGATCAACGATTCGCACCGCGTCTACCCCGGCGACGGCATCGCCCCGCTGACTGAAATATACCAAACCATCTACAACTCCGGCTTCCGCGGCACGCTGTCGTTGGAATTATTCAACCGCGACTACTGGAAACAGGACGCACTGACCGTCGCCCAAACCGGCCTGGAAAAAATGCGGACGTCGGTACAAAAAGCAATCGCGTGAGACGCGAGATTCCTGTGGCTCTACTTCTGCCGCGCCGCCATTCGCAATTTCCGCTTCGCCGCCGCGCGGTCAATCACCGCTTGTGCTGCGTCGTTGAGTAACAAGATCCCGATGATAAAAATCAGCAGGCCGTTGGAAAAGTGCGCGCCTGTGCCGTCGACTAGCAGTTTGGTCGCAATCACTGCCAGGATCGACAGCATCAGCACGCCAAAGTGTTTGTTCTTGGCGATGATGGCGCTGATTGGGATCATGCCAAACACCATGACCAATGAAGCGAGCAGGATGGCCGCCACCATCCAGCCGAATTGCGTGTCGAGATCCATGATCGCCACGGCGGCAAACACCGAATCGAGGCTGAACAGGATGTTCATGCTTGCCAAATAAAAGACGACCGCAAGCATGCGCCCTGTGCCGGTTTCAGTCGCTGTCTCCCCGTGATGGGGACCATCCATTTCGGCGCGGAGTTTGTGATAATACTCCCAGACGGCCATGAAGAGAATGATCAGTCCCCCGGCGAATAGCACGAGGCTCATCCAAGTCAGTTCATCGGCATGCGCGCTGAACCAGCGGTTGGGTAACCAAGCGTAGTCGGGCAGCGGGCGTTCTAAAAACGACAGCCGAGATAAGCTGAACAGGAACACAATCCGCAACAACGCCGCCATCAGCAGCGCGACGGAGCGCCAGATCAGATGTTTGCGCGGCTCCAAATTGAGTGTTTTGAGCGAAAACTCGATCAATAACCCATTATCGATCCCCAATCCCGCGCTGAGGAACACCAGTGAAACAAAAGGGAGGAAAACATCCACGGCTGACAATCCTTTATTTTGCTGGTCAATGTCACATTTTAGTGGTCTTGACGATAGCAAGTTCGAGCGTGAATTCCAGCCTGGAACGTCTGGCGAAGCTATAACGGACAGAATGGACCGTCACGCGACACTTCAGCGGTCGGTCACGGAATTTGCTTGATACCCGAACGCCGAAGCGGTAACGTAAAAATAAACGGGGGGAGCGCTCGTTGACCGTCTTCGAACTCTCAGGAGGCGACAGGCATGTTGGAATTGGCAACCGGTTGGCAATTGCAGGTAGAGAACAGCACCGATTGGATCTTTGTGCGGATCGAAAAAATCGGCACCGAGAGCGTCCTGCCTCCCCTCGCTGAATCGCTGTGGAGTCTTGGGGAGCAGCAACAGATCCAACGATTCATCCTTGAAGTCGCCAACCCCGTCTGGATGACCAGCTATTTGATTGGCCAGCTCATCTTGCTGCACAAACGAGCCAACCTCGAAGGGGGCACCCTGCGGCTGTGTGGTCTCTCGGATGACAACCATAGCGTGCTCCGCCGCATGGGACTTGGCGATCGCTTTCCCAATCATGCCTCGCGTGAGGACGCCGTCATGGGACACATGCCGAGCAAACCGCGTTAGCACCGCTGCGGGGCAGTCCTACGATCACCCAGCGCGGCGGAGCCGCAACCAAAACGACGATTTTTTAGCCACAGATGGAACACGGATCAAACACAGATTCACGGGCGTGAAACCGCAACACCCCAAACCGACGGCTTGCCGTCGTGTATGGCGACCCTCCACATGCAGAGTGACCCAATGATCTCCGACGTTATTCATTCGATAGGATCGTTCAACGTTTGATCTGCCAAATGGCCGCTGGACATCAAAAAGTCTCGCCGCACTAAAATTTGCGCAGGATTCAAAACGTTGAAACGTTAGTAGCAGGAACGGCTCCTACGAATGAACTGAAACTGCAGCCCTTGTGTTCATGATGCTACAGTTGACAGCTATAGACGTTGCGTGTGAAATGATCGCTTATTGAACGTCACTCGCTCCGCTAACTGACTGAGGATCCGCACATGAAATTTGAACTTGCCCAAATCGTGGTCTGGCTCATTGTGGGGGCATTGGCCGGCTCGCTCGCGGGGATGGTCGTCACCTTCAAAAAAGAAGGCCTGGGCCGCTGGACCAACCTGGGAGTGGGACTAGCGGGAGCACTGATTGGCGGCGGGCTGTTCAAAGTGTTGAATATCAACCTCGCGCTCGGCGAACTCAACGTCAGCTTTCAAGACCTCGTCTCCGCATTCGCAGGCTCGATGGTCTTGATTATTATCTGGTGGATTGTCAGTAAAACACGACGTCGCAAGTCGCACTCCAACGAGCACGACTCGTCTCACCCCTGATTTCACACTGTTGACCCATGCCCGCAGCGCGAGGCAACTCTAGCCGCCACTGCGCCGCTGCGTGAATGTGGTTTTCTTTTGGGAAACAGCAGGCTGTTTCTTGGCCGGCGGCGCGCTGGAAAAAACGCGTTTTGTCTTGGGCGTCGTCGATTCCGACTCTTCGCTGGCCTTCTCCCGCTGCCGCTTTTGGGTCGCTAGCTTTTTCTGGGCAACCCGTCGCTCGCGTTCCTTCTTTTTCTGCTGTTTATTCTTCGCCATGCGTCTCGTCTCCAGGCAACGTGTGTATCCAATAATTGGTGGAAGTATAACACTTCGCCCGCAATAATCGAGTGGGCACTCCCACGAAAACCGTCGTAATTTTCCCGTCGCACAGAGAGCGTTGTGAAGGAAACTTCTTGAATCGGACACCTGCCGCAGGGTGTCGACTGCAGCGGAATTTTAGTGGTAAACCCCACGATCGACACAAGCGTTAATCCTAGGAAACGCTGTTTCAGGCTCAGTCCAATCAGCCAGAACCTTCGCAAAGAAACGCATTCCCTTTCCGCCGCGTATCAGGCCCTGCAAGGCCGCGCCGCTGCGGACAATTAATTGCATGGGCCCATAGGCTGAACTATACTCATTTCCGGGCAACTGGCGTACGCTAGATGACTTTGCGCCATGAATTTCGATCTGAGCGGCTTGATTTCCGTTTGAATGCTCTTCCATGCACCTGCTCGTGGCCCTGGGGCCGGCGCTTTTGATTGCTGCGGCTATTGTCGACGAATCCCATTCTTGAGGACGCTCCCATGAAAAACACGCAAGCGTTGGTCCCGCTGTTCCTGCTCCCTGTCTTGATGAGCATTGGCTGCTCTCAGGTGACCGCACAAGAGAATTCGCCGGGCAATGATGCCAAAAAGCAACCTGCCGCTGTCGAAAACTACGACGGTGATGCCTCTGCCGAGAATGAACTGGCGGCGATTCGTCAGGCCGCTAAAAAATTCGTTGACGCCTTCAATCACAAAAAAGCCAAGGCGCTGGCAGCTCTGTGGACGGAGAACGGCGACTACATTGACGAGAGTGGCCAAGTTTTCACCGGGCGGGCGGCGATCGAACAGGAATACCGCGCGTTCTTCAAGCAGCACAAAGACGTCAAAATGAAGTTGGCGATCGATTCGCTACGCCTGCTCAGCCCCGATGCGGCAATCGAGGATGGGCGCATCATCCTCGATCCACTCCCAGCCGGGGCTCCGGCAATCAGCAAGTACACAACGGTTCACGTCAAGGTGGACGGAAAATGGTTGATGTCGACCGTGCGTGACATTCGTGTCGAAACCGCCTCAGCCTACCGCAATTTGGCCGATCTGGACTGGCTCATCGGCACTTGGACGGCTGAAGAACATGGTGTCAAAGCCGAGTTCGTTTGCCGCTGGATCGCCAACAAAAGCTTTGTCGAACGCCGCTACACAGTGACTCATCCCGACAAATCTTCGAATTCCGGTGTGGAGATCATCGGCTACAACCCACAAAACGGACACATTCAATCCTGGCACTTCCATTCCGACGGCGGACATGCCGTCGGCGTTTGGTCGCCGCTCAAAAACGGCTGGCAATCGGAAGTTCATGGAATTTCAGGCGCTGGCGAAAGCACTTCGGCGGTCAACCTGTTGGTACCACTCGACGACGGGGCTTATGTCTGGCAATCCATCAGCCGTAGCTCGGGCGGTACTGAACTGCCCGATACTGGTGAAGTGATCCTCCGACGCGTCACGGCGAAATAATTGAACCGGGCAATTGGTTCGCCGCTTAAAACATTCATACAGACAGCTTACATATTGATGCGGAGAGAGAAATCATGAAACGTTGCCTAGCATTGGCCATGGTCGCTGGATTGCTGTTCACGGTATCGGTGAGTGAAGGTTGGACCCGCGGATTCGGCGGCGGCGGAGGCCGATTCGGTGGAGGCGGAGGTGGCCGATTCGGCGGCGGTGGCGGCTTTGGTGGTGGCGGTCGCTTTGGTGGCGGCGGAGGTGGATTCAGCGGAGGCGGTGGTCGCTTGGGAGGCGGTGGATTTTCCGGGGGTGATCGCTTCTCAGGCGCCGGCGGTGGCAATCGATTCGGCGGTGGAGCCAGCGGTTTAGGCGGCGGCGATCGATTTGGCGGAGCCAGCGGCAATCGCTTCGGCGGTGCCGGTGGTTTGGGCGGTGGCGACCGATTCGGCGGCGGCCAAGGTCTCGGCGGCAACGCTGGAGCTGGCGGCGGTCGCTTCGGTGGTGCGGGTGCCGGAGGAGCCGGTGGCGGAGGAGCCGGTGGCGGACGCTTCGGGGGCGGAGCCGGCGGGGGAATTCGTGGCGGCGGTGCTCAGGGTGGCGGTCGATTCTCGCAAGATGGTTTTGGCGACCGTTTTTCCGGATCCGGTCCAGCCCGTAGCCAACTCAACTCATTCCTCGGTTTACCATCTGATAGTGGACTGCATGGTCTGAGCAATGGGAACGTGAACCGGAACACGAACATTAATCGCAACACCAATATCAACAACACGAATGTGAACCGCGGGAGCCTCAGCAGCGACTACAACGTCAACACCAAGACTTACCAAGGCCCACGGGGCGGAGAGGCTGCGGGAGCATCGATCACCGGACCGGCCGGCAACACAAGATATGCCGGGGCAGCCGTCGGACCGAACGGTGGCGTTGCTGCTGGACGGGGAGTTAAGGGCGCCGGTGGGGGTGCCGCTGGACGGGGAGTCGTCGTCGGACCAAACGGACGCGCCGCTGCCGGGGGTGCCGTCCGTGGACCGAATGGGGGATTTGCCGCGCGTGGTGCTGCTGTAGGGCCACACGGATACGCACGCGGATTCGTAGCCGTCTCACCATCAGGCCGTTATGCCGTGGCTGCAGGTGTGCGTGGCAACTTCTATCACTGGAATTACTACGGCCCCGGTTGGTATGCTCGCTATCCCAACGCGTGGCGTGCCGCCGCATGGGGCGCAGGGACAGCCTGGGCCATTTGCACATGGGATTCCATGGGCAGTTGGTTTGGCTACGGAGCGACCCAGCCGGTCTATTACGACTACGGCAATAACGTCACCTACCAGGACAATAGCGTCTATGTGAACGGGCAAGATGTCGGCACGTCGGAGCAATACTACGACCAAGCCGAGCAACTGGCCCAAACCGGGACCCAAGCAGACGCCCCGAAAGATGGCGACTGGTTACCGCTGGGTGTGTTCGCCATGTGCAAACAAGGTCAAAAAACATCCGACTTGGTTGTGCAGCTTGCGGTCAACAAAAAAGGCATTCTGCGCGGTAACTACACCGACAGCGCCAGCCACAGCACGCAAACCGTGCATGGTTCGGTCGACAAAAAAACGCAACGTGTCGCATTCACCATCGGCGACGCGGACACAACGGTCTTCGAAACAGGTCTGTACAACCTGACCAAAGACGAAGCCCCTTGCTTGGTGCATTACGGAGCCGACCGCACCGAACAATGGCTGCTCGTGCGACTGAAGCAGGACGACAAACAACAAACTCAAGCGAACCCATAGGGGAGCGACGAGACACAACACGACAGGTTCGAAAAACAGTGGTGCCGCCTCAAAACGGCACCACTGTTTGCATTGATACCCAACGCTCTTCCACGCGCTCGATCATCGGGAGTCGCTCGCCCAAGCACCGACAATGTGCGATCAGCCGATGCGTTCGCAGGGAGCGGTGTGGCCAACAGCTAGATTACACTCGCAAACAAGCGTAAAGTGTCTTTGATGATTATCAGGATCGGTGACAGTTTCACTAGGAGAAATGGATCCTCAAAACGTTTTGCGGATACGGTCAAAGCTTTTCATAATTTCTTGACCGACAAGTTTTAAAGAAGAAGCAACCTCGGTGGCTGATTCACCAACGGCTTGTTTCAATGGTTCGTAGTCGCTCACCATTTGATCCATTTTCTCTGTCGCTCTCGCCCACTCCTCTTTTCCTTCAGCAGTCGCCAAGTGCACTTTCAACTCCAATTCATCGCGGTGTTGCTTGAGCGAGCTGATGAGTTCTTCAATGGTGAGCTTTGATGGGTCAGACATTGGAAGTTCTCCTGGTTTTGTGATTTGTTATCGATTCCGGTTTGCGAAAGGATAGCATTGTGTCCTCTTTCACGTACACTGACATGGACACGGTATAATGTATTGTAGCGGTGGACGTCGAATCGGACACTTCGCCGTGAATGAAATTGCAAGCACGGATTGGCGATCACCCCATGCGGACGAGGCCAAATACCATTGGATGAGACCGAAAACAAAACAGGGCCACTCGTCCTTTTGACGGGAGCGACGGGTTATGTCGGCAGTCGGCTGGTGCCGTTGTTGGAACAGCGAGAAGTCGCACTGCGCTGCCTCGCACGAAGTCCCGACAAACTCCGGCCCAATGTTTCAGCATCAACCGAAGTTGTCCAAGGCGACGTACTGGACAAGACGTCTCTTGATGCTGCACTGGCAGGGGTTGAAACCGCTTACTACCTCGTCCATCTGATGGCCTCCTCCACCGACTTTGAGGAGAATGATCGTGAAGCGGCAGAGAATTTTGGTGCCGCTGCCAAGCAAGCGGGCGTGAAAAGGATCGTCTATCTGGGCGGGTTGGGTGATGACACCGATCCCAAACTGTCGCCGCACCTGCGCAGTCGGCACGAGGTGGGGGAGATTCTGCGAATATCGGGAGTAGAAACGATCGAGTTTCGGGCCTCGGTCGTTGTGGGGGCCGGCAGCCTCTCCTTCGACATGATCCGCTCCCTCACAGACCGTCTGCCTGTGATGCTCTGCCCCCGCTGGCTGGCGACTCCGACCCAACCCATCGCTGTCGATGATGTGTTGGCTTACTTGTTGGCGGCCCTAGATTTGCCGCCGGGTGAAAGCCGAATTTTCGAGATTGGTGGCACCGACATTGTCACGTATGGAGATTTGATTCGTGAATACGTCCGGCAACAAGAACTCCACCGTTTGTTGATCTCTGTTCCCGTACTCACGCCGTATTTGTCGAGCCTATGGCTGGGGCTGGTCACCCCGGCGACTGCCGAGGTGGGCCGTCATCTGATTGAGGGGCTCAAGAACCCAACAATCGTGCGGGATAAAACGGCACTGGACGTATTTGATGTTCGTCCCGTGGGAACAGGAGAGGCGATTCGAAGAGCTTTGAAAAGCGGTGACTCTCATTCAAAAGCGGAGCGGACATGAACGACACTCGACTAATCATTTACTTGAACGATCACTTGGCCCTGATGGTCGGTGAAATCGAGTTAGCGGACCGCTGCGAGTCCAGTAACCGGGAAACACCGTTGGGGGAGTTTTTGCATCGATTAGGTGTTGAAATCGAAGCCCAGAAATCGATTGTCAGCGACGTGATTCGCCGAGCTGGGGGAAGTGAAAGTACGATCAAAAAAGGGGCGGCATGGTTCGCCGAAAAACTGGGACGATTCAAATTGAACGATTCCGTTCTAACCTACTCGGATCTCAGTCGAGTGATCGAACTGGAGGCACTCTCTGCCGCTGCTCAGGAGCGAGTCGCCTTATGGGACACACTCAATGCGGTGGCGGCAGGTGACGGACGATTCACCGGGATTACCTTTTCATTCTTCCGTGATCAGTCGCAACAACAGTTTGAGGAACTCGGCTCTCGAAGAAGATACGCGGCGACGCAGGCGTTCTCTTGAGCTTGGCGGAAGGCGGAACAACTTGACCTGTCAGCTTTCAATCAGTTCACCACCGCAGTCCGGACGGACAAGCAAACCATCTCGGTTAGGTTGGGGCGAATTGAGCGTTCGAGTTGTGAAATCTTTCGGAAAAATCGAGCAGCACCCAAAAGCCAATTCCACGGCGATACATAAAAAAAGCCGCAAGCACCAATTTTCTGGTACTTACGGCTTTCAGTAGCGAGGCCGACGGGACTTGAACCCGCAACCCCCGGATCGACAGTCCGGTACTCTAACCAATTGAGCTACGGCCCCTCAAAAAAACTGTATGTCATTTTTCGGTCACAGGTTGTGGTGACGTTCACCCCAATTGACACATTTCTGTGCAAATGACCGACTCCGTATGACATCAGCAGGATTTTAGCGACTGTTTCCTCGCTGTTCAATCCTCCTGCCGACGACATTTCAGGAATTTGCCGCCGATTACCTTTTGCGAATGGTGACCGGTTGCAGATTGCGCTGCTGAAGGTACGAAACCAGCCAATTGGCGGCTCCATACGCTCCAAAAATCGTGGCGGACCAGAACAAGTTGCCCAGCAGCGTGTGTTGGAAGAACGGCAAAGCCGCTGTGTAACAGGCGACCAGCCCGGCGGCGGTCCGTTCGAACAGGATTCCGTTGTACCAGACAGCGAGATTTGTGCCCAAAAAGAACACCACAGCTGCGATGACGGCACTTCCACCGATCCGCAGGGGTGTCATGCGATTCGCGAAATACATGCCCAGCAGCACGGGAAAGGCGTGTCCGGCATAGACAGCGATCATCACCGACCGGGAATACCCCCCTAAAACTGCGTCGCTGACCAGTACGGCCAACAGTGGCACGGCGCAGGCGACCAGCCGGCGGTTGAAGAAAAATCCGGCAAACAGCGCCGCTGAGGCGACGGGAGTGAAATTCGGCGGGTGGGGAATCAGTCGCACAAAGGCGCACAATCCCACCAATGCCAGAAAAACCCCCGTTTTGGCTGCTGTTTCCCCGCGCATGCTTAAGTCTGCTCTCATAACTTAAAAACCTCGAATTGCCAGCGTATGACGTCTCCAGATTTTAACTCGAAGACGCCGAAACTCTCCGTCGCCAGTTTTTTATTGACGCGCAGGATCCAGTTTTTCTTTCCCTCGCCGCCACCCTCGTTTTTCAGGTCGTCGATTTGCGTCAGAAACGCTGTGTCGCCGTTGCCGGAAAACTTGAAATCGATGCCATGCTTCCCGCGCTTTGCGTACCGCATCGCATCCATAACGGTCATCCCTTTTTTCCAGGGGATGGCGGTGAAATGCTTCTCAACCCCGTCATTGTAGTCAATGATCAGCTTGACGCTCAATGGTTCGGGGTCGGCGGCCACGATTTGACCGAGATTTCCCGGGAGAATTGCCGCAATTCCAACGAACACGACAATTGCGCAAACCCGGCGACGGCTGACGAGACGGGGCGAGGATAAGCAAGACTGCATGGGATTTCACCAGTGAGGTCGAGAGGGAAACGGCAGCCACCCGCGTTGTGCGGGCCGCTAAGTGCGGGGGTTAGAATTGCTGTTGCTGCATGCTGAGGAAGGCCTCATAGACCTCCATGCCGAACAAATACGACTGTTTGGCCTGCTCCGCAGGGAGATAGACTTTGGCGCGGGCCCCCTGCGACTCGGTGGCGAGTGAAATCCCGAAAAAGGAGGTCGTTTCGGTGAGGGAAATAGCTTCCGGATCGAAGGGAAGCGGAAAAACACCGCTATTGAGAAACAACCGTGCCACGCGAGAGAACGTACTGGGCAAGTCAATCATGCCGATCAGATTCGCTTTTTTGGATAATGCCTCACGGGTGACCTGCAATTCAGGACTCAGTGCGGGAGGATCGGTCTGGGCCAGGCGCTCCAGTATTTTTGCCATCGGCTCCTTGCTGCTCCCCATGGCTTGAATGACTTGCGTCTCGGTATAGACAGTGCGGCTGAACATCCCCTCTTCGCCGAAGAACACTTCCATCATGCGGTTCGGATCGAGGAAGGGATTCTGTTCGAAGGTTTGTTCGACTTTGAGTGTATCGGCCTTGTATTTCCCAAATGTCTCAGCGTCTTCGGTCAGTTCATAGTTTGTTTCGACTCCGCTTATCGTCAGTCCCGACTGTGCGGTCATCAGTTCCTTGGTCAGCAAGCGCATCTGTTTCGGTTTGGCGACTTCCATAATGGAAGCGGTCCGCACGCCAGCTTCGTCGCCTTCGGCCGTGACGGCGAACATGCCCGCCAACCCACCCAACTTTAATTTCTGCATCCGCCGCATGACGACTTTGATTTTATCTAACTCTTCAGCATTCCCGTCAGAAAGCTGGGCGGAGAGGTCCATCATCTTGATGCTCCAATCTTGCAGCGCTTGGGGAATGGAACTGATCGCGTAGTAGGCTTGTCCGCCCTCGGGTAACTTGGTGAGCAGCGCGTTCTCCGACGGGGCCTCTTCGAGAAGCTTGGCGGTCTCGGACCCCTCCTTGGCTTTGCCCAATGCTTCCAAGGTCGCCCCTTGTTGATTGACGGTGAGCGTCACAACGGCGCCGGTGGCATCTTCCAGCGATTGGAACAGCGGTTGCGCCAAATCCAGGTAGATCTCCAGCATGGCTTCCTCTCCCGGAGGAGCGTTGTCCGCAAGGGCCGCCAATTCATCTTTGGCCTTGGCAATATCGGCATCGAAGACTTTTGCCAATTGCGTGACATGGAGAAACACCGACAGGTCGCCCCGCTCGAAGGTCTCGCGCAGCGCCTGATCCACGCTGGCAACCAGTGGCTTCTTTTTGCCGTCGATGCAGGCGCGGACGCTGTCCATCGTCCACGAATCGGCGGAATAAATCCCCCACGACTCGTGCGCCAGAAACGTGACCCCTTCCCTAGCAGCAACGGCTTCTTGCATCGCCTGCGTGTCTTTGGCGGGGATCACAAACACCAGCGTCGGTCGCCCCTGGTCAGAGGCGAACACACCAACCCACCAATCTTTTTCCTGATCAACTCCCGCCAATGTGGGATTGGAAATAATCGGTCCCAGCCCCTGAGCACTGGCGGTGACCATCTGCCCGAAACCGGGATCAATCACTTCGGCGAATTCCGCTACATTTTTCGTGGTGGCCTGCGGATTTTTCAGGCGGATGATCAACGACACGTCGTCGGAGAACAACTCAGCAGGATGCTCCACAGCCGCCGCAGCGGAGGTGAGGACCAGAACAAGCGAACAAGCGATCGCGGCGCATCTTCGTAACATGGCAAGGTTTCCTTGTATTCCAACGGGCGAAACGGGGGGACCCAAAGCGGACCTATCACGCGTTATCGCCTGAAGGTGAGTATACCGGCGCGACGCGTAGAACGGTAACGAGAAAACCGTGTGGTTGGATCAAAAATGGCCGTGCGGGAGAATCGATTGTCTTGGCAACATTGCGGCCTTAGAGGAATTCACCTGCAAACATCATGAAAAAAAAGGGGGAATTGGTTCTGAGCTGTTCGATTGGAACGTACAGATTCAACCGTGCCTGTTCCGACTCCAATGCGAACGCAACGCCGCAAAATGATTGAGTTGGCTTTGCCATTTTGATACCCAGATCAACGATCTCGCCAAGCTTGCCCTCGTGGTTCGCTACGCCCTCATCTAATTGGGTCAGTGAGGCAAATACACTTGCCGCATCCAACAAGAGGATAAAGCTGCTATTTTCCGGGAGTTTGGTTCGTGTCGCGGCGAGTCCTGGTCGTAAATTGGCGATATCGGTTGCGTGCGTTCGCTGCAGCGCCTCCTGCATGGCTTGTATCCCGCCGCCGATCGTATTGACAAACAAATTGCCTTCGTACACACAACGGGAGACTAAACCGTTGCTGCCGTAGATTTTCGCGTGAGTGTCCTCATTCTCCTCATCTGATTTTTTGTAGGTGATGCGATGTATGTCAGCGGTGCGATCACCAAATTGTTCGACGCCATCCAACAATTCGTAGGCCCGTTTCTCACGGAACTCCTTAAACTGCGTTTGTATGATGGCCAGATTGTTGTTCATGAGCCGGTGTGCTTGCGGATTCTCAATTTCAGCGACCTCGTCCAAACGAAATTCAGGCAACGTGATCGTCGGCAACGAAAATGCGACGGACCATTGTCCGTATTTCAATTTTCTCAACCGGCGTTGGATCTTTCCTTGTTCGGTTAGCGTGGGGGCATCTTTGTCGTCATGATTATCAACATCGATGACATTGAGAAACCAACCTGCCGGGCTAGGAATCGGCGCCGTTCCCGCTACATAACATTGGCGGTCCGGCGGCATGCGGTGGAGCACCTGAAAATTGGACAATGCGTGTGGTTTCTGTTTTACATTCTCTCGATCCAGATCATGGTCAATCAAGATTTCGGTCTCGATGCCGGTGTGATCGACCGTAGCACTGATCGCTACTCCGGCGGCGCCCACAATCGCATCAGCACCTTTTTCCAGGATTTCACGGCTGACGAACTTCAGAACGGCCTCTTCGTCATACGCATTAAAAAGCATTTGGGTGAGAGAGTTCCTAAACTCTTTATGTGCCACCACATCATCATCCGCATTTTTCCGAACAATGTCATAAACATGCCTAGTATTCACGTGGACGGATAGGTCGCCGGTCTCAAAGGTTTTCTTTTGTTCGGGCGAGATCGACTCCCTCCATGAGGTCCCCTGACCGTCAATCCGTTTTTGAATTTGGTCAAGCGTCGGTTGTGCAGTGGCAATGATCACGTACCGACCGTGCCTCAAAACGCTTTCCGAAGCGTCGTCCGCAATCAACTCATTTAACTCATTGATCACTTCATCATCGTCGCGCGTTCGCACGATGAAGGCGGACACAGCCTCGCCAGCCTCATCGTTAAACATCGCCCACCAAAAGTCGTGATCCAGGTCCGTTGCTTTGAATAGCGGTTCGTTCGTGAATTCTAGAATATCCGATTCATTGCTTAAGAGCAGCGGCGTATACATCGGTGCAGCCGAATAGACAAACGAAACGACCTTAGCCATCGTCGCCTTCGGTTGGCGCACGCGAACGACAATGATCGCATCGTCCGAAAACCAATCCCCCGGATTCTCATCCGCTTGGGTGATGGAGCAAGTGCCAGCCAAGAGCAACAAGCAGAGCGCAGCGCGGCGGAAAAACATGCTAATCCTTTCGATGTTTCGAAGCGTATCGAGCGGATGCAGTATAAAGCAAACTGGCGACGTCATGAAGCGAATTCGGGGCAATTCGACAGCAATGTCCGACAAGTTGGGCGTACGTTAGATCGCTTCGATCTGGCAATCTTCCAGCGAAATCGTGATGCCCTGTTGCAGGTAATGCACGGCGACTAACAGCACGTCGCCGGTTTGGCGTTTGACGATGCGGCCTTCGAGGTTCTCGAATGGGCCGCTGGTCACGCGGACCTGCGCGCCGGGGATCAGTTTGGATTGCGGACGCACGGTGGCGCCTGATTCCAGTGCTTGCTGCACTTGACGCAAATCAAACGTCAACTGCTGGCCGTCGGGAACATCCAGAATGCGGATGATGCGGTCGGTCAGCATGGCGCGAAACCGGTCCGTGTGATCCCCATAGATGAACAGATAACTCGGAAACAGCGGCAGATACGACGTGCACTTGCGCCCCTTGGGGGTGCGGTACTGGTGTTGTTGCACCGGCAGATGAAACCAGATGTCGTCTCGGACGAGCCGCCGCGCGAGACTTTTCTCACTGCGCGGTCGCGTGTGCACTGCAAACCATTTCCGATCCTGCGCAGTATCGACCTGAATCGCCTCGAACAAATTGTCCGGGTAGAGTTCAGGTTCTTGGGCAAGAATAGGCATCGTTTACAACGGTCGAGGAGGACCGCTTCCACATTGTGCAAAGGAAAACAAACAACAGACCAGTGAGGCAACACATACCCCTTCTCCCTCTGGGAGAGGGCCGGGGTGAGGGTTTTCGCCCTACAAACACCTTACCTTAGGAATCGACCCTTTGCAGTGGGAATGATGAGAATCCGCAACGCAAATGATGGATTATTGCATCCTCTCGCGTTTCCCCAGTCATGTTTCCGCGCAACGACCCGACTTCCGTGCCGATTAGCGCGACCCTGACAGCTGTGTGTTTTTTCCGGACGTTGCGATTTAGGTAACGACCACAGTTCGCAAGCACCAATCACCTAAGTCACGCATTGGCTGTTGTCGCCAAGCTCACGTAATAGTCAATTGTATCCTTCAGCCCGGTCTCGAAATCGATTTCCGGGTTGTAGCCTAAATCGCGTTGAGCAGCGGAGATGTCGGCCCAGGAGTTCTTGACGTCTCCCGTGCGCGCCGGAGCATAGATCGGATCGAAGGGTTTATTCAGCGAATCGCAGATGGCCCGCAAGAGGTCATTGACACTCAAACTGCCACCGCAGGCGACGTTGTAGACATTGCCTGAAACTTTTTCCGCTGCGGCCTCAGCTGCCAACAGGTTGGCGTCCGCGACGTTACCGACAAATGTAAAGTCGCGCGACTGTTCGCCGTCGCCGTAAATGGTGGGACGTTCGCCGCGCAACAGTGCGGCGACAAACAGCGGGATGACGGCTGAGTACGGACTGTTTGGATCCTGGCGAGGACCGAAGACATTGAAGTAACGAATCCGCACCGTCTCCAGGTCGTACGAATTGGCGAAGGCTTGGCAATACAATTCGCCGGCGAGTTTCGCAGCGGCATATGGCGAAAGCGGTCCGGGCAAATGGGCTTCAGCTTTGGGCATGATTGGCGAGTCTCCGTAGGCGCTGCTGGAGGCGGCATAAACCACGCGCCGCACTCCCGCCTTACGACAGCTATCGAGCAAGACCACCGTGCCGGTGACACAGGCATCGTGCGTATCAAGCGGACGGTCAATGCTCCGCGGCACCGACGCCAATGCGCCTTGGTGGAACACCACGTCGATCCCTTCGACCGCCGCCGCCATCTTGTCGACGTCCTGCAGGTCTCCTTCGACGAATTCCACCGCATCGCCCAAATGAGCGAAGTTTTCGGTCGTGCCCGTGCTGAGATTATCGTAGACCCGCACCTGATCGCCCCGTTTGACCAATCGCTCGGCAATATGTGAGCCAATGAATCCCGCACCGCCGGTCACCAAATATTTTGCCACTGGAAACGTTCCTTATTTATTTGTTTTCGGAAAACCTGATGGGAGTTCGAATTCGACGCGGTTGGGTGCGCCCGTGTTTCTATTTTCTTGCTTCTGTGCAGCCCCGCCGGAGGCTGAGGGGACCGGGGACATGCGTGAGATTTGCTTATAACGCAATCAGTGGCCGGCGTGAATATCTGCTGGGGATTGGGAAGGGGAATCCAGCCAAGCCAGTGGGGTGCCAAATTCCAGACCGCAGCGTTTGGCGCCGGGAATCATCTTGTCCAGCGCTGCTGCTGTGTGGGGTGCGGTGGCATGCAGCCGCACGATGTCTCCACCTCGGATGGGGTTTTTCGCTAGCGTTAAGGATAACTTTGCAGAGGAAGGAGAATCCGCGTCGCTCGGATCATGGTTCCAAAGCACGACCGTCTGATTTCGTCGCCACAGCTGCAGCAGGTGCGACATCGACGGCTTGGCTTGGGCGGGTCGGTACAACCGGGGCGACTCACCCG
Organism: Symmachiella dynata; assembly: GCF_007747995.1. NCBI lineage: Bacteria > Pseudomonadati > Planctomycetota > Planctomycetia > Planctomycetales > Planctomycetaceae > Symmachiella > Symmachiella dynata. The sequence goes on along the minus strand of NZ_CP036276.1, from coordinate 1,606,363 downwards.
TGACCTTCCGAATCCAATGTTCGGTCATCAACAACTCTTCCACCAATTCCTGCTCGGTCTTGGGTGCGGAGCCTTGTTGATAATAGCCACGTTGGCCGATCACGTGCCCTTTCTGGGCGATGAGGGCCACCAGATCGGGAAAGCGTTTGGCTTTTTCGCCGGTGACGAAAAACGTCGCGCGAAGGCGGTGAGAGGCGAGCACTCTAAGAATTGCCGGTGTGTGTTCAGCATGCGGGCCGTCATCGAACGTCAACGCAGCCATCCGACTATCAGGCGGGCCATTGAGTAAAAGTTTCTGCCGAGAAACGGTCGCAGCGACACCGCGGTTCCACATATAGCGGGGTGAAAATACCGACGGACGGCTTCGCGGGGCACCAATCAAAAACACGACGCACTTCTCCTCGGGGGGCATTGGCCACAGCCGGGGAAAACGGGTCGCGACACACGGGAGTTTTGCCGGCGGGGGACCGGCAATTATACAGCAAAAACCAACCGAGACCGGCTGTAAAACAGCCAACCGAGGCTTTGCCAATCGATGCTTAAGTCCTCAATCGTCATGATCGGTGCAATCGCTGAATTCGTCGGGACAATCGCGGATGTGGCGACGGTTGCTCGTCACATACTCCGCCTCCTCCCCCCTTCCCCCCTTCAGACCGTCATCATCTCCGGGAAGAGGTGGTCCAATCCTTTTCGCAGTTTTGCGATTGCCTTATGGTGCAATTGGCGGACGCGTTCTTTACTGACGTGCAGCTCTTTTGACAAGCTTTGCAACGTCCGCGCGGTTCCCGACGGACCAATGCCAAATCGCTCTTGGATAATATACTGTTCGCGCTCATCCAACTGCTCGTCGAGCTGAGCGAGGATCTCACCGACTTGTGCATCACTGATATCGAGTGTGTCCGATTCTTGCTCGCTCTTGTCGGACAATTCATTCAGATACTCATCCGCCATGGCCACTTCATGCGTGTTTCGCCGTTTGGTCGTGCGAAAATGACGGAAGAAATGCCGCTGCACGGAATGCGTGGCATAGGTGCTGAATCGGTAGCCGCGGGAGTAATCGAACTTCTCAATCGCCTTCATCAAAATCATGTTGCCTTCGCTGACCAACTCTTCAAAGGAAAACCGGGGGCCGGCAAAACGGCGTGCGATGGAGACGACCAGTCGCAGATTCGATTCTGCCAGCTGATTGCGAACACGATCCGCTGCATCCAAGAACCGACGTAATTCCTGAGTCAGCTTGCGTTGCGGTCGATCCGGGTCGAGCGCGACGCGACACAAATTCGCGCGGTATTTTAAGTAGTTCATTTTGCGAAATAACGCCGCTTCTCCCTCAGCCGTTAATAACGGAATGGTGTAGAGGTTCGCCAAATAAGCGGGAAGCCCATCCGGGACGGTTGCCCCAGAGGACGGCTGCTGGCGGTGAATTCCCGCGTGATGCACCGATTGTTCAACAGTGTCCATATCCAGATGCTCGAATTCCCCGTTATGGATATAGGCAATCTCTTCCTGCAGAAGCTGCAGCACCTCATCGCGCTCTTCAGGGCTGACGGATTGACTCGACCGCTGTGCAGTTTTCGCTCGACTTGCAACCAATACCATGGACATGAGAATTCGCCTTTCTCGCGGTTTACCCCAGAAACAAAAAACGTTCAAAACGTTCATCTCAACCCCACTCTAGGCCGTCGACCGCCCGGCGTCAACCCTTAAATCGTCCAAATCGTTCACCTAAACCATTAAAAACGTTAATTCAACAGGTCGCTTCGCCAAAAAAACGTGCAATTCGTTCGCCCCAACCGCCTGCCCGGCTATAATCGCTGCGTAGGGAGGATCCATGGCACGGGAAGTGAATACAATGAGCGAACTGGTTTCACCAAAACAGGTTGCACGCGCAATCGGCGTGAGCGAATCCTCGTTAAAACGCTGGTGCGACCGCGGTCTGATCGAAACAACTCGCACTGCCGGCGGGCATCGCAAGCTGGCGATCAGCAATGTTCTGGAATTTATTAAAACTTCTGGACTCAACATCGCCGATCCAGCTGTGCTGGGCTTGCCTCCCTCAACGGGACAGGGCCCCAGGACGTTGAATGCGGCGCAGCGACAAATGATCAAATCGTTGGTCGCAGACGATGAACAAGCCTGTCGACAGGTCGTCTTTGATCTCGTCCTGGCGAATCACAAGTTCAGCAGCATCGGCGACGTAGTGATCGCACCGGCGTTTGGCGAGATTGGTGAGAAGTGGGACTGTGGCGAAGTCGAGGTTTACCAGGAGCGCCATTCTTGCGAAATGTGCCTGCGTGTCTTGCACGAGTTGCGGGCGACATTGCCTGCGGTGGATCCAGACGCCCCTCTGGCAATCGGCGGCGCCTTAGCGGGCGATCATTATTCACTCTCGACGACCTTGGTCGAGTTGGTGCTCCGCGAAGATGGCTGGAATGCCGAGACGCTGGGCAACAATCTCCCGGCCGAGACGTTGGTGCATGCAATCCAGCAAAAGCAGCCGAAGTTATTTTGGATTAGTGCATCTCACATTGCAGACAGATCGCAATTCTTGCTGGATGTCGAACAACTCTATGCGACAGCACAGGCCAACGGAACGGCTTTGGCAATAGGTGGACGGGCGATGACCGAAGAGCTGCGAAAACAAATGAAGGCCCATGCCTTCTGTGACACGCTGGGGCATTTGGAATCGTTCGCATCGACCCTCAGACCGGCTTGAACTGGATGCTGCTATAAAATGGATGAATCGGCATTGCCAATTCTGGTCAGTGCACTAGAAACCTTCGGCACGCTGACAAGCGTGGTCTGGCTGTCTCCCTTAAACAGGTCCAAGGTGCTGAACCATGCGATTCAATTGTCACTCCTGTCTGAGTGGATTTAGTCTCATTCTGATCATCTCCGCGCTGCCCGCCGCAGCGCGATCCGAAGAATCACCCATCGCCACTTGGCTGCAATGGCGCGGTCCGCAGCGAGACTCCCAGGTCGAGGGACCGGCATGGCCGCCAGCCTTGGACGTGGAGCATCTGCAAAAAGTCTGGAGCGTTCCGCTCGGGCCAAGTTACTCTGGGCCGATCGTAGCAGCCGACCGGGTGTTTGTGACCGAAACCGTCGACAAAGAAACCGAAGTCGTGCGCGCCTTGGATCGGCAGTCCGGGAAAGAACTGTGGAAGATTTCCTGGCCCGGAGCCATCAACGTACCATTTTTCGCCAAGTCCAACGGCGATTGGATTCGTTCGACACCCGCTTTTGATGGGGAACGATTGTATGTAGCGGGAATCCGTGATGTGTTGGTTTGCTTAAACGGCGCTGACGGACAGGAAATCTGGCGCGTCGATTTTGCACAGACAACCGGCGCAAAACTCCCCGCCTTCGGTTGTGTCTGCTCTCCATTGATCGACGGAGACTTCGTCTACATTCAAGCAGGCGCCGGGCTGGTCAAATTAGATAAGTACAGCGGTAAGATCATCTGGCATGGTCTGCGCGATGGCGGAGGCATGTACGGCAGCGCATTCTCCTCGCCGGTTATCCGAACGATCAACGGTCAAAGACAACTCTTGGTACAAACGCGCAAGAAGTTGGCTGGCGTCGCACTCGATTCGGGAGAGGAACTGTGGTCGCAAGAAATCCCCGCATTTCGGGGCATGAATATCTTAACGCCGACCGTGATTGGCAATTCGGTGTTCACCAGCAGCTACGGGGGCGGTTCGTATTTGTATACCCTCAACAACGGCGCTGCTACAGCCGAACAACGCTGGCGGAATAAAGTTCAAGGCTACATGTCATCGCCTGTGGTGATTGACGGCCACATCTATTTGCACCTGCGTAACAAACGCTTTGCCTGTATTAATATCGAAACAGGGCAAGAGGCCTGGGTGACCAAGCCGTTCGGCAAGTACTGGTCGATGGTCGCACAAGGCGACCGGATTTTGGCATTGGACGAACGGGGTGATCTGCTCTTAATCCGCGCCAATCCGCAGCAATTCGAGTTAATAGACAAACGGCACATCAGCGACGAACCGACTTGGGCTCATCTTGCGGTTTGCGGTGACCAGCTCTTCATTCGGGCGTTGAATGAACAGTCGATGTATCGCTGGAAATAGCCCGCATTCCCCCAAGCCACCCTGCATAGACGTGAAGGAAATCACCCGCCTTCACGTCTTTTTCTCGTATCTGGGCACACATACCGATTCAGTTTGCCGCGGGGACGAGGCGGGGACGCGGGCAGCGTTGAAATTCGGTGCAGGGCGCGTATGATCTAACCGCGACGCAGCCCGGGTGCCGGTCGCACTATTCGCTGCCATCTACGATTCTTCACATTCAGGGCCGGGGGCTCTTAAGAACCCGTTTCGAAACTTGGTTGTACTTGGTTTTGACCTCCAGATTGTGAGACACGCGAGACGCAGCAAAAGGTTTTGAAACTAGTTTTAGAGAAAGACGCAACCATGTACGATCGAGATCGCTTGATTGAACTTTTCACAGAACGCGCGTTGAAATTCGGCGAGTTCAAACTGGTTTCCGGAAAAACAGCCAGCTATTACCTAGACGGCAAACAAATCACGTTGCACTCCGAGGGACTGCGACAGGTCAGCGAAGGTTTGCTCGATCTACTCGCCGATGTCGAGTACGACGCGATTGGCGGGATGTCGATCGGGGCCGATCCGATCATCGGCGGCACAATCACCGTCGCTGCCGAGCGGGGCCAGGATGTGCAGGGGTTTTTGGTGCGCAAAGAAGCCAAAGGACACGGCACCAACAAATTTATCGAAGGCCCGGTGCAACCCGGGGCGCGGGTGGTGATCGTCGACGACGTGGTGACTACCGGTGGCAGTTCGCTGTTGGCCGTCGACCGCATTGAAGAATTCGGCTGTAAAGTCGTGCAGGTCGTCGCCATTGTCGACCGCATGGAAGGTGGAGCGGCAAATTTTGCCAAACGCGACTTGCCGCTGAGATCGCTGTTGACCATCGAAGACTTCGGCATCGAACCGCCGCCCGCAGAAATGTTAATTGCTTAGGCCGAGCGGCTACTTGAATTTTTCCTTTTATCAGCATGAGGGACCATTGCATGAGCGACCACATCCGTTATTCCGCCGCCGCGGCTGAGTCCCTAATTCAAGCCGTCGATTTCGACAAAGTTCAAACAGCCGTGCTGGCCGCGCGGAACGAAGTCATCGCTGATGTCGGCTTGCTGCATGCTGGGTGCGATATTCCAGCGGAGAAACAGCCGCTGGACGCAGGGTTTATCGAACTTCCCAAACATCTGTTGGCCGAATGGGACGAATCGGGTGACGACTCGTTACTGGGGCGCATCGAAACCGCCGCTGCGCAATTCGCCGGCCAGGTCGACCGCATGCTGGTCTTGGGAATCGGCGGGTCCTATATGGGGGCCCGCGCGCTGTTCGAAGCGCTCTGCCATCCCTACCACAACGAATTGTCGCGTGAGAAACGCAACGGGATTCCCAAGCTATCGTTCGAAGGCAACAACGTCGACACCGCTGCGGTCAGCGGATTGTTGGAACTGTTGGCCGCCGGCACCGATCCGGCTGAGATCGCCGATCGCTGGGGAATTGTGGTCATCAGTAAATCGGGCGGAACCTTGGAGACTGCGGTCGCGTTTCGCGTGTTTCGCCAAGCGTTGGAAGAATTCTACGGAAGCGATTCCGCCGAAGCACTAGGCCTTGTGATCCCCGTAACCGGCGAAACGGGCAAGCTCCGCAATTTTTCGAACCTGCGGGGATATCCAGCGACGTTTCCGATTCCCGACGGCGTAGGGGGACGGTTTTCCGTGTTCACTGCTGTGGGTTTGTTGCCGGCGGCGGTGCTGGGAATCGACATCAAACAGTTGTTGCGAGGCGCTGCCGATGCCACTGAACGTTTCCACACAGCCGACTACGACGACAACCCGACACTGCAATACACGGCGGTCAGCCATTATCTAGAAACCGAACACGGTTTAAACATCCGCGTCCTTTCGACCTGGGGCAAACGGTTGGAAGTGGTTGGGCTTTGGTACGACCAATTGCTGGCTGAAAGTTTAGGCAAAGCAGAAAAAGGGGCCACGCCGATTACGGGCGTCAATACCCGTGATCTGCACAGCCGTGGACAGCAACACCAGGAAGGGACGCTCGATAAGCTGATCACCAATCTGTATGTCGAACCGGATGCCAACGGCGCAGTCACGGTGCCGGCTGTCCCCGATGCACTCAATCAGGACGAGTTGAACAAATACAGCGGCAAAAACCTGCCGGAGATTCTGCAAGCAGCCATGCAAGGCACAAATCAGGCTTATGCCGACGTGAACCGTCCGACAGCCGATTTGGTTTTGCCCAAACTGGACGCCTACAACATCGGCGCCTTGTTGCAAATGCTCATGCTGGCGACGGCCACCGAAGGACGTTTGATGGGGATCAATCCTTATGGGCAACCCGGGGTTGAAGATTACAAGCGAAACATGAACGCGATTTTGAGCCGCTCATAGTCGCGAGCACAACGGACAAAATCGATTTTGGAGAACAGCATGTCGACGTCGGTCACCTATCTGGGGCACGGGACATTTCAAATTGTTGCCGCTGGAAAAACGATCATCATCGATCCATTTTTCACAGACAATCCAGCGGCGACTGTCACCGCGGACGAGGTGCAGCCCGACTATTTGATCGTCTCGCACGGACATGGCGATCACGTGGGAGATGCCGTGGCGATTGCCAAGCGGACCGGTTGCACGGTGATTTCCAACCATGAGATTTCTGTTTGGCTGAACGAACAAGGAGTCGAAAAGGCACACGGCATGCACATCGGCGGCAGCCACGCGTTTGACTTCGGAACGGTCAAACTGACGATCGCCCACCACGGCTCGATGTTGCCCGACGGATCCAACGGCGGAAATCCGTGCGGCGTGATTTTGAAACTGGCCGACGGCACGATCTACCACGCCTGCGACACGGGCTTGTTTTACGACATGAAGCTGATTGGCGAAGAGGGAATCGACTTGGCGATTCTGCCGATCGGCGACAATTACACAATGGGCCCCGACGACGCGCTGCGAGCGGTGAAATTGATCGAACCCAAGCGGGTGATCCCCGATCATTACAACACCTGGGACCCCATCGCGCAGAACGCCGCCACCTGGGGCGAACGTGTGAAAGCGGAAACAAATACCGAACCAGTGATTCTCAAACCGGGCGAATCGTGCGAGTTGTAACCGCACGAATCATCTAGTGGTAGGTCATGCTGTGCATGACGAATCGTGAAAGAGCAACGCTTCTTAAAGCATTGTCATGCACAGCATGACCTACTGATTCGTTGCGGTCCGCACAGAGGACCCTACGGTCCATCGATCACAGCTTGGTAGATCTCGCGCAACTCACGCACCATGGTCTGCTGCCGGAACTGGTCGGTAAAACGTTCGCGGCCGGTTCGTCCGTATTGTTCTCGCAACTCGGGAGAGTCGGCCAGTTTGCCGATTGCCTCGGCCAATTGCGGCACAGATTTCGGCGGCAGGAGAAACCCCGTCTCTCCCTCGATGCACACTTCGCGAGCACCATCGACGTCGTAACTGATCACCGGTTTGCCGGAGATGAGCCCTTGCGGCAAGACGCGGGCCAGCCCTTCGCGGAGGCTGGTGTGTACGACGATATCCATCGCCCCGATTAATTCGGGAATCCGCGTCGGCGGAACCAGTCCCGTGAACACGAAATGCTCACTCAAACCAGCGGCGGCGATTTGTTGCTGCAGTTGCTGTTGTAGGATGCCATCGCCCACAAACAGAAAACGGACGTGGGGATTATTTCGGACAACCTCACCGGCGGCTTCGATGACGTATTCGTGCCCCTTGAGATGAAACAGCCGCGCGATTTTACCGACGACAATGTGCTCCTCAGTAAAACCGAGTTCTTGCCGAACATCCGCGCGGGGGACGGGGGGATTGAGAAACGGTTCGACCTCCATGCCGCTGTAGACCGTTTGAAACATCGACCTTGGTGCAATGCCGGCCGCGACGTATTGATCGGTCATCGAATCGCACACACTGATCAGCCGGGCACATCGCCGAGCGGCCCATTTTTCGCAGCTACGATACACTTGGTACGCTGCCGCGCTTTGGAATTCGTGAAACGGCGAGCCGTGGATCGTATGCACAACCGGGATTTTCAGCTTGGTCGCCGCCGCGCGCCCGATGACCCCCGCTTTGGAGCTATGCGTGTGCACGATGTCAGGTTCGATTTCAGCCAGCATGCGTATCAGCGAGCGATAACTTTGCCAGTCGCGGCGGGGATGGATTTCTCGCCGTAATTCGGGAACGATTCGCACGTCCAATTCGCGCTGCGCCGCTCGCTCGAGCAGGCTGCCTTCGGGTCCCAGAGCGGGTCCGGTGAGCAACGTCACATCGTCGCCCCAGTCGTGGTGTTGCCCTTCGACGGTCAGCAGGGTGTTCTCCTGCGCGCCGCCAAGAATCAGCCGGGTGATGATGTGGACGGTTTTCATGTGTGATTACGACGGGTCGCCGGGGGAATTGGAAACGACGTTTTCCCTATCATAGTCGACATGCACCAAATACAAACCGTGCGGGGGGGCCGTCGCACCGGCGTGGTCGCGGGTTTGGTTTTCCAGGATTTCCCGGACCTTGTCAACGGGCCAATTGCCGTAGCCGACTTTCAGCAATGTGCCGGTGATGCTGCGAACCATGTTGTACAAAAAACCATCCGCCATGATGTCGATGCAGATGAAATCCCCATCCTCAGCCACAGCGCCGGGCGTTGGCGACCAAAGGTCCCAGCCCACGCGCCGTGTAACATTTAGTTCCATCACCGTCCGGACACTGCTGGAACGATTGGGGAAGTGCGATTCGAAACTGCGAAAATCATGCGTGCCCAGCAGTGATTGCGCCGCTGCGTGCATGGCGGCCGCATCGAGCGGTTTACCGATCCGATGCACGTAGCGCTGTAAAAATGGAATCGCCACGCGATTGTTGTGGATCACGTAACGATACCGTTTGCGAACCGCATCATAACGGGCATGAAACTCGGCCGGGACTTCTTCCGCACTGCGAACGACAATGTCGTCGGGCAAAAACCGCTGCAAGCCGCTGCGGAGTTTATCGCAAGGGATCGGCGAATTCGTATGGAAATGAGCGACCTGCCCCAACGCATGCACTCCGGAGTCGGTCCGCCCCGAGGCAAGGACATTCACGAACTCAGACGTCAATTTCTTTACGGCTGCCTCTACAACGGTTTGAATCGACGTGCCGTTGGGCTGCACCTGCCACCCGCAGTAATTCGTGCCGTCATAGGCGATGGTCAGGCGGATGTTACGCATGGAAATTGAAACGGTAATCCTGGGTGCTGCTGGCTCGTCCAGCAGTGCAAACGTCGATCGAATCCCCCCGAAGGGTAACTTTTCCGTAAGCCGGCACTGCTGGACAAGCCAGCAGTGGTACCCGACGTACGTTTACAGTGCACGGCGTTACGCTTCGGTTGGGTACGGTTTAGCCAACCGGTATTGGGGGTTCTGTTCCAAAAAGGCGGCGATGCGTTCGGTACGGCTGAGTGCCACGGGCAGGAATTCAAGCGCCTGTTGCAGACGGTCGTTGGGTTCGGCGCAACTGAATCGCAAAAATCCAGCGCCGGCATCCCCAAAGCATTCCCCGCCCAAACAGGCGACGCCGAAATCATCGTCCGCCCCTTCGAGCAGATACAACGCCAAGCCGTGGCTGGTGATACCCAGATCATTGCAAACCGGAGCGACGTTGGGGAACACATAAAACGTGGCAGTCGGGTCCAGGCTGTGGAAACCGGGGATCTTGTTGAGGCCTTCGGTCAGCAGGACAACCTTTTCGCGGAACAATAGCATTGTGCGGTCTCGTTCCGACGAATCTTGTTCCAGCGCCGCTGCCCCGGCCAGTTGCACCAGCGTTGGCGTGCAGGAGAGCGTGGTGTTAATCATTTTGCCAATGGCATCGGAGATTTCCTTGTTCGACACGGCGAAGCCCAACCGCCAACCGCTCATGCTGTAGGATTTGCTGAACGTATACGCGGCGACCGCTTGGTCCATCATCCCGGGTTGCGACAGGATCGAATGATGCTGGCCTTCCCAAATCATGTGGCAATACGGTTCGTCGGAAAAGACGGCGATATCCTTGCCGCGAATCAAATCGGCAATGTCTCGCAGGTCGTCTTCGGTGGTCACGCCGCCGGTGGGGTTGTGCGGCGAGTTGAGAAAGATCGCCTTGGGGGCGGCATCGGTATTCAGAAAATCTTCGATGTCGGAGACTTGTGGACGGAATTCATTTCCCTGCGTGAGCGGACAAAGCACCGCCCGCGCGCCGCGACGTTCGATGTTAGGAATGTAAGTGGGAAAAAACGGGCTGAAAACCATCACACCGTCGCCCGGATTGAGAAACGCCTCGCAGAAGAATTGCTCAAAGACCTTGGCGCCCGGACCGGGAATAATATTTTCCGCAGCGGCCGGGATGCCGAATTCGTTTTTAACAAACTTGGCAGCCGCTTCGCGAAACGCCGGCACCCCGCTGGAGGGGCAATAGTGCGACTGGTTTTCGTTGATCGCTTGAATGCCGGTCGATTTGGCCGAAGCGGTGCTTTCAAACGGGCTGTCGCCGATTTCGAGTTCGACAACATCCTTGCCGGCAGCTTTGAGTTGTTTAGCAACGGCAAGCACCGTGAAAGCGGTTTCGACGCTGAGAGTCTGTGCGAATTGGCTAAGCGTAGCGGCCACGGGATATTTCCTTCGGTTGAATATCAAGTAGGGCAGGCTCCCGCCTGCCATGGATGAATTACGATCAGGCGACCACAAGCGGTCGATCAAGGGCAAACGGGCATTATGCCAATTTCATCGGCCAGCGACCACCCGCCGGGAAATCTGGTAGTGGATCAGATTAGCCGACATTCAGTTTTTCAAGCAAACCGACAGCCCTGGAACCCACTATATAAGTTACAATGCATCGCATGGATGAGAAGCACCCCGACCTGATCTCCCGCATAGCGACGTACGGCTCCGTGGTATTGGTGCCGCTGTTGCTCTGGTTCATGGGAGGCTGGAAGCCTCTTGCGATCCTCTTCGGGATGGCCCTTCTCGCGGGGATCCTGGCCGCTTATTTTTCTCGGAACGAAACCGATGAAGATGATCCAGGGGACGGCGTCAGCTTGCCAGTGCGTACAGAGCACGGTTCGACTAAATTAGATTGAGCAAACCGCACTTCACCGCTCACGGCGTTGTCGCCACGCGACGTATTTCGCGACGTCGGGATGGGCTAAGAGCAACTCCATCGTGTAAAAACTGCGGCCGAGTTCCTTTTCGCTGGCAAAATTGTGAATCGAGCGATGGCATTGCCGGCAAACATCGATCCCGCTGCGCATTTGCTCACGTGTGAAGTTCTTCTTGAACCATCGATTGCTGTGCAGCGTGCGGGGAATCAGATGGTGAAAGCTGGTGGCTGGTTCCTGTTGGCACAATTCACAGAGCATCGCAAATATAACCACAAAAGAAGCGAAGAATCTAGCAAAGCAAAGCCGCAACGAAACAGGACCGTTAGTTTCTTAGCCACAGATTGAACACGGATGAAACACGGATTTCCGAGGGTGACTCTCTATCATCCCAAACCAACGGAAGCCCTGCAAAAAATTCGCGTTTGACTCGCTAAATTTGACTATTTGTAGATACGAAAACAATTAGAGAGAAACGACGAAGACTTGCGTCGATTCCATTGAAGTCAAAATAATTGTTATAGATATAAACGTCGATTCCTTTTCGTGTCTTTCGTTGTTTTCGTGGTTTAATTTTCCTGTCGTTGCGTTCGAAGGCCGCGCTCGGTGTTTCAAGTCGTCCGTGGTTCACTGCTTCGTGTGCCTAAGTGAAATCTGGATCGCACGCCAAGTTTTGATTGTTAGTAATACGGCGCATAGCGGGCTTGCGAGTTCGGCACCAAAGACCGGGATGGCGGGCAGCGACCATTTCAGACTAAAATGCACGCGCCTGCAACTCTAAGGATGCCTTGCTGATGGATAAAGACAATAACTCGCAACTTGTGGAACTGTTAAACCGTGCTCGCGGTGGCGATGAGGCGGCGCGCGATGAATTGTTCGACAAATGCCGCAACTATCTGGCGATTGTGGCCCGCGTGCAGGTCGAGAGTTGGTTGCGGGTGAAAGTCGATGCGTCCGATTTGGTGCAGCAGACCATGCTGGACGCCTATCGCGGTTTCGGCGATTTCCGTGGGAACAGCGAGGGGGAATGGCTGACCTGGTTGAAGCAAATCCTCAAGCACAACGCGACCGACTTTGTGCGACGCTATCGCGGCACAGAAAAACGTCAGCAGCGCCGTGAAGTCCCCATGCAAGTCGGACCGACAAATTTGTCTGAAGGGTTCACCCGCGAACCCAGTTCCGGCGGCGAAAGCCCCAGTGAACTGGTCATGCAGCGTGAACGAGAAATTCAGTTGGCCGACTGCATCACAAAACTCGCGCCCGATCATCAAGAGGTCATCATCCTCCGCAGCTTGCAGCGACTGCCGTTTGACGAAGTCGCTGAGCGGATGGACCGCACGCGCCCGGCAGTGCAAATGCTATGGGCCCGCGCGGTGAGCAAACTCAAAGACCTGTACGGCGAGTTCTAGCCACCGGTCGTTTTAAAAAGACTCACGCAAAGCTCTTAGCGCGACGGAACCACAACCAACTGTGATGGTGATTTCTTAGCCACAGATTGAACACAGATGAAACACAGATTTTCGGTGTGACTCTCTATCATCCCTAACCGACAACTTGCCGTCGCATTGTGCGTTCCATGTCATTGAGGATTCTCCCGAGAATTTCCTTGGCAAGCAATGCGCAAAGCTACCGCCAATGCACCCCAATCACACACCAATGGGTGGCCGCGATAGCTCCGCTATCGGGGCGGGCGCAGCCCGCAAGAAGCCGCAATTCCAGCGCACATTCTGCAGGCAAGACGATCGAGATCCAGGAAACCCAAACAGCGGTTTCCACTACCTAACCCCCCCGATAGCTCCTACATGATTTATTCACAGTCCCCGCTCAGGTTTTCGACTCGTTGACGGTTTTGGCAGGTGAGGTATGATTGTGCCTGGGTTGTGCGGAACAGTTTTTTAGCCCCATTTTTCAGCGAACGACGACAGCATGGAACTTTTTTTGATACGCCATGGACAATCGGCGAATAATGCGAATCCTCTTGTGGAGCGGCATCAGGATCCTCCACTGACCGACATTGGAGCAGAACAGGTCGTCCGCTTGGCAGAATGGGCGGGTCCGTTGGGATTGACGCGGATTATTGCCAGCCCGTTCCTGCGTGCATTGCATACGGCTGAGGAATTACGACGTGCGACCGGCGTACCGGCAGAGGTGTGGGTCGATATTCACGAACAGGGAGGCTGTTGTACCGGTCCCGATCCGACGGCCGATCTGATCGCTGATCGCTATCAAGGACGGCCGGGCATGTCCGACTCTGAAATCCGGGCACTGTATCCGGAATTCCAATTGCCTGCCGAGCTTGACCACCGTGGCTGGTGGCAGTCCAAACCGTTTGAATCGGTGGCCGATGCGCGGCGACGTGCGGAGACGGTCATCGAGCGGACGCAGCGAGAATTTGGGCATACCGACGAACGAATCGCGCTCGTGTTTCACGGCATGCTCAAGTGCCTGGTCCTCGATGCCATGTTCGGTGGGTATGTGACGGAAGACGACGACATCACCGTGCCGTTTAATTCCAGCATCAGCAAGGTCGTGATCACTCCCGAAGGAACGCAACTCGACTTTTACAACGGCGTCGATCACCTGACGGCCGAGTTACTGACCTCTTAGCCAGCTTGTCGCGGCCGTTTGTCACTGCCCACGGATTCCATTCAATAGTTCACGCCAAACGCCACTCCGGCAGCGCCACTTTCCGGTTCGTAAAACGGGACGACATCCGTATCTTCACCCAGATGGTTGGCAGCGATGCTGCGACCGATCACCGTTCCCAAGACCGCGCCAAATACGACGTCGGAAAGATCGTGATCACGTTCGTCGATGCGCGTCCAGGCAATCACTCCGGCCAGGGTATAAGCGGGCAAGCCGACTTTGTGGCCATAGTATTTATCGAGCACCGATGCCAACGCAAAACTGCTGGAGGTGTGATACGAAGGAAATCCAAATTTTCCGCCGTTGAAATCCTCTGAGGGGCGATCACTATTCACCGCCACCTTGATCAAAGTGGTTGTGGTCGTGGTGACGGCGTAGGCGCTGATTAGCGTGCTGCTCAAATCGTGCAGTTCTTCGTTCTGATCCCACAGGCTATAGGAATACAGTCCGGCCAAGACGGGGATCTGCACCGTGAAATCGCCCAAGTAACCGATCCCTTCACCACCACTCCCCCACCTGCTGGGATGTTCGGCAGTATAGGCTCGAACCTTGTCGTCCCAGTCTTGATGAATGCCAATCGCAGCCCCGGTGGCAGCTCCCATGATAAACACGTTTTTCCAGGTCACGGTCGACTTCGCATCATCGACCAACGTCCCCCAGCAATTATGAAAATCGCTGCGAAAGTTGAATTTCGGCGGTGGTCCGTAGAGTGCTTGATACAACTGCGGCGAGAGGCTGGTCCGGCAACAATCGGTTTGACAACAACCAGGCTGACAAACAGGGGCGACGGGCGGCTGGATCCAATCTGTGTTGACTTCCTGAGGCGGGGGAGTCGAGTGGAGAGTCGTAGCGGGCATGACGGCTGAGGCTTGTGAAACGCTAGCGACGACCGGCTCTGCGCGAACATTGGGATTCGGGCTAGGCAAGCCTGCTAACGGATGGGAGTGGCCAATATCGTTTTGCGCCATGGGCGGCGGCGACACATCCACGGTGTTGTATTCGCGTGAAATTCCACACCCGGGGAGAAACAGCGCCGCCACGAGCACCATTCCGCACGCAGTGCGCAATCTCCATCGGCAGTCAATTTGGGGAGTCTCAAGAAGCAACGACAAGATGACGGCTCGGCGAATGAGGGGAAACGGCCTGGAATCCATGGAATTCAGGAGACGAATTTTCGCGCAATTACGATCCTTCTAGTTGATTCGACCTGAAGAACTGGTCAATTCCAATGAATCTGTAAAACCTGTACCTGTTCTTGCGTTATGAGACACGTCGCCTTGTGAAAATGTACGCACGTTCTTCAAGGTCTGTGGGATGGGCCACAGTCGACCACAGCGACGTTACCCATAATAGTCAAAGAGATTACGGACAGTTTTCAGTTGGCAGACTTGCGGAACGGGGTGTGTCGCAGCGACGGTGGTTGGCCAGGAGAAGAATACTGATCGAGTGCTCGGTTCGCGCGGGGAATTGACTTCTCTGGTCCGATCGTTGAGTATGGCGGCTTAATTATTATCTCATAAGCTTAATTATTATCTCATAATGGGTCTTAAAAATCGGGGTTCCAGGTTGTCCACACAAGTCAATGCACAGATAGAGCAACTCGAGGCAGCGATCGGCGGCGTGTTGATGGGAAAACCCGAGGCGATTCGTATGGCAGTCGTCGCCTTGCTGTCCGATGGACATATCCTGATTGAAGACGCACCGGGCGTGGGCAAGACGGTGCTGGGCAAGGCGATGGCGCGGAGCCTCAATTGCCAGTTTCGCCGGATTCAATTTACGCCCGACTTGCTGCCGAGTGATATTCTCGGCTCCAGTGTGTTCTTGCCGAACCTGGGAGAATTCGAATTTCGCGAAGGTCCGATTTTCACGAACATCTTGCTGGCCGACGAAATCAACCGCACAACGCCGCGGACTCAAAGCGCGTTGCTGGAAGCAATGAGCGAGCATCAGGTTTCGATCGAAGGCGAGACCCGACCGTTGGCAGCACCGTTTCTGGTCCTGGCGACGCAAAACCCGTTGGAATACGAGGGGACCTATCCGCTGCCGGAAAACCAATTGGACCGGTTCATGATGAGCATCGAGGTAGGGTATCCCTCGCGCGAAGTCGAACGCGACATCCTCACCATGCACCGCACAGGGGAACCGGTCAATCAATTGCAAGCCACGCTCACCACAGAAGACATTATCGCCCTGCAGGCGGCTGTCCGCGACGTCCGTGTTGACGATTCCATCAACGATTATCTGCTGGACATCGTCGCCGCCACGCGCACGCATGACGAATTGGAACTCGGCGTCAGCACCCGGGGCGCGCTCATCTTTTATCGGGCAGTGCAAGGCATGGCGCTGGCCGAAGGACGGAACTTTGCGATTCCCGACGACGTCAAAAGACTAGCCGAACCGGTGTTGGCTCACCGCGTCATCTGTCGCGGCGTCATGCGTCAAGGCCGCCGCGAACGCTCGCAAGCTGTGATCCGACAGATTGTCAATTCGACAGCGGTGCCGCAGTGAGGCTTGAGGCGCGAGGCTTGAGGCTTGAGGGGACAGGACGTTGGGGGCTGTCTAAGTCATGGGCATCCAGATCGATCCTTGTGCGCAGGATTCTACCGCTTGGGTGATGAACTGTAGGCCGCGGCGACCGTCGTAGACTGTGGGAAAATTGTATTGCTCAGTCTTGAGCGGTTGGCCGTCGAGATGGGCGCGAATGGCTTCCGTGATGCCGCAATA
The DNA here is from genome assembly GCF_007747995.1 of Symmachiella dynata. NCBI lineage: Bacteria > Pseudomonadati > Planctomycetota > Planctomycetia > Planctomycetales > Planctomycetaceae > Symmachiella > Symmachiella dynata. The sequence continues at coordinate 1,589,783 of NZ_CP036276.1, read as the reverse complement.
GATCGTGGCAAATGCTTCCAGATACCCTTCCGGATGTCCGGCCGGAATCCGCGTGCAGGCGCTGGCTGATTCGGAGAGAAATTCTCCACGTCCGCGGGTCAGTGTTTGTCGCGGTTGACCGTAGCGCAACAGATCCAATTTGTTCGGCTCCTCCTGCCCCCACAACACGGCTCCTTCAGAACCATACACGCGGAGTCGTAGACCGTTTTCTTCTCCGGTGGCGACTTGGCTGATGGTGAGCACTCCCTTACCCCCCGAAGCGAACCGCAACAGCACGTTGACGTCTTCGTCCAATACGCGGTCGGGAAGAAACGTGCTTTTGTCGGCGCACAATTCGGTGATCGGATCGCCCGTGACATACTCCAACAAATTCACGCAGTGCGTCCCGACATCGCCCAACGTCCCACCAACGCCCGCTTGGGTGGGATCGACGCGCCAGATGACTTGTTTGTGGCCCAGTTTTTCGTGCGGGACCATCAGGAAATCCTGCAGGTACTCGACGACCACCTTACGGACGGTCCCCATTTCATTGTTCTGAAACAGATTGCGGGCGTGACGTACGAGAGGATGGCCGGTGTAGTTGTGCATCAGGGCGAACACCAAATTGGTCTGTTCGACGAGTTGGCACAACTGATCGGCCTCTTCAAGGTTGAACGTCATCGGTTTTTCGCAGACGACATGAAACCCAGCTTTGAGAAACGTCTGGGCAATCGCAAAGTGCGAATTGTTGGGCGTGACAACACTCACAAAATCGATCCGCTGATCAGCAGGCAACTTCGCCTCGGCAGTTGCCATCTCTTCGTAACTGTCGTAACACCGCGCCGGATCGAGGTACAGCTGAGCCCCGGTTTGCCGCGTATTTTCCGGATCACGCGAAAAGCAGCCGGCGACCAATTCGATCTGCCCATCCAAAGCAGCCGCCGTACGGTGCACCCCACCAATAAAGGCCCCCTGCCCGCCCCCCACCATCCCCATCCGCAGTTTACGTTTCCAAGGTTGCATGCGAGTTCTCCGAATGACAAGAGTGGCCAGTGGCCGGTGGCCAGAAATCAATGGAACGGCAAACGGTCGTTGAAACCGTCTGCTCTATATATGAGTGATTCTCAACAAACAGGTCGAACGTGAAAACAGACAAAACAAATTCCCAGCCCCGCCAAACACCCCAAAACCCTACTGCCTACTGCCTACTGCCTACTGCCCACCGGCCACCGGCCACCGGCCACTATTCACTCCAACCCCAGCATACGACGATTCGCCCCCATGTCCGCGTGGCCGCCGGCGAAATCGTCGAAGGCGACGTCACTGGTTTCGATGATGTGTTTTTGAATAAACGGCGCGCCCTCACGGGCCCCCTGCTCTGGGCTTTTGACGGCGCATTCCCATTCCATCACCGCCCAGCCATCGTAACCCGCTTCGGTCAGCAACGTGAAGACCTGCGTGAAATCGACTTGTCCGTCCCCCAGCGAACGGAACCGTGATGCACGGCCGGACCAGGGTTGATAGCCGCCATACACACCCACACGTCCCGAGGGACGGAACTCTGCATCTTTGACATGAAAACCCTTGATCCGCTCACCATAGATGCGAATAAACTCGAGGTAGTCGAGTTGTTGCAGCAGAAAGTGGCTGGGGTCGTAATTGATGCAGGCAGCGGGGTGATTGCCAGTTTGATCCAAAAACATCTCATACGTGGCCCCATCGAAGAGGTCGGACCCGGGATGCAGTTCGTAGGTAAACACACAGCCATGATCCAGCGCAAAATCGAGTAGCGGCAACCAGCGGGCGGCGAGTTCTTTGAAAGCCTCTTCAATAATTCCCGCGGGGCGTTGCGGCCAAGGATAAACCATATGCCAGGCAAATCCGCCTGAGAGGACCGGAACGGTGGTCAGCCCCATCTGCTCGGATGCCAGCACGCATTGCCGCAATTGCTCGCTCGCCCAATCCGTTCGTTCTTGACCGCTGAGACCGGGAGGATGAAAGGCTTCGAACATAATCTCATACGCCGGATGTACGGCGAGGACTTGGCCTTGTAGGTATCCGGCCAAATCGGTGGGCTGCAAACCGATCTCGGCCAAGCAGCCGAGATAGTCGTCGCAATAGTTTTTCGAGGCGGCTGCCTGCGCTAAGTCGATCGTTCGCGGGTCCCAACTGGGGATTTGGGCACCGAGAAACCCCATGTCGGCAAACCAGCGACCGATGGTGTGTAAGTCGTCGAACGGCGGTTCATCGCGGAGAAACTGGGCCAGAAAAACAGCTGGGCCTTTCATCGATGACATGAGCTTCTCCTTGGAATTCTTCGCCGCTGGGATTGTAATGCGTTGCGAGAATATGTTACGCCAGTGTTTGCCAAAGTGCCATCCGCAGGCAACTTCTCAGTGCCGGGCAAGCGCTTAGCAACCAGCGAGAATTTTGGCCCTAGGGTTGTGAATCATGGCGGGACCGCCTATATCTGCCATTCGCAATCGATAATCCCGAGCAATGGAAGTACGATAGGCCTTTCAGTTTCCTCGGTGGAATTTGTCGATGTCGCGAGGATGGACAAGCTGCCTGTGCTCCGTTGCTTGTCGCACAACCCATTTTTGTCAATGCAATTGTAGTATTAGGTAGTTATTGGAGACCGAGCCATGAGTGGTCCGATCGTACGAACGGGAACGACGCCGGAATTTTGGAACAACTGGGACGCTGTCTTTGGTGATAAAAAGGCTGCGAAAAAGAAGGCCACTAAGAAAAAGGCCGCTCCCAAAGCAGCGGTAAAGAAAAAGGCGACGAAGAAAAAAGCCGCTAAAAAGAAAGCCAAGAAGTAGCGTCGTTTTGTTTCAGCCCGGAGACGCTGTTTCAGTGTCGCAGTTTGCTCGTTTTTTTGACAAAGCGATCCGACTATGGACCAGCCCCAACGGGAACTGCCAAGCAGCCGGCAGCCCAACCAGCCTTGGTGGACACGACGACAACGTGGCTGGACGATCGTATTGCTGTTCGCCGGCTTTATCGCCTACAGCTTCGTGCGAACACCGATACCCGCGGTCAATGAACCGCATTATCTGACCAAAGCCAAGCACGTCTGGAACCCCGCTTGGGGTCACGGCGATTTGTTTTTGGAGTCGTCCAACCCGCACTTTGTCTTCTACTCAACCGTGGGCAGCCTCACCCAGTGGTTTTCGCTGGAGCAGACCGCAGTGATCTCCCGTGTGGCGGCGCTGTTGCTGCTAGCGGTCGGATTGGAATCGTTGTTGTCGGTCCTGCTGACCGGCATACGCCCCGTGCTGGCAACTGCGGCGCTCTATCTCGGCATGATGGCCGTCGGGAATCTGGCGGGCGAATGGATCATCGGCGGGGTTGAAGGCAAAGTGTTCGCCTACGGCTTCGCCTTTTGGGCGGCCGGATTGGCGGCGCGCGGCTGTTTGCTGCGTCCTGCTGCGCTGTTGGGATTTGCCGTTAGTTTTCACCCGGTGGTGGGCATTTGGTGTCTGCTGGCGACATTGGCCGGCGTATGGGTCCCCCGTTTTTTACGTGGCGACCACGCACGAATAGACTCCCTGCCAAAAATCGCAGCCGCCGCCGTGCTGTTTGGTGTGTGCGCAGCTCCCGGACTTTACCCTGCCCTGCAGACGCTGGGTGGTGCCCCGGCGGAAATAGCCGCTCAAGCGGATCGCATCCAGGTTTTTAGCCGCCTCAAGCACCATCTCGATCCAGCGGTCTTTTCGCTACGCGCCTACGCCTGTTATGCCGCGATGCTGATTGTCTGGATTGCTTTCCGTAAGCGGGCCGCAATATCTGCCGGCGGGGATTTCCTCAACTGGTATTTGATGGCCAGCGTGCTGTTTGCCGTTGGGGGACTTGTCGCTCGGTTCGGATTTCCTCTGCTTGGAATTCAAAGTGCGTCGCTGTTGAAATTCTATCCGTTTCGATTATTCGATGTCCTGATGCCATTGGCAGTCGCCGTGTTAGCGGTTCGACTCTTTCAACAATGGGCGGATGGATTCAGCGAACTCCCTCAAAAGCAGCGCGCAGCTTATGGAATGGCCTACCTCGTTTGTGGAGCGGCGTTTGCCTACACACTGTTGGTGATGCCGGTGGACCGCAGCCCCACACGTTTTCACCCACTGGTGCTCGCCGATTGGCAGGCGAGTTGCCGTTGGGCATCGGAGCATGCTCCAGACGATGCGCGCGTGCTGACGCCTTCGTATAGCTGGGGGTTTAAGTGGTACGGTCAGCGGGCTGAATACGTGAACTACAAAGATTGCCCACAGGATGCGTCCAGCTTGCTCGAATGGCAACGGCGGTATGATCTGCTAAGGACTTGGGAAGAGTCCCGGCTAGCGGGCACAATGTCGCGTGAGATTGTGAACCAATTTGAAGACCGAGAACTGATCGATTTTGTGATCGCACGCACCAACGACGAGACAGACCTGCCGGTTGTTTATCGCGGGCAATATTTTTCAGTCTTCGACGTGCGCGGGCAATAGAACCGCTGCCCTAAATTTTAACTCTGGGCATACTTTGCGACTTGGGGTAAATTTCTCCATTGCGCAAATCTCTCGTTCAATGCAGAAAGTGAAATTTAAACGCCCCAACAACTTCTCCCTCTCCCAGAGCAATAAATTGCAACTGCGAGACGGGTCATGATCGAAGTGTTCGGTTGGTAAAAAGTTCGGGGTGGCCGCGATAGCTCTGCTATCGGGGCGGGCGCAGCCCGCAAGAAGCCGCAATTTCCGCGCTCTGCAACGAGCAGAATCTTGTTGTCAGGGAGAGCTGAAACTGCTGCGTCTTGTGCCTGCGGCACACCGATTGCCGTTGGCAATCGCTGCCACCCGATGATTGTTTCACCACATTGAGATGCAATTTGTTGCTCTGGGAGAGGGCCGGGGTGAGGGTTTTCGCTCAACCATTGACCCTCCACGCTGCCAAATCCTGCACTCATATTTGCACACCAAATTTTTCCACAAAGGGGGAATGCTTCTGCAGCACAGGTTGAGAACGGAGATGTCAACCCTCCTACTCAGAAAGCTAAGCCACGTTGCAGCCGACTTAGAAAAATCGAACTGGTAATATTTGGCGATCATTGGCAAAATAGTCGATGGAGGAGACCTCCATTCTCCTCCGCTCATTTCAACGTGATTCACTTCTTCGCAGTTCCTGATCGGAAAGGCACGGGCACATCATGACAACTGTCCTTGTCGTCGATGACTCCGCTACGGATCGCCGTTTGGCGGCCGGCCTATTGAAAAAGAATGAGGAGGTGGAGGTGACGTTCGCCGCTGACGGCTGTGAGGCGTTAGCGCAAATCGAACAACATCCCCCCGACATTGTGGTGACCGACCTGCAAATGCCCAATATGAATGGGCTGGAACTGGTGCAGGCGATCCGCAAACAATTTCCACAATTGCCCGTGGTGCTAATGACCGGCAAGGGCAGCGAAGAGATCGCTGTGCAAGCGTTGGAGAACGGGGCGGCCAGTTATGTCACCAAGAAACGACTGGCACGCGACCTGCCCGAAACAGTGAGCCGCGTATTGGCGACCGTCAGCGAACACCGTCATCGCCGCCAACTGAAGAGCCGGATGACCACAGGCGAGTTTGAGTTTACGTTAGAAAACGATCCGCAATTGCTCTCGACGGCGGTACAATTTGTCTGTCATTTGCTTCGCGAATTCGAGGTTTGTCACGACAGCGATTATTCAAGGATCGGCACCGCACTCGACGAAGCGTTGCATAACGCGTTTTATCACGGCAATTTAGAAATCCGGTCGGAGCTGAAACTGGAGGATGGAGACCAGTTTTACGAATTGGCCAAATCACGCTGCCAAGAGACTCCCTATCGGGATCGCCAGATTTATTTGCGAACTGCCTTTTCCGCCGACCATGTATTGTTTGTGATTCGCGACGAAGGGTGCGGCTTTAACCCGACGCTTCTCCCCGACCCGACCGACCCGGCAAACCTGGGCCGGCCGTTTGGTCGCGGGATTCTGTTGATGCGGACCTTCATGGATGCGCTGGAATTCAACGCCACCGGCAACGAGGTCACGTTGATGAAACAGCGTGTGCGGCCCGCGGGAACGAATGGTCAGTGAAGGGACCGATTAGTCTTCTGGGCCGGTCCCCATGTCAATGTCGCGAACCTCCACAAGCTTGCTGAGATTTGTCGTATGCAAAACTTCGCGGACCTCGCCGCTAGGATTGTATACCGAAAGATTCACCCCCAATTCGCTGAGTGACACAAACAGTCCCAGCATGCCACTGGGGACGCTGGTGACTCCGGTCAAGTCGAACGACAACTCCTCGCAGTCATGCTCCTGAACGATGCTCTTGAGCGCTTCCCGATATCCGCCGATCCAAAACCCCGCGGGTATGTCGTTCCCGCGAAAGCCGACCACAGTCACTCTTCCGGCCTGGTAGACTTGAAAGATGCCCGGATCTGCTACCGGTTCGTGCATAATCCCCGAGTCGCTCTCGCCCTGCTCCGTCCAATCATCTCGGTCATACATGTCGTCCGTCATGGAAACTTCCTCCCTGTGCTAGGGGCACATTGATGAAACGAGTCTTAGGTGACGTCGCCCGAAGCGCGTGCAACACGCCTGTGCTCACTGGTCGTCAAACCAACTCAAGATTCCAGATGACAAAAGATGTCAGCTCACGGAAGCGCAATTTATGAATACGCCAGTCATGCGGCACAAACGAAACACCGGCGCGCCTGCCGCAAGTTTCGGATGCAATCACCCTGGCGGAGAGGAGATGATCACGCACATTTTACAGTGCGCGAGAGGCAGTCACAAGAAAATTCGTTCAAGGGCAAGCCGTGGGCATATCTCAAGCGGCGTTGACTGCCGGTCACAATTGTTTTCTTGTGGTGTCCGAAATGTGAGCTAGGCTTGTTTATAGGCTGCGTACGTCGAAATTCGTCATGCACCAGGACCTTGCGGTCGTGGGCGAGATGCCGGAGTCGGTATAGGGAAAATCACCATGCAAAGCAGCGTCTCAAGTCAACTTCGGGCCGCCTATCACCGTCTAAAGACCGGAACGACCGGTGCCATGATGCTGCTCGTCCCGGGTGGCGACCGGACCACAATTGGCTGGATGTGGTTCTCAGCCAAGATTGCGATGTCGCTGGTCCTGGCTTTCACGGTCTTCGCGTTGTTGCCTTGGACGGGGACGGGATCGCACGTGAGTCTCGCCGGTCTATGCTATGTGACTTTGATTCTCGGCGGATTCAGTCTGGTCGTCGGATGGGGGTTGGGCATCCTCCGCAATCGCGATTGTCCAGCCTGCAGGCAAGCCATGGGGAACGCCATCGTCAGTGAGTACCGTCTGCCGTACTATCACTGCGCGGAGTGCGATACGGAATTCCCTGTCGCGGCGCTGATCGAACCTGAGCGTGAAGAGCGACGCCGCGAAGCTCGGCAGTTGATTGACCAATGCCGACACCCCACCCCGGCCCCGGTGCGCGTGCAGCGCTAGACCAGAGCACAGGCTCCAGCCTGTCTTGCTAAGCCCTGCTCGATTCTCACAGGGAGATCGAGAGGCACAAGCGCTTTAAAAGCGTGGAGGTTCTCAAGTCCGAGCGCTGGGAGCAGTCTGTACTTTCCACGTCGCGCAGAAAAACTAGCATCCAGTCAGCGGCGCCGGTTGGTGTTCAATCTCTGGGATTGGAACTGATTAAAATAGCGGCGTGAATTGAGGTAGGCTCCGCTCTGCCCATCGCTCATAAAACGGCCGGCGGTACCCGTCGCAATGATTCCCGAAGGCTGCCCCATTTGCAGCTCCAAATCGCGGTTGAGCAAATTCTGCCGCCGTTCAAAGCCTCGGGTGTTTCGTTCAAACTGTCGCTGCTCTTCGAGCGGCCGCACCAGGGCGTAGTAGTTAGGCAAAGCACCTTCGGGCCGCAGCAGATTCAAATAGGGGCTCAGGGGCGCCCGATTGGGCTGATAGCGTTTCACCTGCGCCGCGGCATCGCGCGAACAAAGGGCGAGTACAACCAGAAACAACGAGGCGCGCAATAAGGTGGCGATCTTCATGCGAGTCGACTCCCTTTGAATATGATCGAAAAACAGCAGCGAGGGTCTAAGTTTTAGGATGGCCCAACACATGCTGACCGCAGTGAGGACGCATCGTGCAGGTACTTATATTCATCGTCCCCACAGCGGGCACAGGCTTACTATTTTGGGTGTCTTTAACGATTTTAGAGGTCATTCCGATTACATCAACCTCAAGTCCTGTAGCAATCATGACGATTTATGCAGAGACAGCGCGGTCAATCTCGTTGGTTGATCTGCGCAAATCGAATCTCAACGTATCACACCATTTGAAATACGTCTGTCACACAATTCTCAAACGTACAACCCCCGCAAGGGTTTCGCGTGGAATTCAGGATAGGCGTCGTATTTTTGGGAGCGGCTGTACTCAGAAACTCACTCTCGCAGACCACCTTTTGTGCGTTCGCCGATGCCCACAGAAACCTCGAATTTCTGGGGCGGGATTTCCAGAGCGAGTTAAAAAGCCACAGTTCGAAACGAGACTCATCATGCCGCTATTCGCTCAGTCATCACACAAATTTGTGGGACTCGTTGGCGGCGCATTCATGCTGCTGATACTGGTCTCAGGATGCGCGACCTTCGATGATTCGGCCGTCGAGTATTCCACGGCGCCACCTATCTCGGAAGTTATTCCGCACGAGTTGTCCAAAGCGACATCGCCGGTTTACGTCATCGAGCCTCCCGATGTGTTGACCATCTCGGCAATCAGCCTCGTTCCCAAACATCCCTACCGAGTCCGGCCACTGGACACACTGATCGTGCAAGCCACAGGGGTGCCCACCGAAGCTCCCATTGGGGGAGAGCATGTCATTGGTCTCGATGGCAACTTGGTCTTGGGCTACGAATATGATTATCTCGACGGTCAGCATCAACCGATTCGCGCGACCGGTAAAACGATCGAAATGATCCGCAACGAATTGGAAGAACGGTTGCAACTGGTGGCGCGTGAGCCGCGGGTGTGGATCACGCTCTCCAGCATCGCCTCCCAACAAGACATCTCGGGCGAACACTTGGTCGCTCCTGATGGACGCGTCACGCTGGGCAGCTATGGTCGCGTCTGCCTGATCGGGATGACGATCGAAGAAGCCAAAACAACCATCGAAACACATCTTTCTCAATACTTCGAAAACCCGCAAGTCGGCGTCGACGTGTTCGGTTTCAACAGCAAGGTGTATTACGTCATTACACAAGGCGCGGGTCTGGGCGATCAAGTTTTTCGGTTGCCCATCAAAGGAAGCGAAACGGCTTTGGATGCCATCGGCGAGATTCAAGGTTTCTCCTCGAATTCATCCATCCGCATGTGGGTGGCCCGTCCCGGTTTCAATAACCAGGGGGGTGACCAAATTATGCCCATCGACTGGCTGGGAATTTCCCAACGCGGTGACGTGACGACCAACTACCAACTCATGCCGGGCGACCGCCTGTATGTGGCGGAAGACAAATTGGTGGCCTTCGATACCGCCTTGGCAAAAATCATATCGCCGATCGAACGGATGCTGGGTGTGACATTGCTGGGAACCCAGACTGCCAACCGTATTACGACCTACGGCACTGTGAACAACCAAGGTTTCTAGCGGCCACGTTGCACGTACCATACGACCGCGAGATTCGCACTGACTTCAAACTCATCATGTCCACTGATTCCCGGAATACAACCATGTCACGCACCTTCTCCCTGCGGCGAACCGACTGGTTGATCGTCTGCGTCATTCTCAGTTTTTCGACCGGTTGCCATTGGCTGAACCGAGAAGAGTGTTGCCCCACCGATCTGAAAGATACGTACGGCCCGTGCAGCAGCGAAGCGGTACGGCGCACGCCGTGCGGCCCGGACTGGCACAATTTTGGAGTCAAACCGACCGTCTGGCGCTGCGGCCCGTCCGACCATCCGCAAAGCCCGGCTCCCTGCCCCAACGGCTGCAATTGGGAGGAGTTAAAAAACAATGCTCCCTCTCCTTCTCCCCTAGAGATTGCTCCGGCTCCTAGCGATAGCATGGAGCCGACACCAGAACCGCATCCGCTCGCGCCTCCATCGTTATTCCCGGATGGAACCAACTGAGCGTCGCAATAAACGGCTGCGTTGCACGCGCGGGTGCCACTGGCGGCTTGCCCGCCAGTGCCGAGTCAGTCTAGGTTTTCCCTGTCCAGCGACGTTGGTTCTTGTAGGCAGGTATCAACTGCCGCGAAGCAATTCTCGAATCGGTGAACCATTGCGTACCAAGGTCACCGGTCGGCCATCGGGGGAATGCAGGACCTGCTCAGGGTCCATCCCCAGGCTGGTATAAAATGTCGCAGCGACGTCGTCCGGAGAAATGGAGACATCGACAGGCAACGCCCCCGTGGTATCGCTGCCACCCACCACCTGACCACCGACGATCCCGCCGCCAGCCAACAACATGAACATGCACTTCGCATAGTGCTCGCGTCCGGGTTGACCATACGCATTGATTTTCGGGGTCCGCCCAAATTCCCCCGTGGCCAACACCGTGGTCGAATCGAAAAGACCGCGCTGCGTCAGACCTTGCAACAGTGCGACCAAACCCGTATCTAACCGCGGGAGATTCTTGTTTTTCAGGGTCGGAAAATTGTTCCGGTGCGTATCCCAGCCTCCAAAGGATATCGTCACGCAGCGCACACCCGCCTCGACCAGACGAATGGCCAGCAGGCAACTTTGACTGAAGGAATCCTGAGCGAACTGTTTGGCAAAGGCCGGTTTTTCTTGGGAGAGATCAAATGCGGCCCGTGTCCGCCGCGAAGTCAGAATCGAATACGCCTTCTGGCTGTGACGGTCCATACCATCCAGCAGCAGGGTGGAATTCCCGGACTGCTCGAGCTTCTGATCGAGCGTCCGTCGCAATCGTTCGCGACGTTCGAGCATCGGAGTTGTTGTTCCCGCAGGGAGGGCCAGCGCCGGGACATCCAGGGAACGCCCCGCCTTGGGGAACTTTCCGGTTTCAAACGAGGCATGTTCGATTCCCAGAAAACCCGGCCCTTGAGGCGAGCGGGGAATGGCGACACTTCCAGGCAAATCGATCGCAGCGGGATTTCGATAATTCATCACTGCGGAATACGACGGGTACTGAATCGACGCCAGCGGCGGAGTTCCCGTCAGGATGTATTTTTTCCCCAGCCCATGGTCGGACAACGCATGGGAGACCCCGCGCACCAAGGCATAACGGTCGGTGGCCTGCGCCAGTTGTGGAAGGTGTTCGCAAAACTGAACACCGGGCAGCGCCGTGGAGATCGTGCCAAACTCCCCGCGCATTTCGCGGGGCGCAGTCGGCTTGGGATCAAACGTGTCGATGTGCGACGGCCCACCATCCAATAAGATCACGATGGCCGACTTTGCGGATGAGCCTGAAACAGCCTCCTCAGCGCGCAACAGATGCGAGAGATTGATGCCGCCGATAGCCAGAGTCCCCGCGCAGAGCATGTCTCGACGCGAAGGCTGCATGGTGTGGGGAAAAGAAAGGGGCATTGTTATCTCATTCACTTAATGGTTGAGCAAAAACTCACGTGAGTTGATCAGCGCCCAAACAACATCGCGCACGCCGTCGGGGAGACTCTTCGATTCTTGACAATACGACAGGCAGCTTGAGCGTTCTTCACTTGAGGGGAGTCGCGACACGGTCCGCAAGAACGCGGCGTCGATTAATTCCGGCAGCAATTCACCGGGTGTTCTCAACTGCTGGGCCGCCGCATCGGTTCCGGTGCTCCGCATGCGTCCGATCCAACCGTTGGGTCGATCCAAAAGTTTGCGAAACGTCGGTCCGTTGTATAACTCTAACGTACGCGGCAGCGTGGGATTATTTGAGCGAACGCGTGCGCAAACTTCGTCGCCCGGTGGTTGCCCCATCCGCGCCAACAATTTTCGTAAGCGATGGGAATTTCGCAAAACCGATCGCGGACCGACCATTGTCTCTGTCGTGGTCACTTTTGACTCATCATCCGCAGTCGCCTGAAAAACCGCATCATAGAGCACCTCCGCCGACATCGGGCGAAATTGTGATTGCGCAAACTGCCGACGATGCTCAGGCACCGCGTCTTTGAGCGTGGAGCTGCGCTGATACGCCCGGCTCATCACAATGTCACGTTGCAACGTGCGAAGACGATAATCCGATTCGATAAATTGCAAAACCAGCCGATCCAAGAGTTCACGATTGCTGGGAGGATTTCCCACGCTCAGGTCGTCTGGCGTATCCACGATTCCGGTTCCTAAAAAGTGTTCCCACACCCGATTGACAAGCGCGATGGCTAGATACGGATGGTCTCGATCGTTCATCCATTCGGTTAACACTTTGAGCCGATCAACCTGCGGTACCGTCGCACTGTCGTCACCGTCCTTAATATAGACTCCGGGAAAGGAGACACGTTTACCAGCGTCAAATGCCTGCCGGATAACATGGTCGTTGATCGTTCCTTTTTTCGGCCGGAACGTATCGCGAATCCGCTTGGACGCGGGAATGTCTTTGCTGGGCGTCCCAAACTTAAACGGCTCAAAGAATGCCTCCAGCCCCTCGAAGTCTTCTTTGGTCCAGCGATCAAAGGGATGCTTGTGGCATTCGGCGCATTGGAGCTTCACCGCCAAAAATGTATGGCTGAACGTCAACGCTTTATTCGAAGCAGCGCGAATATGCTTTCTGCCCCAGAAAAAGGGAAGTCGATCCTGCTCGACCAACAGATCCTCTCCCCCCGCGCGGAAGTATGCGTTCGTCTCGTCGATGTATTCTTCAAAGGGCTGTTCCGGTCGCCGGTTGATGCTGCGTACGATATCGTTGACCAACTGATCGTAACTCGTCCCCTGCTCCACGCGCCGGCGGATCCATTGATAACTGAGCAATGCTTCTTCGCGGCGAAATGCACCGTCGGGCATGACTTCTTCATTGAGACCAAACAGTTCACACAACCACGCCGTCCAATGATCGGTATAAGCGTCGCTGGCCAACAGCGCGTCAATTTTACGTTCTCGTTTGTCGGCCGTTTTGTCGTCAATAAATTCGAGCACCTCATCCGACCGCGGGAGACGACCGGTCAAATCCAGGCTGACGCGGCGAAGGAACTCCGCATCACTACATAGCTCGGCTGGTTGTAGCCCTAATTGCGCAAGCTGCCGGTCGACAGCCGTATCAAGACTGCCCGCCCCAGTTGGCAAAGAGTCGGCATTCGATGCGGTGTCTGCAAAGGGCACGATGACTTCAACAGGCTGTATCACCCGGTCGTAGTAGATCAGCACATGCGTCATCCCCGGCTTGTGCAGCGTGATCTCACCGTCCGTGCCGACAGTCGCAATCGTTTCGTCTTTAGAGACGAAACGGCAAAATTGCGTCACCTCGTCGCTCGTCTTGTTATTCCATTCTGCCTGAACACGCAATTTCAGCGGCTTGTCGCTCGGAAGCCCGCGGACGACCGCCGGTTGCACGTCGAGTGTTTCAACTTCGATCCAATCAGTTCCCAGCGGAATGCCGGGTGCCCGGTTTTTCACCCAATTCAACAGCACCTGATATTCAAAGCTCTCCGGCTCGAACAGGACGCCCCCTTCGTGATCTTCGAAGCCGCAGGGCTTTTGTAAAATCAAGCTCGCTTCGGGGTCCCGCCAATTCGCCCGTGGATCCGGATCGCCCGACAGCAACGCTTCGTGGTCCCCTTTTAGGTCATAGCCGAACAAGGAGAGGTGAAACCCAGCCTGTCCATCGGCCGCGCCATGACAGGCCGCCTGATTACAGCCAAGCCGCGTTAGCAATGGCGCAATATGATTTCGAAACGCTGGTCGCTGCGGCGGATCGGCCTGGGCATTGACCGCAACGGCCGTGAGAATCAGAGCGGCGATCAGGACGTTGATGCCGATTTTGGGACACGGTTTGAGTACAGCCATCACCATTTCGCATCTTGATATTTAAAAAGCCATGCACCGAATCGTTTTCGGTCGCGGCATTTTCATTTCGCACTTCGTAGCGTTTGGAACGCTTGGACACAGTCCGTCAGAAACATCTCCGCAGTCTGAATCCGTTCTTCGTTATTGTCTCCCCCAGCAACGAGCACTTGCATTTTGTACAAGAATGATTCGCTCCCATAAGTGAATCGCGGAAAGCGCGGCACATCCCATTGCGTATCGGCGGTGTGTCCATACGCAACGACGAACTCGTCAGACGTCTCCAATGAATCGTCCCCGACATAGGCCAGAGACCGAAAGTTATCTGTCGCGTCTGCATCTTCGATCAGAATCTTACCGGTAGAAAACGTCCGGCTGCCGCGATTGGAATAGCAAATGTCCGGCGGATGGCGAACCAAACGGCCCGGTGAACCCACCATGATCAACAAGGCGACCTGTTGATTGGTCTCTCGATTGCGATAGACCCTGCTGAGATAATTCTCAAGTCCCAATTCTGTTTGCACGCCTTCAGGCAGCGGATCGCCCTCGGCTTGCGCGTCCCAATTCCCAAATGCCACGGGAAAGTTCTCAAGACGTTGCGATTCCTTTTCAAGAATTTCTGCAGGAGCCTGCTGGTAAAGGTGTCCCGGCTGCAGTTGAGCGGAGGCCACGGTGACCAGTGCAGCTATCGCTAATGCAATCGCGGTTTTTATCATGATAATCCCCTCAGGACGAGCCTTTCACAAACAACGCATGTCGAAAATGCTCCGACAGGTCGCGCAGCCATTTCTGATCCCGTGCAGATAGCACCTGTCGTTCGATACCCAAGGCCAAAGCACGTTGGAAGGCGTCCTGCGCAGACTGATCGTTTCCGATCTGGCTGTATGCTTCGGCCAAGTGCAGCCAAAGCGAGGCGCCGGCAAGCGATTCGTTTGCAAGTGGTGTGAGCCGATCGATCACCCGTTGTGCATTGCCGTCAATCAACTCAATGGTTGCGAGGGAGTCATTCAGTTGTAGGCTATCAGGCTGTTGCTCAAGGGCAGCTTGCAGGATCGCCCGCGCCTCTTGAATGGGCGAGGAGGTTTCGGCAATCGCCAACGCCAAGTTATTCTGCGCCATGGTCGAGTCGGGCGTACGCTCCAACACTTTGCGGTAGAGCAGCACCGCGTCGTCATAACGTCCTTGCAGAAACCGCAAATCCCCTAGCAATTGAACCAGTGAATCGCCAGTTGCAGAGACGTCAGTTGCGGTGGCCCGGGCAAGAAAATCGTCGACCACTGCGTTGTGACTGCTTTTGACATCGCGGTTAATAATCAATGCATCAATCAGACTGCGGGCCGCCGCTTCTGAGGACAATTTTGTAAAGCCATGCTCACTCAAATAGACAGCCAAATGGGGTTCATTTTCATGGATCGCCACAGAAAGCATACGCGTTAACAAAGCCTGCTGTTCTTCAACGGTGCTCGCCGCCTGAAAGGCCGACGTCGCGCGGATTTCATTCGCCAGGGATTCCGTATCGTCCGAGCTGAGTTGCGGCTCCGATGTTTTCACTTTGAGTTCGCGGATCTTCCAGCGAACAAATTCACCCAGCCCTTCCGCTGTCTCGGCTAACTTTGCATAAATCTGTTTAGCGCCCCCTTCAAATGCGACGGTATCCTCTTGATCCGGCGCTGCAAGAAAATGCTGTTGCCAGAAGCGTAGGTATTCGGTGAGATCTTGTGGGCGCGGTGTCACGCGGTTTCCCAGATCATCGAGGATTCCAAATGCCGCGCTAATACGATCTACGTGCTCATACAAATCGGCCATGGTCCGCAAGTCGTCAGGCTTTTTATCCAGAATGCCTTCGGCCAATCCGACCGCCTCGGTGTAGTCGCTTGGTGTACCGCGCTGGGACAGAAACCGAATTCGGGCGCGAATCACGGCGGATTGAGGGTTCTGCTCGATATCCTCGAACTCTTGCTTCAGCACACGGCCAGCTTCCTCGGTCGCAGACTTTTCGCCGTCCTTCAAAAGCAAATTGGCCAGCATCAACTTCGCAAAGCGGTTGTTGGGCTTTGCTACAAGCACGCGACGCGTGAGCATTTCGGCCAATTGCGGTGACTGTGCGAAATAGAATTGCGCGGCATGCATCAGTATTTGTAGGCTGCGCGGATCCCCGGCATCACTCGATAAGATGATCGACTCCAGGTAATACCGGCGGGCCTCATCCACGAGTCCCAAACGCGTATAAAGTTGAGCCAACACAAACGATTTGTGGCGATCACTGATCGAGGCTTGTTGGGCGAGTTCTTGAAGGGTGGAAATAGCGTCTTCGCGCGAATCAAGAACCTGATCATAAAAATTGACGAAGGCCACCCATGAGCGGATATTAGACGGCGAATTGTCCACTGCCTTGCGAAACGCGTTTTCGGCTTCGGTGAGAAAAGCAGATTTTTGTTTCTTATCTCTGACTTCGCCCTCGGCCAACATCATCAACACGCGCCCCAACCGCAATTGCGTGTCGACATCATCCGGACGGGATTCGGCCCAGGATTTTGCAAGAATCAGCGCCTGTTCTCGTTCCGTTCCTTGCGCGTAATACGGCACGGCGCGGTCAAACAGTTGAGGCGAGAACGCCAACATCTTGCTCGCCTGGGTGACAAACTCTTGCGCCTTCAGCTTGCTATTGGTCCGCGTATACATATCGATAATGCGGTCCGCCAACAAAATGTTGCGGCTACCCAGTTTCCAGGCCTCCTGATAAGAGGACAAGGCCGCCAGATATTTGCCTTGCAGCAGCGAAAGTTCGCCCAACAGGATCTTTGATTTCGGCCAATTGGGGCGGCGGTCATTGACGAATTGAATCAATCCATGCGCCTTTTCGAAATTGGGATCGTTCGCAGATTCCAAGCTGGCTAATAAAATTTGGGCCTGATACGCTCGCCATTCGGTTCCTTGGGGACCTTCGATTTCCTGGAGCCATTGGGCATATTTGGCAAGCTGATTCCACTCTTGTCGCAACCAGGCCAGCCGGGCAGCTTCGTCAACGATTTCCTTATTTTGCGGCAGGCGCTCGTGGGCAGACTCTAGGATCTCGATGGCACGCGGCATGTCGCCATTGCGCAAATACAAATGCGAAAGCTCGATCCATAGCTCACCTTGTTTGGCCGCTGCTTGCTCAACCTTTAACTCTTTTTGGAGCAGCGCAATCGCCTCTTCAACTTGATTGTCACCGACGAGCACACGCGATTGCAGTACCGTGGCACGCGCCCGATTATCGGACAGGTCCCGGAATTTTTTTGCGGCCTGCAATGCCGTCTGATAGTCGCCCATCTGCAACTTTAATGCAGCATAATCTTGCCACAACAATGCCGAGTCGCTGTTGACTTCCAGCGAGTTTTCTAAGCGTGCGACCGCTTCATCAACTTGCCCTTGGGCAATCATCATCTCCACGGAAACCAGCTCGATCGTTTCATGGGGAGCGCCATGCTGGGCAGCTTTTTCCAATGCCTTTGTGACGGCAGCCCAGTCCCGCTGCTGCTTGGGTAGGGACTTTTGGCGTTGCAGTTCGACTTTCGCCAAGCCGATCGCGGCATTGAGTTGAATCTCCTCCGTACCGCCCATGACGGCCATGAATTGTTTCTCGGCCAATTCCAAATTTCCAGATCGGGTCGCAAGGTTGGCCAATTGCAACCGGGCAGCGGCCAGGCTGGGATTCAAATCGCTTGCACGGCCATAGGCGTCCATGGCGACATCGAGTTGTCCCATCCCGAAACACAGGTCGCCATAAAAGCTCCAGATTTCGGCGTATACTTTGGGAAACTGGTTTTGAGCCAGCTCCATGTCTGATGTTCCCAGAAACGAGCTCAACACGCCCAATGCGTGACGCGGGGATTGCTCTGCCGCAGCGATGCGTCCACGGACCAGAGCGATGCTTCCCAGCACCGCGCCTCTCTCGCTTTCTGAAATGTTCGGGGCATGTTTCTCTAAAGGAACGACCAGCGCCTCGGCCTTTTCAAACTGCCCGGTTCGCGCCAGCAGCGAGGCGAGCGGCACGAGCAACGATAATTCCGTGCGCCCTTTTTTCGCCAAGACTTGTTCCAACCCATTTTCCAAAGCGGCGATCGCCTTGCTGTCCCCCTCAGCGCCCCCTTCGGCCAAGAATAACTTGGCACGCGCCAAGTGGGGCAGGTGGAAATCGGGTTGTGCGGCGATTGCTTTTTCCAACAATTCCTGGGCCGCCTGAGAGTTCTCTTTCTGCATCTGCAACTGCGCAGCAACGTAATAAACCCGAGCCGCCTCCAGACCGCTCGACTGCGAAACCAACTTGAGTGCCTGCTGCAAACTGACTTCGCTATCCGCGTCGGAGCAACTTCCATACACCCGCTCGAATTCGTACTTTGCCAACCACGCCAAGGGGACTTCAGCTTTCTCTTTGACCAGCTTTTCCAGCACTTGGCATGCGGAAACGTGAGGAGTGCCAGCCTCCTCGGGACCGCCCTCTGTCTCCGTTTGCGGCGAAAAATCCATGATGGCCGAAGCGAGGGTCGCAGCGTGCGATACCTCGTAATCCCCGCTTTCCATCACTTGATGCAAAACGTCAATCGCTTCTTGCCACGTGACATTGGCCCGGCCTCTTTCCCAACGCAAGTAGGCGACCAACGAATCCGCATAGAGCTTCTCGAGTTCGCTTTGCGATATCTCCGAGGCATCGTGCGGGTTGGATCTCAGTTCTTCGTAGATATCCAAGGCCATGCGATACTCGTGGAATTTGGTCGCAATCTGTGCGGCTGTCACTGCCAATTCCACCTGCTGTGGAGCCAACTCCCAAGCATGCAAATAGAGTTGTGCCACGCGCAACCAAGTCCCATTCGCGTGCGCCGAACGATGCGACATCTCAGCAAACTGAATCGCCACGTCGGAATCATCGGGATCGATTGACAAATAACGCGAGTAGTACGTCGCCGCCTTCTCATAATTCTCTTCGGCTTCATATCGCTCTGCCGTCTTTTGTAGCGTGCTGAGTGTGCGACTTTCAAAATATCGTTGCATGAAGAGCACCGAGACAATCAGCACCACCGCAGCCACGCCCAACCGCAACACCCACGACGATCCAGAAGACTTACTCGCCGCAAACCGGCGGCTCGTTGCGTCCAACAGAACCAGCACGCCCCAAAACATCGCCGCTGCCAGCGGGACCATAGCCACTGCGGCAAAGTCGTGTGAGAATCGCTCGGAGACTTCACCCGACCAATATTTGGCCAGCAAAGCTGTCACGTCGATACGTATCACATTAGCGATGATCGAAACCGGGATCACAGCGGCCAATAGTAAGAGCGATTTCCAGAGACTCGTTCGGGCCAAGGTGATGGTCGCCACGGCAAGCGCCAAGATGCCGAAAAACATCCGTAACCCGCTACAGGCTCGTTCGACCTCAAACTGATGACCGTCGAGCAGGATCACAGTCCCATCCACAATTGCCGGTTGTGAAAACAGTCGCAATGTCCATGCCGAGCAGCCGGCTGCGAGCTTTTGCAGGGGCGTACTCAGGGCAATTTCGATTGTCGCGGGCAGGGGCATTGCAAAACATAAAAACCCTATCGCAGGCGCAGCCCAGCGAAAACAGCGCCATCCAAAGCACATCCAGACCCAGCCGCCAATCCAAACGGGGAGCGACCAAGCATCAAGTTCTGGGAAATAAAGCCGCCCCGAGGAGTAGCGCATGAGACAGGCGAAAAGCATCAATGCCAGCCCGGCAAACGAGACCGTGGGCGCCATCTCAGGCAGTGACTCGCGCCGCAGATAGAGAATAGCGGCACAAATAAATGGGACGATGAATCCGTGCGAGTAATCGGCGTTCGACGACCAATTTTCAACAATGCTTTGCAGCGGACTCCAATACGCCCAAACGCCAATGAGAAGCAGCGCAAATGGAATGAGCCGCTGTTTGTTATATGACATTTCGATGACGCCACCTTGCTGAGGCAGCAGAGTCTGTGGCCCTCATCCGACGGGTGTCGCCAAGCGATTTGCCGACGACATACTTCGGATGTTTGAAATGCAACGGCCCAGCCTTGAGGGGTGGTCTACGACTAAATCGAGAACCGAACACGCCAATCCCCCTCAACACCTAGCCTTGCGTAAACTTCTCCCGGCGTGCAACTCTAACTATTCAACCGCCCTCCCGCAACCGGCACAATGCAATCCCGCCCTCTGGCCTATTACAGAAAAACAGACGCCAACAATGATGCTGGCGTCTGTCAATGTTTTTGTAATTCTAGCAGAATCGTCCGCTGCGTTATTGCAATAACTACACAACAGAACAAAGCAGCAACCAAACACAGGCAGGACCGTCAGAACGACCTGCCCCCATCAGGCACAGCCTTAAGCTTCCGCAGTCTCGCGACGCTTCTTCGAACGAGCACGGGTCACGACCAATCCCAACCCAGCAATCATTGACCAGGTCACAATGGAGCTCATCTCGGGAACCGCTTGCAAGATCAAGCGAACTTCATCGATTCCAGCACCCATGGCGTTCAAGTCGAATGAAAACGTCCGACCGTCGCTGGCGATGGAAAATCCGTCCGGTGAAGAGGAGTTACCCAATTCCAAGCCACGGTAAGTATAAGTGTCGTAGTAAGTATAACCGGGGCCATAAATGGCGTCCGTTGCACCCAAGCTGTCCGTGGTGCTCTCAGGACCGGTATCGGCTCCCGGCAGCAACACAACACCCACGATCCGAGTTTGGTCATTGAATTCCACAAAACCAGTGGCATTCACATGATCAACCGGCTGTCCCAACGGATCGAAGTGCAGCAGGTAGCTGGCATAATTGTCGACATCCAAAGTCGTCGGAGCCAACTGAGAAAACTCAGTGAACGTCCCCGAAGACCCGTCGTGATCGACGTCAAAAGTTGCCACTTCAGCCCCTTCAAACACCAGGAACGGAACATTTTCCGTATCCTCAAGTGCACCTTCATCGAAGTCAGTAATTGCGCCGCCGGTATTATCGACGTATGCAACTCCAGACGATGAAGCGAGCCCAAAGGCTGCTGAGGCCACTACAGGAAAGCTGGCCAGTGATAGAGCAAGTAAGAAACAGGTTTTTCGCATAGGTGACCCCCAACCATCAGGTGATTAACAACAGCAATCCAACTAAACCCTAACAGAGAGGGCGTGCTGCAATAAAACAATAGAGCAGCAGTTGTGCCAAAACGTAACAACACGCAAAAAAACATCACCCGAAGCACAACAAACCGCTACACCATAACACCTTACAGCACCAAACAATCATCTTCCCCCTCGGCAAGCCACACCAGAAACGGCGGATAAAATATCGCCGGGCGCGATAATTATCAAATCGATAACCGCAAGCACGTTGTTCAGCAGGCCTCCAAAACAGACCGCACGCCCGCTCTACCCCTTCACCACGACCAGCGCGAAACGCACACCCAGACTGGACTGCACAGATCGTCCGCACCCCGGCGACCCGGAATTGCAATTGCCAGAAACTGTCCCTGTAAAAATTGCACAGCGATTTTCGCGACCCAGAATTCACGGTGAGTTCACGTGGGATTCACAATAGCGTTGATGATGGCGAACCTCCTCACCCCCCAAACCAACAACCCACTGAATTGTCCTCTTGACTTTGATGGACAACCAACGAAACCATGATTAGCACGGCGAAACAGCCAACGAGCAATCGTTGCCACAGCCTGAGCCTTGTCAAGAAAAAGATCGCCCCTGCGATTCGCTACACCCGTGACACTCGACATCTTGAGTGGCACGTTCAGTGCTTGACGCGAGGGCATGTAACGATTGTTTTGAAGGGCCCAGAAACTCATTGCCATTTTTTGCGTCTTTTGGCTCGTCATCCTAGACCCCCCACTGTCTTTTTGTTAGAACATCGACTCAGGCGATTTGAGCGCCACGCCACGGCAAGCAACGCTGGGCAGTAATGTGCTGCTTGTCGATTCGTCAATGCAAGCCACTATTTCGAGCATTTCTCAATGGAAACGGAAATCCTCAAACTGTTCTCTGCGGTTCGCATTGTGTCACTTTGGTGAATTCTCTGTTGAGGCTGAAAAGATTTCGAAGAGCTGTAAAAACTGAATTACGTCGTCGATCGCGGGCCAACAACATGGCTGCGACAGTCAAAACGGGTTTTGACTTCCAGCCTAGACGATCAGTACCCACTCATTCCGTAAAGCGGACACCTTCCAGGTGTTGTTCGCCCGGCTTTTTCGACGCCATCACGCCATACAACCTTTAGTTGCGCCAATGGATTGCAAACGCACTATCACAAGCTCGTGCCATTGTTGGGCACATGTTGCGCGTGGAAGTTCACCGAACAGGAACCTGCGCCGTTTCATCAAACGAGACAGCCCTGTCGTCACGATTAATTTTCGACAAATTGGGACTCTTTTGGAGGATTAGGCAAGGAATTTGCATCAGTACAATCTACTACGCGGGCCCGGGATCGTATTGTGTGCTGACAAGATTTGATTGAACACCAAGCCCCTAATCGGGTTTCGGTGCTTGCCACACACTGCGGAATCGTACATGGATAGGAATAGCACTCTAAAATGGATTCGATCGATAAGATGCATTCAAATAAAGCCAGGGTTTTATTCGCCCTGTTCGACGACTCATCAATTCGCCAAATTATTAGGCAATTTGATGGGCATGGTTGCGAATGTGTTGTCGCAACAAGAAGCAACGGATCTCCTTTTCAATTCATCGAACCGCTCGATCGCTTCGACGGTATCATCGTGAATCTGACAGGATTGTCCGAAGAGGGAGAGCAAGTTGTTGCCAACTGGGCGCAAAAGCATCCCGTCGCAGGTTGGATGGCGACCGATGACACCAATATCAGCCGCGTCGTGCGCGCGCTGAAGATGGGTGCGTTTGACGTGCTCCAAGGTGATCTCCGTCCCTTGGAAGTGAAATCGCTGGTGGACGAGCTAACCAGCCGCAGTTCCAGTGCGCCGCGATTTTCCAGCACACCCGAACTGCCGGAGGGAGGGGCTGGATATTCCGCTTCGACCAACGGCTCCTTCACGGGCGAGTCATCCCCGATTTTGGACAACGCCGCCCAAACGTCTATACGGAGAAACGGCGATTCGCATCCCCACCGGCGACACTCCACCTCGTGTGATAAAAAGGGCAACACAGAGAGTCTGTCGCATTGGCTTCGTATGTACCTGCGTGGTTCCAGCACGACGATGGAATCAGTGCGACGCCAGGTCCTGGAAGTCGCCACCACACACGCCACCGTGATGATTTGGGGACAAAGCGGAACGGGCAAGGAAATGGTCGCCCGCGCCATTCACCGCTGCAGTTTGCGGAAAGAGACCGACTACATCCCCGTCAACATGTCGGCCATCCCCGAAGGATTGGCCGAGAGTTTGTTGTTCGGTCATGTCAAAGGTTCGTTCACACACGCCACACATACCAAAGAAGGACTCTGTGAAACGGCCGACAACGGCACGCTGTTTCTCGACGAAATCAGCGAAATGGAGGTCACACTCCAGCCCAAGCTGCTCCGTTTTCTCCAAGAAGGAACCGTCCGCCGTGTGGGCGACCAAACTGAAAAGCAAGTCGATGTGCGGATCATTGCCGCCTCGAACCATGACCCGGAATCGGTCATTCGCGACGGCAAACTCCGCAGTGACCTCTTCTATCGGCTGAATGTCGTTCCGATCCATCTTCCGCCACTTTCCGAGCGGCGGGAGGACATTGCTGAACTGTCCGAATTGTTCCTCTCTCGCTCCGTGGAGCGACACAACCGTAGCGTCCAAGGCTTTACCGCCGAAGCGATGCAAGTGCTCTACGACTACGATTGGCCGGGCAATATTCGGCAGTTGGAAAATGCCGTCGAACGGATCGCGATTTTTGCTAAGGGCAAACTCGTGGAGCCGTTGGACATTCCCGCTGAGTTTCACTCGCCGTCATGCACTGCTCCCAGCCCCCATGTCCCTTCCGCACCGACCAACGGCCACATGGCCTCTTCGAATGGAGGGACCATCGAGCACAAACCGCAGGAGAACGATTCCTCGGTTTCGGTCATGAGAACTCCACTCTCGGAAGTGCAGCGATTTGAGCGGGCGGCCATCATCGATGCATTGCAACGTGCTGATGGGCATGTCGTCGATGCGGCCAATTTAGTGGGACTGGGACAGGCCACGCTCTATCGCAAGATCAAGCGATACGACATTCCGCACAAAAGTCATCGTCGTCGAAAAACGCCCAAATAATCACGGATTGCCGTGTCGGTGCTGGACTGCGGATTCTCCACCAGGAGCATTCACAGCGTTTTCACCCGACATTCCTCACGCGTTGCCTTGCTTGACCGACTTGCCATGAACGACGGAATCACCACAACCCAACGACCGAACCAGGAAACATCGCTGCTCCATGCGGCGACGGACGCCCTCGGCCCCGAGAAAATGCCTTCTGCCGCGCAAAGCACGGATCACGGCGCAAACGTGGAATTGGTCATCGAGCCAAAATCCGGCTGGGTTGCCGTCGATTTCCGCGAGTTGTGGCTGTTTCACGAATTGCTCTGGTTCCTGGTCTGGCGGGACATCAAAGTCCGCTACAAACAAACGGTCCTGGGTGTTGCTTGGGCAGTCCTCGTTCCCGTGTTTAGCGTGACCATTTTCACCGTCATTTTTGGAAACTTTGCAGGACTTAAAAACGAACTTCCCGCAGAGTTAATAGCAGTCTATCCCGTTTACGTCTACGCCGGTTTGTTGCCGTGGCTGTTCTTCTCGAATGCAATTTCGGTCGGCGGTCAAACGCTCGTCAGCCAACGCCAACTGCTAACAAAAATCTATTTCCCGCGACTGTTTGTTCCTACAGCCACCGTCACCAGTGGGCTGGTTGATATGGCCATCTCCTTCGGTGTGTTCGCGGTGATGATGGCCATTTACGGTGTTGTTCCCTCACCCCGAATTGTGCTGTTGCCCTTACTGATTCTATTGGCCTGGGCGGCATCGCTGGGAATTGCATTCACGTTGTCGGCGCTGACAGTCACCTATCGCGATTTTCGGTTCGTGATTCCGTTTATGGTCCAGGCATGGCAATTTGTCAGCCCGGTTGTTTACCCCACGGCAATCGTTCCTGAACGTTATCGGTACTTTTATGCGTTGAATCCGCTGGCGGGGATTATTGAAGGTTTTCGCAGCGTGATCTTCGGCACCCCGTTTCCCTGGGCCATGCTCTGCATCTCGACGCTCAGTACGGCCGCGCTGCTGGTTTATGGCGTCATGTATTTCCGGAAAACCGAAAGGCGATTTGCCGACATCGCCTAACAGTTCGCTACAAGCCAAACCTGGTCGGTTCGCGTTTTGTTTTCACTCAAAGTCGACTATGAACAAACCTATTATCACCGTCGAAAACCTCGGCAAAGCTTATCGCCTCGGCCAACAGGAAGAGCAGTACCCCACCTTCCGCGATGCGCTGGTGGGCATGGCCAAAGCTCCACTGCGCCGCTTCCGTCACTTGAGCGGTGGTGGGAACGATGAGTTGTTTTGGGCCGTTAAGGATGTCTCGTTTGATATCAAACGGGGTGAAGTGGTCGGCCTGATCGGCCGCAATGGAGCTGGCAAAAGCACATTGCTGAAGATCCTCAGCCGCATCACCGAACCAACTTCGGGGCGGGCGGTCCTGCGCGGCAGAGTCGCCTCGTTATTAGAGGTGGGGACCGGATTTCATCCCGAGCTCTCAGGCCGTGAGAACATCTACCTCAACGGGTCGATCTTGGGCATGAAGAAGGTCGAAATCGATCGCAAGTTCGACGAAATCGTCGCCTTTGCCGAAGTGGAGCAGTTCCTGGACACTCCGGTCAAACGATATTCGAGCGGCATGTACGTCCGCTTGGCCTTTGCCGTGGCGGCCCACCTGGAACCGGAGATTTTGATTGTCGACGAAGTGTTGGCGGTCGGCGATGCCCAGTTTCAAAAGAAATGCCTGGGCAAGATGCAAGAGGTCTCCACCGGAGAAGGCCGCACCGTTTTGTTTGTCAGCCACAACATGTCGGCGGTGACCGAACTGTGTCAGCGAGCGCTGATGTTTCGTGACGGGCAATTGGTGAACTCCGGCCCGACTGCCAATGTGGTCGACGAGTACCTGCAATGCGGCAGTTCCGACCTGAAGCATTACTTTGAACCCAAAATTGATGAGGATCGCGAGGCGTCGTTGCTGTCGGCGGCGGTGCATGATTCCAGCGGCGATTCGGTCGCGGTGGTCCGTTTTGGCGAGCCATGGTCGGTGACCAGTTCCTGGGAAGTCCGCCGTCCGTTGCCCCTGGCCTCGGCTTCGCTGCGGATCTTCGATTTGAGCGGCCGTTTGATCCTGGTCAGCAATACCGTGGGATTACCCACTGCATTTTTCGAAAGCCCCGGCAGACGCGACGTGACCTGTTCTTTTCCGATCAATGTCCTGCGACCGGGACAGTATTTCTTGACGATTGGATTGTGGGTCCGCGGTCGGGGTGCGATTGATGAGCACGAACGCTGCATTTCATTTCACGTGAGTGATTTGCCGCACGATCCGGAATATACGTACACGGCGGCCGGCAATCCCGCAGCGGTGGCTCCGTCGGATTGGTCGTTTCGGAACAATACCGAACCGGCGCTTACGGGAGGTGTCTGATGCAAAACACGATGATTCTCGGAACCGGCCGGAGCGGCACGAGCATGGTGACCGCCTGCTTTCGTAATACCGGTGCATTTTTCGGCGACCAGCTGATCAAAGCGACACCGGCGAATCCTTTTGGGTATTACGAATCGCAGGACATCAACGGGCTGAATAACAAAATCATCTTCCGCCTGCTCTACCCACGCGGGACGTATCGCCTGCGACGATTTATCTACCCCAGCACCCATTACGACTGGCGTGCGTTTTGGGCGGTGTTGCCGTATGCAGCACGAGCGGTACGGGTTCAGCCGGATGAGCGCGCGTTGATTGAACAACTGTGTGCGAACCAACCCTTCTGCTTTAAGGATCCACGATTTAGCGCAACGTTGTCGACTTGGAAACCCTACCTTCCTGCGAACACGCGTTTCTTGATCGTCTTCCGCTGCCCGTTTCGCACCGTAGACAGCATGCTTCGCGATGCTCAGGAATCGTACGATCCGCATCTGGCATTCAAACGCCCCGCCTTGCTGCAGACTTGGATTCGCACCTACACCCGACTACTGCGGTGGGCCGAAAACGATCCGCGCTTTTTGCTGGTCGACTCCGATCAAATCCTTGCCGGAGAGGGACACAGTGAACTCGAGTCGTTTGTGGAATGCGAGCTCGATTTCACCCAAATCGATCCCAACGTCCGCCGCTCCAAGAAAACAGTCACCGAAAACAACCGGCTTGAAGCCAAGGCTGGTCGATTGCACCGGTTGTTGCAATCGGTGGCTCGACAACATTTGGGGGAACGTGCGGATAGAAATGGAGTGATTGCGACATCATGAGTGCACCAGAAATCTCAGTGATTCTGCCGGTTTACAATGCGGAACGCTACATCGCCAAAGCGGTGGAAAGTATTCTTGCGCAAACATTCGGCGATTTTGAATTCCTGATCGTGGATGACGGATCGACCGATGGCAGCTTGAGTATTCTTCAAAGCATCGCGGACCGCGATTCCCGCATCGTGTTGCGCAGCCGCGAAAACAAAGGTTACGTGGTGACCCTCAACGAGATGCTCGCAGAGGCTCGCGGCGATTTCATTGCACGTATGGATGCCGACGACATTGCACTGCCGGAACGGTTTGAAAAACAAATGCGATTCCTGGCGCGACACGACGACATCTTAGCCGTCGGCACGGCGCAACTGTGGATTGATCCCCAAGACCGGCCGCTACGGCGTTTTACTCCACCGCTCAAACACGAAGATATTGATGCAGCGCATCTGCAAAAAGGGGAAGGGATGA
Organism: Symmachiella dynata; assembly: GCF_007747995.1. Taxonomy (NCBI): domain Bacteria; kingdom Pseudomonadati; phylum Planctomycetota; class Planctomycetia; order Planctomycetales; family Planctomycetaceae; genus Symmachiella; species Symmachiella dynata. The sequence continues at coordinate 1,561,981 of NZ_CP036276.1, read as the reverse complement.
TTTGCCACCCTTCGGTTTTGATGCGACGCGAAGCCATTGAAGCTGTGGGGGAATACGACGAGAACCTGTATGGCGCCGAGGACCTCGACTTATGGTTGCGTTTGGCCGAAGTCGGACGGCTGGCCAACATGGACGAGGTGCTGATCCAATACCGGTTCCATTCCCAAAAGGTCGGTTGGCTGCAAAAAGACCGGCAGGTTCGCTCGGCCATTACAGCAATGCAGTCCGCCGCACAGCGACGCGGCGAACAGACGCCAAACTGCGAGAAATTTTCCAATGCCAACTTGCCCACGGTCGCCAGCCAGCATTTGGCCTGGACGTGGTGGGCATTGGGCGACGGCAATATTTCGACGGCTCGTCGCTATGCAATGTTGAGTATTTTGCAACGGCCGTTTGATTTGACGGCATGGCGCGCCTTTTGTTGCGCACTCCGAGGAAGATGAGACACGATGGCGACGCAGACTTCACCAAAAAACGGCACCGTGAATCGGGAATCTCAACTCGGAAAGTTACGTTGCGCGCTGTTTACGCCGAATTGGCCGGCCACCGAAACCAGCAATGGAATTGTGACCTACGTTTCCGTTCTCGAACAACAATTGCGGCGCGACGGTCATTCACCGCTGGTTGTGACGCGGGCCAAGTCGACAGCGATGCGGTACGCGGACGATGCCGGGGTCACCCAGTGGTCTCCTTGCGAGAGTGTGATCAGTCGCATTAGCGACCGCCTGACGCGAATCATTTCCAAAGACGATGCCGAGCGGAACTGCCGACGCGCGGGACGGGGCATCGCACATGCATTGACGCAAACGGGCAGCGATGGGGCGGTCAATCTTTTGGAAATGGAAGAATCGTTCGGTTTGGCTCGTCATGTGGCGCAACGGGTCCCCTTCCCTGTGGTGGTGCGACTGCACGGGCCATGGTTTTTGAACGGCCAAGCCAACGGTGTGAAACAAGACAAAGCGTTCGCCCGTCGCGTCAAAGCCGAAGGCAAGGCCATCGAAGCGGCTTGCGCAGTGACCGCTTGTAGCCAAAAAGTGCTGGACACGACACGCGAATACTACAATTTGGAACTTCCCCACGCAGCCGTGATCCCCAATCCAGCTCCGGTTTATTCCAGCGATATGTGTTGGAATGCGGACGAAGCGGAGGAGCGGACCATTCTGTTTGTCGGACGGTTTGACCGGCACAAAGGAGGCGACACGATGCTGCTCGCCTTCCAGCGCATTGTGGAACAATTCCCCGACGCGCGTCTCGTGTTCATCGGTCCTGATACGGGAATTCGTTCCCAAGACGACCAAGTTGTCAAGTTCGCTGAATTTGTCGCAGAACATCTCGACGAATCCGTAGCACAGCGCATCAATTATCTGGGAAAACAGGCACCGTCCACGATTGAGACATGGCGGCGGCGCGCAGCAGTAACCGTCATTCCGTCGTCATTCGACAACTTCCCCTACTCAGCGCTGGAATCTGTGGCCTGTGGCTGTCCGATTGTGGCGACGCGTGTCGGCGGGATTCCGGAAATTATTCTCGACGACAAAACCGGCGTGCTCGTGCAGCCTGATAACCCGGAATCATTGGCTGCGGGAGTCGGACGGATCCTAGCTGACCGCGGCTTAGCGGCACAATTAGGCGCCGCTGCTGCCGAAGATTCGAATCAGCGATTTCACCCCCGTAAAATTGCCGAACAAACGGCGGAGTTTTACCAAAGTGTGATTGCGCAATGGAAGGCGGGAACATGACCATTCTTGCCGACATTGTCATGCTTGCGTGGCCACTGCTGGTCATCGGACTCTTCTCCAAGTTGAAGTCCGATAAAGCGGTCGTGGTGGCGTTCGTCGTCGGCTGGTTGTTTCTGCCGTTTAAGACGTACCCGATCAGCGGGTTGCCTGACATTTCCAAAATGTCGCTCACCTGCTATGCGATCATCGCCGCGACGGTTGTCTTCGACCTGGAGCGGTTCACCTCCCTGCGGCCCTGCCGCTACGATTTGCCGATTGTCCTGGTGTGCATTGCTCCGGCAATTTCGTCATTGACGAACAACCTCGGCCCCTATGACGCCGGTTCGGTCATGCTGGCGACGATTGTCACTTGGGGCGGTCCCTATTTATTGGGGCGGGCCTATATCGTCGACTCAGCGTCGGCCAAGTTCGCCGCCACCACACTCCTGGCAGCGACGCTTATTTATCTCCCCTTGTGTTGGTTCGAGATCCGTATGAGTCCCCAACTGCATGCCTTGGTTTATGGCGAAAGCTATCGCTCCGGTGGCATGCGTCTGGGGGGATGGCGGCCTGCTGTGTTTCTTGATTCCGGCTTGCAACTCGGGTTATGGATGACCACAGCTTCCTTGATCGGCATCTGGCTGTGGTGGAAGGGTGTCTGGAAACATTGGGGAAAAATGGGAACGGGGTTACCCCTGGTTGCCTTAGTGGTGACAACGATCTTCTGCCGGTCGACGGGGGCGTTGTTGCTATTGGCCGCTGGATTAGGTGTCCTGGCCTGGACGTCCGTTTTGAAGAACCGCTTGGCGCTGCTGGCTCTTCTTTTAGTGGCACCGGCGTATATCGTCATCCGTTCCATTGGGGATCAAGGCTGGCAGCCCGCTGTCGAAATGGCAAAAAGCATCAGCGGAGAACGTGCACAGTCGCTTGAGTTTCGCTTTCAGAATGAAGACATCCTCGTCAACAAGGCATTGCAGAAACCTGCTTTTGGCTGGGGGGGGTGGGGACGCTCGCGGGTGTACGACCAATTTGGGAAAGACATTTCGGTCACCGACGGCCTGTGGATCATTCAACTTGGCCAATATGGCGTCTTCGGATTGGTCGCGCTATTTGTCTTACTGTTAACCCCCTTGGGACTACTCATCAAAACATTTCCGGTGCGCAAGCTTATGTCGCCGGAAATCGCACCCGTGCTTGCGTTCTCTATCGCCATCACGTTGTTCGCCATTGATTGCCTCCCGAACGCCATGCCCAACCCGTTTTATGTCATGACCACCGGCGGGGTCGTGGGATACATCGTTTCCTACAGTGAGACCGAAGTGGAATCCGCCGGTCCCGTATTACAAAAACCGGTGCCCGTAAGACCGCTGCGACGACTGCATGCGGGTAGCGCGGCAAAGAGTCACGTGAACCCCGTTTAAACAAAGATGTTTCGTTGGCTTTTCTGAATTAAGGAGCCTGCATGTCAGTACTACAAACACCAATGATTCGCGAAATTGATTTTGAGAGCGCCGCTACCCAATTCCGCGCGGCCGCGCCGTTCCCTCATATTTGCTTCGACAATTTTCTCCTGCCCGAGGCGGCAGCGACGATTGAAAGCGATTTCCCCTCCTTTGAAGAAGCCAAACGGCTCGGCAAAGGCTTCAGCGCTGTCAACGAGCGCGGGAAATACCAAGTCACAGACTCCGAGCTGTTTCCCGCAGCGATCAAACAACTGCATGAGGAATTGCAGTCACCGGAATTTGTGGAGAACTTAAGAACGCTTTCAGGATTCAAGGACCTCGTCGGCGATCCGGAACTGGTGGGAGGCGGAATGCATCAAACCGGTCCGCGGGGGCACCTGGATGTCCACATTGATTTCAACTACATCAAACATCGCCAATTACATCGCCGGCTCAACATTTTGGTGTTCTTCAATCGTGATTGGCGCGACGAATGGGGCGGCAAGACCGAGCTCTGGGACGAGAACGTCAAGAACCTAGCGCACAGCTTTGCCCCGATTTACAATCGCTGTGTGATATTTGAAACCAGCGAAATCAGTTGGCATGGGGTGAGCGCCGTGACCTGTCCTCCGTCGACAAGTCGTAAGTCGTTTGCCGGCTATTACTACACCCCCTGCACTGCTGAAGAAATCGACAACAGCGGGCACGGCACGATCTTTCAGGCACGGCCAACGGAACATTCCAAACGCTATGTTTCGATGCCCGTCCAATCGATGCGGCGCTGGCTTCGTCGCAAAATCAGTGTTGGCTTACGAGGGATCAGGCAAAAGTGATTTCGGCAACCACACATGACTGGAATCGTGAAACGGTCCGGCGATTTTGGGACCCGTCACGAAAACTGCTCTACCATTTGCGTCGTTACCAAGCGCAAACGCGGGGGACGCTGCGCGGCAAATTGCTGCGTAAATGGCATGCACTGTTCCACCAAGTTTGGTCGGTGATTTGTGGCGCCGATATTCCACTGAACAGCCAAATCGGAGGGGGACTGCTCATGCCGCACCCCAACGGAATTGTGATCCATCCCGATGCGGTCATTGGAGCGAATTGCCTGTTCTTTCAACAGGTCACTATTGGAATCGGAGGCAAACGTAAAGGTTGCCCCCGGATTGGCGGTCATGTCGACATCGGGGCTGGTGCCAAGGTACTGGGAGGTGTCGTCATCGGGGACCATGCAAAAATCGGCGCGAATGCCGTGGTGCTGTGCGATGTGCCTGAACACGCTACCGCAGTCGGTATTCCTGCTCGAATTCTCGCTTGTGAAGTCGAGGAACAACGCGTCGACGAAAGGTTCGGCTAAGCGGCATCTCCCGCCAGCGACACGGCAGTCTTTATTAACCCTGTTGTTTATTGCAGCTAAAACATCATGACAAATCGAGATCTTTCAACAAACGTGCGACAGTCACAAATCGCGACGAATGCACATAACCCACAGGTCAATTACCCCGCCTACACCGCTGCGGCCCACACCCCGCAACCGGAAGACCAGCCCTCGCTGTTTCTCACGATCTTGCAAAAGCGATGGTGGTTGCTGGGCATCATTGGGCTGCTTGCAGGCGGCCTGAGCTATTTTATTGCGACGGAGTTCCGGTCGCTGAACGCCGAAGTCAGCGGGAGTTTAATTTACTCCGGATTGCCAACACCGCCTGGGCCTGTTGTCTATCAGGCCCCCTCGCTGCAAACGTACAAGGAAGTTCTGTTTTCGACGAGCCGCATGCAGAAAATTGTCGACAAGCATGGGTTGGACATCTCGCCCGATATCTTTGCCAGTCTGTTTGAGATGAAGGTCATCGGTCGCTCCAGCGTCATGGAATTAACCCTGGGCTGGCCTGAGGCGGAAGTTGGCGTAGAACTCGTCAACGATACGATGCAAACATTGATCGACGCGGCAGCCGAGCAGCGACAGGAGATTCTCACCGAGCATCTGAAACATGTTGAATTAATTCACTTGGGAGCAAAACGCGAAGTTGACGAAGCGGCAGAGCAACTTAGTGCGGCGCGTTTGCGGCATGACACACTTCTACACAACAACGGTCTGGCGACCCAAGAATATTCAAATAAGCTCAAATCGGTTTCGACGACAAAATCCACCATTGACTTAAAAAATGTGGAACTGCTGAGCATCGAACAACAGCTGGCCCAAGCGGAAAAAGTCCGGCAAGAGAAAATCAGCCTGTATCAAACGGAGTTATTAAAAAAGCGTCAGACACAACTTGATCTGGTGATGAAGGAATATGCGAAAACCTCAACTCGGTTTGCCGAGTTAACCAGTCTCAAAAAAGAATTGGCTGTGGTTGATACGACCGGAAAAGATGCCTCGCTTGTCGAATGGGAAACGGCCCTCGATGAAATTGGATTGACCACGCTGGGGCCCATCAGTCAGATTGCCGGACCGGAGCTGACGACACTCAAGACGGAAATCGCGGGCGCCGACCAGCGGATTAGCGAATTTCAATTTCGCCTCGACACCGTAAAAAACCACTTAAATATGTTGAACGATCGCTTGGCAAAATATGACAGCGAAGCCACAGACAAGGCGGGGGACGTTGCCATCGCCAGCTCCGAAGTCGTGGCCAAATGGGAAAAAAAGCTGGAGTCCGCCGAAGGGCGATCGAAACTGATTTCGCTCCAAAAAGAAAACATGGAACAGCTCAAACAATGCAAATCGCGCGAGTTCGCCGTGCTGATTCCGGCAAGCATCGAAACGGCGATCGTGACATCCAACACAAAAAAACTGTTCGTGATGTCATTTTTTGCCTGTTCGATCCTGCTGGTCTGCCCCGTTGTCTTGACCGAATGGTTGCTACAACGCGAGACCGCGGTTTCGGCCTTTAGCCGACGCTGGAGCTTGCCACTGATGACGGATCGGGCACTCGCGCATTTCAATTCTCGATCTCGTTCGACTCCCGACTGGAAAACCAACGAATCCATTCGGATGGCTGCGCTGCGTATCCAACAGTCGCTGCCGGAATCCTCAAGTGTTGTATTATTCAGCGGCCTGGGGGACACACCGGCTCCCGCAGGCGTACTGAGCAGCCTTTCCGAATGCCTGGCCCATCGTGGCGAACGGATTCTGCTTGTGGACGCAGTCGATCGTCAACACGGAAAGTTTGCCAAGTCAGACTCCGTCAGCGATCTCTCCCACCCCAGTCCCGCTGAACCAGCCGCAGCCAAGACTGCCACAGAAAAATCCACAGCTGCAGATACAAAACAGGCGAAAAACGAATCGCTGGCGACCCTCGATAACAAACACCAAATGGGGCTGTCGGATATCTTTTCCAACAATGCTCCGATCACAGCGGACCTCATTCAACATACGGAGAATCCTTGTGTCGACTTGATTGGCAGCGGCGAGGGAGTCTTTCCCGTCGAAGCGATGGCCTCGGCACGTTTGACGGAATTGCTCAAGTCGTGCCAAAGCTCCTACAGCATGATCTTCATTGCCGGCCCCCCCATTGCCAGCCGGGCGGACCTACAAATGCTAGCTGCCCGGGCCGATGCCATTGTGTTGACGGCTGATAAGCGGTCCGTCAAAGATCCGGCCAGTCCGGCCGCTATCCGGGACCTCATCGAACTTCAAGCTCCGGTCATTGGAGTCATGGCTTAGACGCCTCCTATTGAACCGTTTTTGACCAAACCTGTTCAGCATGATCACACCAAATTTCATTGCTGATGATTCACTTTGCGTTTTCTTTTTACAGTTCATAGGAATTGGCCGTGCGAATTGGCTATCTGATCAACCAGTATCCCATGCCCAGTCAAACCTTTATCGGTCGTGAGATTCGGGCGTTGGAAGATTTGGGGATGACAGTCGATCGCTTTGCGCTGCGACAGTGGAACGGCACGCTGGTTGATGAACGCGACCGCAACGAACAAGCGGTGACGCGCTATGTGACGGGAATTGGCATTGGGCGGATCTTATTGGCGTTGTTGCTCATGCCGTTTCGCAAACCGTTCGCATTTCTCCGCGCTGCTCGGTTGTCGCTTCGTGTGGCGCGGCGCAGTGATAAGTCCTTGACCCTGCACTTGATCTATCTGGCCGAGGCATGTGTTTTGTCGCGGTGGTTGATCGAAAGCAAAATCGAACATTTGCATGTCCACTTCGCAACGAATTCCACCGAAGTGGCCATGTTGTCCAGCGTGCTGGGCGGCCCGCCCTACAGTTTCATGGTGCACGGTCCGGAAGAATTCGACCGGGCCGCGACACTCTCGTTGGACGAAAAAACAGCGCGGGCTGCTTTTGTCGCCACGATTTCCAGCTACGCCCGCAGCCAGCTGTACCGCTGGATCCGCTTTGAAGATTGGTCGAAAATCAAAATCGTTCGCTGTGGGCTGGATGCCGACTACCTAACCACCGAACCGGCTCCGCCGCAGGCCAATCGGAGACTTGTCTGCGTCGGCCGACTGTGCGAACAAAAAGGACAAGTGCTCCTGGTGGAAGCAGCGGCAAAGGCGCTCCAAGCCAGTGGTCCATTCGAACTGGTGCTCATAGGCGACGGAGATTTGCGTCCTGCTGTCGAAGAGGCCATCGCTCGCAACCAGTTGGAAGAGGTCATAAAACTCGCGGGCTGGGCCGATCGCGACGAAGTGAAACAACACATACTCGATTCAGCGGGACTTGTGCTGGCCAGCTTTGCTGAAGGGCTGCCTGTCGTGATTATGGAGGCGTTGGCAATGGGCCGCCCCGTGATCACCACCTGGATTGCCGGGATTCCTGAGTTGGTTGTGGATGGCGAAATGGGTTCGCTGATTCCCGCCGGCGATGTTGATGCATTGGCCGCAGCAATTTCTAAATTATTGGCAACACCGTCCGAAGAATTATCCCGTTTGGGCGCAAATGGAAGAGCGCGGGTTCTGCAGAATCATGACGTTCGCCAAGAAGCGGCGCGCCTTCATCAATGGATCACATCCGGCAACGACGACAGCCGACCGGTTCGCTACGATACGAAACTGCCCCCGGACAAAAAACGGGAGTTGCAACAGGCTCAGTCTTAACGTCACTCTCCGAGCAAGCAGTATACCCACCGCATTTGCCAAGGTTTTTATAATATGTCTATCGTAGCGTTTTTCATCGCCGCACTGGTCGCGATTCCCACACTGATCTTTATCCTGCAGTGCTTAGCCGCCATGGGGGCAACGTGGTTCACGACCAAAAAAACGGCGCCCACCTCCACCGATGATGACACGGATTATACAGCAGCAATCATCATCCCGGCCCACAATGAACAACAGGTGATCGCCGCGACGATCCGTTCGCTCTTGCCGCAAATGGGTGCAAACGGGCGCGTGGTAGCGATTGCCCACAACTGCGATGACGAAACCGCGCAGGTTGCGCGCGACGCTGGAGCTGAGGTACTGGAACTCAACGAACCTGATCGCCGCGGTAAGGGTTGGGCCTTGGCCGCCGGCCGAGATTTTCTTCGCTCCGATCCCCCCGACGCAATGGTGGTTGTCGATGCGGATACGGCCGTTGAACCAGATTTCTTGAAACCACTGGTCACTATGGCGATGCAGCGGAATAGTCCCGCGCAAGCCAAGTATGTATTACACGTCGATAGCGACGATGCGGATGCCGCTGATTACGTTTCGTCGCTCGCCTTCACTGTACGCAACGCCGTTCGCCCCCTGGGCATGAAGCTGTTAGGGCTGCCCTGCATGCTGACCGGATCGGGATTCGCCCTTCCCTGGAGTTTGGCAGCTGACGCTCCCCTGGCCGGAGGACATGCCGGTGAGGATTACAAACTGGGTATCGACCTCACGCTCCAAGGTAACCGCCCCTACTTTTGTCCGGACGCAGTTGTCCGCGGCCCGCTGCCTAGAACCAAACAAGTCGCCACGGTCCAACGCCGCCGTTGGTCGCATTCGCAGTTGGCATTCATGCGCAACGAACTCCCACGCTTGCTGGGGGATTTCCTGCTCCACGCACGTCTGGCATCGTTCGGCCTCATCTGTGACCTCGTCGTGCCGCCGTTGATATTGTTGATGCTGCTACAGTGGGTGGCGATGGCAGCGACCGGAATCATTTACCTTGCCGGAGGCAGCCAAATTCCACTGTTGATCACAGTCGCCACCTGCGCATCATTCCTCGTGGTGCTTTTGGCCGTCGCTGCCGTGTTCGAAAAGAAACTCTTGAACCGCAAGGTCTTGCTCGCCTTACCACGTTATTTCTTTCGCTACTTGCCGCAGTACTTGGCCTTTTTCCACAAAGCCGACACGCAGTGGACCAAGACGCCACGCGAAAGCAGCGCCCCTTAACGGCACGTTAAAAAAAGGGTGCCACTGGCGGCTTGTCCGCCAGTGCAAAACGTGTGACCGGCAAAACACTGCTGGGCATGCTAGGAGTGGAATCCAACTCCCGGATGTTTTGGTTTTTCAACGGGCTGTCAAACCCCGGCCGCCGCAGACGTCGAGCCATGCACACATACACCGGCCGACTGCTAAGCTGAATCGTTGAATTGCGAAATCAATCCGCGAAACAGGCTCAAACACCAAAGCGCGTTTGAGCGGCGTATTTCCAGTTCCCGAGTGTGTGCCGGATGGGCCAGACGTAACGCTTGATGTTGGACATCACGCTGCGCTGATCGTCGAACTGATAACCGAATGCCTCGAGGTCCGCTTCATACAACGACCGGACCTGCTCCCGCATGCGGTTGGTATAAAAATGGGAATAGTGCTGATGCCGCTTACGGCCCTTCTTTAAGTGCGGCACACGCCGATCCACGACTGATAGCTTCGTCTGAATGGTTTCTAAACCCGCATCGAGCGACTCAAACCGGCCGATGAAATCCACGGCGAGTTCCCCATCAATATACACGAATTCACACTGCGGAATCAGATGGTCGCCACGATAGTCCGGACCGTCCGGTTCGCCCAGGATGGGAGCAAATCGGCCGCGGCGCTCGATGTATTCCCCAAAGCCGCCGGCCGGTTCGATCTGCGTCTTCATCCAAAAATAATCCGAAAATGTACGGTCGAAGGGATTCCGGACGAAGGCGAATTTATAATAGTCCCGCCATTGGCTTTCTGTCACCAGCTCCAGGTCCAACATCTGCGCAGCGGTCGCGTGTTGCAAATGAATTTTTCGCTTGGGGCACCAGCCAAATAGATGCTCATAGTCCGGCCCGTCATGTTGAGGCCGATTCGGCAACAACAATTTCTCGACGCTGCTCCCTGCGCATTTTGGAACATGGACATAGATGGCTTTGTGTTCGTGGCTAATCATTGGTCACCGGCCTCTCATCACTTTCGTATTGCAAAGCGGGCGTCACTCTGCGAATCCAAATCAATCGACTTTACTTATCCGTACCGTCACTGCTGATCAGTTGTCGCAAAACATCATTCAACCTGGCTGCCGAGGCTTCGCAAGTGAGTCTTGCTAAATAATCCTGCTTGGCTGTTTCCCCCATGGCAGTGCAGTCCGTCCTTTCGGCGACGAGATGATCGAGCGCTTGTACCCATTCCTCGACTGAATTGGCCAACATGCCGTTTTCTCCGTGGCGAAAAAACAAAGGATGGTCACAGCAATCTGAAGCAACGCACGTGACATAAGCATCCAAGTAGGCCAACACTTTTCCAAACGACTTGCCTGCACTAAACGGCGAGGACTCCGGCAGCAGCGGCGCGAGGCCGATATGGGCGGTCCCAATCGAACGCACAAATTGTCCGTATTCGCAAAACCGCAGTTTCTGGCAATCGATGCCGGCCTGCACAAGCGGCTGCAACCATTCGTCGGAGACGGACTCATCCCGCACTCCGGCCAACACGAATGTTAGTTGTTCCGGCGACTGCACATGCAACATCACCTCGCGGACCAGTTCAGCTTCCGCGGGATAGGCATGCGGATCTGAGCAGGCCCAGATGATTGTCGGACGTTCGTTTTTGGCAGGCCGTGTTTTATATTCCGCCGCGGGAGGCTTGGCAGTCCAAATGATGGTGACGTTGGGATTGAATTGACGTGCCCAATCCGCCACAAAACGGCTCCCGGCAATCACCGCGTCGCATCCGCGGACTACCGTCTCATACCGCTCGGTCAATTGAGGATCCAGAAAATCCGCATCGTCAACATCCAGCACGACTTTCGCCCCGGCATACAGGGAGGGCAGGTTCAGTACATGCCGCGCCTTTTGCAGCACCACAACGTCGGGAGATTCATACTTAAAAACGCGGCTGCGTTGACATTGTTCCAATTGATGCGGAAACACCGTTGTCCGCCAATTGAAACGGCGGAGGTGCTCGGCCATCGCATAACCCCGCAATCCCGAGGCCATCCCGTTGTTCGGACCATCCACGCTAAAGACTACCCGCGGCGCATGGTGCGGTTGTCGCAGCCGATCGAGGTGCACACCGCATTCTCTGCCGCGGTGCCCCAACCAGCGAGTCATACCTTTGATCGATGTCGCCATGGCCCGCCGTTATGTTTCTAAAAGTTTTTGAAGTGTGTCGTTCCAGTGATTGTTCCAATCCGTGGCAACAAATGACTTCCAGCGCTGCCAGGCATTGCCGGCCAATTTTTTTCGCAGGCCGCTGTCACGCGTCGATTCGTACTTTGCCTTCAAATCGCTAAAGGACCAATCGATGTCGATGTAGGTTTCACCAGGAATGTAGATGTCCGGAAAGACCTCCAGGTGATCCATGTTGGGTTTGACCAGCACCGCCCCGGCGGCGATCGCCTCAAAATCGCGCCAACAGACTTCGCCATAACCAAACGGACTCAGACAGGCCTTACTGGATGCCAGCTCGCGCATATACGCGTCCCAATCCAACCGTGCTGCGCTGCAGACAATCTTTTCGCCCTCCGCAGCGCCGGTCGCCAGTTCATTGACCGACTCCACGCAGCGATTGCGCATGTGGTGATACCACGTCCGCTCGTTCTTGGAAAAGATCCGACAGTGCAAATCAATCGGCCGGTCTGTGTTGGCCATCGCGTCTGATTGCAATGCTTCTACTAACCTTCGATCGGTGGCAAAACTCCAGCCGACGGTCAACTTCGACAACTGTTGTTCCGTGAGCACTCCCTGCCGAGGATTCAAGAATTCCGCATCCCACTGCGCCTCGTACTCCACCAAATTGGTTTCGCACATGCCGTTTAAGTACTGCGACCGATCCCGCAAGATGTTTTTCTTGACGTACAAATCCACCAAGTCGATCAGTCGTGGTTCGGGAACATTCGCCGGTGCAAACCAATCGAGGTAGCAGATTTTTGTCCGCGGCGACTCCTCGCGAATCAGGGCGATGAGTGACTCCATCTCGACAAACGGCGTGTCCCAATAACTTTGCAAAAACGCAACTTGCGGCTGCGTCTTCCGCCACAACGCGGGCCGGTGCGCATTTTCGCGCAACAACCACCCCACCCGCTGGTCCGGCACCCAATCCAACAGCGGATGCACCTGCGACCTGGCGATGTCCAACCGTTCGCCGCAGACGAGCATCGTACACCGTGTGTACGCACCCTGAGTGATCCTCACGCGCTCGAAGGAATCTCGAGCGCGTTGGCGGCAACTGCGTAGCATGGTGCCCAAGCGAGGTTTCAAGGCGATCGGTTCCTAAAATAACGAGAGTAAGAATTGTTGCATCATCGCGAATCCATGTTTTTCACAAGGATTCCACAATATTCAAGCCGATGGACTTTTGACCGCCGACTTATACTCAATGATTTGAGCTCCCTGACGCGTCAAGCAAGCCCACAACGATTTCAGCGAACCCATCGCAATCGGGAATTTCGCAAGCATCGTGAACCAGCCATACTCCAAGCTTTGCCGCCAAGGACGCCCCTGGCGATGTGTGCGGAGAGTAATGCGGAGTATCTGAAGCAGCCAAACCGCGCCGACACTGGCCACCACAGCCACGGCGCCGATGACACCGAAATAACGGTACGCCGTTACGGCGGCAATCACTGCCAACAGGGGAATCAAAATCCCCCACACGAAAGCGCTATAAAGGATTCGCTGAAACACGCCGGTTTTGAAACGGCGTTCGACATCGAATCCACCGTAACCGGTGCGCGTCAAACGTTTCCACCACTGGCCAAAATGAGACATAGCAGCATCGTGTCTGGTCATCTCCGTATTGATCCGCCACACCTTCCAACCAGCAGCGCGGATGCGGCTGCACAGTTCGGGTTCTTCACCGGCCGGCACGGTCGGATTGAATCCTCCGGCGGCTTGGTAGGCGCTGACCCGCACGATTGAGTCTCCGCCAATAGCGGCCACTTGTCCCGTCGGGGCGTCCCACTCAAAATCGCACAGCCGGTTATAAACGGACGCTTCCGGGAACCGCTCGCGCCGTCGTCCGGCGACAATCCCGACCTCCTCATGTTCCTGCAAAAACGTCTCGGCGATGCGCGGCCAGGGCAATTCGATTTCACAATCCCCGTCGACAAACATCACATACTCCAGAGCGGGATACTCTTGGAGCAGCTTGTCATATCCTTCGCTCCGCGCACGGGCCGCGGTAAAGGGAATCGCTAAATCCAAATTGACGACCGTAAAATCAATCGATTGCGCGATTTGTACACTGTCGTCCGATGAGCCCGAATCGACGTAGACGGCATGAAGTCCGCACGCTTTGACGGACTCCAGGCAACGGCGCAGCCGTTCCCCTTCATTGCGTCCGATGACTACAACTCCCAATGTTTCACTCATTCCGCCGCGATCCCTTCTGTGCGACTCGTGCTGTCGTTGTTTCGCTCCAGGCTTCTGACGACTTTGGCCGGCGCGCCAACGGCGACCGAATTGGGTGGAATATCGCTCAATACAACCGCGTTCGCTCCAATGACGGCATTCGCCCCCACGCGGACCGGCCCCAGGATGGCGGCCCCGACGCCAATGTCGGCGCCTGCTTCGATGATCGGCAATTCAAAATCATGCTCCGTCCGCACGACCCCAAACGTCGTGTTCTGCCGTAGCTGTACGCGATCACCTATCGAAACCGCATTGAAAATCATGCCGCTGTGATGCCAGATTCTGACCTGTCGGCCGACTTGAACGGTGTAGGGCAAACTGATTCCGCAAGTCCATTCCACAAAGCGGTATAGGAATTTATAGATGATCGAAAACGGCATTCTCAGCAACGCGGGTTTGACACCCATCCGCCAATTTCCAAACCGATGAACGGCCATCGCCCAGAAACCTTGCTCTAATATTTTGCCGTCATGCGTCGCCAAGTCCTCGCGCCATAATTTCCAAAGCGAGACACCGGCCGGGTTTTGATTGGTTCGCGCACGCGTTTGCAAATCCACTTCCCCCTGCGGAACAGGGAGCGAGCTAGATAGCTCTGCCGACTGCACGAGTATTTGATTTGCACTCACGACCACTTCCCAATTGACACGGCGAATTTGACAACGGCTGAATCAACACGGCTAACCAACGCGGCTGGGCCACCAAAAATTGAATCGTACAAAATCACGCACCAAGCACCGTGGAAACGTGATCGATTTTCTCTGTAGTAAACACCGACCGCGGTACAGCAAATGGCCGGTCAGCCAACTGATGTCCGCTAGAATCCGAGACATTTTCCCATAATTTTGCGTAAAAAACCGAGCCCGCGATTCATACCAATACTTGGGCAACCGGCGATGGTCGGCATCACGACTCGTTACACCGGAACTCTGCCCCACCAGATGCACGACCCGACTTGTGGGAACGTACACCGTTCGCCAATCCTGACGGGCGGCGCGCAAGCAGTAATCGACTTCTTCGTAGTAAAGAAAATAACCTTCATCCAGCAAGCCCGTGTCGTCGATCACTTCCCGCCGAATCAACATACTCGCACCGGCCAGCCAATCGGTCTCATACTCTTGATCGACCTGCACGGGGGCGACTTCCGCGCCAGGAAATAGTTTGAACCACAATCCCAGATTCAGGCCTCGCGCCCATTCGCGGCCGATTGTCTGAAAGCGAAAAGCGGAGCGTTGCGACGTGCCGTCCCGGTCTTCCAGACGGCTCCCCACAATTCCGGCCTGCGGATGAGTTTCCAAAGCCTGCAACAAAGACTCCAAAGCTCCGCGCCTGACGATTGTATCCGAGTTCAATAACCAAACCGCTCCCATCGAAGGGTCGTCCCCAGCCAGTGCACGACGGATCCCCACGTTGTTACCAAAGGCGAATCCTCCGTTACTCGGAGCACACATCAATTCCACCCACTCACTCCAACCCCGCTCGGAAATCGCTGCCTGGATTTCCTCGACGGAATTATCGCTGGATGCGTTATCGACAACATACACCTGCAGATGATCACATTCATTGCGCGTTTCCTGAAGCGAATCGAGGCATTGCACGACCAGCTCCGCGGTGCCGTAATTCACAATCACTGCTGCAACCGACACAGGAAGCACTTGAGGCGTTTCAGTCTCTAGGGATGTTTCAACAAGCATGTTCACGTTATGAGTGCGTGTTTTCAAATTACGTTTTACAACTGCCATTTAGCGTCGCGGGAGGGCGAAGCTCCTGCTGAGCCGCATTGTGGTGTTTGGTGTGGGGACGTGTGGAGATTTCTATGGCCAAGGCAAGCAATAGGGTTCATCGCGGCTCGGCAGGAGCCTCGCCCAGTTTGAAAACACGCTCTAAGTGGAGAGGTTAACGTGCCGGGGAGGCGTTGTACAGATTCTGCAAATCGCATGCCAACAGCCACCCAGCAAAACGACCGTGCGGCTCCACATTCATTGAGCACGTCGTGTGCCAAGATCGGTCGAACCCCAACGCGTGGATGACTGACTTGTCCCCCAAGTCACCACTCCGCGCCGCCGGCCTCCTTGGCGACCACGCATCAAGAACGGAAACGTCTTCGCCATCTCCACGACGAGATCCAATCACTCGTCGAGTCGGCAAACCCGATCTCCTTGCCGCCTAGATGGGATCGCCCCATTTGCGTCCTCCGAGCGACCGCCCGTTCGAATTCTGCAGCCGACAAAGGAAGACTTTGCCCCAACGGTACAGTCAGGCGAAGCAAACCCCTGACAGCGACAAGGGCCACCATTATCACAGCAGGCCTTTCATTCAACGCCTTGTAATTATCAACACCCAATTATCATTTCGATAAACCATTCGCCCTACCCTCTCACCAAAAATCTCTCAAAATCCAAGAGAGCATTTCAGGCACGGAATCAGCATTCCTTCAGCAGTTGCTGCGTTGTTTTCCTCCATTTCACCAACGGGAATCCCGGGCTGGAGGACCGTCTCGGCACCGATTGGCTCACGATTTGCTTAAGGGTTTCTTCCAGTACAAAACCCGCATTTATCGAGACGCAAAGAAGCACGAAAGCTTCGTGTCTCATCCCTCAGACAAACGGGGATAAATGCAAATTTTTCACGGAAATTTGGATTTCCGTGAAACGGTCCTCCCTCGGTTGGCACGGCAGTCACCGCGGACCGTTACCTACCCACCCTCCTAGATGAATTTGAAGGATGTACTATGTCGGAGAACGGTACTTCGGGCCAAACAGCAACCGCCACTCTGCATTCCTCCCTAAACCCACTTTACTCTTCCCCCAATCACCCCAGCGGTTCAGAGCGTACCATCGAACCTTCCGTTCGACCCCGTACACTCCGCCGCACAGTGCGCGAGGCGATCACACATCGCCCCGAGAGCAAGGTCACCCGGCGGGAGAAGGCACTTTATGCATTCGCGAAACGGGCTCTGGACGTTTTTGTCACAGGCTCCGCGATTCTGGTGCTATCGCCATTGTTCATCGCAATTGCTGTGGCAATTCGCCTGACAAGTCGCGGACCGGCGATCTACAAACATACACGGGTTGGACTGCGTGGCCGGGAATTCACCTGCTACAAATTTCGCTCGATGTCCGTCGACGCAGATCGCCAAAAGGACAAATTGCGAGAGAAAAACCAACACAAGGATAGTCGTACCTTCAAAATGGCGAATGACCCTCGCATTACGCCGATTGGACGACTACTCCGCAAATCGAGCTTCGACGAACTGCCCCAATTGTTCAACGTCCTGCTGGGCGACATGAGCTTGGTCGGGCCCCGCCCGCCGGTGCCGTCGGAAGTCGAGCAATACTCCTGGGATGACCTTCGGCGACTGGAAGTCAAACCCGGTCTGACTTGCATTTGGCAGGTCTCCGGACGCAGCAACATCCCCTTTCCTAAACAATTGCAAATGGACATCGAATACATCGAGCGTCAATCGCTGCTATTCGATCTACAGCTCCTGCTGCGGACTGTCCCAGCGGTCCTGAGTGCCAAAGGCGCTTACTAAATCACCCGCCGGGGGGTGGCGATCACGTTTGTCTGAACTGGCCCTTGCGTGTCAATCGCAATGCCGCTATCACCAAACGTGAATCGCGCTGTCTTGATCAGCCCCCCCCAACTTGCGTCCCCGTGCCGTCACAGAAACCATGTTGCCTTCGCCCCACTCCGCACAAACTTGCGAAACTGACGGGGCTCCCCCGCAACACCCCGTGCCACCACACGTCAAAATGTTCGGCATCGCCATTCATCAAGTGACGATGGACGATGCGATTGATTGGGGGCTGAAGCGCATGCAAGGTCCCGCCGGACCTTGTGAGTTAGTCTTCACGCCCAATGTCGACCACATCGTTCAACTCAACCAAAATCTGCAACTGCGCGACGCATACGGACTGGCAGGTTTAGTCGTCGCTGATGGATGGCCTGTCGTCACCGCATCACGCTGGCTTAAAAAGGCGCTTCCCGCCCGCGTCGCCGGCTCCGACTTAGTCCCCGCACTGATCGCCGCCGGAGCCTCCCAACACAATCCGCGTATCTTTTTGTTAGGCGGAGCCACCGGGGTCGCAGAAAAGGCAGCAGCCCGCATTCGGCAACGTTGGCCGAAAGCCGAAATCGTCGGGACGGACAGCCCCCCTTTCGGATTTGAAACCCAGGACGACGAAAACCAGCGCATCGTCGCCAAGGTGAACGAATCAGCCCCCGATCTTTTGGTTGTCGGCTTTGGCGCCCCCAAACAGGAACTGTGGTTAGCCCGCCATCGCTCGCAACTCAATGCAAAAATAGCCGTGGCAGCTGGGGGCACGATCGACTTTCTAGCTGGACACCAAACGCGCGCCCCTCGCTGGGCCCAACAGGCACGGCTTGAATGGCTGCACCGCATGCTGACAAACCCGCGGAGACTGGCCGGTCGCTACCTCAAGGGCGCAATCGTCTTCCCCCGACTCGTCATCCGGGAATACCGCACCGCAGCCGATCAATAACAGCCTTGAGTTTTCGAGTTGCGGCAAAGTTCTCAGCCTGTGCCCCGCCAGTGCAAACGGTGTGACTTAAAAAACACTGCTGGACAAGTCAGCAATGGCACCCGAATCTCAAAGATTCTTGGTTATTTAACAGGCCGCTATGCCACTATTCCGCATAGCCGTTGGGATGGCTTTGATGCCAGTTCCACGCGGTTTGCATGATGTCGCGCAATTGCGGAAATTGTGGCTTCCAATCCAACTCCGCTCGGATTTTCTGACTATCAGCAACCAGGATCGCCGGGTCACCCGCACGGCGTTCCCCAGAGACAACCGGAATCGGATGACCGGTCACCTCGCGCGCAGTTTCGATCACATCTTGCACACTAAATCCGTTGCCATTGCCGAGATTATAAACCCGACTGCCTCCTGCCAGGGCATCCAGTGCCCGAATATGGGCTTGCGCCAAATCCGAAACATGGATGTAATCGCGAATGCACGTCCCATCTTCCGTCGGATAATCATCGCCAAACACCGTAATCTGGTCCCGCTGCCCCAAAGCAACTTCCAGCACTAACGGAATGAGATGCGTCTCGGGAGTATGGTCTTCGCCGCGCTCGTCCGTCGCCCCCGCCGCATTAAAATAACGCAGCGCCGCATACCGCAACCCATGAATCTGCTCCAACCAAGCCAGCATGCGCTCGAGAATGTATTTCGACTCGCCGTAGGCACTCCCGGGAGCAATTTTTGTCGATTCCGATATCGGAATCTCTTCAGGGTCACCGAACAAATTGGCCGTCGACGAAAGAATCAGTTGACGCACATCGTGATTCACCATGGCTTGAAACAGATTCAAACCGGCCGTCACATTTTCACCCAAATACTTCAGCGGCACTTGCATCGACTCGCCGACCAAGGAATGAGCAGCAAAGTGCAGAACACTCTCCGGGCGGTATTCAGCGACCGCCGACTCAATCGCCTCCGCGTCCAGCAGGTCGCCTTCAACAAACACCGCATCGGGATGCACAGCAGCGCGATGCCCTTGCGACAGATTGTCAAAGACAACCACCCGCGCTCCCTCGCCGACAAGCTGCTCGACCACCACACTGCCAATATAACCGGCTCCACCGGTGACCAAAATTGTTTTTGCCGAACTCAAAGCTAGATCCTTTTTTTCAACAAATACGTGACGCCTCACACTGTAGTTTGCAGCCACAGAATTGTCGAATGCCAGACCCGAAAGCACATCCCGCAACGCGCTTTAATACACTCCCATCAGAATCAACGAACCAGCCAGCGCTCCGCCCCGCAAAAAACAGATTTCCTCCCTGCGATCAATCTGGGACATCTCCCCGATTTTTACGCAAGCCAGCCAAGAAGAGCGGCACAGGCCGGCAAGTGCGGACTTTTGTTTTCAGAGATTGCCGTGTAGAATCCCCAAATCACCCGCCCAACTCACATTGGGGCGCGATAGCATCGTGTGACCTACGAAAAAAAGACAAAACCCAAGCGAACATCCACCAGCCTCCCCGCATCTATCCCCTCCCCGGGGCCGTAGCTCAATCGGTTAGAGCAGCAAACTCATAATTTGTTGGTTGCAGGTTCGAGTCCTGCCGGCCCTATTTTTGTCTGGTGTTGATTTGCGTTGCACAGCGTCGCCTAAGTCCACACCATTGTTGGGTTTGGGCGATTTCTTGTTTGCTGGTGTTGTGTTCGGTTCGTCGCACTGTATCGCACCGTGTTGCCGCGTTTCGCGTCGCGATTGCTGCGCCTGGCGCTGCGCGTTTTCTGGAGAGTTTGGTGTCGCATCATTAGTCCCGGTCGCTTTGAGCGTCTGTGGAGGGCCATTGCAGACGCCGCGCAATCTAGCGACGGCGTCTGCTTCTTGGCCCGGGAATAAATGTCCGTAGGTGTCCATCGTCAGGGTGATGGTCGAATGCCGCATCACGGTCTGGACAACCTTGGGGTGCACGCCCGCCAACGACAACCAGGCGCCGCACGTGTGGCGTAGTGCGTGAAAGTCCAAAACTTCATCTTCGTGATTCTTGGCAGCCAAAAAGTCACTCTGTACGCGACGGATATACTCTTTGGGCTGACGTTTCGCGTCCTTGATCCAAGCCCCGCGAGCCTGTTCCAAATCAGCCCGCAGCATACGCGCCAGATCGGTATTGTGTGGCATTTCGAACACCCCTGCCTTCGGCAATTTAGTAGCAATGTGAGCCCGCAGAGTGACTGCCAACTACAGTTTGCGCGGGGAAATTGCCGGGGCCTCGGCGGCTCGCTTGGGACTCAACCGCAAAGCATTTGTGCATTCCGTCATGATTCTGTGCTCCAATGAGTCACTCGCCGCGAAGTGCGGCTCGCACACTTATGGGCCCAGCGTTCGACATTTTGTATCGAACGATCGAACAGTTACTTTTATTCGTCAGCTTTTTCGGCTTCCTCATTGGGCACAGACAGTTCGGGGAAACGGTCAGTGCTGACAATTATCTTTGGCAAGAATTCACTGTCAAGCAGTTTGAGCGACGCTTCCAGATTCGTTTCGTTTGCGCAAATCACCCTGTCACCAATCGGCTCCTTGTTGAGATTACCGCCCTCAGCCTATTTGTGATGTTTGGTCAACGCGGCAATAATCTTAGCCAGGGCTTCGCCTTTATCGGTGCTTTTTTGTGCTTCGGGGTAGCAGGTTTCCCCATTCGTCATCGCTTCAATCTCCACAACAGATTGGGGTGAGAGTTCCGGCGGAGTGGTTCAGACTCCGTCCGGGCCATTTTGCTGGGTATCCCGAACAGGGAATAAACAGTCCGGAAACAACCCGCCAACAACAGCCGCCGGCGCGCACCTCCGGTGGTTCGTGGTTGGCGGGCCTCAATCCAGCATCTCGAACCTTTAACCTCGATGCAGAGCATCACTTTATGGGACACTGACGTGACAGCCACGGGAATCGAACGACTGGAACAGGCATTACCCAAATTGGTAGTCGAAGCGAAATATCCCGATTCAAATTAGTACGCGACAAAACTTGTTGCGAGCTCAAAATGAAGGAGATTGACGGCCCCCCCCGCCAAGGTAGCGGGACCGTCGAGGGATTGAGTTGTTAAAGAATGTACCGGTTGGGCAGCGATATGCCGGTGTTGGGGATTTCGGTGGTCAGATTGCTAGATCGCGTGCCCAAACGCCGCTCAACAATTCTGGATAGGTTTGGTCTCCCGGAAATGCTGGAGATGATTCCGCGGTCGATTCCCGGCGTCGACTTGGTATGATCCTAGCTGAGCTAAATCACCTGTCAGAGGAAAAATAAAATGCATCGCCATCCCATTGTTATTGCCTGCTTGATTCTTATTGCCAGTTGGCTACTCATTGACGCCGCTACGGTGAAGGCTGGCGATGGGGACCCGTTGGCAATCCGCACATGGCCTAGTGGCATGGTTTCGCTGGAAAGTCTTTGGGGTTTCCACGTCGTCATCAATCCCGATGGCGACGCTCTCAAACAGCTGCCTCGCGCACCCGATCAAACCGTTTCCACATCTGAAACAATCGATCACTTCCTCACGCGAAAGCCAAATGCCACCAAGGCGACTTGGATTCCCGCCGCTGAGTTTACCGAAAAGGACCCCCATGCAATTCACATCAAGACTTTGCCGTCGAAGAGTGTCAGTGCGAATCCCTTGCTGCTGGAAGTCGACGGGACGCGTCTCGTCTTCATGCCTGACGGATGTTTGGCTTCGCCTGCGGACGTTCCTATAAACGACATAAAATCTGCGGATCTACTTGTGCTTTCGACCGATAATCCATGGCGACTGACCGACCCCCGCGTGATCGCACTCATGAAATCGATTGCTCCGCGGTTGGTATTGCTTAATCAATTCGGCGCTAGCCAACTGGAAATTGCCGAAGCGTTCGGCAAATCCATCGGTGCGAAGGAGGCGGTAACCCTGGTCGACCATAACACACTTGCTGTCTCCCAATCACGCAAACCGAAATACCAGACACAGGTCGTCGTACTTGACGATTCGCCTTGGCAGATGCCTGATGAACTGGC
This sequence comes from Symmachiella dynata, assembly GCF_007747995.1. Taxonomy (NCBI): domain Bacteria; kingdom Pseudomonadati; phylum Planctomycetota; class Planctomycetia; order Planctomycetales; family Planctomycetaceae; genus Symmachiella; species Symmachiella dynata. The sequence goes on along the minus strand of NZ_CP036276.1, from coordinate 1,539,565 downwards.
GACGTTATTTACCAAGATGGAAAAATCCAACATGGACTCACAAAAGGTGTTTGCCAAACTGTCGCCGCAGCAATTGAATTTTCGGCCAGGGAATGGCACGCACACTCCGCGATGGAACACCGAACATATGATGGGCCGGCAACTGTTGTTTTTCTCACAGATTTATCATGCCCAAAATCCGGCGATCCCGGTGATGGACCTCAATCCGAAACAGATGCCTCCCGACTATGTGGCGGCGCACCCGGATTGGGATGGTCGCGAGGAAGCCCGGCAAACACAACGGGTCAGCGAATTCACACGGCGTTTCGCCTATTTACTCGAGGGCCTGAACCTAGACGAAAAGGCCCCAGGAAGTCGTTGGACGCCCCGCCGATTGTTGAAACAAATGGAAGACCATTACAAAGAACACACCGCCAACACGGTGAAGAAGTTCGATCTACCGGATTGGCCGAAAAACGAATAACGACCTCGGCCTTACTACGGTCCTGAGGCACACTAAGTGCTTTCCGCAATCGTGTAACGGAGGCTTCAATGCATCAAAAATTGATCGTTGCTGCCGTATGGCCTATAGAACGCGCTGGTCCGGATCAATTGCTGGCTTTGGGCGAAAGACTGAGCGACTGGCGGTCCGAGCGAAGTGACGTCGACGACATTTGATAAATGTTCGTCTGAGGGAAAGGCAACCCCGGACTTCTTTTCTCTCGCGGGGACCACCAGTCAAGTTACCTGAGTTTGAGAAAATGAACCTATCGGAGGAGAATTGGCACTCTATCGCAGAATTGATGGCTTGTTACGCCAATCAGCCGCACCGGGTTTTCAGGGTCTGGAATAGCGATTTATTGGCGAGAGGTCGATGTGACTGGTGCACGACCCGGTAATCGGTTGCCCGTTGCGAACCGAATCATCGCCCAATAATTAGTTGACCCAATAATTCAAATGACGGTTCGTCCTTGGTCATCAACATCAGTCTCGGCGCGTTCGAACGCATTCGCCTCAAGCTGTCTATCTGATAACACTGATTGGCGAACCCCGGTTTAGAGACTTGCGGCGGTTGATCTTACCGACATAGATTTCCGTACACTACATGCTCGCCCGCCAGAGAGGCTTGCATGTTGTGGATCGCTGCTTCTACGGCATAGTTAACATTCAGCTCTGCCGATCACCGCGTTGACTCTGTCGTTTCGATGAAATGCGGGCGGCGCGCAAATGCAATTAGCAGGAAATAATTTTCTACTTCTTTCAATATACTTAGAAACGGCGCAAATAGCGCATCATATTCATTGGATTTCAAGAGTCTCGGTATTCTCCCTATGATGGCCTAGTTTCCCAGCGAGCCGACATCAATAACCCTTTGGGGAGTAAATATTCAAATATTCCTGTTGGATTCGCGAAGACAAAACGTCATACTCCCTGAGCAGCTCCACTTCTCTACACCATTTCATCAAAGGAGAGACACGATGAAAGCGCTTGGTTTGATCGTCATGTTGTCACTGCTCTCGCCGCTATCCCTCAAGGCTGAACTTAGCCTGCCAGAACGTGAAGCGGACATCTCAGAAAAATCTACGCATGAGCAGGTCAAGCTCATCAAAGTGACCGAGGACAAGGCAGGCTTTAAGCTGAACACATTCTGTCTGACCGGTGACGGCGATATTCTTGCCGGGTGCAATACCGGCTCGGATAAGGAGGGGAACGGCACCGGCGTAATCCGCACATTTGATGCTGAGGGCAATCACTTGCGCGACTGGAAGGTGCCGGTTGATCCAGAAGCGATCAATGTCGCTCCGGATGGCACCGTGCTTGTTGCTGGCGACGGACGTTTGTTTCGTTATTCAACCACCGGCAAATTAATACAGGAAGCGGCTGCGCCGCATTACAAAGACTTGAAGTCCAACGCCGATGTCGTTCGTAAAGAGGTGATAGAACAACTCAATTCGCGAGGTGTGAACTACGATTCAGCGATCGAGAATTACGAGACACGCGTGGCAGATCTAAAAAAGAAGAAAGAGCCAACCGAGATCGATAAACGTCGGCTGAAAGCCTTTGGACGCATGTTGAAAACATTAAAAGAAGCCCGAGATCAGATCTCCGAGCAACCCAAACTGTCCGAGGAGGAGATCGACCAGCAAGTGGTCAGGATGATTAAGTACAAAACAGGGGTTTCGTCTATTAGTTCGGACGGTAACAATATCTTCGTCGCGACACGTGCCCTCAAAGGTCATGGCTATGCGATCTGGCGGACCGATCTGAAATTCAAAAATGCCGAGCAGATCGTGACCGGGTTGTCCGGCTGTTGTGGGCAGATGGATGTACAGGCGGACAAAAATGGGATCTACGTCGCTGAAAATTCCCGCCACCGAGTGGTGTGCTACGATACGGACGGAAAAGAACAGCTCCATTGGGGCAAAGGTGACCGTAAAGGAGTGGAAGGTTTCAGCAGTTGCTGCAACCCAATGAATCTCTGCTTCGGCAAAAACGGTGATGTCTATACGGCGGAATCAAGCAGCGGCCGCATCAAACGGTTTGATTCCAAAGGGAAATTGATCGACTACGTCGGCGATGTGAAACTCGTCCCCGGCTGTAAGAAAGTCTCCATTGCTGTATCGCAGGATACTGATCGTATCTATATGCTCGACATCACGCGGAACCACATTATCGTGATGCAAACTAAACCAACAGATGTAGAAGGAAAAACGGCGACCCGCTAATCGGCCAGTTCACTATTTCGAGATTTCGACGAAAAATGAATCGAGGATGCTCCGATGAAAAGAATTTCGTTACTCGTATTCTGTCTGATGATTGCAGTGCTCGGGTTGGCTGACAATGTCGTCTTAGCCAGTGATGATGGGCTGACGGTCATCGTGATGGACCCACTGGCGAAACCGCTGTCCTGTCCCTGCGTGGAAGGATATGCGCAACGGGACTACAACGTCCTGGCTAAATTTCTGGAAAAGGAACTCGGTGAGCGCGTGAATCTTGTGTTTGCCGATGCGCTGGGCACGGCCCTCAAGGGGGATGCCAAAGGCCAAGCAGATGTGATTATCGGTAAGGACTCGGTCATCCGTTTTGATGCCGCTGAACACAAATTCACAGTGACAGCGGTTGCAAGGTTGACTGACAAAGACGGTTTGACGACGCAAAATGGACTGGTTGTCGTTGCAAGCAGCGACCCGGCCAAGAAAGTCGCCGACCTGTCCGGTTATCGCATTCTCTTCGGCCCGAAAGAATGCGACGAAAAACACGCGGCAGCGATGACGTTGCTGAAAAAAGCGAAGGTCGCTATTCCCCCCAAGCTGGAGATCGATCAATCCTGCAGTGATGGGGCAGCGAAAGTCGTCGAGTTGGCTGCCAATAAGAAGACCCGCATCGCAGCCGTCATCTCAAGTTATGCCGCTCCGCTGCTGGAAGGATGTGGCACGATCAAGAAAGGAGATCTGCAAGTGGTCGGCAAGACCAAACCTGTCCCGTTTGTCACAGCATTTACGACGAACACGGTCGATGCGCCCCGGCGGGAACGCATTCAAAAAGCACTGCTCGCAGTTGGCGATCACCGCCAAATCTGCGAGGCGATCGAGACATTGATCGGCTTTGTACCGATTGAACCCGCTGAAGAGAAGACGTCAACGGCTTCGGCAAAAAAAAAGTAGCCGCCGAATCGAAGACGCCTGACTGGAATGGTTGGCGGGGGCCACATCGGGATGGCCGTTATCCTCAATTGCCCCAGCAACTCGCCGCTCAACCGACTGTGTCTTGGGAAATCAAGCTTGCTCAACCCGCTCTCGGGGGGATCGCCGCAACGGAATCATTCGTGATCTTCGGAAGTCGTAGTCTCGATGACCGAAAAGACCTCTTCCAATGTTACGATACCCTCGCCGGGTTGAAGCTCTGGGAACTTGAATACGCAGCAGAAGGAGAACTCGACTACGGAATCTCACCGCGGACAACGCCGCTAATTTATGGAGACCTGGTGTTCCTGTTCGGTGCCTTGGGCGATCTGCATTCCGTGGATCTTCTCAGCGGCGAAGTGCAGTGGAAAACCAACGTCCGCAAAGCATTCGTCGCGACGGCGGAAATGCCGTGGGGCTATTGCGGGTCCCCTTTGCTGGTTGACGGCAAACTCATCATCAATCCCGGTGCGGCGAACGCGTCGCTCGTCGCCTTGAATCCAAAGACCGGGCAGGTGCTGTGGAAATCACCGGGTAAAGCCTGCGGTTATGGTTCGTTGATCGCCGGCCGATTCGGTGGAAAACTGCAGATCGTCGGACACGATACCGATTCGCTCGGCGGTTGGGACCCGAAAACCGGCAAGCGACTTTGGACTTTGACGCCGCCACACGAGAACGATTTCAACGTTCCCACGCCGATCAACGTGGACGGACAACTACTGGTGAGTACCGAGAACAACGGAACACGCCTGTATCGATTCAAGGACAACGGCGAGATCGACCCGAAGCCGGTTGCGGAGAATGCACAACTGAATCCCGACACCAGCTCACCGGTCGTTGTCGGTGATCGATTGTTCTGCGTGCATTATGTTTTGTGGTGTCTCAACGCGAATGGCAAGCTGGAGAGAATCTGGAGGCTTCGTGACGCGGCCTTGTCGAAACACGGCGTGATCATCGCTTCCAGCGACCGTCTGCTGGTCATTGGCGACGGAGAGTTGCTGCTGCTTGACCCTCTCGCCGACAAACCGCGAATTATCTCGCGGGTGAAGCTATTCGAGGATAAGGTCCCCCCGTATTCCCACCCGGCATTGGTGGGCACAAAACTTTTTATTCGCAGCGAAAACCAATTGAAATGCCTCGACCTGAGCAACTAAGTACGTGAGCGAATCGGAATCAATCTTGTTCAGACGCCGACGATTTACATATACACACACAAATAAAAAGTTCCACGTCCGACAAGCCTCGTCCAAACGAGGAGAATCACACCCATGCGCCATTGCCGGTTAGGAATTGAGGGCCGGACTAGGGCGGTATGAACAAGCTCCAGGGGCCATCTTGGGCGCGTGGGGCACATCCCCAGAGTGGACAAATAGTCGCACGCTAGTTGCCCGTAAGAGTCATTTTGACAGCGCGGCAAATATGGCCGGGGTGACAAACCTCACGGTTGCGGATCGCTTTCGGTATCGTGATTCTCAGTATCCAGATTGGTCGTCCGTCCCCGCATTTTCCAGGGGACGACCGAATTTCCTAAAAAAGACTCATTGACATGTCGTTAGATTACGATATAGTGATCAAAGGAGGTTTGAAGTGACCACAAAAAAGAAGTCCCATTCTAAAACCAAACCGCTCGGTGATCCGGCGGCGTTTGCTGAGGCGGCGGAGTGTCTGAAGACGCTGGCGCATCCGGTGCGGCTCAGGATGGTGCAGCTGTTGCTGCATGGACGGTACACGGTTGGTGAATTGGCCGAAGACTGTGGGGTGCCGAACAACGTGGCTTCGGAACACCTGCGATTGATGCAGCGGTGTGGGTTTTTCACCAGCGAGCGGGAAGGTCGACGGGTTTATTATCAGGTGGCCGAACTGCATCTGCAGAACATTATGGACTGTATTGAGGGGCGGTTTTTGTCGGATGTGTAACGCAAAGCAGCGTCAATTCTCTCCCTTTTTTTGCCCACACACATCGCAAGGTTACGAGGTTACGAATATTCGAGGTAAATAGAAATGAGTCAACTACAAACGATTTCAGTCGGACAGCTTGCGGAGCGCGACGGGCAGGGAAACGTCGACATCATCGACGTTCGCACGTCGCTTGAGTTTCGCGAAGTGCGTGCGGTTGTAGCCCGTAACATTCCTTTGGACTCGCTCGCTCCGTGAAGTGAATGCGAACTGAAACAAAAAAAGCCAAGTCAGGTTTGAATAAAAATGATCGTCGTGCTGATCGGCGTGGTGGGCAACTTGATCGGCAAGTCGGTCAACGCACGCATGAATCAGCAATTGTTCAAGAGAGTCTTTGCAGTGTTCCTGATTCTGCTGGGTGGATTCGTGATCGTGAATGAAGGCAGCAAGCTGGCTCTACCTTCGTCCGGTCAAGCCTCCGCATCGTCCACCACGGAAGTTCAACCACTCACGAGCGAAGCATCGCTCGAAACCCAACTGAAAAGGAGATAGTCCCATGTTGCTCAAGTACTTCTACGACAAAGCTCTCGCTCATGCTTCCTACATGGTCGGATGCCAGAAGGCGAAGGTTGCCGTGGTCGTCGACCCCGGTCGGGACATCGAGCAGTACCTCGAAATGGCCGATCGCGAGGATGTGAAACTGATCGCGATCGCGGAGACTCACATCCACGCCGATTACGTGTCGGGAGCCCGTGAACTGGCGGATCGCATCGGGGCGAAGCTCTACGTGTCGGACGAAGGACCGGCGGAGTGGAAGTATCATTTCGCCGACCAGCACGAGCATCAACTGCTGAAGGATGGTGACTCGTTCATGATCGGAAACATCAGGTTCGATGTGCTACACACTCCGGGGCACACGCCGGAAAGCATCTCGTTCCTGCTGACTGACCAAGGCGGACATGCCGATAAGCCGATGGGCATTTTCACCGGCGACTTTGTGTTCGTCGGTTCGATCGGACGTCCTGACTTGCTCGAAGAAGCAGCGGGGCTGGCGAACACGGCCGAACCGGGCGCTCGTGACCTGTTCCACTCCGCAGAGAAATTCAAACAGCTTCCAGACTTCCTGCAAGTCTGGCCTGCACACGGTGCGGGCAGTGCCTGTGGCAAGGGACTCGGTGCCGTTCCGTCTTCGACAGTCGGCTACGAAAAACTGTTCAACCCGGCTTTGCAGTTCACCGACGAAGAAGAGTTCGTGCAGTATATCCTGTCCGACCAGCCGGAAGCACCGAAGTACTTCGCGGTGATGAAGCGAGTCAACAAAGAAGGCCCGCGGATTCTTGGTGCGGGACATCATCACTCAGTGCTCGATGTCGCTGGTTTAGAGAATGCTGTCAAATCCGGAACGGTCGTCGACCTGACTCCATCGTCTGAATTCGCCAAAGGCCACGTGCCTGGCACGATCAACATTCCACTGGAGATGCTCGCGACATGGGCGGGTTGGCTGGTTGACTATGACCGGCCGACCTACTTGATCTGCCATCCAGATCAGCTGGAGGAAGCGGCACGGGTACTGCACAAGATCGGCGTGGAGCAGATCGAGGGTGCTTTTCACCCGAGCGAAGTCCGGTCAAGCGGTTTGGCTACCGAGGAGTATTCAATCCGCACACCAAAAGAATTGGCTCCACGCATCGAGTCAGGCGACGTGAAACTGATTGACGTGCGTTCGGAGGAGGAATGGAAGTCTGGCCACATCGCCAGAGCCGACCATCGGTTCCTCGGTCGTCTCCCCGACAATCTATCTGACATTGAGAGCGGCAAGCCAATCGTGACGCAGTGTCAGACTGGGGAGCGTTCCGCGATCGCAGCCAGCATTCTGCAAGCCAATGGGCTGGAAGTCATCAACATGACCGGCGGATTCGGAGCATGGGCTGGCGCGGGTTTGCCCGTAGGACATGCAGCTCCGGCATGCGATGAAATGTCACGGACCGCAACGTGCCCGTGACTCTTACACATCAAACAATCACAACTCTGAAAGTAAGATGTCATGACAAATGAAAACCACGTACCAATGCCGCGATTGAACGAGCCAGCGCCGGATTTCGACACGATGACGACCCACGGGCCGAAGAAACTTGCCGACTACAAGGGGCGGTGGCTGATTCTGTTCTCGCACCCGTCTGATTTCACGCCGGTCTGTACAACGGAGTTCATCGCATTTGCGAAGGCTCACAGTGACTTTCAGGCTTTGGATTGCGACCTGTTGGGGCTTTCAATTGACAGCGTCTTTTCGCACCTCGCTTGGGTGGCGAATATCAAAGAAAAGTTTGGCGTGGACATTCCGTTTCCGATCATCGATGACCTCTCGATGAACGTGGCCCATGCGTACGGCATGATCCAACCGGGAGCCAGCGATACGTCAGCCGTGCGGACAACGTTTTTTATCGACCCCGACGCTGTGCTTCGGGCGATGGTCTTCTACCCGATGAGCAATGGGAGAAGCGTTCAAGAGTTTTTGAGATTGCTCAAGGCTATGCAGACAAGCGATCAGCACAAGGTCGCCACGCCGGAAAGCTGGATGCCTGGAGGAAAAGTCATTGTCCCCCCGCCCAAGACATCTGAAACAGCTCGCGAACGAATGGCGGACGCTTCGTATGAATGCGCTGATTGGTACTTCTGTATGAAGACATTGAATGATGGTTTGGATTCGCAATGAAAGAATTGCTACTGCCACTTGCTGTCTAGGTTGCGTTGTTCGTGCTGAACGCGTGGGTATTGCCTCGCTTCGGCGTCAAGACGTGACTGTCCGGTTCCTGCAAAGTCCGGTCGGACCAGCCAACCACAGAACAATCCACAACGTCTCAATCAGGGGACGCGGATGCAGATCACTCCAACGACGTTCGCCCTCGTAAAACAAAGAGGAATTAAGACATGGAAATCAATACCGCACACATGCCAATTCGCGAACAACTGGATGATGCAGAGACAGCGGAATCACTCGCCCGGCTGGTTGGCCGCGCAAAAGACATTGAGCATCTTGTCGAACGAGCGGTGCAAGCTAACAACGCGGCGGATGGTCTGCTTGCAACAGTAGCCGATGTCATCGACGAACAGTGCGAGAAAATCAATCAGTCTGGTACGTCCGTCGAGGAGCGGCTCGGTTCATTGGTCAGTCTCTTTCTGATAGTCACAGAACCTGAAGCCGTGTCGGCGCTCAGCAGACTGGTCGATCGGCTTCCGCAACTAGAAGAAGCAAGCCGCTTGCTGGACGAAGTTCCCAATCTCTTAGCGATTGCAACCGATGTCGTCGACGAATACGCAGCCAATTTCAAGTCACATGGAGTCGAGCTCGAAAAAAGTATCTCACAGGGGCTGCACGCTTTGCTGTGGCTTGGTTGCCGCGTTAGCGAAGACGAACTCGAGCGGCTCGGCTTTCTGCTGCGGTCCGACGTTCTCGATCCTCACGCACTGCAAGTCATCGGGCAAGCGGCGACATCGCTAGCCAACTGCCAACGAGAGACCTGCGAACAACGAACGCCCGAACGAATCGGCATGCTCGGTCTCTTGAAAGCCCTCAGGGATCCCAACCTCCAGCGGACACTTGGCTTCGGCGTTCGGTTTGCCAAATGCTTCGGCGACTTGAACGGCCAAACGTCAAACGAATCGGCTTCGAGCCAACAACAAACCAACAATCTTCAATAAGGAATCGCCATGAGCGTTCATCATCACATCGTCATTGTTGGCGGCGGAACAGCCGGCATCACCGTGGCTGCCCGCCTGCTGAATGAAAACGAAAAACTCGATGTGGCAATCATCGAGCCATCTGAGAAACACTACTACCAGCCGTTGTGGACCCTTGTTGGCGGTGGCATGTGTAAACCGGAGGAATCGGAGCGTTGCGAAGCCGATCTGATTCCTTATGGGGCTGAGTGGATCAAGGATTTCGTGGCGACATTTGATCCCGAAAACAACTCCCTGACAACTCGCAGCGGCCAGACAATCACATACGATCACCTCGTGGTCGCTCCCGGTATTCAGATCAACTGGGATGCGATTGAAGGACTGAAGGACGCCGTGGGTAAAGAGGGGGTCTGCAGTAACTATTCTTTCGCCACCGTCGGGTCGACGTGGGAGAACATCCGCAACTTCAGAGGCGGGACAGCGATCTTCACGCAGCCTGCAGGGGCCGTGAAGTGCGGAGGAGCCCCCCAGAAGATTTGTCATCTGGCCGAAGACTATTTCCGTCGTGAAGGGATTCGCGACAAATGCGAAGTCGTCTTCGCGTCGGCCAGCCCTCGCATCTTCGCCGTGGATAAATACGCAAAGACGCTGGAACGTGTCATTCAGCGAAAAGGCACGATCACCAAGTTCCGGCACAACCTAAAGGCGATTCGTCCTGATTCCAAACAAGCCGTCTTCGAGCAACTGGACACCGGCGAAGAAGTCATCCTAAAGTACGACATGCTGCATGTCACTCCGCCGATGGGTGCTCCCGATTTTGTCGCTCAGAGCCCGTTGGCGAACGATGACGGTTGGGTCGATGTCGACAAACACACTCTGCAGCACTGTCGTTTTTACAATGTATGGAGCCTCGGCGACGCGTCAAGCCTGCCCACCTCAAAGACAGCTGCGGCGATTCGCAAACAGGCTCCTGTGCTTGTGGAGAACCTGCTGGCCGAAAAGAACGGTCAATCTTTGAAGGCTAGCTACGACGGCTACACGTCATGTCCTGTCGTCACCGGTTACGACAGTCTCGTCCTGGCGGAATTCAACTACGACAAGGAACCTGCAGAGACATTCCCATTTGATCAGTCGAAAGAACGCTTCAGCATGCTGATGCTGAAGAAGTACGGACTACCAAACTTGTATTGGCACGGCATGTTGAAAGGGCGAACATAATGAAAATTACACACAAAACTTCCGTCGCCTACCGCTTTCAGGCGACCATGAAGCCTCTGGTCCAGTGGTCCACGATCTTACTGTTCGTTGGTCTGATCGGCTGCCAGCGTTCTCAGCCGCCGCAGACAGCGACGAGCGAAAAGCAGCCAGATGCGGAACAAGTTGATGACACCGCCAAACAGAAAGCGATTGCCGCCAAAGACGCGTTGTTTACGCGACTGTCAGGTCGTTTGACCGAGGTCATGAGCGCCGACGGACCGGCAGCAGCAATTAGCGTTTGCAGCCGCGAAGCTCCCGCGATCGCAACCGAAGTGGGTGAAGAACAAGGAGTCGCCATCGGTCGGACTTCATTCAAACTTCGCAACGTGAAGAATACACCGCCAGATTGGGCTCGCTCGTTCGTCGAAGAACGCGTGGAAGATCCACAGTTCGTCGCATTGCCGCATGGAGGCACCGGCGCATTGCTGCCGATTCGACTCAAACAAAAATGTCTGGTGTGTCACGGGCCGACAGAAGGCATCGCACCTGACGTCCGATCGAAACTAACGGAACTTTATCCTGACGATCAGGCGACCGGTTTCAACGAGGGAGACCTGCGCGGCTGGTTCTGGGTCGAAGTCCCTTCGGCAGTGGGCGACAACCAAGCGGAACAGGGAGACGGCAAGGAAGCAGCGGCAGCTTCAGACAGTGATTCATCCGCAGTCGGACATGGCCCGGGTCACGGCCGAGGGCGAGGCTTCGGCAGAGGCAGGGGACGCGGTCCCGGAATGATGGGCGGGAATCGCGAGGACATGACGACGCTGCACGCGATGTTCGATGACCGCGACAAGATCAATAGAACCGTAAAAATGCTGCCCACAGGCGCAGAAGCGGTCACGGAGTCGGACGATGAGAAGATCGCTGCGTTGATTCAGAAACACGTTCCGGCAATGGAGAGCCGCGTGCATGAAAATGATCCGCTCCCGCCGATGACGTTCCATCCGATCTTTGTCGAACTCATCAAGCGCGCCGACGACTACACGCTGACGTATGAAGAAACTGACAAGGGACTGAGGGTGGCTTATGAAGCCAACGATCCCTTCGTCATCATGTTGGTGCAGGAACACGCGAAACTGGTCAGTCGCTTCATCAAGAACGGCATGGAGGAAATCCACAAGCCGTACACGCTGCCGACGGTAAAACAGGAGCAATCCGAAGGCGAAGGCGTCTCAGCAGAAGCAACGGAACCAGCATCACTTGGCATTACACCGCCGCTTCCTTCGCAGGCCAGAGCACCAACCGACAACCCGACAACCCCGGCGAAGGTCGAATTGGGCAAGAAACTGTTCTTCGATCCACGCCTTTCGCTGACTGGCACGGTGTCGTGCAATAGTTGCCATAACATAATGGAAGGCGGCGACGATGGCCGGCCTTCGTCAATGGGCATTCACGGACGCCTCGGGCCTCGCAATGCTCCAACCGTCTGGAATTCCGTCTTCCAAGCCTCACAGTTCTGGGATGGACGCTCGCCGAGTCTGGAAGATCAGGCGAAAGGGCCAGTCGTTGCCTCGCCTGAAATGGGCATGCCAAATCATGGAAAGGCAATTGAACGAATCGCAGCCATTCCGGGTTATCAAGCAGAATTCGTTCGTGTGTTCGGCGACGACAAGCAAGTCACCATCGACAACGCTGTGAAGGCGATCGCCGCGTTTGAGCGAACACTAGTTACACCGAACAGCCCATACGACCGCTACGTCAAAGGCGACAAGAAGGCACTGAGCGACCAACAAATTCGAGGGATGAAGCTGTTCGACAACATTGGTTGCACGGAGTGCCATTCCGGTCCGGCATTCAATGGCTGGGAAGTTGGAGACACGGAGCCATCGTTTGAAGAGTTTCCGCGATTCGCAACGAGCGAATTCGTCAAACAGTTTCGCCTCGATAGCGACCTTGGACGATACGAAGCAACGAAACTGGAAGCCGACAAGCACAACTTCAAGGTGCCCACGCTACGGAACATCACGATCACCGCACCCTATTTCCACAATGGTGCCGTTGAGTCACTCGCGGATGCAGTGCGTGTCATGGCCGAGACCGAACTCGATACCGAATTGTCCGACAAAGACACTGCCGACATCGTCGAGTTCCTCAATTCACTGGAAGGCGAGTTCCCTGAAATCAAGATGCCACGGCTACCGTCGCGTTCAGGGAGATCAGTGCTTGAAAATCAGGAACCCGCCGTAACGAATCACTGACGCAGACGAAAAACGACACGTTCCACTAACCCAAGGAGAAATGACAATGGCTAAAAAACAATCAATCAAGAACCTGCAAACTGCCCTGTCAATGGAGTTAACCGCCGCCCACCAGTACCAACTTCATGCCGGAGTGCTGGATGATTGGGGCATGACCTTGCTGGCTACACAGATGCGCGAGGAGATGCAGGAAGAGTTGGGCCACTCCCAAGAGTTCATGTCGCGGATCATGTTTCTTAAAGGTGATCCCGAAATGAAGATGGCGAAACCTCCGGTGCGAGCTTCATCGCTCAAGGAGATGTTCGAGTCTGACCTTGTCGACGAAAAGGAAGCGATCACATTCTACACGAAGTCGTCCTTGCAAGCTGTCGAAGAGGGCGACCTCGGTTCACGGGCAATCTTCGAGCGAATTGCTTTGGATGAAGAGCAACACATGAGCTGGCTGGAGTTGCAGCTCGATCTGCTTGAACGCATGGGCGAGTCAGCCTACATCTCGAAACACATTCCGTCCCCCGGCTCATCGGAGCAACTTGCATGAACACAGCAACCGTAGCAGGCAGCCTTTTAGTGGTTCTGATTTGCCAGAGCAAAGTGCAGGCTCAAGACACGTACCCGCCCGGCGAACTCGGCAAAACCGTGCGTTTGGGGGAATCCCTTGTCAGGGAAACCAATACTCATCCGTTGACAAAGCCATATGTCGGCAACGATTTGCAATGTACATCGTGTCATCTCGATGCAGGTCGTGATCCCAAAGCGGCATCATTCATCGGTGTGGCTTCGGTCTATCCGGCATACTCCCCTCGTGAATCCGCTGTCATCACACTCGAAGACCGCATTTTGAACTGTTTCATTCGGAGTCAGAATGGAAAGCGTCCTCCCAACGGAAGCCAGGCTTCCGTCGCGATCGCAGCGTACATCACATGGCTGTCGAAAGACGTACCGATTCAGATGAACCCAAAGGCGCCGCTCGGTCCCAACAGTTTGCAACCATTGAAGAAACAAACTGTTCAACCAGACCTTGCGCGTGGCAAGTCGCTGTATGCCGACCGCTGTTCCGCATGTCACAACGATGACGGGAGTGGAAGTGACGACGGTCCGCCCGTCTGGGGCCACAAATCGTTTAATGACGGGGCTGGACTTTCGAAGGTACCGAAGATGGCGTCGTGGTTGAAGGTCGCGATGCCCCCGGGAGAAACCGATCTTACGATTCGGGAGGCGTTTGACATTGCCGCTTTTGTCAACTCACACGATCGCCCCAAATTTCAACAGCCGATCAAAGCGGAGCAGCAAATCAGTGAGTGAATGTCACGTTGTGAGCCATTACTATGAAGCTGATGTCTCTATGTTCGATAGATCAAGGCGACGAAGAAGCACCTGGAGTCGTCGCGATGAGCGAAACGGAAGTCGATATTCGCCGCCGCTTTGCTGACTCCTACGACGATCACTTCTTCGCCACGAAAACAAAACCAGGCCAATGATTTCAACTGCGAAGAGATTACTTACCACACACAAGGCAAAACAGAAATGAAGTATCAAGCAACAGTCCTCGCTCTCATCGTAATCGCTGGAGTAATGGGTTTGGGGGTGGCGTCGGGTCAAACTTCGCCACCGACTGACAAGTCAACTCGTCCAGCCGAACCGCAGTACATTAATCCAGCAATCAAAGACTATGGCAAGGTCGTGCAACTGCCCGGCGCGGCTCACCAACCTCGCGACGGAAGCCAGATCGTCGTGGACATCACCAAAGGCAGTGATCCCGACAAGCTGAACTCGGCCATCGAAAAGGTGTGCCGCTTCGTCAACATCTACGCCGGAGCCGGAAAGGACTCCGCGAAAGTCGACATCGCCGTCGTTCTGCACGGCGACGCGACTCTGACTGTTTTGAGGAACGATGCATACTCCACTCGCTTCAGCAGCAAAGCGAATCCGAATCTCGAATGTCTGTCGGAACTAAAGAAGGCAGGTGTGAAAGTTTATGTTTGCGGTCAATCGCTCACCGGTAAAGGTGCGAAGCCTTCGGAAGTCGCCGAGCAGGCCGACGTAGCCGTTTCGGCGCTCACTGCTCTGGTCAACCTTCAGGCCGACGGATACGCCTACCTGCCGATGTTGAAATAGGAATTGAATCCCATGAACAAGACACTTACGTTGACGACGATGGCAGCGCTGGCAACGCTGATTTTCTGCACTTTCAGTTGTCAGAGCCAGAATCCGGGCACGCAGGAATCGGACGGTTCAGAACAAACTTCCACCGAGCAGTCGGAGCCGGAATCGAAATTGATCCAGTACGGCCGAATGCGTGAAGTCATTGGCATGCAAAAGCATCATGGCCGCATTGCACTTGCCGAAGCGACATCGCAGCCGCATCTATACGCCGTCGGGGCGTTGGAAGGACTGACAGGCGAAGTAACCGTTCTGGACGGTGCAGTCGTTGCAACGACCGTAGACGAAGCACATCAGCTACAGCCGGTTGATGTGAATCCAGAGATACAAGCAACCCTGCTTGTAGGGAATCACATTTCTGCATGGACGGATCACACGGTATCGAAAGCAGTGCCTTCTGAAGAATTTGACGCATACATCGAGCAGCTTGCCAGTGAGCAGGGGATAGACACATCGAAGCCGTTCGTGTTTACGGCAAGCGGCGACTTTATCGATGTTCGACTGCATGTGATTCAAGGCGCCTGTCCAGTGCATGCGAAGTTGCATGGAGTGGAGTTGAGTGAGAACGAAAAGCCCTTTGAGGGCTCGTTTCCTCGACTCACTGGAACACTGGTAGGCGTTTTCGCCAAGAATGCCGCAGGCGAACTGACACACCCAGACACGTCAACACACACGCATGTCGTTTTCAACGAGCCAAATTCTGACGCACGGGTGACGGCTCACGTTGAACAGACAGGTCTCGATGAGGGCGCCGTCATTCGGCTTCCCGTCCGACCGAGTCCTGATGACCAAGAGTGAAGAATGGAGAACATCGAATGAACTGGATTACGGAACCGTGGCCGTGGTGGATATCGGGAATCTTGATTGGATTGACCGTTCCGCTGCTATACATCCTTGCGGGAAAGGCGTTTGGCATTTCGACCAGCTTGCAACAAGCTGGGGCGATGTGTGCGCCGAACAGCAAGCTGGAATATCTCAGCACATTCGATCGCAAAGCCAACCTGTGGACGATCGTATTTGCGGTGGGGATCGCGGTTGGCGCATTCATCGCGACGCGATTCCTGTCGAGCGAACCGGCTCCACTACTACCGGAATCTTTCGACAGTGCCAGTGGCGGAATCAAGCTGCTCGTTGGTGGCTTCCTGATTGGATTCGGTACTCGGTACGCCGGAGGATGCACTTCTGGGCATTCGATAACGGGCATCTCGAACCTGAATTGGCCTAGTCTCGTCGCAACGATTTTCTTCTTCGTCGGCGGCCTTGCCGTGACATGGGGTCTCGGCCAACTGATCTTTCCAGCGTAATAGCGGAGACACACTCATGAGCGAAGAAGCAAAAGCTGCGGACCAAAACTCATCCGGCATGTCGCCGCTGAACTATCTGTTTGTGCTGCTGATCGGAGCCTACCTCGGCATCCTGTTCATCAAGTCCGAAGTGGCACGCTGGGAACGTGTTCACGACATGTTCCTGTTTCGCGAAGCCCACATGTATCTCATCATCAGTGTCGCGATTGTTGTTGCGATGATTTCAATGCTCATCATCAAGCGGTTTAAGGTCAAATCAATCGACGGGAAACCAATTACCTACAAACCGAAGCCATATCATACAGGCGTCATCATTGGCGGTATGCTCTTCGGAGCCGGTTGGGCCATCACCGGAGCCTGTCCCGGACCAATCTACGCTCAGATCGGGTCTGGCGAGTGGATGGCACTGTTCACTCTGGCCGGAGCCCTACTCGGCATGTTTAGCTACGCCGCGTTGAAACCGAAGCTACCACATTGAACGCAATGTCCTGTTGAGGGAACTCCAGTTGACGATTGTCGGCCACGATCGGCTGACGAAAACCAAACCTACGGCGTTCAGATCGGCCGCGTTTTGCAATTGTGGCAGCGATAGAAACAGTCGCGCGAAGCCTGTGCCTCAGACAAATATCGCTTTGTGCGAAAGGAGGGCGTGGCCTGAGCGATCGATCGACCACCGCGAACTCCCCTCGGTCCGGCAGACCGGAGGCACATAGCGAACTCACGACGTGACGGCGGTTAAATCGTCCGAATGATGGAGGCTGAGGGGGCACACGCTGTCGGTGAAAAACACCATTCGCAGTTTGCGGCTGCGAAATGCGAATTCAAACCGACGACACCTGACGGCTTGCTAGGGATTGAGTGCGCAACCAACGACGAACTGACTGGTGAAGGCTTCGTTCAAAGGGGAAGCAAGCCGCTTCGGTTTGAAGCCAGCGAGAGATTCTCTTAGATTTCCAGACTGATTGAATTAAGACAAACTGACGTGACTTACCGCCTCGCCCGTCCTGTGAACTTTGACCTCCAACACTATCGGGATCGCAACATCATCGAGCGTTTGACTGGTTGATTAAAAGAATGCCGCCGCGTGCTGACGCGTTTCGATAAGACGGCGACAAACTACAGCGGCTTCATCAAAATAGCCTTCGTTCAACGCTACTTCAGAATCATGGGCTTTGATGTTTTCCGACAGAGCTTAGTGCGCTAGGTTGGTCGCCGGGGATTGTCGTTAGGCCTTCCTTTGCAGGTCGATCTTCGTCCATCATTGTCTTGGCGGTGCGCCATTCAACGTTCATCCCTCAATTACGGCTGGTGGTGTATCACTAGTATCAGCTTTCGGGGGCGGTTTGAACGTAAATATTGAGTTGTCCGCTTTCACGGCGTACTGTATGTATTATCCTCACTTTCCCAATGGATGCAGTTGTATTTGCCAATGACTGAAGCTATACCAGAGTGAAGAGCCGTTGGGCTGCTGATGAGGGACCGGATTTTCACCATTGAGAACGCGCACGCAATGTCTGGTGAATTGGAGACTGTATTGGCAAATACTCCAGAGCGGCGGCCACAGGCGAGCCGTATGTTGTTCGCAATTCGTGCCTTTGCCTTCATTTCAGTCTTGATATCGGCGTATCTCACATTCGTCTCGATTTCACAGCACGGTCTGCCTCTGGGGTGCGGAAGTGATTCGGGTTGCAGCGAGGTGTTGCGCAGTCGCTGGTCATTTCTGTTCGGCCTTCCGATGGGTGCCTATGCGTTGGCAGTATATCTTGCCGTAATTGGGGCAACGATATTCGTTAGCCCCGATCGCAGCGCCGGCGTTCAGTCGATAGGCCTCACTCTGTTGTTGGCGTTCACTGCCTGTATTTTCCTCTCTGTCATGTGGTTCGTGAGTTTGCAACTGTTCGTGGTCAAGGCGATTTGCCAATGGTGTATGGCGGATCATTTAGCAGGACTGGCCACTGCCGTTGCGATTCTGTGTTTTTGGGGAAAGACTTCGCTGGCTACGTCGGCCTCCCCCGAAAAACGCCTCAAGTGGGGGCGGCCTGTCTTGATGGGCGCCGTAATGGCATTGATGTTGTTTTCGGCTCAGTTGTTTTTCTCCGAATCGGGGGTGAAATTTGGGCGGTTGCCGGGTGATCGAAACACCGATACCGGTCCCGGACCGGGGCGTGAACTTGCCGTTCTCAACGGAGAATTGCCTGTGGCTGTCGACGACGTCCCGATCCTGGGATCCGCTGATGCCGACGTGCCGATTGTGCTGCTGTACGATTATTGTTGCCCACACTGCCGGGCCACACACGGACATCTGATCGAACGGATGACCTCCTATTCGAGGCCCTATTGCATCGTGCTGTTGCCGATGCCGCTGGATGCCGATTGCAACGAATCGGTGGAAGAGACCGAAACGCGGTTCGAGGAGTCCTGCGAACTGGCCCGCATTGCCTTGGCGGTGTGGCGGGCGGACCGTTCGAAATTTCCCCAATTTGACGCGTGGCTGTACGAACCGGAAATGCCCCGCGCGGCCGCGGAGGCCCAAAAACATGCGGCGGACCTTATCGGAGCAAACAAGTTGCAGTCGGCGCTGAACGATCCCTGGATTGACGAGCGGATCTCCCAGGACGTCCGAGCATACAATGCCAGCGGCGTCGAGCAGATTCCGCTGGTACTTTCTCCAAAGATGGATGCCATTGTCGGCCGCGCCGAGAATGCCGACGATCTGTTTAAGGTGCTTGAGAGTGAATTGAATCTTTTCAGAGCAGAGAATTGACGCGGCCAAATTGCAGAAAAGACCGTTTTTTATCGAATTCCTTGACCGTTTCGGGTCGGCCATGCGTTAGAAATAGGCACGACGAACTGTTTTTGCAAATCGGGTAAAATCAAATCTTATGGCAGACTCATTACCGGAATTGACGGGTGACGACCAGGAACTGTTGTCGCAGGCTCATCAAACCGCTCTCCGCCTGCGCGAGGAGTTGGCGAAAGTGATCGTGGGGCAAGAGGCGACGGTCAACACCGTCCTCGCAGCCGTCTTCTCACAAGGACACACTTTGATAATAGGCGTGCCCGGTCTGGCAAAAACACTGCTGGTCCGCACGCTGGCCAAGGTGCTCGGCTGGAAATTCAAGCGGGTGCAGTTCACCCCGGACATGATGCCCACGGATATCATCGGCATGGAACTGCTGCAGCAGGACTCACAAACCGGCGATCGGAAAATGCAGTTTGTCCCCGGACCACTATTTGCGCAGATGGTTTTGGCCGATGAAATCAACCGCACGCCGCCCAAGACCCAATCGGCGCTCTTGGAGGCGATGCAGGAATTTACGGTCACGAGCATGGGACAAACCCACCATTTGCCGCGCCCGTTTCTCGTCTTCGCCACTCAGAATCCGATTGAGCAGGAAGGGACTTATCCGCTTCCAGAAGCGCAGTTGGACCGGTTTATGTTCAGCTTGTGGATGGATTATCCCGATGCGGATGAAGAAGTCGAGATCGTGCTGGCCACGACGGAAGACAGCGAATCTGAGGTCAACGCGGTCTGCACCGCTGAGGAGATCCAGGCGTTTCAGCATCTCGTCCGGCGAATTCCCGTTTCGAGGCACGTTGTGCGTTATGCCGTGATGCTCGCGCGGGCGACGCGTCCGGAAGGCGATCTCACGTTTGATTTCGTGACCGATTACGTCTCTTGGGGTGCCGGTCCGCGAGCCAGCCAACATATGATCTTAGCAGCCAAAGCGTTAGCCGTGGTCAACGGCGAACCGGCCGTCTCGACCGAGCACGTTCGCAAGGTCGCCCCGCTCGTACTGCGGCATCGCATTTTGCCGAATTATAGCGCAACGGGCGAAGGAATCGACGCGCGGGCGATTGTGACCCGTATCATCGAAGAAGTGAGCGAACCAGTGGCGACATATCGATAATTTAGACGTTCCTCCGACGAGACCGACATGGCCAATACGCCCAATTTGGGAAAACTCTCTTTTGAATACCTGCAGCCTGCCGACCTGCGTCGGCTGACGCACATGTTGTTTGCACCCCGCCGGATTATTCATGGCCGCTACGGGGGCCATTTCGCTACCAACCAGCGCGGCCAGAGTGTCGAATTTCGGGACTATCGCGAATACCTGCCGGGCGACGACGTCAGCAAAATTGACTGGAAAGTATTGGGCCGCAGTGACAAGCTATTCATCAAGCTCTTCGAGCATCATTCCGAAATGACGGTGCATCTGCTGGTGGACGCATCAGCGTCGATGGGCTATCGCTCCGCGACGAGCGGTCATCGTAAAAACGCCTCGAAATACGACTATGCCTGCATGATGGCGGCTTCGATCGCATTTTTGGTGATGAAACAACACGATCGTTTCGGTTTTGCTATCAGCCGCGACGGTCTGGATGAACAAATCCCCGCACAATGTTCGATGCTACACCTCATGGGCATCCTGCGACGGATGGAACGGATTCGTCCGGGCGGACCAGCGGGATTGGCCGAAGCGTTGAATGCCTTCAACCGCCAAGGCTCTATGCGCAATCTATTGGTGATATTCAGCGATCTCTGGGACGATCCCGAAGGGGTGGCCAAGGCCATGGCGGCACGGGTCCATGGGGGAGGGGAGATTGTGCTGTTTCACGTGCTGCACCCCGATGAAATCGAACTGCCGCAGGTGGAACATGGCGTGTTTATCGACAGCGAAACAGGAGGCCGCGTGCGGCTGCACGTCAGCGAAATTCGCGCAGAATATCAAAAGAAAGCACGGGAATTCATTGACGCTTGGTCCCGCCGCTGCCGGGGAATCGGCGTCGATTATTTTCGGGCTTCGCTGTCACAACCGTACTATCGTTTGCTGGAACAATATCTTGCCAATCGAGCTTCCAGTTAAAAGGTTATTCCCAACGTTAAGCCGCTACAAACTTATATCGAGACGCGTCGCAGTCGACCTGCGGGATTCCGGTATGCCTGACGGCCACACATCGCTTGGCGTGAACGACTCGGACGGAACTTTTCACCATGATCTCCTTGACGACACCACTGCTGCTCACCGGCTTGACGCTGCTGGCGCTGCCAGTGATCGCGCATCTGGTGAATCGCCACTCCCGCCAAACATTGATTTTTCCCACGATTGCGCTGTTGGAGGCGGTGACGGCCAAGCATGCACGGCTGTCGCGACTGAGGCGTTTGATCCTGTTGCTGCTACGGATGTTGGCGTTCACCTGTATCGTGTTGGCCTTTACGCGACCGGTGTGGTTTAACGAGGGTTATGCGAATCAGTCTCATGCCAATGATACGGCAGCGGTCGTGCTGGTTTTGGATACCAGCGCCTCGACGAATCAGCGTATCGACGGAGTAAGCATCAGTGAGAGGATGCGGGGCACTGCCAAACAGACGCTCGACGCTCTTCGTTCCGGCACTGATGTGGCGAACATCGTCTTGGCCGACTCGGCGCCGCAAGCCATATTTCCGAGACTGACCGCGAATCTGCCGGGGTTGCAGAACGAGTTGTCGCAATTTCAGCCGAGTCAGGAACGGGCGAATTTCTCAACAGCCTTGGGGATCGCTGGCAAACTCTTGTCCGAACATACGGGGAAACGCGACATCGTGGTCATCTCCGACATGCAGGCGGCGAACTGGTCCGATTTTTTGGGGAACGACGCGTTGTCTGAAATGTTGCCGAAGGGGACGCGGGTCAGATTTGCCGAGATCAAAGGCGCCGCCCGGGAAAATATTGCACTGCACAATCCTCAACATTTTCCCTCGCGGCCTTTGGCCGACCAGACGTGTGACGTTACCGTGCAGATCACGAATTATTCGAACCAAACCAAGCAAGTGCCGGTGACGGTCGTCATTCAACAGGGCGGCAATCAAGAGACGACACAGTCGCAAACGCTCAGTCTATCGGCCGGAGAACAGCAAACAGTCACTTTCGGTACGACGGTCCCGGCGGCAGGCCTGCTGACGGCGACCTTTTCCATTCCGAATGACGATTTGGACGTCGACAATCGGGCGTATCTGGCGGTGGAGACCTCGGCCCGACTGCCGGTGTTGGTCGTCAGTGACGACGATCCCCAACAGCCGGGGACGGCTGCCTATTACATGATGCGGGCGCTGATGCCCCGAGATGATCAGACTGATCCGTATGCCGCGGAACATATTCGTTCACGAGAATTGGCCGACAAGCCGCTGGAACAATATGCGGCGGTGTTTGTCGGCTATCTCGCCCAACTGTCGGTCGAGGCGGCCGGTGCGATCGTCAATTATGTGGATGCCGGGGGGGGAGTCGTGTTCTTCTGCGGTGACGGTCCAGTGAAAGAAAACTTAGCGGCCCTGCAAGTCACGGCGGGTGAGCGTGGACTTTTGCCGTGGATGCCGGAGGAGCGGGTTCGGTTTTCCCGCCAGCCGGAACCACTCAGGATTACATCCGGCCGATGGCAATCGCGCTGGTTTCGCGAATTTGACGAGCAAAGCCAATTAGCGGTCTCTCAAATTCACTTCAATCAGGTCTGGGCGGCCGGAGTCCCTGATCCGAACGCCGAAGTATTGCTGATGTTTTCCGACGGGAGACCTGCGTTGGGCAGTCGGTTGTTCGGCCGGGGACAATTAGTATTGGCCGGCTTCTCCCCTGATGCGACATCCAGCGACCTCGGCAAACATGGCACCTTTGTGGCCTGGATGCAAATCCTCGCCAAAAGCCTGCGGCCGGAGGAGGAACGGTTCCGGAATTCGCCGCCGGGGAAGACCTATGACTTTCCTCAAAAATTTGCGATGGAGTCAGCCGATGGGCAACTGCGAATTCAAACCGAAGATGGCATCGCTGTTCCATCACGGACGACCACCCTGGCGGATCGAATTTCCATCAGCCTGTTGGAACCGCAAACCTCAGGGATTTATCGCGTGACTGACGGCGATCGCACGCTGGCGGCGGTCGGCATTAACGTCGATCCCCGCGAAAGCGATCTCGAAGCCATAAACGTCGACCGCCTGCAGGGATTTGTGGCGTCTCAGGGCGTGGAAACTGATCTGCAAATCGCCGGCAGTTGGGAATCGAGCCTTGAATACACAGGGCGCCCGCTGTGGGGCAACTGCTTAACGTTGGCGATGTGCGCCATTGGATGCGAAATGTTTCTCTTAGGACTCTGGAGACGATGACGAGAATACCAGTTGCAGCTTCAAGATTGTGATTCCTATGGTTGAATGAATTCCACTGCCGGAAAAAACAGGCGAGATGTCCGAACCCATTCTATTATCGATTGAAACTTGGTCGGCCTGGAAATGGCAGCCGATTGTACCGCTGCTGCACATTTACGGCGGGTGCGCGGTACTAACTGCCGTGGCCTTGTATGCTTTCGTCCGTGTATTTCCGACGAATCGCATATCGGCAAGTCTGCTGTTGGTGATGCGGCTGGCTTTGATCGCCTCAATCGCCACCGTGTTGATGGGTCCTAGCCGCGCAATCGCGCGTCCTGAACAACTGCGGCGTTCGAAATTGACAATCCTGCTCGATACTTCGCAGTCGATGCTGACCAACGATTGCGACAACCAGTCACGGATCGGCTACGTGACAGAGAATGTCATCGACCAGGAGCAGCTCCGCCGACTGGCGGGCGAGTTCGATATCGAGATGCTGGCATTCGACACGCAAGTTCGCCCGCTCTACGTAAAAAAACTACGCACGGCCCCCGAGGCCGTTGCGCAGGGGCATGCGACTTTCTTGGCGGAATCCGTCAAGGACGCCATCTCCCAGGTCGGGCCCAAGGAGGGAGATGCGATACTGGTCATTAGTGACGGTCGCGACAGTGAAGACACCTCGATGCAGTCGGTCGCAAATTTGGCCCGCTCGAAGAAGGTCCCGCTTTATACCGTCGGCGTCGGGGGAACCGGTTCGACCGTCGATGCGGCCCTGTTCGCGATTCCCATGCAGGACTATCTACTGCCCGACGAACCGGGTGGAATTCTCGTTAAGATCTACCATACCGGTCTTCAAGGCCTCACTGCCAACGTGCGTCTCAAGCAGGGTAACATGGTGGATACGTATCCGATATTGCTGGGCGAAAGCGGAGTTACGGAATTGCAAATTCCGATTCAGCAGCCCGAATACGGGCAGTATCAATACGACGTTTCCCTGGATGCGCTAGACAGGGAAACGGAATTAGCCAACAACGAGCAAGTCGTTTTCTGTGAGGTGATGAAACGCCGCATCCGCGTCCTCATCCTAGAAGGCCAACCGTTTTGGGACAGTAAGTTTCTGGCTCAGTCGCTTAGAAAGGACCAACACCTCGAACTCACGCAAATTTCGCAGGTCAGTACGGAAAAACGTGAAACAATCGTCTCCCGTGTTGAGAATCGCAGTTCGCAACTGCCTGACGGGGAAGAAGAATGGGCCAACTACGATATCGTGATTTTAGGGCGGGGACTCGAACACATTTTGGACGATCAGTCGGCAGAACAACTCGTAGCCTTTGTCCGCAAGGGAGGAGGCCACCTGATCTTCAGTCGCGGCCTGCCCTACGATCCGGAATCCGAACGAGGAAGCCGTTTGAGCGAAATCATGAGCACGGTCGAACCGGTTGTTTGGGGAACGGGTGAGCTGCAGGAGTTGTCCGTGGAATTGACACCCTCGGGCCGCAGCAGCCTGTGGATGTCTCCGGCCAAAATCGGCTTCGATACTGGTGAGGCATTGGAGCGGCTGCCCGGTTTCGAGGTCATGCGAATTGTCGATGGCGAGAAACCGGGAACCATCGTACTGGCCCGCGCCTTTGCCACGACGGGACCGCAAGACGAAGGCATGCCAGCGATAGTTAGCATGGCCTATGGAACGGGGAGGGTGGCGGCCCTGCTCGGCGAAGGGCATTGGAAATGGAGCCTGTTGACTCCTGAAAACGAAGATTTGCGCGGGTTTTACGACACGTTGTGGTCCAACCTCGTCCGCTGGATGGTGATCGGCGGCGACTTCGAACCGGGCCAGCAGGTCGCCTTGAATCTCAGCCGGGCCACGTCCCGATTGGGAGATCCGCTCACTGCCGAAGTCTTCTTGAAAAAAGCCCCTGCGGGAGGACAGGAGCCGTCATTAGAATTTGTGAATCCTGAGGGACACGTCGATCAAATCGCCTTGCACCGCTTGCCGGGAGCAGCCCTGCGATATCGGGCAACATTGGAACCGGAGACGGCGGGCATTCATGACGTCCATCTCAATGCGCCTGGAATGACTCCCGCCGAATTGCGAAAGAAACTGAATGTGTACGATATGAATCTGGAACGCTTGCTGACGGATTCGAACATGCTGACCTTGAAGATTATGGCTGAGCATTCCGGCGGATCGTTTTTTCTCGCCGAGAACACCGAAGATTTATTTTCACAGCTACAACACCATCGCATCTCAATGCTCACTCCGCCGAAGTTGGCCTATTTATGGGACCGGGGGTGGATTATGACGATTCTACTCATCTGGATCGGGATGGAATTGTTCATCCGCCGCTGGGTGGGACTGTGGTGATCGACTCCGGCAAGTCCGCTTTACAACCACGATTCGGAATCATAGACTGAATGAAGTTGATGATCCCGAGCGATGCATAGTCCGACCCAAAAAACCAAGAGGGGAAATGCGGTGAATCAACGAACTGCGCGGTCCGGCGTTCAACCGCAAAATCAGATGGCGACTATCTCCGGGTCTCGAAAAGACTCGCCGTTGTTTCATCTGCTGCGGGCCACGTCCGGCTTGAAACGTTTTCTTGATACCTCATCGATGGCTTGCCTCGCATTCGCCATTCTGTTGGGGTTGGCACTGCTTGCTGTGTGCGCCGACGCCGTCTTAGCACTCTCGCCTACGGTGCGAATTGTGTTAAACGCGATGCTGGTAGCCAGTTTGTGCGGTGCCTTTGCCGTAGCGCTGCGCACGATTCTTCGTAACCGCTTCAATCCCTCCAGCACCGCACGTTTGATCGAGGAGCGCTTGGGGGATCGGGACAGTTCGTTCATCAATGCTGTTGATTTTTCCACATCGTCACCCGGCGGCCAGAGCACGCAACTCCGCCAACGCGTGATCCGCATCGCGGACGAGCGTGCGCATAGGATATCTTCGCTGGATGTGATTCAACTGCGGCCGCTGTATCGAGCGTTGGGTATCGCCGTAGCAGCTTGCTTGGTGTTGTTCGTCTTTCATTTGGCGGCGCCGCGTTTGTTGGCGATGGTCGTGCCCCGCTTCATGGATCCGCACGGCGACCACCCACCATTTACGTTGCTTGACTTCGAGGTCACGATTTTGCCCGAGCCGGTCTACCACGGCAAACCGGCGACCATTGAGGCGGTGCTGTCGGGCCCGGAAACGGTGGAACAGGCCTCGGTGGTCTTTTTGGACAAGCAACGACGGTCGGGTGAGCCGATTCCCATGTTACGCAAGCAGGACCAGCAGTTTTCACTGTACATTGATCGCCCCGAACAGTCCCGCGCGTTTTATATCGACACGCCCCGCGGGCGCAGCCGCACCATGCATTTAGACGTTGTCGAGGTGCCATATTTTGAAGACGTCCGCTTTACTTATCGTTATCCGGAATACACCCAGTGGCCATCCCGCGAAACACCACCCCAGAAGAAGGGGCTGAGGGCGATTGTAGGGACCGAAATTACGGTCCAGGCACGCAGTAATCTGCCGCTGATGTCCGGGAAACTACTCCTCAAGGAATCCGAGGCTTCTGAATCGGATGCGGATGTCAAGCAAACCACGGTAACACTCATGCCGCTTGCCGACGATCCAACCACGGTGAGCGGATCATTTCGCATCCGTGTCAACGGGCAATACTCGATTTCCCTGGAAGCCGCCAACGGCGCCGAAAGCCTGGAACGAATCGAAGGGCCGATCACGGCGATTGCAGACAAGCTGCCGCAGATTTCGATCGTCGAGCCGGCCCCGCACGTTATCGTGGTCGAAGACTGGACCGTGCCGACCGTTATCGAAGCGGTCGACGATATCGGCATTTCCAAGGTTCGCATTTACCGTAGCGTCAATGGCTGGGGACCTTCGGCCGCCGATTTACCCTTCACCACCCGCAACGGGAATGGGGCCCGGTCCGTTTATGAATTCAACCTGCAGGAGCTTGGCGCCCGCGCCGGCGACGTGATCACTTATTACGCTTCAGCATGGGACAACCATCCTGGCGGAAAACAGTTCCGCGACAGCGAGACGTATGTGATTCAAGTCATTTCCCGGCAGGAATATCAACAATACGCCCGGCAGCAGTATCAGATGGAGGAACTAATTGCCGAGTTTGAATCGGTACGCGAAAAGCTCGACGAACTCAAAAAACAGCGGGAGGAATTGCTCGAAGAACTGGAAATGCTCCGCAAGCAACTCGAGAACACTGACCAACCGACAGACGAAATGCTTGAGCGGTTGCAGAAACAGGAAGAGCAACTGCAGAAGTTTTCAAAATCAGCCGAACAACTCGCCGAACAGCTCGATCATCGCGTCGAACAGATGCAGTTGTATGAACTGGAAGAGCCCTACACAGAAATGCTCAAGCGGCTCAGCAAGCAATTGAAACAGCAGGCCCAAAACGCGAATGACGTCGAGCAGTCCCTGTCGGAATTGAAGCAGCCGGGCGGTGCAAATGCCGAGGGACGGCAGCAATTTCAGCAGGCCCTGGAAAAACTTCAAAAGGAAGATGAACCCTTTAACGAGAAAGAAACACAACAGCTCGATGCCGCCGAACAGGACCTGGAACTGTTCCGCATGGCTGATAATGTGTTGGCGGCCGCTGAGCAGTTGAAGCTGGTGATTGCTCGTCAGCGGGAGGTGGCCGATCGCTTGGCGGAATTTCAGAATCAGGAGCGCATGACTGCCGAAGACCAAGCCCGGGCCGACCGGCTTGCCGGCGAACAGGAGCGCCTCGAGCAGGAATTGCAGGAAGTCGTGGATCAGTTGAAACAAGCAGCCGAGGCAGCGCAAGAAGAGTTGCCAGAAATGTCGGGCGATGCTCTTAAGATCTGCGAGGCAATCGACGAGATGCAAATCGGGCAAGACCAGAAATCCGCCGCTCGGAATGCGCGGCAGGGATCGGGCCGATCAGCTTGGGAAGCGGCCGAAGCAGCCGCCAATAAGCTGGAAAGCTTGCTCTCGGATTGTCCCAATTGCAACAACAGCTGTGAAGGGATGTGCAATTCTCTGGACGGGCCGTTGAAATTAACCAAAAATCAACTCAAGCAATGTTTGGATCAACTTGCCCAAGGACGGGGAATCCCGGGGTCCGGGATGCCGCGTCCCGGGTCTGGTAATGGTCAAGGGCAAGCGGGACAAGGTGGCATCGGCCAATCTGGTCAGGCGGGCCAACAGGCGGGCGGTCAAGGTGCCAGATCCCAATGGCAGGTCGGACAAAGCTTCCCTGGATCTCAGACGCCCGTTGCGATCATTGGACCGCACGCACAGCAAGGTATGCCACAGAAATCTGCCGGGGGCCGGCTCGGCAGAAACGGCCGCGGTTCCTGGATCCCGCTGGGTGAAGGGAACGATCCATCAGAAGCGGAGACGCTTACTCCCGATTTTCGCGCCTTCGGATCGTCTACCGTTGGCAATCTCCGCGCCGTCCCCGTCGGCTATCGCGCAGCCGCTGAAGCCTACTTCAAACGACTTGCGGAAGAAAAATGATCCAGTTGCGACCGCTGCGCCGGTCCAAATCTCCGTCAAAAAATCACAAACGGAAAAACAATGATGGCATCTAAAATCACTCCTAAACGTTCGGTATGGTTCTTAGGGGCGATTCTGTCCGCACTCTTAGGGCTTGGCGTTGCCGGGTATGCCCAGGACGAATCGGACGTCGATGAGAACCCCAAGAAGTCGAAATCGCTCCCGCCAGCCGTTTTGCAACCGGGGATCGTGAACTGTGCGAATCTGACTTATGGAAAGCGGAAAACGTCCACCTGTTTCAGCGACGAATTCCTCAAACAGATCGGCCGCGAAACCCACATCCGGACGAATCAACGATTAGTACCCGTCGACCTCGAATCAACTGAGTTGTTCAATTATCCGGTCGCCGTCATGACCGGCGAGGGCAGCTACAGTCTCACCCCGTCGCAGCAAACCAATATGCGAAACTATTTGGAAAATGGCGGATTTATCATCGCCTCAGCGGGTTGCAGCAGCCCCGATTGGGAAAAGAGCTTTCGCCGCGCCGTCACTGAGGTCTTCCCCGAAATCAGCCTGCAAACCATTGACCAGTCCCATCCGGTGTTTCACACGGTTTACGAAATCGACGAACTGAAATGCAAAGGGGCGCACACGTCGCACCTTGAAGGTCTCGAAATTGACGGCAAGATCGTGTTGATCTTTTCACCAGACGGACTGAACGATACCGGTAAGGTGGGCGGGAATTGCTGCTGTTGCGGAGGCAACGAAATCAAGAATGCCCGGCAAGTCAACGTGAACCTGCTGGCCTACACGCTGACACATTGATTGAATTGTCCGCAAAGCATTGCAATCCAAGCCGAACGTTCTAAGGAGGAGGTGAAATGGTCCGCACGGCGATGATCTTTGGACTCAGCGCGACTGTGGTGATCCTGATTAACTGCGGTTGTTTAGCATTGCCGGGCATGGCCGTGGAATTCGAGCCGACGATCGAAAAAGCCCGCGAGAAGGATCCGCCGGCTGACGACGGGCAAAAAAAATTGTTGGTGATCACTTTTGGAGCCGATTGGTGCAAGTGGTGCCGTAAACTGGAAGCAGACACCTTCCTGGACGAGCGGGTGAACGCCTTGGCCGACAAGTTTTTGTGGGTCAAAGTCGACGTCGAGGAACAGACGGAACTTGCCGCTCGTTTCGGCGTGCAAGGGTTGCCGCAAACGTTCGTACTCGATAGCGATGACCGCGTGATCGCCACACGCCCCGGCTATACCGGGCCGGACGAGTTCGTCAAGTTTTTGAACGGCGCATTGCTCAATCCCCAACCCCCCGAAGTCGTGTTGCTCAATCTGCTCGACCGTTTGCAGGCCGAAGAGGGGGTCGAGGAGCGGAATCAGACGATTACGCGGCTTGTCGAGCATCTCGCACGCTCCGACCGGGATGGACGCGATGTGATCCTACAAGCCATGGCGCAGACCGAATCGGGCCTGCTCGCGACGCTGATCGATCTTATGGCCGACCAACGCCTAGCTGTCCGCGCCGCCGCTTCCGGCACATTTCTGAAACTGACCCGCGCCGAACTCGTTTTTGATCCTTTCGGGGAACCAAAGCAACGCGAACAACAACTTCAAACTTGGAAGACATGGCTCGATGCACGCCCCATGTCGCAGCGCCGCACCAAACAACAAGTGCCTCCAGACGATTCTCAATAGACACGCCACACGGTGTGGAGTATTCAGCGCAACCCTTCGGCGGGGCTTTGGGCACGGATGGTTTTTAATGCAAATTCGCGCGATTCATGAATAATGATGGACGAACGTCAAGCTGTATGGGAATGTTCGCCTCAAAATCGCTTGTCAAAACTGTCGGAGGAGGCGCGGTCACTTAATCAGCGCGAGACGACGTTTCAGACACGCCCAGAGGAGCGTCGAGTGACGTAGCATTTTCAGTAAAGCGTTCATCGGCTAACGATTCACAACCTTCATCCAGAGCCGCCGTTGTCGGCCCCAATCGACGATTGAAACAATTGCCCGCAGATGTCGCTCGGTCAGCGAATCCCGCCCCTGCTCCACCGGTGGCAGATACAATAACAACTCCTGGACATCCCACGCGAAGTTCAACAGATTCATAATCTGCATCATCCGCAGCTGGGAGACGTGCAACAGCCTGGCCAGTTCGGTAGCGTCAATCACTTTTCCGTCGTCACTTGGCGGGAATTCGGAAGTTGCGACAGCCGCGTCAAGCAGCGCCAGTATGGCGGTTATGATACAAACCGGAAGGAGTCTCCAGGCAGTGATGACGTGGGCAAGATCAGCCTCTAGGGTTTATTCGGGCGTGCTTGGCGACATTGTCGGCACCTCGCTGGATTTGTTTTGCCGTAACTTATTGCTGAGATCGGTAGTTACATGACCAAAGCATCAGTCTACGAAACTTTGGTTTACTTGCTGTATATTGCCAACGATTCGTTATCCATCTGTTCGTTTCGGTGAAGTCGAAGACGACCCTTTGGCGAGGCCATACCTACACACCAGTCGCCCGCACCATCGCCATAATGCCGGTCCTGACATGCTCTGGCAACCTCTCCCAGCGATCACTCAAATACGCCAAATCAAAAATCAATTGCTGCGCCCGGCGCTGCTCAGACTTCACAAACCCTTGTTTTTTCGGTACTTTCAGCGTTTTTCAGCAAACTCATAATTTGTTGGTTGCAGGTTCGAGTCCTGCCGGCCCTATTTTTGTCTGGTGTTGATTTGCATAAGTTGTAGCAGGCCCGTGGCGTTCGCTCCTTGTGTTCATCTTGATTTCACCTTTGATCGCAAAAAAACTTCCGGAGCGAGAATGACTGAATCTTCCCTCGTCACACTCCTCTGGACGGGCCTACTTTTCTTGGTGCATGTCGGTGTTGCTGCACGTGCAATATTACGTCCGCACCGCGACCCAGCGGCGCGTGTGGCTTGGATTGTGGTGATTTTCTCGCTGCCCGTGATCGGCATTATCGCTTACCTTCTACTCGGCGAGACAAACATTGGCCGCCGCCGCGTGGCGCGGATGCGCGAAGTGCTGGCTCAGATGCCAAACGTCTCAGCCACGGCTACGACGGAAAGCACGAGTCTGCGGTCGGAGATCCCCGAGTGTTATGCGCACCTCTTCCGCATCGGATCTACGGTCAATGGATTTGAGCCGGTGGGGGGCAACCGTGGTGAGTTGATGCAGGATTCCAATGCGACGATCAAATCCATGATTGCCGACATCGATGCTGCCAAAGACCACGTGCATCTGATCTTTTATATCTGGCTCACGGACAACAACGGACTCGCGGTGGTCGAAGCACTAAAACGGGCCGCGGCGCGGGGAGTGACTTGTCGGGCAATGGCGGATGGGCTCGGTTCGCGCACGATGATCGACTCGGAACACTGGAAGGCCATGCAAGCTGCCGGCGTCCGTGTTGCCGTCGCTCTTCCCATCGGAAACCCCTTTCTGCGTCCGCTCAAAGGGCGGATCGATCTGCGCAATCACCGCAAAATTTTGGTAATCGATAATCGCCTTACGTATTGCGGAAGCCAAAACTGTGCGGATCCCGAATTTCGTGTGAAGGCGAAGTACGCGCCCTGGGTCGATGCAATGATCCGCTTCGAAGGTCCGATTGTCCGACAAAACCAATACCTGTTTGCCAGTGACTGGATGGCGCACGTCGACGAGGACATCAACGACCTACTACGGCAACCGCTTCCGCCGCTCGAAAATGGTTTGGCGGCTCAAGTGATCGGCACCGGTCCGACAGTACGCTACGAAGCCATGCCGCAGGTGTTTGAAACACTGATGTATGCAGCACGACGCGAGCTGGTTATTTCAACCCCCTACTACGTGCCGGACGAAGCGATGCAGGCGGCACTTTGTGCTAGTGCCCGCCGCGGGGTGGAGACCACGATCATCTTTCCTGCCAAGAACGACTCCTTCATCGTAGGAGCTGCGAGCCGTAGTTATTACGCAGACCTGCTGGCGGCGGGAGTGCGGATTTTTGAATACGAAGGCGGCCTGCTGCACACCAAGTCCTTAACGCTGGACGGAGAGATCACGCTGATCGGATCCGCCAATATGGACCGCCGTAGTTTTGATCTGAACTACGAAAACAATATTCTCTTCTACGACCAGAGTTTGACCGCCGACGTCCGCCAACGGCAAGCGACCTACCTCGCACATTCCCACCCCGTGACATCCGACATGGTCGCCAATTGGCCCATCCGCCATCGCCTGTGGAACAACACCATCGCCATGCTCGGCCCGGTGCTTTGAGCGTCGTCTGGTAGTGAAATTTCGGGGATGCGGGACACATGTTCGGCAATTATGCCGGTCGTGGATTTTGCGCAAGCCTTGCCGCCGGTACTTAGATCTCCGGGCGTTGCTGTGGCGAGCCACTCATTGCCCCTACCATCTCGCCGATATCCGTCGTTACACGCCGGGGCAACTGCTGCCATCGTTGAACGAGAGATTTCAGCTCAAGATCGACTGCGCCGCCCAGCGCAGTGCGGGCTTCACAACTCCTTGTTTTCGCGGTACTTTCACCGTTATCCTACAAACTCATCGTTGTTGGCTGTCGGTTCGTGTGCGACCGGCGCTCATGGGTATCATCAAAGTTACGCCGATATTCGACACCGCCCCCTGTATTTTATTATCCACACAGCGGCGATCACTGTAATTTGTCGAAGTTCGTACAGCACATCTTCATGTGGCAACCCAAGGAAAACGATGGTGGCCGACATTCCAGAACCGACCCATTCCGCACACCGTAAAGTCGGCGATGGCGGGCCGTTTGTAGTTTGGTTGGTTTGGGGGGCTCTGTTGTGCGGCGGGCTGCTTGCTGGAAATCTGCCGCTCGATGACGCAAGTGGCTGGAGCGAATGGGGGCGGCTCGGTTCTTCTGTTCTGCTCGTGGTCGCTGCCTGGTTGTTTTTCCTACGGGGGCGGGCGACGGCAGCTTCGCGGTACCTGCTGCTCATTGCCATTGGTATGACGCTGGGGGCCCTCGGTGATTTTTTTATGGCGGGCCGCTTACAAACACTCATCAAACTACCCAACCCCGCGTTAGGCGGCATCGCCGCTTTTGGACTGGGACATGCCGCCTACATCGCCGCTTGCCTCGACGCTCACAAGCGGGCCGGCCTGAAATCCCGCGCGGCCAGATGGGAGGCCCTGCTGATCTGGCAATTGATCGGACTGGTGGGCTGGTATTTCATCGTCTACCCCACTGAAGTCGACCGCCTGCAATTGCTGCGCTGGCCCGCCCTGGTTTATACGCTGCTACTCGCCTGCACGGCCGGTATGGCGATGTCGCTGGCCGTACAAGACCGTCGTTTCTCCCTCCTGACCATCGGAGCCGCACTGTTTCTGCTCAGTGATCTGATTCTGGCCTGGGGCATGTTCCACGGTTCGTTTCCGTATTCGCGCGAGGCGGTTTGGATCCCCTATGGCGGCGGACAAATGCTGATTGTCTATGCGACCACAACAGCCCGTGCGGCGCTGTGTGGGACAAAGCAATAATCCCCGCTCAGCACATTACGCTCACCATTTCAACCAATCAAAAGGCTGCACGTCGTCGGGGAGTTGTCCGGCACCGCGGATTTCGCAATCGGGCAGCGCCGCTCTGAGTTCTTCGCCGGCAGTGCGATGCCAGCTTCGAACGCGCATGATTTTTAGCTGCGACAATTTTTGCAAAGCCTGCAATCCGGTTGCCGAGAGTTGAATTCTCTTAGTCTCCAGAAATTCCAAATCCTCAAACTGCGCAATCATCTGCGCAGACGCATCGTCAATCCCATGCAGTCCGTACAGTTTTCGGATGCCGGGGTATTTGTCGTGAAGGCGTTGGAATTCTTGTTCGGTCATTAGGCGACATCCTGACCCTCTGATTAAATTCCAATCTCCAGTGCGGCATATAAGCGAAACCGTTTGCGGCGTCCCGGCTCCATCGATCCAGACCTTGGCAAACGACACGCCGTCTGCGCTAGCCGGTTGTAAATCGATTTCCTCGTACTTCCAGTTGCAGGTTTCAGATTCCACGCGCGTTGTCGGAATCACTGTCTGCTCCGGCGTCGCTATGGGCGGAG
The DNA here is from genome assembly GCF_007747995.1 of Symmachiella dynata. Classification (NCBI taxonomy): domain Bacteria; kingdom Pseudomonadati; phylum Planctomycetota; class Planctomycetia; order Planctomycetales; family Planctomycetaceae; genus Symmachiella; species Symmachiella dynata. The sequence goes on along the minus strand of NZ_CP036276.1, from coordinate 1,504,722 downwards.
CATTTGCCAGATTTCGCAGTACTTCTTCACCCATGGCATTTCCGAAGAACTTCACACCTCCGTCGGCTAACACGAAGTAGGCCCCGTCTTCTGTCGGGCGGCCAAAGCCGTTCGGCTCGTCATTGAGACGCTCTCCTAAGGCTCGCCAATTGAACGGATACGCCCACGGGTGAAAGTTGCCGGTCACCTCGCCCGCCAACCAGGTGTGCGACAGCCCAGCGGTCAGGTCTTCGAATGTCACGCTGCTATTGCGGTGGAAGACATTGGGATTTCCCATGTAATGCGTCAGTCCGTAACCGTCGTGCGAGAGCTGTTGAGAGATGGCGGGATTTTCAAACCAATCAATCCGCTGCCGCACCCAAGGGTCGTTTTCAAGATCATCCCAAGGACGATGGAAATTCACTTCAAATATACCATGGACCGTACGGAGGTAGACCTCCGATAACCACCCGTGCATCGCCACGCCATCGTCGCGAATCACGCCACCACTAGGAAATACTTCTCGCCCGTTATAGCAATTGTGGACGCCCAGTCCGATGTTCTTGAGACGATTCACCGATTGGGTTTTCCTGGCTTGGGTCCGCGCACGTTGGACCGCCGGAAGCAACAGCCCAATCACGAGCAGCAACACCCCACCGACCACCAGCACGGGGATCCAGCGTCGGAACGGGAATTCTCGCACGTTCATGGTCAATGCCTCCCTCTTTGCTGCGAAATGGATCGCCCTGCGCGACGGCCCAGTCGTCGGTTGGGGCCGGGAATCGGCGAACGCCAATTGGCCGGTAGGCTTTCGTCTGTGCGATCCCCAGATTATAACGGGATTCTGCAATCATTGTTTTCCACAGCGAGAAGATTTCCGAGGACTCTCCCCATGCCCCGCGTGATGATTTCGCCGCCGTTGTTGTACAAAAAACCGGGTCCCTACTCCGAGCGGCTCGAAGCGGCCGGGTTTGAGGTCGTCTATCCTGAATCGCCTGGATTCACACAGCAAACTACCGAGGCCGATTTGGTTGCGGCGTTCCAAGGCATCAGTGCGACGCTGGCCAGCGGAGAGTTGTATTCGCCGTCGTTGCTCGAAGCTTGTCCCGACTTGCGTGTCGTCTCCCGCGTCGGGGTTGGTTACGACCAAGTGAACGTCCCGGCTTGCACCGAACGTAAAATCGCGGTCTCCATCACCCCCAACGCCAACCACGAATGCGTTGCCGAGCATGCCTTTGCTCTGATGCTGGATATTGCCCGCACGGTCACACAGACGGATCGCGAAATGCGCAGCGGACAGTGGAAGCCGCACATCATGCAGAACGTTCGCGAGCGGACGCTGGGCATTATCGGCCTGGGACGCATCGGCCGCAGTATGGCGATCCGCGCTCGCGCGTTTCGCATGAATGTCATCGCTGCCGAACAATTTCCCAATGCCGAATTCAATGCTGAGCACAACATCGAAATCGTGAGCCTGGACGAACTGCTCAAACGCTCCGACGTGATCTCCGTCCATGCCCCCCTGACCGACGAAACGCGCGGGCTGATCAACAAAGAGACGATCGCCAAAATGAAACCGGGCGTCTTTTTCGTCAACACCGCCCGTGGTGGACTGGTTGTTGAAGCGGACTTGATCCCCGCTCTCGAATCGGGACACATCGCCGCCGCCGGGTTGGATGTTTTTGAGGAAGAACCAACCCCGGCCGACAATCCGCTGCTCAAACTCGACAACGTCGTCGCCCTGCCCCACATCGGCGGCGTGGATGAAAAATCATTGCGAGACATGGCCGACGAAGCCGCCGCCAACATCGTCGCCATGTCCAAAGGGACTTGGCCCCCCACGGCAATTGTGAATGAAGCGGATATTCGTGAGACTTGGAAATGGTCTTAAGGGGGCGGGAGGCTTGAGGCTTGAGGGAACAGGCTTGAGGAACACGGTGATTCTCGAGAGGGCTTTCCTCGGGTAACGGGTGGCAGCGATTGTTTTGCAATCGGTGTGCTGTCGGCACGAGACGCTGCAGTTGACGGTCTGCGTAATTGGCGGATTCGGAAATCTATTCAACGTTCTAATTGCAGCTTCTTGTTGGCTATGCCAACCCCGATTGCTGCGCAATCGCGGCTACCCGTTTTCTTGTGTTGGCTCAATTGAAGCGGATTAGCTGCCCATCGCTGCCAACGAGTCGTCTACCACGTTCAGCACGCGGTCGATATCATCCGCGTCGTGCGCCAAGCTAAATCCGTGATGGCATGAGCCGCCGCCGTAGTCGTGGAAGTAGACGCCACGCTCTGTCGTTTCGCGGCAGAATTGCAGCATCGTCTGCGGATCGTGGACGAGGCTTTGCCGGTAGTTGATGACCGGTTCCCGCGTGCCGAAGATCATGCCGAAGCGGCTGCCGTGATGTTGGAACCGCACCGGCACCGGGCTACGCTGTGAAATCTCCGCCAAACCGGCAAACAGCCGTTCGCCTAGCGTATTGATGTGCTGCCAAAACTCCGACGTGGTTACGGTCTCCACAAACGCCAACCCCGCTAAGATCGACGGTAACGGCGCATTGAATGTCCCGCTGTGGGCGACATCGCCGATCGGTTTATAACGGTCCATCAACTCCGCTTTGCCTGCGATTGCCGAGAGCGGCAGGCCGGCGCCGAGCGATTTGCCGATCGTGCAGATATCGGGCGTCACCCCAAAATCTTGTTGCGCGCCGCCGGGACTCTTTTTGGCAAACGATTGGATCTCGTCGAAAAACAAAATCATGTTATTCTCATCCGCCAACCGCCGCGCTAATTCCAGAAATCCTGGTTCGGGTAGAATGCAGCCGCAATTGAAATCGACCGGTTCAATCACGATCGTCCCCACATCGCCGCGATGCTCGGCAATCGCCGCTTCGAGCGCCGCGGGATTGTTGTATTCGACCGGCACGATCAACTCCGCCATCGCCTCCGGAATGCCCGCGCTTTCACGATACGGCGGCGACGCCTCCAATTGCCCCGCCGGCGGGTGCCCGCCGATAAATGTGAATTCGTGATACCCGTGAAAATGCCCGCGAAAACGAATGATCTTATCCCGCCCGCTCACCGCACGACACAGCCGCAACGCATGCAACGTCGCTTCGGACCCTGATCCGGTAAAGCGAACACGTTCGCCGCAGGGGACGATTTCGCACAGACGCTCAGCCAGTTCGATGTGATGTTCGGTATCCAGGCTACACAGGACACCCGCCTCCCAGGTTTGTTCAAACACCCGTCGCAAACACTCCGGCGCATGCCCCAATAGCGTAGCACCGTGGCTCATCGACATATCGAGAAACTCCCCCCCCTCAACATCCCAAAACCGCGCCCCTTTGGACCGCGTCGCATAGACCGGCTTGCCCCATGCTTGATTAAACCGCGTACTGGAACAAACCCCGCCCGGCAGGACAGCAGCGCCGCGTTGATAGATGTCCGTCATATGTGTGACTCTCCGTTGTTGAATTCCACGATACGCAACCACGGTAGAAAACCCAGCCGCGTGCGGCAAGCGTCGAACCGGGAACCTAGCCCCCATTGCAAAAAGCTCCCCTGCACCAGCGGTCCTGCGCGATGTTGAAAAATCTACGGACAACCCACAACACGCACCCCCATAAACCGAATCACAATCCCAAACCCCACAGGAACCACAAAGCCCGGTTCACCGGGCGCCCCGCGCAGCGGTATTAGCCCCGTCGTTTACGGCGGGGAAGGCGCTCGGCACACCGTCAAATTCACCCCCGTTTCACGGGGGTTCTCGATGTCGCGGCTTTAGCCACAGCCGCTATCTGGCTCAAGCCAACCAGCGAGAAGCCTCGTCAACGAGGCTCCATCCGGAAACATTCTCTCCTACGTGACCCCGCCGTAAACGACGGGGCGAATATACGCTATTCGCGTGACAAGTCCCGTAAACGGGACTGCTCTTCTGGAAAACGAATTGTGTCGAGATATCGCCGGATCTCGGGCGGCAATTCTGTCATTTCATCCGCAATGATAAATCGGACTAACCACCACTCGTCGTTGCGATTCACGTACAGCTCGTAACTGGAGCTTGCCGGGTCATCGAATGAATCTTCGCGGTCGATTTGCATCCGTTCGTACGCAGGCCAACCTTGAAATCTCAGCGGCCGGTAACGGTTCTGGATATCTTCTCCGGGAGCGTCTGTTAATTGGATTTCAATAAACGACCTGAGCCGAGCACCGGGAACACCCCTAGCTGCAACGGACAAAAAAGGGAAACCGAAGGAATAATCTCGAATCTTATCCCAATTCAGCGGAGCCACGATGGACACCCCGGAGGAATGAAACACTCGATTTCGTTCATCGGGCGGTTCCTGAGGAATCATCGAGCCGTGAGGCCCTTTAGGATTGCGTTGCATTTGAACTGCGGGATACAGCAGCGCGAATAGGCCTCCACAGATCACTACGATAACGAGTATCTCAAACCGTGAAGGTAAAAAACGTTCGAGGTGGTTCATCGGTGCCTCCAATAGCTCAGAATTGGCACCAATCGCTGCGAGCGGCTAAGCGTGGATAAAAGTCCGGTGGTCGGCTTCATTCTGCTACTCTCGGAAGAATAGTTCATACGCAAACAAGGCTAGAACCAAGCCCCAAAAGAGCACGGTGATAAAGGTGGGAATCCAGAGGCGGGCATTTCCGTGGAGCAGAAATTCTAATTTCTGTTGCGGACTCAGTTCCCCTGGCTTAGGTGAAACGGAATCATGTTCCTCAATTTGAATCAATCCCTTCGCATAATCTTTTCTCAAATTAGAGCGGAGACGTGTGTAGCCAATGAGAATCGGCAATAAAATGAATCCGATAACGGGGACAAAATAAGCAAGACACCCCAACGGCAGCAACTGCTTTATGTTTCGATAAAGCGAGTCCACGCGTTTTGTAGTTTTTTCGTCTATCGTGCGGCGCTCCGAATCTGCTTGAAAAGGGATTTGAGTCATGCTGACAGTGACGTCATTGGGCGTCCCTGGAAAGAACGCCCATTTGTTCTCTCAGAATATACCGGCAATCCATCCGAATTCCCATTTTTTTCTCAAGTCCCAACAACAGCCTGCCGATAGATCTCAAATACTCTACGGAGAAAATCCGTCGGGCTGGTGCTGCGCGGTGTGATAAACGGGCGCTCCAACTGGTAAACCTCCTACTGAAAACGAAACGGCATATGGGCACAATTTCTACCAGCGTTGGACTGGCGAGCAATTTGCCGACAGGCGAAATCATTGATGCGCTCATCAATGCCCAGCGCGGTACGATCGATCGGCTCGCGAGTCGTGCCGAAGAATACGGCGCCACAAGTGGCGGACTCAACGTCCTGTCCGGAAATCTGCTCTCACTCACCGGATCGGCCACCACACTCGGTAAAGAGACGACGTTCGACAAACTGACCACGACCGTTTCCAATCCAGCGATCCTCAGCGTAGCCCCCAGTCCCGACACCCCTGTCGGAACCTATGAATTCGAGGCGATTCGCAAAGCCACCACACAACAAATCTATTCTAAGGGTTTTGCCAACACCGATACTCAGACGCTCGGCGAAGGCGTGATCACCATCGCCTCGGGTGGGAAATTGGCGACTCCGACCCCACTGGACATTCTGAATGAAGGCCAGGGTGTCGCCCGCGGCGTATTTCGTATCACCGATGGCAGCGGCGCGTCGGCCGATATTGATATCAGCGATGCCGTGTCGGTCACCGATGTGTTGGATTTGATCAACGAAAACAGCGCCATCAGCGTCGAGGCCCGTGCTGAAGGGGATGGGATTATTCTGGTCGATACGTCCGGTCAATCGGCAACCGATTTTTCCGTCGCGGAACTCAATGGCGGTCATGCGGCCGAAGGCCTAGGGCTTCTCAAGACAACCGCGGGAACCACGATTACCGGCGACGACATCAACACCATTCCGGGCGACTATACACTCGACTTGATCAACGGCGGCAACGGCCTGCGACTGATTGAAGGTGCCCCGGAACTACGGATCAGTCTCACCGACGATCCCACAACGGAATTCGATGTCGACCTCGACGACGCAGTGACGCTGCAAGATATCGCCGATGCCATCAATGACCACGAAGACAACGCCGGCAAGGTGCTGGCCGAAGTGAACAACGGTCAATTCACCCTCACCGACCAGACTGGCGGGGGCGGGGCGGGTTCTTTTGAACTGACCGAAATCAACGATGCCAACGTCCTGCATGAATTGGGACTGGATGTCGCCGCTGTGGGAAACACCATCAGCGGCGAACGCATCATCGGCGGACTCGACTCGGTCCTGCTGCGAAATCTCAATGGCGGACAGGGATTCGATCAACTCGGGTCGATTTCGCTGACCGACCAATCGGGAAAAACCGCCGTCGTTGACCTCAGCACCGCCACATCATTGAACGATGTGATCAACGCCATCAATCAAGCCGAAGACACCGGCTCGAAATTGAATCTCACAGCCACGTTCGACGAATTGGGCACCGGGATTCGCATCATCGATACCACGGCATCGCCGTCGGGCAATTTAACGATCGCCGACGTGGGAGGTTCGACGCTGGCGACGCAACTTGGCATTGCCGTCGATGCAGCGCAAAGCACCGTCGAGTCCGGTTCGCTCAACTTGCAATACGTCAACGCGGCCACGAGTCTCGATGGCTATGCTCCCGGGGGCGGAACACCACAAACCAGTGCGTTCACGATCACCGACTCTGCGGGAAACACCGCGACGATCAGCCTTTCGACATCGGTAAAAAACATCGGCGACGTGCTGCAGCGGATCAATTCCAATGAGACGATCAATGTGCAAGCGCAACTCAACGAAACAGGAGACGGCTTCGAGCTGATCGACCTCGCCGGGGGAGCTGAAACACTCACTGTCCAAGACCTGGGCGGCGGCCAGGCGGCGCAGGGACTCCGGCTGTTGGGCGAGGTGGATACCAACGAAGGGGGCCAGCAACGGATCTCCAGCCGGTTAACGACGGAGATCCAAATCGATGCCGAAGATACGCTGGATGACATTGCGGAAAAACTCAACAACGCCAACGCCGGGCTGACCGCTGCCATTATCGACGACGGTAGCACGCTGAACTCCAAACGATTGGTGCTCAACTCCACCCGGTCGGGGTCGGAGGGCGCGCTGATTCTTGACTCAGAGGGATTCGACCTCGGATTGACGATCACAACCCGTGCTGAAGATGCAGTGCTCCGCATCGGTTCCAACCCCGCCACGGCATTTGTCACAACATCCAGCACCAACCGATTCAACACCGGCATCAATGCCCTGATTGATATCAAAGAGGTGAGCGAAGATCCGATCACAGTCACGGTGCAGCGTGATCAAGACAATATCATCAATTCTGTGCAATCCTTCATCGACTCGTACAACCGAATCATCGATGCCGCCGCAGACCTAACCAAATTCGATCCCGATACGGGTGAACGGGGCGTCCTGCAAGGCGAAGGGATCGTCCTGCGATTGCTGCGACGTTTAGACAGCGAAGTCACACAACCGGTCGGAAACCTCAACGGACCGTATCGCTCACTCGTAGACTTGGGAATTACTGTCACCTCCGGCGGCAAGCTCCAACTAGATGACGAAGTGCTCAAAACAGCACTCGACGACAATCCCGCCGCCGTCCGCGAGTTCTTCACTGCGACCGACAACGGTTTGTCCGACCGACTAGAGACCACCGTCGATGCATTCACCGACCCGTTCACTGGCGCGATATCGCTGCAAAACGAAGCATTGACCGCATCATTGCAGTCCATCGACGAACGGATCGGCGTGCTCAATGAAATACTGGAAAACAAGCGGGCTCGTCTTGTGGAGCAATACGCCAGGATGGAAACCATCATCAGCGAATTGAACTCTCAGTCCTCAGCAATCGATCGACTGGCAGCACTCGCGAATCCGGGCTCGTCGTAATCACAGCAGCCCCGCTGCGTCAAACCATCATCAACTCCCTTTCACAACGTCTGACCAATACGAAGGACCGACATCATGCCTGCCGCTGATCAATACCTGGAAACACAAGTTTTGACCGCCCCTCCTGAGCAACTGCACATGCTGGTCGTCGACGGCGCGCTGCGTTTTGCGCGACTTGGTGTGCAAGCCTTGGGCGAAGCCAACTACGAACTGTCACACGAATCATTCAGCCGCAGTCGCGAGTTTGTCAATGAGTTGATCAACGGACTCAAAGCCGATGGCGACGAAGCCATGGTTGTCAACTTGCAGGCGGTCTTTGGATTTGTCTATCGCGCGTTGGTCGACGCCGACGGCGAACGGGATGCCCAAGCAGCAACCGACGCCATCAAGATTCTCGAGCAACATCGGCAAACTTGGGTCGAGCTGATGGAAAAAATCAGCAGCGAACGCCCCGCCACCTCCACCCCCACGCCGCACCATGCCCTGCTTGACGAGCAAGAGAGCCCCTCGCGCTCCTGGGTTTCGTAAGCGACGCGGAATTTGTACAGCGTCCATTCCCCCGGCAGAGTCGGGGGTTGAGAGACAATGAGAAACGGGCCGCCGCATCAAAGGATTGATGGTATGAGTTTTCTAACGGGACGCCGCATTGTCGTGACCGGAGGCGCCGGATTTTTGGGAGCCCCGGTGTGCGCGGAATTGGCCAAATTCGCACCCGCGTCGATCGTGGTCCCACGCAGCGCCGAGTTTGACCTCCGCGAACGCGACGACATCCGCCGCCTACTGCGGACCGCCCGGCCCGATGTGATTGTGCATTTAGCGGCAGTCGTGGGAGGCATCGAGGCCAACCGTCAAAACCCCGGTCGCTACTTCTACGACAACGCCATCATGGGCATCCAAATGATGGAAGAAGCCCGGCAAGCGGGCGTCGAGAAATTTGTGACCACCGGCACCATTTGCTCCTACCCCAAATTCACTCCGGTGCCATTCCGCGAAGACGCCATTTGGGACGGCTACCCCGAAGAGACCAACGCTCCCTACGGTCTCGCCAAAAAAATGCTGCTCGTGCAGGCCCAAGCCTACCGTGAACAATACGGCTTCAACGCCGTCTCGTTATTACCGGTCAATCTTTATGGGCCGCGGGACAATTTTGATCTGGAAACCAGCCACGTTATCCCTGCCCTGATTCGCAAAATGATCCAGGCCCGCGACGCCCGTGCTGAGCAGGTCGAAGTTTGGGGCACCGGGACCGCCTCCCGCGAATTCATCTACGTCAAAGACGCCGCCCGCGCCATCGCCCTGGCGACGGATCGTTTTGACAAATCCGACCCGGTGAATATCGGCTCGGGCCAGGAAATCCCAATCGCCGACTTGGCCCTGCTCATCGCTGAACTGACCGGCTTTACCGGCGAGATTTGTTTCAACAGCAACCGCCCCGACGGCCAACCTCGTCGCTGCTTAGAAATATCGCGAGCCGAACAAGAATTCGGTTTCCGCGCCACAACCTCCCTGCGAGACGGCCTAACCGCCACCATCGCCTGGTACGAACAACAAACCAAAAAAACCATCACCCCCGCAGCGTAGGGTGCGTCGCGACGCACCTTTCTATGCAGGACGAATAACAACCCCAATGCACCACGGCTTAACGTAAGTCACGTCTGATGACGGTGGGAAATCGCAATTGATGCGAAAACCCTCACCCCGGCCCTCTCCCAGAGGGAGAGGGAGACAACATCGGACGGCCATCACGTAACCAACCAAGCCCAACAGACACCTCAGCGAAGCGGAGCTTCGCGAACCGGCGTTCCTAAACTCCGTTTGGGAACGAGGGAATGAAATAGGAATTCAAATGACCGACCCAACCAAACGCGCGTTAATCACCGGCATCACCGGACAGGATGGTTCGTACCTCACCGAGTTCCTTTTGGAAAAAGGTTACGAGGTGCACGGCATTGTCCGCCGTTCGAGCACGTTCAGCACCGAACGCCTCAATCATCTCTATCAGGACCCTCACGAAACCAGCCCAAAATTGGTCCTGCACTACGGCGACCTGACCGACGGCGGCAGCTTGTCGAATCTGGTCCACGAAATCGAGCCGCACGAAATCTATAACCTCGGCGCGCAAAGCCACGTGCGGGTTTCCTTCGACCAGCCGCTGTACACCGTCGACGTCGACGCGCTCGGCACACTGCGACTGCTCGAAGCAGCGCGGCAACTCAACCGCCGCCACGAAGTCCGCATCTATCAAGCCTCCTCCAGCGAAATGTTCGGCAAGGTTTCCGAAACACCGCAAAACGAAAACACTCGCTTCCATCCCCGCAGCCCGTACGCCTGTGCCAAGGTTTTCAGTTTCCACCAAACCGTGAACTACCGCGACGCCTACGGCCTGTATGCCTGTAACGGGATCCTGTTCAACCACGAGTCCCCCCGCCGCGGCGAAACCTTCGTCACCCGCAAAATCACGCTCGGCGCGACCCGTATCCGTGAAGGGCTGCAAAACAAACTGTACCTCGGCAATCTCGACGCTAAACGCGACTGGGGTTACGCCGCCGATTACGTCGAAGCGATGTGGCTGATGCTGCAACAAGACCAGCCCGAAGATTTCGTGATCGCCACAGGAGAAACGCATTCCGTCCAAGAATTCCTGGACCTCACTTTCGAACAGGTGGGATTGTCCCCGCGACCGTACGTCGAAATCGACCCCCGCTATCTTCGCCCCGCTGAAGTCGATTTGCTCTTGGGCGACGCCACAATGGCCCGCGAAAAACTAGGCTGGCAGCCAAAAACCACGTTCGCCGAGCTGGTCAAAATCATGGTCGACGCCGACTGGGAACGCGCCCGCCGCGAACGCATCCTAGCCACCGTCCGCGCCGCATAAACAGTTCACGGGTGCCACTGGCGGCTCGTCCGCCAGTGCTACGTTTGACCGCAGGCAACACAAAGGGGTGGCCGCGATAGCTTCGCTATCGGGGCGGGCAAAGCCCGCAAAAAGCCGCAATTCACGCCCTCCGACACAAGGGGAGGCTGATTGACAAGCACGGCTGAAACGGCAGCGACTTGTGTCTCCGGCACACTGATTGCCGCCGACATTCAGTGCCACCCGCGAAATATCGGGGCAGTATCGGATAATTTCGAACTCTTGCTTATCGACCATACGCTTTGGAATATTGAACTGGTAAGCGCATGAATTCGGCGGGTAACTTCGAAGTATCGTATAAGCCTCGTCTATCGAAGTGTTTTACTACTTGGTCGACGAAGGAACGTGCGCGTATATAGTTGGCAAGGGGACGATCCAATGGGCACTAGTATTCATGCATTCATCGAAGTGGACTACTCCGAACAGAGCATGCCGTTCGTGACGTCCAAAACAGTTTCGGCATTTAACGATGGTGAATTATTGCTCACTGGAAACCCACAAGTACTTGACGCTCTGGGGGACGGCGTAAACTACCACTTTCCTGGCGACCGATCACGAAAACGCGCGCTTCATTCACCACGTGGCTTACCGCCAATGCTATCATTTCCCGTATTTAACCGATTTGCACACATAATTGTGAAAGGCGACACCGACGTACACTACTTCAACAGCAACTTAAGTTGGCTGTCGCCGGGCCTCCCTGCCGTGACGCAAGAAGTGGCGCAGCGATGGGTTGACGATGGATATTCAATCTACATAGGTTGCCCATGGAGGATCGTGTTTGGGGCGGGGAAAGTGTGCAAGGAACGAGTATCGCATCCCGATTGGCACTCGCCAAGCTGGTTAACGCTTCCCGAGATATTCGATAGTCTCGACTACTTTGACCTGTCGATTATGGAGATGAAAGACGACCAAAGAGAGATGATGTTCCCGATCGTGGTGAATGTTATGGAACAAATTGAAGCAAAACTAGGAGACGGACGCACGCGTCTCGTGTTTTGGTTCGACAATTGAACCTGTCTGGAATAAACAGTGTTCAACAAACTGATTTCTGGATTTCATCAAAACGGCACCGGCAGCAAAAATCCGTGGTGTTCAAACAACACCCATTTGCCATGCTCTCCCAAGCTGGGCGTGAACAACAACAAAAAGACGTAGACGGCCAACAACGGCAGCATCACGCCGCGGCCCAGCCAACGCAGACCCCACCAAGCATCGGTCTCGCGTTTCATGCCGCGCTGGTAAGCCCAGCCGGAGAGTAGTTTCACCGGCCAGATGCTGACGATGAACACGATCGTCACCATCCACATCGCATCCCGCGGCGGCAGGACTACCTTGGCCAGGTACAACGGCAGCGACAACACCAACGTGCCGATCACGGCCAACGTCCCCGCGATTGGTGCACGGCGAAAAATCCGCCGCACCGTCCGCAATTCAAACGCCGCCCGCCATCGCCGCTCCGCCGCAAACCGCGCCTGCAACAACGGCATCCAACTCAGCACCGGAATCAGCAACAGTCCCCCGGCAATGGTCACGGCAACTAGTCCCCCCTCAGAACTGTTCGCAGCGGCAAACATAGCCGTCGGCACGATCAACCAAGCCAAACCGGTGAGAAATCCCCGGAGCCCCAACCACCACCGTTCGCGAATTCGAAGCGACGCGATGAAGGCCCGTGTTTCGCGATCGGCAACCTCAAGGTACTGTCCATTGCGAATTTGCTTTCGCAGCCAACGCAGATTCTTCAGCGGTCGAAAGAAGCAGGACAACCCGCCGCCACGAGCGAGGGCCAAATAGATATGCACGGCGACCAGCACGGCCGCCACGATCACCGCGCGATGTAACCCCACATCGGCCGTCGAGCCGGCGGAGATCAAACGCGCATCGGCCGCCAGCCCCGCCAACAGCCGCAGCGGCAACAAACAGAGCGAAATCCCCACGCCGATCGAGGCGATCCGTGACAGCGACGCGATATCAGGAAACGCATCCCGCCACCCTCCGCCCCCGGCCACGCGTCCCCGTGCGACTCGCCCCTGGGCATCCAACAAATACCCCAGCACCCAAAAATTCACAATCGGCACCGCCGCAACCACGGCCAACACCAACACCGCCCCGATCAGGCGATATACAAACCGGATGGCTCGGAAGAGCGCAGCGAACATCCCCCACAGCAACCCTCTCTGCCGGGCGGGTGGTGTGGGATCGGGCGAATCCTCGACCAACGATTCGTCGTAAAACTTGGTCAATTCCACGGGTTCGAGCCGCAGCTCAGAGGTGTCGGGAGGGGATTGCAAATGCTCGGACATGCGATTGTTTTCTTTCGATCCGCCGGAATTCGCAAATGACGTCAAGATTTCCCGCAGCCACTCGAATAGCTCAATGGCTGCACGGCAATCGGTTATTCGCCTTGCAGCATTCGATCTTTAGAGAATAATCAAATTGAATCCCTTAAAACAGATGGTTCACGTGAGCCGTCTGGCAATTCTCCGGCAAGCTGGGAACGCGCGTCACCGCGCGAGGCGATCATGAAAGTCCGAGCCGCCCTGATTCCAATCGCTGTTGTCGCCGGCGTGACCCTGCTGGTCGCAGCTGCCGCGCGCGATCCCCTCCGCCAGCCGCGGCGCTCCTCACCCGCCAACGTGACGCCCACGCTCTCTTCAGCCGTTGCGACGGTGGACGATTATCTCAATCAATCCTGGACCTACGCCAACATCGCCTCAGCCGAACCGGCGGATGACCTACAGATACTGCGACGCCTGTCGCTGGCGCTGCACGGCACGATTCCCTCGCTGGAAGAAATCCGCCAATTCCAAACCGACACTCAACCCGACAAGCTGCGCCGCTGGACGCGACGACTGTTGGACGATCCCCGCTTTGCCGATTATTTCGCCCAACGCCTCGCCCGCGTTTATGTGGGAGTCGATGAGGGTCCGTTTATCATTTTTCGCCGCGACCGTCTGACCGATTGGCTCAGCAGCCGGTTGCAAGCTGATCACCCCTATGACGAAACGGTGCGACACCTGATCGCCGAGACCGGCCTGTGGACCGGCGCGCCGGCGGTGAATTTTGTGACCTCTGCCCGCATCGACGAAGACTTCGACGAAAATAAACTCGCCGGCCGCACGGTCCGCGCGTTTCTAGGACAGCGCATCGACTGCGCCCAATGCCACGACCATCCCTTCCGAGATTGGACCCAAGACCAATTCGAAGGACTCGCCGCTCACTTCGGAGAAGTCTCATTGTCCCCCTTCGGAGTGGAGGACAAACCGCAGGAGTATACAATCCAGGACCGAGAGACTCTCGAAGATCGTACGGTCGCACCGTCGGTCCCCTTCTCACCAACATGGTTGCCCACCGCCGGCACATCGCGCGGACAATTGGCTGCCTGGTTAACACACCCCGAAAACCGCCGCTTCCGCCGTGCCACTGTGAACCGTGTCTGGGGACTCCTCTTTGGCCGCGCTTACCTCAGACCGGTTGACGACCTCGACGACCCGCCCCCAACCGATGCCCCCGACCTGCTCGACTTGCTTGCCGACGATTTCGCGGCACAGAACTACAGCATCAAACACCTGATCGAAACCATCACCGCCACACGCGCCTTCCGCGCGGCTTCGACCATCGATGGCGGCGACGACAAGTCACTCGCCGCCGCCGAAAGCAAATCGGCCATCTTTCCACTCGTGCGGTTGCGCCCCGAACAAGTCATCGGCGCGATACTACAAGCGGCATCAGTGCAAACCATCGACCGCAACTCGCATTTACTCGTCCGCACCATCCGTCTGATTCGCGAGGGAGATTTCATCCGTGAGTACGGCGATCTGGGAAGTGATGAATTACAGGAACGGGGCGGAACCATTCCGCAACGACTTGTACTGATGAACGGCGACCTGGTCCGCGAATTGATGGAAAGCAATCTCTTCAACTCCGTCGGCGGCACCGCCACGATGGCCCCCACCGACGAGCAATGCATCGAAACCGCATTTTTAATTTGCCTGTCGCGAAAACCAACACCACCCGAATCAGCCCACTTCGTCGCCCAACTCCAAGACAGCACGGACGAATCACGAGAACAAGTCGTCGAGGATCTATTCTGGAGCCTGTTAAACACAACCGAATTTTCCTGGAATCATTAGCCCCTCCTCACTACCCCGTTGTATTAGTTGCCCCCCTGGGGGGTGCCACTGGCTATGCCAGTGCTTTGTTTGTCTATCAGATATTTGAACTCGCACTGGCCAAGCCAGTGGCACCCAACTTTTGAAATTCTAAAGTGCACGAGGCGCATCTTGTGAGACATAAATTCATGACCGACCAAGCATCCTCCTGTCTGTCACGTCGCGATGCTCTAAAAATCGCCGCCGCCGGCACACTCTCCTTTGCGCTCCCGGCGTTGGATCTCCGCGCCGCTGCAAAGCGCGGTCCAGAACGTGAGAAATCACTGATCACGCTGTGGCTGGCGGGCGGACCGAGCCAACTCGAGACCTGGGACCCCCATCCCGGGACCAAAGTCGGCGGACCGACCAAGGCACTGGCCACGATGGTTCCCGGTTTGCATATCGCCGATTTGTTTCCCCACACGGCCGAACAGATCCACGAACTCTCCGTGATCCGCTCGCTGGTTTCCAAAGAAGGGGACCACGAACGGGGCGCCTATTTCCTCAAAACGGGATACCGACCCGACCCGACCGTGACCCACCCTTCCATCGCCGCACTAGTCACACAACAACAAACTGATGCCCGAGTCGAAATCCCCCGCAATGTCATGATCGGCAACGATCCGTTTCCCGGTCGCGGTGGATATCTCGGCGACAAATTCGATCCCTTCAAAGTTTTCAATCCGCAAGACAAAGTCAGCAACGTCACGGCAAACGTCGATGATCAGCGGCAACAGCGACGGTTGTCGAACTTGGATATCATCGAACAATCGTTTCGCAAAAACCGCACCGCTGCTGCCGACCGCACGCAACATCGTCAAACCCTCAAGCGGGCGCTGACCATGATGACTTCCGAGCAACTGCGGGCCTTTGAATTGCAGCACGAACCAGCCGCCATCCGCGCCGCTTATGGCGAGACCTCTTTCGGTCAAGGCTGCTTGATGGCGCGGCGGTTGGTCGAGACCGGTGTCAAAGCGGTGCAGGTCACGCTCGACGGGTTCGACACGCACGCCAATAACTTCGACGGCCACCAAGAAAACGCGGCGATCCTCGACCCGGCGCTGGCCATGCTGCTGACCGATCTTCGCCAGCGTGATCTACTGGAATCGACCGTCGTCTTGTGCATTGGCGAATTCGGCCGCACGCCCAACATCAACCCCCTCGACGGCCGCGACCACTGGCCGACTGGCTTTTCCGCACTTCTCGGCGGCGGTGGATTGCGCAGCGGCGTAGTGATTGGCGAAACAGACCCCACCGGCGCAAAAAAAGATCCCGTCGACCCGATCGAAGTCCCCGATTTATACGCCACCATCCTCGCCGTGCTCGGCGTCGAATACGCCCAAGAAGTCATCACCCCCATCGGCCGCCCCTTGGCACTGTGTGAAGGCGCGCCGATTGAACGATTGTTGTTGCCTTCGACGTAGTCCGGCGGCACAATGTGTCCATGAAGCGTTATCACCTCGTCACCAATGCTCCCAAGCTCGGCTGGCAATCAAACGTCGGGTTTGATCGCGTTGGATTTGAACGGGACGGTAGAACGGAATTCGAATGTTGGAGCGAAATCGATGCGAATGACAAACGATTTCCGTGTTATCTCATCCGACATGCAACAACGGGCGAAAAGCGTTCGGCGCGCTTCGAAATCAAGCCGCAATCGAACCGGACGTGGCGAACGCGGTTACGCGACTTTTGTTTGATGCGTGCTCCTCAAACTGACTTGGTATTCCAACAGGGGCAAGCCGAACAATTTCGTCTACGTCGCGGACCGAGGCTGCTGTTCGCAGGTGAAACGCTGCTCACCCGAAACGTCGAAGTCCCGCTCCTACAAGTACAACAGACTTTCGGATGGACGCGCATTGCTGTTCGACGATCCTTCGCTTTCCACGTCCGGACTTGTCGGCCAAGCGCGTTAATGATCTTTTCTGACGACGACGATTGGACGTGGATCGCCATCACCATCGCCTATTTCAAATGGACCCGCTTTGCTGATTCAGGTTGAGCGGACCCACGTGCTACAAAGATCAACCACCCCATTCAACCCATGTCGACATCCAAAATGATTCATTGCCCTGGCTGCTCAACAGTGATCGCCGCAACGACGCAAACCTGCCCGGGTTGCGGACGCTGTCCGGGATGCGGGACTAAACGGTCGAAAGAGGTTCGTTTGTGCGCGACTTGCCAAGTGCCCTATTGCCGATGTTGCGGCCGTTGTAACGTCTGCTTAGCGGTCCGGTATAGTGACCTCAATGACGATTGCGACTGCGGCCACCCACATGATTCGGCAAAGTTGGAAAGTCTCCAAGAGAAGTTTCGCATCTAAAAGACCACCCTCCCGGGAGGGCGCATTCTCTAGATCGCAGCAACGTCTAACCCGTAGGGCAGGCTCCCGCCTGCCGCAACTCAGCGATTCACGTCGAGTGTAATTCACGGCAGGCGGGAGCCTGCCCTAGTTCTCTTCACAACCCTTTGACCAAAAAACCCACGCCGCTGACTAGAGACGTAATCCCCAGACCAATGAAGCCGCGGATTCGCCAACCGTGGTTGACCCGCAAGTAAATCCCGCTGCCAATCAGACCGATGCCAATGCAAATCGCCAGGACCCCCAACACAATCGCCGCCGTTTGTTCGACTCCCATCCCCTGTTGATGAGAACGTTGAAGCGGTTCCGCACTATTCGGATCGCCGTTAGCAAATCGATAATCGCGCTGCTGGGTGACGTCCCACTCATCGTCGTCATCGTTCGACCGCGGCCGCTCAACAGCTGCCATCTGGGAAAACTCGGAATCGAGATCCATGTCCAAAAAATCGGAGTCCTCATCCGACTTGGCCGTTTTCGCTTTCTTTCGCGCCGCCGGTCGGGGTATGGCCAACACCTTGTCGCACGCCTTGCATTTGAATTTCTTACCGACAAGTTTGTCGGCAACTTTATAAGACTTGCCGCACGAGCAAGGTACGGAAATGGTCATGTCTCTATTCTTCCCAAACGATAGTAAGAGCGGATCTGCCGGTTGAGGTCGGCAGGTAAGCGCAGGCGCCGTTGATCTGGGGCGGGTTAATCTGCCTCTGGCTCTGCTTCTACCTCATCTTCTTCCTTGAAGAGCAAATTCAGGCTGACGATCGCCACAATGATGCCCGCAGCCCCTAGAAACGGCCAGAATAATCTGTAATACACAAAAAGCAGGTAGGTGCCCAACATCATCAACAGACCCAAAGCGACGCCCATCAAGGGGATCAGTTTGCTGACAACTTTTTCAACGCGGGGCATGGACGGAATAAAAAAGCGAGGCTCTTTATTCTGGGAGACATCGAGGCCGGCAGCTGCCAAACCGCGCCTTTCGAAGGGATCGGCAAATTGGCTTTCAGATTCGCTTTGTTTGGGACGCGCGCGTTTGACCGCCGCCATCTGCGAATACTCCGCATCCAGATCCACGTCCAAAAACCCCGAATCGTCGTCGCTGGATATCCCATCCCGTTTCGTTTTGGCAACCGGACGCGGAATCGCCAACACCTTTTCGCACGCCTTGCATTTGATTTTTTTGCCGGCAAGTTTATCAGCCACCTTATAGGCTTTACCGCACGGGCAGCGCACCGTAATCGACATGAAATAATTCCCCAAGCGAGGCGAAAACAAACCGGCGGGTCTCATTGGGACAACGCACTATCCGCATGCTACTAGTGGTCAATCTGAAAATCCACAACTTTTTTCTCCGGTTTCGCAAATCGGGAAATCGCAGCGGTCCTCTAAGTCAGAGGACGCGAATGTCAAAGTTTTCCGCGCACGATCGTCTGGTTCCGACAAACACGATTATGCCGACAAACATCCTTTACGCTCTCCCGTTTACTATTCCGATATTTCAGAGGAGTGCTAAGAGAGCGCCCACGCTCTCTTTCGGGGAAAATGTATATAACCGCCATTTGAGTTTTGGGATGGATACCATGCGAATTTCGATTGCCAAGTCGCTCGCGGCGACTCTTTGTTCGGCGTTGACGGTTACGGTTCTTTGCGGAACTGCGTCGGCTCAAGTTGTCCCCGGAACCGGCACTTTCCAGGCGAAAGCCAGTGACGACTTTGAAGATACCGAATGGGTCTTCACACACAATTTCCCCAAGAGCAGCAGCAACATCGACAAACAAACCCGGTATCCCTCTGGGAAGTCCAACAACAACAAATGGTTTGAAAGTCTCAAACGCGGACAGCCCGACGTCATCAAACGTGTCACGCCCCCGGCAGGCGGACTTCCCGGCAGCACCGGCGCGATGTTGATGCAAACGCTGAACTCCGGCATCCCCGGTTACTCATCACGCAAATGGCAACAGGACGACCTGTTGGTCGACGTGACGAATGCCTTAGGCGGATTTGTACCGGTCGCCTGGTCCCCCAACGTGGTGGTCCGACTCTACATCCCCGAGTTCGACAAATGGGAAAACCGCACCGGAACCTCATTCGGATTTCGCGCCAGTGTCCTCGCACAACGTTCCACGCGGGGCGGTTCTCGTAAACGAGGATTCTTTGGTTTCCGTTCCCGGTTTAGCGGCGGAACGGAAAGCGAAACGCTCTATCCCGGTATGTTCATTCAATTCAACAGCAAAACCAGCGGCTACAAAGAAGACTCCGCCTACTTCATCATTCGCGCCGATGAACGGGGCTACGACTACACCGGTCCGCAAATCAAACAAACCGGCTGGTGGACGATTGGAATGTCCTTCACTCCCGATGGGCGGATTCACTACTACGCAAAACCGGGCGTCGAAAACCTCACCCCCGCCGACCACATCGCCTCGCACAACTACCACGACTACAGGTGCGTGCGGTTCAACACCTACTTCTTCGACGTCTGCAACGCCAACGACGGCCGCACCTGGTCCACCCCCTGGATCATCGATGCCCCAGCGATGTACATGTCACGGAAATAAACCCGCCGGACAACATGCCCCCCTCTCTCCCAGAGCAACCAACCCTGTATTCGATAGGCATAGAATTGGGAGAGGGTGGCCGCGATGGCGCAGCAATCGGGGCGGGCACAGCCCGCAAGAAGCCGCAATTTCCGCGCTCCGTTAACAAGCAGAGTCTCATTCATCGGGACAGCTGAAATTGCACCCGTCTTGTGCCTACGGCAGACCCATTGCCGTTGGCAATCGCTGCCACCCGATGATTGTTTCCCCACGACAGACGATTGTCCCACTCCAGCGCCAGTTGTTCCCGCTATCTCGACGTGATACTCTCTGCGATTGAAATTTAATACCGCAGACGCCGCGACCTTTCGCTCTGAATTCCGATTGCGAGGCCTGCGGTCACGAAGGACGGCAGGGTGATGGGCTGGGAACAACTACGCGGACATACACAGCAGATCGAAATGTTTCGCCGTACGCTATCGCGCGGCCGGCTGGGACAGGCGTATCTGTTTGTGGGGCCTGAAGGGGTTGGCAAACAGACCTTCGCGACAACGTTGGCGCAGGCGCTCTTTTGTCAGACCCACTCCCACACGGACCTGGATCCCTGCGGAACCTGCCCGTCTTGCAAACAAATGGCTAGCGGCGCGCACCCCGATTTTTCTCGCGTGCAACTGCTGCCGGAGAAACGCGAACTGCTGATCGAACAGTTTATCGGCCCTAAGGAGAATCGCGGCAAGGAAGGCCTCTGCCACGACTTGTCCCTCAAGCCAATGTCGGCCGACCGTAAAATCGCCGTCATCGATGACGCCGACAAAATGAACGATGCAGCTGCCAACGCCTTTCTAAAGACCTTGGAGGAACCCCCGCACGGTTCATTGATCCTGCTGATCGCCACCAATGTCGAGCGGCTATTGCCTACGATTCGCTCACGCTGCCAAACCATTCGTTTTGCCCCCCTCACCGCCGAGGATGTGGCGGACTTAATCTTGGCAAACGGCATCACCGACTCGCCCGAGGTCGCCGCTGAAATTGCCGCGCTGAGCGACGGCAGTTTGGCGACTGCAGCGCAATTGGGAGACGCTGAACTTCTGGAGCAACGGCGGACATTGTTTGCCGCACTCGCATCAGAACGATTTCACAGCGTGAATACAGCTGCCCAGGTCATGGAATGCATCGAAGCGGCTGGTTCAGACACGGCGGCACAACGACAACGGGCCGCTTGGATAATCCGGTTTTGCATGGAGTACTACCGCCACTCGCTTGCAGAGGTTTCCGAAATCGACCCGGAACGGGCTGAAGTGATCGGTGCCGCCATCGAACGCGCCGTGACTGCGCAAATGCACTTGGATCGCAGTATGTCGGTCGGACTGTGCATCGAAGCGCTGTTCGACGACCTGGGCCGAATCGGCCGTACGGCAAAAACGTCTGCCTGAACATAAAGCACACTTCCCCCGACCACCGGAACGCCTCCAGTAGCCGATAATCCCGGCATTTGTTGCCACGATGGCAATTGCCGCAGCGATGGGCCTATAATGCCCGTTGGGATTTTTGCCTTTCCACAAATTTCAATAGACGCCGCCACTTGAATGCCTCGGGACAAGCGAGGCATGGCTGACAGCGACGGCTTCATATTGAAACATATACATATCTATCGAGATCACCATGCCGAGTCGTTACGTCGTTCGCTATGGGTTAATCCGCCACGTCGCCCCCTTTTCGGTAAAAGGGCCGCAAACCTATGCCCGCGGAGATTCCGTGGTCGTCCGTAGCGACCGGGGAATGGAATTGGGCGAGGTCCTTTGCGAAGCAACGGAACGCGCCGTTAAGTTTTTGCCCTCCTCCGAAACGAAAGGCCATATTGTCCGCATTGCCACTCTTGAGGACGAGCAATCCAGCGGAGAGTTGCACGAAAAAGAGCGAATTGAATTCCACGACTGCGCGGAAATGATCCGCGAGCGCAAACTGCAAATGGAACTCATCGATGTTGAGCACGTGCTCGGCGGAGAACGGATCGTCTTTTTCTACTTGGCAGAAAAGCGAGTCGATTTCCGGGAGTTGGTCAAAGCGCTGGCAAAGAAATTCCACACCCGGATCGAAATGCGGCAAATCGGTGTTCGCGATGAAGCGAAGTTGCTTGCCGACTACGGCGACTGCGGCAAACCGGTCTGTTGCAATACGCATCTCACCCAGATGCCGCCGGTTTCCATGAAAATGGCCAAGGTTCAACGAGCCACTTTGGACCCAACAAAGATTTCCGGCCGCTGCGGACGGCTCAAATGCTGCCTGCGGTACGAATACGATACGTATCAGGAAATCCGCCGGGAGTTGCCCGCTGTCGGAAACATGGTCGTCACTAAACAAGGACAGGGCAAGGTGTTACGGCAAGAAATCTTAGCCAGGAAACTGTTAATTCAATATGAAGACCAACGCCGCATTATCGTTGACGAAAGTGAGATCGTGACAGTCGTCAAACGCTCCAAATCGGCCGAGACGGTCAAGCCGGCCGAATAGAAGTTTGCTGCATCCATGCAGAGTCGCTCAGCAGCCTCGTCATTGTTTGAGGTGAGACAACGGACTTGCAAACCTGAAACCTGAACGTCTGGGAACTGCTGGAGGTCTCGGGGGACCTCGAAAACCATGAGGCGGATTCTTCGTACCTGCCAGGGTATCTTAAGAAAATGTCAAGATTTGCATTCAAATTGCATCCCCTGTCCGGTTATGATGAACAGGCACGCCGCCACAGACAATCGGCGAAACTTGCCGTTCGAATTCATCAAAGTGATGAACCCCTGCATCAGCACCAGTCGTCGCAGCGGCAATAAGGACAGCGTTTGTTTGGAAAGTCTGCGGACTTGGGATTTCGCGTAAATAAAGAGTCTCCGAAAACATCGCCCGGCCAAAGTTCACAGCAATAACAACTCGCCGTGAAACCGGGAACGGAAGTGTACTACGCAAGCCATGACAACGACATCAAATACAACGATCAGACGCCGTTACGATTCCAATGCGTATCGGTTCATTTTCCCAGCCTTGCGGTATTCGCAAAACCTGTTTCGCCATCCCCCTGCGGCGGGCGTCCATTATTCCGAAGCGGAGGCCCATATCTCCGGACAGGAATTAGTCAATGGCATTCGCCAATACGCTCAAGAACAGTTCGGCATGTTGGCCCGCACTGTCTTTAATAGCTGGGGAATCTATACGACAGAAGATTTCGGGAAAATTGTCTTCGAATTGATCGAAAGCGGAGACATGAAGAAAACCGACGATGATCGCTTAGAGGATTTTTGCAACGTCTTCGATTTCGAGGAAGCATTCGACGACCAATACATCATCGATGTCAGCCGCGCCTTCTCCCCCAACTAACGGTGCTCCCGCTGGGAGATCGCAGCTTGTTTCTCAGCGGCAAGATAGCGTCGCCTCACCATGAGAATGCCAATGCCTCTTGGCGAACCAGGGCTCCACTGCGGCAAGATCGCACTGTTGCAAAAACCCCGCAGCAGCGACCGCTAGCACTTGAATTGATATTTTTCCGATCCCGAAAGTTGCTCATCAGCCACCAATTTTCGAATCGTGCGTCGCAGGGAAGGAAAGCACGTTGTCACGACATCGCCGCCAGGCGGCTCAAAAACAAGACGCTGCATCGTCGCCGCCGGAAGTCATGGAAGAACAATCCGCTGTTTTGCCGCGTTCAAAAACAAGATTGGTCGTTGGCATAACCGTGTGGGTCGTCTGGATCGCCGGTCTGTTGGCCTTAGCCGGGCTGAGTTCCAATCCCATCACGCTCAACCGCCGCCAATTTGCTGACGCGGACTTGGTAATCATCGGCAACGTCGCTGATTCAGCCACCGGCCGCGTGAGTGTTGCCGAAACGATGTACGGCGTATTTCCCGATAAGGAACTCACCGTCGTCGGACTCTCTGAAATCTCCAATCTGTCAACCGGAAACTCCTATGTGATGCCCCTAAGACGCCGTAATGGTGAATTCGATGTTGTGGCCATCACAAACGACCAACGGGGCCGCGTCGTTTATCCCGCCACGAGCGAAGTCCGATCGCAACTCGACAACGTTCTTGGCGAAATCAGCAAACGGCTCACACCGTAAAAAACTGAGACTCGCTGCAGAGCAATACTGGTCAGCTGGCAGAGTAGCCATCGCTTGGAAAGGGACCGCAGTGGCAGCTGCAAAAAAACGGCGAGACGCGTTGTTGGGCAATCATCAACGCTGTTGGCTATGGGGACGGCACCTCGTACGGCAAACGCTCGAAGCCAATCGATGGCCCATTCACGAAATCCATTTGGCCGACCGCTTGGGCGAGGAAGAACTGTCGCGATTGCAAAGCCTCGCCGACCGTCACCATGTCCCGGTAATCGTGGAAACAGCTACCCGCTTGACCCAATTGGCCAAAACCAAGGACCACCAAGGTTATCTCGCCAAGATGGGGATTTTCCCTTACAAGGCGGCCGAAGAGGTCTTACAAAATCCGGCAAAGAACCCGCTCTATTTAATTTTAGACGCGATGCAGGACGCCTACAATTTTGGTGCGGTGATCCGCTCGGCTGAGGTGTTTGGCGCTTCGGCAATCGTTGTTGGAAAACACCGCCAAGCGACGGTCAACAGTCTGGTGGCGCGAAGTTCCGTCGGCGCAGTCAACCGCGTACCCATTGTGCAATCTGCAGATGTGGCGACCATGATTCAACTTCTGCAAACGCAGGGAATCTTGGTCTATGGAGCGAGTGAAAAGGCGGTCGAACCGATTTTCAAGCACGATTTGTCCGGCCCGATCGGGTTGGTCATCGGTAATGAGGGAACCGGAATTTCCTCCGAGGTCCAAGCGGTTTGCGACGGGTTCGTGCGAATTCCGCTGCAAGGAGAAATCGGTTCGCTCAACGCAGCTGTCGCGGCCGGAATTGTACTGTATGAAGCGACACGTCAGCGATGACCGTGCAAGAATGTCAGCCTAGTTGCCGCATGCTGCCAGGAGGGGCGTAAAATCGGGAATGACCCGTATCTCCGAAAAAATCGGTGAATTTCGCGCTGTGAATTGTCCAGAGAGTCGTTACCTTGAGGACGCTCAAGGATTTGGCCGCTACATTGTCCATAAGAGATGTTCCCTGAACTGCCAGGAACGTCTCCTGCGTACCGTCAATACTGGCTGGACGCATGGAACAACAGCGAATGCGGTTTGCACGCATTGTGTGGAACTCCCTGATCGTGATGGGATGTTGCGGAATGTCAACGCATTTCCGCATGGCCAATGGAGGGGCCAAACCGGTTCTCGCACGTTTTTTTTCATTGAACAGAAAATATGCTGGGGACTCATCCACCGATTTCTGACTGCACACAGTAGTACTAAGAAGAATCAATGGGGCACGAGTCATAAACGGGGCAGAGACTGTTGACGGACCGCTCGAATTCGAATGATGCGAATCACCAGAGAGATCCCTTCAAAAAAACGGCCGCATGTCGGCAACAAATTCAAGCCAGGTTGGACTGCAAATGAAAACTCAAATTCTCGGAATTGAATCGACTTCGCACCAGACACGTCATGGACGTGTCAATGGACGACTGGTTTTGATCTTGGCGGTTGCGCTGTTGGTTTCAGGGACCGTGATTCATCTCGTGCACGGTGTGATGGTCGACCGAAACGCAAGCGACCTATATGACCGCGCCGTCCGCTTGTTGGACGAGGCAAAGGCTGACGAAACCGCCGCGCAGTCGGCCGAAGGCGAGAAACTGGAAAAGCTGGAAAAACAAGCTGCACAAAAACGCCGAGATGCGATCCGTTACCTCGGGCAGTACCTGCAACTGGAAACAGAAGATCACGAAGCTTGGTTGCTGTACGCCAAGTCCTCTGATGAATTCCAAACCGCCCCCGGTTCCCGACGGAAAGTGCACGAGCGTATCAATGCAGCTCTGCGCAAATTGGAATCCGCGATTGAAGCGGGTACCGCGACAGATGAAGTTGCCGAACAATACCAAGCTCTCCGCCGCCGCTCCATTAAAGTGGCCATGAATGTCGGAGCTTTGACGAGAGAAACCAGCCTGATCAAAATCGCTGCGAAGGACATCGAAGAACTCAACGATGAGCTCAAAAATGATGAAAACAGCGAAAATGACAATGACGCGGAATTAAAATTGTGGGCCGGAATTTGTGCCGCCCAACTACAAGAATGGAAACAAGCCGCCAGCGCATTTGACGAGGCCATCGCGCTGGACCCCAGTATGGTCGAGGCTTACAAAAACCTGATCTTGGTCATCCGAGATCACCCGCGCGAAGTCCCTTACCAGGGGTATGATCCTTCTGGAAGAACGGGAGTGACCGTCGACGAAGTAATCGCACGGCTTGGTGAAAAAATGGTGGCAAACGGCAAGCCTGCCTATCAGGCCTTTTTCACCAGAGCCGTCCTGGAACAAGAAAGTAGCGAAACAGCTGACAACGACGCACTCCGCGATGCCGACCTGGAGAAAGCCAGAAACGACATCGAAGATTCAGTCAAGCAACTGGAATCCTTGATCGCGCAACCCGAGCAAAGTATCGACGAGACAATCGATTCCCCGGAGAAGGAAATCGAACCGTTTCTGGTTGCCTCAAGAATTTACTCAACCTCCGCCAGGTATGCCAACGAACATGGAGACCGCGAGACCGCAAAGAAATACCGGGAAAAGGCGCACCAATTCGCCACCACGGTCCTTGAGCGCCAACCATCCAACCTGACCAGCTACTTATTGCTGTCGAAAAACCAACAGTCGTTACAATTTTCAAAACCGCTCGCTGAACGGGACCTTACGGCTCCGATTCAATACCTCAAAGATGGTTTGGCCCAAATCCCCGAGGGACTGCGATTCCCAACGAACGAAGAATTACGTTTGCGGTTGGAATTGGCCGAACAAATGATCCTGGCCAAGTATTGGGAGGAAGGTCCCGATTCCGCCGGTAAGAACCAAGAATTAGAAGACGCCTTCACCTCTTTAAAAGAACGTAATGCTCCCGGCAGTCACGTCGATTTTCTGCAGGCTCTGCAGCTCTACGAACAACAGGACTGGGGGAAAGCGATTCCTGCTTTGGTCGAAGCGCGAGAAGAATTGCTGGATAACAATCTTCTCTCTCTCAGAATCAACATGATGTTGGCCACCGCTTATGGCCAAACCGGCAATTTGCAATTGCAACTGCGTGCCTTGGAACGCGCCAAGGAACTCAATCCACTGATGATTGCGGTACGAGTCCAACTTGCCAACGCCTTGGCGCGGGCCGGACGTGCCGACGAGGCGATTGAGGATTTGAACCTGACAAGTATGTCTGTGGATGGAGTCGCGTCTCAGCTCGCTCGACTTTACATCCATCAAATGCAGAATCGTCCCGTACAGAGCCGCAAATGGGATGCGGTTCGTAAACAGATGACTAGAATTCTCGACCTGCTTGATAAAACGGGCCGCAAATTCTCGCCGGATTGGACCACCGTAAAAACGGCGTATGTTCATACTTATAAAAACAATGTTTCGGAATTGAGCGACACCAAACCTGAACAAGCCAAGCTAGCGCTCAATGAAGCCGAGACATTGCTCCGCGAGGCCATCGAGCAACAACCCGAGGAACCGACGTACTGGTCGGAATTGGCGAGTGTGCAATTCCTGCGAGGGTCGCTGGATAAGGATGAAGAGAAGAAACGAAGCACACAGGCTGAAGCCCTAAAAATCTTAGACGAAGCGGATGCAATATTCGGCCCCACCCCCGTCCTGCTCGCAACGCGTGCCAACGCAATAGCTCTTCTGCACGCTGATGATGAAGACAAGGCCGAAGCCCTCAAGCAAATCAACGCTTTGGGAGACGACCTGGGCGACATGAGCGACGAGGAGAAAATCCAGCTTTGGAGAGGTCTCGGTATGGCCAATCTAAGCCTCGGATCCATCGAGAACACGCGCAACTATTGGCAAAAAATCGTTGACACCAAACCATTCAACTTGGAGTTCCAACAGTTCTTGTTGCAATTGGTACTAACCGAATCCAAGTTTCTGCTCAGCAATGTTCAACCCGACCTCCCGGCTGACAAGTTGGCTGAACTGCGTACTCAATACGAGGGTCTACTCAAAGATGCGAAGCACATCGCCGCAGAAATCCGCAAAATTGAAGGCGCCGGCGGACCGAATGGTGATTTTGCTGAAGCGAACGCGATGTTGCTTGAAATTGAATTCCAGCAACGGCAATTGACCAATCAACAGATGACTGTAACTGATGAGAAACTTATTGCGCAACTGCAGCGCGTTCGAAAATTGTTACTCGCCGCCAAGAGCAAGCAGCCGCGAGACACCGAAATCCTAGCCGTATTGGGACGCGTGGAACTTGCTTTGGGCAATGAACAAGCAGCTATTGATAACTTTTTGATTGCCGTCGACCTGGGCGAGTACAACTCCCTCGTCTTGGATCAACTCATTCCGTTGCTTTCTAAATACAACCGGAACGATGAGATTCGCAGAATCGTCAATCGCGTACAAATCCGCAAACCCGAAGTGCTCACGCCGGGTAACGGGTCCGGCTCGGGCAACCGCCTGGGAGCATACGGAGCACAGGCGTTCATGCAACTCGGGGACTATGCTGACGCCATTGACCTCCTCAAGAAAATCTCACCCGACCAGGAGAACAACGCCAATTATCACCTCCGCATCGGGCAAATCAATCTGATGGAGGCGCGCAGCAAAAAACGCGTCGACAAAGACACTGAAATCGAGCCGCATTTCCGCAAAGCGGTTGAAATCGCTCCTCAGGATCCCAAAGCACGTCTGGCACTGATCGCTTACCTGCTGGAGGCCAACCGCCGCGAGGATGCGGTGCTGGAAGTCGAGAAAGCAAAAACCAACCTGGGCAGTGAAGACAATCATGCACTGTTAGCCAGAATGTATCGCGCCGTCGGAAACCTGGACTTAGCGACCAGCGAATACGAAGCCGCACTCAGCCAACGCCCCACCGATAGCATTCTGCTGGGCGAAATGATTGACTACTACGTCAGCCTGAAAAATGCCGAGGCTGCCGAACAAGCCGTTAACACGGCCCTCTCTATCGACGAGAAAAACCCAAGCTTATACAGCGTCGCCGCCAATCTGTATGCAAAAACCGGACAACGTGAAAAGGCGTTGATCTACCTGGACAAAATCCTCAAGCGCAAATCGGAATTTGACGAACCATTCGTCAAATCCGCCCGCCGACGAAAAGCATTACTACTAGGGACGACAAACGTCTACCAGGAAAGCTTAAATGCTGTGAAGCTTATCGATGAAAACCTCGTCGAGTCACACGATCTCAGAGATTTGCGCGTCAAAATGGAAATCTTGAATCGCCATGCTACGCAAGACGCACAAAAACAAGTGATTGAAATTCTCAACGAAATTGATGCCGCTGGTCAAATGAATCTGCAGGAACGATTCGTCTTGGCCAAGCTGTACCAGATGCGCGGCAACTGGGATGCTGCTAAAAGTCAACTGCTCAATTTGGTAGATGCCGCCCCGGATTCGGAAAAATACCTTGCCGAATACATTGATGGATTGATCAGCCAAAACCAACAACGAGATGCCGCTCCCTTCATTTCACGGTTGGAGCAAATCGCGCCCGGTTCGATGACGTTGGCCATGATCAAAGCCCGTATGGAAATGGCCAACGATGATACAGAAGCTGCTGTGCAGGAGCTCACAGACTTTTTAGACAACCATCCGCCCCCCAAGTACGACCTCGATTTAGCCATGCAGATCGGCACACTCTACAAGGCCGATCCCCAGCCGACCGAAGAATTGCTTGACGTCTTCGAAAAATTCGTAAAGTCAACAGACGATCGCCAAGCTCCCGAGGTGCTGAAAAACGCCCGCGAACTTTACAAAGATAAAAAGCCGGCAGAAGCCGCCCGTCTCGCCGCTGCGTTCACAGGCAAGGTCGTCGCACGGGGAGATTTATTCGCCGAAGAAACATTAGCGATCGCTAAAATATTGGAGACCCTGGCAGGCGAGGAAATTTCCGCTGCCAACGAAGCTGTCATCAAGAAAGCTGAAGAAATCTACCGCGACTATGTACAACTGTCGCGAAAACCAACTGCCAAATTTGCCCTGGCTAGCTTTTATGGCCGACAGAAACGCATTTCTGAAGCACTCGAGATTTGTGACCAACTTGATGACGGCAGTATCCCTGTTGCCCAATTGATTGCCTTGAAAGTCGCGCTACTACGCACTGGGTTCGCTACGCCTGAAGAGGTTCGTCGTGTCGCCCAAAGTGTGGACCAGGCCGTGGCCCAAGACCCAAACTCGATTCCCCTCAAGCTGCAGCTTGCCACGTTACGGGACTACCAAGAACTCGATAGCGAAGCCATCGCCGCTTATGATCTGATTCTCAAACAAGATCCCAAAAATGTGCTAGCGAACAACAACCTCGCTTGGTTGCTCGCCATGAGTACCGGCAATGAACAAAACACCGAGAGAGCCCTGAATTTGATTAATGAAGCCATTGCGGTTCGCGGTCCGGTGCCCGAATTCCTCGACACGCGTGCGACAATTCATATGATTCAAGGAGACGCGACCGCAGCGATTAACGACCTGAAAATCGCGGTCAAATCAACGTCCAACAACAAATCGATGTACTACCACCTCGCGCAAGCCTATTTGCTGGCCGGCGATTTTTCTGAAGCAAAACGGACCATGTTGCAAGCGCGCAAACTGGGATTCACCCCCCACAACCTGCATCCTCGTGAAATCGAAGCGCATGACCAACTCGTCCACGACTTGGGCCTAGAGGTCGAGAAAAAATAAGAAAGCGACAGGGGCAGAGGCAGCTATCCAGACGAAGCCTCGCCCCTGTTTTCTCAACACGAAATCATGATGATTTCGTGAATCACCAGCACGGTTATTGAGCTGCAGATTGGGCCAAAAACAGCCAGAGTGCGTCTTGGACGCCCTTTCGGAGCCCGTGATGGCCAGTGTTTCGGCAAAATTCCCAATGGACCTCTCGCCCCTCCCCAAGCACCTGCTGCGTTGGGGCTGCATTTCTGCGGTATGTCGACCAAATATCGCAGAATCTCCACCCTAAACTGCGAGTTTTAGGTAAACAGAAAAAACTCCCAAAATAGAGTTTTTTTTGTTGACACCGATAGGCAGATCTCCGTAAATTGGAGAGTAGTGATGGGTGTTGCACTTATGTCAACGACATTTCTGGCCCCCATTGATGACTGACAACTACAGAATTACCGGAATGAACATGCGACGGAGAGCCTACAATTGGGTTCTGATTCTCGGCTGCATGGCCCTCTTAACGGGCCTGTCGTCGAATGCTCGCGCCGGTTATATCACTGATGTCACTCAAGTGCCCGATCTGTGCCTCGTCGATTCGGGCCAATCGGGTTCGTCCGCCGCAACGGCTGACACCCCACGTAAACCGGTAACTCCCGAAGCCCTGCTGCAAATGTTCGGCCCCTTGGCCGTCAAGGGCACTATGGATGTCAGTTCTGGAATTGGCACCCCCTCAGTGAGTGGGACCGGGTCCCCTATGCCGATCGCCGGACTGCTATTACCGGTGGAAGTCTCACAAAATCAACTAACGGCCCGCTTGGCCATCGCTTCTCAAACCTCACGGCCCCCGCCACATGTGGACCGGCTGTTCCGACCGCCCCGCGTCGGCTAGTTTTTTCGCAAATCGAACAGTAGTAAACAGAGACACGATTTTGCATCGAGTTGCCAGATGATCTGGCCGCTCAATTACTTAAAAAACTAGCAACTTAAGGTTTGAAAAATGAAGAAATCACTTTTCGTGGCCAGCTTGGTCGCAGCTGCTTTGTTGATGCCCGGAACGAAAGCCCAAGCCCAATTCGGGATTGGCTTCAACAGCCCCGTCGACATGAACTTTAGCGTTTTCGATAACGCCAACGGAAATGGTAATACCTACAACGATGTCACCGACATCACCCGCCTCACGTTCTCGGGTGCGGTTGCGTCGAACCACCTCGGTGCTGGCAATGCCACCAATGGCGATGCCGTTCACACCGTCGGTGGCGTTGTGGCGACAAGCTACTTGACTGGCCCGACCAATGCATACTCCCCGCTTATCCCGCCGATCAGCGGAACAGGCGTTGGTGGAGGTCTTTCCTTCCTGGAATTGACAGCCACTGTTGACGCAATGGGCGTGATGTTCAACGTCGTCGACAACAACAACTTCCAAGTCGCACTGACTGCAGTGACCGTCAACTTCTATGTTGACAACATTGATCCCGCCGCAGCGGGAACTGGAAACTACAACTCCGGTGATGCTTCGACTTGGGTCGATGGTACTCCTGTAGCCTCCTTCACTTTGGTCCCCGGAACGGGCATCATCTCGTTCGCCGGTGCCGGAGTTGCTGGATCCACAGAATTCGGTTCTGTCTTGACCTCAGATCCGGTCTTGGGCTTCTTGGCTGGTGAAATCACCGAATTGGTTGGCAACTTGCTGATGTACGTCACAACCGACGATGAGCCGCTGCCGCCGCTGCCTGGTGAACCCGGATACCCCGGAACCTTGCCGTCAAACATCGACGCTGTCTTCCCCGGATTCTCAAATGGTTGGGGAACCGGTATCGACGTCCAAGCTGCCATCGACGGTTCCTCGACATTCGAGGTCGTCCCCGAGCCGAGCAGCTTTGTTCTGCTGTCACTCGGTGGTGTCGCTTTGGTCGGTGTTGCCGCCCGTCGTCGTCGCAACGCCAAAAAAGCTGCCTAATTCAGTTCCATCTGAATTCGATAGCTGAATAGTCTGTTAAATATCGCCCTCGGAGAAATGTTCTCCGAGGGCGTTTTTTATTGCGCCTTACCCTGCTTGTTGCCCTCCTCCCCTTGTTGCCTTACTCCCAAGGACCACCCGCCAAGCAATCCTCCTCCAAGGCCCCCATTGTCCTGCATCAGGCGGATACCGGCTTCGATTGCCTACCGGGCCTTGATCCTCGTCTTGACGTGTGAGGGCCTCAGCAGCAAGCAGAGGGCTGTGATCGCTGCGCCCCCTCGAGGGATGCCCCCGAGGATGGAGCGGTACAGTCACTGAGCAGAACCAGCAGCCTAATAGTGCACCCACCGGCGTGCGGAGCGGAACAGCAGTAACGTCACAGCCGCCACGAGCACGAACAGCACCCAGGCCGCCGCACTGGCGTAACCCGCGTCGAGGTACTTAAAGCCCCACAGGAAGATGTGTAGCGAGAGCACGCGTGTTGAGCCTTCCGGGCCGCCGCTCCCGCCGCTGACCACATAGGCCTGCGTGAAGTACTGTACGGCCGCTACCAGCCCCATCACGACGTTAAAAAAGATCACCGGCGTTAAATGCGGGAGCGTCACCGCCGTAAATTGCCGCACACGGCCCGCCCCGTCCAATTGGGCCGCCTCGTACAACTCGCGTGGAATATTGCCCAGGGCGGCCAGATAGATGATCATGAAGTTTCCCACACCCCACAGCGTCATCAACGCCAACGCATCCTTCGAGCCGAGACCCGCCGTCCCCGCCCACAACTGGGCCGGGCTAAACGCTTCGGCCGCGTTATTCAGCCAAGTGGGCGCCCATCCGGTCGGCGCAAGCAGACGGTTCACCAGTCCGCGCGTGGGATTCAGCAACCATAGCCAAAGGATCGAGGTCGCCACCGTCGGCACGATCGAGGGGATAAAAAACAGTGTGCGATAAACCGCCTGTCCCCGCACCCGCAAGTTGAGCGCCACAGCCAATCCCACACCCAGCAACACACTACCCGGCACCGCCAGCGCCGCGTAATAAACCGTATTCCACAGCGCCTGCCCAAACTCGTCGCCCCGCTCGATCTCCGCCGCCAACCGCCGATAGTTTTCGACACCGATCCATTGCGGATCATTCAACAGGTCGTAGCGGCAAAAACTCCAATACAACGACTGCAAAAACGGATATATGGTCAACAACAACAAACCCACCAACCAGGGTGCGACGAACAGCAAGCCGGCTCGGGTTTGACGGGAGGAATTTGTCATGTCGTCGGCGAGTATATCAGAAAAGGGATAAGACTTGAGGGAACCGGCTTATGGTTTGTAGAGTGTCTTTGAAAATCGGATTGTACTGACGCGCCTGAAATTGTCAGTGCTTCGACCGATGCCTTATCATGCCGACACCTTGTTGGCACGTCGAACATCCCCGCGACGATGCTCGCGTCCGGCGCTCTATTTTGATCGAACCCAGGAGAATCAACGATGAGACGGATTGTGTCTGCCGGTGTGCTGAGCTTGTTATTTTTCACAGCTGCGTCGCTTCACGCGGAAGAGTGGACACAGTTTCGCGGTCCCCATCGCGACAACCGCTCCTCCGAAACCGGGCTGCTGACCTCTTGGCCCGAAGAGGGTCCAAAATTGTTGTGGACAACCCACGGCATCGGCGAAGGATTCTCGACCGTTTCCGTCAGCGGTGGAACCCTCTACACAATGGGCAACCTCGACGGGCAAGAACAAGTTTTCGCTCTGAATGAAAAAACGGGAAAGATCCTCTGGCAAACTGCAATCGGCGAAGCCTACGAACAAGGTCGCGGCAACGGTCCCCGCGGTACACCGACGATCGACGGCGATTTTCTCTATGTGTTGGGCGGCAGCGGCAATCTAGCCTGCATCAACCGCACGACACACGACGTGGTTTGGAAGTTGAATATCCTGGATGAGTACGACGGCGAAAACATCAAATGGGGCATCAGCGAATCGGTGTTGATCGATGGCGACCGGCTGATCTGCACGCCCGGCGGCAGCAAAGGCACCGTTGTTGCCCTCGACAAAAAAACCGGCAAAGAGATTTGGACCTCGATCACCAAAGACAAAGCCCGCGCGGGGTATGCGTCGGCCGTGATCACCACAGCTGGCGGAGTGAAGCAATACGTGCAATTCACGAGTGATGCAACCATTGGGATTCGCGCCGACAACGGTCAATTCCTGTGGAGCAATACCGCCTCGGCCAACCCGGTTGCCAACTGTTCCACAGCGCTGCTGACCGGCGATTATGTCTTCACCGCGTCGGGCTACGGCACGGGCGGCGCGCTGCTAAAACTCAATGCCGATGGGGACAGCGTCGAATCAGAATTCATGTACAAAACACCGATGATGAAAAACCATCATGGCGGCATGGTGATCGTCGATGGCTACATCTACGGTGCCAACAACAACGTTTGGACCTGTATGGACCTAACGACCGGCGACGTCAAATGGGCCGAGCGTTCCGTTGGCAAAGGAGCTTTGGTCTACGCCGATGGACACCTGTATTTACGCGGCGAAAAAGGCCCCGTCGCCCTGGTCGAAGCCAACCCCGAGAAATTCGTCGAAACCGGCCGCTTCGACCAACCCGAGCGAAGCGACTACAACGCCTGGCCCCACCCGGTCATTGCCGACGGCAAGCTCTACCTGCGCGACATGGACGTGCTGCTTTGTTACGACGTGCGACAGTAGCCTCAAGAGCGTGATCCAAAAGGCGACGCAGCGTGACTGTTATTATGCTGCGTCGCTATTAGTCTTGTACCACTCCATCATCCGTCGCACGCCTTCATCGAACGTCACCTGCGGATCGTAGCCGAGTTGGCGGCGGGCTTTTTCGATGGAGAAATCGAGGTTCAGGCCCAGGAACTTGAACCGCGCGTTGGATAACAGTGGCGCTTCTTTTTTGCCCAATAGCCGATAGACCCGTTCCGAGGCTTTGGTCAAAAACCGCGCCACTCCCAGCGGGACCGATCCGGTTGGCACCGGGTAACCGGCCAATTCGGCGACCGAGGAGATGTAATGCTTCTTGCTGACCAGTTGGCCGTCGGTGATGTTGAACACTTCGCCAATCGTCTCCGGCTTCTCCAGGCAGAGGAAAATCGCGTCGACCAGATTGCCCACGTAGGTGTTGTTTAAAAGTTGATCACCGGAACCGAAGAACTTCACCTGTCCGATCTTGAGCCGCTCCAACAATCGCGGCAGCACGGTTTGATCGCGCGGGCCGTAGATGAATCCCGGCCGGACCACCGTTGCGGGCAGGCTGTTGTCGCGAACATGTTCCAGCACCAGCCGTTCCGCCTCGGCCTTGGTGAGCGTATAGCCGTCCATTCCGGTGAGGGTCGCCGGTTCGCTTTCATCGGTCCCGTGATGGTCGCGGCCTTCGTAAACCCCCAAGGAACTGACTTGGATGAACCGCTCTAAGCTGCCGGCCGCTTCGGCCTCAACCAATAGATGTTCCAAGCCGCGGACGTTCACGGCGCGGTAGTCGTCGATCGGCCCCCAGTCCCCCACCTTGGCCGCGCAGTGCACAATGGCACTCACGCCGTCGACCGCTTTTTTGAGTGCGTCGTGATCAAAAAAATCGCCGACGACCTGTTCCACGCCCCATTCATCAAGCAGTGCTCGATTGCTGGACTCGCGGACGAGCGCCCGCGGCGAATAGCCTGCTTCAATCGCCCGCTGCACCACGTGACTGCCAACAAACCCGGTGGCACCGGTGACGAGCATGATTTTCTGTTGATCGGCGATGGCTGACCTCCTTGCGTCCTGAGAACGCCATTCCCGTTCCGTTGGGAATAGGGTGCCACTGGCGGCTTGTCCGCCAGTGCGATTTCAATAGTGACTGGACTTCAATCAAACGCGTCGCCGCAAACCGGCGAGGAGGCCTCCGCGACGACGATCGCATAATCTCCCAGATTGCCTGCGACGGTGCAACACCGCTCGCGCAACTGACTGCTGTTGCCGAGGGATTTAGCTCTCCAACAGGCTGCGGTAATGCGCGATCGTTTTTTCCAAACCGGGCCGCAACTCAACTTGTGGCGTCCAGTCGAGAACTTTTTTTGCCAGCGTAATATCCGGGCAGCGTTGTTTGGGATCGTCCTGCGGCAACGGATGATGTGTGATTTCTGATTGGGAATTCGTGATGCTGCGAATCGTTTGCGCAAGGTCCAACAGACTGGTTTCCGTGGGGTTGCCGATATTCACCGGGCCAATGGTTTCAGTCTGTTCCATCATCCGCAACATGGCTTCGATCAAGTCATCCACATAACAAAACGATCGGGAATGGCTGCCGTCGCCGTAGATCGTAATCGGCTCGTCCTGGATCGCCTGATTGATGAAATTCGAAATCACCCGCCCGTCTTGCGGATCCATCCGTGGTCCATAGGTATTGAAGATCCGCACGATGCGGACGTCTACGCCGTTCTCGCGGTGGTAATTGACGCATAGCGACTCTGCGACCCGTTTCCCTTCGTCGTAGCAACTGCGCGGCCCGATGGGATTCACATGCCCCCAATAATCTTCCGTCTGCGGATGCACGTGTGGATCGCCATAGACTTCCGACGTTGACGATTGCAAAACACGCGCGCGACAACGCTTGGCCAACCCCAGGACATTGACCATCCCGACCGTGGAGGTCTTGATCGTTTTGATCGGATTGTATTGATAGGCGGGAGGCGAGGCCGGACAAGCGAGATTGAAAATTTGATCGCACTCCACATGCAGCGGATGCACAATATCGTGGCGGATCAACTCAAAGCGCGGATGATCCAACAGATGTTCGATGTTCCGTTTGCCGCCGGTAAAAAAGTTGTCGACGCAGATCACCTCGTCGCCCCGTTCGATCAGCCGGTCGCAAAGATGGCTGCCCAAAAAACCGGCGCCGCCGGTCACAAGTGTCGTCGTCATCGTCGATCGTCCCGTTCTACGAACCTAATGGGTATATGCATTGCCGTGATGCGCCGGTTGGCCGCGCGCAATCAACGTGTCCATTGCAGACTCAGTAACAGTCAGCACCATGATCTCAATCGCCGGTCCATTGTCTGTACCAGTCTACGAACCGCGGCACGCCGTCGGCAATCGTAGTCCGCGGCGCGAAATCCAACAACCGGCGGGCTTTGTCGATATCGGCGAAAGTCCGCACCGGTTCGCCGGGCTGCAACGGCTCGAGCTGCTTGATCGCCTCTTTCCCGGTGGCCCGTTCGATCTCGGCAATCAAATCCATGATCGACTCCGCACGGTGATTGCCCAAATTGATGACCTCAGCCGCAGCTAAGCCGGGCGCCTGCAATGTCGCCCGGATCCCCTCGACAATGTCCTCCACATACGTGAAGTCGCGAAACATTTCGCCATTGTTGTAAACGCTGATGGGTCGGCCGGCCAGAATCGACTCGGTGAATTTCCAAAGCGCCATATCGGGACGTCCCCACGGTCCGTACACCGTAAACAACCGTAGTCCGATCGTCTGAAAATCAAAGAGACGGCTGTACGT
This sequence comes from Symmachiella dynata, assembly GCF_007747995.1. Taxonomy (NCBI): domain Bacteria; kingdom Pseudomonadati; phylum Planctomycetota; class Planctomycetia; order Planctomycetales; family Planctomycetaceae; genus Symmachiella; species Symmachiella dynata. The sequence goes on along the minus strand of NZ_CP036276.1, from coordinate 1,466,631 downwards.
GCCGGCCAATAACTCGTTGGAGCGCTTGGTGGCGGCATAGATGCTCATCGGCTGATCCACCGTGTCGCTTTCGGAGTACGGCAGCTTCTCGTTCCCGCCATAGACGCTGGAACTGGAGGCGTAGACAAACCGTGCGACCTTTTGGTTCTTGGCAGCTTCCAAGACATTCATAAAGGCGGTCAGGTTTCGCTCGCCGTACGTCAACGGATGCGTCAGCGAATAACGAATGCCGGGCTGCGCTGCCAGATGGCAAACCAAATCGGGTTGGAATTGCTCGAACAATTCCACAACGCGGCCAATATCGCACAAGTCCATGGTATGGGCTTGAAACTGGGGATAGGCCACCGCGATATCCGCGTGTCGCGCTTCCTTGAGCCGCGGAGCATAGTAGTCGTTCAGAGAATCGACCCCAGCCACTTCGTAGCCATCCGCCAGCAACCGCTTTGCTGTATGAAAGCCAATGAAACCCGCCGAGCCGGTGATAAGAACTCTTGTCATGCGAAACAAAGCTTCAGCAACTGGGGGTGGGTCTGTGCGTTACGTGACTTGGGAAATGAACAGCAAGAACGGATCGCCGGGCAAAACAAAAACAGGGCGAACCGTGTTCAACCAAGGTTCACCCTGTTAGGTCCTATCCAATTCGCCTTTGACCGGCCACCGTGAGGTGAACGGTTATTTGTCATCCTTACTGCCGGCCTTGTACCGTTTGGATGTTTGATCCGAAGAGGATCTCGTTTTCAGCAGCGGGTGTCGTGAGTATTTCCCGGCGGTCTGGCCGGAACTGCCGTCGCCCATGCGGATGATCGTTTCATCCACAGCCGCACTGCGTGATCCGCTTTTGAGTGTATATTTCCGCTTGTCGCCCGGACGATACAAGCGTTGTTCGGCTTTGTAACCGATGAAGTTCAAGAAGTCGCTCAGCGAAACCAGACGCACACCGTTGTCCAATGCAGCTTCTTGCATCGAGTTGAATTCTCTCAAGACGTCGAGGATCTGCTGCCGTTCTTTGGGAACACTGGAATCCTCAGGACGGGGCATGTCGCCCAGAATCACGAATTTCACATCGGTTGAGATCAATTCACTGAAATCGGCATCTTCCGGAATCGTCGTCCCATCATCCAAGATTTCCGTAACGACCGAAGCGCCGGACGAGGTGATTAGCTCTCGCAACTTTTTACGGTCTGAGCGGCCGTCACCATCGAGATCCACGAAGCCCACAATCGCCATTTTCTCTGTACGGCCAGGACTCCACAGCGGCGTGTAAATCGGGTCACGGTCCGTGATTGGCAACCGGAAATCGGCATCGACCACGCGGGCTTCTGCCAAGTGAGGACCGAGAATCTTAGTGATTTCGATCGCGCCTTTGATGTCGGCATTCGTGCGGGCAATACCGCTGTGTCCCTTCTTGTAGACACTGAACGTCATTCGTTTCGGCAGCCGATCTGAACTTCCCAGATTGATCCAGACCATCCGTTTGTCACGGCTCGCCTTCACAATTTCTCCGTCAGGACGTTCGACTTCTTCTTTCTTGATCTCTCGTAACTCTCCCGACAAGCGGCGATTGAGAGCGCTCTGACGCTTAATCCGCTCGCCGAGATCCGTCGAAACGTCGGCGAGCTTCTGCTCCGCTTCCTCGGCGCGGCCTTCCGCTGAATTGACGCTTTCTTGTTTCTCACGAATCGTATCGTCTTTTTTGGCCAGAATGTCTTGATGCGTTTCCGTGTTCTCCGCCAACGACTGCTCTGCCGCTGTGCGGGCTTCGTCGAGTTTTGCCAGTTGGTCTTTGTTCGTCTGGTCCAACATCGCAAAACGCGTCTGCAGTTCGTCGTACATCTTTTGCTTTTGAGCCAACTGCTGATTCGCAGAGGACAACGCGGCGTGCAAATTCTGCAATGTGGCCAAGACCGTCCCTTCTTGCAGGTCGCCGCCGTAAGTCTTCAAATCGTTCAGCACGGCACCGATCACGGTTTCGTCCTTGAGCTCCTCGTTGGCATCACCCACTTCAGGATGATCATGCCCCAACAGGGCTTTCAGTTGGTTGATGTCATCTAAGGTCGATTTGGCCAATTGATTGGCTTCGACCGCTGTTTTTTTGTCTTCTTCCTGCGTCGCCAACCGCTCCTGGTTTTCTTGGGTCATCATGATCGCCCACACGCTGCTGATCAACGTCGTGATCACAAAGAAGACCAAAGTGAGCGTAAGCCCGGTGTTCTTGGACGAAGCCATATTCTGTCACCCTGAAAATTGCTGGAACCAATTACCAAACCCGGTTGAGCCTGTGCTTGATACGGTCAGACAACCGTCGGCACGAGACACCGGAAAATCGTCAATTCTGTTGAAAGCGGCGGTCAGTGATACGTCTCGGCGGAATCAACCACCTGCGCGAATGCCCTGCGCAAGAACGTGTCCATCCAATGTACACGGTAATAGCTACACCGGTCAAAGGCCAAATCCCGGCGGTCGATGAGTTTACAAAAGATTCGCCATACAGTGGCAGCCGGCAGCAGATTTCACGAAAACGACGATTCTGCCGATCATCCCTAAGGTGCGGAACGCCCGACGCCCCCTGTCCATCTCCGACTCAGGCATGCTTTGCACACCCATTGTCCTTGGCCACACAATAGTAGAGAACGAGAAACAGAGAGCCAAATTCGACGAATAGGCGTAAAAACACCCAGCGAATTGCAAATACTCAACCCGCCCTTCTACTGTACTCGGTTGAGAGCCGGATTGCACCTAAATTCCGATTCTAAATCCCACAAACCAAGTGTCAAGCACAAACCGGTGGTAGGGACCGCAACAGGTCTGAGGCTTGAGGCGTGAGGCTTGAGGAAACAGGCGTGAGGAAAAGAGTTGCAGAAGGCTCAACAAAACAGTTGTGCGCAAGTCAACGTGACAGTTGTGCACGGGTCTCCAGACCCCGCACCGCCCAGACCGTAGGTCTCCAAAACACCCGAAACCACAACCAAAAAACTCCCCTCCCCCGACAGACCTTTCCCCGCCAAAAGCAAATATAAGCCCCGCGACACAAAAACATCAACAAATCACCCAAATCACCCGACAAAGCACAAAGATCCCCCCCCAACCCCACCTCCAACACTCAGCCAAAACCACCAACCACTTTTTTTTCTGCCCACTGCCCACTGCCCACTGCCCACTGCCCACTGCCCACTGCCCACTGCCTACTGCCTACTGCCTACTGCCTACCACCCCTTCTACTATTGGCATCTGAACCGCCAAACTGTTAATTTGAACGAAACAGGGGCGATTCGACTGTCGGGCAAGCGTTCCCACTTCCACGTCGCCGCCCGATTTCTACGGGAGACCAGAGCAACCGATGGATTTTGAAAAGCGGCTCGAACGGGCCATCGAACGAGGTCAGCACCAAGGCGACGTCCAGGCGCGCGAAGATGAGCAGCGCAAATTGGGCGAAGCTGAATTGAAGCAGCTCCATATTAAGTACCAATTGGAGCTCTCCGAACAGATCGAGGACTGCCTCCGCAAATTGGCCGACCATTTCCCCGGCTTTCGCTTCAACACCGCCACCGACGAACGTGGCTGGGGTGCGACCATCTCTCGTGATGATTTGCTCGTCGAAGACGGCCGCCGCGCCAATTCCTTCAGCCGCCTGGAAATGGTCATCAGCCCCTTTGCCTCCGTGCATATCCTCGAACTCCGCGCCAAGGGCACCATTCACAACAAGGAACTCTTTCGCCGCACCCGCTATCAAATGCTCGTCGAAGCGGACCCGGAATCCTTTCGGCAATTGATTGACATGTGGGTGCTGGAATACGCCGAATTGTACGCAGCCAACGCCTAACATCCCGCCCCCCACACTCGCTGACCGCGACCTGTTTTGGTAAAGTTAGCGGCGACGTATCAACGCGCCGCTACCCCAAAACCACGCTATCCGATTCGCGAGTGATCCCCGATGAGTTCCACGACACCTGACGAGCGACTTCGTACGGCCATCGCCAAAATTGAAGCCGCTGCCGCTGAGAACCGCTTAACCCCCGCCAGCGCCACCAACGCCTCTCGATGGCTGACGGAATCCTATCTCGCCGAATACGTGCCGGATGTACTCGCGCTGGTCGACGCGGACCGTTTCGAGGAATTGGACCGCCTGTTCTGGGAAGTGATCCCCTTTGGAACCGGCGGACGTCGCGGGTTGATGGCCGACATCGGTTCCGCCACGATCAACAACCGCACCATCGGCGAATCCGCACAAGGACTCGCCGTCTACATGCAACAGGCGACTGGTAAAACCAGCGGCGTGGCCGTTGTGACCAGTGACACGCGACTCCGCTCCCACGATTTCGCAAAATTGACCGCCACGACCTTCGCCGCCAACGGCCTCAAGGTCTACTTGTTCGAATCGCCCCGTGCGACCCCTGAGTTGTCCTTCGCCGTGCGGCACTTGAAATGCGACGTCGGCGCCATGGTCTCCGCCTCTCACAATCCCCCGTCAGACAACGGTTTCAAAGCCTACTGGTCCACCGGTGGCCAAGTCCTCCCGCCGCATGACAAAGGCATTATCGATTGCGTCTATCAATGCCAAGAACTCGCGACCATCGACTTCGACGAAGCAGTCGCCGCCGGCAAAATTGAAATCATCGGCGCCGAAGTCGATCGCGCCTATATCGCCAATGTCCTGGCCATGAGTCTTTCCCAGGCTCGCGACATCAAGGCCGTCTTCACCCCCTTGCATGGTGTCGGCGAAACAGCCGTCTATCGCGCTGCTGAGGCCGCCGGATTTGAAGGCGTTACCATCTTTGAGCCACAACGCGCTGCCGATGGAAACTTCCCCAACGTCCCCGACCAATTGCCCAACCCCGAACGCCCCGAAGTCTTCGCACCCGCCATCGAACAAGCCCGCGCCGAAGACGCCGCACTCGTTTTGGCCAGCGACCCCGACGCCGACCGCTTGGGAATCGCCGTCCGCAACGGCGAAGGCGAATACGTGCATGTCAGCGGCAATCGCATCGGCGTGTTGATCGCCGACTACATTTTGCGCAAGCGGAAAGAGGCCGGAACCCTCTCGCCGGAACACTATGTTGTCGAAACGTTGGTCACCACACCACTCATCGCCAAACTCGCACAAGCCGCCGACGTGCGGGCCATCGACGATTTGCTCGTCGGCTTCAAATACATCGGCCAAACCATGGACCGCGAAGGGCCGGACAACTTTGTCTTCGGCGCCGAAGAATCCCTCGGCTACCTCGCCGGCCAATACGCCCGCGACAAAGACGCCGCCATCGCCGGTCTCTACATTTTGGAACTCGCCGCAGAGCTGCACGCCGAGGGCAAAACCTTACTCGATCGATTGGACGAAATCTACGTCGAGCATGGATACTTCACCGAATCGCAAACCTCGCTCGTCAGCGAAGGCCCCACCGGCAAAGCCCAGATCGATGCGCTGATGCAAACCTTTCGCGACGCCCCCCCCGCGGAGTTGGCCGGCATCACCCTCTCCCGCGCCAGAGATTACGGCACACACGAAGTCCGCTCTCTGCCCGACAATGCACGCGTCGAAGATCTCCCCCAGCCACAAGGGGACTTGGTCTTCTTCGACTCGGCTCCCGGCGAACGCCAAATCTCCTTCGCCGCCCGCCCCTCAGGAACGGAACCCAAAATCAAATTCTACTACTTCGCCCAAGCCAGCTGCCCCAACAAAGACGCCCTAACCACCGCCAAAACCAACCTAGAAGCCACCCTAACAGATTTCAAAACCGCCCTCACCGAGTGGGTTAAAAAAGTAGTAGACAATTAACGACACCCCAAAGCTCCCCCCTAATCTCTGGCCACCGGCCACTAACCACCGGCCACTATTTCCTCGCCCACTGCCGACTCCAACCGTCCACTGGCAAACCATGACCCGCTCCAAACTGCTGGCGTATCTGCAAATCGTCCGGCTACCGGCCCTCTTCACGGCAATGGCCGATATCTTTCTGGGATATCTCATCGTCCACCGCAGCTTCACATCGGTGTTGGACTTCGTGCTGTTGTTGTTGGCCTCCGGGGGTTTGTATTTGTCCGGCATGGTCTTCAACGACGTCTTTGATCGCCGTATCGATGCCCAAGAGCGGCCCGGACGCCCCATTCCTTCCGGACGTGTTCCGCTAACCAATGCAATCGGACTCGGCGGCCTGTTAATGGCAGGCGGCGTTGGCGCCGCTTCGGTCGTGGGACCATCCAGCCTCACCGTCGCCCTGATGATCGTCGCCGCGATCTTCGCCTACGACTGGCTGCTCAAAGCCACGCCGCTAGGACCGATCGCCATGGGCAGTTGCCGCAGCCTGAATGTGATTCTAGGAGCCAGCACAGCCCCGTCGCTCTGGAGCGGACACCACATCGGCATCGCCCTTGCACTGGGCGTGTACATCGTCGGCGTCACCTGGTTTGCCCGCAGCGAAGCCAACGCCGGACGCCGCAGCAAATTCCAAGCCATCACCGGCATGCTGCTCGTCAACACCGGCGTGATGCTGCTGATTTCATTCGTCCTGTCCACCAAGAACCTAGGCAACCCTCTCTCGGTCTTGATGCTCTTCGCAGTGATCCTACTCGTCATCAACCGCCGCCTCGCAGTCGCAATCTTCGATCCCGTCGGCCCCAAAATCGGCCTAGCGATCAAGACCATGCTCCTCTCCCTCCCCCTCATCGACGCCGCCTTAGTACTCTTCATCACCCAACGCGTCGAGTACTCCCTAGCCGTCGCCGCCCTCATCATCCCCGCCCTACTCCTCGCCCGCCGCATCGCGGTGACTTAGGGCTGGTGCAACTTGTATTTCAATGAAAGAATTCATCCGTCTACGGAATATGCCCGGCAAAAAACCACCTTGCTATGAGAGGGAGCAAGGTGGTTCAAGTTCATAACGCCCATTGACAATTGAATCTGACATTAGTCACCAGCAAATACGCCTTCAATTAGTTGACTTTTGTTTTCTGTGATTACCTCACGAGCAACGCTGAAGTTGTCCCGCCGATTGGGAACTTGATCGCCAAGTGCGCCAATTGCACTCTCTACTTCTGGGACGATCATGTCGAGACGTACATGATCAGCCGCTGCCGCAGCGACATCCACTTGAATCTCGCAAAGACGCCCACTATGAGCTCCGACCCTAAATAGGATATGAGGTTCGACAGACCTCAGAGGACGCAACGGTTCGTTCGTGACTCCAAGATACTGGAACGTAATGACGAATTTTTTGATTTCATCCCTGTATTCACCGCTGACTTTATCTGGCAGATCGAACGGTGACATACCCAACGTTATCTCAATTCCATCAACATCTTTTCGTTGAGTCCGATTCAATGTTTCCGGGTCTAAGGTGATCCATTTTTTTTGGGACATGATTCGTCCTCAAGAACGCGTTACGTTGTAAAGACTCAAGTTTGTATTCAATTCGGAGAGTGCTAGCCTAAAACGACGGTCTTCGGTATCGATGCACTCGAATTTGTTTGAACTATCCATAACAATTACACCCCATCCGCGACTGTCAATTGACTCAAGCGGGATTGCGAGTATCGATGTCGGACTCCGTTTCCCCGACTTGATTCGTTGCCAAACAATTCGACCCGACGTGTACGTTGCCTCAGCATACGCATTAACCAGTTTGCAATCTTCTTCGTAGCTTCGGGTTATTCCGTTCTGCTTCTTTGCAAAAACGCACATCCTATACCATATTACGAAAAAAACGCTTCTGTATTTGATGTTTTCGAGATTTGGGAGCGATCTTACTCGAATTGTTGTCCCTCGCCACGCCTGCCCAGCAACTCCCTCAGCATATTGTGGAGAATCGTCGGGAGCTAGAAACATAGTGCTTGATGTCTGAGTGGTGTGACCAGACCGATGTAAGAGGACTAGCCAACCCGATCCTGGAAATCTCCCCTTCCCCCATCGTCGATACCACAATCGCCGAGGTGAAACGCTCCAAACCCATCGATAGTGTTTGAAAATTGTTACCCTATTTAGGTCAGTAGCCGTATTCTCGGGAAGATCGGGAAAACACTTTCTGCGAAAGTTATTCAGGGCATCGTTGACGCAATTAGCGATTATCTTTTCAGCTTCAGTTGGGTCGGCAAAAAAATACCGGATCATCCTCGCAGCGATAATAACTGCTCCAGACCCCAAAACCAACAATGGAGCACACTCGTTCGTCTTTCCGATTAACGGCCCGAATAAATTATCATCAGCTTTCATGCCTAGGGAATAGCTGATCCATCCAAGCGCTACGAAAGCAGCGGACTCTATGAACCATGCTAATTTTTTTGCGAAGTGACGTACTCCAGGGTGATTCACGGCTTTCTCACGATACGCTAACTTGTTGAACGCTCGTCGTATCGATCGCGACGACTAAACCTTACAGGGTGAAGAGCAATCGCACCCAAACTACAATCGTACATCATTACAACAGCAGAAATCAACATTTTTCACACTCGCCAGGCCCCCTATCCAAAACACTTTTTCCGGCCAATCAACTTCCGAGCATCTCCCGACTACCACCCAGCCAGTCACCAATCCGCCCCCGCACCCCCTCCAACTGCGTCCCCTCCGCCGGCAGCACATTTGCCAACCATTTCGCGAACCGCCAAGAAATCACCCGGTACAAACCGTCCCCTTCCCGGCAAGCCACTCCCGGTCGCGCGAACGGCGACAGCCCTTCTTGCTCGCGCAAAAAATTCCGCAACTGCTCAGCATATCGCAACCGCTCAATCCGCGGCTGCTTCAGCAACACCTCCGCCAACCGCACATCCGCCTCCCCCGCCGCATAACAAACCGCCTCTGGATGCGGCAAACGCTCAAACACCAACCACATCACACGCATCACATCCTCCCGCGCCGCCTGCGGCGGCGAGACTTTAGGCTTTGGGCTGTAGGCTGTAGGAAACAGGCTTGAGGCGACAGGCTTGAGGGTGGGTCGATTCAAACGACTGGCCACCGGCAGGACGAATGGCCGAAGGTTTGTCCCTCCCACGCAAGCAGACACGGTCAATCGAATTCCGCCTCAACAATACGAGTCCCGTTTACGGGACTTTCCCCGCTGAAAGCGGGTATTAGGCCCGTCGTTTACGGCGGGTTTGGGCGAAGGAAAATCACACAAAAACTCAACCCTCGTTTACGGGGGTTCTCGATGCGAGGGCTTCAGCCATCACCGCAATCCCTGCAGCGAGAAGCCTCGTAAACGAGGCTCCAGAAATCAAAAACCGCGTGCCCAACCGACCCGCCATAAACGATGGGCCTAATACCGCTGCGAGGAAACGCCGGTCAACCGGCGTAGAAACGGCCGTAGGTCGTAGGCCATACCTCAGAGGCCCAGCACCCCAACCCGTTTGGCAGCCATAGGCCAAAATTTCTGCCTACTGCCTACTGCCTACTCTTCTGGCCACTGGCCACCGACCACCGGCCACTCTTTTCCGCCTACTCCTCCTCACGCTCCGCACGCATCAACTCCGGATCCGCCCCGTCGCGCCGTGCCACTTCCGCCTTGCTCAAAATCCCCGCGTCGCACAGCCGTGCATCGGCCAAGCGTTCTCGTGGGCGATCGCGATTCACCAACTCCGGCGCGCTCCAATGCGGCATCACCTGGTCATGAAAGTCGTCCGGTAACAGCCCCGCCCGGATTGCTTCGGACATCACCCAGCGCCACAAACGCTCAAACTCAGCGACGAAAAACTGCTGCTCCGCCTGGAACAACTTCACCGCCGGCCCCTCAGCCACCATCGTCGATGCAAAATTCGCGTTCGAGGCATCGCACGTCAGCATGAACTCCGGCAACCCCTGCCCTGCTGCCAGACACAACAACAGCAACCGCCCCATTGGGACCGCATCGCCGAAGTTCGTATCCGGCTGCAAGAATTGCAAATCGGTTCCCTGCGACGTCGTCAAGATCGTCCCGGCTCGCACCTTTTCATTCCGCACCGTTCCGTATGGATCGGTCCGCGAATTGTGTTGGGCACCATCGGCCACCGAAGCGACCTCCGAGGGCGATCCCTGCACCTTCCGCCATAACACAATCGACGACTGCAACCGCCGCGCGAGCAACTCCGTCTCCAACCATTTGTCGAAACTTTCAAGCGTTTCGATCGCCGGCGCTAATACGGTCACGCCCCGTTTTTGATTCGAGTCCGCTCCCAATTTCGTATGCAACATATCCGCTGCCGGAATCTCCTCGCGCAGTTCCAACGAAACCGCATCGACTCGTTGATACGCTACCGGCGTTTCGACGTCGTCCGGCTCCGTGACAATCCCTTCGCTCTCCTCTTCATGCGCGGGCGTCGCCACCGTTTCGGGATCAACAAACCGCACACTCGGCGGCCAAGCGGGACGACGAAACAGCCGCAAAAAACATTCCCCATCCCTCCACGCCCGCCGACCATATTCGCGGTAGGAGAAGTGCCGCTGATTCGCTCGCAAAAACTCCGCCCACACCGCATCCGCGCGGGCCGCCAATTCCTTCGCCGCCGCATCCTCCCGCCGCGCCCCGTGGGACAGCTTCAGTCCCGGCCCCACGACGTAAATCTCCAACAGCCGAATCACATTCCGCGCATGCGAATTGGTCATCGCCAACTGCCGGGCCCGCGCACGCAAATCAGTCCGCTGCACCGCATCCATGGCTCCACTTCCCGGACCTAACAACGTCCATTTCCCCGGATCCTCAGAAACCGGCAACGGCCCCGACGTCTCCACCAAATTCAACAACCGCTCCTGAACCCGCCGAGCATACCGAGCCCGCAAAGCCGCCACCCGCCAACGATCACGTAAGTATCCCAACAACGTTCGCTCCTTTGAAATAAGACCTGAGGCCTGAGGTAACAGGCGTGAGGACATTCGTTGTGCGCGGGTCTCCCGACCCCGCACCCGACTTAGTCGTGCGCAGACCTCCAGACCCCGCCCCCGGCTTAGTTGTGCGCGGGTCTCCAGACCCCGCACAGCCCAGACCGCAGGTCTCCAAAACACAAAAACACCAACACCCCAGCATAATCACGCACAGATATCCATCCCCCCTTTTTCTGGCCACCGGCCACTAACCACCGGCCACTTTTTTACTGCCTACTGCCTACCGCCTACCGCCCACCGCACTACATACTCCCCACCAACAACCACTCCCCCCCCGAAGCCCCTTCCACCGCATGCAAACAAGCCGCACCCAATGCAAATGCGCGGTCGTCGTGTTGCCGACCGCCCACGTGATGGTCGATGCGACAGCGGCCCGAGGCGGATTGCCGCAATACAACGCTGGCCAATTCCGTCTCCAAATCGTCTCGGCCCCACTCCGCATGCAACTCGCCGCACCCGGCGTACCAACGGACCAGTCGTTGCAAAATCAACTGCCGCAAATTGAGCGCCAGTGCATGGTTGCCTCGCCCCGACAGAAACTCAAAACGTCGTACGTCAAACCGACGGCCGAATTTTTGAATCGTGCTCACCAATTGATATTCGTCGACCACGAACGTCACCGCATGAAAATCAGCAGCGATGCGTTCGATCCACTCCTCGACCCAGGCGACCTCCACCGGCGCATCGGGCTGTGGACGGACCACGTCCATGCGATCCACCACAACCCGCTGCCCCTCGCGATGCACCACCACACCCACGGTGTAGTCCCGCTTCTCCGCATAGTCGATCGCCGCAATATAGCGACACCCCGGCGCGCTTCGACTCCGCTCCGACAAGTCCGCATCGCGACACGCTTCAGCTTCAGCCAACGTGACGAATTCCCCGCCACCCTCTTGCCAAATGTTGCGCCACAACCGGTCATAGACGCTGGGCGGTAACAATTCCCGCTGTTCCTGCAAGTCTTCGTCCCGAATCCACGGAGCGCACGGGCCGGCAATCGACGAAAAATACCACGACGAACTCGTCCGCGCCGCCTCACGCACATCCCATTGCCAACCACGGCCCACGCCGGCATTGGTCAAAATCGCCAACACACAGTCTCGTTTCTTTGCTGCCGACGAAAACAAGGAATGCCACATATCCGGTCGCGGCCAATGACTCAATTCATCACACACCACAAAGTCCGGCAACGCCCCCCAAGAACTCTGCACGTCGGAACTGATCACCTCCAACCGGCTGCCAGTCTTCCCGTTCACTACGCCGTGCTGCCGGAATCTGAGTGGCCCACATAATTCCTGATTCAGTCGCACGAACCTTTCGATCGCCTTGCGCAGCAACGTCGCCTGATCCAAATCCGCCGCCGCGACCAAACCATTCACTGCGCTCTCGGCGTACAGCAATATCCACAACACCTGCGCCGCCATGTCCGACGTCTTGCCATGCCCCCGCGGTCGTTCGATATATGCCCGCCGCACTCCTACGGCACCACCGCGGCCCGCCAACGACAGCCACGCCCCGTCGAGCGCCGCAAAATCCGCCGCCTGCCACGCTTCGGTCGCGTCCCCCAAACAAACCGGCGACCCCGGCCTCAGCCGCAACTGCCGACGAAAATCCGCCGGGCTATACTTCGCCGCCCGACGCTTGAGCGCCCCGTGCAAACGCAACCGGTACCGCAAGTCCCTCCGCTGTTGCCAACTCAAGCAATTCTGCATCGCTCAACCGTTCCAGTTCGTCAACAGCGTCCTCCCCGTCGGCGTCCGCCTTCCAACTATTGGGCGGTCGGTTGCGCAGCCACAACGTCATCGCCGGCACACTCCCCTTCATCGCATGCGTGTAGAGCGCCGCCTCGACATTCTGCGTCAGCAACGCCTGCGCATCACCATGATCGTCTCGAAACTCCGCGCACTCCCGCAGCGTCGTCAGCACCGCCGAATACGGCACGCCCAATTGCGCGCAAATCACCGCCGGACTCGCCCCCTTCAGCAGGAATTGCAAATACGCCTGTTGTTCCGCATCCGTCAACAACCGCGGCCCCACCCGCCGCACCATAATCTCCGCCTCACTCATCATGCCCCTCCGTAGGTCATGCTGTGCATGACGAGACTTAGAGTCGCGATACCTCTCCGAGAAACGTCATGCACAGCATGACCTACCAATTCTGCCAGTCCCCTCAATCATCAGCATTCACCCGATTATCAAACACATAATAAACCGGCTCCGCATAGCGGCTCTTCTCAAACGCCTGTTGCGAAACCAACGTCTTCCCGCCGTCGGCATGTCGTCGTGTCCCCCACAATGACGAATGCCCCGACCGCGATCGTGCCGGAGGAGACGACTGCCCCACTCGCACAAATCCTGCCCGTTCGAAAAACGGATTCACATGCCCCATCTGCGTTAATGTCTCAATCCACGGCCACGGGCACAACTCACAACTCCGCCGTACAAACGATGCAGCCAAACCTGCGCCGCGATAAGTCGGATGCAACACCACGCGCGACAAATTGACCAGTTGCCGATTCAGCAACTGCAACTTCACTCGCGACCACCGTCCCGACATCCCGAAAAACCGACGCCGATGCCGCAACGAAATCGGCGGGCAAGTAAACAGGCAAATCCCCACCGCTCGCTCACCATGCCACAGCACCGTCACAAATCGCGTCAGCCCGACGCCGTGACTGCGGTAATGCCACCGAGCGAAATGCGGCCAGTCGGACTTGGTCCCACGACTGATCCACATGTCGTCGCCAAAGCTGATGCTTTTTTTTTACGCTCGTAACGGGTGACTTCCGGCGGGCCGTCCAATGCGCACCGCACATGCAACGTCGGTTGCAGATCAACCAACACATCCTCGTGCGTCGTCGCCAACAAAATACCGGTCGCCGTCTTCCGCGCATGCCGCGCCAAGTTGAAGGCCACCACCTTGGCCAATGTGCGATCCAAGGTCGCCGTAAATTCATCCGCCATAATCCACAGCGGTTGTTGCGCGAGTGCCAACGCCAGGCGAAATCGATACCGTTGACCATCGCTCAATTCCGTAGGCCGCCGCAACATCAAATGCGCTTCTCCCAAACCGCACATCGACAACAACCGCGCCGCCTCCTCAAAGGATTGTCCCAACGCTTCCACAAGAATCGCCTCTCCCAAATCCAAGGCATCAATGTTCACCACTCCCGGCAATTCGCCTGCAACGGCCCGCATCAAACTCGATTTCCCCGACCCCGATTCGCCCGTAAAACAAACTACGTCCCCCTCTTGAATCGGTAACTCCAACTTCTCAGCGATCTCATGCCGGCCTGTTTCAAAACCGACCCCAAAATGATCCATCACCGCCGCCGTCCGCAAGCTCATCTGTTTGGGCAAAAACGCGTAACCTACCGAAATTTTCACGGCTCTTTTCTCCTCAAAACAAACCCCAACATCGCTATAGAACGATCTTAAAATTGCGCCGCCCGCACAATTGCCTGTTGCGAGACACGACCAACAAATTTGCCCAAAACTGCCCTAGACCTGCTGCGACAATTCTGCGAAATTCCGCCCCTCTCACTCTCTCAACAACCACACAATCTTTTCATCTCTCACTTCAAGCCGCCCTCGTTGCGCCTGGTCTCGCCTCAACTCTTGGCAACCCGGCGAGGCCGCCCGGAGGATCCGTCCATGCGACTGTTCATTTTCTCACTGTTTGTGTCCATTTGTGCTACATTCACCGGCTGCGCCCTGGTCGATGCCGGCAAAGAAATGACAGACTCCACGTTGAGTCTGATGGAACCGAATCCACGCGATTACGACGATGCCGCCCCAATGGTTGCTGAAAACTGGAGTGAATACGGCAAGGACGCACGCTCCGATCGCCCCACCGAAAAACTTGACGACCCGATTAACAAATGGACGCTCAGCGATAAGGCCCGCTCTATTGAACGCAGCGTCGGCTACGAATACAAATAACGGACCGCAATGACTGCGGTTGAGGCGCTGCCCGGCCTGTGCAGCTTAAAACGACCTCACCACACTGATTCATTCAACAACGACGCACACACCAGATTCATCTCGGCGCCAAGCTGCATTATCTCTGCCGTGGCTGCGCTACTCGAACGTGCGACGGTCAAGCCAGCGGGGGCGAGACGATGCAGGGACAACCTGAAGAATCGGATCGCCCGCGCTCCGTGCGGACCGCTCAATTCCGCGTTGCTGAATTGGATTGTGCCGAGGAGATTCGCCAACTCGAACAGGCCGTGGGACGTCAACCGGGGATCGTCGAACTCAAATTCGACATCTTCAAAAACCGCATGACGGCCATCTACGATCAGGCCGTCACCGACCCCAAACAGATCATCACCCGCATTTCCGAAATCGGGATGCGGGCGCAACCCTGGGCACCGCTTTCCGCCCAGCACGCCCTCCCCTGGTGGAAACAATGGCCGACTTGGCTGGCTGCCCTCTCCGCTGCGTCTCTGATCATCGGCACCACAATTCAATTCACACATGCCGGTGACTCCGCCGCATTTTGGACGTCTCGCGCCGCCTACATGGCCGCCATTCTCGCCGCCTTATGGCAAGTCGCCCCCAAAGCCTGGGCTGCACTCAGTCGCCGCCAACCCGATATGAACCTGTTGATGACCGTCGCTGTCTTTGGCGCGATCGCCATCAACGAATGGTTCGAAGCTGCCACCGTCTCCTTTCTGTTCTGCGTAGCACTCTTGCTGGAACACTGGAGCATGGGCCGCGCGCGACGGGCGATCTCCGCACTCATGGACCTTTCTCCTCCCACTGCACGGCGAATCGATGCCGCGGGCAAGGCCGAATCCTTGCCGGTCGAAGATATCGAATTGGGTGCATTAATCTCAGTCCGACCCGGTGAAAAAATCCCGCTCGATGGCGTTATCCGCGCCGGCCAGTCCGCCATCAACGAAGCCCCAATCACCGGCGAGTCCCGCCCGGTCGACAAACAGCCCGGCCAAGAAGTCTTTGCCGGCACCATCAATGAAGACGGCGCGCTGGAAATCGAAGTCACGCACATCGCCGCCGACTCGACACTGGCCCGCATCGCGCAAATGGTCGAAGAAGCCCAAGCCGCCCGCGCGCCCAGCCAACAATGGGTCGAGCGATTCGCCCAATACTATACGCCGGCGATGATGGCTTTGGCCCTCACCATCGCAGTCATTCCCCCTCTGCTGTTCGCCGCCAATTGGAGCGAATGGATTTACCGTGGACTGGTCGTGTTGGTCATTGCCTGCCCCTGTGCGCTGGTCATCTCCACTCCCGTCAGCATCGTTTCAGCTCTCACAGCAGCTGCCCGTCAAGGGGTGCTCATCAAAGGAGGACGGTACCTGGAGTCGTGCGCCACGATCCAAACCATCGCCTTTGATAAAACCGGCACGATCACGGTCGGTAAACCTGTAGTGCAATCCGTCACGCCGGTCAATTCCTATTCGCGCAAACAACTGCTCGAAGTCGCCTCCGCACTGGAAGCACAAAGCAGTCACCCCATCGCCAGCGCCATCCGGCACTTCGCCGCCGCCGAGGAGATCGATACCCCCACAGTCGAGGACCACCAGTTGCTCAGCGGTCGCGGTGTGGTGGGCAACATCGCCGGCGAACCCTATTGGATCGGCAGCCACCGCCTGGTCCACGAACAGGCAGATGAATCACCCGGCGTCCACGAAAAAGCGATGGAACTAGAACAGGCCGGCCACTCCGTAATCGCCGTCGGCACCCGCAAACAGGTTATTGGACTGATCAGCGTCGCCGATGCGCCTCGCGAAATCGCCGCGCAGGTCCTCGTCTCCCTGCGTGAAGCTGGCGTGAAGCGTATCGACATTCTCACCGGCGACAATCAAGCCACCGCTGAAGCCGTCGCCCAGATCATCGCTGCCGATCACGTCAAAGCTGAATGCCTGCCCGAAGATAAACTGAACTACATCCAACAGCTCACCTCCCAAGGCGAGGGCGTGGCGATGGTCGGCGATGGCGTGAACGACGCCCCCGCACTGGCCGCCTCAACCGTCGGAATCGCCATGGCAGCCATGGGAACCGACACCGCCATCGAAACCGCCGATGTGGCCCTGATGTCCGACGACCTTTCACGAATCCCCTGGCTGATTCGACACGCACGGCGAACGCTCACCATCGTCCGTCAAAACATCGTCTTCGCGCTCGGCCTCAAGGTCTTGTTCATCATCCTCACGCTGTTTGGCGAAGCCACACTCTGGATGGCCATCGCCGCCGACATGGGCGCCTCGCTCCTGGTTATTTTCAACGGTCTACGACTGCTGAACGCTGCTGATAGGCGTGAGGCTTGAGGTGACAGGCGTGAGGGTTGGAACGCCATACTGGCCACTCTCGCCACCAAACTGCGCACGAAAAAAGGGAGCCGGACGACTTGCGTCACGGCTCCCTGGTTCATCATCTTTGACTCAAAAACTGCGTTACGATTAGGCTTCAGCGCCCGGATTCGGTGCAGCTTCGGGTTCCGCTTCCGGCTCAGGAGCCGGTTCTGGAGCGGGCTTTTCCGTTTCGTGCGTTTGCGGTGCTCCGCTCACGCCACAATTGCCATCGGCACAGCCACCGCCACAGCTCGAACACCCGCCGTCGCAGGTTGAACACCCACTGTTGCAGTTGGTCGGGCAAACGGTTGTCGGAACCATACGGCAGACTTCATAGGCAACCTTCCGCGGCACACAACGAGCGACGCAACGCGTACGCGTCTCGGCGACTTGGCGAGGCACCATTTTGCAAACTTGGAAAGTCCGGGTGTAAGGCACTTTCTTGGCCACACAGTAAGGAACTTTCTTCACATGCGTTTCCGTAACCATTTTGCAGGTCCGGACAGGAACCGTGCAGACCCGTTCTTCGCGGACCATTTTGCAGGTGCGAACCGGAACTTGTCGGGTTTTGGTTTCGCAAACCCAACGGCAGGTGCGAACCGGAACTTTGCAGGTCCGCTGTTCGCGAACCATACGGCAAGTCCGTACGGGCACTTTTTCGACAACAGTCTCAGGAACGTACCGGCAAACTTGAACCGGGCAGCTTTGCCGCACGACTTCGCATTTGTAGGTCGTACAGGGAACTTGGCACTGAACCGTTTGCGGGCACCAAACACGTTTGCACGTGTAATGTCCCGGGCACTGCACCATGCAGACCCGCGGGCAACCGCATTCGTCCGTCACGCAACGACGTTGAACCGGACCGGGCACATAAACTTGCTCGGTTTTCCAGCAACCGGTCTGTTTCGTCACCGTACGGTAAGTCGTTACCGGTTTGCGAACCGTGTAGCAACGTTCGCGGTTGACGGTTTCGACAACACGTTTCATGACCGTGCGACGACACTCTTTTTCAGTGGTTTCCCAAACTGGGCGACACACCGTGTAAGTGCGTTCGCATTCCGATGTTTCCCAAACCGGGCGACGAACGGTGTAGTTACACTGCTTGTACGAGGTCTCCCAAACGGGTTTGCAGACCGTGTAACGACGTTCTACTTGGCTCGTCTCGAAGACCGGACGACAAGTCGTGTAGGTGCAATCCCGTTCGTGTTGCTCCATCACCGTCTTGTAGCAAGTCTCTTGGCGCTCTTCGACTTGACGATCATAGACCGTCTTGTGGCACGTGTACTCTTCCTGCTCATACACCGTTTCATAAACAGTCTTGTAGCAGGTCTGCCGCTCGACCTTGCAAGCTGTATAACAGCAAGAGGGCTGGCAGGCAGCTGTTGGGCAACAGTTGTACCCAGCCGCTCCACAATAATTACTGGCTTCCGCCGAACTACTTCCGCAGAAGGTGGCAAGGGCTACCACCATTACTGCCCATTTGATCTTCATGGTAACATCTCCTTTGGTGTTCCAATTCCTCGAATTCGTAGCACGCGCCCCACAGCGTCTCCCCCGTCTTCCGCAAACGCCCATTTCATCATGCATCCTGGCAATTCTTTTCCACGAATGCAAAGCATTTCTGGTGTTAAAACGGAGAATCTGCCGCTTCAAGCGCTCAAACGTCTGATTGACGCTCAAACATAGGTCATGATTTTTGGCGAACTTGCGTAAAAAGGCGAAAATTTTCCAAATTCTCTACCAGTACCATCTTCCCACGCCAGCATTGTGCCCCCTGTCCGCCTCCCTCAGCCCCCCCTCCGTGGTCCGCCACGGCAAAAACCATGTCTCAAACACAGCCGCAAAATCGTTACAGTTTGCTCTTCCTGTGTATCTAAACATCCTGTGTACTCATCTGAGTGGCCATTCGTCAAGAATCAGCCACCTGAGAACACAATCAGAGGCCAATTTCAGCGAAGCTAGCGTCAGCAAAAACAGGTGTGGATCCTCTGCCCGGCACGGACCGCAGTCGCAATGTCACGGAGTCTCGCTCACCGAATTCAGCGTCTTAATGGCGTTGCCCGCATCGATCCGAATCCGCGGTTCGGCATGGCTTTTTTCAATGG
The DNA here is from genome assembly GCF_007747995.1 of Symmachiella dynata. NCBI lineage: Bacteria > Pseudomonadati > Planctomycetota > Planctomycetia > Planctomycetales > Planctomycetaceae > Symmachiella > Symmachiella dynata. The sequence goes on along the minus strand of NZ_CP036276.1, from coordinate 1,447,369 downwards.
GAGACAGCAGCTCAATCAACTGTTCACGCTGCGCAACCGTTAAAGACGACGCCAGCAGCTCAATCGCCATAATCCCGTTTTTCACCGAAGCAAACCGCTCAAACGCGTCGTCATCTTCTTGGGGGGCCCGCGCCGCTGATTCGAGGATTTCCACCAACACCGGAAATCCACTCGCATCCTCATGTCGCGCCAATCCAATCATGGCATTGGCTCGCGTCGCCGGATTGCTGTCATCCAACAGGATCTGCAACCGTGCGGTGGCCTGCTCGGAATCGAGCATGCCCAAAGCAAACGCCCCCATCTGTCGCATCAACGGCGCCGAATCGGCTGGAGTCATCTCAGCGGAGACTTCTGTCAGCTTCTCGGTCAGCGCATCGGTCAATTCCGCATTCAAAGGTTGCCCCGCTTCTTGCGCCCGATTGGCGACAATGGCCACAGCCGCCAATCCGTTTTTGCGAACCTCCAAATCCTGATCCGCATCGATGGCGCGAATCAGCGTCGGGACCACCACATCCGGCACGCGCAGTAACTGGACCGCCCGGGTTAAAAACGCTTGCGTTTGTATTTCGTCCTCGTTGGGCGACGTACGGCTCAGTTCTTCGTTGAGCAGTCCACACAGCGCGTCGGCCACTTGGCGATTTCCAACCAGGTTCTCCTCTGAGTTCTCCTTTTTGTCGTCCAACGACAACATCTGTGCCAGCCCCATCGCTGCCCGCCAACGGATATCACCGTTCGGGCTGCCCACCTTCTGCACCAGATCCCGCCAATCGTCCTGGGAAGACGCCATCAACCCAAATACGAAGACCACTCCCACGATCACGCCGATGATCAACGCCGGGATCAAAAACAATTGCAGAATAAATCCCGCCGACGGAGGTTCGACCGGTGGAAGTTCGTTGGGCAATGCGGCATCGTCGTCGTATGTCGGTTGATCAGTCATCAGTCAGCGTAAGTCCGTCCGTTATCTCGGACAAAAAGGCGGGAATATCGTCGTCCCAGCTTGGGTGGACAACGAAGAGAGGCTTACCGTTAAGACTTAGTCTAGGTACGTAGCTGCCGTGATTGCAAGCGTCACCGTTGGTCCTCACATCACGCCGGACAGCAACTGATTCTTAGCCCACACGGCAGACGAAAACGCCTTACAAAAGCCAAAAATCGCCGAAAAGCACGCTTCCAGGCCATCGCCGCTAAACCGAGCCTGCCCCCGGCGAAACCAGTGTCGGGGCCGAATTCGGAGCGATTTGGTCGACCTGCCGCGGCGAGCGGGGATTGATACCTTGGATCAGTCGCCACAACAACGGCAACGCAATCAACGCAGCAATCACGATCGTCGGCCAGCCGTACAGCATTTGGCCGTCCACATCACGAACCAGCGGGTTGCCGCGGAATCGCTCCAACAACTGCGGCCCAATGCGGCCATGGATAACCCCCAGCGAATTATAAATCAGATGGAAGATCACGCCCGGCAACAAACTGTTGCTGCGGATTGCGATGATTCCCAGCACCAGCCCCAACAAAGTCGCGTTAAAGACCTGATGCGGAATCATGTGCATGAAACCAAAGGCACAGCTCGACAGACCGATCGCCATCCAGGTGCGGCCCGTGCGGCGCAGTCCGCTCAAGATGAAACCGCGAAACGCCAGTTCTTCGCAAATCGCCGGTGCGAGGGCCATCGTCCCCAGCATAATCCACCAAGGCATATTCGCGCTCATCAGCCGTTTTAACGGCTCTTCCATCGAATCGGGTAATTTGGGGAAGAACCAATCGAGTTGGTGCAACCACTCGAACGAGAGCACGTGCATCGCCACCGCCAACACCATGGCGACAGCCACCATTTTCAGGCGGGGCAGGTAGAGCCGAAATGTTTGCCTCAAGCTGGTGGTCAACATGACCCCCATGAAGAGCGCCGGGCTGGCAATCACAGCGATTTGCGTGATCAACAACATACGGATCATCCACCCCGTGCCAGCGCCGCCCCCCGATGCACTGATCGCCACAAACTGCAACATCATGATCAGAATGAAACAAATCACCGCCTCAGAAAAACTCGGCGTCGGTTCCTTGTCCCGCAGGAGATGATGCACCCACAACTTTAGGTCGAACCGCTCCGCTTCACGGAACAGCACATCTTCGCTTTTGAATTGTTCAATCGCCCAATACAGCGCTAAGAAGCTATAAAACAGCGTCGATCCCAACACCGGCACGGCATACACATACAGCGGCGCTGTCGACAACGACGACATCAACAGTCCCTTGAGCAACAACGCCACGCCGCAGACCGGCATCACGCTGTACATCGGCCGCTCGGTCAATTCCACTCCCGGCGACAAACAGAACATCGTCAAACCCAGGGTCACCATCAACAGCGGCGTCAGGTAATATTGCCCCTCTTTGCTACTGCGGGCAAACGTCGCCAACGCCAAACAGAGTGAACTAAACATCGCCGCCAACGGCACAAGAAAGATCACGATCCAGGCAACATCCCCCAGAGATGGCAACGTCGGTGTTGTCATCCCCGGCATCGTGCGTGCCCCCATCAGCCCCACCATATAGCGGCCTGTCATCCCCATGCTGATCAAATTCAGCAAGGCGGTCATAATACTAAACGACATCACCGTGAAGAATTTGCCCACCACGATCTCCGACCGGGAGGCGGGGCAAATCAACAAGGTTTCCATCGTGCCCCGCTCTTTTTCGCCGGCCGCCAAGTCGATCGCCGGATAAAACGCACCCGTGATTGACATCAACACCAGCAGACCGGGAAATAATTGGCTCCACAATTTCGAACTGAGCTGTTCGATCATCGCCAAATCCGCGCCGCGGGCCTCCACCGGTCGATGCAAATTCGCCGGCAGGTCCGCCAGTTCTAGACGCTGATCGAGAATCTGATCTTCCCAATGCTCCAAAACTTCGGCGACGCGGCTATAGGTGATCTGCGATTTTTCATCGGCACTGTTGTGTACAATCAACGGGCGCGCATAGTCAGCGATCCGCACCGTTGCGCCACCGCGCTCCACCAATTGCTGGTTGGCCGATGCAACCGATTCGCCAAAATCCTGGGGAATAATCACCAAGGTTTGGATTTTCGACTCGGCAAACAGCTTGCCCATTTCGGCGTTGATCGCCGTCAACTGCCGCCGAAGTTCCTCCATCCGCTCCGTGTTCGCAGTCCCAAATTGGGCAGTCCCCTGCAATTCGGCCAATTCTTGCTGCAACCGTTCGCGCTCGGGGACCATCGACGAAATCGACTCGGCCCGCTGCAATAACTCGGCATCTTTTTCAGAAACTTTTCCGTCGCTATTGGCCGCAACAAGCTCCGATTGTGAGAGCACCCGCAATTTCGCGGCATCTGCGGAATCGGCAAACAGATCTCTGGCGAATCCATCCCCTTCTAACAACGGCGGCAAGGTTTTGGGCGACAAATTCTTGTCCCCCAAGATCACGACCGTCCGCGGTTGCTCGGAAAAAAGCACCGTCAACTGCACCATGCCGATTCCCAGACCGGGATACAGCAGTAGCGGCAAGACGATGATCATGAACAACGTACGCCGATCACGGAGCTGATCGCGCAGTTCCCGCATGAAAATCAGTTTGACATTTTTCCAGTTGATCATGTTTGCCGTGCGAGGTCCAAGGGTCGTTGATTGCGTCGGCCAAAATTGAAAATTGTTACCCGGCCTCGGCCGCTGCTGCGGCCAATTCCGCTTCGTAAGCTTGTATCAAATCAAAGAAGACCTCTTCCATATCCGATTCCTGGTAGCGGTCTTCCAACTCTTGCACCGTCCCCATCGCCAAGATACGTCCCTTGTGAATGATGGCGATACGGTCGCACAGTTTTTCCACTTCGCGCATGATGTGCGTGGAAAAAATAATGCACTTGCCTTGATCCTTGAGCCGCGCGATCGCTTCCAGCACCGCGCGGGCGACCAGCACGTCTAATCCAGACGTGGGTTCATCAAAAATCATCACCGGCGGATCGTGTACGATGGTCCGTGCGATGGATACTTTTTGCTTATTCCCGGTCGACATCTTGGAGCCAAGCATGTCCCGGATTTCATTCATCTGCAATGTTTCAAACAGCTCTTCCAACCGCGCCTGCAGAGCGTCTTCGGGCATGCCATACAACCGGCCGTAGTATTCCACCATTTCCCAGGCGGTCATGCGGTCATAGACCCCGGTGTTGCCCGACATGAAACCGATCCGCATGCGAACTTTCGCCGGATCGGTCGCTACGTTATAGCCGGCCACCTCGGCGATTCCGCTCGTGGGGCGCAACACAGTGCTCAGCATCCGCAGACAGGTCGTCTTGCCCGCGCCGTTGGGGCCGAGCAAACCGAAAATCTCGCCCGGCTGGACGTCGAAACTCACTCCATCCAAGGCGTGCACGGTTCCGCGGCGCAAATCGGCAAAGCTCTTGGTGAGGTTCTCAACGTGTATCATCGGGGGAATCCTGACAACCGTGCGGATCGTTTTTTTCGACAAAAACCATTCCGCGTAGCGCAGTAGCTGGACGACTGGAATCCAAAGTTACCCCATTCTCGGCGACGGGACCGCATCCAACGCCAAAATTCCGCCTACGGCAACACGTTCAGCGACGACGAACCCGCATGACCGGCCAATTCCAACGATGTGGCCTCGTCAACTTCGTCAATGTACTCATAAAACACGTTGCGCTGCCGCGGTATATAACCGCATTCCTGAATAACTCGACGAATCGTTTCCAACGATAAATAATGCACCGTCCCCGCCTCCGCGACGACGTTTTCTTCGATCATCAAGCTGCCCATGTCGTTGGCACCGAAATACAGCGCCATCTGCCCCACTTTTTCTCCCTGCGTGACCCAGGACGATTGGATATTCGCAAAATTGTCCAAATACAACCGGCTCACCGCTTGGGTCTTCAAGTACTCAAACGCACCAACCGGCGGGATGTGCGACAGGTCCGTATTGTCCGGCTGGAATGTCCAGCAAATATAAGCGGTGAATCCACCCGTTTCGTCCTGCACTTGCCGCAGCCGTTCCAAATGCTCGATCCGCTCGGCCAAGGTCTCCACATGACCAAACATCATCGTTGCCGACGAACGGCCCCCCAATTCGTGCCACACGCGATTCACATTCAACCAGTCATCCGTCAACACCTTGCCGCGGGTGATCTCTTTGCGAACCCGATCTACCAGAATCTCACCACCCCCGCCCGGCAAACTCCCCAAGCCCGCTGCCTTGAGCCGCTCCAGCACGGTTTTGAGCGGCAATTTGCTGATCTTGGTGAAGTGATGAATCTCCGGCGGACTGAACCCGTGAATATTGATCTGTGGAAAGTGCGAGCGCAAATCGGACAGCAGCTCTTCGTACCATTCCAACGGCAACTTGGGATGCAGTCCCCCTTGCAGCAGGATCTGGTCTCCTCCCAATTCGACCGTTTCCTGCAGCTTTTTGTACAATTCCTCGCGTTCGAGCACGTAAACTTCGGGGTGATCGGGCGGACGATAAAACGCGCAAAAATCACACACCGCCGTGCAGGCGTTGGTGTAATTGATATTCCGATCGATGTTATACGTGCGGTACGGCTCGGGATGCAGCCGCTGCGTTACCGCATTGGCCGCTTCGCCCAGCGCGTTCAAATCGTGCGACTCAAGCAGCTTCAGCCCTTCTTCGGGCGTCAGCCGGCCGCCGTCGACCGCTTTTTCAAGTAGTGGCGCAATTTCTGAAGACAAGATCCACTCCCTCCGGAGCCAAGCCGTGCTCGACGGCCAACTCATAAAACCGATTCAGTCCAAGGCGTTCCCGCTCTCCCAACCGGTAATAAAGATTATTCGTCAAGTAGTCAATCGTCGTGTCCAGCGGAATCCCCAACAACGGCGCTTCCCGCCGGGCGATTGCCTCGATCCGTTCGACGCCCAAATCACGGGCCGCACTGAGCGCATCGGCCACGCTGCCCAAATCGGTCTCCCGATGCGCCACCCACATGGCAAACACAAACGGCAACCCGGTCCACTGTAACCACTCACCGGCCAGATCCCAGGTTTCGACAAACTTCTCCGCCGGGGGATGAATCGCCCGATCACCGATCATCAACACCCCGTCGGCATCACTGTCCGCCACCGACCAGGTCAAGGGCAACGGTTTGAGTTCCGGATGCAAGCCAAACCGCTCGGCCAACAAAATCCGCACCAACGTCGCACTGGTCCGCGATCCTTGATCCAGCGCCAACGTCTTGATTTCTGCCGCCGGCACGCGGCAATACAATTTCACGCTGAGCACATCGCCACAAGCCGCCACGCAAGCGTCGGAAATCACTTCATAATCCGGGTTTTGCAGACAGGCAATCGAGGGCACCAACGCCACATCCAAATGGCCGCCCGCCAAATCATCCGCCAACCGACTGGGATAGTCGAGCCGAAGCTCACTTCCCTCAGCCGCAGCCAAATCTTCGACCAGCGGCTTAGAATTCAAATAATTCACGGCCCCCACACGCACCGTATCCGGACTCCGTCCAGTCATTTGTTCATGTTCCTGCAAAAAATGTTTTTCACCACGGAGGCACGGAGGGCACAGAGGCCATAGGCTTTAGGCTTTAGGCTTTAGGCCTTAGGTTTTAGGTTTTAGAGGGCAGCTGTTGAACCATTTTCGACAGTCAAAAGCCTACAGTTTTTTTCTCCGTGTCCTTCGTGCCTCCGTGGTGATTTATAATGCTCTCCAGCCTCAGCCCAAAATTGACCGCCAACCAATCACTTATTGTTTTCAGGAAAAATCGTCAAGTTCACCGGCTTGTCGGTATCAAGCAGCGCCTTGCTGGCCAGTTTGGGGACGATGGTTTCCAACATTTCCAGATACTTTTGCCGCAAGGTCATTTGACGCGATTGCTCATAGGTTTGCACGCCGCCGTCGGCATCGGCTTGGAACTGGGCGACGATTTTTCCGAAGCGGTCCGCTTCGCCGCGCGCCGACTCAATCGCCGACCGTCGCGCGGTTTCTGCTTCATCCACATTTTTCCGTGCGTTCGCCGAAGCGGCGGCCACGGTTTGTTCTCGATAGGCCAAGGCCTCATTAATAAACCGTTGTTTCGAGGCTCGCGCATTGCTCACATCCACAAATGCCTGCTTCACCAACAACGGTGGTGAGACACCGGCGATGTCTACATCTTCAATCACAATTCCCAAACGATGCGACTGTACCAACTCCCGTGTACGTTGAGTCAGCATCGCTCGCAATTCGGCCAACCCCAAGGGGTGTACAAAATCGACGCCGCTACGAGCAACCACGTCTCCCAATAACGACTCGGTCATTAACCGCAAATGCTCTTCGGGATTAACACAGCCAAACAAATAATCGGCCGCATCCGCTTCGGAAATCCGGTATTGCACGTTGACCTGAACATTCAAAATGTTCTTGTCGCCGGTAAGAAACTCATCAAGCTGGTACTGATCGGCCGCCAAGAGAAATTGATCCCCTTCCAGCGACTCCGAGGCCACACCCCCGATTTGCAGCGTACGGACTTCGCTGGGATTGATGCGGGAGATCGTGGTCATCGGCCAGGGCAGCGCGTAATGCAACCCGCTCCCGACCAGCGGCAACCGCGCGCGGCCGAAACGTCGCAGGAGCGCTTTTTCATTGCCCCCCACGATGTACAGCCCGCTAGCAAAATAACCAGCGACAAGAATCAAGATCACGACCAACGCGCGTTTCACTTTGTGGCCTCCGCACGCGTTTTCTCGGAAATCGTATCGGGAGTCGCTGACGATTGTGACACGTTTTTCTCCGCAACGGGTGCATCCGTCGACGGATCAGCCGACTTGGTTTCCGGCTGGGGTTCTTGAATATCGGGAATTCCTTCGGTCAATAATTTTAGCAACGCACTGGAGGCCGAAAGTACCAGCGTGGTCCGTTCATTGAGAATCTTGTGATACGACTGTAGCGTCCGCTCGAAACGATAAAACTCTGGATCCTGCGCATGAGCTTGATTCAAAATCCGCAGCGCTTCGGCTTCCCCCGTACCGCGAATCCGCTGTGCATCCGCATCGGCCTTGGCGAGAATCTCCTCACGCTGCCGGTCCGCTTGACTGCGGATCACGGTATTCTGCGCCAGCCCTGCGCTGCGATAACGATCGGCGATTTTTTGACGTTCGCTTTTCATCCGCTCAAACACAGCAAACCGGTTCGCTTCGGGAAGATTGATCCGTTTGATCCGCACATCGACGATTTCAATCCCCAATGCCTCACGCGGTGAGGTCGCCCCCTCCTCCGATTTTTCAAACCGCGACTTCAAACGCTCCGTGAGCGACTCCATTGAACTGTCCCCCTGCGGACCCGCTTCGGAGTTTTCGACGCTGAGCAGATCGGTCAACTCCACCCGGCCAAACTCGGCCGACAACAACGACTGCAACCGCGACATCAAGCGGTCCTCAGCCGTGGAGACATTTCCCAGCGAACGAAAAAATCGCACCACCGGCCGGTCGGAAAGTTCCGCCGACGATTCCGCGGACGTGGGAGCAATCCGCCAACAGACGTAAGTATCGACCGTGATATTTTTCTTATCTCCCGTGAACAATTCACGCCCCGGCGGATCGAGCAATTGCAACCGGCGGTCAAACGTCCGCACCGTCGAAATCGGCCACGGCAACTTGAACTGCAAGCCGCGATCCTCATCCCGGTCATAAACAGCCGCAATGGTCCCCAGTCGCTCGACGATCACGTATTGCGTCTCATCCACAAACACCACGCAACTGGCCAACAGAGCGATGACTGCAAAGACCGCCCCCCACAGGACCAGCGTCCGCAAGGCACGGCGCGCCAATCGGCGACCGGCAGTTGATTCAGATCCTGGTTTTGTCACAACGTCACTCATGGTTTTCAGTAGTTCCACAAATCCGGTCAAACAATTCCGCGTGCATCCCAACAAACACCCCAACGGGGTGAATCACCATAGCCTAGGGTAAGCGACACAGCCGCGCCACCCTAGGAAATCCATCATTGACGACGAAAAAACCCTGAAGGGGTTTTTCATTCGTTGGCCTGACGATTTCATTGATGGACGAGTGAACAACCCCTTCAGGGTTGTATTCTACGATTCCATCACCAACCTGGGGTGTGCTCACTTCGTTCGTGCCCCCAGGCTAATATGTTTAACGCCTTTGGCGTTAAAACTTTAATCTTCGACTGACTTTCCATACCAATTAAATGCTCATTCACAAAACGCCATAATCAACGGCCAACCATCATGGTTCCGGCTGACCGACGAGTGGTTGTTCTTCTTCTGGTTGTGCTTGTGGCAACATGACCGAGTTGCCGGCGCCGAAACGATCCGGATCGAGGAGATACAAATTCTGCCGCCCCGCTACCTTTGGATCGATGATTGTCAGCGGACGCACCGACAACACGCGCTCGACCGTGTCCCAATACATTTGGGTGCGTGTCAAATGTTGGTTACTCCGGTGAGCACTCAAAAGACTTTCAAACCGAGCCGCTTCCCCCACCGCCGATTGCACTTGCTGCGCACTTTGATGATGCGCTGCATGCAGCTTCGACGCTGCTTGACCCGACAACGGGCTTTTACCGTTCGTTTCCGTTGTCAATTTCGCCCACAGCTCATCGTCGAGCGACCAATCGGCGACTCCGCCGGTCGTTGACGTTGGTGCGGATTGCACGTCACTGGTCGATCCGCTCAACACACGAATCGCATCTTCGCCTGCTGCTTCCAACACGTTGCGGGCATAATACGCTTGTGCATCGTTCACCAATTTCTGTTGCATCTCCATTGCATCAGCGACGTCACGATATGCGGGAACCACATCAATCGGCGGATGCACATCCAGCAGGTTCACACCGGTCAGTTCCACTCCCAAATCGTAATCATCCGCCGCACGCTGCGTCAGCTCCAGACAATCCGCCTCCATTTTCTGACGGCCACTGGTCAATATATCGTTCAACGGCAAATGCGCCGCCAACCCCCGCAACTTGGTTTCCGCTACGGCCCGCAACATGGTCTCCGGGTCCGCGCTGGCATAGGCAAACTTTTTCAGATCCCGTATGCGGTAATGCACTTCAGCTGTGATCTCCACCGGCACCTCATCACCGGTGAGAATCAAGGCTTCCTCCGGACGCGATTGATAATCGGCCCGCGTATGTTCCGACTGCCATTCCACAAACGCCTGTCCCTCGCCGCCCGCCTCACGCTGCGGAGCTCGAAAGCCCAACGGGATTGTGCGGATGCTGGCGAACTTTTCGCGGCGGACAACTTCCAGTGGAGCGGGCCAACGGAAATGGATCCCCGAATTCAACATCGCCTCTTGCCGACCAAAACGCGTGACCAGCGCCGATTCGTCTTCGCGAATCACCACCAGGTTCGACGTCAGCCAATAAACCAACAACGCCGCTGCAGCCACCTTGGCCAACATCTTCCAGTGCCGCACCAATCCGAAAGCCAACCGTGACGGAGACAGCGCTGTGGCCACCACTTCGGAAAAGCCGCCGAGCGATTCCACCCCGCGCCCCAACCGCGTTTCGTCCCAACGCTCGAACCACAATAACCGCATCGAATTCAACATCACCGCCAACGAGGCAAATTCATGGAAGATCGCACCGCCCACCGGGCTGAGAATTCCCCATGCGCACAAAATCACCCCCAAGCCGTTCATCCCAAACGCAAACAGATAAATGCTTTGACTGATCACGCGTACCAACTGCCGCGACAAACGCAACAAACCGGGCAATGGCGTGAGCGGATCCCCCATCAGGACCAAGTCCCCAGCCTCAGCGGCCACGTCGCTGCCGACTCCTCCCAGCGCCAGGCCCACAGTCGCCGAGGCCAATGCCGGTGCATCGTTGATGCCGTCGCCAATCATGGCGACCTTTTTGCCCGCCTTGGTCTGCGCTTCGATCCACCGTGCTTTGTCGGTCGGCAACAATTCGCTGCCAATTTCATCGATGCCTTCTAAGGCATCCGCCACCATTTGCGCGGGTTCGGCTCGATCACCCGTTAACAATGCGAACGACTCGATCCCCTCGGCGCGCAATTCGGCCAACACTTTGCGTGCTTCGGGCCGTAGCGTATCCCGTACGCCAATCGCCCCCACCAGTTGGCCGTCAATCGTTACCAACAGTTGCGTCGGGCCTAGATTTTCGACTTCATCCAACCGTTGTTCAAAATCCTCGGGCAACACGATGCCCATCGATTCCAACAACCGGCGATTGCCCACCACGACCCGGTGCGACTCCTGTGTATAGTCCGGTCCGAGCGATGACCCGCGAATCGCACCGGTCACGCCGCAACCGGGATGCGCCTCAAATTCTTCGATGTCCGGCACCACGCACATGCGGCCCTCGGCTTCGCGGACGATTAACCGCGCCAGCACATGTTCGCTCCGTTTTTCCGCCGCCGCCGCGATCCGTAATAACTCGGTTTCGTCCAATCCCCCCCAGGTGACGATCCCCCCCAGTGCCGGTTCGCCGCGTGTCAACGTGCCGGTCTTGTCAAACGCAATGCAATCGACCTTGGCCAAACGCTCCAGGGCAATCGAACCCTTTGTCACCACCCCGTTGCGCGCCAACCACGCCAGCGCTGCCATCACCGCGCTGGGCGTCGCTAAGATCAACGGACACGGACAAGCCACGACTAACACGCCCAAGGCGGGCATCAATCCGGCTCGCCAATCGCCGGCAGCGATCCGCCAGCCGACCAACGTGGCTGCCGCAGCTGTTAAGACAAATGGCAAAAAATACCGCGCCAGCCGATCCGCCGTCCGCTCGATGGGCGCTTTCCGCTCCATCGCCTCGGCCACCATCCGCAGCACCTGCCCGAATGTCGTCTCTTCACCCGTTTTTTCGACTTCAACCGACAGTGCCCCGAACTGATTCAACGTCCCGGCAAACACCTCGTCACCGGGAACTTTATCAATCGGCAGGCTCTCACCGGTCAGCGAACTTTGATCGACCGCCGAGGTCCCCGCTAGCACGCTACCATCGACCGGAATCCGTTCGCCGGGACGCACGACGACTAGCTCGCCAACTGCGACGTCATCGAGATCGACATCCACCTCGTCGCCGTCACGTATCACATGCGCGGTTTTGGGGCGCAGATTGAAAATGCTCAGCACCGCTTGCCGCGCTTTGCCGTTGGTGTAGCCCTCGATACTCTCGCCGCAAATGGCGATGAAGACCACCAGCGCCGCCACCTGCGGCTCGCCGAGAATAATGGCCGCCAAGCAGGCAATCGTCAGCGCCAAATCCGCACCGATCCGCCCATCGAATAGGCCTTCGAGCGTCTGATACAAAATCCGCGCCCCGCCAATCACCGCCGCCAGCAGCGCCAAACGGAAGCCGAACACGGTCTGATACGGTTCCCAGGCGGGATTGTTGCTGATTTGAATGACAAAATCAGCCGCCAACAGCGCACCCACAAGCGCTGTCAACAAATACAGCGGCGCAGAGACGTAATGAAAGCTCGTCGCTTCCTCGTCTTCAGGCGCGGTCCCGCCACTTTCTAAAAAAGCACGGGCCGATTCGGGTACGTAATGCATGACGGATCGGTCGGAGTGGACGGACGCAAATCCCGCCCGAACGGGGCGAGTGGAATACCACAAAAAAGACGTTAGGGGGTGCCACTGGCGGCTTGTCCGCCAGTGCCGCGACCAATGCGACCGTAACAAACCAGCCAACAACGAGTCGCACCCGCCGCAATCAAGACAATGCAGTCCCGATTCGTCTCCGTACGCATCACGACCGCCTGACAATCCATGCTACCCGACACCCGAAGCCGACGCCAGTGGCGTTGAGGTCCACGGAGACATCGTCAGGCCGATTCCGCCGGTTCTTCAATGAATTTCACGTCGATATCTTCCGGAATCGGGATCGAGACCAGCGGTTGACCATGCGCCACGATGCAGCAAGCGGTTTTCAACGATCCCCGGGCCAATCGCCGTTCAGCGCGATAAAATTCGACCTCAAACGTCAGCGATTTGACACCCTTGCGCATCAATTTCAGACGAATTTCGATCACGTCCTCAAAATAGGCCGGTGCCTCAAACGTGCACTGCGCCCGGACCCGCGGCCAGCCAATCACCGACCCATCAGGCCCCGTCATCGAAACGCTCAGCCCCAACGACCGCAAATAGGCATGCTCGACTTCTTCCATGTATCGATAAAAGTTCGAGAAATGCACGATCCCCGCCATATCGGTTTCGTGAAATTGAACGCGGTGGGTCGCAGTGAACATTCAGAAGCATCCAAACAATATATCAATGAATTCAAGTATGCCGGACCTTCGCGGTTAGCTTTGAGACTCCGGAAAAAACCGCCGCAACGTCTCATCCGGCGGCGGAGATGTCACCAGGGAGACCGCGACCAGCGCCACCACCGACGCCACAGTAATCGGCAACACGGGCATCATCTCCAGTTGCTGACCGAAGGCCGGTAGCTGAAACGTATAATTCGCATTGGCCCCAAATCCCGATTCCGCAAACAACCACAACCACATTCCCGCCACGGTCAATACACACGCATACGCCCCGGCCACGGTGAGACGTTTCCAATACAGCGCCGCGAACACCAACGGAAACAGCCCCGTATATCCGCTGAAACACCAAATGCCCATCGCAAACACGCTGCGCGGCTCGAACAGGCTGAGTCCATACGTCACTGCAACAATTGCCACGACAAATAGCCGTGCCCACATCACGATCTGTTTTTCACTGAACCGCTTCTTGTCCCAATAATGCAATACAATATCGTTCGTGAAGATCGATCCGATGCACAAAAACTGGCTGTCCAATGACGACATGATTGCCGCCAAAATTCCCGCCGACAACAAGCCCCCCAACACCGGCCCAGCCAGTTTGGCGACCATCAGCGGCAACTCCGTATTGGGACGCACATCCGGCGGCACGATCAACTGCCCGTTTAACGTCGCGGACGTCGCCCACACGCCCACCATCACGCACGGAGCCCAGACAAGCATGATAAACAGCGGATGCACGATCACCGGCAGTTTAAATGTCTGTGCGCTTCGAGCGGTCAGCCAATGCTGAAACACGTGCGGAAACATCCCGACTGACAGCGGAATCAACAAGTAAGTGGTGAACATAAACTTGCTCATCTCGCTCCGTGTCAATCGATCCGGATGAGCCTGGGCAACCTTGGCCGTCGCCGCCTGCATGTTGGCCCACAACCCATCTTGCCCGCCGATGCCATTGGCAATCACCACAAACGTCACTACACCCAAGATCATGAACACACTGGTTTGAAACGTGTTCGCCCAAGCAGTACCTCGCATGCCGCCAAAGAAGACGTAAATCAAAACCACGCTGCAAATCACCAGCGCCGCCAACCAATGCGGCACCCCACCCCGTGTAGCGGCAAACGTCTCAGGAAACGTTCCGATGGTTGCGCCGTTAATCACTGCTCCCGACGCGATCACGCCGATCAATAAATACGGGATCACCAGTCCCACAATGATCGGAAACAACAGCAGCCCGATTCCATTGCTCCCCAACCGGTCGCGAAAAAATTGAATCTGCGTCGTATAGCCGTGCTTGTACCCGAACGACCAGATCTTCACGCCGATCAATAAAAAACAAAGCGAATGCACAATCCCACTCGACGACGCCATCAAACCGTAAACGCCGATTCCTTCGCGAAACGCTTCGCCCGTTGAACCAACCAGCGCAAAGGCCGTCATCGTGGTGCCGAACAGCGACATCAACAACAAGAACGGGCCGATGGAATGGCTAGCCAACATGTAGTCTTCGCCCGTCCCGCGAAATAACCGCGACGAGAACAGGCCTAATCCCAGCAACAACGCCAAATAGACGCCGATAATCGCCAATTGTGTCATCCCTGCCCACCTTCCGTCGTCGGCGCGGTCGACGATTCGGCCTCTTCAGCGGAGTGCGGCCAGCAATAGATCGTTGCCAAGAACCATAACACCGCGGCGGCCAGCGATATCGCGATATGGGACGCCAGTCCGATCGGCACAATTCCCAGCAGCAATGTCCCATCGTCCCACCACCAAAAATCCTGGTGCAGGATCAACAGCACAACGACAGAAATCCAAATCACATATTTCATTGCGTCTTCCGAATGTGGTGTAACCAACGGCCCGATCAAACAGCTGTCTGCGGACTGATGTCTCCCATGGCGTCGAAGATCTCATCCACTCCCGGCCTGAACACATTGCCAATGAGGATGTCCACCAGATTCGAATGATACTGAGGATGCGCCTTGAGAAATTTGGCAAAACTGAATTCGGGCGAATAAAAGGCATACACCAATTTACGGAATGAATCCACGCCGCCGCGATATTTTGCCTGCCAGTTTCCCAACGCCTCGCCGCTCACATCTCCCTCTCCTAGTGCCGCATGGATCGCGTCGGCTCCCATCTCACCCGATTTGAGTGCCAGATACACGCCGCTGGAATAAACCGGATCGATGAATCCCAGTGCATCTCCCACCAACATCCAACCATCACCGGCGCCTTGCCGCGACGAATAGCTAAAATCTTTGGTCGTGTGAAAGTCGTCACAACGCGTCGACTCCGCCAGCCGAGCGGTAATGGCCGTCGACCGCTCTGCCTCTTGGGTGAAAACGTCCGCAGCGGAACCCCGCCCAGCAGCGAACATATATTCCATCGTCCCCGTGCAACCGACGCTGACGATATTGTCGGGCAAAGGAATATACCAAAACCAACTTTTCTTGCCGGGCGTCTGAATAATCAACGTCGCCCCCTCGTCGCGTCCCGGATCGCGGCGCGCATTCCGGAAATAGGACCAGACCGTCCCCATTTTCAGCTTGGGATCGGGCACTTTCAGTTTCAACCGACTGGCCAGAAACGCTGATTGTCCCGTGGCGTCGACCACTACCTTGGCTGAGACGTTTCGCGGATCATCCTCCCCCGCCAATTTCACGCGCACGCCCACAGCACGTTCGCCGTCAAAACGAACATCTTGAACCTGCGCAGCTGAATGGATGACCGCACCTTTTTTGACAGCGTTCTCCAACAACATACGGTCGAATTCCGCCCGGACCACTTGCCACGTCTGCGACGACTCGTGCGGGTTATGTTTGTCAAAATAAAACGGGGCCGATTCCTGATTGTTTTCGTTGACGAACTGCACACTGTACTTTTTGGTAAAGGCGCTGGCCTGCAATTGATCAATCAGCCCCAACCGCTCCAGCGTCCAGTACGTCTCGGGAATCAGCGATTCCCCCACATGAAACCGCTGCTGCCCGGCCCGTTCAAACAGCACCACGCTGTGACCAAACTCGGCCAACAAAGTTGCCACCGTTGCCCCCGCAGGACCGCCGCCAACGACGATCACATCGTACGCATCCTCCACCGGGGGACAGAACGCGTCGCTGCCAGCAGTGGCCTTACAAAATTTCCAATCGTCAGCCATTTTCAAATTACTCCGTCGCTGTCAGCGGTGCTGAGATCTCCAGCAAATCCACAGCTGGTTGATGGTTACAGAAAATTGTAGCCAAACGTCCGTACGTGACATCCCCTGGATTCATGCCAAAGTAACCCAGCAATTCCGGCCCCGGAGCCACACGCAAAATCGCCGCCAAGTCAATATGCCGCAACACATTATGATTGATCAACACCCGCCCCAACGGAATCTGCCCCGCCAAGATTTCTTCTCGAACGGTCGGAGTGACATAGGCAAAATTGAATCGCACAATCCCGAATTGCACCACCTCGTCCGTCCCGGATTTCAGCAACAGGATCTTGCGGGTATAGGTATCTTCTTCCAAATGTCGGTCAATGATTTTGACGTCCACATTGCAGCCATGGTACTCCTCCATGGTGACCGTCATGTGGTGGTCGTGCACCAACATCTGCTTATAAGGTTCGGGAGTCAGCGCCGAGGGGATGTGTTCCGCCTCCGACACCAAAGCATCGCTGCCGCCAAACAGTCCGGTCAAAGCATCAAGTTCGTGTCGTGGATTCACAATAATCTCGTCGCGTTGGGGTGTATCAATTACTAGAACCAGTTTCAAAACCCGGTTGCGCCTGTTCAGGAATCTTTAATACAAGTGTTTGCGTGACGCGTCAGAGGGTTTTGAAACGACTTGTAGTAGACCATCTCAACTCAGTTTTCAGGTACGGTGGTGGGGGAGACCTGCGGTCTAGTCGGTGCGGGGTCAGGAGACCCGCGCACAACTCGCGAGAGACCCGAGCACAACGTCGATTCACCTGTCCCTCGCCCGACGGCACCCAAGTGCCAACCCGACAGTCTAAAGCCTACAGCCTAAAGTCCTCTCCTCAAGCCTGTCCTCCTCAAGCCTCAAGCCTTCTACGTATACCGCACCTCGCGATGTTCTTCTTCAAAATATTCCGTCAGCAGCGAATCGACTTGCAACAATCCGCGGCGCGTGAGAATCACGTCGTCGCCCTCGACGGTTAAATAGCCGGCAGCTTGCTGAGCGGCGAAGGCGTCGCGGAATTCCTCGAAAATATCGACGCCGAACTTCTGGCGGAACGGCTCGCCACTGATGCGGCCCTCTTTGAGTTGTAAAATCACTTCGCGAATCAATGTCTGATGCGGCGACGGAGTCAGTGCGCGATTGACCGGCAACCGTCCTTCGTCACACGCAGCGACATAATCGTTGAGCTGATCCAGGTTTTGATAATGCACCCCTTGAAAATGCCCAAACGAGGCCACGCCCGTCCCCAACAAATCGATCCCGCGGAACAGACTGTCGCGATAAATGAACTTGTCGGTTTCCAGGTTCTTGACCACTTCGTTCCCGCTGCTGACTTTGTAGCCCACCCCCGCCAGCGTATTGAATGCCTCGTCCACCCAACGGCGTTTGGTCGCCCAACTCGCCACCGGTGACGCCAAGCCCCCCTCCTGCATCTCCTTGGAGATGATCGTGTTGTAGGGCAATTCCATCTGATAGATCGTAATGTTATCGGGCGACATCTTGCCCGCTTTGTCGACGCAATCCGCCCAGTTCTCGTCCGTCTCGCCGACCATCCCGGCAATCAGATCGATATTCACTTGCGGAAAGCCGACATCCTGAATCCAGCCGTAGGCCCGCTCGACCTCCGGAGTCAGATGCGCCCGTCCATTTTCTTCAAGGATCTTATCGTCGAAATTCTCGACTCCCAGCGAAACGCGCGTCACGCCGATATCGCGGAGCGTTTTGACTTTATCCAAACTCAACGTCCCCGGCTCGCATTCAAACGTGACCTCGCGGGCATCGTCCCAAGAAATCGAATGATGCAGGCGATCGCGCAATGATTTCAATTGCTTGGCGCTGAGGTACGATGGCGTCCCGCCGCCAAAATAGACAAAATCAAATTTGCGCCCGGCAATTCCCGGTTGTTCGGCCAACAGGGCGACCTCTTTGATCAGCGCCTGCACATAATTTTCGATCGCCTTGGCGTTTTGATCGGTGTAAACGCGGAAGTAACAAAACTTGCACCGCTTGCGGCAAAAGGGGATGTGAATATACAGCCCCAACGGCCCTTCGCGCCGCGGCGGTTGCTCGAAGGCCTCAACGATCTCATGCACGTTCTCCCGTTTCCAGAGCGAATAGGGAGGATAATTTGTGACGAAATAACTGCCAATTTCGGTGGTCGTCGAAGTTTCGCTACTCATAAGAATCTCGAATCATTTTTGCAAATGCGGGCCTAGCTCACATCGGTCAAGCAGGCCGTTGTTTTAAACCGCAGTGTATAAAAGATGCCCAATCACTAACTCGGCAGGCATGCCGCGACTTTGCGACATTGGCGCCTTTGCGTGAGACTTTTCTTTTAAAAGTTCTTGAGCACAAAAAATCTGTCGTCTTGCAGAAACAGCGTGCGTCGTGACGCTTTCTACAACACTGTGTTACGAAAGTTATGGTGGTCATTTAAAACGAAACGAATAGACGTCGGCGTCCTTAATGGTGAAACGCAGTTGAACAATCCCGGCACTCAAGTCGGGGTCCCTGTCCCAGGTGACCACACGGTCGATGGCGTCCCCGACAATCGGCTGCGAGAGACCAAGCACTTTTCCATGTTCATCCAGCACTTCAATCTTTAGTGAGCCGTCTTGCGGGACAACGGAATTCAACAGCAACTCTTCACCGGTGTACCGCAGTGGTTTCGTCACGACTTGACCACCGTCCTCACCTCCGTGCAGTGCAACGAAACCGTCCACGCGATACACAAATCGACGAACGCGGCCCGGTGTTTTCTGGTAGTAGTTTTCCGTCCCATAGACTGAAATTTCATCCGGTTTTCCGGGAAGCTGAACCATTCCCCAAACCATGTAATTGCTTCGATTCAAATTACGGTCTTTCGGGGCAGTGCGAGGAATCACGGGACTGGTATACCGGCGAAATTTGACACCGTCACGGCTAGCCATGAAGAGTGGTTCGACCTGTTCTGATTCCTCATAAAAACGTGTGGGGAATCCCAAGAACAAGTGGGGAGCGCGAAAATACTTCTGAATGGCGTTTGTGTAGAGTTCCACGGGAGGGGAGTCATCCGTGTATGTTAATTCTTGGCCCTCTTCCCAGTGAATAAAATCCTGGGATGTCGCTGTTCGAATCGCTCGAATCTTGTTCGGATAAACCCGCCAGTACGCGCGGTACTCCTTGCGGTCTGAGTCCCAAAAGACGATGTTTTGTGAGTCGAATCGTCCATTCTTAATGATGGGCTCCTCTTGCACGCGCTTCCAGTGAATGCAATCTGGTGAGGTAAAACCGATCAGCCCATGAGCGAGACCTCCCACGCCTTTGTAGCGTTCCTCATCTGGGGTCGCGGGATTGTCGTCCCGAAAAATGGTGAAGTTGTGGTGCACATTGCCGCCACTTCCCAGGTCGAGGATGTTGTTCTCTTTGTTACCGCGAAACGAAAACATGCCAAGATTTGGCTTCGTCCAGTGGATACCGTCTTTGCTCTCCACATAGACCGCAATTCCCCAGCCCTTCTTGGGATTCGCCTTGTCGTGCTGCGCTGAGCGATAGACCATCCGGTAGGTGTCGTTGTCCTGTAGAACGGTGAAATAAGCACAGATATTCCCGCCCCAAGGTTCGTCGTGAACTAAAACGACCTCTCGAGGCTGAGGATTCTGCACGACTTGCTGCACGTCACCGGTGACCGCCTCAATGAGATGGTTGTCAACGAACAATTCCAGCCGACTGCCAATATCAATCGGTTCAGCGCCCTGACCCACTGTGGACGTACCGAAGGTGGCAAGCAGAGTCACGGTGAATGCCAAAACCTTGGCTATTTGCACGATTCGCTCCGTTGGATTGTGTGAACTGTTTGCAAACTGATTTTTGTAGTGTATGTCGCGATCCGGTCGAATGTTTTACGTCGGAAATCATTCGGTCACTCTGCTTGACTAGGACCGCCGTGCACGACGGCAAGCCGTCGGTTTGGGATGCTGTGTTTCACGCCTTTGAATCTGTGTTTGATCTGTGGCGAAATCATTGGGCTGCGGGTTTCTTGCCGAAACAATAGATGTAACCTTTACTCGACTCCGATCCGATCACCAAGCAGCCTTCGCCGACCGCCGGCGAAGCAGTGAACGGGCGGCCGCCTACGAATCGAAAAACTTCTTTGCCGTCGGCGAGATTCACTCCGTACAACTTCCCATCGCCCGAGCCAAAATAGACCCGGTCGCCCACCACCACTGGTGAGCCGTCGACCGCGCCGCGGGTATCGAACATCCACCGCCCTTTGCCCGTCGCCCGGTCGATGCAGTGCAAACGTTTGTCCCCATTGCCCACCACAACCAGATCGTCGGTCACGGCTGCGGAGGAATGAAACGGGTAGTGCCGCCGCTCTGCTTTATACGTCCACAGGTGTTTGCCGTTTTTCCAATCGACCGCCCAAAACTCCGCATCGTGATTGCCTACATACAGCAGGTCACCCATCACTGCCGGAGAAGCAATCACATAGCTGCCGACTTGTTGCTGCAACGCGATGTTTTCTTTTCCGGTGGTGATATCAATCACCCGCAACAACCCATCGCAGCCGGTGGTGAATGTGGAATTGCCTTCGACCGCCACGGAACAATTCACCGGACCTTCGGTGACGACTTCCCACACTTTTTCACCCGTGGCTGTCTTCAAACAGTACAGTGACTGGTCGTGCGAACCGACGATCACGTGCTCCCCCACCACGGCAGCGGCGCCGACGATTTGATCGTTGGTCTGAAACTTCCAGCGTGCTTTGCCGTCCTGTCGATTGATGGCATGAAACACGCCATCCTCGTCGCCGAGATAGACTGTATCACCGGCAACTGTGGCGGCTGCGTTAAAACCGGGTGCGAATTCCTCGGGATCGTCGCTTTCGATCGACCGATAGGTCCAAATTCGCTCGCCGTTTTTCAGATCCAAGCAGAGCACTTCGCCTTTTAGCGTGCCGATGTAGACACGACCATCGACAATCGCCGCCGTCGCCGTCACCATTTCGCCCGCTTCATGTTTCCACAACAACTCCGGTTTCTCCGGCAGCGTGGTCGTGGCGATGCCGCGTTGCTCAAGCCCGTTGCGGAAGTTCGGCCAGTCGTTTTTCGCCGGCTTTTGCGCATCGTCGCCGTGAACGATCCCGCCCAGCAGTCCGCCGCAAGCGACGATCGACAACAACAGCCAACATACGGTGCGTCGCGCGGTCATCACATGGCGCATTCGTAAATCTCCTTCAAACTTTGCTGATCGACCGGACGCGGATTGAAATTGCCCGTCCATTGCTTGGAGGCCTCCTCGGCCAATTGCGACAAGGAATCGGGGTGGATATTCCAAGGCGCCAAACTCGTCGCTTGTCCGCTTTCGGCAATCAATTCCCGCACAAAATCAGCCAGCAATTCTCCGGCACGTGCATCATTGGCGGCGCACAAGCCGCAATCGACCGCCAAATCACCGTACAAGCGGCCGACCACTGCGGCATTGTAACGTATGATGTGCGGCAACATGATGCCCACCGCCACGCCATGCGTGATTTCATAATGCGCCGTGAGCGGATTTGCACAAGCATGCGCCGCCCCCAACATCGCATTCTCAATCGCCGCTCCAGCAAGATAAGCCCCCAGTTGCATTTGCCCGCGACCATCAATATCCGTCGGACGTTGCATCACCCGGCGGAAGGACTTGGCTGTTAACTGCCACGATTGACGGCTAAAGAGTTGCGAAACCGGATTCCGACTTGTGGAGACATACGACTCGACCGCATGGCTGATCGCATCGACTCCTGTCGCAGCCGTAACCGAAGCAGGCATGCTGACTGTTAATTCCGGATCAAGAATCGCGATTTTGCAAGCCGCCTTTTTATCGCCGCAGGCCATCTTCATGTGTGTCTTGGAGTTGGCAATCAAAGCAAACGACTGCGCTTCACTGCCCGTTCCCGATGTCGTCGGCACGGCGATCATGGGCAACATTGGTTTTGTGGCCTTGCCCACCCCCCAATAATCCTCCATCCGACCGCCGTTGCTGAGCAGAAAGTTCACCCCTTTGGCGCAATCCATACTGCTGCCGCCCCCCAAACCCACAATCAGGTCGACATTCGCCCCCCGCGCAACGGCCAAAGCGCGGTCCACATCGTCAGTTGTCGGATTTTGCTGGACATCAGTGAACATCGTCACGTGCAAACCGGCGGCGTTGAGCGATTCCAGCCCGTGTTGCGCATGCCCCGCTTGTTGCAATCCAGGGTCCGTGACTAAAAACACGCGGGTCCCGCCCAACTCAGTCACCAAGCTGCCCAATTGATTGAGCGTGCCGGGACCGAACACCACGCGCGTCCGCGGGGCATAGTCAAAAGGGACCAACCGGCCGTTCTCAACCGGGCGAGGTGTTTGGGACGGTTCTATATTTGTGCTGCCAGACATAGATCGGCGTCTTGGACAATTCTGTGAAGAAGTTCGGTGGGGAGGAATTTTCGGGTAGGTGTTGTCGGACCCAGGCTCCATTCGCAGACAACCGCATGATGTGGTTCTCGTAGAACGGCGTCCTGAGTGCAAGGCGCATGGGGTCAGCGGGGCTAGGCGACGCCGACACGTTCTGCAGTGACAACGGCCGCCTCAATTCTCGGGGTCAATTGTACGCGACCCCGTTGCGGAAGGCAAAGCGACCGGACCATTTGCGCCCATCCCTCGCCACCCGGACAGGCAAAGATTGCCAAGATGGCTGGAGTCGGGGGTTGAACCAAGCATGACCCCGACCGCGTGAACCGCTGGCAGACTTTCACCGGCCGTTGCCTCCCCGCGTCTTGCGACATCGCGCCGACTCCCCGGCAAATCTGGGTGGAAACGAGAGAAATAGTCCTATGCTTACCTTAGAAAACTGTTTCTCTATACCGGACGATCAGCATGTTCGGTCGTCAGCGGGGGGGTCGTGTGGTTTGTGCCTGTTTTGCCTGCAGTTGCCGAGCACAATTTTTTGACCGCCCCCCAAACGTGGTTTATATTCAACATTACCAACGCTGTGTTGTTTTTTTGAAACATCGCGTTGCCAACAAACCTCAACGTTGCTCTCAACAGGGCGGGACAAACGCGGCCGGTGCACCATCGGTTGCCACCGGTCATTGGCGAGAGGAGTCGAACCGTCCGCGCGGCTTTCGTCGCGGACGTACTCTCCGAGATAATCAGCCATCCTACAGATTTGCACTCCACCCACGGTGATGCGGACCGCTCGCGGTACGTCGCTGCTGAGGTGAGAGGAGGACTACATGCGCCTACGCAGTAAGATACAACTGGCCGCTCTGCTTTTACTCATCGCCTCGACGGCGTCCTGGCCCGGACTCTCCGGGTTCGCCGACTCCGCTCGTGGCACCGGGGTCAGTCGCGAAATCCAACAAGAGATTTCCACCGGCCGCCAACTCGAAGCGTCCCGTCAATGGCTCGATGCCATTGAGCACTACGAAAAAGCGGCCAAGCAATGGCCGGACAACAATTCGCTCAAATTGGGGCTGCGCCGCAGCAAATTCCAATTCAGCATCGTCCGCCGCTATTCCGACAAATCGTTCCGCGAATCGATGTTGCGTCTGCAAGAAGCCGAAGCTTTGCAGATTTATGATGAACTATCACAGACCATCGAACGTCGCTACGTAGAAAACATTGGACCGACGTCCATCGTCGCCCACGGCACGGAAAGCCTGTGGTTGGCGTTGCAAAACAAAAAATTTCTGCAAACCAACATCCCCAACGCCGACAAAACACGGGTGACCGCCTTGTGTCGTTTGTTGCGGGAGAGCTATTGGAACAAACCGGTACGGTATCACGGCCAAGCCCGACAGGTGATTTTAGAAATTTGCAGGATCTCACAGGCCCGTTTGGGACTGCGGTCCGCTCCCATCATCATGGAATACGTCTTCGGCAGTTGTAACGCACTGGACGACTACAGCAGCTATCTCACCCCCGGTCGCCTCAAAGATTTGTTTGGCAACATCGACGGCGAGTTTGTCGGACTGGGTATCGAAATGAAAGCCGAATTGGGCAAAGGGATGTTGCTCGTCAACGTACTTCCCGACAGCCCCGCCGACGCGGGGGGACTCACCCCGGGCGAATACATCGTCAGCATCGACGGCACGGATTGCCGCAACATGTCCACCGACGAAGCTGCCGAACGGCTGCAAGGCGCCTCGGGAAGTCGGGTGATTTTGGACATTCAAGGGGCACCGGGAACAAGGCTGCGACAAGGCACCTTCATTCGGCGTGCGGTCTCGATCAAGAGTTTTCCGATCGTCAAAATGGTCGACCCCAGCGAAGGGATTGGCTACATCCAAATGACCGGTTTTCAACGCAATTCCACCAGGGAGCTCGACGCAGCGTTGCGGAAACTCCAACAACAAGGCATGCGGGCCCTCATCTGGGATGTCCGCGGAAACCCCGGCGGCTTGTTGGATCAAGCCACCTCGGTCCTGGACCGCTTTATTGAGAACGGCGTATTGGTCTCCACCCGAGGACGCAATGGTCAAGTCAAAGATGTCATGCGAGCCACACGGCCCGGAACGTGGCGAATGCCGCTGGTCGTGCTGATCGACGGCAATAGTGCCAGTGCCAGCGAAATTGTTGCCGGAGCCATTCGCGATCACCATCGCGGTACACTGGTTGGCCGTAAGACGTATGGAAAATGGTCGGTTCAAGAAGTGATGCACACACGGGGCAATGCCGGCTTGCGATTAACAATCGCCAAGTTTTACTCGCCCAGTGGCCGCAATCACGCTAAAGTGGGCGTATCGCCCGATATTGAAGTTCCTGAACCCGATCAAAGCCGGACGTATTATCGCTCGCCGACCGACTTGAATGTCGCCGGGGACAGTGATTTGCAGGCCGGCTTGAGAGCCCTTCGCCGACAAATGGCCCAACGATGACGCAACAGGTCCCGGACTGGATCCACCAAGGCCGCGGTGCCACGCCCAATGTTGATTGGACCGTGAGCACCGAGGCACCGTTGGTGGCGTTGCAAATGGGACGCGAAACGGGCGAAGTCTTAGCGGCGGACGAAGCGGGCGGTTTGTATCTGATCAACCGCGCCGGAGCCATCAGCGCAGTCTCCCGCGGCCGCGCGCCGATTCGCGCCATCGCCTGGGGCGATACCGGCGGAGGAGGAATTGCTCTCGTTGGCAAACGCACCCTCTACTGGTTCAATCGTGGTCTAAAATTCGACAAGAAAATCGTCTTGTCCGACCGCGCCCTCAACGTGGCACTCGACGCGCATGCCGAATATGCCGTCGTGAGTCTCGATGGCGGCCAAAACCTCATCTTCGACGCGCCGCGAAAACCGATTCACGAATTCAAAACCTACCAACCGTTGGCCCATTTGGAATTTCTGGTCCACGAACCGGCAATTTTCGGTGTGTCCGCCTTTGGAATGTTCTACAAATTCGAATTCAGCGGGAACGAGATCTGGGGCGAAAACCTGTGGTCCGATGTCGGCGGGCTCTCGGTCTCAGGCAACGGCTCCACAATTCTACTGGCCTGCTTCGCCCACGGCATTCAACGCTACACGGGCGATGGCCAGAGCGATGGTTCATATCAGCTCGGCGAGACAGTTTCGCGAATTTCCTCCAGTTTCAACCCCTATCGCATGATGGCTGCGACGATTGAACAGCAATTGTGCTGGCTCGATTTTCAAGGTCAGGTACTCTGGTCCGCTGCCACCCCGCAAAAGACCGTCGCCATTCATTGCGACCCGTTAGGATATGGTGCGGTGTGCGGATTCGAGTCGGGCGAGATTATGCGACTCTCATGGGATTGATTTGTCAGTCACGATTTTTCGCTCAGTCGGTTTTGACTCACGATTCCCACGGGCGTTATAATTGAGCCTGTAAATTGGTTCCATCAAAGCGGTTTAAGCTTTTGATTGTATTTGAGTTCTAGAGGTTCAATGACGACCGATCCTCATTCGTCTGCGGAATCCCCCGGCGGAAATCGCTCCCCGGCCACCGGTCCCGGTGCCACCACACGGCCAAGCGCCGGTCCGAGCGCCAGTCCAACTGCCGGTCGCGGTGAGATCCCTCAATCGATCGGCAAATACCGCATCGAACGACGTTTGGGCGAAGGCGGCATGGGGACAGTCTACCTGGCCCTCGATACCGAACTGAAACGCCACGTCGCTTTAAAGTTGCTGCGTCAAGAACGTGCCGGCAATCCCACGCTCGTCAAACGCTTTCAAGCCGAAGCCAAAACCGCCGCCGCTCTCAAGCACAAAAACGTGGTCGCGGTCTACGAAGCGGGTCAAGTCGATGGCTTCACCTTTATCGCCATGGAATTCGTAGACGGTATTGATGTCCATGATCTCGTGCAGCGCCGCGAAGTCATTCCCGTCCGCCGCTCCATCAGTATCATCAAACAAGTCGCCAGCGCGCTACAACATGCGTATGAACGAGGGGTCGTCCACCGCGACATCAAACCCTCCAACCTGTTGATCCAGCGCGATGGAACGGTCAAATTGGCCGATTTGGGCCTGGCACGGATCATCGATGAATCCTCCGATGCGGGAATCACACGCGATGGGACCACCGTCGGCACTGTCGACTATATGTCGCCTGAACAAGCCCGCAACAGCCGTTCGGCCGATACCCGCAGCGATATTTATTCGCTCGGCTGCGCCTGGTATCACATGCTCACCGGCGAACCCCCCTATGCCGATGGCGGTTTAACACAACGTCTGCGGCTGCACGCCGAGGGAAAGCCCCCCGATCCCCGCGACCTGAATCCCAAGGTCCCCGAGGGAGTCGTCGCCATCTTGAACCGCATGTTGGCCAAAAATCCTGATGACCGCTATCGCACACCGGCGGAGGTGATCAAGGAACTCGATAAAGTCAGCCTGCAGCGCAGCACGGTAGCGGGACAAATCCTGTCCGAATTGGACGAGCGCGAGGAGACGGATGACAAGCCTGTTATTAAAGTCCGAAAAAACGTAGCCCCCTTGCCCTCCCGAGATCCCAAGTTGGGCAAGCCGGAATCTGAAGGGACGATCGTCTTTCCGATGCGGCTCGTAGGAACCGTGCTCACCGGAATCGCCTTGTTGGCGTTGCTGCTCTACGGTTGGTCAAACTGGATGCCCAGCTCCAGCGAGGAACCTGTCGATATCGATTTCACCAGTGACCCGCTCGATGTCCGCGACCCGTTCGAACTCCAAAATGCTCCCGAATTCGACCCCTTCGCCCCCAACGAGAACCCCGAGAACGAAGACAAACAAAATCCGCCCCCCGACGGTGCCCAAGCAGCCCCCGCCGAAGATCCCTCCGCTGCAACCCTCACTCCGCCCGAAAACGAACCGGTTGTGCAGGGAGAACCCAAAACCGTAACCCCGGTCGAACGCGCGCTGGCACAACAACCGTACCTCCCCGACTGGGCTGCGCGTTCCACAATTGCTGCACGGCGAAAAGGCTTAGTCACGGCCACCGTCGCACTCCCCTCGGCGATCGGTCCCAACGCCCGTCCGCCAACCATCCCCCTGAAGCCGCATCTGGAGAAATTGCCCGAAGCTGGCGGAATTCTCCGACTGCCGGCAACCGGGCCTTATGAATTGAATTTGGCCCAGCTCCAAAATCATCAGCACATCGTGTTCAAGGGGGGCACCCCACGCCCGGCGGTCTTCATCCGGCAAACAGCGGGCCAGCCGATCGCCCTGGACGTCTCGCTCCCCATTTTGGAATTCGACGGGCTGGACCTGTTTTTCCAAGTCGACGACGATTCCGCGCAACACCCTGCCGTTGCCATTCACGCCGGTGCCGGCGAACTACTGCTGCGAGACTGTTCCGTCCAAGTGCTGGGAAACCAGCAGGCGAACATCGTCGCCCTCCAAATCGAAAAGCCCGCAACCGCCGATCTCTCCGCGACCGCGCGGCTGCTTCTCGACCGCTCGGTCCTCATGGGGCCGCATCTGACCGCTGTGCAGGTGGATTCCGATCACGCCGACGTTGTGATTCGCGACAGCCTCATTGTCTCGGGCAGCGCTCCGGCCCTGCAAATCGCGCAATCGCGCGCCACCGCAGCCATGTCACAACGCTCGCTGCGATTGATCGGCGACACGATTGTCTCCAGCAGCCACGCGGTTGAGTTAATCAACGGCCTCTCGATCGGCGATGTCGCCCCCACACAAATCACCGCCATCGATACAGTTTTCGCCAACACCGCAGCAGTCGAATCAGCCGCCATGTTGGGCTTGCGAAACTGGCCACGCACCGCCGGACAGCTTCAAAACCTCACCTGGGAATCAGCCGGCTCAGCCTATCAAGGTTGGCCGCGGTTAGTGCAAAATCGGAATGCGAAAATCACAGAGGGCATTGCCGCCGACTATACCGATTGGAAATCGCTCTGGCCGGTCCCGGGGGAAGAACCACAGTTTCATCCCACCCCCTGGCCCACATCCGCAGTCGGTTTTTCACAACCGCTGGACTTAAAACCATTCACCTCCCAAACGCTTCCCAATACAGTCGCCGTCAGTCTATTGGGTGACCAACCGGGCTGTCGTGTGGCGAACTTGCATGTCGGCACGGCAACTCCCCTCACAGAGACACGCGACATTCCCCCCCGCCCCTCTTTTCCAACAGCCGTCGCAGCGGAATTCAAAAACGCCGAAATCATCCCCTTCGATTTAACCAAACGGGACTTGGGTAGTTTTCTCCGCAAGACCCGACTTCCGCCGCGCGTCGTGATTGTCGCCGAAGGATATGGACGGCGGGAAATCACGCCGTTTTCGATCACCGACCGCGCCGTACGAATTGAATTTCGCCAAAAAGGGGGGGAAGTCCCCCTAAAACTGGTGGCTGCCGCAAAAGGTCGCGCCTCTGTGAACAAGCCAGCGAGCGATGCCTTGATGACCGTAGTGAGTGGCCGACTGGATATCGTAGGGGGCGATTTTGAGATGTCCGCCTCCGCTAAGCGGTCCGGTTTTGACTGGTTCCTCGACGTGCGCGATGGCGGTTTTTCGATTGAGCAATGTCACGTGGCCCTGCGGTCGGGCAATTCCGACCACAAATCGGGACTCATCCGCTGGCAAGACGACACGGCCGGAAACTCGGCAACTCAACCGCGTGTGGGACTGATCCGCGACTCCTTCCTTGTCGCCGATGGAACGCTCATTCAAGCTCAAATGCGACAACGGCAATTATTCGTCGACAACGCGATCCTGGTTTCACCCGAAACGATTTTTTCACTCGACGTCGATGTTTCTCCCGCAATTCCGCCCAGCAGCCTCGTCCTGCAAAATTCCACACTCTCGGCCGCGAGAAATTTTTTCGAGGTCTCCACCGCCGACCCTCACGATTCGCAACGCGCCGCCTTGGGGATTTTTGCGGAGCGGACAATCTTCGCCGCACCGCCACACACCGATTCAAAGACAGCAACACCAGTCGTATTCGCCGACCGCTCCGCCACCGCGAGCGGGACCGTTGCCTGGATCGGCGAGCAGAATGGCTACTCGGATGAAATTAAGAAGTTCGTCGTGGCCGACCCCGTGAAACTCGCCGACTCATCAAATTTCAACCTGGGCTGGATAGAGACCTGGGGCCAGAAGAACGTCCGCTCCCCGCTCGCCAAACCGGGAGGCGTGCTGTTTGCCGCGCCACTCCCCACTTTGGAGAAATTAGTGCCCAAACATTTCACGCTGCACAGCAGCGCCGAAGCGAACTCCTGGAACGGCCAACGGCTCGGCGCAGACCCTGGCAAGATTGTGCCCCAAACATCCGCCGGAGCCAAATCATCATCCAAGCGAACGAAATCCAACGGGTTTTGAAGTTCACGTCCGGAGTATCGCCGCGACCACTTCTCGTGCCAGCAACCTCATGCCAGTTGTCTGACGGATGTCCCACAAAAGAACCCGCTGAACGGGAAGCTGTTGACATTTCGTCCCACTTAAACTGCGATGTTGCCGCTTTCGGGACCGGTTTGCTACACTGTCGCGCTGTTGTGGCGACGAATGCACGGTCAGAACATGGATTGTGCCATTCCAGCCACAATTTCATGTTCGATAGCGCTAAGTGAAATCGCCAAAATGCCGATAACATTCTATCGTCTATCAAGTTACGTCGCGGGTAAAACTGGCAGAACGTCCGTCAGTCCGCACGTGGACCGACGTCCCTGGATCGGGAAAACGCAGCCTGACACGACACTGGCGGACAAGCCGCCAGTGGCACCCCAACTCGGGACGACCTAAAACGAAATGGAACGTTGTCGTACTTTAGAAGTCCCCATTACATTCGTTCGCCGAGTTCTCACGCATCCTCGGATGTCGGTATCTCAGACCGATACGTAATCACCCTCAGAATCAAAAAGTGCACTTAAGCACCCATGGCCAAACTATCTCAGGTTGATCTCACTGATCTCAATCGTTCGATGGAAGAGCGCACGCCGCAAGAATTGCTGGCGTGGGCCGCATCGATCTTTGGCAAGCGCGTTGCCATTATGTCAGCGATGCAAAAAGCCGGTAGTGTCGTCTGCCATATGGCATCGTCTGCCAAATTGCCGCTCAAGGTCCTCTTCGTCGACACCGGCGTTCATTTTCAGGAAACGCTCGAGACCCGCGACCGCATGATCTCCGATTACGGGTTGGACGTCATTACCCTGCACCCCAAGCAGACCATGGCGGAACAATCAGCTGAGATGGGCGTGCTCTATCTGACGCCCGATGGCCAAGCCAAATGTTGCGACCTACGGAAAACCGAACCGCTGATGCAGGCCACCAGCGACTACGATGCGCTGATCAGCAGCCTCCGCCGCGCCGATGGCGGACGACGGGGGAACGTTCCGATACTTTCGATCGATACCAATACCCAAACGCTGAAGATCAACGTCCTCGCGAATTTCGGCGACCAAGAGTTTAATGACTACATCGTGCGGCAAAGCGTCATCGTTAACCCGCTACACGAGCAAGGATTTTCTACGATTGGCTGCAATCGTTGCACCACCCCCGTCCTGCCCGACGAAGAAAAACGGGCCGGGCGCTGGCGGCATCTGGGGCCTTGGGCCATGTATTGCGGGATCAATCCCACCGATGTCGACCGCGGTGGATCACCCGCGATCGAGTTGCCCGGGGAATTGATCGATAAAATCCTCGGCCGCAACGATGATTTCGTCATCTGAGACTGCAGCCCAATAAAAGAGTCTCCAGACGTTTCCCCAATCACATGCGGGAACCTGGGTGACATGGCAAGAATCGTTTTAAGACAGGACTTAGCATGCTGGAATCGGAAAAGGAATTCGCTCTCTCTGCTGTACAGGCCGCCGCCGCGATTTGTCGCCGCGTGCAATCCGGCATTGCGCTGGACAGCTTGGACAAAAAAGACCGCTCACCCGTGACGGTCGCCGACTTCGCTGTGCAAGCATTGATCAGCGGTTTGTTGGCTGAGCAATTTCCCGACGACGCATTGGTCGGTGAAGAGGGAGCGGACCAACTGCGTGAGGCGAGTGCCGAGGAATTGCGAAATCGAGTCGTCGCCGAGGTGCAAGCAGCGCGCGACGATGATCCGACCAGCGAGACCGTGCTGAATTGGATCGACCGCGGACAGGCAGCCGGCGGAGCACAGGGGCGATTTTGGGTCTTGGACCCGATCGACGGCACCAAAGGTTTTCTCCGCAAAGAACAATACGCGATCGCCTTGGCCCTGATCGAAAACGGCCAAGTGCAGCTCGGCGTGCTGGGCTGCCCGAATCTGCCCGAATCAATGGACCAACCCACCGGTCCCGATGCCGGATATGCCTTCGTGGCGGTCAAAGGCCAAGGAACAGAGGCCGCCAAGATGCCGGCGGACGGGACGCTCGGGGAATTGTCGCCGATCGCCGTTTCTTCCTCCGACGATCCCGCTTCGGCCCGACGGTGCGAATCGGTCGAGTCGGGACATGCCAGCCACGATGAAATGGCACAAATCGCCGAAAAAGCGCAAATGACCGGCGAACCGGTAAGACTCGACAGCCAAGCCAAATACGCCACCGTGGCACGCGGCGAATCGGTCGCCTATTTGCGGCTCTCCCCCGATGCCAGCTATACCGAAAAAATCTGGGATCATGCCGCTGGAGAGATCGTGGTGACCGAAGCGGGCGGTGTGGTGACCGACTTGTTGGGCAAACCGCTGGATTTCACCCAAGGCCGCGGGCTGGTCAACAATCGCGGCATCATCGCCACCAACGCCGCCCTCCACGAACGCGTGGTGCGGGCGACAGCTGAGGTGTTGGGGTTTTGAGTAAGGCTTGAGGCGTGAGGGGACAGGCTTGAGGGATGGGTTGGCAGCCGTTTTTAGCCGAATCCGCTTCCCTTTCGATGGTTTCGCTCACCTGCTATAATGTTTGATTCAAACTCAACCGAAAACTCAACTCATAATTGCGAGGTCATACAATGGCGAAAACACAGCGGAAATTGAAAAAGGCGAATCACGGTGCCCGTCCGGCCAGTTCCAAGGCGCGCAAAGCCAAACGAGCGAAGCTGAAAACGTAATATTACGTTTGCGACGAATTATAAAACATGCAAAACGGCAGGCCAATTCGGTCTGCCGTTTTGCATGCGCTGAGCGCAATCCGCCCATTCTTTTCTTAGCCACAGATCAACACGGATCAAACACGGATTAGCGGCGTGATCCCCGAAATTCCCAAACCGACGGCTTGCCGTCGCATTGTGCGATCCCCAATAGACAACGCGCCGTCCTGAACTCTCACACGAAACAAAACATGTTTTACAGGGAAGTTGAGAGGCGAGAGCGTATCAAAGCGTTACCTCAAAACTCTCGACTGTTTATCTCGTAATCCCTTATGGATTAAAACTTTATCTCTTTTCATTTTGAGATTACGCTTTTCTAAAATTCGGCACGCCTGCTGCATATTGATGACTTCGTTGCGGCGAATGTCGCTGTGACAAACTGCTGAACAACGCCACTCCGACCCAGGAAACCCGGTATTGTTCGGCAAGTTTCGACGAGCCAGGAAGGCGAGTCGTTGTTGTAGTTTTTTCAAATGTTTGGAAAACTTTGCAAAATGTTGGGCATGGAGGCCTGA
Organism: Symmachiella dynata; assembly: GCF_007747995.1. NCBI lineage: Bacteria > Pseudomonadati > Planctomycetota > Planctomycetia > Planctomycetales > Planctomycetaceae > Symmachiella > Symmachiella dynata. Next base: position 1,413,950 of record NZ_CP036276.1, on the reverse strand, counting down.
TTGATGCGTAGTCCTGTAATGCGGCGTCTCCCGCGACGCCTTGACGCCCCGATCCCCCCCGTGTGGGGCGTCCGACCCAATCCCCGCGTGCAGGATGCGGATTCAAATCCCCTCAGGCTTTGCTGTCCACGACGCCGTGCCGCCAAATCCCCTCTCTCGGTACGATTCCCCGCGTCGCATTGGCTTTGCAAAGTTCTCCGCTTTCGCGGTTGCTAAAGACCCCTCTCCTCTCTCTCCCCCACTGCGAAATCACTTCCTCCACTTCACATCCGGAGTTGCTTGAATATGGTTACTTCCCAACTACTCGTTATGTCAGCGCTCGTGCTTGGTGCGACGCCACGAGGTGTTGTTTACGAATTTACCGCCAGTTGGTGCGGTCCCTGCCAACAAATGAGTCCGATGGTTTCGCGATTGGAACGTCAGGGACTGCCGATCAAAAAGATCGACGTCGACAAGTATCGCGCCTTTTCGGCGAAATATAATGTCACCAGCATTCCAGCGTTTGTGTTGGTGATTGACGGCAAAGAAGCCCAACGGATTGTCGGGGCGACCAACGAAGCGAAACTGCGCGAGATGTTCGCCAAAATCCCTCGCGAAGCGGCGCCGTCTAAAACCGGTGCGGAGGTCCAACTCGCCAGCAGTCGCTCCCCAGCGGCGCCCGCCGGACGCGGCCGTGTCTCCCCCCGCTCCAAAAAGGGTCGATTCCGCATTCCCTTCCTAGGCAAAGCCGACGACGAACCGGAAATCGACATCAGCGAAGCCACGGTGCGTGCCAACATCGACGAGGGTGACGATGCCCCCGCCGCCTCACAGATCGCCACTCCGATGGAAGCCAGCGTTCGCATTCGTGCCAACAACGGTACCGGTATTAATTATGGATCCGGCACCATCATCTCCAGCGGCAACGGCCGCACCATGGTCCTCACCTGCGGACACATTTGTCGCGGCATGGTCAAAAGCGGCACGATGGAAATTGATGTTTTCTCCGGCAAACAACGCAAAACCTATGTCGGGAAAGTCGTCGCCTACAACGAAAAAGCGGACGTCGGATTGTTGGAGTTTCCGTCCGATGAGAACTTCCCCTACACTCCCGTCGCCCCCGTCGGGCACGGCGTTAAAAAAGGCCAAGCGGTTGCCAGCGTCGGTTGTGGCGGTGGCGATGACCCCACTTTGCAACAACACCGCGTCGTCTCGCTGAACCGTTATCTGGGACCGGACAACATCGAGTGCACCGGTGAGCCGATCGAAGGCCGTTCCGGTGGCGGATTGTTTGACGAACATGGCGCGGTGGTGGGCGTTTGCTTCGCTCGCGACCCTCAAGATCACCGCGGACTGTATGCCGGTCTCAAACCGATTCAACAACTGCTTGATCGTTGCCAGCTGTCGCACCTGTATCAACCCAAAACCACAACCGAGTCCAACGCACCGGTCATCGTCGACAACACCGAAGACAACCTTGGCGATGAAATCGTGCTCAACGACGAAGACGAACAAGAGCGCGTTTACACCGCTGAAGACCTGGAGGGTGCGGTTGCTGCTTCAGAGGCGGCGGCGATGGACGAATTGACCAGCGGCGTGACCGACCTCGACGCCCTGCAAGAGGCGCTCTCCAAAGTGGGCGAAGCCGAAGTGGTTTGCGTCGTACGTCCCATCAACAACCCCCGCGCCGCCAGCCGTGTGGTGATCCTCAACCGCGCCAGCGACAAGTTCGTGAAGTACCTGACCAACGAGTTGGAATCGGACCCCATGTACAACACAACGTCGCTGAGAAAGAACTTCTCCGCTAAGAAGAAAACCACCAACCCCAATTCGCCGCCGGTCGCACAGCCCAAGCGAACAACAACGGCAGCAAAAACCCCCACCGCAGCCAAAATCCTCCGCCCCTACCGCCGCCAACGCGCGAAATGAAGGAAGGCAAAGCGACACACCAGTCGCGTGGGGCCCGTCGACTTTGTTGCCAGCGCATTAACTGCGGCATTGCGATGCCAAGAGGCGGATCTTGTCGGGGAACAACGGCAAAGCGATTTCGGGATCCTCGATCTCCGGATGCCACGCCTTTTCCCACTCCAAGGAATACCAGCCGTCGTACGCGGACCATTGTAATAATTGCATTGCGTTGAGCGCGGGAAACCCTCCGCCGCCGAACAACACATAATCGGCATGCCGATGTCCGCTCATCAACGCATGGGCTGCTTGAGCGGCCGCGTCGGTTTCCGCATCAGAAACCGCTTCCGGCCGCACGACCGAATCCTTCCAATGCGTGTGACGAACCCAAGGTTTCAGCCGGGCAAAAGTCTCTGAGAGCGGTTCCTCGTAAAACCGCCAGGGATGATGCGTATCCCACAGCACGCCCGCGTTGTCGCTCTCGACTTGCTCCATCATCGCCTGCATCGCATGCGAATCAGAAAAATCGCCGTGCGTCTCGATCAGCACTTGGACCTTCTGCTCGATTCCATAGTCGGCCAGCGCTGTGATCCCCGCAGCCACCTGCGCAATGACCGTCGCACGCCCCGCTTCGTCCTCGACAGGGGGCAAGGTATCGCCGAAGACCCGCACGAACTCCGCTCCCAACGCAGCGGCCAAGTCGATATAGGCCCGGCCGATTTCCAGTTGCTGTTCACGCTGCGCGGGATCGGGATCGTCGAAACGTACCGACGAGGCTAGTCCGCACACCTGAAACTCGGCCGCCGCCAATTCCGCGCGCCGCACCGGCAACTGCTCCGGCTGAAATTCCGCACGAGCCAATAAGTCGGTCTCCCCCTCCAACAGACGAATCTCCACTCCGGAATACCCGTAGGCTTTACCCCGCTCGAGCAGTTGCTCCCAACTCCATTGCGGTGTCCCCAATGTCGAAAATGCGATCTTCATCTGTCTGCTGCCTTGAATCTATTTCAAAATCCGGTTGTGCTTGTCTCAGAAACATACATACAAGTTTGGGCGGGACGCATCAGAGGGTTTTGAATTTTCCTCGAATCGTTTTCAACTCGCTACGGACTGCCATTGCCCGCATTCAATGGTTACCTTGACTATAGACCGCCATATTCCGAATTGCGAGACGATCACACAAGAACCCACAACCATGTCCGATGCCCCCTCACCACACCTGTTGCCCGAACACCCCGTCGTAGACGCTGCCCTGCGCGAGACAATCGCGCGGGACTATCAAACATTTGCCAAGCAAGGGCTGCCAACGAACCTCGAAGCGTATCTGGCGGAGCGGTATCACATCGACGTCGCTTCGACCTATGCGGGCCTGCCGATCACCAATCCGTTTGGCAAAGCCTCCGGCCAATTATCAATGACCGCCCGGCAAGTCGAGGAAGACGTACAAGCCGGGCTCGGTTTCGTGGTGCTCAAAACCGTGATTGCCCAAGACGAAACCGGCGCGCAGACCATGGGGGAATGGGCCGTTAAAGAATCGCGCATGGTCGTCGAACCAATCACTAGCCAATCAGGCGAACCGGGTTGGACGGTGAGTTGGAAAGGCCGCGGCTGGTGGGGGACGTTTGACGAATACCTACAACTGATCCGCGCAACCCGCCAAATCGCCGCTGACGGAAACACGCTAATCGTCCCCTCCTGCAAATACCATCTGCCAACGCCCGAGGAGGATGCGTGGAAGGAGAGCGAATACCGCTACACAACCGCCAAGATCTTAGAGGCCTGGCAAGCCGGCGCCACAACAAATGAACCGATGCCATTGGAAAAAGATTTCAGCCCCACGCTCGCCGGCAGCGATCGCTCGGCGCAACAAGCGAAAATTCTCGAATGGCTGACCACCGTCCCACGCTTAATTCGCGCTGGACTGGCCGATGCGGCACAAGTTCGCGTAGGACTTAAAGTCTTCAACGCTCTGTTCGATGACGACTTCCAATTGGCCATGTTGCAGGCCATTCACGATGGCGAGACTCGCCCCGACTTTTTCATCTACGGCAATCGCCTGTTCGATCCTACCCGCGAATTCGACGGCAAGCGGGGCATCGCCTACGGCGGCCCGGACCTGAGCGACCGCAACCTCCGCATCATGTCCCGTTTCCAAACCGAGTGCGATCCCCCCCTCCCCTGGTCCGCCACCGGTGATATCCACAGCGGCAAAATGGCCCTCGAATACGCCCTCCGCGGCGCACGCAGTTTTCAATTGCACACGTTCTTCCAAATGCCGAATGCCCATTACACAGCTACGGTCGGCAACAAGACCCAAAAGGCGCTGCACGAATTGTATTTTCATCCCGAACAGGGGTTGATCATGTGGATGTTGCACTTAGCCGGCGTGTTGGGTTTGCCGCGGGGCGGTGTGCGATTGGCGGACGTGATTGGGCGCGGCGGATGTTGAATATGGCCTTCGGCCAAAGGGCATTTGATTTGGCACGAATTCCTAGGGCGTTGCCCTAGGCTAAGGTGTCGATTGGCCTTTGGCCAATTTTACGCAGGGTGAATTTGTTCGTAAATTCGTGATCATTTGTGATACGGTCATCATTCGCAATCGTTCAACATGCATCAGGCTTTTCTGGCCGAAGGCCTTCTTTCCACCTTAGCCTGGGGCAACGCCCCAGGTCGTTATGCGGTTGCCACAAGATTTTGGCCGAAGGCCATATTCACAACGGCATCAATCCCAAACATACCGTTCGTCAAATTCCATATTGTAGCGATTCAAGAATTCGCGAAACTCTTCCTGAAATGTCTTGGTCCGATGATGCTCTTCCTGATTGCGAACATAAGTTTCCGCATCACCAAGATGAGTGGGGCTCACTGAGAACATTGCATAGCCGCGCTGCCAATAGAATTGGCCGTATTGTGGACCGAGCGTCTTCATGAACTTGGATGATTCGCGTTTGACCTGCTCTACGATTTCAACGGGAGTTCGCATTTTGCCCATCTCGAACAAAATGTGCACATGGTCGGCTACTCCACCGACAACCACATAGGAGGAATCCAGACTACGCACCGTCGTCGCCAAATAAGCATGGACGCGAGGCCGTATCTGGACATCGAGAAATGGGTGCCGATTTTTGGTGCTGAAAACCAAATGGGCATACAACTTGGTGAGCGACTGAGGCATGGTCGTCTCGCGACAAGAGGGGCGTTACGGTGAACATGGCCTTCGGCCAAGGGGTATTTGATGTTACCCGAATTCCTAGGGCGTTGCCCTAGGCTAAGGTGTCAATTGGCCTTTGGCCAATTATTTGAGGGCCGAATTTATTTTGCAAATTGTATACGACCCGTAACTCCGCCATCAAATTCAAACAGCGCGCCACACATCAGTTTTTTGGCCGAAGGCCTTCTTTCCACCGTAGCCTGGGGCAACGCCAGGAAATCTGGTGACAATGGCCCCCTCACCAATTCGCGACCTGATAATCCTTCAAAAAATTCCCCCACAGATGTTCGCCGCTGAGCATTCCGGCGAAGATGGGGTCGCAGATGCGGGCGGCGGCGTCGATGGTGTCCAGTGGGGGGTGGAAGCCGAGTTCTTCGCGTTTGCGCTCGGCGATGTCGGCCGGGTCTTCGTCGGTGATCCAACCGGTGTCGACGCTGTTCATGTGAATGCCGTCGGCGACGTAATCCTGGGCGGAGGTCCGCGTCATCATGTTCAGCGCTGCTTTGGCCATGTTGGTGTGCGGATGTTTGTCGGTTTTATACGCTCGGTAAAAAATTCCCTCCATGGCCGAGACGTTCACAATGTGTTTGTCACGCGTCGGGACGCGGACCATCAGCGGTTTTAGGCGGGCATTGAGGATGAACGGCGCCACCGCATTCACCAAATGCACTTCTAACAATTCGACCGTCGGCACATCGGCCAACGGTAATCGCCAACTGTTGATCGATCGCAGGTCGACTTGTTGCAGATCATGATCGTATTGCCCGGTGGGAAAAATCTCCGCTCCGCCAGCATGGTCACCGGGAGCCAACGGAATTTGCGATAACTCCGCTGCACGTTGGATCCCAGCCAGACTATCGCGGACCTGGGCGGGTAAGGTCTTTCCATTGGTGGGGCTGATCAGACCTTGGCCCCGTAATTGCTCATACGATTTCAACAACGGTTCCGCTGCGGCCGGCAGTGACTCCAACGACCGTGTTTCCCCCTCCATCAGATGCGCATAAAACCCGGGGGGACGGCGGACGGTTTGGCAGGCGTTGTTCAATAGAAAATCGAGTCGCGGCAACGTGGCGACCAGATGTTCGGCCAGCAACTCGACGCTCGGCGTGTGCCGCAAGTCGATGCCGTACAATTGCAGCCGGTCCTTCCAGTCCCCGCTATCCGCTTCGTCAAGAAATCGTTGCGAGGCATCACGGGGAAAACGGGTCGTGACGACCACATAAGCCCCGGCGCGGAGCAACTTCAGAGCAGCCTGAAAACCGATTTTCACACGGCCGCCGGTCAGCAGTGCATATCGCCCGGACAAATCGGCCGTTTGGTTCCGTTTGGTCCAGTTGAGCGACGCACAATCGGGGCACATCGAGTCATAGAACTGATGCACGCGGTCGTAGTCCCGTTTGCAGATATAACAACTGCGGGCGACCTGCAGGCGAGGGCCGAATTGGTCGTCGGGTTGCGTGTTGGCCGGGGGTGGCTCCGGTTCGAAGGGGGCCGGGGCGCAGGCCTGTTTGATGCGTTTGGGAGCGAATTGCTTACGGATCCCGGTCTGGGCCAGCAGCGATTCGTCCGCCGCCTTCTGCTCAGCCAATGCTGCTTTTTCGCGTTTTTGGATCGCTCGCCGCAGTTTCATGCGGGAAACACGGTCCGGCACCGCCACGCCCTCGGCCGCCCGCATCAAGCGATGCATCTCCTCCTGAGACAAACGTTCCAGCAATCCACGATCGGCCGCCAATTGTTCGAGGACCGCAATGGCCTCGACCATGGCGTCATGGGTGGGTTCAGGGTCAGTCGCGGATTCCGCATCGTCTGCCAAGGTCATTGGGGATGTCGTTTAGAAAAATCAGGTGTCAGTTTCAGGGGACCGCAGCGCATATTAGCGAATCGCCACACAAGCATCCAATGCCCGCCGCGCAAAGGCTTAATTCAGCGCGTACCTTGGCTGAAAGCCAATAAACAACATAGCCCAGGGCAACGCCCTGGGGATACGGTCCGCCCCCCAAATCCATTGGCTTCAACGCAGATTTCCAAACACCCACCCATTGAACCTGCCCATGATCCTCGACCTTACTACACCGACTCTCGCCGTAACATTCGATGCTGCAAGCACCTCCGTGCTCTCCGTGTCTCCGTGGTGAATCCCCGCCGGCCGGACCTCGTCTTGAAGCAACCCGCAGGCTGTGTTATCGTTTCTGGCCTAGGAAACCGGCGAATCATGACGAAAATCAAGGAGGACGTCATGGAGTTTTGGCAATTGGGCCTGTATGCTGTTGCTTCGGTGTTGGCATTGAGATCGTTGACCACGTTGATGGCCAATCACCGCAGTCGTGCGCGGCGCGATGCCGCCATTCAAGCGCGATTGCGAATCAATCAAGGTTTGACTAAGCAAGCGGCACCACCAGCGGGCGGAAAACAGCAAGCAACGGCCAAAACGGCATGAACCGTTTCGGACGCCCGTACATCAGCCAGGAAGGCGCCCCGACTAAAATTCCGTCAGGCCGCTGCCTGACTCACGTGAGAAATACCGACAACGGCGCGAAGAATCTATGACCACATCGGCCGAAACAGCCGTGCACAACGGCAAACTATTTATCCATACCGTCGGCTGCCAGATGAACGAACTGGACAGCGAACTTGTTGTCGCCGCCCTGCGCAAGCATGGTTACGAATTGACCGCCGATGTGGCCGACGCCGACACGGTGCTGTTCAATACCTGTAGCGTCCGCGAACATGCCGAGCACAAAATCTATTCCGCCCTGGGCCGCTTGAAATACAGCAAACGCAAGCGACCCGATCAAGTCATCGGCGTGATGGGCTGCATGGCGCAGAAGGATCAAAAACTGATCTTTCAAAAAGCGCCGCACGTCGACCTGGTCGTGGGGACCGGACAATTATCCGAAATCCCCCTGTTGATCGACAACGCCCGCGAGAACCGCGAACGGCAGATGGCGGTCAGCCTCGCCCGCCGCGACGCCACGCGTCAAAAGGTCGCCGACAGTTTCGAAAGTTACGACCCGCTCCGCGATCCGGAAATGCGGCACTCCGCGTTTCAAGCCTACGTGCGGATCATGATTGGTTGCGACAAGTTTTGCACCTACTGCGTGGTCCCCATGACGCGCGGTCCGGAACAAAGCCGTTCCCCCAGACACATCGTGCAAGAAGTCCAGCAACTCGCCGCCGAAGGGGTCAAGGAAGTCACCCTGCTCGGGCAAACGGTGAATAGTTACCGGCACACCGAAGATGGTCGCGAATATCGGTTGTCCGATTTGATCGCCAGTTTTCACGACACCCCCGGCCTGGAGCGGATCAAGTTTGTGACGAACTATCCCCGCGACATGACCGACGATCTTCTGCAAGCGGTTCGGGATCTCCCCAAGGTTGCGCATTATTTGCACGTGCCGGCGCAGTCGGGGTGTGATGAAATGCTTAAGCGGATGAAGCGGGGTTACACGGTCGAACATTACCGCGAAATGATGCACCGCATTCATGAAACCGTGCCGGACTGCTCTGTCTCCAGCGACTTCATTGTCGGCTTTTGCGGCGAGACCGATGCCGCGCATGAAAAGAGCATGGAGCTGATTCGTGAGTTCCGATTCAAGAACAGCTTCATCTTTAAGTACAGCGCCCGCACCGGCACCAAGGCCGATGCGATCATGTTGGACGACGTACCCGAAGAGACCAAGCGCCGCCGCAACAACGAGATGCTCGACTTACAGAACGAAATCAGCGAAGAGGACAACGCCGCCCGCATCGGCCGCGAATATGACATTCTCGTCGAAGGCCCCAGCAAAAGTGCGGTCAAAGCGGGCGACGATGACAGTATCCCCCAAACCCAACTCTCCGGCCGCACCCGTTGCGACCGCATCGTCGTCTTCGACGGCAACCGCCGCCTCACCGGCAGCACCACCCGCGTACGAATCGACGACTGCACCGCAACAACGCTAATCGGCACGATCGTGACGCGCGAGTTGCAACACACCGCCGATGGCGGTCTGCCAATCTTGGGGTGATAGGCCACCAAATGGGTAGCCCTGATTGCGCAGCAATCAGGGCGGGCGCAGCCCGCAAGAAGCCGCGGTTATTGCGTTGCATGAGGAGTGAGGACTGGATGGATCGCCGTTTGGAACGAGTCGGGTTCGCGTGGGAGTGGGGGAGGTACGACGGCCGTAACGTCATGGGAAACCCGGTGGCTGCCAATAACCACGGGTGGTACGATGAATCGAAGAGTCTTGTAAATCAAGCAGTATAATACAAGGTTGTCGACAAATGAGACTCCGCCTACTTGCGATACTGCCGTTGATTACAGGCTGTATTGGCGATGCTGACGTGCCCATCGTCTGCTCGACTGATCTGCCAGGCACTGAGTATTCGATTTGGTTACACGGCCCTCACGAGATTGGCTACTTCTACACAATTGGATCTCCCGACGGAGACTGCGGTTTGCGAAAACTTGGACAAATCTCGATTGAGGAACCGGTAAATCCCAAGCTGGAAGACCTAGGAAATGGGGTGTTTCGTATCACCTGGGAAAATCCAGGTGGCAAGGCATTCACGACGATCGACACCGAAAAACAACTGATTGTCAACGACAGTAACAAGTCAAACCAGCAGAATACGCCTTTTGAAACGCCTCGGTACTTGCGACCTGAATATGCAGACATAATAGAGTCTATAGATCGCGACAAGTAGCGTTCGGGTGGCCCCGAAAGATTCTTTCGGGGCGGCGCAGCCGCTGGAGTAATTTGTATCGTGTCGGTAACTTTGCGGGCAGACCTCCTGCCGACTTCGTCGTCCCAGATCGATTCTATCAGGGCCAGCAGTGATTTAACTCCAGTATGCGCGAATCGTCACGGTTCCCGATTGTTGATCAACTTCCAATTCAGCGTGTTGGGCGCCACCCCCGGGTTCGATATCGTATTTCCAAATTGAACCGACTTTCTCAGGCGTGACATCTTTCGTTCCAGGGGACTCTTTGAGCCAGGCATTGGTGTCGTCGAGTGGTGCGACAAAGGAAACCGCGAATTCACGGGTGAACAGACTTCCGACATTCTCAACGTTAAGGTCCGTAGCGCTCGTCGGGAACTCATTGAGACGTGCCCATTCCTTGGTGCACTCTAGTGCGCTGTGGTAGTTTTGGTATCGAAGATAGAAATAGCCCGCAGGGACCAGAATCAGCAACAGCACCGTAAATACGATGAGAGAGCGCAACAAGTTTCTGGAATTAGGCATGTTCGCAAGGTCCAGCGAAGAAACAAGAATTTTTACCGTGACGGCAACTCAGAGTCACAGCTTTGTAAGGCGAAGTGTTGTGTGCAACCGCATCAGTCAAGCTTTTTTTATGAATGCCTTCTGTCTGCCGCCTGTGATGCAATAAGGAGTGGGTTTAACCAACCCAAATTGGCAATGGAGTAAAAACGGCGACGCGGTATACCGTGGCACAGATCAGTGTAGCGAGTACTGCGCACGGGAGTCACTGGCTTCGCCAGTGCTTTTGAAATGCATGCCGAACTACATTCTAAGCGTGCGACCTTTTTTGTGTCCAAACGAAAAACACTGGCAGAGCCAGTGGCACCCTGGCGAGCAGCCCCCCTTTAGTCAGATTCTATCTGGGCCACACGCTTCGCTACATCGCTTTCTCACCCTTCGCTGTCTTGGACAACCAGGAAGACGCGAACACTGTAAAAGTCTTCGCCTTGGGGCCAGTTTACCTGTAACATTTCGGACCGGACTGCACCCCAATCACCGTTGTCAAGTAGTACTTCAAGGGCAGTTGGTTGGTTTTGCATTTGGGAATAGTAGCAACGGACCCAGTGTGTACCAGGTGGCAACGAGGATGCCTTAATTTGGGATTCGAGGGCCTTAAACCATGCGGTTGGTGGCTCATCAGGATTTGGCACCGTGCCTCGGATACCCATGTTTCCGATTGTCACGCGCCTTGATTGGCCATTGATGTCCCATTGTTCTGTTTCGACCTGATCATCATCGCCATCGCGATAAAAAGCCGCCAGAAGAACATGGAATGAGTTCGCCACGAAGTTCTGAATGCCGTCGGTTATGGCTTCGTCTTTTGTCAGGCCGATTCCAGCGAATGATTCCATGAGAATACGGTCTGGGTCGACTCGCAAATAGACGTCAATTTGAATGCTCGTCACGTTCGAGGACGGTTGCATTTCTCGGACAATAGCGCCGCAAATGGATGGACGATTATCAACAAGAATCCAGCCATCACGACTCGTGGCATCCAATCCGTGATCGCGCAGCAGTTTCACAAGGAGAGGATTGATGGTCGAATCACCGCGCACATCTGCTGTTGGCTGTGATGCTGCGTTAGACGGTCCTGGCATTGACGGTGGCGATTCAGAGCAGCCGGTCAGAGTGGCCAGTAGAATCATTGCGAAATGGCGTAGTGTATTGAACAATTTAGACCTGTATTTTTAAGAAATACGCAGCCGCTGGAGTGAATTGCTTCGTGTCGGCAACTTTGCGGGCTGATCTTCTACCGAATTTGTGGTTTCAGATGGAAACGATCGAGGCTACCCGCACGGGTGCCACTGGCTTCGCCAGTGCTTCTGAAATGCATGCCGAACTACATTCTAAGCGTGCGAAATTCTTTGTGTCCAAACGAAAAACACTGGCAGAGCCAGTGGCACTCTGGCGGATCACCGTGATCAATTTGGCCAAGTATTTGTGTGACGTTGATCATCTCAGGAAGTTTACAGCACGTGGAGCCCGGTTACTAGAAATTAATTCGTACGACTGGGGAGTTCACTTCGCAGTTATTTACCCCATCGTGATGAGACGGGCTCACATAGTTTAGCGCCCCTGGGACATTGTACTAACGCGTGCAGATCGCTTTGCATTTGACGAGCATTTTAGCTGCGTGAATAGTGCTGAAGGTACGGGTTCTCCTTGATGCCAATCATCCCGATGAGCTCCCAACCTACTCGTCAGATGCGATCAGACTCCCAAACGAATCTGCAAAAACTTTCATATTTCTAGAAAAGTGTGACTGACCACGCTGCTGTTTTTCGCATTGTATTGTACAGCGCGTCTTTCCCAGTTCGGTTGATCACGACGAAGTGTGGATTATTGAGCGAATTCCTGATTGATCAGTTGTTAGTGAATGCATTGCAACAGTTGAGTCGTTCTTCGGACGAATCGGGGACTTCTCTGTCGGACACTCGATTTACGAGCAGAGGTGTAGGTCTATTTCTACCAAAACCAGTTGACAAACCTCTAAGTGTTCACAGGAAAAGGATTCCGGTCAATCCTGAGGCTCACTGGTCAAGAAGTCTTTTGAGCGTTTTGAGTAGCATCCCAAAACTGTTCACTAATAGAAACAGTTTTGAAACTGGTTTGCCTTGTTGAAAACTGACCGATTACCCCACGCTGGTCGCTAACGCCGCAAGGCATAAGCGAGGACTTTGAGGCCGGCTTCAATAATGAGGCTGCTTTCGGAGCGGGCAGCGAGCGCAGAACCCATCGTCCGTTTCAAACCGCTCATGAACGATTCCACTAGCCAACGCCGGCCGTAACCATTTTTCTTCAGCCGCTGCTTCGTCATCTGTTGTCGATACTCGCCGCCCACGCTGCCGTCCGCACGATGCACCGCCGGCGGAATCCAACTTTGCACGCCCCAGCCCTCGCGACAGTACATGTGAATCCACTCGGCATCATAACCCGCGTCGGCAAACAGCCGTTTGGGCTGCGTAACATGCCGCACTTTCTCCAATAATTCAGGCGCTTCGCATTTGTCGTTTCCCGGCCCCCAACCGACCACCAAGCCGGCTGGCAACATCGATCCAGCCACAACACAGACCGAGAGTTTCACGTATTTCTTTCGTGTTTTTCCGCTCCGTACGCGAAAGTGTGCACTGGCCGACGACGTTTCCAAACCGGTCGAATCCATCGATGCCTCGTCCGCATCAGCGGCAAATTCCTTGATGATCTCCGCCAGCATGGCGTCAGTGATTTCCAGGACGTGCGAGCGATCGGCGAAGTATTTCAACGTCGAGTAGTGCGGCAAACGCGTGAGCTCCATCCGTTCTCGCAGTTGGTCGGACGCGCCGAGGATGTCGATGATGCCGCGATAGGTGGTTTTCAAGTACGCTTTGAGAATCAGGATTGTCAGCAATTGCGACTGCGTGAATTTCTGCGGGCTTTTGGGGTGCGAATAAGGCTGGACGAATTTCGTAGACAGCCGCATCGACAGTGAAGCGACTTCCAACAGCACGTTCGGTTGATGGGGGTTGCTCATAGCAGTTACATTTAGCGCGCTGCGGCTAACAATTCAAGTGGTGTTTTCAACAAGGCAAAACTGGTTGTAAACGAGTCGTAAGTGTGGTGCTTACCTATGAAACGGTTTACAATTTTCCGTTCCCTCCAAAAAGGAGAAGCAACTGATGCCAATTCTTAGAGTACTGAGCCTGATATGTCATGAACAAGAAGACAACACTGGGCACGATGACGCCTACATTCGAATCAACGGTTCGGATTTTTGGGGCCCGAAGCCTATTCACGAAGGGCAACCACGAGTCATCAACAAGGACTACCTATTCAATCGCCGTGCGAAAATTGGACTATATGAGTCCGACGATTGGGATCCCGATGATTTCCTGGGAGAACAGATGATTACGAAGGCGAATGTTGGGCAGGGCGAGATTGAGTTGCCATTCAAAGAGGATGACGCGAACTACACAATTTACGTTGAAGTTCTCGCAGACAACAAGAAATCTGCCGATGCGATTATCGCATTAAACAGAAAATAGCGGTGATCCGTCAATCAATAAGAGCTTCGAATTGATCGAGTTGGTCCGGCCAGAACTGCTGCAACCGTTCTGGCCGTGATCAACATTTGGGTAGCAAGCATCGTCATCGTTGAGAACCGTGCTTATTTAGTACAATGCTGGCGGTAGCACTACTCGGCCGTTTTATACCGGACCGTCAAGCCTAACGTCTCAAACACGAGCCTAGTCGACATCAATAGCCGTAATGCGCAGACAATACGCTCAGCCAACATCGGCGGTTGTGCCTTCAGTTCTTTCGCGATGGCTTCTCGAATTTAGAAGCCGCCCGGAAGTTCAAAGTACCTGTTTTAGCTGCGGTCCAGGATCATCCAGCCAAACTTCATCGATGTCCTTGAAGAAAAGCCATACTTCGGGAGTCTCCTTTTCTTTGTTTAGCGATTCAAACAACCGAAACTCTTCTTCGAATCCCGACGAATGCTTCCCGGTTGGTGAGCCCCACCGCGCGGGTGCCACTGGCTTCAAAAGATTCTTTCGAGGCGGCGCTGGAGTGATTTGCATAGTGTCGGAAACTTTACGGGCCGACCTTCCGCCGACTTGGTCGTCCCCGATTGAAGCTATCTGGACGTCGATCAGTAAACGCTTTGTTCTACCCCGTTTTGCCTTGCCAGAAAAGTCAGCCAATCGGGGCAATATGGTAACGGCGAGAAATGCCCTCGACGTTGTGATAGTAGTAAAAACAGTCGGGGTCGGCGGCTTGAATGGCGGCAAGCACTTGAGGGAGTTCTTCGTGTGTAATGATCGTGCGGACGACGACAAACGTGTCTCCGCTGCGACCGCCGGTCCCTTGATGCAATGTATAAGTACGATGTGCGGATGTCGTCGTGATCGCAGTACCGACTTCTTTTTCGTTGCGTGTGATGATCGCGAGCATCGTGATTTTGAATTTGCGATACAGGTTATTGAGCGTCTCAGCCGAAGCGAAAATGTAAATGCAGGTATACATCAATGTGTTGACGACCGATTCAAACTGCCCGTTCTTGATGAGATCCATCACCAGGCCGAAGGTTGTTGACCCGATGGCGGCAACAATGGCAATCGAGCCGACAGGCTTTAAGTACTTGACGGCAAAATAGGCGCCAAGAATATCCTCGTCGCCGGTTGAACCCCGGTTTCGGAAAGCAAGTGCTTTCGCGACCCCCGCCAGCAGGCCGCCAAATAGAACCAAGATGATTCGCTCGTTCTGAGGTTCTGGCTGCGCGAAACGTAATTCCGGAAGCACGGCCAGTCCCACAACGACGGTGCCAACGACCAGCAGGGAACGCTGCGCGAACACGCGGCTGACGCGCGCAAATGCGAATACGAGCAACGCCGACTGAAACAGCACATAGAGCCCAATGAACAGCCAGTAACTGTCAAAGTAGTACGACAATGCCGTCGCAATGCCCTCGGTGCCAGTCAGGATGACTTTGGAAGGCAGCACAAAGTATTTCAAAGCGACGGCATACAAGGCGCCAGCAAGAAAGACGAGACCATACTCAATCAAGGTTTGACGCACAAAGATTCATCCGTAAATAGGGACGCAAGCAGGAATGCGTCATTGAATTCCGTTCCCATCGGGCCAGTGAACGCATAACTTGGCAACAGAACTTACCCGCCTCTTCACTGGAGTCCACAAACGTGCGGCCTCACGCGCAGGCAGTCGCTTGGATTGTATCTATTGGTTGCTACATTGTCGCCCCATTTTCCGTGGGGAGAGCGCCACGCGGGTGGCCCCGAAAGATTCTTTCGGGGCGGCGCCGCCGCTGGAGTGATTTGCAACGTGTCGGCAACTTAGCGGGCCGGATACAGGCGAATGGTATGCTCGCCATTGATCATGTTGCTTCGGGTGCAAGTTCAAACTGATCTTGGCGGTACGTGATCCGGAATGGGATTCCGGATTCGTGCGACTGCCACCCAGCAGTCACTGCAAATTGTATGGCAGATCGCACAAAGCTGGGAGTCACAATATGCGGATCGAAAGGTAAAGCATCTCGGTATTCTGGCTCTAACCAATCGACCCAACCCCAGTCAGCAACAAGTGCTTGGCCGCGGCGACTTGATTCGCTGTCACTGTAGACCACGAGCACGCCCTCGAATTGCCATTGATACTTTACATCATCGACGACAATTGACCGAAAGCGACGTTTCTTCGCGGGGCGTGCCATTTCGCTGACTTCAGTTGAGTTTTTCGGTCGTTTTTGGGGATTCATCCATGCCACAGAGCATGGCGATTTCTTCCGTGACGCACCTAGCGCTTATCATGCCAAATCACGTCGATAGATGATCACTTCTCCGGACGTTGCGACCACAAATGAACGTCCCGTTGGTGAAAACCCAGCAGTTCGAAACTCGCACGGTTCATCATTGCATAGTTTCGTGACGTTTGCGACATCCTGGGAAACGTATTGATATTCCGATGTCAGAAACACAACGTGAATTGGCCATGGCAATTGGAGGACATGGAGCACCCAACCGTCATTGGTAGATGCCGCAAGGCCGCCGCCCGACAAACCTGCCATCCTGAAAATCGTCGACTCATGTTTTCCAATTCCGGGAGCAGTCAAGCGGGAAGCATCTGGATTGTGGAACATCCCCTCAGCATCTCGCGCAATCCGTGTACCAGTGAGGCAATCAAAAACGCCTCGGCCTTGCGAGGAAACGACCAGAAGATCGTCAGTGCCATCCGCGTACCCCACCTCAGTGAGCCCACCAATCGATGAGCCCCCCACAAGACGCCACGGAGCGGGTGCGTCGGAGTATGGAAGTTGCTCCAACTTTTCGCGTAGTTGACGTTGGTAGGCATCGCTCATGGGTGATTGGCTATACGGTCCTAGGCGGGCCCCAGAACTCGACGAAACACTTTCGTAAAATTCGCAGCGACCACTCATTGGAAAAGACGTTCGGTTTCTTCTCGTCATACGTGCCGCGACTAACGAAGTAGTTCGGATGTTCATTGGGGAACGAGTGGCCCTGCTTGTTTTCCGTTTCGAACTCCCATGCACCATACTTGGCACGAAAGTAAAAGTCGATTCCGTCAAACTCGCCAAACGCTTGCGCCATTGGCCACGAGGTAGTCAGTTCGTATTCGCCGCCAACTTCGGGAAACGACGCGCGATGGAAACCAGGACGACTCTCAATAATCTCCTCTTGCAGTCTGATCATCTTTTTTGTCTCGCACGGGTGCCACTGGCTTCGCCAGTGCTATTGAAATGCATGCCGAACTACATTCTAAGCGTGCGTCATTTTTCGAGTCCAATCGAAAAACACTGGCAGAGCCAGTGGCACTCTGGCGCAGCCGCCCCCCTTTAGTCAGATTCTATCTGGGCCACACGCTTCGCTACATCGCTTTCTCACCCTTCGCTGTCTTGGACAACCAGGAAGACGCGAACACTGTAAAAGTCTTCGCCTTGGGGCCAGTTTACCTGTAACATTTCGGACCGGACTGCACCCCAATCACCGTTGTCAAGTAGTACTTCAAGGGCAGTTGGTTGGTTTTGCATTTGGGAATAGTAGCAACGGACCCAGTGTGTACCGGGTGGCAGCGAGGATGCCTTAATATGGGATTCGAGGGCCTTGAACCATGCGGTTGGTGGCTCATCAGGATTTGGCACAGTGCCACGGACACCCATGTTTCCGACAGTCACGCGCCTGGATTGGCCATTGATGTCCCATTGTTCTGTTTCGACCTGATCATCATCGCCATCGCGATAAAACGCCGACAGAAGAACATGGAATGAGTTCGCCACGAAGTTCTGAATGCCGTCGGTAATGGCTTCGTCTTTTGTCAGGCCGATTCCACCGAATGATTCCATGAGAATACGGTCCGGGTCGACTCGCAAATAGACGTCAATTTGAATGCTCGTCACGTTCGAGGATGGTTGCATTTCTCGGACAATAGCGCCGCAAATAGATGGACGATTATCAACAAGAATCCAGCCATCACGACGCATGGCATCCAATCCGTGATCGCGCAGCAGTTTCGCAAGGATGGCATTGATGGTCGAATCACCGCGCACATCTGTCGTTGGCTGTGATGCCGCGTTAGACGGTCCTGGCATTGACGGTGACGATTCAGAGCAGCCGGTCAGAGTGGCCAGTAGAATCATTGCGAAATGGCGTAGTGTATTGAACAATTTAGACCTGTATTTTTAAGAAATACGCACGGGTGCCACTGGCTTCGCCAGTGCTTTTGAAATGCATACCAAACTACATTCTAAGCGTGCGCCATTCTTCGAGTCCAATCGAAAAACACTGGCATAGCCAGTGGCACCCGGCGGAATTGGGACCACGTCCTTGTCGCTATTTGAGCTGACTCGCCAATTGGCGATCTTCTTCTGCACCTCCCCAATCTCCGATCTTTTCCTTGGCTGTTGCTCTGTCCAAGTACCACTTTTTCCAATCCCCGTATATTTCGAGGGCTTTGTCGAAGTCTGGAATCGCTTCCACCCATCTCTTTGCACAAAAAAGAGCGTACGCCCTGATTGAATAACAGCTTGATTCAGACGGCCATCTCTCGACTGCCTTGCTATAAAGCGCTATTGCTCCTTCAAGGTCACCCTGTTTTTCATAGATTTCTCCGAGTTTGTGATAAGGAACATGGTTGTCTGCTCCAATATCCAAAACAGATTCCAGGTCTGCTTTCGCTTCCTCAACGTTTCCAATCTCCCAATTTGCAACAGCCCTGTTATTCAGGGCGTGGACATTGCGTCCATTGCGGATCAAGTGATTGGTCAATTGGGAAATCAAAGCCTGGTATTCTTCCATTTCGTCGAAAAACAAGGCCGCATAGGATTCATTTAAGAAAAATTCCATACTTTTGCTCGAATTCTATTTGCCAGCGGGATACCGCCAGCAACGTGAATCTAAGGAAACACCCAGGACGGCCTCCGTTTCTATCTGGGCCACCCGCATCTGGCAAATCACAGCACACGAAAGTCATTGGAACGTGTAGTGATCGCCTAAGAATACAAAGTCGCCCGAATCGTCGAAGAAAAAGCCAGCGGTCAAGCCGAGTCGGGACTCGAATGCATAGGTTTCTCGGAAGCCTGAATTAACGGTGCGAATCGTGCCGTGCGCTGCGATCCATTCCAACTTGGCAGCGGTATCATAATCACGCAGGTATTTGCGAACCGCATGTCGTTGTGAGACCAAGTCGATTAACACAAAGCTGGATTGCATTTTGGCCTCCGTGTGGGTGCCAGTGCTCTTGGGTCACATGCCCAGCCAAACTTTAAGCAGGCGAATTTTTTTGTGGCCAAACGAAAAACACTGGCAGAGCCAGTGGCACCCAGTGATGCAACGAATTGTCCTCAATCTCCAAAGTCGAAGAGATCAAAACCATCACCCCAATCGCCGCAACCGGAGAAGGCGGACGCCATACCACCTATGAAAATTATCCCAACCACAACCGAGATGGCAATTTCGTAAGCGATGGCACAACAGGCGATGGTGAAGACGATTCGGTACCACCATTTTCCGATTGCATATTTTCGGGTAACGGGGCGCGCCCAGAATGAACCTAACAGCGCCAAGATGCCACATAAGACAGCGATAATGCGTAACACCCAACCGATCGTGGTGTAATCAATCGACAGCAGCGTTGGCTCGCGGTGCATGAAAAAGTCCCGAGCAACCGCGACCAGCAAGATGCCGGTTAGGCCCGCCAAACCGCCCAGCACAGAAGTCAACAACCTGAGTTTTGGATAACCAACTGTTGTCATTACGGAGCTCCGAGCAAAAACTCTTCTGTCGACGAAAGCGTCAAATCACAAGGTGCGAATCGGTGACATGCATTTGCAAATTGGTCGAACATCCAGATTTCCGTGCACCATTTTCTAACCTGGCTGCCCAACGAAACGGATTACTTATCCGGTTGGTGAGCATCCGCGACTGCTGTTTGTTTGATGTAATGTGCACCAACGACAGAGAATGGTAACCCTACAATAGTACCGAGATAATCTGGTCCTATCTGAGTCCAGTTCCAATCCCAATACGCCGCAATGACGATCGGTGGCACGAGAAGGGCAACCGCACCGGAGACTAGTGAGACGGTCCGAGCAAAATGCACACCGCGATGGGCAATGAACATGCCGGCACACGTGAACGGGACAATCACAAACATAATGAGAAGCAGCACTCCTTCATTCGGTTTGCGAAAACAGATCATCGCCACGATAACGCCAGCCAGCATCAGGATGAGGTGGGCAGCAGTGCCTGCGATGACGTCGTAAGTAAATTGAAAGCTCTTTCGCATGCGTGGTCCGAACGCTTATGCCGTAGAATATTTGTTTCTTTAAACAGTCCGTATTGAAAGTACCCCCGGTCCGCGTGACCGTCAATCTCAACGTCGGCCGCATCAGGGGATGACCGGACTGCCGTAGCTTCGCACGTTGATAAAAGGCTCTGCTCAAGCAGCCCGGCGACGTCCCCTGGAATTTCCCCCAAAAAGACCGTGACGCCGCGCCGGCCGGGGGGTATAGTACGCGGTGAATCGCAAACCAGAATCCACCAAGCCGCTCCGCTCAAGGTCACACTCAAATGCCCCGTGTTAATTTCACTGCCAACCTCAATCGGCATCTTGACTGTCCGGTTGTTGATGTCGAAGCGGTGACGCTCGGGCAGGCGCTTGAGGCGGTGTTTCGCGACAATCCGCGGTTGCGGGGTTATGTGTTGGATGACCAAAATCGAGTGCGACAGCATATTACGATTTTTGTGGACAGCCGACCGATTTGCGATCACAATGATCTGAGCAATCCGCTCGATCCGGCCAGCGAAGTGTTCGTCATGCAGGCCTTGTCGGGCGGCTGACGCAACGGTTGTAGCAAAGGCAAGGTGACCGATGAACGTTTTGCACAAAACAGACCCCGCGATGTCGAATCGGCGATTCGATTCGCTCGTTGGACTTGCCGCAGCCTTCCTCATTTGCGGACTCCCCGCAGTGTTAGCTGCTGACGAAACACAACCTGCGTCTGCCGACAAAGCCGCATGGGGTTCGGTGACCGGCCGCGTGGTGTTTGAGGGCGACATGGCCGATCCACTGTTGGATCGTTTTCGCGGAGAGCTTCCCGTCTATGAAGGGAGGCCGACGCAACGGGCGGCAGCGGGATTGGAGCCAGATAATCCCGACGCTGTGCGGCAAGTCGGCGTGGAGATCAACCGTACGTTAATGATCGACGAGGCGACACGGGGAATTAAAAACGCGTTTGTTTATCTTTACAAAGCTCCGGACGCGATTCATCCACGGTACTCCGAGAAAGAGTTAGAGGATGTTACAATCGTCTCCCGCCACACGCGATTTGTCCCCCGTGCCTGTATCGTACAATTGGGGCAAACGGTGCAATTCAAAAACCTATCGCCGAACTATTCGACAAACATCCACGTTAACACGATCCGTAATCCCGGTTTCAATTCATTTTTTGAGTCGTTCAAACAAAGGGCGTGGGAAACACGACGTGCGGAACGGATACCGATCAAAATCCAAAGTGATATGCGGCCGATAGCGAAAGCTTGGATGCTGATATTGGACCATCCTTACGCAGCCATTTCGGCTAAGGACGGCACCTTTACGATTCCCGACTTGCCGGTCGGCAAACATCGTTTGAGGGTCTGGCACGAAACGATCAACTACGTCGAGAAATTTGTAGATGTAACCGTTGAGGCGGGCAAAACGACAAACATGCCCAATTGCAAATTGACGTTAGAAAAGCTTCGTAAAAAACATCAACGTTGAATCGCCACTTAATCTAACGAGAATAGACCATGAGTGATTGCCTGCACGTGGGAACGAAGATTCGTCATGCAGGCCTTGTCGGGCGGCTGACGCAACGGTTGTAGCAAAGGCAAGGTGACCGATGAACGTTTTGCTCAAAACAGACCCCGCAATGTCGAATCGGCGATTCGATTCCCTGGCCAGCTTCACCGCAGCCATCATCCTTTGCGGACTCCCCGCATTGTTAGCTGCTGACGAAACACAACCAGCGTCTGCCGACAAAGCCGCATGGGGTTCGGTGACCGGCCGCGTGGTGTTTGAGGGCGACCTCAGCGATCCACTGTTGGATCGTTTTCGCGGGGAGATTCCGGTCTATGCAGGCCCCCGGTCGTTGCTGGCAGTCGAGCGTAACGTAAGAGTTAATCCCGACAATGCACGACAAATCGGCGTCGAGATCAACCGCACGTTGATGATCGACAAATCAACACGCGGAATTAAAAACGCGTTTGTTTATCTCCGCAAAGCTCCGGACGCGATTCATCCTCGCCATTCTGAGAAGGAGTTGGAAGACGTCAACATCGTCTCCCGCCTCACGCGATTTGTCCCTCGTAGCCGTGTTGTACATTCCGGTCAAACCATACAATTCAGAAACTTATCGCCAAACTATCAGGCGAACTTCCACATTGTTCCGACAGGCGAACCGGGCTTCAACCAGTGGCTCATGCCATTGCAGCGATCAAAATGGACGCCGCGCCGCGCAGAAAGGTCTCCGATCCGCCTCCAAAGCGACATCGAGGAGATGGCGACATGCTGGATATTGGTCTTGGATCACCCCTACGCAGCTGTCACGGCTCAGGATGGCACCTTTACGATTCCCGACTTGCCGGTCGGCAAACATCGTTTGAGGGTCTGGCACGAAACGATCAACTACGTCGAGAAATTTGTGAATGTATCTGTCGAGGCGGGCAAAACGACACACATGCCCAATTGCAAATTAACACTGGAACAGCTTCGTAAAAACATGAACTTTAATCCCTTTAAAAAGATACAAATAGACCATGAGTAATCGCCTGCACGTAGGAACGAAGAAAGGGTTATTTACCCTCCGCCGGAATAGCGAGGCGGACGACTGGACGATCGCCCGACGGGATTTCCTTGGCGAGCCGGTCTCGATGCTGTTTCATGATGCCCGCGATGGGTGTTTGTATTGTGCATTGAATCACGGGCACTTTGGTGTGAAGTTGCATCGCCAGAACCAGGGCGAAGAGACGTGGACCGAAATCGCAGCTCCGCAATTCCCTGAGCAGACGCCTGAGGAAAAACAGCAGGAGGAAGAGAAAGAAGGACGGCCCAACTCATGGAGCCTTTCACAAATCTGGGCGCTCGAGTCGGCCGGAGCGGATCAACCGGGTGTGCTGTGGGCGGGAACGATCCCCGGCGGATTGTTTCGCTCTCCCGATCGGGGTGAGTCGTGGCAACTGCTACGCTCATTGTGGGACCGTCCGGAACGGCTGCAATGGTTTGGCGGCGGGTACGACGATCCGGGCATCCACTCGGTCTGTGTCGACCCGCGCGATTCCGCGCACGTCACCGTGGGTGTCTCCTGCGGCGGCGTGTGGACCACGCGCGATGGTGGCGAAACGTGGGACCTTTGCGCCGATGGGATGCGGGCCGAATATATGCCCCCCGAATTGGCCGGCGCGGGCAACGTTCAGGATCCGCACCGGTTGGTCAATTGCTCCGCTGATCCGGATACGTTTTGGGTGCAACACCACAACGGCATCTTTCGTACCACCGACGACTGTCAGTCATGGCAAGAACTGGATCGCGTGCAACCGTCCGGTTTCGGATTTGCCGTTGCAGTGCATCCGCAGAATCCCGACATCGCTTGGTTCGTCCCCGCTGTGAAAGACGAATGCCGCATTCCGGTCGCCGGTAAAATGGTCGTGACGCGGACCGACGACGGCGGACAATCCTTCATCATCATGAGCGACGGTCTCCCGGCGACCGATGCCTACGACCTGGTCTACCGACACGCCCTGGACGTCGACGCCACCGGTCGCAATCTGGTGATGGGCTCCACCACCGGTTCGCTGTGGGTGTCGAGCGATGCGGGAGAGTCATGGCAAACGGTATCGGAGCATCTCCCCCCGGTGCATGTGATTCGTTTTGCGGGTGGGGATTGATTGAGAGCCGCATGGTGAGTCGTGTTATCCCGGAACATACATCAACGCTTCTAGAACTCGCTCCTGGTTTTTCTCCAGCCATTCAAGGCGTTTCTCATAAACCCCGGACGTCGAATAGAACAAATTTGTCCAATGGTCTTCTTCGAAGAAGACTCTCTGTGCAGTAAATGATGCAGGGTATTTGAAGTCTTGCTCGGCATCTGCGCGGCGAATATATTCGCGACACTCTTCAATGTCTCGTTCGCAGAGGACGCCGAGTTCCTGTAGTGCGTCCGCTTGCGCATCTGCTCCGATAAGCTTGTATCCTTCGTGGCCGATTGCAAGGAGACGCCGCCAAGTACCGTGACAATTCCAAAGAAACTGCCCCCAGCCCCCATTACTGATGTTGTACTCAATCGTGTTGGTTGCCGCGACCAATTTGATTTCGATTGGTGCATCGCCGAGACAATCACTATCTGGATTCTGCCAGCCGACACCATCAGGGTAATATTTTTCGAGCCACTGGAAAACGCGTGATTCAACAGTTTCGCCATCCACTTTTGACTACCTGTTTATTTGTTGCTTTTGTTGCGTTACATCGATAGCCATCTGATTTTATATATTTCAACGTCACAACACCAGTTAATTGACAAATTGGAATTAGTCCGTGGAGTGCCAGTAACACACTACATTTCGTGAAATCCCCTGAAAAACCAGCCTGGATTGACTCATCTTCCAATTCGGGCTATAGTATCAGCACCGATTGATGTATGGCAGAGATTGCTTGATTCTCGGGTGGGCGGGGCAGCCCTAGATGCTTTCTCTAGAATCAGCGGTTGTGTTCTTCTGAACACAGCACCATGCGGTGATTTTTTCGCCGAAGCTCTTACCTGCCATACCCTTACGTGTTTTGTCTTTTCGGAACTACGTCGACGTGCTTTCGTGTCACCTGCGGCTTTGAACGCGGCGTTTCGTACGAGGGCGGACCGAGTCTTGTTCGTTGCTAAACCGGCGAATGACGGTCATGGTGGCGGATGCGGGGGTAAACCCTGCGATCCGATGCCCTACGAAGGAATGGATTCGAAAAGTTTAATATTGTCAGTGAACTGACGCGAAGCCGGAAATTGATGGCCGGCAAAAATTCAAAATGAGCTTCCAGCCCCGCAGGCAGATCTTGCATCCTTCGATTTTTTCGGGGAGATATTGCGCGCCGACGGATCGCGAAGCCACAACCAGGAGAATTCATTGTCCAACGAAACGGAGAAGCCAACCAAAGGCTTCGCAGACTTCGGTCTCAGCGAGACGACCCTCAAAGCTCTAAAGAAGGTCAATTACGAAACCCCCAGTCCCATTCAAGCAGCGTTCATACCCATTGCCGTGACCGGCAAGGACTGCATGGGACAGGCCCAAACGGGCACTGGCAAGACGGCCTCTTTTGTACTGCCGTCACTACAAGCCATCGACGATCGCATTCCCGCTACACAAGTGCTCGTGCTCACGCCCACACGCGAATTGAGCGATCAAGTCAATGCGGAAGCCCAGCGGCTTTGCCACGGCACCAAATGCCGCACCACCAGTTGTGTGGGAGGCAAGGACATCCGCAAGCAGATCTCCGACCTCAAACGTGGTGCACAAATCGCGGTCGGAACCCCCGGACGGGTTTTGGATTTGATTTCCCGCGGCGTGCTGGATCTCTCAACACTGAAAATCGTGATCCTCGACGAAGCGGACCGGATGCTCGATATCGGATTTCGTCCCGACATCGAAAAGATCCTCCGCAGCTGTCCCGCAAAACGGCAAACGTTATTGCTCTCCGCCACGATGCCGCCGCCGGTCGAACGGTTGGCACGACGGTTCATGAACGAACCGGAACGGGTCGATCTGTCGACGAAAGGAATCGCCGCCACCACCGTGGAGCAATTCTGCGTGACGGTCGATCGCAATCGCAAATACGAACTGCTGACGCGCGTTTTGTTTCAAGAAAAACCGCGACAAGCAATCGTGTTTACACGAACCAAACGCGGCGCGGATGCACTATTGAAGCGGTTGTCGCGCAAACTGACCAAGCAAATCGCGGTGATTCACGGCGACTTGCAACAGCGGCAGCGAGATCGCGTGCTGAATGGTTTTCGCGAAGGCAACATTCGGTTGTTGATTGCGACCGACGTGATGGGACGTGGTATCGACGTCAGCGGCGTCTCACACATCATCAACTACGACATTCCGGAATTTTGCGATGACTACGTGCATCGCATCGGCCGGACGGGACGGATGAATGGCGAACTTGGCCGCGGGTTTACATTCGTCACCCCCGAAGAAGGGGAACAACTGACGAATATCGAGATCCGCATCAACGGTCTGCTTGAGCCGTATACGGTGCCCAATTTCGATGCCTTCGAACCCCGCAAACCGTACGATCCGGAAAAGGCGGCCGAGGAACGCGAAAAAGCGCCCCCCGCACCCACGCGGAACGGTCGTTTCCGCCGCACGGCGCTCGCAGCCCGCGTGGTCTGAAGGTATCCGAGCGCGAAATGCGAAAGCAGGTGCAAAAAGCCCCACCGTTTTTTGCCCCTGTGAAAGACAGGTCTAAAATTCATGGCAGAGTCCCATCACGCCGGGCTCTGCCAATTTTTTTTATCCGCGATGAGTTCATTCACCCGCGACGCTTGGTCTGAGCTTTGCGCTCCTAGATTGCGTTTTGACATGTTGCCGATCATTCCCGGAGTGGTGGACGAATGGTGATGGGTCCTCTAGGATCAACTGAACCATTTTCCAGTTTTCGACCTTTATGGCTACCACCGTCTCCTCAGCATGCTCAATCTCAGCGGCGTTTCTAAATCGTACGGCAAAAAACAGGTGCTGGCGCCGACGGACCTGCACGTCGAATCGGGCAAGATCACCGTATTGATCGGGCCGAGCGGTTGCGGCAAATCGACCCTGCTGCGATTGATGATCGGCTTGATCGCGCCCGATGCGGGACGGATTGAATTCGAGGGCATCGATCTGAGCCAGGCCGACATCGAGTCACTACGACATAAAATGGGTTACGTGATTCAAGACGGCGGCCTGTTTCCGCATTTGACCGCAGAGCAAAACGTGGGGCTCTTAGCCCGGCACCTGAACTGGAAAGAAGAGGCCGTTCGCGCGCGGATGACGGAATTGGCGGAATTGACTCACTTTCCCGTCGAGGGTTTGGATCGCTATCCCGTTCAGCTCTCCGGCGGACAGCGACAGCGCGTCAGCTTGATGCGGGCTTTGATGCTCGACCCCGATTTGTTGCTCTTGGACGAACCGTTGGGCGCACTCGACCCGCTGATCCGCACCGACCTGCAAGTCGAACTGCGGGAGATCTTTGCCGCCTTAAAAAAAACCGTGGTGCTGGTCACGCACGATATCGGGGAGGCAGGCTTCTTCGGTGATCGCATTATTCTGATGCGCGAAGGAAACATCGTCCAATCCGGCACGCTGGACGAACTCGTCAATCAACCGGCCGATCCGTTTGTGACACGATTCATCAATGCACAACGCTCCCCGCTCGCCGCCCTATCGGGAGGGGAGCGATGAAACGGACCATCGCGATTCTTTCACGCGCCAGCTGCATTCATCCAATCCGCCGACGGCTTTGCAGGGGCGCTCTGATACTCTTCACCGGTTTATTGGTGTTGGCCGTTTACAAAAATCGCCTCACGGCCGAGGAACCGCCGCAGGTGCGAATTGCTTCGAAGGCATTTACCGAATCGGTCGTATTAGGCGAAATGCTGCGAGCCTTGGCGGACTCAGCCGGCGCGAACGCCGAACATATCGCCGGACTGGGTGGCACTCAACAAGCCTGGACGGCGCTGGTTGCTGGTGAGATTGATATCTATCCCGATTACACTGGCACAATCACCCAAGAGATCCTGGCCAAGTTGAAACTCAACAACCAGACCGAAACTCGCGCCGCTTTGGCCGAACAGGGAATCGTGATGAGCCGCCCGTTGGGGTTCAACAACACCTATGTCCTGGGCATGCCCGAAGCATTGGCCCAGAAATTGGACATCCGCACGATTTCGGACTTGGCCGCTCACCCGCAACTCAAAATGGGGTTTAGTAGCGAGTTCATAGACCGCGCCGACGGTTGGCCGGGATTGCGAGCGGCCTACGGACTGCCCCAAAAAGACGTCCGCGGTTTGAACCATGACCTGGCATACCGCGGCATCGAAAGCGGCGCGCTCGAAGTGACCGACATGTATCAGACCGACGCGGAGATCGAACAGTATCAACTCCGCGCGCTCATCGATGATCGGAATTACTTTCCCAACTACGATGCCGTGCTGCTGTACCGCAGCGATCTAGCTGACAAGGCGCCCAAGGCCTTGGCGGCGATGCTGAAGCTGGAAGAGCAGATCTCCGCTGAACAGATGCGAAAACTCAACGCGCAGGTCAAACTACATAATCAGACCGAAGCGCAGGTGGCAGCGGACTTTGTGCGTGATCAGTTGGGCGTCGCTGTCCGCCCGGTCACTGACGACTCGGAAAGTTCCTTTCAACGCATCGCGCGTTCGATTTGGAAACATACGCTGCAACATTTGTTTTTAACGGGGATGTCGCTGTTTTCGGCGATCATCGTGGCGATTCCGCTGGGGATTTTTTGCGCCAAACAAAAACTATTCGGCCAGTTGATTTTGGGAACCGTCGGGATCGTGCAAACCGTTCCATCATTGGCGCTGTTTGTGTTTTTGATTCCACTCTTCGGCATCGGTCCCGTGCCTGCGATCATCGCACTGTTTCTCTATAGCTTGCTCGGCATCGTGCGCAACACCTATAGCGGATTGCACGACATTCCCCAGCCGCTGCGTGAATCGGCCACCGCATTGGGATTGCCGGCCATGGCACAGTTGCGATTGATTGAGTTACCGCTGGCCGCGCGATCCATCCTAGCCGGTATTAAGACCGCGACGGTGATCAACGTGGGAACCGCTACGCTGGGTGGATTCATCGGCGCCGGCGGTTATGGAGAACCGATTTTCACCGGCATGCGTCGCGGCGATACGTCGATGGTCCTGCAAGGTGCCATCCCCGCCGCCGTCATGGCCTTGCTGGCTCAAGGTTTCTTTGAACTGGCCGAACGTCGACTGGTCCCCAAGGGACTGCGGCTCAGTCCGCACGAATGACGCGTCGCACACGCCCTGGCCCCGCAAATTGGGCACACAGCGATGCTTATCCCCGCCAATATTTATATGCAGCGATGACCGCCAACGGTGGAAAAAGCAGCCACAGGCCGTAGCGGAATTGCCAGGCCATGAGCAGTTCGACGAACACAAGAAACAGCACCGCGTACAACAGGCCGCGAGAGAGGCCGCCCCGTTCGGCGACCGTTCCGGTTTCGTTTGTGATGTTCTGGATGACGTCGGTTTGATAATCAAAATCGATGCCGGGCAACAATTCGGCTGCTAACTCATCGCGAGAGAGTGACGTAAGATTGCTTTCAGCAGTATCCACATTGACGGCGAATAACTCCGTGTCTGAAAGGGGCGGACCAAAATTGACTTCGTAGATTCCCGAGGTTTGCGTGTCGGCAAACTGAAACTCGCTGATCGATTCGGACTGTGTGATCCGCGCCGGTGTGGTCCCCCCGCCGGGCCGGACGACCGTGATGTCGACATCAAACGCTCGCGCCGGCAAAACACGCTCGATGGACTGGCCGACGGAAAAATCGCGCTGCCCGGTCCGCCCGCTACAGGCCAACTGCGCCATCTCGCGAATCATGGGCAAATAGCTGGGCCACAACGCCCAGTTCCCCCAACTGTCATCCAGCGAAGTCGCCACGACCAAAGCGCGACCGCCATCGATGGTCCCGTCAATAATCGCCGGGTCCCCGGTGTCGAACCGCAAAGCCACGCGAAACGGACTACGGGGTGGAAGGGTCAATTGATAATATTCGTACGTCAGTGTATTGCCCAAACCGGCTTGAGGATTGCCTTGAAAATCGGCGACAATCGGATGCGTATAATCGCCCGGATCGAAATAGAACGCTTCGCTCGGTTCTGCAGCATCACCGCGACGCGGCCCGATTTTCACCGGCAAGATACCCTTCCCATCCCGGTACAATGTGGCGTTGTAATTCTCGACATCGACACGATCCCCCAAACTCCAGACCACGCCGCCGCCGCTCTTGAGAAATGATTCCAACAGTTTCGCTTCGGCCGGCGTGACAAGGGCGACATTGCACATGAAAATACAATCGTAATCCTGCAAGTCCTGGCCAACGAGATCGCCGCTGCCAATCACCCGCGGCGAAAAGGGGCTGGTGGATCCGGTCGATGGTTCGCTCGGTTGCAATGCCAAAGCCAGAAAGTCGGTCGCATTACCCATCTCGCGTCCCGAGCGACTGCCGTTGACGCACAGCACGTTCAGCCGCTCACGCACCGGCACCGAAAGCCAACGGCGATTATCAACATCGAGCGCGTCTCCCTGCAGGCGAACTTCCACGCGATGTTCCCCCCCGGCGGAAAACGTGTGCGTAAAGATCTCACTGGCGGCCGTTCCGGGCACCAAATTCACGCGGCGCGTCGCTTGCAGTTTGTTATCGACAAGAAATTCCAGCAGCCGGCTATCTTGGGGGATCCGCCCGAAGTTTTGCACGGTCGCCTCGAATTGCACGGGACGACCCATCGCCACGTGCGACTGCAACGTCCGCAACGACGTCACCGCCGTATTCTCCTGGCTCTGCTTACCCAGATCAATCATGACCAGTTGGGCATCCTGTCCAAGCTGTTTCATCAGATTGCGAAACTCGGTCATTTGCGAATTCGAACGCGGCAACCATCCGGCGCTTTGAAAGTCGCTAATAAAATAGACCTCTTTGCGCTCGGGGACTCCGCTCTTTTCCTCCAGCAGCTCTTTGATGCTCTCCAAAATCGGAGCCACGTCCCCCCGTCCGTGGGGTAACTCGAGCATCGAAATCTCTTCGACCAAATCCTCTTTGCGAAACGAGGGCGTCGCTACAATCACTTGCGGCGCCGCTTCGGCAATGCGCAGTAAATTAAACGCATCCCCTTGCCCCGACTGGTCAATGATTTGACGGGCGACTTCTTGGGCCTGATGGAAGCGGCTTTGGTTCCCCTGCTGAAAACCCATACTGAAGGTTGAATCGATGACCACAATTCGGTGGGTTGGTGCATCGGCGGGAAACGTGAGACCTAGACTCCGGAAGTGCGGCTCCGCCAGCGCGAGCGCTAATAGAATCATAATCAACGCGCGGATCGCCATTAGAAGCAATTGCTCTAGCCGGATCCGTCGCGATTTCTTTTGAACCGCCTGAATCAAAAACCGCATCGCCGCCCATTCCGATTCACGGAACTTGCGCTTGTTGAGCAAATGGATAATGATCGGCGCAGCCCCGAGCGCTGCTCCCCACAACATCCAAGGACTCAAAAAGAATTCCATGAGCGAGATCTGGTTCTACGACTAAATTGAGTGGTTCTACTGGTTCCCAAACTCTGTTTGGGAACCCACGTCCCCGAAGCTCTGCTTCGGTGAAGTTGGTTATCTACTTAACTTGGTAACAGTCACTTGTACATCGTGCGAAGCGGAGCTTCGCTAGGGTGCGTTCCCAAACAGAGTTTGGGAACGAGTCAGATTGAAATCTTTTCCTAAAACCTACAGTCTAAAGCCTACAGCCTCCCCCCCTCTCCGTGCCTCCGTGGTGAACTTCAAATCTTACGTCTTATGCATATGCTGCGACCGACCCGAAAGGTACGCCGACAAGGCCATGTTGAGCGGTTGGTCGGTTCTGAGCAGCATGTAATCCATATGCATGTCGCGGCAGCCTTTGCGGACGTCGCGGAGGAATTGTTCGAACTCCTCTTGATAGGCGGCACGCAACACGCGGGGTTCGGTCAATTGTTCGGGCAAGCCTTCCAGTCCCTTAAACAGCGTGGGATCCTCAAAGGGAAAATCCTGCTCTGCCGGATCAATGGTGTGCAGCACAATCACTTCGTGGCGACGGTAGCGCAGATGTTTTAATCCGTGCATCAACGAGGTGACATCGTCGAATAGGTCGCTGAGAATAATGACCAGCCCCCGTTTTTTGATCCGTTCAGCGACCTCATGAAAAATCGGCCCCATTGCCGATTCGCCAGCTGCTGGGTTCTGCTCCATCACGTGACACAGTTGTTTGATCTGCGAGGGATGGCTCGACGCGCGGATGAAATTGTGCAACGCATCGTCGTAGGTCGCCAACCCTGCCGCGTCGCGCTGTTGCAGTACCAAATACGCGATGGCAGCGGCCACGTGCTGCGCATATTCCAACTTAGACATCGCCGCCTGGTCGCTGCGATACCGCATTGATTCGCTGGTGTCGAGCAGGATGTGGCAGGCGAAGTTGGTCTCTTCCTCATACTGTTTGAGATAAAAGCGGTCGCTGCGGCCAAAGACCTTCCAATCGACGTGCCGCAGGTCGTCCCCTGGTACGTACTCTCGGTGCTCGGCAAACTCGATTGAGAAGCCGTGATAGGGACTTTTGTGCAATCCAGAGACGAACCCCTCGACGATCAGTCGAGCTTTGATTTCCAAGCCCTGCAGCTTAGACAGCGTCTGCGGATCTAAATATTTCCGATAGTTTTCCGCCACCGGCCAATTGCTCCGGGTCTTGGGGAATCAACTCCGTCAGCCGCCGCACGATCTCATCGGGCGAAACCCCTTCGGCTTCGGCGTTGAAGTTGGTGATAATACGATGCCGCATCACCGGATAGGCGACGGCGGCGACGTCTTCGGTACTGACATAGGCGCGGCCATGCAGCATGGCGCGGGCTTTGGCGCCCCAGATTAAACATTGACTGGCTCGCGGGCCGGCGCCCCAATTGACATATTCGTCGACAAAATCAGGAACGTTCCCTTTTTGCTTGCGCGTCAATCGCGCGAACTGCATCGCATACCGAATGACATGATCGGCGACGGGAACCTTGAGCACGATGTCCTGCAGCACGGCGACATCTTCGGCGGAAAGCACCTTCTCCACTTGGGACTTTCCGAGCGCCGTGGTTTGGCGGACGATCTGAAATTCTTCCTCTTCGTCGGGATAGTCGACGTAGATGTTGAACATGAAGCGATCCAGCTGCGCTTCGGGCAGCGGATAGGTCCCTTCCTGCTCGATCGGGTTTTGTGTCGCCAACACAAAAAACGGTTCCGGCAAAGCGCGCCGCTCACCGCCGGTGGTGACTTGATGTTCCTGCATCGCTTCCAAAAGCGCTGCTTGCGTTTTGGGGGGTGTGCGGTTGATCTCGTCGGCGAGAATCACATTCGCAAAGATCGGTCCAGGCAAAAATTTGAAATCGCGGTCGCCGGTCGACTTATTTTCTTGAATGACTTCGGTGCCGGTGATGTCCGAAGGCATTAAGTCGGGTGTGAACTGAATGCGATTGAACGACAGACTCAGCGTTTCGGCCAGCGTATGGATGATCAACGTTTTGGCCAAGCCGGGTACACCAACCAACAGACAGTGCCCGCGAGCGAAAATCGCGATCAACAACTGCTCGATGACTTCGTCCTGCCCGACAATGACCTTGCCGAGTTCGTCTTTGACTTTTTGGTAGCCTTCGCGGAGCCGCGCGACTGCTTGATGGTCGGATTCGGGAAATTCCGCGAGGGGTGCTGGGTCGCCGTCCACGGGGGGTGCTCCTTGTGAATCATGGTGTTGCTGCGCGCACGTCCAGCGCAGGACCCCTGTATTATAGGCGGCTCACCCAGGGAAGTCGCCTGCCACGCCCCAGAAATCGTGCGGCAGCATCCCCTCGGGCTAAAAAGTTGGTTATGATGAACCGACCGACAATTTGCGTCATCCCCCCATTTTGGAGAAGAACATGTCCCCAACCGTTGATTCGCCCGCCTCGCGCCGACAATTTATGAAGACGACCGCCGTCGCGGCTGCCGCCACCTTGGTCCCCGGCATCACCTCGCCGCTATTCGCCGCCGAGAAAGATCCTTATGCCGGTTTCCGCATGGGGATTCAAAGCTATTCGCTTCGCGGCTTCGACGTGACCAAAGCGCTGGAAACGACGGACAAACTGGGACTGCACTACTGGGAAGCCTACCCCAATCACATACCGGTCAGTACGGTCCCCGCCCAGGTAGCCAAATACAAAAAAATGCTCGACGCTGCCAACGTCAAGTTGATTGCCTTCGGTGTGCTGCCGTTCAGCAAAGACGAAACACAGGCCCGTGCGTTTTTTGATTTTGCCAAAGCCATTGGCGTCGAAACACTCAGTGCCAACCCGGAAAAAAACAAAGCGACGTTCGATTTGCTAGACAAGTTGGTCGAAGAATACGCCATCAACATCGCCATCCACAACCACGGTCCCGGGGCAAAATACGACAAGATCGACGACGTGGTGGACATCGTTAAAGGGCGAAATCCCCGCGTGGGAGCCTGCGTCGACACGGGGCATTTCCTGCGGAGCAATGAAGACCCCGTAGAAGCCATCGACCGCCTGAGCGACCGCCTATACGGCGTACACCTGAAGGACGTCAAGGATGCCAAAATCATGACGATCCTCGGCGAAGGAGACCTGGACGTAGTCGGCTGCCTCAAACTGCTCAAAAAGAATGACTACAAGTATTCGCTGGCAGTGGAGTACGAAGAAAACCACGAGAATCCGGTCTCGGACATCGAAGTTTGTCTGTCAAACGTCCGCAAAGCGGTTAAGCAGATTGGGTGACGTGCTAGTAGGCAGTAGGCAGTAGGCAGTAGGCAGTAGGCAGAAATTAGTGGCCGGTGGTCAGTGGCCGGTGGCCAGAATAGGGGCGGCGTGGACCAAATTTTGGCCTGCGCCGTTTGGTTCTCAACGGCCAACCCTCAAGCCTGTCACCTCAAGCCTCAAGCCTACTTAGACGTACTCTTCATCATCAGATAGCCGATGATGCCGATCGTCACGAGGACGTAACCATATTCCGCTGGCCCCATGGTGCGCCAGCTGTGCATGAGCGTTTTGTAGTAATATTCCGGCCATTCACTCATCGGAATTCTCGTTTCTGTCACGACAGAGAGGGGGGTTGGTCCGCATACCGAATTTCGGTTCTGACAAACCTAGCTCACGAATTCCCATAAGGCAAATTTTGGCCCCGGTCCGGCAGCCAGATGCCTCAGCTGGCTTGGACAGCAGGGTTTCCCCGGTATTCAACGGGCGATTAGTCGTGGTCCGAGTCCGTTTTATGCGTCGCTTGAACTTCGATAATCTGCTCGTTGTGCCGGTTTTGCGAATTCTGCGTCCCGGCCCAAAATTGCGCCGCCGCCCCCTGCCCTTGCATCACCATGCTGCCGCGAAACTTGGCTGACAACCATTTCTTAATCACGGCTCGCGCGGGGGGAATCAGCAAGCTGAAACCGACCGCATCGGTCAAGATTCCCGGCGTCAATAACAGTGCTCCGGCAACAAAGATCAACAGCGCATCGACCAGCGTCCCGGCGGGTGCTTCGCCGCTGGAAAGTTGTCGCTGAATCTTTTGCCACGTCTGCCACCCCTGCAGTCGCGCCAACCAAGCGCCGACCACACCGGTCACCAGCACCAACAGCACCGTAAATTGCCAACTCGTGACGTCACTAAGCCACAACAACAACACCAGTTCGGCAAACGGTACGATCGTGAACAACAATATCAAACGAAATAACACGCGGATTGGTTTCCTCAAAGGGACGGTTTATTTAGCCACAGATTGAACACAGATAAAACACAGATTCGCGGGAGTGAAACCGCAAAGTCCCAAACCGACGGCTTGTCGTCGTGCACGGCGATCCTTGTCAAGAACGGTGGCCGAATGATTTCCGACGTAAAACAACCTGTCGGATCATTCAGCATCGATTTTTCAAATGGCTTCTATGCACCGGAACATCAAAAAGCCTCGCCACACGAAAATTTGCGCAGCATGTAAAACTTTGAAACGTTAGTAACACGGATTAAAACGGAAAGATCGTATCGTTACGCGTTGCCCAAATTGATCGAAATGCGTCAGGGCGATATCAGTTTGAATTTGGATAAGCTCCAGCATCTTTTAAATCTGTGTTTGATCTGTGTTCAATCCGTGGCTAAAGATAACGAAACAACAATCACTCCGCTGTCGCACTCTGCACGTCGGAGTCCTTCATAGGTGATTCGCCGTTGGTCGGATTTTCTTGGGGTTGCTCTTTTGCCTGATACAGTTGCGGTGGTTTTCCTGCAAGGGGCGCCGAATAGGCGGAGTGTGATCCGACCGGCAGAGTGAAGACCTGGTAGCTGCCGTTGACTTGGCGGCGGTACATCAACGGGTACGTGATGGCGAAATAGTGCGACTCGCCCGACGGCAATGTATAGGGCGCGCTCCAGTCGCTATAGGGGCCTTTGGTTTCATAGACGAGTGGCTGGTCGAAGTTATTCGTGATCTTCACGCCGGGAGCGCCGAAGGTCGTGACGATTTGCGGTGGAGCCCACGTGATGTCATTGGCGCGCAGCTTGCTGTAACCGAGATCGAAATCAGCGATGTCCACCCGCGAAGCGGTCCCGCCGTCCGTCAATTCCGCCCAACCGGCCAACAACACTTCGCGAATCCGCGGCAAATCAATCGTGTCATCTTCGGGCTTCAAGTCGGGTGCGAACCGCGCTTGCAGATTCAACTCCGGTTGCCCTTGCCATTGCAGCGCCAATGCCCGCGTGAGCGACGTCGGTTTTTGTAATGTCGGAATCACTCGTTGTGACGCGGAGAATTCTAGCTCCGCGTACGGTGTCCAGGTCTCGCTGGACGCATCGGTTTTGATTGCCAGCGAAATCAACAATCGCGGAAGTTGCAGTCGCATTGTCGATTGCGCGACATCCTCTTCGCCACCGGACTTTGCGGGGGCATCGACGATCTGCAGCGGTTCGGTCATGATCAACTCCGACCAAATCTGCACGTCGGGTCCGTAATGCTTCAAGTCGGGAATCACCTCGGACAAAAACTGGCGGTCCGCCAACTTTTTGAAATTTTCAATCGGCGTATCCAGCAAATGAATCCGGGCCGCGTCGTCGTCGATCAGCATTTGCGTCAACGGGCCGAGCATGTTTGGCGCCAGGCCAAATTGAAACTCCTCGGTCTGGGGAACCTGCTGTGCATCGGGCCCCACCGCCGCAATCACACGGGGCCGCGGCGGCGCTTGACGGGCATTGATGGCGGCCGCCGTTGCGCCCAAGACGATCGAGATTCCTTTGTCATCGGTACTGACCGATTGGGGCCAAACCCGCACGCGCGGTTTGTACACCGGCAACGGCCACAATCCGGTCACCAGTTTCCCGGCGGGCGAGAGGTCAATCTTCTTTTCCAACTCCGCCACCATCGGCGGAATCGCCGCCAGAATTTCGTTTTCGATACGGCTCTTACTTCCGTACAACCCGCTGCGCAAGCTGCTGGCGATGCGGCCTTCATCCATGCCCAAACCACTCGCGGAGATCCCATTGGGACCGCTCACCGACCAGTTGTCGTCGGGAATGCGGAAGTATGTGCCGCGCAAGCGCAGTTTCAATTGCTGATTCACAATATAAGGCGTCACGTCAAAGCTGATCCAAATCGGTCGGCGATATCCCAGCGAGATGCTCATCGGTCCGGCTTGTGCGTAACGCCCGCCTCCCAGCGGTCCGGACGATCCGGTAATCGAGGCCCCGCTAATATTGATCCGCACATCACTCAGCCCGACTTGCACGTTCACCTTGTCCTTGGTGTACGCTTTGACCCGCGCCCGCACGAGCCGGCCGGAATAGTTGATGCCATACAGCGTTGTGCTGAAGGAGACACCTTGCACTGATGATCCTTGCCCAATGTTGGCGATGACTCCCCGCGTCACATCCGGCGGAGTGACTTGTGGAATCGTCTCAGCCATCGCCTTGAGTAGGTCATTCCCCAGTCGCACACTGATTGCGCTCGGGATCTCCAATGCCGGAACGAACGGTTCCGCATCGCGACTTTTTTGCTCGTCGACTGAGCGATCGCGCGGTTTGGCCAACAGCGGCGCTGTCGATTTCACAGGGGCTGCGGGATCGAGCATCCAGGTATACAAGCGGGGATCGCGATAGGCGAGTTTCCAGGCATCGTGTTCAGCCTCGGGATAAACGGTGAAATGCGGATTCGCCCCCAATTTGCGCAGGGCGTCAATGACCTGTTGGTCGTCCGCGATTTTAACGACTGGATCCTTCGCGCCGTGAAAGCACCACACGGGGATGTCTTTGATCGTTTTGGCAATTGCCGGATCGCCGCCACCGGAGATCGGTACCAAGGCGGACCAGAAATCGGGCTTCGCCGCCCCCATCAGCCACGTACCGTAGCCCCCCATCGACCAGCCGGTCACGATCCGCTGTTGGGGATCAACGCGGAAATCTTTTTCGACCCTCTCCAAAATCTTCAACGCCCGCGCCCCATCGGGCGATTCGGGCGACCAGGCGGTGAGAATCCGCCCCTTGGTATCCTCAGCTTGTGGAAAGACGGCAATAAAGGGAAAGGTGTCCGCCTGCTCCTTGATCGCCGGTCCCAAACCTTGCTCAACCTGTGCTTGGCCATCATTCCCGCGCTGGTCCGCACTATGCAGGAACAAAATCACCGGCCACTGTTTCGATTCGTCATAATTCTTGGGAACGAACACCGTATATTTGTGGTTGCCGGCGTCGTCGGTATAAACCCGTTCCAAAAATCCAGTGTCGGCGGCTGAGGCGACCGCGGCTTGGGCAATCAAAGCCGTCATCAAAAAGGCCACTGTGCTGACGCGTCGGCGAAGCATGACTGTTTCTCCATAAAAATTAAGGAAGATTTCCTCCGTGCTGTGCCGCCATGAAACAGCCGCGGGCGATTGAACCAGAAGAGCTTGAGCCCTCCCGCGTTTATTGTTGCCGACGCTGTTATCGAATCAAGTCGGAATGCAAAAATTCGACGCGATGTGCTGTGAGGTTGCCACAGTGTCCGTT
Source organism: Symmachiella dynata (assembly GCF_007747995.1). NCBI lineage: Bacteria > Pseudomonadati > Planctomycetota > Planctomycetia > Planctomycetales > Planctomycetaceae > Symmachiella > Symmachiella dynata. The sequence continues at coordinate 1,375,263 of NZ_CP036276.1, read as the reverse complement.
TTGGACACTCGGAAGATCCAAATTGCCCCTGGCAGCAATAGTGTTCAAGCGTTACCGTTCACGATACACTGCCAGTCCGCCGGTAATGGAAAAACATTCGTTTGCCCCGATCAACCAAGCTGATTTCGCAATGCCCGACGTCCCCTTGAAGACCGTCTCCCAGCTCACGCAGGAGATCAAAAACTGCCTGGAAATCGAATTTCCCTTCGTCTGGGTCTCGGGCGAAATCTCGAACCTTTCACGCGCCGCCTCGGGGCATTGTTACCTCACGCTCAAGGACGACTCCGCACAGTTGCGGGCGATCATGTGGCGGGGAACTGCCAATCGCTTGAAATTCGACCTCCACGACGGGTTAGAAGTCGTCGCCGCCGGTCGCGTGGAAGTTTACGAAGCCCGCGGCTCGTATCAATTGATCATCGAACAGTGCGAACCGCAGGGGTTGGGCGCGCTGGAACTGGCGTTTCGCCAACTGCATGAAAAACTGGCAGGCGAAGGTCTGTTTGACCCGGAACACAAACAACCGTTGCCGGCAATTCCGCAACGTATCGCGCTGGTGACCAGTCCCACCAGCGCCGCTGTCCGCGATATGTTGCAGGTCCTCACACGTCGCTGGCCGGCAGCGGAGATTTTGATTCTGCCGGTCCTGGTTCAGGGGCCGGGTGCTGCAGCGGAAATTGCGGCCGCGCTGCGGTCCGTGCCACAGATACCGGGCGTCGATGTTGTGATCACGGGCCGGGGCGGCGGCAGTCTGGAGGATCTCTGGGCGTTCAACGAAGAGATCGTCGCACGGGCGATTTACGATTGCCCGATTCCCGTTGTCAGCGCCGTGGGGCACGAAATCGACGTGACGATTGCCGACTTGGTGGCCGACCGTCGGGCCTTGACTCCCAGCGAAGCGGCCGAATTGGTCGTTCCCGACGTGCGTGACATCCGCGCGGGCATCGCACAAATGCGTAACCGGCTGATCAGCGGTTTGAAACAACAAGCAGTCACCGCACGGCGACAGCTCGACGCACTCGCCTCGCGGCGCGTCTTCACACAACCGGCTGAACGGATCCACGATTTACAACAACTCCTCGACGAACTCGAGGCCCGCAACCGCCGTGCGGTGCAGCGGATTGTGGAAACCGCAAAGCAACAACTCGCCTCCTCATCCGCATCGCTGGATGCCCTCAGCCCGTTGGCCGTTTTGGGCCGCGGATATTCACTCAGCAAGATCGCGGGCTCCACTCAGTTCCTCAAAACGATCGACGACGCGCCGGCGGGAGCGACCTTGCAGTCGCTGCTCGCCGACGGCCGGGTCATTAGTAAAATCGAATCGACAGACGCGGGCCAACCGCAAGACTTTTTGGAGTAAACCCAACATGGCCAAACGCGCCAAAAAAGAAAACGCAGCCCCGAAGTTTGAAGAAGCCCTGGAGCAATTGCAGCAAATCGTCGGCGAACTCGAAGAAGGTTCCGGCGGATTGGAGCATTCGCTCAAACGCTTCGAAGAAGGCATCGGCCTGTTGCGAACCTGTTATCAGACTTTGGAGCAAGCAGAGCAAAAAATCGAACTGCTCACCGCTGTCGACGAACAAGGCAACCTCACCACCGCCCCCTTCGATGCCACATCGACCGTGGAACAAAAAACTCGCAAGTCGGCCAAAAAGAAACCAGCCGACGACGAGGATGGCGGCAGTTTGTTCTAGATGGTCGGGTGGCCGCGATTGCTTTCCGCAATCGGGGCCGGCGCAGCCGGCAAGAAGCCGCGATTAACGTGTCGGATCAAGATGCCGACGGCAATGCCCAGGAACGCTGAATTGCGGCGTCTTGTGCCTTCGGCACACCGATTGCTTCGCAATCGCTGCCACCCTCCTGGACGCGTTTTTTCTAGCCACACTCGATACGCCCCAAAGAACAACCGCGGGCGGCGCGACTCATATCTTTTCGCGCCGCCCTGCAATTACCGGCATATTCCCCATGTCCTCGACCTGGGACTTACGCCGTCATGACCTTGATCTTCTGCGCCACTTCGGCTTGCGCCTTGGGCAATGTCAATCGCAACACGCCATCCTTGAGCGTCGCATCAATGCCGTCCCGGTCGACCTCTTCGGTCAGTTTGAACCGCCGTTGGTAAAGTCCGGCGGAGTGCTCGACGTAGTAGGGGTTGACCCCCTCGTGTATGCATTCCGACTTCTTCGCTTCGATCGTCAACACCTGTTTGTGCAACGTGATGTCGACATCTTCTTCAGCGACGCCGGGCAGATCGACCGTCAGGATCAATGCCTCGTTGGTTTCCGAAATATCCACGCGCGGATTCAACACCTCTTCGGTAGTTTTTTCCGTTGTGGTTTTGTCCGCCGTACAACAACTCTTGGTCAAAGCCTCTTGTGTTTGAGTCATGATATCCTCCCTTTCTTCTTCTATCTTTTGCGCCTGATCAACAGACGCCCATGACAATCCCCATGCTGGTCATTGCGCTTCAGGAAGCGCGTTTGACCGTAATCTTCTTGGGCTTGCTCGCTTCCGGTTTGTGCAGAACGATCGTCAATACGCCTTGCGCGTATTCCGCTTCGGTCTGCGCCGCATCGACCTCAAACGGCAATCGCAACGTTCGCGAAAATTCGCCCGTGCCCCGTTCACGACGATGATACTTCTCGTCCTCTCCCAGCGCATCGACAGAGCGACTGCCTTTGATCGTCAGCATGTCACCTTCGACCGTGATGTCGATGTCGTCCGCATTGACGCCAGCAACCTCGGCGGTGACGACCAAACGGTCTTCACCCGACAAGACGTTCATCGCCGGAAAAACTTGTGCTCCGGTCCGCACCGCGTCGGAAAGCCCGGAAAAAATTCGATTCATGTCCACCGGCAAACGATTCAACTCTTGCCACGGATCCCAATGTTTTCGAAATGAAGTGCTCAGCATGATTTCACCTTCCTTTCAGTCGTAACGATGAATTCGTCGAACATCTGTCTCCGCACTGCAGCAGGCAGAGACTTGTGACTTCCAAATGCCCGATGACAACCCTTAATGCAACCTCCATGCCGATCTGTTATCGCCGCAACGATTTGCCAAAAAATCCCAGTAGAAGATCGTCCAATCACGTTAAACCAAGCAGAAACAATATCCATATCCCAATACTAAATAAACACTTACAGCGACACCCCACAGTCCATTCCAATCATACCCCCTCTCGGCAAAATCCCCGAGAACCCATTTATGGCAGTTGAGCAAACCGACCCGGAACCTGCCATATCGGCAGCACCCACCCAAAGCGACAGGCAGTGCCATTATGGCAGCACCACAAGTACAACAGGCATGTCAGTCTGGCGGATGATCCGTGATCCACCTGTGACTGTTAGGCAAGATTTGCATGCTCGATTTCACTGAGATGCCTGCAGCGACGTCGCAAAACCGCATTCATTCGCCGCGCGGACCTCAGGACTCCGATGAATAGAACCCGTAGTGATTGGTGCGTGGTCCGTCCGCTCTCTTAAAACTTTGCGATTCCGAATGAGGCTGGTTGCGTGACAGGGTTTGCCGGGTCTCAACATTCTGATGAACGGCGGCGGCGGCGTTTGGCGGTCGAGCAGGATGGCGCGCAGTCCAAATCGTTTACGACGACCAGAGAAGCAAACAAAGAGCTGGATGCGATCGCGCTCGTTGAGCTGGCAATCCAGGCCCTCATTCCCCGCTCCATTTGGCCGCACATCGGTGTCGCCCTGGTCTTGGCGATGTTGGCTTTTGGTAGCCACGCTGCCCTCGATGCCCTGCCGCACAATCACATTGTCGACATCTCGCAACTGCGACAAGTTGTTGATGAGTCGCAGCGCGTGATGGCCGGGTTGTGCTTGTTCGTCACCATGCAAATTTGTGTGGTCATTCGACAAGTCCGCGGACGCAGCCGCAATGATTTCGACGGCCGCTATCGCCTGTGGAATTGGGTGGTCGTTGCCAGCGGTCTCGCTTGTGCGGCCATCTTTCTCAACCTGCACCACTTAGCAGGCGGAATCGTGGCGGCACTGTTGAATCGGCCTGACTTAGTAACCTCATCAATCACCTGGCAGGTCCCCGTGTTGACCATTGGTGGGCTGCTGTTGTTGGAACTGGGACGAGAAATGCGCGAACATCGTCCGACGTGCGTTCTACTGTATCTCAGCTGTTTGTGTTATTTGGTCCCCCTGCTCGCCTCCATCAAGCTGTTCGCCGGATCTCTGGCGATGCTCCCCCCGCTGATCGCGGGCATGCCGATCGATCTGATCGCGTTCTCTGCGGCGAACATCCTGCTGTTCACCACGATGTCCTTGCATGCTCGCTATGTCGTGCATATCAACCCAGAGCCACCTACGTCGGCCGTGCGACAATTCCGCTTGCCGCTCCCCCGGTTGCGTCGCCCGCGGCTGCGTCGACCACGGTTCTTGCGTTTGCCGAAATTTCTGCATTGGAAGCTCCTCACCTTTAAGAAACCAACGCTCAAGCTTCCGAAGCTCAAATTCCCGGCACTTAAGTTACCGACTTTCAAATTGAAGTTTCCCACCTTCAAGTTGAAATTGCCCAAGCTGAAATTGCCAAAACGCAAACCGCGCGAAGCGGCCCCTGCCCCCGTTCCGCCAGTGGCGACCAAAGCGGTCCAACCGGCTCCGAAGAAGAAAAAGGCATCATCACGTCGAACGCGGACCGAACCGGCGCACATCGAACCCCCTGCTCCGCAATCGGCAACGACAGAAGCCATGGCGGAACAATCGCCGCCGCGCCCGAAGCGTCGCACTCCACCCAAAAAAGCAAAAACCCGCGCTTCGCAAAGACCGATCGAAGATCAAATCGACGAAGTGACCGCTGATGAGCTCAAAGGGCTGTCCAAAAAACAAAAACGAGAGCTCCGCAAAAAACGCCGCGAAGCACAACGCGCCGCCCAATAAGGCGGCACAACCGCTTGGTCCGAGCTTCCGGCGGCACAGCCGCTAGGTTCGAGCTTCCGCTCGGGGGTGGGTAGGCCGCTTCCGTTGGGCGCTTTGCTTTGGAGAGAGGTTGGGCGAGATCCTTGCTGGGCGACTGGATTGGTGGTTGGCTTGATGAGTTGGCGTGCCCTGCTTCGTGTACCGCTGCGGCTCAGCGGGAGCTTCGCCCTCCCGGGACGCTGTTTTTTGCTCCGTTGCCTCTATCGCTGCTGGGGTTGTGACGACTTGCTGACCGGTGTGATTGGCAAATCTGCTCGTGTCGAGTACCTTATGGTGAGCGCCTCTTGAAGTGGGCGAAACCAGGAGTCAATCGGCATGGACCGGGACGTGTGGTCATCCACGGCCCCCGGCAGGGCGAGTAATCTATGAGTAAAACGGATCAGTCGGGATCGGCCGCCACTTCGGTTGTGGCTTTTGGACGAAGCATGGGCGGGGTCGCGAATCTCTCCGACACAGCATTTTTGCAGTCTATCCAGTGGCGAAAATCAGCCGATGCGGACTTGGTCCGCGCCGCTCGAAAGGGTGACGTCTCGGCGTTCACGGCGCGATTACTGCAATGCTTGCCCGCAGAAAGCCCTCCCACCAAATCCACAAAAAAACGTCCCGCCATTCAAGGCGGCTTGGCGACGGCGGAATATTTACCGGCGCCCCCTGCCAAACCGTTGCGAGAGTTGTTGCACACATCCAACGGCCACTTCACACGGAAGACCGGGAAGTCGACAGCTGTGGAGGCTGCCAGCTTGGCAGAGGTTCTCAATAGCGTGGCGCAGAAAAACTACAAAACGTCACCCGCTGACCTGCATGCGTTGACAGAGTTGATCGCGTGTAACGGTGCTTCGTTGGAACAGGCGACACTGTTTTTATTGTGGCGAACAACGTTGGCCGCTGCTTGTGAATTCACAAACGATCCCTCGACCACCGACGAAGGGGACCCGGCGCAAACGGCTGACGAACAGTTGTTGCAGGCGGGTGAGTTGCCGTGGCGGGTGGGTCTGCTGTTCGGAGATGTCAAAGGCTCCACCAAGATTCGCCGCCGCGGGCGTAAGGTCATTCGGCGGGAATTGGAAGACCGCACCGATGGCGACGGCACGCCGCACGCCACGTTGTTGCCTCGCTTGGGGTACTGGTTGGCGGCACTGGTTCGCAGCGGACAATGGGCCAACCGTTTTCAGGCGACATTGTGGGACGACGATTTGTCGATGCTGTTCAATGACCTATTGGAACAAGCCATCCGACTGTACCGTCCCTCCGACTCCTGGGCGATGAGCAACGGCTTCTCGGCATCGCCGCGCTCGTTGTTTCGGGCGGCGTCACAATTGGCGGGAAGCGAATTCAAAATTGCCGATTTGGCCTTCGCGTGGGATCAAGCTCCGTCGAACACGCGGAAGCGAAAAGCCAAATCCAAAAAATCAGCATCAGCATCAACCAAACCGCGATTGAAGAAACTAGCGCCGTCGTCGCAGTCGGACTGGGCCAACTTGGCCTGTCTGCGCAGCGATTGGGAAACGGAATGCGATAGCATCGTCGTCGACCATAACGGACAGTTTCCACAAATCGACATGACCGTCTTGGGCCGCGCCCTGATTAACGGGAACTGGGATTTAAAGATCCAAGTCGATGGCAAACCGGTTTCCGTCAAACGACAATGGACGGCAATCTGTTGGAACACCGACGAGGATGGCGATTATATAGAGCTGCAACAGACGTTTGCATCGGGTGGTCGGGTGGAGCGACAAATTTGGTTATCGCGTTCAACGCACTCCGCCATGTTCGCCGACTCCTTGACCGGATTTTCCGGCAAACAGATTGAATACTCATCCCGCTTGCCGTTGAGCGATGCTTTGGATACGCAATCCGACTCGGGTGATCGTGAAACGCGTCTCAAAGATGGTCCGATCCTGACACGTGTCTTTCCGCTCTTTTTGCCACAGGATCGCGTGCACGGTACGCCAGGCGGGTGTGGCATCTTCGGCGACGATTTGGTGCTCAAGCACGTTGCGGCTGGACAAGGTTTGTATGCCCCGATCGTCTTGGACTGGCATCCCGACCGCCGCCGCAAGCCGGTGCAGTGGCGTAAACTGACGGTGACCGAGGATGGTCGCATTTTGCCGGGCGACGTCTCCGCCGGGTATCGCGTGAGGCTCGGCGAGCAACATTTGCTGGCCTATCGCAAACTTCAAAAATCGGATCTCCCGCAGACAGTGCTCGGCTTTCAGACGTTTGATGAAACAGTGTTGGGGCAGTTTGATAAAAATGGCGACGTGACTCCCTTGCTGCTCGTCGAGTAGACGACGCAAGGCGGATTGGAATTTTTTCTTTAAGAAATCTACAGAACGTGGACGGTTGGGCGGCGCAATGAACGAAGACACTTACAACGAGATGAATCAACTCCACGAATCGGGGGGCGCGGTCGCCACCGTGGATCAACTCATTCAAACGCTCCGCGACGACAAGAATTATGACCGGCTGTTTGATGCGCTGCTGTTGAAAAAGCGGCTCGAGATGGGTGTGCCAGTCGTGCGTCCCACATCGTTTGACAACCTGCCCGAAGACCGCCGCGCGGAATTCGAAGAGCATTACGTCAACGCCGCCCGCGAAATCGGTTCGCTGCACCTGGAAGCAGGTTCGATTCCCCGTGCCTGGATTTACCTGCGAACCATTCGCGAACCGGAACCCATCGTCGCTGCCATCAACGCGCTGGAAATCTCGCAGGACGTCGACGAAGAACTTGTCGACATCGCACTCTACCAAGGGGTTGCGCCGGCCAAGGGATTGGAGATGCTGCTTGCCAGTCACGGGACGTGCAATTCCATTACGGTGCTCGACCAGCAGTTTATGCAGTTGGAACCGCAAGTCCGTCAGGAATGTGCGGCGTTGTTAGCACAGACGATCTATCGGGATTTGACGGCGACGATCAAATACGAAGTCGAACGCAAACAAGGCTCCGCCCCCACGGAAGAAACGCTCCGCGAATTGATCACCGGACGAGAGTGGCTGTTCGCCGAAGACAACTATCACATCGACGTTTCGCATTTGCATGCGGTGATCCGCTTTTGCCGCAGCCTGGACGCCAACCGTGACGAAGTCCGACTTGCCACAGAGCTGACCGAATACGGCGCACAATTGTCGCCGCAATATCGCTATGCGGGCGATCCGCCGTTTGAAGATTATTACACGGCGCATCACCATTTTTTCAATGCGTTGACAGACACGGATCGCGATGCAGCACTGGATTACTTTCGCGATCAACTCGCGGGAGATGCCCCCGATTCGGACAAACAGTTGACCGCTTATCATCTTGTGGATTTGCTGAGACGCATCGACCGCACCGAGGATGCCTTGGACATCGCTGCGAAATATTTGTTGAGCGTCGAAGATCAACTCGAGTTCTCGTTCGCCGAACTGTGCGCCGAAACAGGCCGGTATGATAAATTGATGGAAGTCAGCCGCGCGCAACACGATCCCGTCGGATACGCCGCCGCACTCGTGGAACAAGCCAGAACTCCCTGAAACCGCACCCGCCCCAAGGTCGAACGTCCCTGGTTCCCAAACTCCAGTTTGGGAACCCCATTTCTCGAAGCTCCGCTTCGAGTGAGTCAAGCCCCCCCTTGGCCATCTGTCTCAATCAGCGAAGCGAAACCGCGCGACAGTCCGTTCCCCGGCCGGAGTTGAGGAACGAGTGAAATCCACCTTATTGCCGCAATCGTAGTTCGATGTCATTTGTCCAACGCAACCGCGCAGCCTGGGATCGCCTCGTGCGAGCCGGTAGCCAATTCGCCAAGGTGGCCACCGACGAGCAATGCCGTGATCCCCTGCAGGCCTTAGATGGGCGGGGTTGGTTGCCGGCCAGCGTGCGGGGACTAGACGTGCTCTGCTTGGCCGCCGGCGGGGGATGGCAATCGATTCTCTACGCTGCCGCCGGAGCCAACGTCACAGTCGTCGACCTCAGTCCGGAGATGCTCAAAAAGGACGAACAGGAAGCGAACCGCCGCAATTACAAAGTTCGCGTCGTCGAAGCTTCGATGGACAATCTGCAGATGTTTGCCGACGAGTGTTTCGACATCGTCCATCAACCGGTCAGCACTTGTTACGTCTCGGACGTGACTGTTGTGTATCGCGAAATCGCCCGCGTGCTCCGCGACGACGGCCTGTACATTAGTCAACACAAACAACCGACCAGCCTGCAGATCACCGAGCGCGACGAACGGCACCGCTACGTGTTGGGTCTGCCGTATTATCAGGACAGCTCGTTGCCGCTGGTGGAGGACGAATCGTATCGTGAAAGCGGCACGGTGGAATTTCTACACCGCTGGGAGGAATTGGTCGGCGGACTTTGCCGGTCGGGTTTCGTAATCGAGGATTTGACCGAGCCGTATCGGGGTGACCCGCAGGCCCCACTGGGCAGCTGGCGGCATCGAGGATTGTTCGTCGCCCCCTATTTACGGATGAAATCGCGGCGAATTCCACGTATTGCCGGGGAAAATTCGCGGAAACCATTGTGGACTCCCCCGTAAACTATCTTCTGAAGACGCTTTGCGACGACTGAGGCAAATTGCCGCTGCTCTTGTCAATCAGTCCGGTGTGCGTTAATTTTTGGGCATGAATAAAGACGCAAACATGTCAAACGACGACGACGACGATTGGGGCGCCTTAGCCGAAAACCTGCTAGGACTGCCGCCCGAGCCGAAACCCGATGCGCCGCAAGAGGTTGAGTCCACTAGCGCCGATTCCACAGAGTCGCTGGAAGCGGTCGACGCTGAGGAGGACGTCGAAGAGAGCCCCGAGATCGTCGAGGCGACCGATGAAACTCCGGACGATGATTTCGGGATTATTGCCGAAGACGAATCGGACGAAGAAGAGGACGCTGACGACGACCTCGAAGAGGCCGATGTGGAGGATGAAGTCGACGATCCGTTTTGGAATGCTCTGGCGGACTGGGACTGGGAAAGCGACGAGAAATCGGTATCACCTGCTAAATCTGAATCCAAAAGCAAGCCCCGCCGCTCGGAACGCAAACCGAAACCAAAGACCGAAGCCGAGCGCACCAAGGTGCTGGCTGAGTTGGTGCCGGACGAAAAGCCAAGCAAAGTCTCCGACGATTCGGATTTTGCCGCTGATCTGTTTGACGAACCTGCGGAGAAGACAAAAGACGAAAAGCCGGCTGCAGTCGAAGCAGTGAAAGAGGCCGCGGACGAAGAAACGGCAGAACCAGCCGAGGAACAACGTCGTCCGCGCCGCCGACGCCGCCGTCGACGACGGTCGGTCGAGGAGCAAGCTGCGGAAACGGTTGAAACTGAAGAATCGGTAAATGAGGAGACAGAGACAGCCGACGAAGAAAAACAATCCGTCGCCGACGAGACTGCAGCTGCTGCTGATAAGGACTCTGAAGAAGACACAGCCGCAGAACCCGCCCCCAAAAAACGCCGACGCCGAAAACGGGGCGGACGGCGACGCGGGAAATCTTCAGTCGAAGCCACCGACGAGACCAAGAAGACTGTCGCCAAGGACGATGCCGTCGAAGATGATGCCATCGAAGCCAATGACGCCGACCTGGACGACGACGATGAGGAAGACGACGACGAGACTTCCTACGGAAAACCACCGAAAAAGTCGGACGAGAAGAAGTATCAAGACGTTCCGACCTGGGAAGATGCGATCTCCTTCGTACTCAATCCGGTGAAGAAAACAACTGCGGCGGATGCACCGACAGCGGCGCCGACCAAGACGAAAGCGCAGAAGAAAACGTCGTCGTCGAGTGACAGTTCCTCGGGTTCGACGACGACCAAAAAACCGTCATCGAAGCGCTCCGGCGGTGGGCGGAAACGGCGGTCATAAACCGCCGTTGTTAGCCACCGTCATTCGCCGGCCGGTTGCCCCCCCTTGCGGGGGTCGCTCGCGGCTCGCAATCCTGTTTCATCGCGCGTGGCCGCCTGCACAGCGGCGATCGCGCTTTGCAAACGGACTGAGTGTCCCAACGCGGTTAAGTCGGCCGCTAATTTCTTCTGCAGCGGCTCTTCCACATACAGCGCGTTGGGCATCCACTGGTGGTGAAATCGCGGCGCCGCAACCGCGGCTTGAGCATCCTGACCATGCCGCATCATATTCAGCAAGACCTGCAGGGTCGCGCTGATAATCTTCGGTCCCCCCGATCCCCCCAGTGCATACGCCGCTTTGCCGTCGCGCACTACGATCGTGGGCGTCATACTCGAAAGCGGCCGTTTGCCGGGAGCGACCGCGTTGGCTTCGCTTTGAATAAGCCCGAACGCATTCGGTTTTCCGGGCACAGCGGCAAAATCGTCCATTTCATTATTCAGCACGATCCCGAACTTCGGTTCGACCACCAAACTGCCAAAGGTGGTGTTGATTGTTTCGGTGCAGGAGACAGCGTTCCCTTCTGCGTCGATCACACAAAAATGGCTCGTTCCGCTATCGGTTTTTCCTTCGAACCGGCCGTACGCTTCGGGCGGTTGTGTTATCGACGGGTCGACCTTCGCCGCCAACTTGTCGGCGTATTTTCGGCTGGTTAAGCGAGCGATGGGCACGGACACAAAATCGGAATCCCCCAGATACTCCGCACGGTCGGCAAAGGCGTGTTTGAGAGCCTCGGTGACCAGATGCACGGCGGACACATTGTGCGGACCGTTGCCTAGCCACTTGCGTTGCGGATGATCTCGTTCAAAGGCCTCGATAATGTTCAAGGATTCCAACAGCGCCACCCCACCACTGGAAGGAGGTGGCATGGTCAGGACCGTATTCTCGCCAAATTTCTCCGACAGCGGTTGTCGCTGCACGGCATCCATTTGCTCAAGATCCTCACGCTGCCAAATACCGCCTTGTGCGGCAACGACCTCTAGCAAGGCCTCAGCCACCGGCCCGCGATAAAACCCGTCACGCCCCTGGGCGGCGATCCGTTTGAGGACCTCGGTTTGGGGGGAGAAAATGCGATCCTGTTTCGTCCACATCCGGCCGGAGTTCAGGTATTGCTTGTACAGGGCAGCGAAACGTTCTTTCCCGTTGCGTTGTATCGCCAATAGCAACAGCGCCGTACGCTGCGCGCTGATGGCGTGTTCATCGGCCAAAACACCCTGTTCGCTCAAACGAATCGCCGGAGCCAGTACATCGGCCAAGGGGAGTTTGCCGAATTCTTTGTGAGCGTGACACAGGCCGGCAACCGTACCGGGAATTCCCGCGGCAGCTCCTCCGGCCCGGCTGGAGAGTTTCCGGCCGTTCTTATTTTTGGTGACAAACATATCCCGAGTCGCAGCCAACGGTGCCCGCTCGCGGTAATCGATGGCGACAGACGACTTGGTTTCGGCGTTCCAGATCACCATAAAGCCACCGCCGCCGATGCCGCAACTGTCGGGACGCACCACCGACAACGCAAATGAGGTCGCTACAGCGGCATCTACCACATTTCCCCCCTGCTGCAGGACTTCCAATCCGGCCTGGCTGGCGGCGGGATGATCGGCGGCGACGACGTATTTTTGATAAACCGCGGCCGATTCTTGTTCAGCGGCATTCGCGTCCGCCGCTGTCATGGCAAGACCAACGATTAAAGCCAGACATCGTCTCAAAGTCATCATATCAACTGATTTCCCGTATTTTCTGAGAGTCGACTCGGCTGTGGTCATTGTCTCGCTGCGTCAATAATGGAAGAGCGCCGGAACAAGTCCCTATCCAACGGACTCGCCGTGGGGAGCTAAGACTATTATACTGTGCGATCCTCATCGTCGCAGGAGTTGTCGAGCGAATTGGGCCGATCGTACGGGTTTTTCTGGTGGACGTAGGTTCGCTGGTTCTGCTGCAGACATTGGGCCAACGGTCTGGTCGGCGGCCCTCACCCTCTCTCTGAGGGAGAGGGACTGATCGCTGACTGATGGGGCGGTTATTAGACAGTTTGAATTTCTACAAAGCGTATTTTGTTATGTCACAGCCAACTTGCCGTTTGGTGACCTTGGGTTGCAAGGTCAATCAATACGAAACCGAATTGGTCAAAGAAGCGCTGGTTCGCGGCGGCTATCGTGAAGCGGAGGAAGAGGAAAATGCCGACCTCTGCGTGGTGAATACCTGTACGGTGACCGCCACCGGGGATTCGAAAGGTCGGCAGTTGATCCGCCAATTGGCCCGCAAAAACCCAGGCTCGCGAACAATCGTAATGGGCTGTTACGCCACTCGTGAACCAGAGACCTTGGCCCAACTCCCCAATGTGTTGGAAGTCGTTGAAGATAAACGCGAACTGCCAGACGTATTGGCGCGTGTCGGCGTGAATGATTTCCCGACCGGGATCAGTACCTTTGAAGGGCGGCGGCGTGCCTACGTCAAAGTCCAAGACGGTTGTATTTTAAATTGCACGTACTGCATCATCCCCCAAGTCCGACCCGGTCTGCGGAGCCGTCCCCCGCAAGACATTGACGAGGAAGTCCACCGGCTGATTGAAAACGGCCACAAGGAAATCGTGCTTTGCGGAATTCATCTCGGGCACTATGGCGTCGATGCCACGCGCGGCCGTAGCGGCAAAGCTCCGTTTCGGTTAGCGCATCTGATCGAAAATCTGGACCGCATTCCCGGCGACTGGCGGATGCGGTTGTCGAGTATTGAAGCAGCGGAAGTCTCCCCAGATTTCGTCGATGTCGTGACCTCCACCGAGAAACTGTCCCCGCATTTCCACCCTTCACTGCAAAGCGGCTCGCGAAATGTGTTGTTGCGGATGAAGAGGCGATACAGCCTCGACATGTTTTTGGGCAAGATGGAATTACTCCGCAGTCGGCTCGACAATCCGGCGTTCAGCACCGATGTGATTGTCGGCTTTCCCGGCGAAACCGAGGCGGAGTTTCAGGAGACGCTCGATGTTTGTGAACAAGCGGGCTTCATGAAGATTCACGTCTTCCCCTTCAGTGCCCGCGCGGGCACGCCGGCGGCCGATCTGCCGGATCAGATTTCTCCCGAAGTCAAAAAAGAGCGCGGGCAACGATTGGCCGAGTTGGGCGACCGTTTGGCCCGCCGATATTATGAGTCGCTCGTCGGACGCGACCTTCAGGTTTTGGTCGAACGGGAATCCCGCGATCGCCCCGACTGGGTCAGCGGCACCGCTTGTCGTTATGCCCCGGTCGACATCCCGGGCGATGCCACAGCCATCGGACAAATTGTCAAAGTGCAGGCAACCTCCGCCGCGGATCACGGAGTCATCGCCGAGGTTCTGTAGGGTGCGTCGCGACGCACATTCCTATGTAGTACGAGAGATGAGCCTCTAAATAAAAAGACTCGCGCAAAGACGCAGAGACGCGAAGAAAAAGAGGAAACTGTTGAAAACCCGAGTCGATAAATCAGAAGTCCCGGTTTCCAACCATGCCGCGCGATACCCATCAAGGTTACGCAACTCTCTGCGTCCTGGCGTCTCTGCACGCGGCCTTTTCGTAGGGTGCGTCGCGACGCACCTTTCTATGCAGTACGAAAAACGCGCCCAATCCAATTCAACAAAGCAAACAAACACGTCAATCAAACAATATTAACAATAAGGCAACGCGTGATTGGGAATGTAGACAGGTGCGTCATGACGCACCCTACGGCGACATGCGTGGTGCGGATGGGGAGTGATTAATTTTGGCGCTGCTGGTGAACATTGAGGGAATCGACGGATCGGGTAAAGGGACACAGGCGCAACTGTTGTGCGAACGTCTGTGTGCTACGGGAGCGACGGCCCAACTGTTTAGCTTTCCCCGTTACGACGACACGCTGTTTGGCAAATCGATTGGCGATTTTCTCAACGGACGATTCGGCGCGCTCGATCAAGTCAGCCCGTTCCTGGCGGCGCTGCTGTACGCCGGTGACCGTTTTGAATCGCGCGAACTGCTGCTGGCGGCGCAGCGCGACAATGATTACGTCGTGCTGGACCGTTACGTGGCCTCGAACATCGGTCATCAGGCGTCGAAAGTCACTGGTGAAGAGCGGCAAGAAATCATCGCCTGGATCAACAAGATCGAATATGAGATTTACGCGCTGCCGCGGCCCGATGTGACGATTCTCTTAAACCTGCCGCCCGCCCGCGCGCAGGAATTGATCGCCCGCAAAGCCCCCCGCAACTACACCGATGATGCCGCCGACATTCAAGAAGCCGATGCGGGTTATCTGGCCAAAGTGCACGAGGTCTATCTCGACGTCGCCCAAGGCGATGATCGGTGGCAGGTCATCGACGGGATCGCCGAAGGCGAGATTCGCCCTGTTGATGCGATTGCGGATGAGGTTTGGCAAATCGTGCAGGCGATCGCCAAGTGAATGCGCGTCGACGCAAAGCCGCCGCCGCACTAGGCGCTCTGTTTCAGTTCATCGTCCGCTTCGCTCGCGTCGGTCCCAATACTGCCGGCGATTTCGGGTTCCGCTTCTGGTTCTTCGCTCACATCGGCGGCAGCCGGTTTTGTGACTCGCAGGCGATCAGCCATCGGCAGGCTCTCTAGACTTTGCAGTCCAAAGAGTTCCAGAAACAGTCGCGTGGTGCCGTAGAGAAATGGCCGGCCGAGCGTCTCTTCGTTGCCGGCGATACGGACGAGATTGCGCTCCATCAATTGCTTGAGCATCTCAGTGCTCTGGACGCCGCGGACCGCTTCGATGTTGGCCCGCGTGACCGGTTGGCGATAGGCCACGATGGCCAACGTTTCCATAGCTGAGGGCGAGAGTTTCAACTCCGCCTGACGATGATGCAATTTCCCCAGCCACAAAGCGAATTCCGGCCGGGTCAGCAATTGGTACCCGGCGGCGACCCGTTCGATGCGAAAGGCGGTCTGTGACGCGTCGTAGAATTCGTTGAGGCGTTTGATCAACGTTCGAACTTCGGTCGCATCGGCCAACGTGGCGACATGTGCCAACCGTCGGGCGGGCAATGCATCTTGCGAGACGAACAAGGCCGCTTCCAACCGCGCCATTTTATCGTCACGCAGAAAATGTCCCGGCACGAGCGTGGCGAGTGGCTCAAGCGATTCCGCTTCTCGGCGGATACGAAAATTCCAACCAAAGCCCCCGGCAGCAGTCGACTGCAATCGTACCGGCTTTTGGAATGTAGGATTACTGTTGCGCACGCCAGTCCTCGATTTGTCGCAACACCTTGCGCACCGCCACTAATGGCTCGTCCCCTTCAGCGACAAACAATCTGCGAATACTGGGATTATGGATGTCGGTTACGCCGCACAAAAACCGAAACTCGGCACCATCCGCAGTCGCTTCGAGTTTGAATTTTCGAATGCCCCACGTGCGAAGAATTTTGGTGGCTTCCTTCAAGTTGCGGGGATCGCGATAGACCGGCGGACTAGCGGCAGGCGGTTCCTGTGAGCTTTCGGAGGGGGCATCAAACTGAGCAAAATCCTCTTCGAAATTAGCCGGCTCGGTTGCCGAGGCGAGTTGCACGTCGCGTTGCGGTGATGTGCGAGACGTCGACTCGGGTCCGTCCAGTAGATCGTCAGTCCTAGAAGCTGAGGTCAATCGACCAGCCGGATTGCGCTGCCGACTGCGCTGGGCGAATTCGTTTCGCCGCGCATCAATGGCAGCTTGCAGGCGGCTTTCGCGGGAGTTCGCCGGGGGACGCTCATCGAAAGCTTCGTCCCACTGGGCGTCGAGGTCATTGGCTTGTGTCGCAGTGGTTTCCGCAAAGATCGGCTCCTCGTCGCCGCCTGCCGAATCCGGATCTTCGGCAACCTGCCAACCTTTCATGGCGGCGGAGGGATAAGACCGGGGGCGACGATTTTGGGCAGGGCTTGGCCGACGTTGACGCTCGGTTTCTACAGCCGGCGCTTCTTCGATGACCGTAATATTGGGATTCCGGCCGTACTCGGCCTCATCCGCTTGCGGGGCATCCGTGGTTACCGGACCGCTGGGAAACAATTCGTTGACGCCCACTTGGGGAGCAGCGTTGGTATCGTCGCCGAGATTGACAATCTCGCCGCTAATATCTTCTTCTTCTGAAGAGGGCGCCGTCTGTGAAGCTGCGAGTGTATGGTAATGATATCCTCCCAAGTACGCTAAACCTGCGACGGCTAGCATGGGGAAGATCATCATCAATGTCCGAAACGGACCGTGAGACGATGCGCGCATCGGTGAAACCTCCATGTTTCGTGCGGCGGCCTTGGGGTCGAGGCTGCCATCCTGGGCCTAAACGGTTGCCCTGGGGGACACGGGAATCTCCATTTCATCTCAATTTCGATGCGGAAAATCCCGCGAGTGAGACAAGCTGGCCGGACGCATCTCTCAGCCGCCTTGCCACGGGCGGCGGATCTTAACCGAATCGCCCATCCGCGACAATCTCGGTTAAACGGATTTTTCGCCGTTAAAAAGTGCGTGTGCCGGCGTAGGGAATCGCTGACTCAAACGCGTTGTTCGTACAACCGTTCCAAATCGTTGACTGTCACGGTGATGATCCGCGTAAATCCGGTGTGCGTCCGCTCGTATTCAACTTGCTCAGCCAATTCCGGCGAGCGGTGAATGGCGGTGGCGATCAGCGCTTTGTCTTCCTCAGACAGCTCCTTGGCGATATCCTCGGACCAGTAGGTTTTGGTTTCCATCACCAATTGATCGCGGCGAGCATCGTAGTTTTTGAGGGCCATGATTTTTGTGCGTCTGTCTTCTGATCTGGGAAAACTGAGGGGAAAAACTCAGCGGCTGCATTTTCGCCGAGAGATTCAATTTTCCCGTATTCGTCGCGAAATACAACTCTGCGGCCGTTTTTCCACAAAAATTCGTGTCGCCGCTGCTATAGCGACGAATTCTCAGGAAATGAGGCTGGCTGGGAACGTTTATGGAACGGGATTTCGGTACACTGGTCCTTGATTCGTGATGTTTTTTAGGACAAGAACCTGTCGCCTGCCGGCGTGAATGAGGATTTGAGATGGCGTTGAGTTTTGGCTTGCTGACCACCTTTGCCGTAGCGATATTGACCGGTCTGCCAATTATGGCCAACGGTCAACAACCGCCTCAACAAGCGGGCGAAGATCTTCCAGGAGGGCTGGCTTTGCCGGGCATGGTCGCTGGTGAGATTGATCAGGCACAGGTCGCGTTAGACGCCAACAACCCGCAGCGCGCGATTGAGATTCTCAGGCCGCTGGTCGAATTGGCTCCCGAATCGGACGAAGCACGGGGCCTGTTGGGGATTGCTCTGATGATGAATGGCGACCTCGACGAAGGACGCGCGCTGGTCGATGCCTTGCCCGAGCATCCCAACTCATTCCACACACTGGGCCGCACCGTCTCGGTTTTGGAAGAGACCGACATCGACCGCGAAGTCCTCGCCCCTTACCGCGACCGTGCCATGAAATTGGCGCTGCTTGCAGCTGAACAACAGGTGGATGATCCCACCCCCTACCTCTACATTGCCACCATCGCAGCGCGAGAAAACGACATCCCGGAAATGCGACGCGCAACGGAAGTGTTGCTCGAGAAATTCCCCAATGAAGAACAGGGCCATTTCCTGGCAGCTTTGGTCGCCGGCAGCGAGAGCGATTGGGCAACACACGATGCCCAACTGGCCGAAGCGGAACGTCTCGGCATGCCGCAAGACATTATCGACGAAGCCCGAACAGAAGCCGCCCGCGCACAAGCCGCTCGGCAGAATAATCAGCAACTCAAATGGCTCATCGGCGGCGGCATACTGCTGCTTGCCATCGCGCTATTCGCCTACCGAAAAGCCAAACACCGCAACCGTCCTCCCGCACCCTCTGAAAACGGAACGGGGTGAGGGGTTTCGTAACATGAGCGATACTCTCATCAACAAAACACCCTTCAAAAAATGCCGCGCGCAAAGACGCCAAGACGCAGAGAGTTTTTTTGCAATATACAATCTGTTACGTGACGCGCAGCTTGGTTGGGAACGGGCAATACTGATTTACAACGTGGGTTTCCAATATTTTCTCTTTTTCTTCTTTGCGGCTCTGCGTCTCTGCGCGCGACCTCTTTTCAGAGGCACGTCGCTCGTCCTACGCGAGAAAGGTGCGTCGCGACGCACCCTACATTTGCGGTTTAACTGGCGGCGGCGCGGGCGGAGGTGGGTTGTAGGTCCATTCGCATATTGCAGACCCATTGCCGGAAGCCTTCGCGTTCGTAGTAAGGCAACAGTTCGGGCGTGCATTGCAGCAAGATTTTATAACAGCCCAGATCCTGACAATGCTGAATCAGATGTTGCACCAGCGCGTTGCCGATCCCCTCGCCATGTCGCTCCGGGTCGACGGCGACATCTTCGATGTGCCCGACCAGTCCACCGCTATGGATGAATTTCGGCTCGATGAACACCGAGGCGGTCCCCACGATTTCGCCATCTTTTTCGGCGACGTAGGTATGCAGTCCGGAATTCAGCCGTCGCTGAAAGACCGGCACCGCTTGTTCGAAGGTCAAATTGACATCCGATAAAGCACAGAGCGCTTTAATAAAACCGCGTTTGAGGTCGGGGGCGACCATCTGTCGAATCTGCATGTTTGTCCCCGGAAGAGCTTGGCAGTGCGGGCTGAGGAAATCGAACCACGGCAGCTGCGGACATCGGCAATTTGAGATGACTTGGCCGCCGAAGCACTGACGACCAACTCTATTATGATCGACCGGGGACCCTATGGGGGTTGGGACTTTCCCCTATTTGAGACGCGTTTAAGCGCTTATGAATCGACAGCAACTGTGGATGTTTGCTGAATCACACCAATTTGCGTGGGGCGATCAACAGCGTGAGGGCGAAGGCGAGCACAAATGCTCCGCCGCCGACAATCGCACTCTTCGTACAGACCGCTGTGTAGTCTTTGGATTCGGGCTTTTCGGCCAATTGCACAATACTAATCCGGTCCGGAGCGTTGAGTTCGATTCTCAACGTCTCAATGCGGTCGTCAATCTCCATCAAACGTTTCTCAAGCCGCTCAGCCTCAGCTTGAAGTTTCTCAAGTTCAAAGGAATCGACACTTGAGGACTTTGAGCGAATCTTGCGGCGATCGAGTTCTTCCTCCAATGCGGCAAGCGATTCGTCCAACACCTCAACACGCGCCGCTTGCGTTGCTTGGTGTTGCTCGCGAACCGCAACCTGATAGTCGCGGAGAGTTGCTTCCAGTGTCGGCTTTAACTGCGCATTCAATTCCGCAATTTTGGTTTCTTGTTTTGCCAAGTCCGCGCGGAGCTGCACGAGTTTGGAGTGCTCGTTGTCGTCGAGCGTTTCCTCCAAAAGTTTAATATCCGCACGCATACGGTCGGCGGCAACCTCCTGCGCGGCAATCTTCAATTCCTCTTTGATCATTGTGCGAATCAGTTCTTTGGTCTCTGGATTCGTCTTGATCGCGTCGTCATCCAAGGAGGATTTTTGGAACTGCTGTGCTTGAAGCTTAAGCGTATTGCGTTCCAGATATTGCTCAAACCATCTGGATTGGAGTTCGTGAGTCAATTCCTGCTCGGCCACGGCCAACAAAGTTTGCGGTTCGTCCTCGTTTACCCCCAGCCGCCGTTTCAGTTTTTTGATCTGGTCACGTTTTAACTTGGATTCTTGCTCGTACTGGTCGGACAACTCCATCAACTGAGTAATCCGCTTTTTGTCATTGAGCTTCGATTCGTTCACGATGTCGCGATAATAGACTTGCGTGATGGCGTTGACGATCTCCGCCAACTCCTCCGGTTTTTCGCTATGCCCCATCTGAATCGCAAAAAATTCCTCCTGCTTCCCCACGGTAGAGAGCTTCGTTTCTAACCAATCTATCGGGTAGACTTGCGCCTTGAGCAGCGGCAGGTCGGCGATCGCCTTAAATCCATAGCGTTTCAGTTCGGTGTTGCGGACCGGTTCATTCAAAGCGGTGTCCAACACCACCCGAGTCAACGCCCGAAACATTTGCGTTCGCTTGTAGGTCTCAAAATCTTCGTTCTCGCGCACTCCGGCATTCATTACGACATCGGGAGTCGCATCGATGTAGATCACCGAGGAGGTTACGTAATGGGGAGGACTCAAGATGTAGACCACAGCGATCGCGGCGGTGGCACAAACCAGCCCCATCACCAAGGCCCACCCCCAACGTCGGCGTCGCCGCGGGGCGGGACCGTTAGAGGTTTCATAAACAGAGTGCGCGTGCTGGTTGTTGGTCATTATTAGACTCCGAGAACGTAAACGCCGCCAAAAAGCTAGGCGATAATTGCCTGCTGGGCGGATAGCAGTTTACCACTGCGTACCAGGGAAAAATCAAGGAATTTTTACGGTGATTCCCACTGAGCGAGGGTTATTCATCAGACAAAAGTCGCAAGAGGACCATCTTGAGCGTCAACCATTTCAATTCGATAGTCAGAAGGTGGGGCGCCTGGAACAAGCAAAACCTCGCGCCCAGACGTTTGACATCCCGACCCCACTCCCACTGGGGGCGGACTACGTCCGTCCCCAGCCACCCATCGTCTCTCAACGCAACTGACTTCCCCCGCGCCTACTGCCTACTGCCTACTGCCTACTGCCTACTGCCTACCGCCTACTTTTTTCTGGCCACCGGCCACTAGCCACCGGCCACTCCCTTTCCACCCACCGCCATTAGCCAGTGGCCCGCAAGCGAAACGGCCGTTATGATGCTCGTTTTCGATCGTCCTCCACTTACAGCGCGCCACCAAGCGGCGCAGGAACTCATTTTGCCGACCACAGTGGAAAAAATTGTCTCCGGCGGCCAGACTGGCGTTGACCGAGCCGCTTTGGATATGGCCATTGTGGCTGGTATCGCTTGCGGCGGTTGGTGTCCGCTGGGGCGGAAAGCTGAAGATGGGCCGCTGCCGTTGCATTATCCGCTCACCGAAACCGAGTCGGGAGATTACGTTGTCCGCACCGAATGGAATGTCCGCGATAGCGATGGCACGCTGATCCTCGCAGGACGACCGCTCACCGGCGGCACGGCGCTCACTGAGCGACTGGCCAAGCGACAGCAACGCCCCTGCCGCGTCGCTTTTCCGTATAGCGACAGAGATGTCGCCTCGGTTGCGGAATGGCTGGCGACGAATAGAATTCGCACAGTGAACATCGCCGGCCCCCGCGAAAGTCAACAACCGGGCATCTACGCCGCCGCGGTGGCATTTCTGGGACAATTATTCAGCGACACATAACGCAGGCCCCGCTGTCTAGAATGTCGTTCCACACAAACCTCAGGCTTTGCTAATTCGATAAACCCCTCAGCCCCCGGGACTCCGGGGGAAATCACCACATAATCAACGGAACAGACAACACAATGGCACAGAATTACATTTTCACGATGGAAGGCGTCACCAAATTGTTCGGGCAGAAGGAGGTACTGCACGATGTTTGGCTTTCCTATTTCCCCGGCGCAAAAATCGGCGTGCTCGGCAACAACGGAGCGGGGAAATCGACGCTGCTGAAAATCATGGCGGGCGAAGATACCGACTTCATGGGTTCAGCCAAACCGGCTAAAGGGGTGACTGTCGGTTATTTCCCGCAAGAGCCTCGGCTCGATCCCGAAGCAACCGTCGACGAATGTGTGCAAACAGCGGTCGCCCATTCGCAGGCGATTTTGGATCGCTACAACGACGTCAACATGAAGCTCGGCGAAGACCTCTCACCCGAGGAGATGGAAGAGGTCCTCGAAGAACAGGGGAAACTTCAAGATCAAATCGACGCCGCCAATTTGTGGGAACTGGAACGGTTTGTCGAAATGGCCATGGACGCGCTGCGGCTCCCCCCGGGCGATGCTGTCGTCAAGACGCTCTCCGGTGGCGAAAAACGCCGCGTCGCCCTGTGCCAGTTGGCGCTGCAGAACCCCGATATCCTGCTGCTCGACGAACCAACGAACCACCTCGATGCGGAATCGGTGGCTTGGCTGGAAGGCTTCCTGCAACAGTTCCCCGGCACGGTGGTCGCTGTGACGCACGATCGCTACTTCCTGGACAACGTCGCTGGTTGGATTTTGGAACTCGACCGCGGACATGGTTATCCGTACGAAGGAAATTACTCCGGCTGGCTGGAACAAAAAGGAGCACGACTAGCTGTCGAAGAGAAACAGGAATCGAAACGGCAAAAAACACTCAAACAGGAATTGGAATGGGTCCGCCTCTCGCCCAAGGCGCGGGAGACCAAGAACCGCGCCCGATTGGAACGGTACGAACAATTGCAGGCGCAAGAATACGACGCCCGCGAAGACGCCGCCGATATCCAAATCCCCTCCGGCCCCGCGCTGGGGGATCTGGTCGTCCGCGCCAAAGGAGTCTCCAAAGGCTTCGGCGACCGGTTGCTGTTTGAAAACATGAACTTCGACCTCCCCCGCGGCGGCATCGTGGGCATCATCGGTCCCAACGGTGCGGGTAAGACCACGCTGTTCAAAATGATCATGGGCCTCGAACAGCCCGACGACGGAGAATTGCGCGTCGGCAAAACTGTCGTGCCGGCCTATGTCGACCAAAGCCGCGATTCACTCGACGACGAGAAAACGGTCTACGAAGAGATCTCCGGCGGAGTCGACCAATTGGTTGTCGGCCATACAAAAATCCACGCCCGCAGTTACGTCGGCCGCTTCAATTTCAAAGGCTCAGACCAACAAAAAATGGTCGGCAAACTCTCCGGCGGGGAACGCAACCGCGTGCACCTAGCCAAACTCCTCCGCAGCGGCGGCAACTTGATCCTGCTCGACGAACCAACCAACGACCTCGACGTCGACACACTCCGTTCACTGGAAGAGGGCTTACTCAACTTCGGCGGCTGCGCCGTCGTGATCAGCCACGATCGCTGGTTCCTAGACCGCATCGCCACGCACATCATGGCCTTCGAAGGCGACAGCCAAGTCTATTGGCACGAAGGCAACTACCGCAGCTACGAAGCGAGCCGCAAGGAACGGTTAGGGGAAGAAGATTTGCGGCCGAAACGGATCCGGTATAAGGTGGTGGGTTGAGGATTCGGCAACGGATTAGCCACAGAGTTCACAGAAGGCACAGAGGAAAAAGTACGGGATGTTTGTCAGATCCCAAGCCGACCGCTTGCGGTCGTGCACGGCGTGGGTATTGTGCATCGGCCTGAATGTGGTAGGTCATGCTGTGCATGACGAAACGAAATGGTCGTCCAAATCTTGAAACTGCGGCCCTACGGTGACGAAATGATTATGCGAGTCATCGAATTTCTCTATCGTTGGTTCTTCGCAATCATGGCATTCGCTAGCCTTGTCCTGATGGCGCTGGCTGCAGGTGGATTCACGCCGCAGGGTTCGTGGAAACATTCAACCACCGCTTATTTCCTGATGGCATTGTTTTTTACCTTGGCGTTTTTTGCAGAGAAGCTCCTTGATCGAGCTTTACGTCGATCACGTGCAACCACACCAGCAGAGAAAGCTGAACTGTTGCTTGCGCGGACTACCGAAATTGTAGTATGGCGAACTCAACGTCTTTCATTGGATGATGCATTCCAAATTCTTCGACAAGGGGACGACGTCCTAGCGCAGTACCCCAATTCATATTTTCGGGAAACCGCAGCAGAGCGGGACTTGGAATTTCGCAAATGGTTTGAGTTCGCTTACACCAGCGATGCGGAACTTTGGTATTATGATTCCGGTAAGGAAAGTTGGGAGTTGATGGGTGGTGAATGCGGTTTTGCGTTATTCAGCCGAGATAAATTTCTAGATGTGTGGGTGCTGTTGGAGAACTAATTTGTAGGTCATGCTGTGCATGACGAAACGCAAAGGAATGGCATTCATCCAAAAATCACAGGACGACTAAAATGGCCTACATGATCGGATTTCAAATTCCCTCCGCCCCCACTGATAATCAGCAGGCATTTGAACAATTCGATGCACTGGCGGAATCGGTCACGATAGAGGAAGAACCGCATCCTATTTTTATAAAAGTTCATTCTGAGCTTACGAATAAATTTCCTTGTCTTTGTGACCTGCCCGAGGATCAAATCGATGACGGAATTTGGTCCGATGGTCCGTTAATCAATAATTTTGGCCAACAAGCCGCAGTGCTGGGAATTATGTTTTCTAAGGTGGAAGCTTCTGTGCCCTATGTCTTCGATGTCGGCCTCAAAAATGGAGTCACCATGTTCGATTGGCAAACAGGACTTGTGCACCGACCAGATTCTTAGCAAGTCGGGCACGCTGTGCGGACCACAGTCACATACGTATCGCACATCGTGCGATAGCATTTTGGATTAACCGGTCCGCACAGCGGACCCTACGACACTGACATTCGCCCAAACCTTGTCAAAACACCTTGTCGTTGCCACCACAAACACCGTACAATCCGCGTATGAGCACCACGACCACTTATCTTGACCGTTTTCTGGAACCGATGACTGAAGCGTTTACGCCGGAGATGGCGCGGACCATCGTGGAATTACGGGCCGATGCGGAGTCGGAGTCCCGGATCCAGACCTTGCGAGAAAAGGGGAACAACGGAACACTTTCGCCTGAAGAAGATGCTGAATACAAGGAATTCGTTGAAGCGGTCGACGTCGTTTCCATCATTCAAGCCAAGGCACGCCGCTTCCTCGCTCAGTACCCGGACTCGCCATGAGCATACGGCTGCGTGAACTCGTTCGCCGCCCGCCGGAGATCAGTGCGAATACTGCCATCTCCCGCAACAAGCCACTCCGTTTGTTTCATTCCATGTGGAACACATCATTGCCAAACAGCACGTATCCTCACCAACCAAGGATCCCCAGCACCTTGCGTTATCTTGTGACCGATGCAACGCTTATAAAGGTCCGAATCTAACGAGCATTGATCCAGATTCAGGCCAAATCTCGGTGTTGTTTGATCCACGAAAACATACGTGGGATGAGCATTTTGAGGTTTGCGAAGGTGTTGTCGCTGGAAAGACCGGGATCGGGCGTGCCACCGTCCGGTTATTAAACATGAATGCACCGCGTCGTGTTGAATTGCGTCTGGAATGGTTGCAGGGTACCGGCAACAAGTGACTCCTCAAAGCTCTTCTATTCTTCCGGCAGACATCATGCAAAAAATCCTCCCCCTAATTCTCCTCGCCCTCTTCACGGCACCCTTCACAACCGCTGCCGATGAAATCCAATTCACCCTCCGTGAACCGTACGGCATCATGCGGCATGGGATTCCGGTGGGGGAACTGGTGACGTTGCCGGTGGCGGTGCCGGAGGGGACTTCGTTTCGACTGGTGCGTGATGGCAAGCCAGTGCGGGCGCAGTTTCGTAATGCGACGCCGGGGCAGGAGTCCGACAAATGGTGGCTCGATTTTGCTGGGGTGTTGGATCCCTTCGAAACGGCGGCGTTTACGATTCAGTACGGTCCTGATACTCAACCGGGGCCGGAGCGTGAGCGGGGGCATGTGCTGAGCGAAAATGAAGATGCGTATTCCATTGCTAATGCGCCGTATATTGAATGGAAAGTTCCTCGCGATTTGAGCGGGCTGCTGGCATCGGTTAGTTATCCGCCGCTGGAACATCTGCAACAGGCCGAAGGTTTGTTGCTGCGCGATGCGCAGGGGAATCAACATCGCATGGGAGGCGCGGGAACCAAGTCGCGTGTTCTGCGGCAGGGGCCGATGGCGGTGGGGTTGCGGTTTGAGAAGTCTGAAACCGCGCCGGAATTGGCGGGTGTGAGTTGGACGGTCGATCTAGTCTTCCCCGCACGCGTGAGTTGGATGGAGGTCGATGTGCGAGTCGACGATCCGCAACAGCACGTCGCTGCTTTGGGATGGCAGTTGCATCTGAATCTCGATCCGCCTACCGCCAAGGAGCCGACGTTGGTCGATTTCGGAGCATCGCGCACCGTGTATGGCTCATTGCGTCCGGAGTGGCAAATGGAATTGCGGGCACGGCCCTCGCTGGACATTCCGTGGCAGGTGTGGCGCGGCAAGGCGGGCGAGTTGCGATTGATGGAAGCCGCCCCATTGAAATCAGCTGCGCTCGCTGAAGGATGGGCGCATGTCATGGACCGCCGTCGTTGTTTGGCATTGGCCGTCAGCGAGTTTTCGAAACAGGGCGACGAACAACTCACGATCGATGCGGACGGCACACTCTCCGCTTGGCGAACATTTGCCGCTGAGGTGGGTCAAGAAAAAACGATGCGAAGTTGGTTTCACTTCGTCACGTTCCCCCACCAGTTGGGCGCAGCGACCAGCCCGCAATCGATGCAAAACCCGCCGGTGGTGCGTTGGGGCCAACCGTAGTGCCACCAATTCCCCCCCCGGCAAAGCCGGAGGCTGGTATAAAAGCGCCGCCGCAATGATTCCATCAGCCCCCGGCTCCGCCGGGGGGTCGCGCTACAATCGATTTCCCACGCGAACCATTTTGCGCCGCCCGCGTCTCAACAGGGTAGAGGGCCGAGTACGCAAATGGGAAAAGCGGCCAGGTCGAGAGCCTGGTGAATTTGTGGGTTCGACTCCCACCTTGGTCACCTTAACTATACGGAAGGTAGCCGGATACGGTTGGCCGGGCCGGTTTGCTAAACCGGTTTCCTGAACATCAAAGGAATGCGAGTTCGAATCTCGCACCTTCCGCTCATCACCGGGTGGCTGGCGGACGGACGAAGTCCGCCCCCAGGCTGTTAACATTGGGCATCCTCAACACCCACAGTCTTCGGAGTGTGCTGGATTCGCACGCGACTCTGCGAAGGTCGAAGACCAGGTTCGATTCCTGGCGGGGGCACTTTTTACTTTTTGTTTCCAAACCCTCTGATGCTGGGCGTCCAACGTAGTTTTAACGCGTGTTTGACAAGCACAACCGGGTTTGGAAACGTCTTTACTAATTCATATTTTAGCGCGTGTTTTTAAAAAGGGAGGGCGAGGCTCCCGCCGAGCAGCGCTGAACCAAAACGCTGACCAAACCCATTGGGTCGCTCCACGCTGAGTGGAAAAAGCGGCTCAGCAGGAGCTTCGCCCTCCCGCGACGCTGAAAGACAATTAATACAAAACGACACCGAGGCTCGATGGCCGGGCGACTGTCTGCAACACAGTTATTCAGTGAGTTCGATTCTCACCGGTGTCTCTCACCGCTCGACTGCACGTTCGGAATACATCTTTGTGTAAGACCATCTGAACCAATCCTTCGTCGAGTGGTCTTGAACATTGCCCAACTGCCGTTCGGGAATCCATGACGGTCCTAAGGTAGCGATTCCGGGTAACCGGCTAGTGAATGGCGCTGGAGTCTGCGCGACTTTTTCAATAATGTTCGCCGCAGATAAAGGGGCCGGTCAACGGGCGACGACGTTCGTGTTGTCGCAACGGACGGCCGATTATTTCTCGACAAACCTTCGTTGGGCGATTTTTTGAAACAATTTGACCGACTGCCGAATCGGAGTACATGGTCCATATCCCGCGAGTTGTAGGTTCGAGTCCTACCACCTCCACTTTTTTTCGACGGAGGTGTAGCTCAATGGCAGAGCAGCGTAAGTCTCTGGCTCAACACTTCGTCGGTCAAGTTTTCATACATAGACGTTTCGACTGACCGATTGGAATACATCGGATCATGAGAATGTGGGTTCGAATCTCACCGGCACAACTGTGTGCCGTGGCGTAATTGGATAACGCACATGAGTCCCCGCACGGGGATGCCTTCTGATCAACAACTTCGTCGGAACGTTTTTCATTCGACTGCCTGAGTGGAGTCCATGGTTTAGCTGGTTCGATTCCTGCCCGGCCCCCTTTATGTTTTTTAGCACGGGGCCGGAACTCTGCCCAATACTTCGTCGAATGTTTTTTTGTCCGCACCCCGCCCGATGTCGCTCGTCATTTCACAGGGGATGCTATTTTTGTCACGGAGGTCATGATGGCCAACAACACACTCTTCTCAAGCTTGAAAAGCAAATTCCCACGCGCGTTCGCAAAAAACGAAGCAGGAGGTCGCGCCTATCAGTTGACGCCGAAACAGGCGCTGGCGCAAATGGCGGCCACCGGGACGTTCGGCGGCGCGTACTACGCGAGCGCTCAAAATCAACTCGATACGGTGCGGACGTTGATCGACAAAATCGACGACAACCAGTACCTAGCGCAGTTAGCTGTTTATGCGCGCGAGCGTGCCTACATGAAGGACATGCCGGCGGCGCTGCTGGTCGCATTGTCGAATCGTGATACGGAATTGATGCACCGCGTTTTCGATCGTGTGGTCGATAACGGACGCGTACTGCGGACGATGTTTCAGATGATTCGTTCGGGACAATTCGGGCGGAACAGCCTGTCGTCGTCGCTGCAGCGCGCATTTGCGAGGTGGTTGAACGAAGCATCGGTCGGTAAGTTGTTGTCGGCTTCGATCGGTCACGATCCGAGCTTGCGCGACGTATTGCGGATGGCGCGGCCAACGCCGAAGGACAATCAGCGACGTGCGCTGTTTGGGTGGTTGACGGACAAAGAGCTCGACAAGTGGGCTCCGGCCTCCGCAGGCGACCTGCCGGAAACGGTGCGGAAGTTAATCGCCTATCGCGCAGCAGATTCGGTGGAGGCGCAGATTCAACTGCTCGACGGAGATGGTCTGTCGGTGCGGTGGGATCTGTTGGCCGATGCGGCTCTCGGTCCAGCCGTCTGGAAGGCAATTGCCCGTCAGATGGGACCGCAGGCGCTGCGGATGAACCTCAACACGTTGTTGCGTCATCACGTATTCAGCAAGGGTTGGCGGGACAACGAGATGGTGGATTACGTAGCCAATCGCCTGAGCGACGTGGACGAAATTCGCCGCTCGCGTCAGTTTCCATACCAATACTTGGCGGCCTCCTTGAACGCCTCGGCTGAGGTTCCGCACAAGATCAAAGCAGCGCTGCACCAGGCGGCAGAGATCTCTTGCGGAAACGTACCGGAATTGCCGGGACCGGTTGTGATCGGATTGGACACGTCCGGTTCGATGTCGATGGCCATCACGGGACGTCGCGGTCGGGGTGCAACGAGCACGATGCGCTGTGTCGATGTAGCGGCCTTGTTCGCTGCAGCGATGTTGCGTCGCAATCCGGACAGCGTGTTGATTCCATTCGACACGCAGGCGTACAGCGCCCAGTTCGATCCGGCCGACTCGATTTTGAGTCTGTCGAAGCGGCTGGCGAAGTTTGGTGGGGGCGGAACGGACTGTTCGATTCCGCTCTATTTTGCGAACACCATGTATCGCGACCGGCGTTTTGCTGGAGCGATTCTGGTGAGCGACAATGAGAGTTGGGTTGGCACGGGCCGATATGGTTCGACGGGTGTGATCACCGAGTGGCAGGCGTTCATCAAGAACCAAATGCGACTGGGCGGTCACGACATCGCCGCACCAAAATTGGTGTGTGTCGACATTCAACCGTATGAAACGACGCAGGCTCCGGAACGGGGTGACATTTTGAACATCGGTGGATTTTCGGACGCCGTGTTTAACGTGGTTGCCGCGTTTATCAGCGACGATACCCAACGGTTCGTTGCCGAGGTGGAGTCGATCGTGTTGTGATTTCGCACCCCCGGTTTTAGTAATAGGATCGGGGGTGTTTTTTTTGCGCATGCATTCGTCGTCCCAAGCAAATTGCTCAGCTGCCCTCACTGGCGTACAATGGCCCTTCAACTCATCGATGGTCGCTAGTGCTGTTCAGGGGAGAGAGGACGTCTCGCATGTTACGTTTGTTGATAGCTGTCGGGGCCATTCTCGTTGTGGGATCGCCGTTGTTAGCGGAGCGGCCGAATATCATTATGATCGTTGCCGACGACCACGCGCCGTGGGCGTTCGGAGCGGCGGGGCATCCTGATGCGCGGACGCCGAATATGGACCGGCTCTGTCGTGAAGGGGCACGGTTGACGAATTGTTTTGTCGCCACGCCGGTCTGCAGCGCTTCACGGGCGGCGCTGATGACGAGTCGTTATCCGACCGAAACCGGCATCACCGATTATCTCAGCCCCGAGAGAATGCCCGACCTGGGACTCGATCCAACGCTGCCCGTTTGGCCGCGTCTATTGTCGGCGGCGGGGTATCGGACCGCTCTGATTGGCAAGTGGCATTTGGGGGAGACCGACCGCTGTCATCCCACAAAATTCGGCTATGACCTCTTCACCGGGTTTCGGCACGGCGGAATGACGTCGCAAAATCCGCTGGTGGAGATCGACGGAACCGAGCGACGCGTCGCAGGGTGGACTCCTGACATTCTAACCGACCATGCACTCCAATTCCTCAAAGAAAATGGCGAGGGCAAACCGTTTTGTCTTTCGCTGCACTTCTGGGCACCGCACGCCAACGCGCACAAGATCGACAACGACCGCACTTGGCTCCCCTTGTCCGCAGCCGACTTTGGACCATTTCGCGATCTCGACCCCCAGGTTCCCCAGTCCGATTTTCCGGATCTCGACATTCCGCGTGTCAAACGAATGACCCGCGAGTATTTGGGCTCGATCGCCAGCGTGGACCGTAATGTAGGCCGCGTCCTCCAAGCCTTGGAGGATTTGAAATTGGACGACAACACGATCGTGATTTATACCTCGGACCACGGGTACAACCTGGGTCACCACGGTATTTGGCACAAGGGCAACGGCCGCTGGATCTTAAAGAATAACCGCGGCGCCCGGCCCAACCTCTGGGACCACTCATTACGCACGCCAACCATCATCCGCTGGCCCGGCCAGATTCAGCCCGGCACCGTGATCGACCGTTGTGTCACTTTTCTGGATTGGTTCCCCACAATCCTCGAGATGGCCGGCATGGCCCGCCCGAAAGACATCACACTCCGCGGCCGTAGTTTTTTGCCGCTACTGCAAGGCAAAAAGACCAACTGGGACGACGATGTGTTCGTGCAATACCGCATGTGGGACTGGAACCAAAACGCCGCCGATTTACGCGCTTTCCGTACACCCCGCTGGAAATTGGTCCGTGATTTCCACAACGCCGGGCAGGACGAACTGTACTATTTGGCGAATGATCCCAAAGAATTAAACAATTTGACCGACTCGGTGGATCCCCAAGTGATGTCGGTCAAAGCCAAACTCAATGACCGCCTGCAAAAAGCGATGCAAGCTATTGGCGACACCACAAAATAGTAGGTGTAGGGTGCGTCACGACGCACCTTTCTAGGCAGGACAATTCGCTTACCAATTTATGTGACTTGCCCCCGGGTGTTCATGTATGCGTTGTCCTCTTTGATCAGGGACATCGTTCCGACTAAGCGGGAAAGGTGCGTCGCGACGCACCCTACATTCATGTTGCGGGAGTTCCTAAACGATGCGTTTCGTTTTTGTCGGGCTGTTGCTCATCATTTGTCAAACCTGCTGGGCTGACGATGCGCCGCCGCAGGCGATTGCGAAACGCGATCCGTTGAGCTTTACGCCGCAGCGGGTGGAAACGCCGGCGTTGCAATATGCGTTGATGCCGCCCTACTTGGACCAAACCGAAGGCAATGCGGCGACGATGTATTACCGCGCGCTGTTGTTTCTCAGCGAGGCGAATCGGCTCAATCAAGATCCTAACTTGTGGACCAATATTCGGAATTGGGCTTCAGAGCCACTGGATACTTTTCCCGTCGATAAAGCGCGAGAAACACTAAAAACATTTCAGGCCGTCTTGGATAGCATAGAAATTGCCGCTCGACGGACCGACTGTCACTGGGATTTGCCGCAGGCGGAATATAAGGAAAACGTGTACTACCTCAGACTGCCTGAAATCCAGGAGATGCGCGACATCGCACGACTGTTGGTGCTCAAATCGCGACTGGAGATCGCCACAAGCGACTACGAACAAGCGGTACGGACGTTTCAAACGACTTATGCCATGGCGCGGCATGTTTCCCAACCGCCTATCATCATTTGTGATCTCATCGGCGTGGCCATCGTCTCGATGATCAACGATCAGGTCGCCGCGTTCGTCCGTGCTCCCGATGCACCGAATCTGTACTGGCCTCTGACAGCGCTGCCGCGACCGATTATTGATGTTCGTCCGTCGATGGGATTGGAAGGGAACGGCCTGTACTTTGTATTCCCGCAATTATTGGCAGCTAAAACCAAAACGCTGACACCCGAACAATGGCAAGCGGAGTTGGAGGCGTTTTTGAAGAAATTCGAAAAGGTCGCCGCCGACACGGGGGGCATGGATGCCGACGAACTGGCCGATATCAAAAAGAAAACGGACCAGGAAACGGTCTTGGCCCGTGCGGTGGAAGCGAAGACCGGCCTGATCAAAATGGGACATCCGCCGGAAGAGGCCAAGGCCATGGCGACTGGTCAGGCGATCCTGTTGTACACCGCGTTAGTCTTCGATCATTTCCGGGACGACTTGTTCAAGTGGGCTTACGTTCCATTGGCAGAGGCGGGTGAAGAATTTAGAAACGCCCGAAATTCGATTGAAGAAAACAGTGATACGGTCGAAATTGTGCCGATCGCGGCGCTGTTGTTGCCAGCTCTGGATGGGGCGGCCCGCGCCATCGGCAGGCAGGACGCTCGCATCGCTCATTTGCGAGCATTCGAAGCCATCCGTATGTATACCGCGAAAAACGACGGAGTGCTTCCGGACAAGCTGTCGGAGATCAAAGCGGTACCGATTCCGAACGATCCGTTGACCGGCAAGCCCTTTTTCTATCACCTTGACGGGGAGACAGGGGCGCTGGGAACGATGCCGTTGAGGATCGCTCAGTAGCCGCCAGGCAGCTACTGCTTTCGGCGACCGGGCTGGGCGCCTTTGGCGACCTGATCTGTTGGTTGGGCCACGCGATAGATCCACATTTTGTGAAATCGCGGATCATTCTCAAACAGCAGTTGCAGTTCGCTGGATGGCGCCAATTTCCGGTTGCGTACGCCGGCAAAAAAGGTGTAGTCGCGTTCTAACAACAAAAACTCCACGTTGTTCCTACGCAGCCATCCGATGTTTTCTTTGAGCCAAATATTCAGATCCGCTCGAGGAGGGACAACCAGCTTTGTGTATTCCGACTTGGCATAAAAGGGAACGCGGCGCCATTTCTGTGTGCAAGCGATGTTTGTTTTTTTGCCGCTCGTCTTGCGAACCAGCTCACCCAATTCCCGTTCCAATGCCTTCCCGTCCCGCAGGTAATGGAACGAGCGGCCGACCGATGTCACTGCCAGGCAGCAAACAATGGTGCAGGTCGCCGTGCGCACCAAGGCTCCGCGATTGACCTGCTCCATCTGCACGCCTAGCCAATCGGTGAATTGAAAGAATCCCAAACAGGTCCACGGCAACACAAAGGGAATCAAGGCAAAGGCGTAACGTGACGAGATCACATGTTCGGTGGCCAGATGGTGCAACAAAATTCCTAGCACCAGCAGCGATTGCAGCACCAACGGCCAATCCCGTTCGTTGCGCCAAAACCGGGACCCTCCCCAGTACAATCCAATGAACAAACAGATCAACGTCGGAAATTCAAAAGCCTTGGTCACATGGTAGGACAGGTCGGCGATGTAGACCCACCAGAGATGATCCTTCGCCAAGTCCACCAGACGCGTCTGTTTATTCTGGTAGGCGGGCAAACTTTCCGCTAGATGTTTTAAGCCCCGCCGCGGTTTCATCATACCCCAGGCTTCCGGACCATCAGCCGGCGTCAATCCGGCATTCGCGGATTGATGCTTTTCAGAATAATCGCGGGCCATGGCCACCAACTGCCATTTCCCCCAATCTTCGGCCGGAATCACCGTCACAGCTGTGGTCACGACCGCAGCGAACAATAGCGAAACGGTCAGCGCGGGTTTCCAAAGTTTCGAAAACAACCGCCGCCGCTCCGGCCAGACATGAGCCGTCCACCACATCCCGGCCAACACAAAAAGAAGGATGCCTTCTACACGGGTCATTGTGGCGACAATGCACAGCACGCCTCCCAGCAGAAAACGCCACCAACTATTGTGTTGCACCGCTGACCAAAATACAGCGATCGCTGAAAACCCAAACAGCCAGTACAAACCTTCACGCAATACTTCGCTACTCACGTGCGCCATGGTGGGATGCACTGTGTAGATGAGCGCCGCCATTTCGGCGACGCGCCGCCCAAAGGCTGACCGGCAATACCAATAGAGCGGCAGTAAGGCCAAAGTCGCCGCAACGGCGCTAATCAATTGACCCGCCAAGACATGATTGATTCCCGTGCGGGCAACCAGCACGATCAACAGTGGGTAGGGGTTGAGCAGATATTTATCGGGAATTTTTTCGACGTTGCCCGATTCGATCATATGCGCCCAGCCGACGTAATTCAGGCCGTCGCGGCTGATGACATCGTTCGCATTGACCAACACCAATCGAAGCCCCAAGGTGACGATCATCAACAACGGCAATAACCAACGCGAATCACCCAACCAAGGTAATCGCCAACCTTCATTTTGGGTTACTGAGGGGTGATCAGTCGTAGTGTCGCGTGGTTGCTTCATGCGGAGGTTGCGAAGTCGTCCTTGAGCGGGCGGCCGTGTTATACGTTTCACCCGAATTCGATCGGAGAAATTAAATCGTGATCGGAAATTCACTCGACAGTTGCAATCGGTGTTCGCGCCCCTGCAGCTTTGGGCTCGCTTCCTACCGATCTCAATGCGCGGCGGATTCTAAGAGGCATTCCACAGACTGGCAAGGGCAATCACCGGCAACACACTCCAGCCTGCCAACTCCGGACGATCGCCCACAGCCCGAGCAGTTTTGAGATAGCCAATTCCTGCAGAAAAAGCCGCTCTCTCAAAACTGGTCCGCTCAAAAATAATCAGCCAGAGCGGTTTAGCGTCAGTCTTCGTAGGAGTCCCCATCGAGAATTTGAGGCGGCAATTCCAGCGGCGACGCGCGGAAATCGCGGGCAATCTTCACAAATGCTAAATAATCATAGACCGCATGCGAGATGATCGGCGCCAACAAATTCCCCGTATAATGCCATTGCAAACCGAAAAACAATCCGGCCACCGCCGCTAAAATCACATAGGTCGTGGTGACTGCGTGCGCCAATCCAAACAACAGGCTGCTGATTAGCAATCCGATCACAAACGACCCGCCCCCGGTCAATGGCAGCAGCAAGCCGCGAAACAAAACCTCTTCGCCCACCCCGGCCAAGATCGCAACCACAGCCAAATCGGCTTTGCTACAGCGGGCAAAGATCGGTCCCAGCAGATCGTTCAGCGTCTCCTTAATCGTCCGCAGCGGCCCGACGGGATAGCGGTCAAAAATAATAAAACCGGCGTACAGCGGGACCACACCGACCAAACCCCACAAGACCGCCCAGGGATCCCAGACCAAACTCTCCAGCGGCGGCACACCAAACACCCATCCCAACGCCAGCGCAACGACAACCAACCCTCCTTCAAAAAGGGCCGCCATCGCGAGAAACGAATTGCGATCCGAATCCTGCTCCATGGTTGTGATTGATTCCGCAGAGTGGTCAGTGGGCAGAGTGCCGAAAAAAACAGTTTTGTAAAATCAGAGAGCGCGGCTCTACGGTAATGCATTTGTCCACGGAATAACAACTCGTAGCAAAACCCATTTTTTTTAATTTTCACGGGTGCACGGGTGCCACTGGCTTTGCCAGTGCAAAGGCAAATGTCTGCGAGAATTGCGAAATACTGGCAAAGCCAGTGGCACCCTCGTTCTGAATTTTGATGTTGCATCATCAATCACACACCAAATTTCAGCCGCTGAGAACTTAGTACACCGTTTCCCCAACAGCCAACGCCCTCAACCGCGTAAACAACTCGTCCCGAAATTGCTGCAACGAAAACTCCCGATCACCATGCGCACGGCAACGGCGTGATTGACGTAACTTTTCGCCCGGATCGGATAACGTTGCGATCGCGCTACTGAATTCTTCAATCCCCGTACACAAATGGCCGCAGCCCTCGACAAGCTGTTCCTGAAATCCCCCACGACGATCCACAATCGGAATGCAACCGGCCCGCAGTGCTTCGGCCGCCGTTCGCCCAAACGACTCGGTCAGCGTCGGATGGTGGTACAACAACGCATCCCAATGCCACAAACGTTCACGAGCCGACCACGCCGCTTCAAAAAACTGGGCCTGCCCCGCGCAAGCGGTGCGCAGCGGATCTTGTAGCTTGTCCGGACAGCCCACGAACTCCCAGGCGACCTCCGGATGCCGCTGCGCCAGTTCCACATAAAACCCCACCAACAACTCCGGCCACTTCCGCAGCGCCGGCGTACACAATCGTCCCACCACCGGTCTGCCCCGCAACGCGCGCGTGTCGAATTGCCGCTCCCGCCCACCGGGTGTTGGCACCGCTTGATGCAATACGGTCTCCGCCCCAGCGCCACAACACTCCGCCAGCCACCGCGAACAAAAAACACGTAAGTCGCTCGCCGCCGGCGTGATGCGCGAATGCTGATACAGCAACGTCGCCACAGGTAAAGGACCTTCCACGCGACGGGCGGAGGTATTGTGCAACAAAACCACATCGGCGCCGCTGCGACGCACGCGCTCGGCTGTCACTTTGTCCCATTGTTCGATTTCACAATCACCAAACTCCACCCGGGTCTCCGCAGCCACGCGGCTCAGAAACACAACCGTGTGTTGAAACTCCGGCAAACTGCGGACCACCGTCCACGCGCACGCCGCCGTCCCCCCCATAATCCGCCCCACATTACACACCTGCAACATGCGCACAGCATTGCTCCCGGTCCGAAAGAGAGGATATCAAAACCGAACGAAAAATTAGTCAAGGCCCCAACACACCACCCGCAAGTCGCTGCTGCCACTTCGCAATAAACCCCTGGCGATCCGTGCACCATTGCTCGCGCTGCCGCGGCAAACAGCGACCGTCATGCGCTGTGCGATGCCCCAAATGCACCAACGGTAGCCCGGCTACATCCCGCAGCACCTCTCGGGAATCACACCTCATCTGCAATGCCGCCCGCAACTGCAAATCGGTATCCGACCAATACACGCGCAGCGACTCGTCAAAGCCCCCCAGCTCGCGAAATACCGAAGCGGAAATCGCAAAACACCAACCTGCCAGAAAGGTCCGCATCGCCAACTGGTCCAACAGCGATTCGGGCAACGCCCGCTCGGCGCGCATCGCGACTCCGGTCAAAACACACTCCCTCTGTCGCAACGGCCGCACCAATTCGTCGACCCACGGACCCGTGGAAATCGTGTCGTTATTCAAAAACACCAGAAACTGCGTCCCAGACGCGGCCGCTCCACGGTTCCAAGCCGCCGAGACCCCACGGTGCGGTTGCAGAATCAATTGTCCGGGAGAAACATCCTCCACGGTTAACCCCGTCGCTGCCTGCGGACTCCCGTCATCCACAACAACGACCGACCAAGCCGCACGGTCCTGTTCGCGCAAACTGGTCAAACAGTCCCGTGTCAAATCCGCATGTCCTCGCTGCGGGATGATGATGGTCGTATCGGGCATCGTGAATTTTGTGTTATCCCATTTCCTGCAGCGCCGGTTCCGCATCCCCCACCGCATCCAGCGCGCCGCGCAGTCGTTGTTGGGCTGCCTGACGAGCGTTGCCTGCCGCTTGTTGATAACCTTCCGCCTCCACCACCAATTCCCCATCCGCGGGAACCGGCTTCTCAACCTGCGCCACGCGTGGAGCCTTCCAATTGTGTGGTTTGAAGTCCCGCATCGGTCCCACCTCAGCCGGTTGTCGCGCATCCATCTGTCGATACAACCCGCGCACCGGTTCGGTTCGTGGATCCCCCACCACCTGAGCGATCTGCCCGCAGGCCTCCTCGACTGTGCGATACGGAAAATAGTCATTCAGACGACTGCCGGGCGTCACGGAAATCAACTGCAACCCCGCCAACGCCAACGACCGTCGCGACAACCGCAGATATTGCGCGATGCGAAAATAATGCGCATCAGTATTCGCCGCTGCCCGCACATGCTTCTGCTCGTCAAAGTGATAGTGCGGCCCCGCCGGCAAGGCATCGAACGTGTCGCAATCCACCCCCGCCTGCTCCGCCCGCCCCAGAAAATCGCGCAACAACTCCCCCGGTGCAAATTCGATTCCCGCCGCTGCCGCACATTGCAACTGTGCATCCGACAATCGCACACGCATCTCGCAACCGGCCAGATAGATCATCCGAAATCCCAAGCGATACAAAATATCGATCGCCTGCACCATCGAATCAGCCCAATCGACAATACCGGGGAACGTCGGCGACAAAAATTGATGAAACCCCCGTTGGCCATCCCGCTCAAAAAAATAGGTCCCCGGACATTCGCAAACTTTATAGGTCGTCTCCGGCACCAGATCCATGGCCCGCCGCCGATGCACGAACTTCAAAATTCCCGGATCAAGATACACCGACCGATGAAACCGAGCCGATGGATCGTACGAGGTCCAAAAATTCGGCCGCAGTATGCGTGTCCCCGATAGATTCACCGACATCTTGGGCACCGGAGACTCATCGATCAAACGGTGCGGCAACTCCGCCAACGACGGACCGCCCCCAATCAACCAACACGCCGACGCCACCGGTCCGGAGTATGCATCATCCAACGCCGCAGGGAGTTGCCGGCCGTCGGTCGTCAGTCGATAGAACAACGTCGTCATCGGTTATCTATCCTCTGGTTGAATAACCCACCGCGAGTTTGTGAA
Source organism: Symmachiella dynata (assembly GCF_007747995.1). Taxonomy (NCBI): domain Bacteria; kingdom Pseudomonadati; phylum Planctomycetota; class Planctomycetia; order Planctomycetales; family Planctomycetaceae; genus Symmachiella; species Symmachiella dynata. The sequence goes on along the minus strand of NZ_CP036276.1, from coordinate 1,335,920 downwards.
TACAACTCCGCGCCGCTAACTGGCCATCCCAGTCACTCTTCATAACAGACCTTGAGCTTCACCGAATTGACCTCCGCCGTACGAGTGTTCGCATTGCCCAAATGTTCGACTGCAGACAAATCGACCTGCAATCCAAACGCATTGAAATCATCCGTTGTCCAGGATTCGCCCCACGTATCCCCTTCGCTGCCTACGATCTCATCCGTTTCGCTGTCCGGCCACACACCGTCACCCACAAACAAGCTCTTCGTCCCCGACTTACTGCCGCTGGTCACAGTCACCTCGCCCCCCACGACATCGTTGGCAGCGTTGTTCGAACACTCGAGGTTGTACGTCACCGTGATTCCCACCACAGTCTTGCCCGATGGCAACGAAAAATTGAAATCAAAACAACGCAGAGTTTGGGCAGAGTCGTTTTGACCCAGCGACACCTCACCTCTGCCACCACCCAACCTTTCCCACTCCTCATCGCCACCATCATCAACGGTGTCCGAATCGGTTGCTGTTTTTTCGACACACGTGTCATTCGCGCTACTGGAACTGTTCTCGCCGCCAGAACCACTTTCCCCACCGCCACTGCTCTCCCCGCTCTCCGACGCTCCGCTCGATTCCTCCCCGCTGGACACTCCCGAATCCGACGAACCACTTTCCCCGCCGCCCGATTCGCTTTCGTCCCCACTGCTGCCTCCACCTTCGGTTTCCACGACCGATTCGCCCCCAGACAGTTCGCTGGACTCCAAACTGCTCGACACCCCGAAACTGGAACTGCCCGACACCGACGACGAACTCGCATCGGTCGAATCAGGACCGACGTCGCTGCTATCAAACGAAAGCTCGCTCCCTCCATGCCCACCATTTTGATTTTGGTTCCCCGGAATCTCCCACCGCTCATCGTGCGGCGGTTCTGGCCAATGCGTGTGCGGATCTTCCGGTCCGATTTCCAACCGAAAACGGGGCGCATGATCAAATTGCACCCGGATCGTTTCCACCATCGCCGATATCAATTCCGCCCCGCTGTGGTCCTTGATCAGAATACGACCGCCCCACGGCACCGGCAGCACGTGCTGATCCGCCACCTCAACGAAATACCGGCTCGTCGGCTGCGCATATACGCGGAAAAACTCTTTCACAAACTGACGCGAATCCGATTCCGTCCGGATCCAAGGAATCCAAATCCGTATCCGCCGCTCTCCATGTTGATCCCGACTTGCCGGCTGAATGTAGTTGCCCCGCCAGCGATAATAGCCCCGCATAAAAATGTCCGACCCCAACTGCTCGTCATAGATATACCCGCCGGTCAGCATCACGCGGTTGTACAACAAATCCCGATCGCGGGACTCTTCCAACGCAACAACATCCACCCCCTCTTGAAACGTGGCAATCACCGACGTCCGTTTTTGCAAAAAGAAAAACCGCCCCCAAGCATCCACGCCCCACGACGCATTAAACGCTCGAACCGCCTCTTCTTTGAGAATCGAACGCACACTCTCCTCCCCCCGAAACTTGGCCGTCGTCACTCCGTCGGCCAAATTCACCGCATCGATCATCGCCGCATCGAGTGAAATATGCGTCCGCGGAACCACGTATTGTTGCAGCAACAACGTCACAAATTCATCCGGCTGACTCACCGCATCGACCGTTTCTAGCGAACGGTCCGGGTCATTGGGAAACAGATCGGTCCGGGCATAACGATGCGGAGGCACGCCATCAGCGCGGTCCGGTGAGAATCCGCCGGGAAACACCTCACCCAATTCCACACTCATCCCTTGCAAGCGAAACGAGATCTCCGCCGGACTCGTCGCCACGCGTTCTTCAACGCGCCCCAAGTACCAACGGTCACCTGTCTGATACGCCATCGAGATCCAATCCCCGATCTCGATCCCCGCGCGATCCACGAATCGATCCTTCAGCCGCAATTCCCCCGCCCCGCAGCCACCTTGCCGATGTAATTCAAACCAACACCCAGCAATCGCACGATCAGAAATCACCGCCTGAAAATCACCCGGCCCCGGACGATAATGCACAATCCGCCGCTGATAACCCATGTCACGTTCCTTTGTAAGAGGCGTGAGGCGTGAGGGGACAGGCCTGAGATTTGCAACCAAAAATCAAACGCGCCGTCGTACGCCGGTCGCCGTTGTGCACGGGTCTACGTTGTGCGCGGGTCTCCCGACCCCGCACAGCCCCCGACCGAAGGTCTCCCCCGCCCCCACTGCCCACTGCCCACTGCCCACTGCCTACTACCTACTGCCCACCGGCCACTCGCCACCGGCCACTTCTCCCCCTGCCCACTATCACTCAAGCCCCAGGCGCCGTCGTATACAACACCGGATTCTCCGCATGCACCACCAACGAATAGGTGAACAAATTCTGATTCGACAAATCCATTTCAAACTGCACTGTCGAACACAATTTGAATTTGCGATAGGTCCCGCTCGTTGCGTCGTGATAGATAAAGAACTCAAACTTCTCTGACGCCGACGAAACATCCAACGTGCTTCGCAACGCCTCCAATTCCTCTAGCATGGCCCCTTCGGACGTCTTCAGCGAACCGCTCTGCGAACCGATTTGCCCTTCCAGGGAAATATCCACCCCCTGCCGCGAATGCCCCACCAATGCATCCCCATCAGCCAACGGCACCTTAAACCGACTCGCATCCCAAGCATCCCGCACCCGCAACACCGGCACCGGCCGCGGCAATTCATACAATGTGGAACTCTTATAAACCGCCGGCTTAAACACAAACGACATCGCAATTCTCCAAGTGTCATTAGACTGTAGGCTTGAGACCTTAGGCTGCAGGTAGGAAGACGTGAGGCGTGAGGGAACAGGCGTGAGACTCGCAAGCAAAAACCAAACGCAATTCCCCCCCACCACTGCCTACTGCCCTCTGCCTACTGCCTACTTTTCTGGCCACCGGCCACTAGCCACCGGCCACTTCGCCCCTGCCAACAGTTTCACCCCCGCCGCGCCCGCAGCGCCGAATCACGAAACTGCAAGTCGCGCACCACCCCAGCGACTTCGCCCACCTGCGAAACATTCACCGTCACGCCGCCCAGATTGTTGGTGATTGAGGTCGATTGCCCCACCGGTGGTCCCGGCATTAGCGTGGGCCGTGGATTCGTCGGCGACGACTGATTCAGCGCCGATAAAAACGCCGCTCCCAATTGCTGCACCGCCGGTCGACGAATCACAAACTCGCCAGCTGTCAACATCGCCGGCACGCGATCCACCCCGCCCGGCCCCGTCACCATTCCGCCACTGGCATACGCACGAATCGGTCCCGTCGCTCCACCCGCGTCCCCGACAGTACCTACGGCTGACAACCGCGCCAGCCGCGCAGCGGTCGCATCAATCAACCGCCCCAAGATCAACAGCGATTGCACCGCCGGACGAATGTCCAACACAATCGGCGTCCGCGACAGCAATCGAATCTGACTGGTAATCCGCTCCAATAATGTGCTGATCGTTTGCAGCGGCCCAATCGCCAAACCAATCCGCTCAAACGAACGCCCCATCTCCGATGCCGCCCGATTGAACCGCCCCAACCGCTCACTGAGCGAAGAAATCCGCTCACCCACCCGATCCAACTCCCGCGACAAATGCGAACTATCCCCCCGAATCGCAATCGTCAACGACTCCCGAAACGCCACCATCGCAATGCCTCCGTAATTAGACTGTCGGCTTTAGACTGTAGACCGTAGGAAAATTGGCTTGAGGCGTGAGGCGTGAGGGAACAGGCTTGAGGACAAGTAAAAGTTGTGCGCGGGTCTCCCGACCCCGCACACCCCCCGACCGAAGGTCTCCCAAAATAAGCATGAGGCGTGAGCCCAAGCAGGAACTCCAAACGCACCCCCACGCCTGCGCTCTGCCTACTGCCTACTGCCTACTGCCCACTCTTTCTGGCCACCGGCCACTGACCACCGGCCACTTTTTTCCTGCCACTAAACCCGACTAATCACCGGCGCCACCTCAAAGTCGCGACCGGAAAACGAAATCAAGTTTGCCTCGTCCCCTTCGTTCATCGTCAGCGATTCACGATACACCTTGGCAAACACGATCTTCTCACCGGCAACACCCGCCGGATCGGTCACCGTGAACTCCAACTGCAGCGTCTCCTGCTCACCACTCTCCGAGGTGCTGACAATATTCAGCCCCGACATGAAGTTGAGAAACTCATACAACTGCAACGGATCGCCGCTGTCGTTGTATTTCCCAATCAACTGCGTCCATTTTGCCGTAAACGACAACGCAATCGATTCCTCATCCCCCGGCCGCGTATGCCCCGCTGCAATCGACCCCCGATCCTTGACCTCGATCGTGTTCGACCGCTGCGTCCAGGACAAATCCCCCTCGTCCAACAGCACCGTCAACGACTGCGGAGTCTCCGAAGTCCCATCCTGAATCACCAATTCCCCATCGCGCAAATTACGCGTCACATTCGTAACCGCCATCGCCGTCTACCACCTTTGCTATCAAAAGAGACTGTAGACCTTAGACCGTAGGAAGAAGGCGTGAGGCTTGAGGCCACAGGCCTAAGGCAAATCGTTGTGCGCGGGTCTCCCGCCCCGTTGTGCGCGGGTCTCCCGACCCCGCACCCACCTAAGTTGTGCGCGGGTCTCCAGACCCCGCACCAGCCCCGACCGCAGGTCTCCCCACATAGGCTCCAGGCCTGAGGCATCAGGCATGAGACTCGCAAACAAATCCAAACAACCGCCCAACCCTGCCTACTGCCTACTGCCTACTGCCTACTGCCTACTGCCTACTGCCTACTATTTTCTGACCACCGACCACCGGCCACTCCCATCAAACCTCCGTAGCCACCCCCGACGTCACCAGCACCACGTGCTGCAATCCATGCCGCCCCGCATCGCGATCCCGTCGCGTCATCGTCCGCGTTTGCGTCTCAAACAATTGCAAATGCCCCACCACCGGCGGATCGCTCAACGATTGATCCGTCACCGAAACTTGCTGATGCTCTAACGTCGACTTCGTCGCATCGGCCAATTCCAAAATCCGTCCTTTGTCCAAAGTCCGCTCCACAAAACAGTGCACGGTCACCGACACATCCACTTGTTCCTTGCCCGCCGACCGCCGCGGATCGCGCTGCCAGGCATTGATCCATATCTCCAACCACTCACTTTGCCCGGCCGCATCGATCTGAGTTCCCGGATACACCGTCGTCACCGCCAACGGGAAGTTGTCACTCCAATGCGCGAACAGACTCCCCGCCAATGCTTCTTGTCCAAATCCGCTCACACCATGCTCCCCATTTCATCCTCAGAGGCGGTAAAAAACGGTTGCAGCGGAACCGTCGGGCGCAGACTCTGCAAACTGCGGACCACCATCTGAAACGGCGACATCCGCTGCGTGCCAAACTCCAAATAGTTGATGTAATCCACCCCACTCGTCGCCACGACTTCCGTCAGTTCCGTCTCACTCGACTCAACAAGACCGCTCCGACTCCGCCCCTCAGATATCGCCGCACCCTCCGGATGCGCGCCTTCCCAACCGGCCGGCGCCGCACCACCCAACTGTTCCAATGCCGCCACCCAAGACGCCCGCGAACGCGCCGTATCGACCGGATTATTCTCAATCGTCCGCAACAACGCCGACCGAGAAACCCGCCGCACCAACCGCCTACGAGCCCGTGGAACCTCACGCCCTCGAATCTCCCCCAACCATCGCCGCACCGTAGGCTCATTCACAATTTCAAGCGAAACCGAAATCCCCATCCAAATATCCCCCACGCAGGCAAACTCAATGCAAAGGAAGGGCGAGGCACAACCAAATAACGCCCCATCCCCCGTAGCCCCGTAGGGTGCGTCACGACGCACCTTTCTACGTAGTACGAAAGCCCCACCCAACCCCAACGACGCAACAAACCAATCCGCGCGCCAACCACCAAGCGACCAACGGGAGCGCCCCAACCCCCTCGTGCGGCAGCACGAACCACCCGCCTGGTTAAGGCCGGCAGAGGAGTTGGTAGGTGGTGCCGTCTTCGCTGTTGGCGTAGCCTACGATTTCGTATTCGCGTTCTTGATGCACGATGCGGCTGGTCAGTTTCGGAGCTCCAGCCGGCAGGTCCGCTTGTTTGACGAAGAACTCAATCATGTCAGTCGTATGCTGCCCCGCCGTCCCCCGCGTCGGCTCGCCCGCATCGCCGCTGACGAGCGCCGTGATTTCGGTGTCGGTGTACTCTTCACTCACCTGCTGAGTCGCCGGCACATACGCCTGACTCACCTCACGATAAGTCACCACCACTCCCCAGTCCGCAAACACCACATCCAAATCCGCCCCCAACACCCCCGCTGCCACAGAAACCATCTTAGCGCTCCTTTGTGTTTAGGCTGTAGGAAGAAGGCGTGAGGCCTGAGGGAACAGGCGTGAGGATATGGGAAAGTTGTGCGCGGGTCTCCCGACCCCGCACCCCCTCGACCGAAGGTCTCCCACCAACACATTCTGGCCACCGGCCACTCCCCACCGGCCACTCCTTCACTGCCTACTGCCCTCTGCCTACTGCCTACTATCACTCACCCACAGAAACTTCCCAACCCGGCCGCGACGTCAACAACGCCTGGTAATACGACCGCGCTTCCAACAACGCCCGCAAGTTCCCCGCCCGATCCGCCGTCCGCCCCGCTGCCCCCGGCAAGGCATATTTCAGCGCCGACAACTTCCCATCCCGCAGCAGATTCGTAATATCCAAATCAATCTGCGACAAAATGCCCCGTATCTGCGTCTCAGTCAGCGGAGCCCCGCTCACCGAAGAAAGCCCCGATAAATCCGCCATACGTTTCACACCCTTTTTAAACTAGGCTGTAGGCTTGAGACTGTAGGCTGTAGGAAGGAAGGCGTGAGGCGTGAGGGAACAGGCTTGAGGACACAATACGCTGTGAGCGGGCCTCCCCCCAAAGTTGTGCGCGGGTCTCCAGACCCCGCACCAATCGCGACCGCAGGTCTCCCAACGCACTCGCCCGACCGCAGGTCTCCCAACATCAGCGCAAGACGCCAAGCAACAGAAACGAGCCCCACAAACAAACTCAAACAAGCCCCAACCCACTACCTACTGCCTACTGCGTACTGTTTCTGGCCACCGGCCACTAACCACCGGCCACTCTTCCCCGCCTACCGCCGACCAGCCTCCCCATCCCGCAGCATCACATACCCCAACCACCGCACCTGATCCGCATACTCCGCTGCGACAAACTCCGCTTCCTGCAGCCCCAACTGTTCGCAACAACGCAAAATCCAATAATCGACGGACCGCGGACCGGCGACGGCATCGTTTACGTCGCCGCCGCCGGCGAAAAATTTCCCGCCGACTCCCGCACATGATCATCCAACAAGTTGCTCACGCGAAACACATGTTCGCAGACCAACCCCACATCCCCCGCCGACCAACCCGCCCGCTCCAACTCCTCACAAATTCCATCCGCATAACCGAGCCAATCACCATCCACGTGCGGCAACGCTGTTTCAAACTGCAAGGACTCGTCCGCCCGCAATCCTTCAACCAACACCAAGGCCGCCACGCGCTGGTTATAAAGATCCAGCGCCGTCAAATACTCGCCACTCTCCGCATCAGGCACCAACACCGCTAACCCCTGATGATCCCGCAGCGGCTTCCCGGATGAATCCCGCGCCACACGCGTCGGCCGCCGCGGAGCCACAATCCCCCGCTCCCGCAACCGCCGATGAAACGCCAAAGGCAACGGACTAACCGTCAACCCCCACACCGCCCCATCCCCCCGCGGCAACTCCACCCGCCGACAATACCCCCCGCAACAATCCGCACCCCCGTATTTCATAACCGCTCCCCAGTAAAAGAGGCTGTAGGCTTGAGACTGTAGACCGTAGGCAAGAAGGCGTGAGGCGTGAGGGGACAGGCTTGAGGATACGGGAAAGTTGTGCACGGGTCTCCCGCACTCTGTTGTGCGCGGGTCTCCAGACCCCGCACCCACCCGACCGAAGGTCTCCCGCCTACCCTTCACCGACCGCCAGCCACTCTTCTCTGCCTACTGCCCTCTGCCTACTGCCTACTATTTCTGGCCACCGGCCACTAACCACCGGCCACTCCCCCCACACATCAAGCACCATCCACCTTCGTCACAAACGACGTATCCACCGCCGAAACGCCGCCGTAGTATCGCACCTTCACCCGCAACACGACGTCGCGATCAAACGCCGATTCGCTGTCCGCTCGCTGCAGGAACGTCTGCACCGGCCAAATTTCCGTCCAGACAAACTGCCGCGCAAAATCGCCCAGGTACCAATCATTGACCGCCTGGCCCCCTTGCTCGTCAATAAACGGCGAACTGAGCACCTCGGCCAATCCATGAATCGGATTCGCAAACGTCGTCTCATTATCGCCGCTCGTGACGGTGACCTGCGTCGAGTTGGCGACACTCATCGCCGTCCCCCGCAAGGCTTCGGGCACCAACATGTGCTTGACCGGCATCACCATCGGACGGGCCGTCCCGTCGATGCGATCGTCCGTGACCTGCGTCGCCCGGTACTGCAACACTGTGTCGACGTCGGTCCAATCCGCCAACGGCACCGCACTGTTAAACGCCGTCGACGTCGTATTCCCGCTGCCCACCCAGTTCCGATTCGAACCGTCGGTCTTATAAAGCGCCTGACCAGCCCCGTTCGGCCGATAGACATACTTCGAACTCGCCGCATCCGCGTCAGTCACGCCCCGCACGATCGTCCGCTCGCGCTCCTGACGTAGATAAAACCCCAACGCCATCGCACGGCGATTGATCTCGCCCGTCTGGTCAAAGGCAATCAACTCTTCGTTGATCGTGAGAATCCGCCCCTGCTTCGATTCCTCCGAGGTGACGTACTTCTCCTCAAACGTCGACTCCTCATACGGATGCCCTTCGGAAACCTCCGTCGGCCCGGCTAACGCCTTAAAGCCGGCGATCTTCTGATTCCGCAACCGGCTCGGCATCACCGAGACCAATTTGTCGCCAATGAAACCCGAATCGTCTTCGTACCCCTCAATCACCTTCCGCCCGATCAGCTCACCCGTCACCACCTGAAACAGATTCGTACTCACCCCCGGAGACGATTCCCGCAACACATGCAACGGACTCGAAACCGGCGAAGCCATCTCATTCAGCCGCCGCAAATCGGGCAACACCCCGCACGCATCCGCCAACTCGTAATAGCTAAAATCATCAACCGAAATCTTCCGCTCATTGAGCAGACCACACACCTTCTGATAAAACCCCTCCGCCCCCAACGATTCCACCAACCCCCGCAAACTCTGCCCCTGCATATCTCACCGTTCCTTATTGAAAAGGCCGTAGGCGCTAGACCGTAGGCCATAGAAAAACAAACCAAATGTTGTGCGCGGGTCTCCAGACCCCGCACCCACCCCCAAAGTTGTGCGCGGGTCTCCAGACCCCGCACTCCCCCCGACCGCAGGTCTCCCAACGTAGGCGTGAGGCTCGAGGCAACAGGCGTGAGGCCGGCGCGGGAAAACCAAACGCACCCCACCCCTTTTTCTGCCTACTGCCTACCGCCTACTGCCCACTCTTTCTGGCCACCGACCACCGACCACCAGCCACTCCCCCCCTACCCCACAGCCGCATTCACATTCGCCGACCCGGCATGAAACGCCGAAGCAAATGTCACCCGCAACTTCGTCGCCGCGGCCGCCTTATATTCCGCGGCTCGCGCAATCGCCAACGTCCCGGTCCCCACAGCTTCCAACTGTTGATCCATCAGTGACGACGACAACTCGTCCGGCCCCAACTCATCGCCCACTTCATAGGTCGCCGCATCAACGTCGAACTCATAAATCGCCGACGGACTCATATCGACCGACACATCATCCGTATCACCGTCAGCAGACTGATGATGCACCACCCCAAGAAACGAAGCGGCAAACGCCGATTGTGTCGTCGCCAGATCACTCGTCCAAGAAAAACTGCTGGCCGGCTTCACGTCATCGGTGTCCAAATACACCAAATCCCCCGCCTCCAACACCGTCCCACTATCCACACGCAATTTATGCAACTGCACTTCACCACTACGAAACCGCAACTGAATCCCCATATCATTCCCTCCGGGAAAAAAGGCCGTAGGCTGTAGACCATAGGCCATAGAAAAAACAAATCGTTGTGCGCGAGTCTCCCGACCCCGCACCAGCCCCCCGACCTCCGTTGTGCGCGGGTCTCCAGACCCCGCACCAGCCCCGACCGCAGGTCTCCTAACAGAGGCATAAGGCTCGAGGTAACAGGCGTGAGGCCGGCGAGGGAAAACCAAACGCACCTCCACCCAGCCTACTGCCTACTGCCTACTGCCTACTCTTCTCAGGCCACCGGCCACCCTCATCACCGCCGACAAGCAAGCAGCCGCACCAACGCCGCATCTGTACCTGCGCCACTATCGTCATCAGCACGCAAACAACTCGTCGGCCTGCAAGACCGCAATCGCTCAAACAACTCCACGCGATCATCCAACAACACCCCGCGTTGCTCATCGTCGCTCGCATCCAACAATTGTTCGCGAAACGTCTCCGTAATCGCCTCTTCCGGCAATTCCGCTTCCGCCAACAACCGCCCCACCGCCTCCACTCGCTGTGCCATGTCCCGCTCTGCCGTCAGATCCGAAACTTCAACCAACAACAGCTGTTTTTCGGCTTCCAACTCGCGCAACCGCTCGGCGTATGTCTCCAAGGAATCCGAGTCGTCGGCCTCCGACGTATCCTGGGCACGGCTCAAATCCTGCCACGACTCCGCACTCAGGTCGAGATCCCCCACCGGTTCCCACTCGCCCGACAGCCAAACCCGCCCGTCGCGTACCCGCCAGCCAATGCGGTATTGCTCACAATCGTCCGCCGCCCCCAAGCGCACGATCACGCTCTGCGGAAACAACGCCACCCGCTCGCAGACCACGTCCGCATCACCGGTCCAATCGCGGGCGTGCCCCGGCAATTGCCCATCCAACTGCCGCAAGACCGATTCCAGCGATCCGAACAGCGGCGCAGCGCCAGGCAATTCATTGGTTTGCTCGGACAGTGATGACGTCGTCGCCGGAAACATCACTGCATCCACGCTTACCACTTCGTGGATTTCCTCAACCAATGTCCGTTCGCGGTTTTGCGTGACCAACACCACATGACTCATCCCCACCGAGCCGCTGCCACTGTCCGCCAACGCCAAAAACGTACGCCCGGCCTCCGTGCCAAGCGTCTGAATGTCACCTCGAATCCGCCCATCGACAAAGCGAGGATTTACAATCTGTCCCGCCAAGTCCCGCGTGCTGCGTTCCTGGGGTTTGGACAGGTCCCGCCCATGATCCAAAAACACCGGCTTGTCCGCATACAACACCGTCGCCCTCCGCAGCGACTCATCCGTATAGCGATATCCGTTCTTCGAATCCGGCCCAGCCAATGCCACATTGCGAACGATCCCCGTCTCCAAATCGATCACAACCTCAGCAGCACGCCAATCCCCGATCCGTTCCACAACCCGTACCGGCAAGTTCGTCGCGGTCTCCGTCGTCATCACCTCAACAAGCCCCCTGCTAAGAACCACAAGCAACCAACACCTCTCAACCTACCCGGTCAAGGTTGCGCAGCAATTCCACAAAAAGCATTTCGAGGAAAAAAGACCGTAGACGATAGCCCGTAGGAAGTGAGGCGTAAGAACTGCAAGCAACATCAATCCCCCCTCTCCCTCTGGGAGAGGGGCCGGGGGTGAGGGCCGCCCCAAGTTAGTCACACACTCTTCAACAAGCAGCCACTGACCAATCGCGTTATACGCGGATCAAACGTTGTGCGCGGGTCTCCAGACCCCGCACTTACCCGACCGCAGGTCTCCCAACCTAGGCAACAAGCATGAGGCTCGCAATCAAACTCAACCAATCGCCCAACCCTGCCCACTGCCTACTGCCTACTCTTTTTCTGGCCACCGGCCACTCGCCACCGGCCACTCCCCCCCTACTCACCAACAAGCGCAGCCACTCGATCCCCCACCACCTCCGTCCGCGCCGTCCCCCCCAAATCCGGCGGCAGCAATTCCCCTTCAGCCAGCAACATTTTCACCGCCGCATGCACCGACGCCGCTGCACGCGGCAATTCCAGATGCTCCAACATCATCGCCGCCGACAAAATCGCCGCCAACGGATTCGCAATCCCCTGCCCGGCAATATCCGGCGCTGAACCATGCACCGGTTCAAACATGCTCAGATTTTTCCGCTCGATCGCAATGTTCGCGCTCGCCGCCAAGCCCATACTGCCCACCACAATCGCCGCCAAGTCGGTCAAGATATCCCCGAACAAATTACTGGCGACCACCACATCAAACGATTCCGGCCGCCGCACAAATTCCATGGCGGCCCGGTCGATCAACAACGATTCGGTTTCAATCGCCGGATACTCCGCCGCTACCGCCGCAAATGTCTCGTCCCACAGCACCATCCCGTACCCTTGCGCATTGCTCTTCGTAATCGAAGCCACCCGCTTGCGGGGACGCGTCATGGCCTTCTCAAACGCCGCGCGAATAATCCGCTCGCACCCTCGCCGCGTAAACACCGACGTCTGTACCGCCACATCGTGATCCGAATGTTGATACAACCGCCCACCAATATTCGCATATTCCCCTTCGGTGTTCTCCCGAAAGACCAACATGTCGATCGACTCGGCCGGTTTATCCCGCAGCGGACTGGGCACCCCTTCGTACAAAAATGCCGGCCGCAAACAAATCGCCTGATCAAACCGTCGTCGGATCGGTAACAGCAACCCGTTGAGCGTAATATGATCCTGCACCTCAGGATGCCCCACTGCTCCTAACAACAATGCATCGTGCGGAGCCAATTGATCCAAGTAATCCTCCGCCGCCATCCGCCCATGCTCAAAGTAATAATCCGTGCCCCAGGGAAAATAGTTCCACGAAAACTCCGCTTCATCCACCCCCCCCGCCGCTTCGAGCACCTTAATCGCTTCCCGCGTCACATCGACCCCAATCCCATCCCCTTCAATCACCGCAATCTCAAATGTTCGCACAACAACTCCTGTTTGTTAATAGGCTGTAGGCTTTAGGCTATAGACCGTAGAAATAAAGGCTTGAGGCTTGCGGCAACAGGCGTAAGGAAAATGTTGTGCGCGGGTCTCCCGACCCCGCACCGTTTGCTGTGCGCGGGTCTCCCGACCCCGCACATCCCCGACCGAAGGTCTCCCCCCCCCACCCAACTTGCATACCGCTTACTTTTGCTGGCCACCGGCCACTGACCACCGGCCACTAAGTCACACCGATCCTACCAAAACCGTTCCCACCGGTCATGCGACCTCCCTCCGCCCCTCAGCAATACAGAAATTGCCAATTCATAACAAACAGTCACCGGTATTCCTCAGTTTCCCGCTTGACCCTCCAGTTACTGGAGGCTGTAAACTGTGGACCTCACAAGTCACATTTCCACGGATTCCCAGCATGTTCACCATCGGCCAATTTTCCAAAATCACTGCTCTACCGGTTAAAACTTTACGGTTCTATCACGAAAAGAACCTGCTCATTCCGGCACGCGTCGAAGCTGGCACGGGATATCGTTATTACGACGACCGCAATATCCAAACCGCTCGCGTCATCACAGCGCTCCGCGCACTCGAATTTTCACTCGACGAAATCGCTGAAATCCTCGCCCAGCACGACGACGACTCGGATATCCTGCATTTTCTTAAGCAACGTAAACAGTCGCTACAAGACCGTATCGAACGCGATCGCGATATCGTCGCCACCATCGACCGCATTGTCCACAACGAACAGGAGGCCCGTCGTACGATGTCTCAAAAGCAATTTGAAATCGAAGAGAAAACGCTCCCGCCACAACTCGTCGCTGGGATCCGCATGCAGTGCCGCTACGACGAAATCGGTACCGGATTCTCCCAAATCGGCCGCAAACTAGGACGTCATATTTCCGGCAAACCACTCTGCCTCTACTATGACAACGAATATCGCGAAAAGGACGCCGACCTCGAACCTTGTATGCCGCTCCGCAAACACGTTCCCGTCGACGGTATCTCTGTTCGCGAACTCCCCGGCGGCCGCTGCGTCACGCTCGTCCATCGCGGACCCTACCAACAACTCGGCCGCTCCTACGAACGGGTACTCAAACATTGCGCCGACCAAGGCTACGAAATACAAACCCCGACCCGCGAAGTCTACCTCAAAGGCCCCGGCATGATCTTCCGCGGCAATCCCAAAAACTACCTCACAGAAATCCAATTCCTGATCCAGGAACCCAACCCTGCCCCGTAACAAAACCACCCGGCAAGAAAAACGACACGACAGCAAAGGCCGCACCCATCAAACAGCCCACGGTTGCCGCTCAAACCACGCCACCGCCAACGGCTCCACCCGTTTGATCCACGCATCTTTGAATGCGCAATAACCCTTGATGTCCGCCGGATGCGCGGCATACGCAGCACGCTTCAGCGCTTCGTAATCTCGCCGTTCATCATCATGGCTGCGCAAATACGCGCAAAACGCCACGTGCCGCACGATCTCAACGTTCCCCGTCTCGTAGACGTGAATATTATGCGAGCGAAACTCCCCCGCATCCTTCGTAAAAAACTGCCGCCCCGGCAATCCATATTCCCCCCAAGCGCGGTACCCTGCTTCTACAATTTTTTCGGTGCGTGCCTCAACCTGCGCAATATCACTCACCTCCGGTAGCAAATCAATCACCGGTTTCGCCGCCAACCCCGGCACCGACGTGCTTCCCACGTGATGTACCTTCACCAATAGCTCACCCAACATCTCCCGCCACCGCGCCACCTCCTCTTCAAACAAACGTGGCCAATCCGACGAATAATCAGCAAACAAATATCGGCTCGCCATCTTTTCCTCCCTCCCATCAATCGGCCACAGCCTCCCGATGGGGAGACAACTCGACAGCCTCCCATGTATACTCATGGGCGTCGAAAAACGTCAAACGAATTCAACCAAAACGTGCTGCTCGTTCCAAGGAGAGACACCATGCAACGCCTCACGCTATCCGCAATACTACTGTCATTCACCTTCAGTTCCCCTGCACTGGCCGAGGATGCCCCCAAGCCCGACGAGCCGTCAACCCCCGCGCTCTCCCCGCTCGAATCGGAACACCTCGCCAACCTCCGCCAAGTCACCTCCGGCTTGCCCCGCGCCGGCGAAGGTTACTTCTCTCCCGACGGCAAACAGATCATCTACCAAGCCTACCCCGTCGGCTATCCCTTCTACCAAATCTATCTCCAAGACCTCGACAAAAACGACCCCCGCCGTATCAGCACCGGCCGCGGACGGACCACCTGTAGCTACTTCAACCCCGACGGCAAATCGCTCCTCTTCGCCTCCGCTCACACCAACCCCAATCTCCCCACCATCGAACGCGACGCCCGTGCCATCACCGGCCGCCGCCGTTACCAGTGGGATTTCGATGATTTCATGGACATCTATACCTGTGACCTCGACGGCACCAACCTCAAACAACTGACCGACGCCCCCGGTTACGATGCCGAAGGCAGTTATTCCTCCGACGGCAAACAAATCGTCTTCACCTCCACCCGCGATGGCGATCCTGATATTTTCATCATGGACGCCGACGGCAGCAACGTCCGCCAAATCACCAACGTCGACGGCTACGACGGCGGCCCCTTCTTCTCGCCCGACGATCAATGGATCATCTTCCGCAGCGACCGTGACGAAGAACACATGCTGCAAATCTTCATGATCTCCGTCGATGGCAAGCACGAAGTCCAACTGACCCACAACCTCAAAGAGGTCAATTGGTGCCCCTATTTCCACCCCAGTGGCAAATACTTCGTCTGGTCCGGCGCCGATTATTCCCGCGGACCAACGTCCGCCAAATTCCAACTCCACGTCATGGACCTCGATTTCAAAGACGGCAAACCAACCGCCGGCACTGTCACGCAAATCACCGACAGCCCCGCCGCCGATGTACTGCCCGTCTTCAGTCCCGACGGAAGCAAACTGATGTGGACCTCCACCCGCGGCCCCAAAGGCACCAGCCAACTCTGGATCGCCGACTGGAAACGCAACAACGATCCCCCCAAATCACCGTGACAATTCCGCAACATCCTCTATGATGCGCATTCAATAATTCACCAATCGGGTACCACTGGCAGCTTGCCCCCCAGTACAGGTCAGTTTTTCCGGGTGCCACTGGCGGCTTGTCCGCCAGTGCCGTAAAACCACCGGGTGCCACTGCTGGCTCGCCCAGCAGTGCCGGCAAACAACCACCTGACACAAACCAACATCGCGTCTATTCACACAAATCACTCGCCAACGTATGAATAAAACCCAACACACCCCCAGCGTAAAGTGGTTAGCTCGCACGCTGCACATCGCCGCAGTGTTGGCCCTCCTCGCTTGCTCCTCTTGCTCGCGTATCGATGAAGAGGGCAAGGTCTTACGTTTACCGTTACGCGCCGACGACCCCAAATCGCTCGACCCGGTCCAAGGCTCAACGGTCTACGACAACAAAGCCACCTGCCAAGTCTACGAAACGTTGGTGCAATACAAGTACCTCATCCGTCCTCCAGAATTAGAACCGCTGCTGCTCAGCGAGATGCCCACAATTTCTGAGGACCGACTCACCTACCACTTCAAACTCAAACCGGGCGTCCTCTTCCACGACGACCCCTGTTTCCCCGATGGCAAAGGCCGCGAACTGGTCACCGACGATGTCTTCTACTCTTGGAAGCGGATGGCCGACAATGGCAACAACCCCAAGAGTTGGTGGCTGCTCAAAGACACCATCAAAGGCTTCGACGAATACCGCGAACAACAAAACGCAGCCGTCGAAGCCCAAACAGGCTCCTTCGATTACGACGCACCCGTCGCAGGCATGCAGAAGATCAACGACCACGAATTCCGCGTGATACTCAAACAGCCCGTCCAGCGATTCATGTGGGTGCTCGCCATGTTCCAAACCGCGATCGTCCCCCGCGAAGCGGTCGAAAAGTACGGCGATCGCTTCGGTCGGCATCCCGTTGGAACGGGGCCGTTTACCCTCGCCGAAGAGGACTGGCGTCCCGGACAGCGGATGGTCTTTTACAAAAACCCCAGCTACCACCCCTGCTATTACCCCACCGAACATATGCCGAGCGACGTCGCCGCTGGCTGGACCAAAGACGCCGGCAAACGCTTGCCGCTCGTCGACCGTCTGGAGTTCCAATTTTTTGTCCAAGACCAACCGATGTGGCTATCGTTTCGCACCGGAAAAATCGACTACACACAAGTCCCCGATGAATACTTTGACGAAGCATTTCTCAAGCGTACGAAACAATTGCGGCCCAAATTAGTCCGCGAAGGCATCACCACACAGAACGTGGAATTGCTCGACTTCATCTTCCGCGGTTTCAACATGGAAGACGAATTGCTGGGAGGCTACGGCGAGAAACAAAAAAAACTCCGCCAGGCAATTTCGCTGGCAATCGATCTGGACGAATTCAACGAAGCCTTTTACAGCGGCATCAACACCGTCTACGACGGCCCCATCCCCCCCGGCCTCGAAGGTTTCCCCCCCGACGGCAAAGCCGACGTCAGCTATCGCGGTCCCAACTTAGAACGCGCCCGGCAACTGCTCGCCGAAGCGGGATATCCAGAAGGCAAAGGCTTACCCAGAATCGAATTCTATACCAGTAGCGGTAGAAACAACGTCGAACAGACCGAATTACTGAAACGTCAACTCGGAAAAATCAATGTGGAAATCAACGCTCAGATCGTCGAGTTCTCCACCCTGATCGAAAAAGTCCACAACAAGAAGGCCCCCTTCTTCGGCTTCGCCTGGGGTTCCGACTACCCCGATGCGGAAAATAACCTCGCCCTGTTTTACAGTCCCAACGCCGCCCCCGGTTCCAACAGCTTCAATTACAGCCGGCCGGAATACGACCGCCTCTACGAACAGATCCGCAGCATGCCCCCCTCTCCCGAACGGACGGAGCTCTATATCAAAATGCGGGACATGGTCATCGAAGACACCCCCTACACCGGTTCCATGGGCCGCACACGGTTCTACCTGATCAATCCCTGGCTGAAAAATTTCAAAGTCACCGAAGACTTCTACAACTGGCCCAAATACCTAGACGTCACCCAGCGCGGCGTCTATCCCTCAGAGAACTAATACGGTTTCTCTTCGAAGCCACTGATTCGCTTCCAGCAACCAGACTAAAGTGACCGAGCTATGTGGTCCTACATCATTCGCCGTTTGATCTACTACATCCCCGTCTATCTGGGTGTCATCCTGATGGTCATGGCCATCCTCCGCATCCAGGATCCGGTGGCAATCCATCTGGGCAAAAATGCCACGCCGGAAAAAATCGCCGTCACGAAAAAAGCTTTCGGTTTAGACAAACCGTTCATCACACAATACGCCACGTTCCTGAAAAAGCTTGTCACATTCGACTTCACTGAACAAAGCTGGGATTTCCCCGGCGTCACCGTCGGCAGCATGATCCGCCGCTCAATCGTCCCCAGCCTCTCCATCACCGTGCCGGCACTGATCCTGACCACGATTCTCTCCATTTGCGTCGGCATGATCTCGGCCTATTACCGCGGGCGGACCGTCGACAAAACGTTGGTCTTTTTCGCCGTGTTGGGCATGTGCATCAGCGTGTTGGTCTACATCATTTTAGGACAATACTTCGGGGCCTATTTGATCTACAAAGAAACCGGACACGAACTCTTCGCCATCCAAGGCTACGAGCCGGGACTCCAATACTGGGCGCATTACTGCCTGCTTCCCGTGATGATTTCAGTCATCGTCGCCATGGGCTACGACACCCGCTTCTACCGCGCGGTCATGGTCGAAGAAACCGGCCGCGATTACATCAAAACCGCCCGCGCCAAAGGGGTCACCAAACGCAAAGTCATGTTCGTGCACATGCTCAAAAACGCCATGATCCCCATCGTCACCCAAGTGATGATCACCCTCCCCTTTTTAATCACCGGCTCGATCGTGCTCGAAATGTACTTCGGGATTCCCGGCATGGGTCGGGCGCTGATCATGGCGGTCAATGCCAAGGACTTCCCGGTAATCCAAGCCTTCACCGCTGTCTTCGCCGCTTTATTCATCATCACCATCATTCTCACCGATGTGCTCTACGCCCTGGTTGATCCGAGGATTCGCCTCTCATGATTTTGAATTGGAAAGAATCCCGGGCCGCCCGAAAATTCTTCCGCAGCCGGTCATCGATCCTGGCGCTACTCGTCATTTCCGCTTATCTGGCGATCGCGATTGTGATCCTGGTTCCGGAAATGTATTTCGATTTCCGCAGCTGGCAGGATAAAGACTACACCCCGCCAAAAAATTACGGTTTCATCAACCTGGAGCAAACCGAAGGCCGGGTCGGCACCAAAAACATGCCCGGATTCTTCCTAAAGCCAGAGCCGGAAAAACGCTTGCAACATTGCGAGCAACTACTAGAAATCGTCGACCGCGCACTCAAAAAACCCGATCCGCAAACAGCCCTCGCTGAAATCGATTTCGGCACCCTCAAAGTCGCCGACCTGCCCCAGCCGGAACTAAAAACCCTGGTCGACCAAGGCTGGAAGACCTTCGACAGCTTGGCCACCAGCGCCAACCTCAACGAAGCCCCCGAGCAGTTATCAAAACTGGCCGAGTTAGAGCAAATCGTCAATCAACTCTACCCACCCCCCACCGGCTGGAAAGGGGTTTGGCGCAGCTTTGAAATGCTCTTGGGAACCGACCGCCAAGGTCGCTCCATCATGTTGCGAGCGATCTACTCCATCAAAGTCGCCATGCAAATCGGCATCGTCACCGCTCTGTTTGCCGTCTTATTTGGCGGCTTCCTGGGAGTCGCTGCCGGATTTTTCGGCGGCTGGGTCGACCATCTGGTGATCTGGCTCTACACCACCTTTTCCTCGATCCCCAACCTCGTCCTCTTGGTGCTGCTGGCCTATATGTTCACCGGCACCACCTGGGACGGCACGCTGATTCCCGTCTATGTCGCCTTCGGTCTCACCTTTTGGATCGGTCCCTGCCGCGTATTACGGGGCGAGACGCTCAAGATCAAAGAGCTGGAATACGTCCAGGCAGCCACAGCTATGGGTTGCGGGCGGGTCTACATCATGCTGCGGCACATCATCCCCAACACCGCTCACCTGCTACTGATCAACTTTTCACTGCTCTTCATCGGCGCGATCAAGTCCGAAGTCATCCTCAGTTTTCTAGGACTGGGCGTCAAACGCGGACCAAGTTGGGGCATCATGATCAGCCAGTCCGGCTCGGAAGTCATCAACAGCTTCTTCTGGCAAATCGGCGCCGCCACCGCCTTCATGTTCGGCCTAGTCCTCGCCTTCAACATAGTCTCCGACGCCCTACAAGACGCCTTCGACCCCCGACACCAGTGAGACGCCAGACTGTCGGCCATAGACCGTAGGCTGTAGGAAAAGAGGCGTGAGGCAACAGGCTCGAGGAAAAGAAGAACGTTGTGCGCGCGTCCAACGTCATGCGCGGGTCTCCCGACCCCGCACCCGCCCCTCCTTCGTTGTGCGCGGGTCTCCCGACCCCGCACTCCCCCGACCGAAGGTCTCCTCGCAATTTCAATCACACTCCCCCAATCAAATCAGGCAGCACAAACCAAGTCCCACCTACAAGACTCCCCCCCTTTTTTCTGGCCACTGGCCACTAGCCACCGGCCACTCCTCCCTGCCTACTACCACCCCCCGCCCCCCCGCCACCGCCGATAATGCGACCGCCCCCGCCCTGTGTCTCCACCCAACCAGGACGCCCGACTCCACTGCCCCTGATCGGGGTCAATCACTTCGTTCGCCAGAAACGACAACTGGTCCCCCGAAGTCCATTCCTCAATGAACTCTTCCTCAGCTTCAAAGCCGAACAAGCGTTTGATCCCCAGCCACATCCCCAACAGCGATGCCAACGCGCACAGCATCACCAAACCAACCACCGGCAAAAAGACGCCCAAAGAAAAAATCTGGTCCGTTTCCGCCCAGATCTCCTGCCAAAACAGCACGACCACCACAGCGGCCAGACTCAAATACGGTCCGAAGGGAATTTCGCGATTGCGTAAAAAGATCCACGACGGCACCACTGTCATCAAAGCAAACAACGGCGCTAAAAAAAACACAATCGCAGCCGCCTGCCACCCTACAAAGCTACCGATCATCGCCAACAAAATCACATCGCCAAACCCAATCGCCTCCCGGCCCAACACCCGCTCACCCATAATACGCACCGACCACACAATCCCGCCGCCCACCACCAACCCCGCCAAACTGACCGCCAAGCCATGCAAATGCGGCCAACGTTCAATCCACTCCGGCCGCCCTTGAAAAACGGCCAACCACGACCACTCCCCTTGCGCCAACTGTTCAAAGAACGACAAATGCGGTTGCTGATACCAAACTTCCGTGAGAAACACATAAGGCAACAACCACCCCCCCAGGACCCCCACCGCCATCGCCGGCAACGTCGAGCCATCGGGGATGATCTTCAAATCAAAATCAATAAACGTTGCCACGATCAAGGCACAAAACATCACCGCATGATACAGAAACCGCACATGCAATTGCGCATCGGACAATCCTACCTCGGGTTGGACCTCGAAAGCATACAGCACCGCCAACAACCCGCCGGTCAATAACTCGACAACCGCGAATCGCCGTGGAATCCGTCGCCGGCAACCTCCACAGCGTGCTGTTTTTGAGAACAGACCGGTCAAGGGCAAGCACTGCCACCAACTGCGTGGTAGCCCACAGCCATCGCAGGCTCGCGGACGCCGGAACAGTAGTTTCAATTGCCCAACAAAACTGTCATCGCGCGGAAAGCGGACAATACAAAGATTGAGAAACCGCCCAATCAGTACGCCCGCTGTAAACACGAGGACCAGGCGCGGTGCAAGATCGATGAGGTGGTCCATCACGTTATTGATCCTTCGTTACTTCATCGGGCAGAGCATCGTAAACAGCCGCCGCCACGTCCTCAACAGTCCGGCCCGCCGTATCAATCACAATCGTCGCCGCATCGCGATACAACGGTTCACGAGCGGTCAATACACTCTCAATCTCAGCCGTCACCCCCGCATCGGTTAACTGCGGGCGCCGCAATGCCGTGCTGCCATCACCGGAAATCCGTCGGCTCAAATCCTCAACCGGCGCCTGTAGCCAAACGACAGGACCTGCGCTGCGCATCCCCGCACGCGTTGCTTTAGCCAAAATCGCCCCGCCCCCCGCCGCCAGCACCAACCGCTCCCTGCCGAGCAATTCCGCAATCACCGTCCGCTCCAACTCCCGAAAGACCGGCTCACCCCGCTCTGCAAATATCTCGCTGATCGAGCATCCCGCGCGGCTTTCAATCGCATCATCGGCATCAACGCACGCCCAACCGAGCCGCGCCGACAACAAAGCCGCCACAGTCGATTTCCCGCAACCTCGATATCCAATAAAGGTGATCACCATAGAAACAGCGTCTTACCCGACTACACCGCTGCGGAGAATTCCGCGGAGCGAGAACCAGTTTCAAAACCCGGTTGCATTTGTTCCGGAAACTTACCTATCAGTTTCAGCGGAACGTGCCGGTGGGTTTTAAAACGATTTGCCAGATCGCGAACCAGCATCGCGGATCAAAATCATTTGCCAATGACGACACACCATCACGCACCGTCGTATTGAGCGGGTGATATCTTGTGACGCAACGTTTCCCGCATCAACTCCAACGGAGCCGCCGTATCGGTGAAGCGTTCATATTGCGCCGCTGCTTGCCGCACAAACATTTCCACACCCGTTACCGTTTTGCACAAATGCTCGCGAGCTTCTTTAATCAACATCGTCCGCTCGGGCGTATAAATCGTATCGAAAACCAGCATGCCATCCCGCAGCCAACTTTGTTGGAACGGCGTCTGATCGACATTGGGATGCATTCCGACTGACGTGCAATTCACCAAAATATCAATAAAGCCACTGCCGCGATTTTCCCATTGCACCTCCCGACAGCCAAATTCCGCAGCTAATTCAATCGCCCGTTGATGCGTCCGATTGGTAATGGTTACGTCCGCCTTCGCCTCGCTCAATCCGGCGGCAATCGCCCGCGCCACGCCACCAGCTCCCAAAATCAACACTCGGCGTCCCGAAATCAGTTTTTCATAACTGTCGGTCGCGGGGTCGAATTTAGGATCCAATCCCAAGCAAATCGTCGTCAACGCCGCATCGTAATCCGTATTCGCCGCCACCCAACCCGATTCCGGATCCCGATACAACGTATTGGCCGCCCCGATCTCCTCAACCGATTGTTCACAAGCGTCCGACACATCGATTGCCGCCACCTTGTGCGGCAAAGTCACGCTATAACCTTTCACATCCAACCATTGGAAATCTTCTAGCGTTTGCTTAAACACCGAGGGCAGCACATGGAACGGCAGATACGCCTTGTTGAGACCCGCTGCGCGAAATGCTCGATTGTGAATTAAGGGACTCAGACTGTGCGCAATCGGATCTCCCAAAACACCGTAAACCTCGGTCGCCTCATCGATCTCGTCGTAATGATAAACCTTCTTCATATCCGAAAACGACAATTGCCCCGGCGCCATAGCACGCCCGCTATTGAATGTCGCATACGTAAACGGCGCGCCGTATTTCCCAGTCAAAATCCGGCTGGTCAGCCCCAATTCCCCCATGCAAAAACCAATCGTGGGAACCTTGGCGGCCTGCACAACCTGCAACATTCGGATATTATCCTGCTGCGAATTCGCCATCGTGACTAACTTCACAACGTCCGGATCATGGCTGCAAAGCCGACGATGGATTTCCCACAGATCCTGAGGCGTTTCCTCAAAATCGTGGTGGCTGACGATCCGCTTGGTCGAACCGTAGCGCGGAATGCCCCCCGCAATGTCCTCTTCCAGATCGACGTAATCCACTCCGTCGGCGATCGCGTTTCGCAGTATCGTCCGCCGCTGCTCTTCCGTCCCCCGCCAGCGCCCCTGGTCTTCGCTGCGGCGGCAAGTGATCACCACCGGGCAAGGACGATCTTTCAACAGCCGACTCAAATCCGGCAGTCGCCCCAGCCAATCCAGCCGCAACTCCACCAACTCCGCCCCACGCTCCGCCAGGGCGCGATACTCGGCCTGCATCATCTTGTGACGGGTTCTGCCAATACTGACGCAAATCATAAGTCGTTAATTTACAGGGTGTTTATCGTCGCGAGCGTAGATCCCCATGCCGTGCACACCATGGCACCGATCAAACATTACGCCCAAACCAAATTCCGATTCGGCAGCAATTCACAATCACCGGACTGCCGCCGACACATCGTCTCCAACCTTCGAGTGTAACCCATTTTCGCAGCCGCCGCACTACGACCGCGGGCTGATCAGCAACATTTGACGCGGTTTACCCCGCACGCAATTAACCCAGGCGGCCAAATTGCCGATCCAGCTGCGCTCGCGACAAAACCAAGGCCGTCGGCCGACCGTGCGGACAATGATGCGCGTCATCCACCAAATGCCGTTGCTCCAACAGACTGTCGATTTCCTCGGGACTCAACCGATGCCCCGCTTTGATCGCTGCCTTGCAGGACATCATATGCAACAACTCATCAATCAAGTCCCGCCGCGTCGGTTTTTCACCCGATCCCGACAGTTGATCGACCACATCCAAAATCAATTGCCGCAAATTCGCCCGCGACAACATGACTGGATACCGCGTTAGCAACACCGTCCCGCCGCCGAACCCCTCAATCCCCAGCCCGAATTGCCCCAATAATTCAGCATTCTCCAACAACAACCCCGCCTCTCCCGCACTCAACTCGATCGTTTCCGGGAGCAACAATCGCTGCGATTCCACATCATCGGCCAACACCCGCCCCCGCAAATGCTCATACATGATCCGCTCGTGCAGCGCATGTTGATCGATCACCGCAATCCCCTCTTCGGTTTCGACCACCAAATAACAATCGTGCACCTGCATCGCCCGCGGGCGTTCACCCGCATGGAAATCGTGATGCGCCGCATCCTGCCGCGTCTGCATCTCCCCGGCCGGAAAATCCGCAGCAGGCGTTTCGGATGCACCAGACTCCCGTTCCTCAATATCGGCCGCCGAGAGTGGAATCGAACGCGGCGGCAATTCCCAGCTTCCCGTCGACTCTGTTGGCTTCCACGCCGCAACCTGTTCCCCCGCCCAAGCCACCAGGTCCCGCTGCGCCTCCGCCCGAACTTCCGGTGTCGGCGCCGCCGCTTCCTCGCGCGGCCCCTCACCCGCCACATTCAATCGACCGTCGAGATCGACGCTCAAAAACTTTTTCCGCAACGTCGACAACAACTGCCGATACAGAATTTGACTGTCCCGAAAACGAACTTCCGATTTCGTCGGATGCACATTCACATCCACCGACTCCGCCGGGACTTCCAGGAACAAAAACGTAATCGGATATCGCCCCACCATCAACAACCCGCGATACGCTTCCCGCAATGCATGATTCAGTGAGCGGTCCTGAATCCAACGTCCGTTGAGAAACAAATACTGCCCCTTGGCGGTCGATTTGTTTTGGCTAGGGTGCGCCACATAACCCCACAGCCGCACTCCCTCCTGTTCCGATTCAACCCAAATCAACTTCTCGGCCAACTCCGCTCCATAGAACAATTCCAACCGGTCGATCATCTTTTCCGTCGCCGGCAGGTCATAAATCACTTTGCGATTGTGCCGCAGCGACAAATGCAACCGCGAATTCGCCAGCGCAATCCGCGTGAATTGCTCAGTGATATGCCCCATTTCCGTCGCCGGCGTTTTTAAGAACTTGCGACGAACCGGCGTATTGCAGAACAGATTGCGAACTTCAATCGTCGTTCCCACCGGGCAGCCGCACGGTTTCGGTTCGCTCAATTGCCCTCCATTCACTTCCAATTCAAAGCCCCGCGGATTCTCCGCCTGTCGGCTTCGCAATGAAAATTGGCTCACTTCGGCAATCGAGGCCAGCGCTTCCCCGCGAAATCCCATCGTATGCACGCTGAAGAGATCTTCAGCGGAGCGAATCTTGCTCGTCGCATGGCTGCTGATCGTCAGCAGCGCATCGTCGGGATGAATTCCTTCGCCGTCATCGGTAATCCGAATCAGCTCACTCCCGCCAGCGGCCACTTCCACTTCGATCCGCGTCGCCAACGCATCGACGGAATTCTCCAGCATTTCCTTGACCACGCTCGCCGGCCGCTCGATCACCTCACCAGCGGCAATTTTGTTCACCACCGCCGGAGTCAATTGTTGAATGCGAGACATGAAATCAGTATTCAGTAAGCAAAATGGCATCGGCAGGAAAAAAAGCGGTGCCGCAACGAACCCTTCAGCCTGTCGCCTCAAGCTTCGTCAAGCACCAACGCACGCGACGCGATCTTACCGACTTCGCCCCCCCGTTACCATCGACACCTCTCACAGTCACCACCACACCGCCAGGATCAACCTCACCGATCGCAATACGAACAGCGACTCCTGAATCGCTTCGTATGATCGGACAACAATCGACTACCGAGACGCCGTAAGCTTCAATTTGCCTGCCGTTATGGTGTAGAAGTTCTGCTGAAAAAATGATGACCTGTAAATACGAACAGGCGGCCCTCGGCAAAATGCCCAGAGCCGCCTGCGTTCGACCCGTTTCCTTATGAACGGAGATGAGTCGCTTCAATACTTCGTCGTTACCAAATCCGTCGCTTACTTCAGGCCAAACAGGTTGCCCAAACCGCGATGCGATTTTTGCGATTGACGCTGAGGAATCCGCGAGGGGAAGTACGCTTCCGGTTCGGCCGGAGGAGCCGGAGCCGGAGCAGCTTCTTCACTCGCGTCGGCCGGAGCCGGAGCGGCGGGGGCAGCACCAGCGGCACCACAGGCAGCCGGGGCACAGCTGTTGCAGCAAGTTTGGCCACAGCTGGTTCCACAGTTGCAGCAATCGTCAACTTCGTATCCGCAGATCTCCAACGCTTCTTCCGCTTGACGGCGGACGCGGCGATCGCAGTCACCCAAGGCACAGGCCAAGGCACAGACGATTTGCTTGTTGCAGCAGCAGGGGTACTTGCGAAGCTGATCGCCAATTTCATCGGCGGCTTGGCGGCGAACCCGCTCGTCGCAATCGTTCAATCCCACAACCAAGGCGCACATGATTTCCGGGTTGCAGACACATTTGAACTTGTTGCCGAGCTTATCAATGGCACGTGCACGTTGACGAGCGTAGCAAGCCGTTTGCGAAACGTAGATGTAGTGCGCGATTTCGCACGGATCATCGTCGCAGCAGATTTGCTCGCAGTCGCAGCATCCACCACCGCAACCGGTGTTGCAGCAGGAGGAAGGAGCACAGCAGCTATTGCCAGCCGGAGCACAGCAAGCGTTGCCGGCCGGGGCACAGCAAGCGTTGCCAGCGGGAGCACAGCAGGCGTTGCCAGCGGGGGCACAACCAGCTTTGTCGCAGCAAGCTTTGTCACAGCAGTTGTTGTCGCACAATTGCTCGCAGCATTTGCAAGGATTCCAGCACGGCTTGGGGCAGCACTTGGGAACGCAAACAACGCGAGGTTGGCAGCACGGCATCGGGGCACAGCAGGACGCCGGGCCACAGCAGCTGTTCGCAGCCGGAGCACAGCAGTTGTTGCCGGCCGGAGCACAGCAAGCATTGCCAGCCGGGGCACAGCAAGCGTTGCCTGCCGGGGCACAACCATTGCCAGCGGGAGCGCAGCACGCCTTAGCAGCGGGGGCACAACCATTACCGGCAGGAGCACAGCACGCCTTGGGGGCGCAGCAATCCGTGGGAGCACATGTGTCGCAGCAAGTCGGCTTGCAGCACGAACGTTGGTAGTTGTAGACCTTGTGACAGGTCGGACGACAGATGACGGGTTTACAACAGATGCGCGGACAGGCCAACGCACAATCACAGCTCTTTGCGGCGCCGCAACAGTCGCTGCTACCATGGTGTCCGCCGAACAAACCGGCCTGAGCCGTTCCGTTCATGCCCAGCGCCAACACCAATGCGCCTATAAGATTCAGCCATTTCATGAGGTTTAGCTTCCTTTCGATCTCTCAATAAAAATCGTAGCTCGTTGTCGATATCCGCGTGGTCTGCGGATCGCTTGGATTTCGTGGGTCGATGCACGTCCGGGAAGGAGTAATGCGAGATATCAGATGCGAAATGGAGGTATCCCATCCGCAGTCAAATCTCGACGCGCAAGTTCCCCTTCGGAGAACAGTTAGTACAGACTGTTCCATCCGCTCAGAATCCTTTCACCGCGCCCTGGTTTCATGGATCTCCCATGACCATCAACGCAATTGCTGTCGCCCAATTCGGCGGACGGCATGCCGGATTCCTTTACGGCTTCACCCACTGTATCGGTGCGCGGCGGATAATCGCTGCAACGCGATTTGCGTGACTCTCCGGCACAGCAGACCGTCGCGCGCCCCACCGATTGTTCCGGTTATACCGAACACGAAACCCACCCCGACCTGACCGCCGAGAAGCTCAGCCACAGACCCCCGTTTGCGATAACTTGGGGCAATTGCCCGCGCCCCTGCCGGACTTGCCACATCATCCGGCTAGGTATGCACTCCCGGTTCTACGGCACAATTTTGTTGCGATATTTGCCGAGTTTTTTTCGCAAGACCTACCGCAACAGCCGGAACCAACAAATCCGTGTCGTCCCATTCGGCGATATAACCGGACCAACCGGCGCAGCTTCACGCCGACGCCCCACGCAGCACACCTGCCACGTCGGAAATAGAGGGGCAAAATCAAAATCCGCCCGCCCAAAGCGCCAAGACGGGAATCAACTCACCAAAAAGACGTTTGAACCAGTTTTAGAGAGCCCGGTCAGATCACCGGCAACTCAAAGCCCTGCCGGTAATCGCGTGCCAAATACCGATTCGCCTCCTCATCGTCGACAAATCGCTCAGCTTCGCCGTCGAATTGCAATCGACGTCCCGTGCGGAATGAAGCATTGCCTAAATGGCAGAGCAACGCCGAATAGTGCCCTTCTTCAATATCCGCAATCAATTCGTTCCGGTCTCGGCTTTTCACGCAATCAATAAAGTTCTGAAAATGCCGCGGCGAATCAACCCACTTCTCGCCCCCAACCGGCCCCCGCTCCCCGCCCTTGTGAAACACGCGATAACCATCGCGGTCGATCATCAAGTACCCTTGATCACCGTAAAAGATGTTGTCGTTGTCCAACCGATGCCCCTGCATGCGATACGGTGTGAAGTCTCGCTGCTCATACACAAACAACAAGTCGTCATATTCCCACGTCACCACCATCGTGTCGGGCGTCTCCTGTGCATCCCCTTTCGAACCCAGCTTGGCCCCCATCGCTGAAACCGACTTGGGAGCCTTCAAACCCAATGCCCAACGTCCCAAGTCGATTTGGTGCACGCCATCGTTCCCAATATCCCCCGTGCCGTACTCCCAATTCCAATGCCAACTGCTGTGGAACCGATTCCGATTGAACGCCCGCTTCTCAGCCGGTCCCAACCACATATTGTAATCCACTCCTGCTGGCGTCGCTTCGTCTTGCCGCTGCGCCAATCGCCCCCGCCGTTGATTATTGATCGCCTTGACCATCAACACCTTGCCGATCACCCCTTGTCTTAATAGCTCCCACGCTTCTTCATAGTGCGGAGCCGCGCGCAAATTCGTACCGTGCTGCACGATCCGATCAAACTTGCGAGCCGCGTTCACTGCCATCCGTCCTTCGGCGACGTTATGAGATGCCGGTTTCTCCACATACACATCTTTTCCCGCCGCACATCCCAGGATCGTTGCCGGCGCATGCCAATGATCGGGCGTCGCCACGGCCAACGCATCCACATCCTGCTGGTCCAGTAATGTGCGAAAATCAGTCACGACCGGCGGACGCTTACCGGAAATCGACTGCACCCGCTCCGCCAATTTCTGCCCCCGCGCCGCATCCACTTCGCAAATCGCCACCACTTGGCTGTCGGGCAACGCGGCAAAATGCGCTGCCAGATTCGCCCCCCGCCCCGCTCCCAACACCGCCACGCCTACCGTATCATTCGCCGCTGCTTTGACCGGCGCGGCAGACGCCAACGTCCCCGCCGCAACCAATGTCGTACCCAAAAAACCGCGTCGATTCATCGCAGACATGACGGACCTCCATTGACGGACGGAATAACACCAGATACCAACAATGCTCGCCTCTGCATCCTACCCGACCACAACAACGGATACAAATCTTGTCCGCACCAACACCACTCGCCAAACCACAGATCCGCCAGCAAGCCCGCGCCGCGCGCCAAGCACTCAACGACCGCCACACACGCAGCCAACAAATCGCCAATCGCCTCCACACTCTCGCCGAATACCAATCCGCACAGACCGTGATGCTCTACGTCAGTGTCCGCGAAGAAGTCGCCACCGCCGACCTCATCACCGCTGCTTTAGAGAACGACAAAAAAGTCGTCATCCCCTATTGCCGCGACGGGGAACTGCAATTGTTTCACCTACAAAATCTCGACGAGCTCACCCCCGGAGCCTACGGCATCCCCGAACCGCCCAGCGACCTCCGCACACAGCCCGACCGCAGCGCCACGACCGATCAACTCGACATCATTCTCGTGCCCGGAGTCGCATTCGATATTCACGGCGCCCGCTGCGGCCACGGCAAGGGGTATTATGATAAACTCCTCCAATCCGCCAATGATAAAACCCCACTCATCGCCTTGGCGTTCGACTGCCAAATTTTTCCGAAAATCCCCACCGAATCGCACGACGTCGACATGGACAAGATCATCACCGAGTCTAGGATTTATCCGGCAGCTTAGCCAAAACCTCCACCACGCCATAAACACCAACAACTTACAAGACGCCAAGCCGCAAAGAGATTTCACAGCCCTCCCCTTCTTCTCTCTGTGTCTTGGCGCCTCTGCGCGAGACCTTTTTTCAAATAACCATCACGAACGAAGAATCATCCGCCTGACATGGGATACCGCACTCTCAAAGCCTGCACCGACGACCTGCTCGCCACCGGGCGGATGATCCGTATCGAGGAACCGGTCGATCCTCATTTAGAAGCTGCCGAAATCCAGCGCCGCGTCTTCGCCGCCGGCGGCCCGGCCATTTACTACGCCAACGTCACCGGCAGCCCGTTCCCCATGGTCAGCAACCTGTTCGGCAGCATGGACCGCGTACGGTATATCTTTCGCGACACGCTCGAAGCGGTTTCACAGCTTGTCCGTATCAAAGCCGACCCCTCGACCGCTGCCCGGCACCCGTGGAAGTCCTTCCGCGCCAGCCCGACCGCACTCAGCATGCTCCCCCGCAAAGTCCGTCGCGGTCCCATACTCGAGCACACCACCACAATCGATCAACTTCCACAACTCAAATCCTGGCCCGACGATGGCGGCGCGTTTATCACCTTGCCGCAAGTCTACACCGAACACCCCGACACGCCCGGTATCGCTAAATCCAACCTGGGCATGTACCGCGTGCAACTCTCCGGCGGCCAATACCAACCCAATACCGAAATCGGACTGCACTATCAAATCCATCGCGGCATCGGCGTACATCACGCCGCCGCGATTCGCCGGGGCGAAAAACTTCGGGCCAATATCCTCATCGGCGGCCCCCCCGCCATGAGCGTCGCCGCCGTGATGCCCCTTCCTGAAGGTCTCCCCGAACTGTACTTCGCCGGCGCGCTGGGCGGACGACGCGTGCGCATGGTCCACGGCGCACAACCATTGCCGATCCCCGCCGAAATCGATTTTTGCATCAGCGGCTACGTCATCCCTGAGCGAACCCTCCCCGAAGGACCCTTTGGCGACCATTTGGGATACTACAGTTTAGCGCACGAGTTTCCCGTGTTCTGTGTCGAAAAGGTTTATCACCGCGACGGCGCCATCTGGCCTTTCACCGTGGTGGGACGCCCCCCGCAAGAAGATACGCTATTCGGCGCTCTGATTCACGAAATCACCGGCCCCATGATCCCCACTGTCCTGCCGGGAGTCCGCGCCGTAAACGCCGTCGATGCCGCGGGCGTGCATCCCTTGCTGTTAGCCATCGGCAGCGAACGTTATGTCCCTTGGGGCAGCGATTCTGCTCCGCAAGAAATTCTCACCCAAGCCAACGCCATTCTCGGACAAGGTCAAATGTCGTTGGCAAAGTATCTGTTGATCGTCGCTGAAAACGATGCCCCGCAACTGGATGTTAACGACATCCCCGCTGTCTTCGCGCACCTACTCAGTCGTATTGATTGGCGGCGCGATTTGCATTTCCAGACTCAAACCACGATCGACACGCTCGATTATTCCGGCAGCGGCCTGAATCGCGGTTCCAAAGTAGTGCTGGCCGCCGCTGGGGAACCGATCCGCAAACTGCCCACCGAAATTCCCAGCGAGTTGAACCTCCCCGAGGGCTTCACCAATCCGCGCCTCTGCCTACCCGGCGTCCTGGCAATCACCGGCCCCACTTTCCAAACCCGCGAGGCCGTCGACGCATTCTGTAATCATTTTTCCGCCGACGCCCCCATCAATCAATTTCCACTCATCGTGATCGCCGACGACAGTGAGTTCACCGCTCGCACACTCAACAATTTCTTATGGGTCACATTCACACGCTCCAATCCCGCGGCCGACATCAATGGAATTGGTAGTTATGTCCAAGATAAACATTGGGGCTGCCACGGCAGTTTGGTCATCGATGCCCGACGCAAACCGCACCACGCGCCGCCGCTGATTGAAGATCCAAACATCACCGCACGCGTCGACGCGCTCGCCACTTCCGGCGGTCCCCTGAGCGGAATTCTCTAACCGCCCAGCGCAACCATGCGACAATAGGAAAACGGCGGTTGCAGACTTGTCTGCAGCCTCCGCACAGTCCATTTGCTTCTGAGATAACACAACCAATCAGCCGGTTTGTTACCCTTTGCAATCGATCAATCACGGCTACAAATAATCTCCGCAGATTTGTCTTTTCCTGTTTCGGCAGTTGTGATAGAAATCGCGCTTTCACACTTCGGTTACCAGTTCTCCCCTAAAATCTGAGTTTAGTTGAACCAGCATACGCTGGCCATTTTCCTGCGCATTGCAAGAACGGCCTGCTGGGAATTCCATTCTCGGACTGAACACGATACTATCGTGTTGCGGGTTCAGTTGCCCCACCGGGGGTAATCGTTTCCGTGCCAGCAAAACGGATCAGCTGGTTTCCGTCGTGGTTGGAGGTCAAGCGCGTGTTTGTGTTTCGAAAACGATCGCAACGAAGCGGTTCGCAGATACGCCGGATTTGAAGCCTCAGTAAAGGCAAGGAGGCCGCCGTGAATTCCGATTCCGGACAATACCACAGACAAGGCATTAAAAGCGTCAGCGTCAAAGTCCAAATCCGTTGGATGATTCGGCGAGATATGGCCGAAGTCCTGCGAATCGAACGCGAGAGCTTCGAATACCATTGGACCGAAGAAGATTTCCTCTGCTGCTTACGACAGAGGAATTGCATTGGCATGGTCGCCGAAGTTGACGGGCAAGTCGTCGGTTTCATGATCTACGAATTGCATAAAACTCGTCTGCATATTCTCAACTTCGCCGTCGCCGACGATTTTCGCCGCCAAGCCATCGGCGGACAAATGATCGAAAAGCTCGTCAGCAAGTTGTCGCAACAACGACGCAAAGAAATCACACTGGAAGTCCGCGAGACAAATTTGCCCGCGCAGCTCTTCTTCCAAAACAGCGATTTCGTCGCCGTGGGTGTGCTCCGCGACCATTACGAAGACTCCGCCGAAGATGCCTACGTGATGAAGTACCGCCTCGACCCCGAGGACGCCATGTACAACTTCGCGCCGCACAACCGCATCGCCAAATACGAAAAACTCGCCGACGGACTCCACGAAGAATCCTAACGCAGGTTTTACGTTGTGATCACGGGTTCTGAAAAACCCCCCGTCGCCGACACACAACCGTGCCCTCGGCATGTGTCACAATGACATTACGTTAAAACACGCCTCCCACGGGGCGTGTTTTTTTGCGCCGCTCGATACTCAGGTACCAAACCCTCTCGACCAGCCCCTGCTTCTTACGCTCCTGGTTGGTACACTGGTTATTGCACTGCCGCAAACAAACTCAACTCGCTGCCCACGAACTCATGGAAATACGCGACTTCGCCCAACGAATTCTGCAATCCGACAGTTTGGCCGAAAAACTTCAGCCGCTGGAGGGCCCCGCGACGGATCGGATTCCCGGCCCACCGCAGCGTTTTCCGCTCCCCGCTCGCCCGGCCCACCTGAAATTCGCCGGCCGTAAAGAAGCGCCCGCCATGCCCGCGCCGGCCGCGTTTCGAGATCCCGCCAAACGCGCCGTCGCCCACCATATCATGGCCAACCACGAACTCCAGGCCCTGGAAGTCATGGCATTTACGTTGTGCGCCTTTCCCGATGCGCCGACCGAATTTCGACACGGCATGCTGCCCATCATGGCCGATGAACAACGCCACACCCGCATGCATGCCCAGCGACTCGAAGAATTCGGCATGACATTCGGAGACCTTCCGGTGAACGGATATTTCTGGCTCAAAGCTCAGGATTTCCAAAGCCCACTCGACTACCTCGCCGGTTTACCGCTCACCTTCGAGGCGGGCAATCTCGATCACACCATCGAGTTCGAGCAAGCCTACGAAGCTGCCGGCGATAAAAAAGGCGCCGGAATCATGCGCGCCATCCACCAAGACGAAATCGGACACGTCGCCTTTGGCATCCATTGGCTACGCGCCTTGAAACCAACCGACCAAACCGACTGGGACGCTTATATTGACCACCTTCACTGGCCGCTCCGCCCCGAAAAAGCCAAAGGCAAAGCCTTCCAACGCCAACCCCGCCTGGATGCCGGCCTGACGGACGATTTTATCGACCAGATCCAACACGCCGGAAGCGATGGCTGATGTGAGTCGCTTTACAACAGTAGACAGTAGGCGGTAGACGGTAAAAAACGGCAGCTGCAGGAACTGTTCCTTTGCTTCTACCAAAATCTTCGCCTTCCTCCCTCCCCCCGCCTTTGCTATAAACTCGCCGAACCAACTGCGACGTCCATTTGCCGAACTGCGCCGGTTCAACTCTTCGGAATCGAGATCCGAGTTCGCCCGATTACCGTTGGAGAATTCTTTGCAATTCGCTTCGTGGAATCAAACAGGCAAAGAGCCCTCCCTTCGAAATCTCGAAGGTATACCCGAATTCTTCATAGGGAAGCCCTTCACGCAAAGACAGCTGGGTCTGATCCTGGCCCTCTTGATGCTGCTGACCGTCATTCCCCGTCTGCTACTGGCCAGGCAAATCTCGGTGATTTGCGACGACGGATACTTTTATCTGTCGGTCGTCGAGATGTGGAAACAAGGTCAGACGGATGCAGCTCTGAACTATTTGAACCTCAATATCTTTCCGTTTATTTTATGGGGACTGGAAAGTGCGGGGCTCGCTTTTCCCTGGCACTTCAAGATCTGGGGCATTTTGATCTCCGGTCTCACCGTGTTGCCACTCTTTGGGTTGGTCCGTCGTCTATTCAATGACCGTTGGGCCACCATTGCCGTCCTGCTGTTCGCCATGCATCCGGAGTTAGTCAAACTCTCCGTCGAACCAATTCGCGAATCGACCTACTGGTTCTGTTTTATATTGGCGAGTTATTTACTGCTGCGCTGCGCGACATCCCGCGATAATATCGCTACTCCCATCGCCGCTGGCCTCGCCACGGCTTGCGCTATCCTCACACGTACCGAAGGTTGGACCTTGATCCCGCTGGCCTGCTTCTGGCTGTTCAGCCTAGCTCCTGCAACTGTCTCCCGACTGCGGCAAACCCAACGCATCGTGATCGTTTTGGCCATGATCCCGCTTTGCATGTTCGCCATGAACCTCACACTGCTCGCAGAATACCCCCACTGGCAATGGGGACGCTTTGATCGGGTCCCCAAAATTGTCGCATGGATGCAATCACAAGTATCGCCCACGAATAATCCTCAAGCCAAAACAATGGCAGCCGCAACGCAATCCCGCCCGCGCCTCTCCCACTCCACCACTGAGACCGACAACTCATCAAGCAATCTGAAATCAATTGAGAAGCGCGCCGATGAAAAGGCGATCTGGTTTGAATTCCTCAACAAGTTCAGTGAAAGTTATGAATATTTCAATCTAGTCTTGTTGATTGTGGGACTGACGCAGTGTCACCGTCTCTTGCGATCACGCACCTATGCGCCGTTGCTCATGATCGCAGCGGCCATCCTGCTCGCCGTGTTGGTCCTGCTCGTTCAACACCGGAATATCAATGGACGGTATTTTCTGTCCGTGTTCATCATTACCTTGCCCATCCAAGCAGCGGGAGCCGCTTGTTTAATTCAGATCATCCAGTCCGTCGCCCTGCCGAAGACGATCAGTCACCATCAAAAACTTGTCGTCACCGCTACGTTCGTGCTCAGCGTCTCTCTGATATTTTGGTTCGAAGCACTCACCAGCCGCCACGAAAGTCGCGTGGCACAAGCGAATTTGGGAAAATACCTACGCACGACCTTCGGCCCATTTGAAAAGGTCGAAACCGATCGGAAATCTGGACGCGTCGGATTTCACACAGTCGGGAAAATGCCCAACATCCTCTACAATACAATTCAGAAAAAATACACCCACCCCGATTTGCTTATCCTGGTACGCCCCGTCCGCGCAGCTCACCGCGCACGCGCGCACCGAAGCGGATTAAGGGAGATCCCACTGCACGATTTACCCCAGTCTGAGTTCACCGCATTCGTCCACCCCTCACGAATCCATCAGAATTCCGCATCAAAAGCACAACCGCATATCGACGGCGAAAACGGAAATCAACCTGATCCATCAATCACTGGTCGGTCGGAGGTCTTGCGTTAACATCATGCCAGATCCCTCCGCTGATCCACAAATGGACAACACCGACAATTCGACTGTTGATTCCGCTGGTAGCCGCTCAATCCTCGGCCTCCATCGCAGCGATCAAGTCTTCGTCGCCGTCATGCTCGCTGCGCTGGTGATCTTGTCCTTTGTCTATTGGACGAAGCTCAGCGGCTGGGGGCAAAAACCGGTCGAAATCAAGCGGTTGCCGGCACGAGAATATGACTTCCGCCTCGACATCAACAGCGCCACCTGGGTGCAATGGGCACAGTTGGAAGGTATCGGCGAAGTGCTAGCGCGGCGAATCGTCGCCGACCGCAACCAACAGGGCCCCTTCGCCACCGTCGACGACATCCAACGCGTCAACGGGATCGGCGCTAAGAAACTCGACGCGATCCGAGAATGGCTGTACGTCACCCCCGCAGCGGACGACGAATAAGCACCGAGACCGCTCTAAATGTTTTCCAGTTGTGCAAAGTCAAACCGGAAAATTCGGGTGCCATTGGCTTCGCCAGTGCAATGGAACTCAGTCAAGTATTTGAACTGCCCCGCGCAATGCCTTAACGCCGCAGGGGCACTCTGCTAAGATCCGGATGATCAGTTTTTATCCTGGACGCTCAACAGGCGTCGGTTATCATTTGAGACTCTTCCACAAAGGTTCATTCCATGAATCCAACCCTCACGCGCCGCGCGCTGCTGCTTTCCACGCTATTTCTCACAAGCATCGGATGCGGAGAGACTGCGACTGAGGGAGAACCGATTATTGAACCCACCAAAGTCGACAAACCGGTGATCGCCGAAATCGTGACCAATCGCGGGACCATTCGTCTGTGGCTTGATGGCGACAAAGTTCCGATGACCGTCGGAAATTTCGTAACGCTCGCCGAAGACAAATTCTATGACGGACTGAAATTCCACCGCGTGATCCCCAACTTCATGATCCAAGGGGGAGATCCCCAAGGTGACGGAAGCGGCGGGCCGGGTTATAGATTCGCCGATGAATTCCACCCCGACTTAAAACATGACAGCGCCGGCATTATTTCGATGGCCAACGCCGGCCCCACCACCAACGGCTCCCAATTCTTCATCACCCACAATGCCACTCCGCACCTCGACGGCAAACACTCCGTTTTTGGACACGTGATCGAAGGCCAAGACGTCGTCAACGCCATCCGCAAAGGGGACATCATCGAATCAATCACCATCGATCGAAACCCCGCACAGGAACCGGCGGCCTCGGAAACTGAGACAGAGAAACCGGCTGAGGAATAATCCGCCTCACCGGCAGATTTCCCGTAAAAAACGGCGTTTTCAGCCCGTTTCAAGACGTCTTACCCCATTTCGCCGCTTGTGCTAAACTCCGCCCTCCCAGGAGAGACCGACGGCGCATGGTGGGCCATCGGCACAGGCAAAGCCCCTGAAAGGACTCGGGTTATGAAGCGGACGATCACGGTACACACGCGCTTAGTGGGCGCAATGCTTGTTTGCGCAGGAATCATCACTAGCGCCGGCTGTTCGTCAGCAACGCGAGACGCTTCACTCGAGTCCACCGATCTCGGACCGGCCAGTGAAATGCGACAAACTGCCGCTCCGATCGGAACACATACAGCCGTCATAGAAACCACCCGGGGGAAAATCAAACTCGCGCTACACGCCGACAAGACTCCCAACACCGTCGATAATTTCACGCGACTGTCCCAGGACGGTTTTTATGATGGGCTGATCTTTCATCGCGTGATCCCCAACTTCATGATTCAAGGGGGCTGCCCCGACGGCAAAGGCACAGGCGGACCGGGCTACGAGTTCGACGACGAATTCCATCCCGCCCTGACGCATGACGGGCCAGGCATCCTCGCCATGGCCAATTCCGGCCCCAACACAAACGGATCACAGTTCTACATCACACACACATCCACCCCCCACCTGAATGGAAAACACACCGTTTTCGGACGCGTCGTCAAAGGCCAAGACGTGGTCAATGCCATCAAAAAAGGTGACAAAATCGAACGCATCACAGTCACCGAAAACCCCAGCAACGCTCAATAACGCCAGTCTCCCAGAAAGGCGTGAGGAAACAGGCGTAAGAATAGCCAAATCAACGCCCCCCACCCCACCACTGGCCACCGTCCACTAACCACCGGCCACTTTTCTGCCTACTGCCTACTGCCTACTGCCCACCGCCCGGCACCTTCCACAACCGCACCGACTTGTCGTAGCTCGTCGTGACCACCTGGGTGCCATCCGGCGAAAAGGCCACGTCCGTCACACGGGCGTCGTGCGCCTCGATTGTCTTGAGGACTTTCCAGGTCGCCGTATCCCACAACAGGATATTGTTCTTCCCTTTGAACCGCCCCCCGCCGGCGGTCGCTAGGATCTTGCCGTCCGGAGAAAAGGCCAGCGCATTGACCGGACGCGAATGCCCTTCCAGCATTTTGACTGGCTTGCCGGTCGCGGTCTCCCAAACACGGACCGTTTCATCGGTCCCTCCGGTGACGACCTGCTTTCCATCCGGCGAAAAAACAATACCGTTGATCCCGCGCGTATGCCCGTTTAAGGTGGCGCGAACTTCTCCGGTCGTCGCATCCCAAATGTAGGCGGTCCCTTTTTTTCGTGGTTGTTCCGCATCGCCGTCGGTCGAAGCGACCAATGTGCCATCGGGTGACACGGCAATAGATGTCGCCGGTAAACGATGATTGGCAAACGTCAGTCGCTCCCCGCCGTCTGACACGGACCAAATCCGCACCGATTCATCTTCCGCCGCCGTCGCCAACCACTGGCCATCCGGCGAAAACGCCACGCCCCGTACATAACCCCGCTGCCCTTTGAAAACGCGCGACTCGCCTGTTGCCGGATCAATCACCGTAACCGACTGATAACTCCCCGCCGCAATCAATTTCCCATCGGGCGCATAGGCCAAGGCATGCACGAAACCGGTGTTCAAGTCGATGGACCTTCGCTCACCCTCCTCAGCCAGTTCCACAATTTCAAGCTTTTCATACGTCCCCACGGCCAGCGATTTGCCATCCGGCGCAAACGCCACCGCCGTCGTCCATTCCGGAAAACCATCCCAACTCCGCTGCGGTTTTTCAGTGGCCGCAGGTTGCTGCAACGGCGAACGCTGCGCCAACGCCACCCCTCCGCCAAGACTGATCACACCGGCCAGGAATACCGTGAAAAAAAGATTCGCCTTACTCATGGTCATCTGTCCTGAGTAATGTCATTGTGGAAAATTGCTAAGTACCAGCTTCAAAACACGGTTGTGCTTGTCAGAGAATCTTTCTTGAAAGCATCTGCGAGACGCATCAGAGGGTTTTGAAACTAATTGAAGTCAAACAAACAGTTCGATCCGCTCACAATACTCAACCGCACCACAAACGGCAATTCCGCTCCACTTGACGCACCGACTGTCGGGAAACGAAAATCAAAGTATTCCAGCGACGTTCCTGCACACAAACACAATTCACTGAAAATAAATAACATGCGCCGATCTCGTCTCCTCTGGATCTTTTTAACCTGCGTGGCAATCCACCAGGGGACCGTTGCGGACGAAATCCCCGCCAAGAAACCGATCACCTTCGACACCGTTTACGGACCACACGCGACACTGAATCCATTCCGCCATCCCACCCCCCGCTTTCAATGGCTGCCCGACGGCGCGCACTTGCTACAAACGCACCGAGGACAATACACCAAAGTCCACGCAAAGACGGGCGACTCTTCCCCGTTGTTCGACCCCACACAACTGGCGCAGGGACTAGAATCACTCTCCGATATCGATGAATCAACCGCCCGCAAATTGGCGAATAAATCGCACCTAAAATTCAACCCCGCCTACGATGCCGTATTGATCCCACATACGGACCGTCTCTACTTTGCCAAACTGGACGGCAGTTTCGCTTGCCGATTGACAGACGCGGCCGGAACCGCTGAGTTAGCACAGTTCGGGCCTCACGGAGAATCCGTCGCCTTTGTCCGCGACAACGACCTTTACACCGTCGATCTGGCGACACAAGCGGAGCAGCGATTGACGACCGATGGCAGCCAACTCATCCGTAACGGGAAAGCCGACTGGGTCTATTGGGAAGAAGTATTCCATCGACAGTTCCGAACCTTTTGGTATAGCGGCGATGGCGCACAGATTGTGTACCTGCAGTTCAACGACACACCGGTGGCGCCCTTCAGCATTCCCAACAACGTTCCGGATACCCAACGCATCCACGAAATGCGCTATCCCAAAGCCGGCACGGCAAACCCCCTGGTCCAAGTCGGCATCGCTTCCCTCGCTGACGCAACGGTCCGTTGGGTCGACCTCAGCGCATACCCGCCCGAAGATCGATTGGTCGTCCGCGCCGGTTGGCTGCCCGACCACCAAACCGTTTACCTGTTTCTGCAAAACCGCGCGCAAACCTGGTTGGATCTGCTTGTCGTCGATCCCAGCAGCACAACGCCCCGTCGATTGTTTCGGGAAACCACCGCTGCTTGGGTAAATAACCTCGCCCCGCCCCATTTCCTCGCCGACGGTTCCTTCCTCTGGGAAAGCGAACGCTCGGGATGGCGGCATCTCTATCACTACACCGCCGACGGCCAACTCCGCCGCGCCGTCTCCGCCGGACCATGGGAGGTCAGCGAAGTCCACTTCGTCGATGAACCTGCCGGCGACGTTTATTTCTCAGCGGCAAAAAAATCGCATCTCGAAGACCACCTCTATCGCGTTTCCCTCGACAGCGGCAAACCGGTGCAATTGACGACTGCCGACGGTTCCCACCGTATTCGTTTTTCTCCAAGCGGCGGCGGTTATCTCGATACGCATAGCTCTCTCGAACGTCCCCCGACGACAGAAATTTATAACAGTGATGGCCAGCGAATCCGCGAGTTACACAAGACCGACACATCCGACCTCAACGAATATCAATGGAGCACACACAAAACGGTCTCCATCGAGACCGGTGATGGCGGCACGCTCGATGGCAGTCTCATGCTGCCGGCCGATTTCGATGCCTCGCGGCAATACCCTATCTGGATCAAAGTCTATGGCGGCCCCCATTATCCCACGATCCGCAACCGCTGGACAAAAACACACCGCTTATTCGATGAAGTCCTGGCCACATCGGGCATTGTGATTCTTCGCGTCGATC
Source organism: Symmachiella dynata (assembly GCF_007747995.1). Taxonomy (NCBI): domain Bacteria; kingdom Pseudomonadati; phylum Planctomycetota; class Planctomycetia; order Planctomycetales; family Planctomycetaceae; genus Symmachiella; species Symmachiella dynata. Next base: position 1,293,935 of record NZ_CP036276.1, on the reverse strand, counting down.
CCCGCTCCGCTTCCGGCTCAAGCGCGCAAAGCGCCTGGACCGCCTACCGTCGGCTCGGCGTGAACGAACTCCGTGACTTGGAGCACGCCATCGATTGGTTGAAATCGAAATCCTGGGTCGACCCCCAGCGAATCGGACTGGGCGGCCATAGTTATGGCGGGTTTTTGACTGCCTTCGCCCTGACCCACAGCCAGTCTTTTGCCGCTGGTATCGCCGGTGCGCCGGTGACTGACTGGCGAAACTACGACACGATCTACACAGAACGCTACATGAACACCCCCGCCGCCAACCCCGCAGGATACGACGAGACATCCGTCGTCAAAGCCGCGAAAAACCTACACGGCCGGCTGCTCCTGCTGCACGGCATGCTCGACGACAATGTCCACCTGCAAAACACGACGCAATTGGTCAACGCGCTGCAACGAGCGGACAAAGATTTCGAGCTAATGCTCTATCCCCGCGCCAAACATGGGATTCATGGTGCACACTATACGCGAACAACGTATAATTTCATCATCAAGACCATGCTCCCCGAACAGACTCCCTCCCAACTGCAAGATTAACATCTCCATGCCGGAACAAATCACGATCAGCGACGAGACTTGGGAGCTGTTGAAAACTCCCAGTACCGCCACACTGACCACCGTGCTCGCTAAAAAAGGGCTGTGGAACACCTTTTTAACAGGCGTCCAACCCCTCGCCGCTGGGCAACGCATGGCTGGTCGCGCGTTTACACTGCGCTATATCCCCTCCCGTGAGGATTTGGATACGTCGCTCAATTTCGACAACCTGACCGATCCGCAACGACTGGCCATCGAAAAAGTTGGCCCGGGAGAAATCCTCGTCATCGACGCTCGTGGTGATGAACGAGGCGGAACCATGGGAGCCATTCTGGCAACACGTATGCAGGTCCGCGGCGCAGCTGGGGTCGTCACCGACGGCGCCTTTCGCGATTCTCCCGTCATCGCCCAATGCGGCATGCCTGCTTATGCCCGCTCCGCTCACGCCGCCACCAACAAAACAATCCACCATCCCTGCGATTTCCAATTGCCGATCGCCTGCGCGGGTGTCGCGGTCTACCCCGGCGATGTGCTGATTGGAGACGACGAAGGGGTCGTCGTCATTCCGCCACATCTGGCTGAGGAGGTCGCACGCGAAGCGGCTGCCCAGGAACATCGCGAGGATTTCATCATCGACAAAATCCGCAGCGGAGCGTCACTGGTCGGGACATACCCGATGGACGAACGAACACAAGCCGAGTATGAACAAACATTGCGTGATCAGTGACGCGTCGCGACGTTTCATTTCAAAAGGTATTCCCGAACATGACGTTTCGAGATCAACTGCTTCTGCTGACAGCCTTCATTCTGTTGTTTCCGTTGCCCCTACTGGGCGACGACGAATCGACTCAGCAGTCCGCCATGATTCAACAAGATATCGCGGCGCTGAGCAGTGATAACTTCGCCGAGCGTGAAGCTGCCACAAAACGGCTAAAAACCCTGGGTCGTCCAGCAATTGCCCCGCTAGCCAAAGCCGCATCGAACGCGGAACTGGAAACCACGAACCGCGTTCTACAAGTTCTCGCATCGTTTTACGACAACAACGACGATGCAACGCTCGATGAATTGGATGCCGCTTTAGAAGAACTTGTCGAATCAGCGGAACCCTCGGCCGCGCGACGCGCCGCGGCAGCCATCGCAGTCCATGCCGACGACCGTGATCGTCGCGCCATTAAAAAACTTAAGGAATTGAAGGCCATGGTTCTTCCTGCGGGGATTAACGGCCCCAACGAGGACATCGGCGGTCCGCTGCAAATTTGGATCGACGATCAGTGGCAAGGGGGCGACAAGGAACTGCGACAGTTTCGGCGTCTCCGCCCCGGCCGGCTACAGGCTGTCTACCGCGTCCAAGACTGCCCCGCCTCACTGGATGCCGTCCGAAAACTTGAACAACAAATCCCCAACTCAAGCGTGCAAGAACGTGGAGCGGCTTGTCTGGGTCTCCAAGCGGGTCCCCCCAAAGCACGCGGGTTTGAAATCCAAAAAGCCACACCAGAAGGCTCTATCGCTGCCGCCGGAATTCGGGACCGTGACGTGATCATTAAATACGCAGGGCAAGTCGTCGATAACTTTGAACAATTGGTCGAGATGATCAAAAAAAATAAAGTCGGCGACACAGTCAAGGTCGGATTTCTCCGCCAGATGAAAAACGATGATAATATTGATGAAGAGGTTGAACTCTCCGCCGATGTCCGTCTAAAAAGTTGGCGGGAATTCTTCCAGGACAAGAAACGCAATGAACGGAAAAAAGCCGCGGGCGTAACCATTCCCTCCAAACCGATCCCCACTCCTTTCCCCACCCCAAAGGCAAAACCCACCCCCAAACCAACTCCTAAAAATAATGAGTCGCTCGATAAAAAATGAGGGACAGGTGTACCCTTGATTCGCATCGGTTATTTTTGATTGGTGTTGTTTGCCCAAACCGATGTTGACCTGCCTGAGTGGATTTTGTTATTCCCCATCCCCCGCTGCTACTCAGAAAAAAACTCAACGACAAACGGCGGAGATGTCGATGTAGTCAGTTATCGTCGACGGCATCGGACGGGCAAACGAAAGTTTGATCGATGACGACCGGGTTTCAAAATGCCGTCGCGATTTTTATACTATTCGGTTCAAGTCATTCGTCTCGCATTCCGGCGGAGGGACCAAATTTTTTGCGTTGGCCGGGGTCACTAATCGGTGTTCGCCTAGCGGAGCCGGACCCTCGTCATTCTCGCAGCGACTCGACCGTCGCCATCGACCTATGACCTGAACCTTGGCCGCGGCCTTCCAAATTTGAGAAGGCCGCGGTCCTTTTTTTTGCGCATCGGCAAGTCGCCTCATCCGGTAGACAACCGCCACCATTTCCGGCTCTAATAGAACTGCAACGTTTTCCTTTCTTGCAGACTATTACCATTCTCGGAACTGAGGCCGTTCATGCTTTCCGTCAAACCAACCTGCACAATTGCGGTCATCTTTCTGGCCATCCCCCTGTTCACGTCGCCGTGCTCGTCCGCGGAAACAGACCGCCCCCTCAATGTGATTCTCTTCTTCGCCGATGATCTCGGCTCAATCGATCTGAACTGTTACGGCTCGACCGATTTAAACACGCCTCACATAGATGACCTTGCGCAGCGCGGCGTGCGGTTCACGCAATTTTACGTCGCCAGCCCCGTCTGTTCGCCATCGCGGGCCGCGCTGATCACCGGCCGCTATCCCCAACGCGCGGGCGTCCCCGGCAATGTCCCCTCTCAACCGGGCCACCGTGGCATGCCGCCCGAACAGGTTACCCTCGGCGAGATCCTCAGCGGCGCCGGTTACAAAACCGCGCTTATGGGAAAATGGCACCTGGGAACCTTGCCCGACTACCATCCCAACAGCCAAGGCTTCCAAGAATTCTTTGGCCACAAAGCGGGTTGCATCGACAACTATTCGCACTTCTTCTACTGGGCCGGCCCCCATTTTCACGACATGTGGCGTAACCGCCAAGAACATTGGGAGCAAGGCACGCATTTCAGCGACCTGATCGTGCGCGAGTCAGAGCAGTTTCTCGAAGCCAATCAAGACAAACCATTTTTGCTGTACGTCCCGTTCAACATCCCGCACTACCCCATGCAAGCCGCCGACCGGTTTCGTGAAATGTACGCCGACCTCCCCGAACCGCGCCGCTCCTATGCCGCCATCACTTCTCACATGGACGATGCCATCGGCCAGATTATGGCCAAGGTCGATGAACTCAAATTGCGAGAGCGGACGTTGGTGATTTTCCTGAGCGATCACGGACATTCTACCGAAGAACGCGCCAATTTCGGCGGCGGTAATGCCGGTCCCTATCGCGGCGCAAAATTCAGCGTGCTGGAAGGGGGCATCCGCGTCCCCGCCATCGTCAGCCTGCCGGGAATCATCCCCGAGGGACAAACCCGTGACCAAGTCGCGGTCAGCATCGATTGGCTTCCCACGATCGCCGACTATTGCGATGTCACCTTGCCCGACCGCACCTTCGACGGCCGCAGCATCAAATCCGTGATCCACGATCCGGATGCTGCGACGCCTCATCCGACATTTCACTGGCAACTCGGCCACCAATGGGCCGTGCGCGACGGCGATTGGAAACTGGTCGTCAACGGCAACGACACCCAACACAAAACCCGCCTCGAAGGCAACGACCGCATCTTCTTGAGCAACATGGCGGTCGACGTCACCGAAACCAATAACATCGCCGCCCAACACCCAGACATCGTCACCCGCTTAACCAAACTCCACAAACAATGGGCCGCGGAAGTCACCCCATAAGGCGCGTCGCGACACACCTTTCGATGTCGGCCGAGAGTTGAACCGCTCTAAATAAAGGCCGCGCGCAAAGACGCAGAGCCGCAAAGAAGAAAAGAGAGAAAACTTGGAGTCTGTGCTCTTTAACTCTTCACGTTGCAAAAGGATACTTTTGCGAAGTGCAGTGTTGAACAACACTATTGGGTCACGCGTAGCACGGAAGGAATCTGAGGCTCCTAGGTTTTAAAGAACACAAATCCCTTTGATCTTCTTTTCTACTTCTTTGCGGCTCTGCGTCTCTGCGCGCGGTCTTCTTCGCAATTCCAAAGAGTACGTCGCAAAGCTAAGCCGCGCGCAAACAGAAATCACCCCGCTCCACTCGATGCGGAACCCTCGACCACACGATCATGTGATTGCTCCACCGACCCTGTATCGGTCTGCGCTAAGCGATACATATAAATGCTCCCTGCCAGCGACAACACGACACAGACCGCGAACATCCACGGCCCCAATCCAAAATAGGCGAGCAACAACCACCCGCACAGTGGGGCGATCATTCCGCGGATTCCCGTTAAACCAACGTGCCAACTGTTATATATCGAAACATTTTCCGGCTTCGCAAAATACAAACTGCCCGTCGACCAATTGATTGTGCCGCCGCCATTGCTGATCGAATGAAATGCCGCTCCCACATACATCGGCCAGATCTGCCGCGACACCCCGCCATAGCAATACATGCCATAACCAAATGTCTGCAACAAATTGAACAGCGCGCGGCCCGACATGGGATCAATCTTGTCCAAAAACCGCCCCCAAAACGGAGACGAAGCCATGATCAACATTGCCGGCATCACCGCCGATATCACAAACACCTGACGATCGGTGGCAGCAATGTAATCCGCATTCCGCAAAATCTCCGGGATAAACGCCATCCCCATGTGATTGGCAAATCCAGCCAGCGCAAAACCTTTTTGGTAACGCACAAACCGTTTGTCGGCTGTGAAAACTTTCCAACCATTCCGCATGGCCACCCAAGGCGAGACGCGATCGCCGTTGCCAAACGCACCGTTTTCGCGAATGCGAATCCGCGAATAACAAAAAGACCCCATCACCAACATGCAAGCGGCATAGGCATAAACCACCCAATACTGCGTACCGTGATTGTCAAACCACCACGTTCCGGCCACGGTCAAAAACAGCGCCGAAATCGCCGCAATCGCCTTCAGCCAACCCACTGCCAACCCACGGTGCGTCGCCGGATACAACACGCGGTACATGTTCATCTCTCCCACGCGGGGAAACACGCGCAAGATGAAACAGCTGCCCACCACGCAGGTAAAAAACATCGGCCCGGCCACCGGTAATGCAATCGCCAGCAACAAGACGGCTGTCACCAAATTCGGCACGATCACCAACAACCGCATCGGCACCCTGCCCGCCATGTAGCCCACCAGCGGGCTGAGCAGACTACTGCCACCGAACATCGCGCCCAGCATCATTAGATGCACCGCTTGCCCATGCAGCACGGTCTTGAGCGCAGCCAACGAAAGCAAAAACAGGGCGACGAAGGTGCCGCTGCCAACGCTGTAAAACGTTTCGAAGTACAACGCGCGGCGGCAACTTTCCGGCACACGTTCTAAGACAGCACGCATCAGCGGAAGACGGGTCGGCATCGCATCATCGCGGCTACTGCTCATACCGATCAACCCACATCCCACAAAGCATGTTTTCTAAAATCGTCGTGCGCTGGCCTTCAGCGTCCCGGGAGGGCGAAGCTCCTGCTGAGCCGCATCGATCCGTTGAGCATGGCGGGCAAAACTATCTAACGAATCACACCTGGCCTGCAAGCGCGGATTGGCAATAGCTGCGCCCGATTTGCCCAACCACCGACGACACTAAGAGTCATCCCGCAACCGCGCGCCCAATTTTGCAATCTTATTTCCGCACGCTTCCCGAGCCTCCACAAAACCCGCCACGGTCGGATTCGGTTCTTTGAGGTAGTTCATAATGATCGATTCGGCCGCCATCAATTCTTCGCAAGCGTCAGGCACTTCCGAGGCGATCTCCTCAGGAATCGTGGTCACGCCGTTGCAATCACCGTGCAACAAATCGCCGGGATAAACACAAATGCCCCCCACGGTGACAGGCACGTTCACCGCCAACGTGTGGCAATACCCATGCGCACAGATCGTGCCATTGGTAAACGCGGGAAAACCGATGTCGCGCACTTGATCCAAGTCGCGACCCGCACCTGACGTAATCAACCCCGCTGCGCCGAATGTCTGATAGGTCGTGCACATCACCTCGCCAAACGTGGCGGCCGCCGTCGGCTCATCCAAGTCCTGATACACAACAACCGCCGGCCCCGGCAACTCGCCAAACGCTTCAATTTGCTCTTTCAGCCCTGCATAGACGTCCCCTCCACGCGGGGGAGCGAAACTGCGAAACGTCGACGTCACCGCATAGCCCACCATCGGCGGCATTTCGGGAAAACAGGCACGAATCGAATCGTCCATATACCCGCTGCTTCGCGGATGCAGGTCAAACAGCTCCACCACGTTGCAAACGGTCGGCGTATCATATTTCGCCAAAGCAGCGAAAAGTTTCGCGGTATCAGCCATGGATATCCTCGGTGATCATTCTAGAAGAGTCTCGGTAGCAGCCCATAAAACCGGAAGGGCGAGGCCGCTACCCATCGGGGGAAGAAACAACAACCCGACTATAGCGAATGCCGAGAAACCGTGAAAGCAAGCCGAACCCACCTGAATACAAGCCTATCTTGACAGATTTCACAGCGAGTCGTATGAGAACGACCAGACCACGCGTACCACGGAGGGAATCCCATGCGCTGCCTCATATTATTTGCACTCCTGCTTTCGCTATTTGTCGCCACGCCTAGCTATGGCCAGGAGCCAGACTTGGCCGAGTTAATTCAGCTCGAAAAATGGCTCACGGACCTTTCCGGCGCGCCGCAAGAACGGCGCCAGGCAAAAGAAAATCTGGAAGGAATCCTCGATAGTTATCCGCCAAGCATGACACCAGTCGTCTTCACCCCCAATATTCGTTCTGTAATCAGCGAGTACCGAAGACAAGCCGAACCACTGATTCCACAACTGATCGAAATGCTCGACAGCGACGACATGGAAGACGTGAATATTGCCCTGGGTGTTTTGGGACTTACGGGCCCCGACGCCAAAGCAGCGATTCCTAAGCTCAAGGCAATGCTCTTTGACAAGAAAACACACGATGCTGAAGTGGCGCCGTTGGGCCTTCTCGTCACCCTGATGTATATAACCCCCGAAGACGAGCCAGTCATGCCTTTGGCGCTGCAATGGCTCGATGGTCTTCCCAATAAAAAACGCGACCGACTTGTAGGCGCTCTACAAGAAAATGAAGAAAGTCCCGTCAATCTCCCTAATTTCCCGAGTCGAAACTCGATGTTAGTTTGGACTTATGGTTTCCTTTCAGAAATCATCATCCCTCACCTGCTAGCTTCCGGTCGCACACGCGTCGAAGTCCCCTCGCTTCTCCAAGCCACCGACAAAAAATACCCGCCGAGCGTCCGCTCTACCGCACTTTCTATCCTGATGACACTGCAGTCCGAAGCCCGCGCCGCCCTGCCCGGTCTGCGGAAACATTTAGCCGACAGCGATCCATCCATCCGTTATTTGACCGCGATCGCAATCTTGGCTATCGAACAAGATGCCGCGGCAATTCCACAAATCACCGGCGCTCTTAATTTGCCACCGGATGAACGCAAAGAATTTGAAACCGGCGCTGCAAAGATCGTCGCCAGCGGCGCGCTGCGATTAAAAGAGGTCCTTGACGTTAATGACGTCCCGCCGGAGTTGATGGAAGGCATTTCCGGCATGCTCACCCACGGCAACGCCACCCACCGCCGCCTGGGACTGATCTACTTAGCTGAAATCGGTCCCGAGGCAAAATCGGTGATTCCCGCAATCGAAAAACTGCGCAACGATCCCGATGAAGAAACGCGGCGCCTTGTCATTAAAGCAATGCACGCTATCAAACCCCAATAATCGCCTCGCACACAAACCGGTGGCACGCACAAACTCCAACCGCTCCCCCACTTTTCTGGCCACCGGCCACTCACCACCGGCCACTCTCAGACAGCCTACTGCCCACGCCCCTCAATCTGTTACGATGAAACTCCAATAGTTGCACCTCGATTCCTCAGCATCCAGGAGCCGTCAGATGGCAAAGCCCTATATCTCCCTCAAACCGACCGAACAAACGCTGACGACCGCTGCTGCCGGGATTTATGCCGCCTATATTACTGCCGGACGCGTCGCCAATGGTGAGGAAAAACCGTGGATGGACCGCGCAATCCGCGAAGCCATTCGCATTGCACGCACCATTGATGAGTCGGTACAAAGCGACGGCGAATTCGATTGATCCCTCGCCCGGTCCGCCGTCATTTTGTATTCCGTTTGAACCGTTGGTATGCCGATGCCGTCCGCCCCTCCTTTGCTCCAAGCCCGTCACCTCGGTCGCAAGATTCCCGGCGCGCAGCAGTGGCTGCTCAAAGACATCAACCTGCAAATCGCCGCCGGAGAACGATTGGCGATCATCGGCCCCACCGGTTCCGGCAAAAGCGTGTTGCTCCGCGCTCTGTCGGGACTCGATCCCATCGATGCCGGCGAAATCCTCTGGCGCGGCAACACGATCACCAACGCGGACGTCCCGAATTTTCGTCGCCAAGCAATCTACTTGCGTCAACGCCCCGCAATTTTCGAAGGAACTGTCGAAAGCAACCTCCGCATCGCCTATTCATTAAGCATCCGCGGCGATGCAGAGTTTCAAAAAAAACGCGTGATCGATCTTTTAACACAAGCGGGTCGCGATGCGGACTTTCTCGACAAGTCGGCCGCTGAACTGTCCGGCGGCGAAGCCCAAATCACCGCCCTGATCCGCGCGCTGCAATGCGATCCCACATTACTGCTGCTCGACGAACCGACCGCCTCGCTCGATCCCGCCTCGGCAACGGCCGTCGAACAGATGGTCGTCGATTGGCAACAAGCTGACGACAGCCGAGCGGTGATTTGGGTCAGCCACGACCCCGCACAAGTCCTGCGGATCGCCACCCGTGAGTTCGCATTGGACCACGGCGCGGAGAAGGAGTGACAGCACATGAAAGCCACCTACGTCGAACTCTCAAACTACGAAGTCGCGTTTGCGGCTGCCCTGATCATTATCAATGGCCTGATCTCACTCTTCCTACGCCTCGGCCTGGAGCGGATGCTGTTCCTCGGAGCACTCCGCACGATCGTCCAATTGGTACTGGTCGGATTTGTGCTCAAATGGGTCTTTGCGGTCCAACAATGGTACATCGTCGTCGCTGTGATGTTGGTCATGACCGCGATCGCCGCCATCGCTGCCGTGCGACGCACCGGCTTGGTTTATCCCGGTGTCTATCTCGATAGCATGCTCTCCATCTGCGCCAGTTGTTGGATCGTGTCAGCCTTTGCGCTGCTGACCGTCATGCGGCAGGTCACCCCCTGGTACGACCCACAATATGCCATTCCACTGCTGGGCATGATTCTGGGCAACACGCTCAACGGCATCGCGCTGGGCCTAAACCAGCTCGGCGAAGAACTCTCCAGCCGCCGCGACCGTGTGGAAACGCTGCTATCATTGGGTGCCACGCGCTGGGAAGCAGGTCGCGAGCCGGTCCGCCAAGCGATTCGCACGGGTATGATTCCGATCATCAATTCCATGATGGTCGTCGGCATCGTCAGCCTGCCCGGCATGATGACCGGACAACTCATCGCCGGCGTCGACCCCGGCCAAGCAGTCAAATACCAAATCGTGATCATGTTTCTCATCGCATCAGGCACCGCCATGGGAACCGTGGGCGTGGTCTTGCTGGGATTTCGCCGCCTATTCAACTCGCGACACCAATTTTGCTACTCAAAACTGCAGCGCCGTTGAATCAACACCCGCAACGGGTGCCACTGGCGGCTTGCCCGCCAGTGCAAAACATGCACGATCGCACCTGCGAGCGATGCTTTCCCTAACACGTTTTAATGCGGTAAGTCTTTCTTAATTTGCAGCAAAGATGCGTCGCGGTGCATCCTGCAAAAGAAAGGACTCGCGCCAAGGCGCAAAGTGTTTTTTGCAATAAGCAAGGTGTTACGTGACGCGCGGCTTGGTTGGGAAAGGGCAATACTGATTAACCAACACGGGTTTTGTCAGTTTCCTCTTTTTCTTCTTCGCGGCTCTGCGCCTTTGCGCGAGTCTTTTTCACCCGACGCGCCTATGTCTTCGCTTCCACTTCATGCCGGAACGTATTGAAATTGGAATACTCCCAGTGCGCGTAAATCGACGAAGACTTCACCAGTGCCGCATGGTTCCCCATTGCGGCGACTTGCCCTTTGTGAAGCACGATGATTTCATCCGCGCGGCGCAGCGTCGCCATGCGGTGCGGCAAATAGATGATCGTCCGCCCCGGTCGGATACGACTGTAGGCATCGTCCAGGAGCGACTTGGCCCCCTCGTCCATCGATTCCTCAGGCTCCTCGATGATCAACAGCGCCGGATCACGGAGGATTGCCCGCGCCAACCCTAAACGGAACACCTGCCCCGGATCGAGTTGTTCCCCATGCTCGCCGATTACTGTTTCGTAACCCAGCGGCAATTTGAGAATGAAGTTATGCGCGTGCGTCAGCTTCGCCGCATCGGTCACGTCTTGCAATGAATAATGCGTATCGCCGCAGCGGATGTTTTCTAACACGGTCCCGGTAAAAAATGGATCTCGGGCACTGACCATGATTGCTTCGGCTCGCAGGGAGTCGAGCGTCACCCAGGCGACATCTTCGCCATCGATGAGAATCTGCCCCGACTTGGGTTCGATGAACCGCGGCAACAAGTGTGCCACCGTCCGCGCCTCCCAGGGATCCATCGAGACCACCGCCACCTGCGTCCCAGCTTTGACCTGAAAACTGCAGCCGTTCAGCAGCAATTCATGGTCCGAGCCTTCAAAGACGACGTTGTCAAAAATCAACGACTTTGCCATCGGCTGCAGGAATTTCGCGCCCACCGCCTGTCCCACGTGCGGAGTTCGCGCGAGGTAATTTTCAATCCGCGCCGAAACCCGCGCCCCGTCTGCGACGTCTCGCGGTAAATTCCACAGATTGCGCAGCGGTACATGCATGCAACCGATTGCCAGAATCAGCAATATCGCCGAGGGCAAAGAAAATGCCCTTGCTGGATTCAGAATCTGATTCCCGACAAACATCAGCACCACGCCGCCCACAAATGCGGCCAACATCGTTAACCCCCAACGCTGCACCCAATCCTGCCTCATCCACTGCGTTGTTTCCTGTGAGAGCTGCGCCAAATGCTGCTGGAATTGTTCGTCCTCAAACGCCTCCATCTCCTTGCCATATCCCCGTACCAACCGCGTGGTGTTCAGACTTTCGGCGAGCAACCGCAGTTTTTCTTCTGCACGCGACTTGCCCAATGCCCGCAACGCGCGGCCCTGCTGCTTCTGCCAAGCGATCAACAACCAACTTCCCAGCAACAACAACATCACGCTTCCAGCGACGATCGGCCCGGTGGCAATTGCCAGCATGGCCAGCAGCAACAATTTCACTGGTTCCCGCGCCCAACGCAGCGTCCAGTAATACAGTCCCTCCTGCAATTGATCCATGTCCGACGAGAACAACGTCCGCAGTTCCCCGTTGCGATGGTCCGGCAACGCCGACGGTGCCAATCGCAACGTCTGACGATGCACGGCTCGCCGCTGCGAGGTGGTGATGCCCACCGCCTCGCGCATGGCGCAGGTCCGGCCCCGCGAATACATCATCGCACACAGCGCGCCGCTCAGACCGATCATGACCGCCAAGAACGTCACAGCGCTGGAGTTTCTCTGCAGAGCCTCAATTCGTCCATGCGCTGCTGCCAATACTTTTCCGCACACGCACGTCCGCGCCCGCCAAACCGCCGGCAAGATCCCGCGATCGGCCAATTCGACACTGTCGGAGACTTCAGGGTCCACCGGAATCTCGTAGGGGCTGGCAATCGCCTGCAACTGTTTGAATTCGGCCGCGGTTAACTCTAACTGTCCATCGTCGACCAATACGCTCGCCAGCAACCAACCGAACACCAGCATTAAGCAAAGCACGATCGACCCGCCGGCCGACCAGAGTAGACACCGCAGTGCCTGCCCTTGAAACAACTTTTTCCGAGAGACGAGGCGTTCCAAGGGATGAGGATTCTTGGTGATCACGATCACTACCTTCAGCTCAATTACGACACAGGCGACAGATCGGCATCAAGTTGCGTTTTTTACTGCAACAGCGGATTTGGTAAATTCTTCCGAGAAACCCGCTGTCCTCAACTTGACACTTCCCGCGCTGCCGTGCCATGACATCAGGCACGCTCCCTCCATGCGATAAACGTTCCATAACCCGTCGGCCGCATCTCGCACAGCCGACAGCAGGGCAAATCGCGATGAATGACCGCGAGAGGATTCCTCGCAAAACGCAATGCCTGTGGCTGGGCAGCGCAAACCGAATTTCGCCAATTAAAAAACCCAGCCAAACGGGGCTGGGTGAAGAAAGCATCAACACTCGGCCGGCGCGCCGCCCACAACAGGCTCAGAGCACGCCGCCCCCGTCTTCAGCCATTTTACGCCAGATCGCGGTCCTCGAAAAGAATAAATGCCAGCAATATCGCCGCGGCGCTATATGCGACCGCATAGATGGCGGACCAACCCAAATAGATCCCCGGCACCGGCGCACCAGTCGCAACAGCTGCCTGGACATTAAAGACCTCGAGGGCCGGCAAGATCGTCGCAATCAGTCGGGCAAAGAAGTCGACCAACTCGTTTTGCAATGCTCCCGAGTTCACCAACGTCGGCGTCAGGTGCCCCACAACAAAAATTGCCAAACAGGCGACCATGTTGACGACCATCGGCAGGCGGGTGGAAATCGCCACGCTAATCGCCGCCAGAATACTGACCTCCATAAAGATCAACGCAATTCCCGGTAAGACTTGGACAATCTCGATCCAAGAGTGTGCCGCCATATAGTTGACTTCCGAGGCTTCCCGAAAATCGTAGGGAACCTTGTAATAAATGCAGGCCAGAAACACGATGACGACGGGGACGAAAAAGATGAACACCCCCATCAGAATTCCAAGATATTTCCCCATGATGAACTGCCGCCGCGTGATCGGTTTGGACAACAGCGTGATTGCCGTTTTCCCTTCGATTTCTGCCGCAATGCTTTGGCTGGCCGTCCAGACCGCCAGCAGCAAACCGCTGATCAACAGCGTCGCCAATCCGCAGTCTTTGAGCATCTTGACGTCATCGCCCAACGAAAAGAATGGCAAAAACGTGTTCAGCACCATCAGGATGACTGAAATCGCGATCAGCAGGAAAAAAAACGGCTGCCGAATCGCTTCTTTCATCGTGGCCACAGCAATGATCCACGTGCCGGAAAAACTTCTCATCACGTTCCCTTACAACGACGTTTCCGCAAAAATATCAGACGGGATTCACACAAGGCCATCAAAACTCACCACGCTGGTCGAATCCGTCGACCGCGGATCGCCATCCCCCGGATGGACGATCAAACAGCAGCGCAACGTCGGCGAATGACCGTTTTACGTCAATTTCGCACCGGCCGTTGGATGGCGCGGACGCTTTTCTGACGCTTTTCTCACAGAACCTGTTTCAAACCTCTTTTTGGCTGAATCGAGCTCCTAAAACAGGGGCCGACTTGCCGCATCCGAGGATTTTGAAACCAGTTGTAGTAGAACGAATCCACGGGGGTTTGTCATAGCCTAAGCCGCGGTTGTCACCGATTTTTTAAGAGATACACCATCCAGCGGCCCTAAAATCGGTCCAACAAGACCGCTGCCTCAACGGCGAATCGAAAACCCGGCATACCGCTCGCTCGGGTCTAGAGGACGACGGTCCGCTGCAGAAATATTCCTCTCCATGACCCGGCTGAGTTCGTCCACAAACTTACTGACGTCATCCTCGTCCCCCTGAGCAATCAGCTCGACCGTGCCGTCGGCGAGATTCTTGACATAACCCGTTACAGGATAACCCCTTGCCAGGCGACGCGTCCGATAGCGAAAACCGACCCCTTGCACCTGACCTCGAAAAATCACCCGTTCGGTATACGGCGACTGTGCCTCAGCGTCCTCGCTCACGCGTCACCTCCCTCCAGCCACGGCGCTGGGGACTCCAGTTGCTTCCAGCAAAATCGGCACAGAACTATTTCGCTCCCCAGTCGCCTCGACACGGGCGGTCGCATAGAACGAGATCTTTTGCCGCGGCACCCACGGCTCGCATTTCACCACAAATGATTGCTCGGTCTGCCCCTCGGGGATTAACACACCGTTGAGCCCCACGTGTAATACCCGAATTCCATGCGGCAGGTTCTGGACCGCAATCGGCACTCGGCTGTTAAATCCATAGTTCCGTTTCAATTTCAACTGAAACCGCACTTCCTGCCCCGGTTCAATCACCGCCTCCTGGGGACTGACGGCTACCTCCAATGTCGGCGGCGGCGCCAAGGAGACCTGATGCAATCCAAACCCAGTCGAACTACGCTGCTCCACGGTTTTGTCACCCACAGTTGCGGTGCCAATCGCCTGCACGTTTCTCGTTTCGGTACCCAATGTCTCGACCGATTCCGGAGCTGAAAACGTCACGACACACGAAGAATCATCGGGGCCGATCCGCCCAGCGGTTGCGGTGATGCCGGCGGGCAACCCCTCGATTCGAACATCAATCGCTCCATCGAACCCTTCCAGACGCGACGCATTGATCGTGACCGGTAGATTTCCGCCGCGAGGAATGTTCGGATCGGCGGGGTTCATCGAGATCCGAAAATCAGGTTGCGGCCGGCGAATGGCGAGGCGGTAAAAAAAGTCGTCGCCCGACAGTCCACGGACATCGTTGATGCGCACTAAATATTTGCCGTCAGCCGGTACGTCAAAAAAGAGTTGGGAATCACTCCCCAGCCCCGGCCCGCCATCGTCGTTTCGATAGTTCAAGGCCACGATGGGCAAGCCGCTGGGCGGAAACGATTGACCGGGTGGATGCACTTCGATTTTGTACACCGACGAATTCACAGCGTGCCCCTGCGGGGTGGTGCCGAAATATCCCAGACGCCCGCCGTTGGCGAAGAATTTCACATCCTCATCCGGCCCGAGTGGCAAGGCGCGGATTTTGATCACCTCGCCGCCCAACATCAGATAGTCGTTGATCTCAAAGCCATCCCAGTTCTGCAGTCGAATGCCATCCCGCTTCGAACTATGGTCCCGCAGCGTAATAAACGTTTCAGAGACCGCCTGCAACGTTTGCCGACCGACCGGTTCGCCCTCAGCGGTCAGAATCTCGATCACCGAATCCAACAGCGACCCCGCCCGCCGCGCGGAGACCTGGATCAATAGCCGGTCCCCTTGCTTCGCTTCAAACGCCACAACATCCGCCGCGCCGCTGCCTTCGCTACTGGTCATCACTCGCCCGCTCAGAGCGCCTGGGACTGACAACAACTGTGCTTGTGCCGGCGTGTCGTTGGGCTCGACTTCAACCACCTCGGGAAATTCGCTCAATTCATATCGCACGGTGTTCAACGTCGGCCCCAATTCGGTTTTCAACCGGTCGTTACGGTCACCGGGCGATTTGCCCTCGACGTCAATCTGCGACGCATCGCCCAGATTGAAACCGCGAGCTTGAAGCACGTCAGCATTTTTTGCCCCAGCTGTCACTCCCAACGGAAACACGCCCTCGACGTAGGGGAACTGGCCGGCATGGATGTAATAATAGTGTCCACCGCCACCGGAAAACCGCAGGTCCTCGACGCGTAACAAGTACGATCCTGCATTCTCAAACCGGTACCCGATCACCGCATCCCGCTGGTTGGGATGCCGCTGCGAACGGGCCAACACTTTTCCCGCTTCGTCCAAGATCGACAACTCGGCATCTAATTTCGATCCAAAGCCGGTCCCTCGCAGCGCAAACACAATCTCCGCTCCAGCGGGCGCATCAAATCGCCACAGATCGCGGTCCCCTTTGCGGTTGATCGTCCCCACCAATGTTTTGGGCAACTCCGCCACCGTCGCGGTTTCAGGCGTATCGTTCGCTTCCTTCTCCCCCTGCTCCGCAAATGGACCAACATAAAACGCCCGGCTCCCGGTGCTGCCCGTTGGCGTATGCAGTCGCAGCGAAACCATCCGCGGCATCAAGTCGGCGGGAAGTTCTACTTCGCATTGGATCTTGTTCGGGTCCTTGCCATCGGAAGGCAATAATTTGGCTTTCAGGTCTCCCGGAGCGACAAACAACGCGTCGGCATCGGCGATATTGCGTCCCGACAAGGTGAACTTCGCCGTCGTCCCCCGCACCGCCGTCCGTGGGCTGATTGAAGAGAGTTCCGGATCGCGGGGACGTTCGGCCACTTTGGCGGATTCCGGCTTCTCTTCCGCAACGGGTTCCGCGCGTCGTCCAGCAATGAGCACCTGCGGCGGCTGAGATTTTTCAGTGTCAAACGCCAGTAAATTGCCGTCATACAGACCGGCGAAGATCCGTTTACCGTCTGGGCGAACCGCTAAGGCGTGCGGCCAATCCGTCAAATTTTCTACAGTCCGCAACAGATTCAGCCCGACAGCATCCCACGCCTTAATTCGACCATCTTCCGCAGCCGTAAACAATGTTTTTCCGTCCGGTGCGTACGCCACATCCAACACGATCGCATCGTGGGCGAATACGCTTTTGCGAATCTTGGCCGACTTGCCATCCCAGTTCCAAACCCGCAACGTCTTGTCGATACCCACCGCCACCACTTCTTTGCCCGACGGATGAAACTCGACCGCATTCATGCTGCCAGTCGGTTCGCTGAGCGTGACCATCCGCTTTCCACTGGCAACGTCCCACAACTTGACTGTCTGGTCGTCGCCGACCGAGGCCAACGTTTTGCCATCGGGACTGAACGCAACGTCAAACACGGCAGCCGTGTGATGCTTAAGCGTGGCCGCCTCCTGGCCTGTGGCCACGTCCCACAATTTGATCAGCTTATCGTAGCTCGACGTGGCCAGCAGTTTTCCATCGGGACTGAACGCCAATCCGTAAATCGAATCGTCATGCCCGTGGAATCCCCTTGCTGGTTCGCCGTCAATTTTCCACAGCCGCACACTCCCCCCAATTCCCGCCGGACCACCCGCCGCTGCGATCCATTGTCCATCGGGACTGAACGCGACTGCATTGAGCGGATGCTCGGCCCCCTTGAAATTGGTAATCACTTTCCCATCGTCGGCGTTGAGCAAAACCACCTCACGATGTCGCACAGCCGCTAACCGTTTGCCGTCAGGCGAAACCGCAACGGAGACAATCGCCGGAGTGACTGGGCCTTGGGGGAGAACCTGCGGCACGTCCGGCGCGTCGTAGCCGGTAGACTTCACTTCGTCCGCATCGGAATTCTTAGCACCCGCTGCAATCCACCGCGCAATGCCGGCAATTTCTTCAGCGCGCGGTTGCTTTTCTCCCTCGGGCGGCATCTGCGGCTCTTCTTCACCCTGCAGCAGCAGCAATAACCAACTCTCCGCCGGTTTGCCGGGAACGATCAGTTTCTCGCCACTGTCCCCTCCGCGCATCAACGCGGAAAAATCGTGCAGACTCAGACCGCTCTCCTGCTCGTCCTCGTTATGGCAAGCGATGCAATACTTCTTAAACACGCGCTGCACATCGCGGGAATACGACGGCGCCGGGAATTCTTGTTTATCCACCGGTTCCTCAGCGCCGACCGGCATCGCGGCATAAGCAGCGACAAGACAAACAATCATCAGTGAAATTCTTCGCATACCCAAACATCCCTCACCGCGCCGGATGCTACTGCTGACTTATCCAGCAGTCCCTTTCCGGTCACACGTTTTACAATGACCTACAAGCCGCCAAAAGCACTCTAATTTGAAACGAGCAATTTATTGCCGTCGCTAATGAATGAATAAAAACTCCTTGCTCGACAGTGTCGCCCAGATGAAGTCGGCAATCAGTGCTTGGCGTTGTTCCGCCGCAACTTTTTCATCCACCGCCTGCTTTTCATCAACTGCAGCGGAGGTCGATTCCGCAAACGCTTTCAACAGCGCCGCTTTCTCTGCTTCTGTGGGAAACCGCGTCAAAGCGCCCAAATAAACCCGCTCGATGACCTGCTCGTCCGTCAGTTTTTCTTTGGTCATCGTCGTTGCCACACAGTCATCCGACTTCAATTTGTCATTGAGCGTCTTGCCGTTGGTCAAATGCAACGTCTGTGTCACATTCGGATCTTCAGTTCGCTCGCAAGTGCACACGAACTCCCGTGACGGGCGGCCGAAGGCGCTTAAGAAGTAGGAGACGATATTGCTATCGGGCAACTGTTGCGCCCGCCAACCTTTGGGAAATCCAGGAAACTGAGTCGGCACACCGGTCGTCTGCGAAAACGCATCCAGCATCACCTCGGCCGGCATGCGCTTCAACAAAAAATGCGAGTAAAAACGATCGTCCGCCTCGTTCCCCTCCACCGGCTCCGCTGAGCGCTGATAAGCGGCCGAATTGAGAATCGTGCGGATCAGATGTTTCACGTCATAGTTGTGTTTCCGCAAATCATCGGCCAAAGCGGACAGCAATTTTTCATTCGAGGCGGGATTCGTGGACCGCAAATCGTCAACCGGTTGCACCAACCCCCGTCCCATGAAATTCGCCCAGACTCGATTCACGATTGCCCGCGCAAAATACGGATTCTCCGCCGCCGTCAACCATTCCGCCAAATGCGCGCGGCGATCACGCGGATCATCCACCGCCAACGGTTCGCCGTCGAGCGGTTGGGGTATCGGGACTTCCAGACGCCGCGGGTGCGGAACGTTCCCCTCAGTTACGGGAAACACAACAATCTCGCCGCCGACAGCCCCATCCTTTTGTCGCACACGGCCGAACAAATTGGCCATGCCGTAATAATCGTCCTGCGTCCAACGTTCCATGGGATGGTCGTGGCACCGCGCGCAGGTGATCGACATCCCTAAAAAGGTCAACGACGTCGCCTCGGTCAGTTGTTGCGGATCTTTGTGCAATACAAAAAAGTTCGCTGCTCCGTTATCCAATGTGCTGCCCCGCGCCGTCACAACATCCTGGGCCAGTTGATCCCACGGTTTGTTCTCTTCAACGCATTTCCGCAACCAACTGTAAAACGCCCAAACGGCCGCCCCATCCAATTGCTTGCTACTGACCAACAACAGATCGGACCACTTGTAGGTCCAATAATCGACGTACTCCGTTCGCTGTAAAATCTGATCAATCAACCGCGCCCGCTTGCCGGGCGACTCGTCCGCCAAAAACGCTCGCGTTTCTTCAACAGTTGGCAGTATCCCCATCGTGTCGAGATAGACCCGCCGCAAAAACTCCCCGTCGCCGGCCTGTCTCGAAGGCGGAATGCGGAGCGTCTTCAGTTTTTCCAAAATCAAATCATCGACAAAATTCACCTGCGACGTTTGTGCGAAAAGTTGTCCATCGACCTTGTTGTCATATGGCACGCTGATTGTCGCCACGGCAACCTTGCTACCAAACCAAACCGTGATGGCCGATTCCCCCGCTCCAACCACGTCGACTTTCCCTTGTTGGTCGACAGCGGCAACGCCCATTTCCGTCGTGTCATACATCGCCCATTGCGTCACATCGCGCACAGTGCCATCGCTGTAAGTTGCCAGCACAACAATCTGCTGCGCATCTCCTGGTTTGAGCGTGACCTGTTCGGGCAGCACTGCTAGTTCGGCAACATGCGTATCCGCTTCACTGGGCCCCATAGCTCCTTCGGCGATCCATTGCGAGACAATGTGATATTCCCTGCTGTCCGTTCCAAAGCGCGTTCCGCCCCCGTGTGGGATCGCGCCGGTCGCTTTGAGTAATATCAAACTTCGCGCCGGATCACTGGGAATCACCCGCCGCCCTCGCGAGCGCCGCGTCAACGTGTCGTAGTCCGCTTCGTGGTCATATCCCCGCAGCGCCAGTTTGAATCCCTTCTTGCCCGATTGCGCACCGTGACAGGATCCCATGTTGCAACCGGTCTTGGTCAGAACAGCTTGGACATCGTTGGCAAAACTCCAAGGCTCCGTCCGCCCATGATGACGTACGATAATTTTCGCCTCCGATGTCTGACCGGCAACTTCCGCACGAATCACTGTTTCGCCATCGCCAACCGGTTGCACGCGGCCTTGGGCATCGACCGTGGCGACCTTGGGATCAGCGGTGGAAAACTTGGCCTGTCCGGTCAGATCGCCAAACGCCTTCCCGCCGCGCATCTCTTCCACGATCAACCGTTGCCCGGCATGCGGACCATCCAATGTCACCTGGGCCGGCAAAACCACCGGGCCGTCTGCCACCGCCAAATTGGCCACCACCGGCAACAGGCAAATCGCTACGAGAATATGTCGCATCATGATGTAAAACCGTTGCTCTAAAACAGAGTTCGGGACAGGCCGGAAACGCCCATCACGTGTCAAACACCGGTGCTCCTCCCGGCGACCATTCGCGTCGAACAGCCAACGCCCAGCATCCTCTCCCATATGCGAGGGAAAAGAATCTGAAACGGCACTAAGCAAACAACTCGCGAACCGCACGTACACCGGAATCCACCACCGGAATCGGTCGCCCTTGCGGACCGGGGAGCAAATGCTCCAGATCAATGCCCAGCGCTTCATAAATCGTCGCCGCTATCTCAGCAGGATTCACCGGACGATCGGCCGGGTAGCCGCCCGTGTCGTCGCTGGCACCCACGACGCGTCCCCCCTGAACACCGCCGCCGGCAAAGAACACCGTCCAACATTGCGGCCAGTGGTCGCGTCCACCCGCGGGATTCACTTTCGGCGTCCGTCCAAATTCCGCCAACGACGAAACCACGGTGTTCGCCAACATCCCGCGCTGATCCAGATCTTCGATCAATGCCGAGTACCCTTGATCGAAACTGGGAGCGACGATCTTCTTCATCCCCTCAATCGACGTGAACGGCTTCGACCCGTGGATGTCCCAGGTGATTTCGCCAAAGACGGTCAGGAACGTATTGACGGTCACAAACCGCACGCCCCGCTCCACCAACCTTCGCGCCAACAGACAACTTTGACCAAACCGCGTCCGCCCGTAACGATCGCGAACCGAGTCCGGTTCTTGATTCAAATCAAATGCCTCACGCGCTTGAGTCGAGGTCATCAGTCGATACGCTTGCTCGAAATTTTTGTCCAACAACTGCGCCCGTGGAGCCGATTCGAACTTGGCAACGTTCTGATCCACTAACGAACGCAATTTCTGCCGACGATCCGTCCGCACAGCGGGTAGATCCGCCGGAGGCAACAAGTCGGGGACTTTAAAATCCTTGACCGAAGGATCGGCATTCAGCACGAACGCATCATGCTGCTTTCCCAAATATCCCGCCTCTTGCCCGTGCGGCAGATTGCCGCCGGTGCGGCCCATCAATTCGGGAATGACAACGTGCGGCGGCAAATCACCGCGTCGCCCCTTCATGAAGCCCAACGTGCATCCCACGTGCGGCGATTCCAATCCACCACGGAATAAGCGCCCCGTTTGCATCATCTGGTGTCCGGTATCATGCACTGCGGCAGCCGTGTGATACACGCTGCGCACAAACGAAACCTTATCCGCAATTTTCGCCATCTGCGGAAACATTTCGGAAATCAACACTCCCTCAGCCGCAGTTTGAATCGGCTGAAACGGACCGCGAATCTCCGCCGGTGCATCGGGCTTCATGTCCCAGGTATCGAGTTGGCTCGGCGCGCCCAAATTAAACAGCATGATGCCGTTGACGTCTTTATCTTTGTCGACCGCGCCTTGCGCCTGAAGCGCCGCCATTTCCGACATCCCCAAACCGAGCGCGCCCAACGATCCCACTTGCAAAAAATCGCGTCGCGACACACCGTCACACGTTTGCACGCGTCCGGCGCCTTCTAGGTTCATCATCGCTACGTCTCCAATACAACATCGCTATGGGAGAAGACCGGCCTCGCTACAAACGGCGATTCGGTTCTGGGCACAGATCTATCGAGAGTCCGCCAACGTGTGGCGGATGTGATCACCACAATTCTGATGATACCGCCCCGAGGAAGCCCAAAGCAACTGCCAACACGCGTGGTTGAGGGCAATCTGGGCATCTGCGCAGCGTGAAATCCGGATGATCCCGCCAATTGTCAGCGGGATCATCCGTTTTCTCGAAAAGCATGCGGCATCCGCCCTGCCATTAACCGGCTGCGGCAAATCCGTCGGTACGCGGTGCTGCCTCGAGCGATTCGGGCAGTTCGATATCGACGCACAATTCTTCACGTACGATGTTGAGGTGTTTGGGCGCGTCAAATCCCAGTCGCACTGCATTCGGTCCCACACGGATGACCGTAATTGCAACGTCGTCCCCAAGCAGAATTCGCTCTCCCGTCTTTCGTGACAGAACAAGCATAATCTCGGTCCCCTTCAAACAGCGTCCTTTGTTTATGTCCGTCGAGACCCTCAGCGGTCACCTTCCGCATGTTGCACCAGTTGGAAGGCGATTAAAATCGACGAACGACCCAATCCTTTAACGACGGCCCCAAAGGTTCGTACAGGACCGTCGCCAATATCATGACGCAGCCAGGCGACCAACTCAAGTCCAAACCCCCACCGCCACCCTCCCCAGACAAAAAATCCCACCCCGCCAGTCAACACTTTTAGAGCCGCATCACCCCCTCATTCCGCTGAAATTTCCGCACCTATTTCGTAACGACTTAGCCTTGCAGACAGGGGATTAGCCACAGAGCGGCTGTGTTTGTTGTCAATTGTTTTTTAGGCATATTTGGGGTTCCACATCGAATTGTTTTTGACGAGCGTATTGAGGATGACGAGGAGTTTTCTCATGCAGGCGGTCATCATGATTTTGAACGGCTTGCCCTGGTCTGTAAGCCGTTTTGCAAAGTCTGCAATGATGGGATTGCAGCGTTTAGCATTGAAAGCGGCCATGTACAGGGCGTTGCGTACCGAGGCGCGTCCGCCGCGGATGGAGCGTTTGCCATGAAAGCGTCCGCTATCACGATTGAACGGTGCCAAGCCAGCCAAGGCGGAAATTTCCTTGCGGTTGAGCAGCCCCAGTTCCGGGAGTTCGGCCAAGAGCGAGCAGACTGTGACCGTGCCGACGCCCGGAACGGAAGCGAGGATGTTGCCTTTGTCTTTCCAATGGTCGTCGGATTCGAGCAGTTCGGCGATCTGCTTGTCGAGGGTTTTGATTTGTTTGTTGAGCAACGTAATCATCTGTTGCATGCTTTTTTGAACGATCTTCGCGACGGGAAATTCCTGCCGGTTTGTTTCGGCCGTTCTGAGGTCGATCAGTTGTCGTCGTCGAGTGACGAGTTGCTGCAATTCCTCTTGTTTTTCGTGGTTTTCGGCAATCGTTCTGGGGCGGACGTGCTGCCCAAAGCGGGCGATGACGCGAGCGTCGATGCGGTCGGTCTTGGCCAGGATGCCGAGACCTTTGGCGAAGTCGCGAACCTGACGGGGGTTGACGACGGCGACGAGATGTCCGGCGGCAGCCAGTTCGGCGACGAGCCGTTGCTGATATCCGCCGGTGGCTTCGAGGACGATCAAACAGGTTTCCGGTTGGGGCAGGAGTTGATGCAAATGCTCAAGGTCCTGCGTGTCATAGGTGAGGGAGTGTTGTGTTTCCTGCGGAAGGAGACACAGATCGAAAGAGTTTTTGGCGACGTCGATGCCGACAAAGGAAGTAATAGAGCTGTCCATGGAGCGGTCCCTGTCTTGCAAATGCGAGCTCGATGCGACGCGAGGTTGCGATCGGCTCTTGCGGCTGTTCGGGCTAAAATCCACAGGCCGACGACGACCTCGCTCTGTGACGGTCTCTGGGGACCTGGGCACGATCGATCTGCCGCCGGCCGCCGTGGAAAAGCCTGCTTCGCTACGCTGCGCAGCCTTTTCCACGGCAATGTCCATTACATCAATTGTTTCAGTTAAATCCAACATACAAGGACACAGAGAATTCTATTCAACGGTCCGCCTAAAAAAGAGGGTCAGTGGCGACTTGTCCGGCAGTGCAAACTGTGTGATCAGAAAAGAGAGTACTGGACAAGCCGGCAGCACCCGATTTTCGAATGTGTTTGTTTTTTCAACGGGCCGTAAACCTCGATGACTACTGACAACAGATTTGCTCTGTGTCCTCTGTGAACTCTGTGGCTATTTATTTTCAAAATCTTGATTGCGGCATAGTCGCGCTGGGTTTTATCCCGATTCAATCTGCGGCTAAGAATACCCGCCACGACTTGACGGATAACGCCTTGGGCACAATGCTAGGGGTCGTTTACGAAAAATAACACTTGCCATTTCGCGCAAATTACAAAAGGCTTTTCGCATGGTACGGATAGGAATCATCGGGCTCGGTTTCATGGGCATGACGCACTTTGAAGGCGCCAAAAAAGTTGAGGGCGCGAAAGTCACCGCCATCGCCACCAGAAACCCCGCTAAACTTGCCGGCGATTGGACCAGTATCCAAGGTAACTTCGGCCCCCGCGGCGGACAGGTTGATCTGTCCGACGTCAAAACCTATTCCGACTACCACGAACTGCTGGCCGATCCCGATATCGATCTCATCGATATCTGTCTGCCGCTCGATCAGCATGAAACCGTCACGCTCGAAGCGATCGCCGCCGGCAAAGCGGTTATTGTCGAAAAGGCGATTGCCCTGGATGTGGCCGCCGCTGACCGCATGGTCGAAGCCGCCCGCGCCGCCGGTCGGCTATTCATGGTGGCCCACGTGCTGCCGTTTTTCCCCGAATTCAAATTCGCCGCCGACGCCATCATGAGTGGCAAATACGGCAAACTGCGAGCCGCGCATTTTCGCCGGATGATCTCCAAGCCCGACTGGTCGGACGACATGGCCGATCCGGCCAAAACCGGCGGACCGGGTATCGACTTGCACATTCACGATACGCATTTCATTGGCTGGGTCTGCGGGACTCCCCAAGCGGTGCAGTCGCGCGGAATCTTAGAAGACGGTTACGCACAGTACCTCAACACGCAGTACCTGTTCGACGACCCCGAACTAACCGTCAGTTGCGTCAGCGGCGGAATCTCAGCCGCAGCAATGCCCTTTGCCCATGGCTTTGAAATCTATCTGGAAAAAGCGACATTGGTTTATGACTTCGCCACTCTGGGAAGCGAACCGACACTCAGCCAGCCGCTCACCGTGCTGCATGCGGACGGAACGGTCGAAGTCCCACAACTCGATGGGGACGATGAGTGGTGCGCCGCGTTTACCGCTGAACTGCAGGTCGCCGTCGATGCTGTCCGCAGCGGTGAAGAACCCCGTCTGCTCTCCGGCGCACTCGCCCGCGATGCACTCAAACTTTGTCACTACGAAGCCCAGAGCATCGCTACCGGAAAACCGGTTTCCATGGACGGCGACGCCTAGCAGCGAAAACAGGCCATCCGGCATCGTCGCCCCCATGCACGCCGCTGTTCTCCCAACTGCGGGAGCGGCGGTCGGCTTGCCATCATCCATGACAGTGGTACCATCGGCAGACCGGCTTTTCGAAAAATGGCCAGATGCTGGAACTGCACCACCAAAGCGACATGAATTCGCACACACGCGGTGAACATTTCCCAACGCAGAGTGTCGTTTCAACCTACCAACGAACTTCCCTTCCCCCCGGCTCGGCCGGTGGAACCGACGACGAGCATGCTGAATAATCTGCCGCTGAAAACATTGGAATTCAAAGGACTGACCATCGAGGGCTATTCCCGCGCGGCTGTCCAAAGCTATTGGCGAATCCCCGAACTCAAACTCGGCTTCGACCTGGGCGGCAGCCCCTGGGAATTCATGGGCACGTCAACGTTTTTTGTTTCCCATTGCCACCTGGACCACCTGGCCGCAATCCCTGTCTACGTCGCGCGGCGGCGGATGATGAAGATGGAACCGCCCACGATCTATCTTCCTGCGGACATGGTCGATCAAGTGCGGCGGATGTTGCAGGCCTGGCAACGCCTGGACCGGGGACGCATGTTGTGCGACTTGGTCGGCGTGCGTCCGGGCGATGAATTCGAGATTTCGCGCGAACACGTGGTCACCGTATTCGAGACGGTCCACACCGTCTCCTCGGTCGGCTTTATCGTTTGGGATCGTCGCCGCAAACTGAAAGCCGAATATCAAGGGCTTCCCGGCGATCAGATTCGAGACCTTCGTTTGAAAGGCGAAGATGTCACGCGGGAGATCCGCTATCCGCTGGTCTGCTACACGGGAGACACAGCTCCTCCGGGGCTCGATAACGACGCGGCCACCTATGAAGCCCGCGTGCTGATCACGGAGATGACCTTCTTCCGCCCCGAGCATCGCAAGGAAAAAATCCACAAGTTCGGACACATGCACCTGGACGATCTGATCGCCCGCGCCGAGAAGTTCCAAAACGAACTGATCATCGTGGCGCATTTCAGCACGCGGTATCACGAAAAAGAGATCCGCCGCGCGGTCGAAAAGCGATTGCCCGCAAAGCTAAAAGAGCGCTTCCACCTCTGGCTGTAACATGGTGGTTGCTGCCGACTCTTCCGGCAATGGCTCGCTACAGCCAAGTCAGTCCACGTAAACCACCACGCAGGTGATGTTGTCGTTGGCCCCGCCGTCTTGCGACGCTTGCACCAACTCGTCCGCGGCCTGCTGTGGTTCGGCACAACGCTTGAGAATCTCAGCAATCTGATCATCCTCCACGCCTTCGTTCACGCCGTCGCTACACAGCAGATAGCGATGCCCTGTGGTCAACGGCAGCATCTTGACTTCTGCGCCGTTGTTCCCTTCTTTGGATCCCAAATAGCGATGCAACACGTTCTTGAACCGATGTGTCTTTGCATCTTCTTCGGAAATGGTTCCCGCATCGACCAGCGCCTGTGTGAGCGAATGGTCTTTGGTCAATTGCAGTAGCTTGTCGTCGGCAAATCGATAAACCCGACTGTCGCCCACTCCGGCGACATACAATGAATCCCCCACGGCGACCGCCAAGACAATGGTCGTCCCCATGTTGAGCGAATTCACGTCGATTGCCGCAAGCGTCATGATATCGGCGTTTGCGTGGCTGATCGCGTCTTTGATTGCCGACTCGACAGTTTCCGGCGACTCGTCTTTGAACTCAAGACGTTTTTCCAATTCCACGGGAACGATTTCCGAAGCCATTTCACTGGCCCGTTCTCCGGCGGCTTGGCCACCCATACCGTCGGCGACAATGAAATACCGCCCATCGGGATCGATCATGAACCGATCTTCATTGTTATCCCGTTTATTGGTGATGCTCTTGGCACCCCAGCGGAATTTTTTTGCCACCACCCGACTATCCTTTCCGCCCGATTCCCGTCGCCATCGACGGCCGACAACCGACCGCATTACATTTTGACACGCTTGAATGACGTGTTTTAAACCATCAATTATCCATCGTAACCAGCCCACGGTTCCCGTTCAATTCTTGCCCCGAGCCAATTCCTTGCCCCAATTTAACATTTTTGCCGAATTCAGTCCTACGAATCCGGCAGTACTGTTTTTAACAAGTCCCGAACGCCTAAGGTAGTCGCACACAGCAACATTTCTCCCGCCTCAAAGCCTGCGCTTGCCCCATAAAACTGGTTTTGGCTTTCGACGAGACGGAAAACGCGATCCTTTTCCGGAGGAAATTGTGTGCGATAAGCGCGAATCGCCTTTAATTTTAGCTCGATTGTCTCACTAATATCCACTACAAAATGCCCGGAACTCTCCGGAAACTGCAACGTCGAAAGTCCCAGCGGATACCACAATTGCTTAGAAATCGAGTGGACCGGCAGGTGGTCGAAATCAGCGTCCCACTTGGTCAGTCGCGAATAGAAGATGGCTGCATCGGTGATTTGCATCGCCTGCCAATGGTCGGGAGACGCCAGCGGGGTCTTGCCTGCCAACCCCAACACGACCCGCGGCCGATAACGGCGAAAGACCTTGGCCAAGGCCACCCGCGTCTCGAAGCTGTCGAACAACTTGCGATTGGGCAAGTCCAATGTCTCGCGAACCTGCACCCCCAAAATCTCCGCCGCCTCGCGCGCTTCAGCCAATCGCACTTCCGGCCCCGGGCTTCTCGGTGTCGGCTCTCCGTCGGTCAAATCGATGATCCCCACGCGATACCCTTGGCGAACCAAACTCGCCAAGGTTCCCCCGCAGGCAATCTCCACATCGTCCGGATGAGCACCGACAGCTACGACATCCAATGCTTCAGGAAGTTCAATCGTCATGGGACTCCGTTGTGTTCGCAATAGGTGTCGCCGCTGCGTCCTGCGCGGCGGGAGGGGCACTGCCGGATTCCGGCAACGGCTCCCCGCGGTAGAAAGGTTTCAACAATTTTGCCAAGCGATGCGGATGTGTTAGATACGGCACCTGTCCGGTGCTGTCGATCCAGAATTCCTCAACATTCGGCAAACGAGATTTCAACTCCGCCTGACAAGCGGTGGCGATGCGGCCTTCCCCCTCCGTCTGCACAATCAAGGTCGGCTGTTGGATTTGATCCAACTGGGATCGTAAATCAATCTGCTGCGCCAACGCCGCCCGCCGGGCAATGATGCGCAGCGGCACCGAGTCACAGTTTTCTGCCAAAAACTTCCACCGCGAACCATCAAACGGCGGGAACCACAGACCATGATTTTGTTTTTGCACGCTCGCCCGCAACGGAACATGCTGCAATCGGCCGGGTACAAATTTACCTAACCCAATCAACAACCGTTCGGCTGGCGAAAAATGTCGAAAGGCAAAGCCACCTTGCAATGCCGCGCGGCGGATACGTTGAGGTTGATCCTGCATCGCTGCCAGGCCCAACGCCCCCCCCAATGTCGCGCCATACAACGAAATGACATCGTCACCAAAACAATCCGCAACCGCGAACAAATCCTCAACAGCCTCCGAAACGGTCACCCTGCGCGGAGGCAATTGCGCCCCCGGTTCGCTGGAAAACTCATCGATGAACACACAACGAAATTCATCACGCAGCACCGCGGCGGTCAATACGAACAATTCGCTCGTCCCACCAAAGCCATTCAAAAAATAGAGCGGCTCGCCCTCGCCCCAGGCGCGGCAATACAACGAATAACCATCGCGATTCACGACCGCCGTGGTGGCCTCTTCGCCAAACTTCTTCATCACCCCCCGCCACGACATCGGCGTCGGGCACGTGCCGCCCGACTCAGCCGGCTCACCACCGGCAGCTGCCGCATCCTCACCACAGTCTGGGGAAGAAGCGTCGCAACACGATTCCTCAGTCTCCTCAGGGAGGGCAGATGCTCCCGGCGCGGCATCGGTGGCAGCGGTTGATTGTGAATTATTGGACGGCATGATCATGAAACGCTGGGCATTAAGAGAATCTTACAGCAATACGAATAATTTGGTGAGCAAGATCAACGGCTTGATCACCGGCTCACCCCGACCCAAAAAACATCTTGCTGGGATAAGCATTGAAATTGCAAACCGGATAGTAATTATCGAGGCCAGACAGGAGAAATCAATACCTGCCATGGGAATCCCCCCTCAGCAGCATGCTGCGTTCAGGCCTCTTCCGTCAATCGATTGTCCGCCTGACAAATGATTTCGTAAGACGTACGCGAGTCTTCCGCTTCGCGCAATTCGTCGATAAACCCCGGCAACTGCAACATCCGCCCCAACCGAGCCAACACCAACAAATGCGTGCGTGAATCTCGGCAAAGCACCAGAAAAAACATGTCGGTCAACTGGCGTTTCGGCGCTCCAAAGGCAATTCCCGATTGCGTGCGGCCGTAGGAAATCATGGACTCGCCCAACGCATCGGCCATCGGTGTACGGGGGTGCGGAATGGCGACACCGTTTTCATACCCGGTGGGAATCACGCTTTCACGCTCCTGGACTGCGGACAGGATCGCCGCCGGCTCCCACACTTGCCAAGTCCGCCCCGCCACTTCGATCAGTTCCTCTAGAACCGAACGTTTGGTCTTACCTTCCATCGGGACTTGCGTGGTTTCCGGATACAAAAAGCTGCTGACCGGCAACCCTCCTTCGACCTCCGCCGAAACCTGGGCTTCTTCCACCTCTAACAACTCGACGTCATTGTATCCCCGCATCTCCATTTCCAACCATTGTGTGATTTCCGCTGGATGAAACCGCCACTGGCCTTCAACGCGATGCCCGGGCAGACGGCCGCGGCTCACTTGCTTTTCCAAGTCGCGACGGTCACGCCCCAATTGTTCGGCCAATTGCTCCAGCGTAATGAACTCGTGAGCCATGGACTGCACTTCTCTATGTCGCAAATGAAAGGGGCAAAAACGGTGCGCGACGCCGATGGGATACAATCAACCGGATCGTCCATTCTCTCCGCGCCAAAAGCTTTCACGGTGGGCATTCTGCAGATGCACCGCAATAGCGACTCCACAAACCTGGAGTCTGACGATCGGAAAAAATCGCGCGCCTGCGCTGAATCAAAGATGACAACGCCGCTTGTGCCCCGCAAGCCCGGCCAGGAATTTTCCGCAATCCACCTGGCGATTCACGCTGGGGGGAGGGACTATTTCGAGGGAATCGCCTGCGGAGTCTTTTGACCCGCGGCGTCCAGCAGCAGCCGATCAAACTGCACCCGACATCGGTCGATCACACGATCGTAGTTGGATTGCCAGAGACGATCGGACCAAATCCCCACGTCGAAAAATCCGTCATACCCACCCCGTTCGAAGGCATCGATAATACCGACTAACGGCAACCGCCCGTCCCCTAGCATCACGCGGTCGGTCAACGTCCGTGGAGCGGTGCCGGAGTCACTGAGCTGGACCGTGTTGACGTAGGGCAAAATCGTACCAATGCGGGAAACAATGTCCGCCTCACCGGCCAAATGAAATGTATCAAAGGCCATGCCGACATACGGATGGTCGCACGCGTCCAGAATATCCATCACATGATCGATGGATGAGAGAAACGACCAATGCCCGCACAACTCTTCACGCGACGGTTGTAACGCCAACTCCACTTGGTGTTCGGCGGCAAAATCGCCTAACTCCGCCAATGCCTCACACAACAAGCGACGACTATGGTTGACTGTGTGTCCGTTGCGTCCGCCGCTAATCAGCACCAAACAGGCCGCCCGCATATCGCCGGCCAGCCGAATGGCATCGCGAGCATCGTCAACCATTTCCCGATAGGAATAACCGTTCGTCCCGGTAAAACCTCCGGCCCAAGACAAACTGGAAACCGACAGGTCATATTCCCGTAACAACTCGACCGCGCGCTCTTCTCCAAACTCCGCGATCTTGTTTCGCCAAACACCGATGCCATCCAGGCCCGCTTTTGAAAATGCTATGACGTCTTCGATAAATGACCAGCGAAAGGTGGTCACTTCATTCATCGACATCTTCGGCATGCGCCCAATTCCTCTATATGAAGGATGTTCCACACAAACGACCTCTGCGACAACGAATTGGACAATCGTCCAATTCCCATCCGTCGCAAAACTCGAAAGCCGAAACAAGGAATGTCAATTATAAATCAATACACGCGCTACGAAATAATGTGCCACGCCAAGAAAGAGCGGGCGAACGCGTGAAAGAATCGTTTTACAGCGAACCAGATGAGAATCTTTGTGAGATGGCCGTTAATCTTTCACCAGCAACCGACAACATCAATTCCGTGAATCAGTAACACGAATACAACACTTCGTGCCGCTGGACCACGTACTTTTCCTAGCAGACCAGATATATCGCGAGATAGCCGTGACTGTCAAGCAGTGCTTTCCCGCACTTTTCATTTTCAATGCGGAACCATGAATCGTCCTGTGCCAATCGGCACAAATGTGAAATCACTGCGAGTCGACATTCAGTTGCGATATGGCGCAACGCGCGAATCCGCAGCGTGCCTGTTTTGAAATAGAGCGACGCGGCACAATAAACATCGTGTACCGCGCCTTTTCAAAACGGCGCTCCCCGATTCAAGATCGTTCGGCGCTAAGCATTCAATTCAACAGAAGCGTCATCAGCAACATTGACCCACACATGGACGTGCGGAGCGCCGCGGAAGTGCCACACAAACGACGGACCTTCCAGTCGCCAAATATCCCAGACGCCGTCATCGCCAATATCTTCGGACTGATAAAATGCCAAATGGCAGTTGTCCAGACCGCCCTGTTTGTCCAACAACTTCATCGCCTCGACCTGATCCGAATCGCGATACGGCTCCAAAAGCGTTTTGAGAACGCCCTGAGCATGCTCTTTCTGATCGCGTGACAGTTCGCTGATCCGAATTCCATCGAAGCCGCCTTGTTTGCCTTGGAAATCGACCGCACTTTCCTCGGGAGCCGCTTCAACCAGTGCCACCTTACGCTGTTTGCCGTCGAGCATTTTGTACAGCGCGTTGGCCTTCATCGCCTGGTGCCAATACACGTTCCCCGGATGGTCCGGTGCTTCGGTGCCTGATTGCGCAGCATGTCCATAAAAGATCGGACCGCCAAACGCCACGTGATCCGCGCTGTCGCCATCGCAACGGACCGTCAAGTGCCGGCCAGTCATCACGAATTCAAACTTCCCGGTATCCGGTTGGCCGAAAATCGCGATGGTTTGCTGCTTGCCATATCCCCCCGCATCGTCTTTGAGCTGCTTGAGAATCTGCTTTTTCCAATCGGCGCTGTACAACCCATAGAAGATCGCCTCGATCATTTCCTGCTGATCTTTGGTGTAAAAAGCACTGGCGACGTTGTACTTCTCTTTATCGGTGATCTGCCAATTGTTGGCGACACGCGACCGCAACAGCCCCCGCTCATCGTCCACATGATCCCAATCGAAACAGACCTGCTTGCGTTGTGTTTCGGACAACGAACCGTACAGTTTTTTGACCAAGGATTCCGGTTGTTGTGGTTTCTTTTCATCCGCCAAAATCACATTCGGCAAAGAGACCGCCGAGGCGACGGTCGCTGCGGCACCGACGGTGGAAACAAACTCGCGACGCGACAAGGAGACCAAGCCATTCCCTACAACATCCGGACATCGTCGATCATCAGTCATCGTCATCTCCTTGGCAAAAAAATAAGGCGGAGTGTATTGGCGAGCGCGACGCCAGGTGGTTTCAAATCGCAACAGACAACCGTTAGCCGACATCAAAATGCAACTGAAACCAGTCATGTGCTTTGGCTACAGTATGTATCAGGTCGATTAGAAAATGCAAACCGGATTCGGCGATTCCGCCAACATTCCACGAATCATTTTTTCGGCCCAAACCCACTTGCCAAAACGTTTCGAGTTGATCAACGAAAACCCACCTCGCGCCTCAAGTGAGCACAACTCCCTGGCACCCACCTCGATTTCGACAGCACATGCAACCAACTTTTTTGCCGCGGCAAGGCCACGCGCACGCGTCATCATTCAGTTTGCAATCGGCCAGACACATGCGTTCATTCGATGGCATTCTGGAACAAATTATTGCGTCGAGTGTCAACGAGTTTCGGCCGCTTTTTTTAGCAACACGAAGCGATCTGCTATTCGTAACACTTCGTCGCGAGAGACCACGTGAGAAGCATCGGCCACCACAGACACCCGTTGACTTCAAATAGACGAATGCCCTCTGCCATAGCAAATAGACGCCGACGGCAATTGCCGCCAGCGCCTATCGACACTTCGATTCTTTGTGGGGGTTCAGCGAAGCCACAACGTAGCGCCGCCGGAAACAGTCGGACCGATCACGCTGGTTGAGGATACGTGGGCCAGGCGGGCGCAGCTGGTCCAACGCATCCTGCAACCAACATCGTGGACCAACTCACTCAACCGATCTGCAGGCGCTGTTAATACCGGCCGCGATATCGATATCGTCCTCGATAACCAAACCGCCCGTAGCGGCCACGATACCGAACATCAAACCGATTTCCCCGGTAGCCAAACCGAGCGCCATACGCAGTGAACCGCCGCAAATCGGGTCCCACGTAAACCGGTGCAGGATAGACAGGCTCCACATAAACATTCCGCGTATACAGGCCGCCGTAACCGTAGCCACAGTCATCGTATTCATAGACTACCCGGCCGGGGCCCCAGCCTGCCTTCGCAGTGCTCGCACCTCCGATCACCGATAACCCGACACCCAGTGCGGCCAACACAAGCAGTTTCCTCATCACACGCTCCTCGAACATGAACGGAAGACAACACTTAGGAATTCCACGCGGAATTCCTCTAATTCTGTTCTCACTGCCCCGGTGAAATCGTTGAGACTCACTCGCAAAAACAGGACCGTTCACTCCACCAATTTCAGCAACGTTGCGGTAAGGTCATGCCTCACGGTCGATTGCGCGCTGCCAACTCACTAGAATGTCCCTAGTGATGCAAACACGAACTGTCTCAAAACCGCGAATCCTGTCGTCGGTTTGAAGGCGCTTTTCGAGATGCAACTTGGAATTGGCATTGGACAAAAACGTGTCATCACAACAGTCAACTTCGATCCGCCGCAATGATCGGCCCGCGATTGTCCGAGACCGAACACTAACTGGGAAAATAAACCGCGAATGGTCGAGTCCGCACACGCCGCAAAAATTTTGCGAGCCGTTATCCTGATCACGGCGGCCCTCTGGTCCGTGGCTGCACAGTCAACATTGATGGCAGAGGACGCTCCCACCACACAGAGCGCTGACGACCCCGCACGCATGTCGGTGATCCCCGCCAAACCCCTGCATCGCCACACCGTCGAAGAACCACCGCAATCCAACTGGCGATTCAATGCCATCTATTGGTACTTTGCCGTCTGCTCATTCATCATCGGTGCTTGCGTTGGCAGTTTTCTCAACGTCGTCATCTATCGTCTACCACTGGGCATGGGATTATTGCGGGCGGATTCCCATTGTCCGCGCTGCAAAATGCCAATTGCTTTTCGGGACAATGTGCCGATTTTTGCGTGGTTAAAATTGCGCGGACGCTGCCGCGAATGCGCCGCACCGATTCCACCCCGCTACATGTACGTGGAACTGGCCACAGCATTGATTTTCCTGATGTTGGCCTTCGTCGAATTATTATCCGGCGGCGCCAATTTACCGGGCCACACACTCGTTGACACATCCGTCTCTCCCTTAGCTGCGCTCAACGTTGAGTTGATCGGCATTTACTTCACACATTGCTTCTTGGCCAGCGCACTGTTGTGCTGCGTCTTGATCGCGGCTGATGGACACGCCTTGCCCAAGTCGCTCGTGATTCCCACGATCGCCGTTGGGTTGTTCTCACCCTTTCGCGCCGACGCCTCACTGCCCCTTCCAGCCAACTGGCCTGCCGCCGATGTGACGCAAGCGGCTCTGGGACTAGTCGTGGGTGGGCTATTGGGCGCCTGCATTGGCATCGCTGAGCGATATGACACTGATGGAAAAAAACGACAACGCAACCTCGCAATCGTTTTGGCAATCATCGGTGGTTACCTGGGCTGGGACCTGTCGTTGCTTGCCGCCGGTCTCACCGTGATTGCGTTATTGACCGTCTCCCTATTCGGCAAGCATCTCCATTTCTTAGAACAGATCCCCACCGTCTTCTTCCCCGCCATGACAGTCTTACTTCTCATCCCATTTTGGAGTTTGTGGACCGCTGCCAATCGATGGTCGAACCTGCAACTCCACACTTTGGTCTTGATTTGCACTGTGCTGATCTTGATCATCATTTCGTTATTTGCCCGGCACCTGCGAATACGACACCAAACGCCACACAACGCGATCACCCCTGTTTAAAACGAAATTCCATTCGCCCCAAACGGTACCACCAATAATCGTTTTGCCCCCTCAAGGAGCAATCACCATGGGACAACCTGCTACAAAAACCGCCACGAGCCCCCCGGAACAAAATGCTCGTCCCGCTGGGCATGGCACTTTGTACATCGTGATCGCGATCATTGCGGCCATCGCGGTGGCTTGGGTTCTCCCCAACTGGGCCATACACCTCGAACTGGGAGGGCAGATCTTTCTGCGGTTGTTGCAAATGGTCGTGGTGCCGTTGGTCATGGCCAGTGTGATGAGCGGAATCCTTGGCTTGGGCGACGTCCGCAAACTCGGCAAACCGGGCGCTTATGCCGTTTTGTATTACATGTCCACCACAGTTCTCGCTGTCGCTACCGGATTGTTGGTCGTGAATTTGATCAACCCGGGACAAGGCATCGACCCAGCCATCGTCACCGGCGCCCAGGAGGAAGCTGCGGAACATGTTGACAAAGCGACGGCGGAGATTGAAAAAGCGGCCGAAGGACAAGAGGTCTCGCTCGGCTTGATCTTCAAAAAACTCGTGCTGATGCTCTTCACAGACAATCTGCTCGGATCGATGGTCGAGGTCAACCTGTTGCCGCTGATCGTGTTTAGCATCATCTTCGCGGGGATGCTGACGACCATGGGGGAGCGGTCCCACACGATTGCCACGCTCGTCATCAGCATCAACGATACGTTAATGGCCTTCATCATGCTGTTGATGAAGGTTGCGCCGCTTGGAATTTTCTGTCTCGTTGCATCGCGATTCGGCAAAGCGAATGCCGAAGACAAACTCGACGATCTTGCCGGTGTTCTGGCCGGCTACATGGGAACCGTCCTCGCCGGCCTCGCCATCCATGCGCTGATTACCTTGCCGCTGTTGTTGTACATCTTCACCCGTCGCAATCCGTTTCGCTTCATGGTGCAAATGGGGCAAGCGGTGCTGACTGCATTTTCCACCGCCAGTTCAACCGCCACGCTGCCCATCACCATGGAATGCGCCGAAGTTCAAGCCGGCGTCTCCAAGCGCAGCACGGAATTCGTCTTGCCGCTCGGAGCCACAGTCAATATGGACGGCACCGCTCTCTACGAAGCGGCCGCTGCGATATTTATCGCCAACGCCTACGCGGCCATTGACCCCAGCTTCGACCTGAACTTCGTCGACCAAATGACAATCGCCATCACCGCCACCCTAGCCGCCGTCGGCGCTGCCGGAATCCCCGAAGCCGGTTTGATCACGCTGCTCATTGTGCTGAATGCCGTTGGGTTACCACTGACGCTCGTCGGTCTGATCCTGCCGGTCGATTGGCTGTTGGACCGCTTCCGCACCGCCGTAAATGCCTTCGGGGATTCCGTCGGCGCCGCCATCGTCGACACCAGCTTCACAGACAAACCGACCGACAAATAAGCCGCACGGGTTCATCACCCTAAGAGACGTTTCAGGCAATTCCTTCCCTGATTCAATGCGCGCGAAAAGGGGACCAACCAAGCACGACTGTCTGTCATCGCATCTCCCTTTGGCAATCTCAAATCGCGTTTCTTGTTTCAATCGCGAAAAAACCTGTTGTAAGATGAAGTTGTGCGCACATTTTACCGACAGCGGGGCTGGACTCGTTTTTGGCATATTGTTAGCATCCCGCCCCTTTCCCTCATCAGCCTTTCTACAGTGCAATTCAGCGCCAACTGCCGGTCGCCGAATTCGCTACGAAACCGTGGGTCTCCATGCGGAGACCGCGATATCGTTCAACAAGAGAAAACGGAGTTTCTCGTGTTCAGCAGACAATCCGCCGCCATCGTTTTCGGTTGCATCACACTCGCCACCGTTTTGTATATCCCCTCTGTGGCGGAGGCCAAGATTTCCGCCGTCCCAGGACGTCGCTACACAATCGACAAACGGCACGGACCGTGGATGATCATGGTCACAAATCTCCGAGGAGAAACCGAAGAAGCGCGCAAGAACGCCGCTGAAGGGGCCGATGCTTTGGTTTTGGAGTTGCGAAAAAAAGGGTTGCCCGCCTACGTATATAGCCAAGAAGGCAAACTGCGATCCTTTGAAGCAGTCGATCAATTGGGCCGCCGACAAACCGGCGCCTACGCTGCTCAGCGCAACCAAATCGCCGTCATCGCGGGGAACTACTCCTCAATTGATCCCACGACCAAAGAAGGCAAAACCGCTCAAAAAACGTTGGAATGGATTAAAAATTTCATCCCCACTTCGCTCGGCAAAGGCCGCTATATCAAGACGCCCGGTAAACCCAATCCGTTTAGCCGCGCTATGCTGGTCCCCAATCCGCTGCTCACGCCCGATGAGTTGCAACAACGCAAGGACCATAAACATCTCAGTTATTTAAACAACGGCCTCGACTACAGCCTCTCCCAAAATCCCGGCAAGCTCACCCTGGTGGTTGCCACGTTTCACGGCGACTCAATTTCAATGAAAGACTCGGGGGATTCAGCAAGTGCCCGTCGAATCGAGAAGTTCGAAAAAGGCCTGAAAGAAAGTCAAAGTCTCGACAAAGCCTACAAACTATCCTATCAACTCGTGCAACTGATGCGCAATCAGAACTTCGAGGCCTATGTCTGGCATGACCGCTATCAGTCCTATGTGACCGTCGGTTCATTCAATAACAAACACGACCCCCGCATTCAGACATTGTACGAGCGTTTTCGCGCCAAACAGCGAGAACACAATGGCCAGATACATCTGGTTGCCGAATCAATTCAGGCCAAGCGCAATCTCAAAGACGGCAAAGAAATTCCCATGTTGAACTTCCCCATGGATCCCAAGCCGCGGCTCATGACGGTTCCCGAATTATAAGTCGGGAAAAGCGAGAGTCTCGCCTCGATCGCATCGCGCGCGTCACGCTACGGTTTGTCCTGCGCCCCCCCGTTCTGATACGATGCAGCCATGCCGCAGGAAATATTTGACATCGTTGACGAACGGGACATCGTGATCGGGCAAGCGCCACGAGCGGAGGTCCACGCGCGACGACTGATGCATCGCGCCGTGCATATCTTTCTGTTCAATAGCCGCGGCGAATTCCTGCTGCAAATGCGGTCCGCCCACAAAGACGAATATCCACTGACATACACCTCCTCCTGTTCAGGACATGTCGACACGGGCGAAACCTACGAAGTTGCCGCGTCGCGTGAACTGGGTGAAGAACTCGGCTTGTCCTGCCCCCTCGAACCGCTGCACAAATTCGCCGCCACACCAGAGCTGGCCATGGAGCATTCCATGCTCTACCGCGCCGTCTCCGACGACGAACCGGTCATCGACGAATACGAAATCGACTTCGTCCGCTTTCATACACTGGACGAAGTCCGCGACATGCTCGCCACACAACCGGAAACGTTTTCACCACCGCTGCGCGAACTGCTGAGTTGGTATTTCCAAAACATCTCTTAATCACGCACGCATCCAAGCATTGGGCGGCTCACCTCTCTGCCACGACGACCAAGCATCTTTTAATACAATCGAATTGCCAAACCGCAGCGCGTGTCTAGAATCCCCCGCCCTGCGGTGAACGGTCGCTCAAACTTCCACTTCGCCAATTCAATCTGAGTGCCTTCAGTCGGTTCGTTGTTGTGACTTTAAGATTGCCCAAATCATTCATAATCCGCATCTCCTGCGTCGCGTTTTTCATCGTGTCGTTTTTTTCGCAGGCAAATGCCTGGTCTGAAGAACAGCCCGCGGCCGATCTCAAAATTGTCCCCGCATCGGGGACCTTTGCAGATTCGGAATCACTGAATGATGCCCCGCTGGTGATGACCACTCCGACCGGTATTCAGGTCGAAGACATGATGCAAGAAGAACGTCGCTCCAGCCCATCCGCGCGCCGCGGCGGCAACCCCTTCGGCGGAGCGCGTATGCGTCGCCCAGGTTACTCCGCGACTTGGTATCCCTCGACTTCCGTCGACGATCAACAAACAGATTTCGGCCTCGTGCGACAACTCTTCACCATGGGCGCTCCCATCTGGCGGCAAGATGGCGACATCGTGATCCTGCGGACGACGGTCGAGAATTCCCTGTTCTCAACCGATGCCATTTTGCCCGATACCGGACGCGCATTTCCCGACGAATTGTGGACCGTCAACGTCGGATTAAATTACATCCATCAATTCGACAACGGCTGGTCCGGGGGCTTAATGACAACCGTCGGGTCTGCCAGCGACAAACCGTTTCACAGCATCGACGAAGTCCGAGCTTCGGTACTAGGTTTCCTCCAAGTGCCCGCCGGCAATGACCGGGATACATGGCAATACTCGGTCATGTACGCGCCGTTTTCCGACCTCAACTTCCCCATCCCCGGCGTCGCTTACGGCTGGAATCCGTCCGAAACCTTTCAAATGAATGTCGGGATTCCATTTTCCGTCACCTGGAAACCATTGGACGCACTGGCATTCAATGCGTCCTATTTCCCGCTATACAATGTCAACGCGCTCGTGACGTACGACTGGACCGACGATCTTCAATTCTATGGTGGCTTCGAGACCATTCGCGAAACGTTTCTACTCACCGACCGAGCCAGTCGCAGCGACCAATTCTTGGCCTCCGAACAGCGCGTCATCGGCGGCCTGCGTTGGAATGTTTGGAAGTACGCCGCATTGGACGTCAATGCCGGCTACGCCTTCGGACGCTACTACGGCGAAGGTGGAAATCGTCGCGACGAACTGTATGATCTCGTCGACATCGCCCCCGGCCCGTTTCTCGGATCAAGTCTGATCGTCCGCTTTTGATGCCTGCTGTAAACCGGGTGTCAAATCGGTTCACATTAACCGGCGTTCTAAGTCAAAGAACTCCAACAAACATGCCCGCATCAGTCGCTCATATCATCACAATCGTCCTGGACAGCTACGAGTTGTCGCCGTCCGGGATCCACGGCGTCGCTCATTGGGCTCGTGTACTAGAAAACGGGCTACGTTTGGCCGAGACAACCGGCGCCAACATTGAAATTGTGAAACTGTTCGCCGTGCTACACGATTCCCAGCGACAAAGCGACGGTCACGACCCCGAACACGGACCCCGTGCCGCCGAATTCGCACGCACGCTGCAAAACGACGTGTTTCATTTGAGCGACCACGACTTTGCCTTGCTTCATAAGGCTTGCGCCGGTCATACCCACGAACGCACGCATCCGAACATCACCATCCAAACCTGTTGGGATGCGGATCGTTTGGACATTGGCCGCGTTGGCATGCAACCCCATCCCAGCCGTCTGTGCACCGATGTGGCGAAACGGCCCGAGACCATCAAATGGGCCAATGGCCGCGGCGCGATGGGGTACGTCCCGGATTTCGTACAGGACGTGTGGGGCATCGAGTCGGATTGAGGCAAGACCAGCAGGGACGCTGTTGTTGTTCTTCTGACAAGAAAACACGCACCCGTTGATTTCCAAACAAGTGCATGGGATCGGTCAAGTCGCGGTCAATCCAAAAACGCCACGTGCCGCATGGCCCGCGACTCGTTTTCAGTGTTCATCGCTACGCGATGCCAACCCGCCAAAGTAATCGTGGCATGGTCTGGATGCCGAATCCGACCGCGAACGTAAACACCCGCGTTCCGCACCATCGATGTCCACCCCCAATTCTTGGCGTTGCGGTTTCCCGAAAGAATATTTCGATACCGCTGGGCAGTGACACCATTGGGGTGTCGCGAACAAACATAGACGGACTCACCGCCAGTGCGGTAACAAAACTCCGCCCAGTGCGGCTTACCACCGCCGCGCCGCAACGGTTCATTGCTCAGAACCCAAGATTCATCAACAGCCAAATCGTCCGTCGGCAGAAAGAACCATTCGCCCTGTCGGATAAAAGCGGTGTTCTTGCGACGATTCCGGGCTTTGCCGGAGACTCGCTTTTGCGACTCGGCAGCGCGGACTTCAAGCGGCTTCAATGCATCCTTGGCCTGAGCCACCATTCCCACCGGAGCCGATTCGGGAATCCCAGCCACAAACCAATGCCGCTCATCATGCCCACAAAGAAACTTGCTCTTCTCGCCGTTCTCCCGCACCATCAACAACAGATGCCGATCCCGCGGCTGCATGTGCAAGACTTCGACATTGTCAGCATCAGCCGCACGGATCGCGAAGAACTCGCCGCGGCGGTCGATGCCGATATCGAGGCGAATTCCTTGCTGATCCCTAAACCGTCGGGGAGGTGGCCCCATCACCTTCAGACGCGCACCGATCTGCGCGAACTTCTTGTCGAGTAATGCAGTATCCATGCTCCCTTCGACACCGAAGTCTGAAAGAAGGTTCGCACGACAGCCCAAAATAACATCGCTGTTTAACCGCTGTGAGAGGAGCCATTCGGCGAGTTCAAAACCCCAGCCCGAGCCACAACAGACACAGGCATAAGATCACCGCGATCACTCGAATCACCAACTGCTTGCCCGTCACCCGCATGCCGTCCGGCGCATGCTGTGGGAATTCGCGGTCGATGAATTCGTCGTAGTCAAAGTCCTCGTCCTCGTCGTAATTGGCGTCGACATCGTCTTCTTCTTCGCCCCACCCCGTATCGTCGCTCGCGCCACACTCCCGGCAAAATGTCGCCCCGCCGGCCACCGCCGCACCACAATTCGGGCAGGTGAAATCGTCGCTGTCCGACTCGAATCCCGTCGACATGCCCCCCTCCTCTTCTTACCCGATTTGTAGCAACCACGTTTCAACGCAGTCATTGAACGAAACTCGCCGCCCAGAATCAATCCCCACTCCTTTGACGAACCACAAAACTCACGCCTAGCGATCAGCGCATAGCAGCGATAAGATTGACCATGACAACCCTTTTCCTCCGACAGGTAACCACAAGCGTATGCGTGATCGCATCCGACCGATTTTATTGGCAACGATCGCTGTGAGCCTATTCGGTCTCAGTTGGGCCGTTGGCATGCGTTCCACGGAAAGCGATATCCCCCCCGACCGCGAGCGCGTTGTCTTCTGGCATTTCTGGGGCGGCAAGTACCGGCATGTTGTTCAGGATGTCGTGCAGCGGTTCAATGACTCGCAGACCGAATTCTGGGTCGAAGAGATTGCCGTTCCGGGACAAAACCTCGACATGAAATTCTTCATGGCGCTTGCCGGCGGCGACTTTCCCGATGTGCTCAACCAAGACGATCAAATCATCGGCCAATGGGCAGAGCGCGGCGCACTCACCCCGCTCGATCAACTCATGCCGGCCGAAGAATACGCCCGGCTCAACGACTGGCTCAGTCCTCCCGCTCAAAAAATCGGCACCTACGACGGTCGACTGTATGCGCTCTGCAACGGCCTGGACATCCGTATGATGTTTTATCGCCGCGACATCTTAGCCGGCCGCGATGTTCCCACAACCCTCGAAGAATTCAATGCCATCACGCGGCAACCGAGCAACGACCCGACGCGGATCGTTTACCTCCCCGACGATCGTCGTTTGTGGGCTTGGGGCATTGCTTTCGGGGGTCGGTTCTATGACCCCGATACGGGAAAAATTACCGCCAACGATCCGGCCATCGTGCGAGCACTGGAGTGGATGGTCTCTTACAGCCA
Source organism: Symmachiella dynata (assembly GCF_007747995.1). Classification (NCBI taxonomy): domain Bacteria; kingdom Pseudomonadati; phylum Planctomycetota; class Planctomycetia; order Planctomycetales; family Planctomycetaceae; genus Symmachiella; species Symmachiella dynata. Next base: position 1,250,368 of record NZ_CP036276.1, on the reverse strand, counting down.
ATTGCACGGCCTGGTAAAAATCCGCGCCTTCCGCAGCACCAACCGCGAAACCGGATCGCAATCAATGCTGCTCGAAGGCAGTCATGGTGTGATGATGGATGGCCAATGGCGGATCGAACCATTGGACGCGGCGGTGAGCGACAATTTTGATTATACCGTCGGCCCCCTGCCCCACCCTCCTGAGGGCAACCCCAATGGCGGTTGGGTGAACGGCAATTTTTTCCTCGTCCCTCGCGGCTGCAAAAACCCGCGTGGAGCATGGGCCTTCATGAAATTCTGGGCCGGGTTCGACGGCCACGAAGCCGAGGCCGCCCAAACCGCCGCCGCCGGAGGCTGGATCCCCGCCAGCCCAAACGTCGTCACGCAACCGACGTTCCAAACGTTCCTCAACGAGCACCCCAACTTCCGCCTATTCGTCGAACAAGCCCACAGCCCCAACCAATGGCCCACCCCAAACATCCCCGTGCAGGCCTACTTCTTCGAACGCATCAACCAAGCCACCGAAGAGGCCCTGGCATTAAAAGCCTCCCCCCAACAAGCCCTCAACACCGCCACGCAAGACATCCAACGCCACCTGGATGCGTTACGTGCCGGCAATCACAAAACACAAGCGAAGTAGACCGCCCCCCATGCAACGCCCCCCACGTTTCGCCCACCCGCTGCTCATCCTCCTCGCCGTCGGCTTTGCGTTGCCGTTGGTGTGGATGTTGTTCAGTTCGTTTAAGCCGCCGGGACAACTCGAAAGTGAAATGTGGCCTAGCGAATGGCATACGGAGAATTATGCGCAAGCACTGAGTGCCGGGAACTTCGGCCGCTACTTGGCCAATTCTATCGTGTTGTGTGTGCTGAATGTGCTCGGCACGTTGTTGTCCTGTTCAGTTGTCGCTTATGGATTCGCGCGGCTGCGTTGGCCGGGGCGGGATTTGTTGTTCTTTGTGCTGATCGCCACCATGCTGTTGCCGTTTCATGTGACGATGCTGCCGCGGTTCCAATTGTTCGCCGCCCTGGGCATGTACAACACCTATTGGCCGCTGGTGTTGCCAAGCTGGTTGGCCGGGGAAGCATTTTACGTTTTTTTGTTGCGGCAGTTTTTCTTGACGATTCCGGAGGAACTCTCCGAAGCGGCGCGACTGGATGGTGCCGGCGAATGGACGATTTTCTCGCGGATCATCATTCCCCTTGCCTGGCCGGCGCTGGCTACGGTGGCGCTGTTTCAATTCCTGCATACCTGGAACGAATTCGCCGGACCGCTGCTATATCTCAATGATCCGCACAAATTTCCGCTTGCCTATGCCTTGCAGCAATTCGTCAGCGCCTACAACACCGAGTTTGGTCCGTTGATGGCGGCAGCGGTCATGTTCACCGCTCCGGTCATCGTGTTGTTTTTCCTAGCGCAAAAAACCTTCATCCGCGGCATCGCCACGACGGGTCTCAAGGGATGAGAGGGGCTCTCACAGCGAGTTGCCTGCGGACCATGCTCAATAGTACGAGCCGATCAACGCAATCCCGGGAGCCACCACACGCTGCCACGCGGCCGTGATTTCAGGCGTAACTTCGGAATCAGTTTCGCCAATGGTCGCCACCAAGGCATTGACCCACAACGGATAAAGCGCGGGTTGGATCGCATGATGCTTGCGATCATGCAGCACACCTAAGCGGCGGATCTCGACCTCAACGTCCGCGTCGCCCGCTGAAAAGTCGATCAGACTTTCAATCCCCACTCGCAACAATTCGTTCTGCTTGACCATATCGGTCGCGGCGAACATGGGGCCGATTTCCGACGACTGTTGCGCTAGATGATCGTAGAAAATATCCGAAAATTCTGCATGCGTTTTGCAACGTTGAAAGCTGAGCCGAACATGCTCTAAATCTTCGCGGGTGATATCGTCCTTGTTCGTCACAGCGCCAACAGTTCAAAAGGAGTAAGGGAAATGCGTTAGGCAATGATCCACGTTATCCCGAACTGCGCGCGTTTCGTCAACCGAAGTTCCCTAGGATCGCTTTCCTAGCGGGCGATTAGTCTCGCACACGATCAAGCGCCACTGCAGCTGCTTGGCGGACTTCTTGGTTCGGATCGCTGGCCGCGGCAGTCAAAACCGTTTCCGCGTCCTTCGCCGACGGCCCGATTTCTCCCAACGCAAAAGCGGCCGCAACGCGAACCCCGTCGTTGACATCCCGCAGGCGACGCGCCAAGGCGTCGACGATCATGGGATTTTTTGGAGCAATGTCCCCCAATGCATAAGCGGCAGCCCAGCGGACTTCCGGATCATCATCCCGCAGCGCCAAGGCCATCGTTTCCAGTGCGTCGCGGTTCCCTTCCGCAACCGTCCACAACGCCTCTGCGGCTTGGACGCGAATTTTGCCCGAGTTCTTCCGAGCAGCAATCTTCAGCGCCGGAATCGCTTCACGGGCAGCCGGTCCCATTTCCGCAAGCGCGACAGCGGCAAACGACTTGGCTCGCGGCGTGCTGAAGTTGATCGCATCGGCCAACGTGGGAACTGAAAACTCCGCTTGTTGAGTAATCCGCCACAGCGCCAATGCCGCTTGAACGCGAATCAAGTGATCGCGGTCACGCAGCATCACTGTCAATGTGGGTGCAGCTGCGATTGCGTCTTCACCCCGGCGGCCTAACTGATAAATGGCTTCGCGACACGTCGCCGCATCCCCCGAGCGAACTTGCGAGAGTAAGACAGCGACGTCACCTTCCGCCTTGGGCGGCAACGTTGTGAGAATCAAGACCGGCGTTTCCGGTTTCGTACCGATCGAACGCCGGTCCTTTTCCATCTGCGTCAGGTGCAGTGCGCTAATCGGCGGGGCCACATGTTGCGGATGCGAGGCGGCCGCACGTTGAATCACCTTATGCTGTGGTTCCGTATGCCCCACCAAGCGAACTGTGCCGTTCGTGGGACGGCGAACCGTTGCGATTGGCTGAACCGGTTGACGCGACTGTGGAGCCTGAAGTTGTGGAGTTTGCTGTTGTACCACAACCGCTGGGGAGGAGGTCTGTGGCGCCTGAGCAATATCCGACTCACCGGCTGGGCGAGCAACCGTGTTGTACCCTTGAGATCCGGAACAGCCGATGGCCAACGCCAAGGACAAGCTCACAAATCGTCCGCGGTTTTTTTGGATAATTGCCACCATCATATTCCTCCACTGATCAATACCCGCTCGTTATCGCAAAATTTGTCGCAAACAAGACTCCCCTGGCAGCGCCGAAACGTAACTGCCGGGACCACGTCTTGTGGTATCGAACGTCGACATTTTCAGGAAAACCGGCACAATACAATCGGGTTTTGCCGGAGGAACAGGTACGATCGGTAACCACGCCCCGGCGCAATCGCTACAAGCGTTAAAGTCTACCCAACCGGACCTTTGAATGTTGCAAAACCTTTTCAAGCAACAGGTTAGGCACTGCCGTCGCTGCAAGTTTCGATGGGGACAGGAAATACGCCGACTGCTCACCGACTGGGCGCAGATGTTAATCACGGTAGAAGGGGAAAATCTGGCACAATCGTCACGATTCGCTCAAAGGGTCCTCAGCCGCTGGTCGATGAACGGAATGTTTCAGATCGATTATCGTGTGGCGGACGGGCAAAACCGGTTCGTTCACACAACACGAGAACAACGGGCGGTGTTCCCGCACTCGCACTACTAGTTCTCGTGCTCGATGGACAACGACCCAACCTTTCGCGAGCATCGACCCAGCCATGCGACACTCATGCCGCCTTCAACGCGCTAGCCTATTGGCTTTGATTACTATCAGTTCTCTGTTTGCCACCGGGTGCGCAGCGGCGAATCGGACAGATACTCCGACGCCCATTTATACGAATGTGCCCAGAGAGCTGCAGAAAACGATGATGCCGGCATACGTCATCGAACCGCCTGACGAATTGTTGATCCAAACGGTCAACAACATCCGTCGTCGCGACGATAAACTTCTTCCCGGGGATAGCCTGCGGATCCTGTCGAACACGACCATTCCGATCTTGCCGGAAGACTCTGAAGTCACGGTCTCATTTAAGGAAATTGCCCGCGCCTACCTCATCGAGAATGACGGCAAGGTCAACCTGGGGCCGGAATACGGCAAAGTCGAGGTCGCTGGAATGACCATCGACGAAGCTCAAAACGCGGTGCTGGATCACTTGAATGAAATCTTCATCAATCCTCCCAAGCTCTCTGTTGAGTTGGAACAACTCGGCGGTAAGCAAGTCGTCGACGGTCCGCACCTCGTCCGTATGGACGGGACCGTTCACCTGGGAGTTTACGGCAGCGTGGTTGTCGCCGGTTACACATTGGAACAAGCCAAGATGCTGCTCGAAGAGCACCTGTCGCAATATATCCTCAATCCGGAAGTCAATGTTGATGTCTCCGGCTACAACAGCAAGGTCTACTACATCATCAACGACGGAGGCGGCGAAGGAGACCAACTCTACAGCTTGCCGATTAAGGGAAATGAAACCGTGCTCGACGCCTTCGCCCAAGTTGGCGGACTGCCGACGATCGGTAGCAAGAAAAAGATCTGGGTCGCACGCCCCGCTCCGGCGGAATTGGATGCCGAACAGATTCTGCCGGTCGACTGGGATGCCATCGTCAAAGGGGGATCGACGCGAACGAACTACCAAATTCTCCCGGGTGACCGCATCTACGTAGCCGCCGACCCGATGTTCGCCTCAGACATCTTCATTGCCAAAGTCATTGCACCGTTTGAACGACTGTTTGGATTCACGATTCTCGGCAACGGTGCCGTGCGGAATATTCAGCAAGGTACCTCATTCGGAGGCGGTGGCGGCGGATTCTAATTGCTAATCCTACGGATGCCGAACATTTAATAAGCAGACTTGGTAAATTAGAAGCGATGGTATCCACAAAATGCCGAGTAAATAGTTTACCAAGTCTGATGCGGCGAACGGCCTAGACATTTTAGTTTACTTCGCTGCTTTTCCAGGTATAATCGTTGATGAGGCAAGCACATTCGGATCAACGGATTTTCGATGGCTCCGGATGTGACTAACCCCCAACGACTTAAATAGGGTGACGAACCATGTTACGACGAACTCTGCTCGTACCCGCGGTGATGTTGATTCTGAGCACTGTTGTTGAAATTGATGTGAACGCACAATCACCAGTTCGACGACCGCGCCGGCCCAGCGTCCGCAGTAATCCTCCCGTCAGCCCTTACTTGAACTTGTTGCGCCGCGACGCCTCGATTGGCGAGAATTATTTCAACCTCGTCCGTCCGCAACAAGAATTCCGTCAAGGGATTGTGAATAACAACCAAGAGATCGGTCAGTTGCGGCAGCAAACCAATAACCTGCAGTTGGAACAGCAAGACACGGTGAATTATATTCGCCGACAGGCTGCCGGCTCCCGCTTGGGCGTCACCGGACACACTTCATCGTTCATGAACCACAGCCAATACTATGGCGGCGGTCGTTAACTGCTGTCTGGCCATGCTCAACGAACCACGACGCATAACGCGGTTCGGCTCTTCTCAAAAAAGAGTCGAACCGTTTTTTTGTGCGCTCACTTCACCGTGACTCGGAGCCGAATGCCCGGCGAATCTTCTCACCGATCAATGGATCAACCATCGCTGCTGTCGCTATGTGTACGCTGACCGCCCCAGCACGCAAATGGGCACGCACGTCATCCGCACTGCCAATCCCTCCAACACCGATGATTTCCAACTCAGCCCGCTGCTTGGTGATCTCTTGCCGGAAGCGTTCAACTTGCTCAAGCGCAGCGTCGCGCGTAGCGAGACCACAGATTCCGCGCGGATCGCCGCCGAACAACAAGTCCGCTCCATCAGCAGCAACTGTCGCTGCCACGCTATTGGTCATGGCCAATCCATCCGCAAAAGGTTGCACAGCTGCGATCAACGCCGACATCGCTGCATCATCCGTGACATGGCCGATCTTAATGATGTAGGGTGTGCGGCCGACGGCTTGGCGAACCGCCTCGGCAATACAACGCGCAGCATCGGGTTGCAGATACAATTGGCCGTCGCACGTGTTCACGTTGGGACAGGAGAAGTTGGTCTCCACGCAGTCAGCGCCGCTGTCGACCGCCCATTTCGCGCACTGTGCATAGTCGGCCGCCAAGTCCTCGGTGGACCACCCCGGCTGAATGCTACCGACGACTGACACCGACAGTACTTTCTCCGGCGCCAATCGATCGCGCGTACGTTGCACATCGGCCCGCCAAACGTCCGGCGGTTGCGAGGGCATTCCAAACGAAACGGCCCAACTTCCCCGCATCGTTGCCGAGACGGGAAGCGCCGACTCGCCGCCGCGCATCATGCCATCAACTTCGACTGGCTGTAGGTTGGGCAGCGGATAACATTCCCGCGCGCTGCTGCGAACCGTCTTGTAGGTCAAGACGTCAAAACCCAAACTCGCGTAATACAACAGCCAGGCACCGTTCAATAACGGCCCAGCTGGAATTCCCAACGGTGAAGGAACCGGCTTTCCGAAAAACGACCATGTCCCCTCAACGGGCGCAAGACCCAACTCGACAGGTCCCGGCGGATGGTCGTAGTTCCAGGCATAACTTCGACACGGGTCATAGCGCGGCAGGTTGTTAAGAGCGTGTGTTTCCATCCCCCAAGTTTAAAGCCTCAGGGCCGGAACCGCCAAGTCATCAACCACTGATATCATCCGCAGTCCGCGAATCCGATTTCCGCCAGGGCCATCGGGGCGGCACGATGATCAATGTCGCAACCACCGATAATCCGAATAGCGTGTACATCACCGTGAAGGTAGCGGGCGACAAATCCATGAAGAGCACATCGTGCACCCACCGTCCGATGAAGTCACCAGTATAGTCGCCCATCCCCGCTTTTTCACGGAGGAACTTCTCCAACGTCGTCAACGGGCAGACAATCCCCAACCAGGATTCAATGACGACGACCAAAATCATCGTCAAATGCAGACTGCGAAACCAAAAGTTAGAGACCCACCGCTGGCCCCAGAGTGATCCGACCAATACGGCCAGCAAGCCAAAGATCACGAAGGCCACATAGGCGCCGTGCAGAAACACGACGGCATCGGCAAGTAGGGAATACAGCGTCTGCATACAAACTACGATGCGCTGCAGACGCATTTTATTCCCGGCAAGCACGCTGATTTCACAACTTGCTCGACCGAGCGATAGCGAGGTTCATCTCCGCTCTACTCGTTGGGGTCGACTTTTTCCAGAAATGTTCCGCCGCTGATGAACATACCTCCTTCGCAAGGATGGCACCACTCCAGCTGCACGCGATAGTGAAACTCGCGGCTGTCGCTGGCCAATTTCACCAACACGACTCCAGGCGTCACCGAGCCTTTGTGCAACAGTCCTATCCCCAAACGGCTGATCTCACGCGTCATACAGGCGATGATGTTGCCCCGCGAAGTGACAATCTCAGCCGGCACGGATAGATCCAACCTCTCGACCGCGCGATCATGATGGTCCTCGGAATCGCCGATGCTTTCCAGAACACGTTTCAAGTCATCTGTCGTGGGTCGGCTCCAGGGGTCGCTCGACATCGCTGCCACTCCAAGTTGCAAAGTACGTTGATTTACGGAACGAAGACGCGGTTTAATTCCCTGAAGTATAGGTCGCCGCCGGCAGTGAGGCGGGCGTACAAATCCGGTCGGGTCAAATCCCTTGCTCCGATAATCGTTGCAACCGGAATTTCGCGAGCAACCAACGTGATACCCAACGTCCTTGAGTGAACTGGGTGTCGCTCAGCAGCGTCATTGACCGGCGCGCGAGCGTTTCGTGGCCGGAGGATCACACCTCATCACGGGCGCGCGATCGCCGCCAGAGGCCCCACGCGAACAACAGTCCAAAGCCCACCAGAGAGCCGATCAGGAGCGAATTGCGATTCGCCAATTTCGTCGGCCATGCCTTGGCGACTCCACGAAATTTGGGAGCCGGCAGCCGATTCGGAATTTGCACGACAGCGGCGGGAGCTTGTTCCTCTTCTTCTTGGGCAACCAGACCGGCGTCAATCTCGTCCACGTCTCCTTCGGGGATCAACGACTCGGGAAAAATGGCGCGGCGAAGATCGTCCACCGGCGTATGCGCTCTGTCGGCCAAGGGCCGTGCCGGCGAACGGAATTGATTCGAAAGCTTTGGACGCTCCGACGAACCTTCAGTGTCTGAAACATCAGCAGCCTCCGCAGACGATCTCTCCGCCCCTCCCTCCGCGGATTCGTCGAAGTTAAAGTCAGCCAATGTTGCGATGGACTGATTGGAGACACCGGTCGGTGGTGTCGTGGAAGGGGATTCGCTCCAAGGTTGTGGTTCGCGAACGGTCGGCACACTCTCTGGAATCGATTCGTCGATCTCGATCACGCCGATCTCTTCGGACAATTCCGCGCTGTCCGAAAACTGATCCTCACTAGCCCCCAACGCCGGTAAGCTATCCAAGGGATCGGGTTCGAATTCGGCATCCGTTAAGTCCGATTCGTCCGTATCAGTCGCAGTCGCATCCTCAGCCTCATTTCCCCAAGGGAACCGCAACATCGACAACAATCGTTGGCCGCGCGTGCGGACCGGAGGCACGGGTGCCTCTTTTGTTTCGGGATCTGCGTTCGTGTCAATTTGTTCGGCCACATCGACGTCGTTCTCTTCAACGACATCTTCGAGCGTTTCCGATTTCGGCGTATCACCACTATTCCAGTTGATCAACCGCCGCAATGGATTGAATGATTCAGTGGTCTTGTCCGCCGGATGCTCCGCCACGGTCTGATCTTCAATGGCCACACCTTCGGTAGCGGCGGCGATGGCGCCATCCAGTTCCGAAACAGTTTCATCAGCGGCCGGGACCTGCAATGTGGTAGCGGTGTTGCTGACTACACCAGCCTGTTCCGCCTGTCCATCGCCCGATTCAGCGACATCTCGCGCAGCGGACGCACCGTTCACGCGGCTAAATCCGGCCGACGAGGGACGGGGAAGCGCCGATGTGCGTGGTCTTCGGGAACAGCCGACCCCTAAGAATAGCAAACCGACGAGCAACCACCCCATCGTCCGCATCATTCGATTTTTGGGGAGTTTTGACATAACACAACAAGTTACCTGGAGCCGTCCGCCATTTCGGAATATCGAGCGAACGGTTTTTACGGAATCCGGACCGCTGACGCAACACCGCTTTTGCCCCGCTTTCCTATCCTAAAACCTTAAAACCATCTTCAAAACCCGTTTGCGCTGGTTCTCGAAACTTGCAAATCGGTGTCAGTGGGACGCGCCGGAGGATTTTGAAACGACTTGTCGACGACCTGCCGCCGAACTCCTCTTTCGCTCTTTTGGGATGACGTCTATACTCCGCGCCTGCCTGCCTTCGGAGAAAACCGGGGCGCCACGAGTAGGTGATCGACACACGAGCCGTTTTAGACGTTGCCCAATAGATATAGAGGGAAGGGAATCCCATGCGCACGATCGTTGTAATGAATCAAAAAGGGGGCGTCGGCAAAACGACAACCAGCGTCAATTTATCCGCCGGACTGGCAAATGCCGGACGCCGCGTTTGCCTGGTCGATCTCGATCCGCAAGCCCACGCCTCGCTCCACGTCGGGATCGAAGCCCACGGCAAAACCCCCACCATCTACGATGTCTTCGCCGACTCCAAAACCATGACCGAGGCTCGACAACTGGTCGCTTCGAACTTGTGGTGCATTCCCTCGAGCATTGATCTGGCCGCCGCTGAAATGGAGCTCGCCGATGTCCCGGGCCGCGAACTCATTTTGAAAGCAGCGATCAACGAATTGCGGCAAAATGAACCCTACGACTACGTCGTCATGGATTGCCCCCCGTCACTGGGGGTGTTAACCGTCAACGCGTTGGCGGCCGCCGAAGAGGTATTCATCCCCTTGCAACCGCACTTCTTAGCGCTGCACGGGCTCTCGAAATTGTTTGAAACCACAGCTCTCGTCAATCGCCGACTGAACCGGCAACTGCGGGTCAGCGGCGTGGTGCTGTGCATGTATGAAACCGGAACGCGCCTGGCTGCGGACATTGCCGAGGATCTGGCCGAGTTCTTGGAACATGCCGATCCACATGCTCCCTGGGCGGGCGCTAGAATCTTCCGTAGCAAAATCCGCCGAAACATCAAATTGGCCGAGGCTCCTAGTCACGGCAAACCTATTTTTCAATATGCACCCAAATGTCATGGCTCGGAAGACTATGGCGCGCTCATCGAAGAAGTGATGGATAGCGAAACATCTCAGACGATTGCACCAGCGCGGGCTGCGTGAGGCCGAGATAACGATTCGCTTCTCTGCGCTGGAGAAGCCGCCGCCCGCTGGGCGGCACGGGACGCGTAACGACACGGGATTGGCAGTCGGCGTCACCACAGGGGGAACGAAATCATCGACATTCGCTTTTCGGCGTCTCGCCGACATGATCGATCTTTGCGCGCAGTGCCCCCATGCGGTACGCGACAAGCTCACGATTGTGACATCGTTGTCACAAAACCAATCACTCCCGTGAGAAATGCTGCGCAATTTTTAAAAAAACCTGGATTTCTTGCAATGATTTTATCATTCTCGACGTCTTATAACGGGGAACACTGCATCTATCGGTTCCTGAGACCGACACATTGCTCACCGCTTTTTGAATCCGCCAGACACCACAACTCTTCTGTTTAACTCTGCGAGGCATTGTCCCATGCGAATCCGTTCGCTCACCACACGCATGTTATTTGGCTCATTGTGCTGCGGACTCGTCGCCGCGCTGCCCGTCAACGCCTTCTCCCAAGAGACGCCCGCCACGGAAGTCGCGGACGATTCGCAACCGGAAACCAGCCCCGCCGAGGAACCGACTCCGGACGCGGAACCCAATCCGGCCGCGGACTGGGAACGGCTAATTTACCTACCCTACAAAAACCTCAAACAGGTCTTTGAAAAGGAAACGGCGACCGTCTTCATGCCGTACTCCCAGTACCTCAAACTGTGGGCCGGCAAGACCATACCCGATGGCGACTCCGAAAAACCCCCGATCGGGGCGGTGATTTCTCGGGCGGATTATCGCGGAAAAGTCGTCAATGATTTGGTAAAAATCGAAGCGGTCTTCACCGTGCAAGTGCTCGGCAAACCATGGGCCGAAGTCCCCTTGCAATTCGGCGACGCCGCTGTCGGAAAAATGACTGCCAGCAACGAACGGATTCTACTACGTGGCACCGGCGAAGGGACGTATGCCTTACTGCTTCCCGAAAAAGGGGAACATACGGTGACGTTGGAACTCGTGTCACGAATCCGCACGTCGCCCGATGGACGGAGTTTCTCACTGCAATGCCCCACGGTCGGCATCACCAACTTCGATTTGGAAATCCCCGCCGCCGACCAAACAGTCGAAGTCACGCCGCATCTCGTCTCCACGCCCATCAAAACCGAAGGCAACCTCACCCGCGTGCAGGCGGGACTGGGGGCGACGAAGACCATTTCCGCGCGGTGGCATCCCCGTGTCAGTTCCGCTCCCGAAATGGACCTGCTGGCCAGCGTTGAAAACCAATTGGACATTCGCGTGGCGGACGGGCTGATCCATACGCACGCAGCACTGGCCTACAAAGTTCTCCGGGGCAATTTGGACCAAGTCCGCATCGCTGTTCCCACTGGACATCGCATTCTCGATGTCGCCTCTCCCGCGCTCAAAGGCTGGCAGGCGGCCAAGGAACAATCGGGACAGGTGATCACCGTCGATCTGTTGCCGGGCAAATCACGCACTATCACGATCGAAGTCCATACCGAACGTCCCGTCCCGGACGACACATTTTCCCTCGCGGGCATCGATCCCGATGGCGTCAATCATGGGATTCACGCGCGAGGCGCGGTTCGCGAAAGCGGTTTGATTTCCGTCAACCACGCTGCGGACATCACCCTGCCGATCGAAACTCAAACCGGCCTCACGCGGATTGAATCAGCTGAGATCCCCAAAGCCATGCGGCGACCGGGCGGCATGTATTTCAAATTCTACACCCGCGATTTCGACTTCCAACTGCGCGCCAAACCCGTTGAACCACGGATAACCGCCGTGCAAAACACGCGATTGGAATTCCGTGATGACGAACTGCACGTCGATACCTCAACAATCTATACCGTCGAACGAGCCGGCGTTTTCGAACTCCGCTACCAATTACCCGAAAACTTCAAAGTCGCCGCCGTCCATTGCGAGCAAATGGAAAAATATACAGTCACCGAGGACACGCAAGAATTGGTAGTTGCTCTCTCGCAAAAAAACATGGGCCAGATCTATGTCGTCATCAGCGGCAATGTGGATTTTCAGGCCGGTAAGGAAAAAACCGAACTCAAACTCCCCGTGCTGACACCCATCGGCACCACCCGCGAAACGGGGACCGTCGCTGTCTTCGCGCCCGAGGCGATTGAAATCGTCACCGAAGAAGATGCGGTCATCGCCGCACAACCCATCCGTCCCCGCAACATCCATCCCGTACCCAACATGCGGATCACAGCCGTCTGGGCTTATACGCAGCGTCCCATGGAAATCACCGTCACCACCCTCCGCAAACCGACGCGTTTGACCGCATCAGTCGCAACGCAGGTGAACATCAAACAAGAACTTGTCGAAGTCAACGCCCTGTTGCACTTCGACATTCAATACGCCGGCATCGATACGTTTGTCTTCGCCGTGCCCGAATCCGTAGAGGACGTTCAAATTGAAAATGTCGATTCCGGAAACGGCACCGCCATCAAACAGAGAAGTCGCGCGGACGAAGCCGAAGAGGGTTGGGTCACTTGGACCGTCGCCATGCAACGCGATGTCACCGGTTCACAACAGTTTCGCATTAAATATGACCTCAAACCCGAAACCGAGGGGACAACCGCAACGGTGCTGATCGAACCGCCGCGCGTGTTGGACGTTCCGGCTAATACTTCCCGCGGCACAGCAGCGGTCTCACCGGCGCGCGTTTACGGCGAAGTCGCGGTGAACAAGGATCGCGCATTGTCCGTCGCCGCTGCCACCGAGACGCTGGAAGCCATCGACGTACGCGAACTCAAACTGCTTAATCAAAACACGGATCTGGCCTATCGCTATTTCAAGCAGCCGGTCGAAGTTCAATTGACCGCCTCGAAACACGAAATCCAGGAAGTCGTCGAAACGGTCGTCCCCCGCGCTTTAATCGAAGCCGTCACGAGCACCGATGCGGGAACGACCTATCGCTGCCGCTACAAAATCACCTCCAGCGAACGCCAACGCCTCTCGATCGATTTGCCCGCCGAAGCTGAGTTGCTGGGCGTAACGGTCGCCGGTAAACGGGGATCGCTCGAACGCAACGCCGCCGGATCACCCCCAGCCGGTTGGGAATCATATTTTGTGAACGTCGCCCGCGAAGGCAGCTCTGAAAAACCATTTCACCTAATGGTCCTGTTCCGCGTCGAACGCGTAAACGCGACCTTTCCTCAATGGGGCGGACCGCTCTCCATCGACATTCCCCGCATTGGCGGATCCAACGCCGTACCGGTCCAGCAACTTCGCGTCGCTGCCTGGGTCCCTGACGAATACGCACTGGTCGGGTCCCCCGAGCAATTCAGCAATGACCGTCAGGCTTTCCCCAACTGGAATCCCGCGGCAATCGCCTCGACCGACAACCCCAACGACCTCAATACCTGGATTGGCGGAGACTCAGCGGGGCTGTTTGAATTCCCCATCTCCGGACACGCCTATAGTTACACCAACCTGGGCGGCACCGACCGCTTTACCGTCACCTACTGGCGGTCCGCGATGTATATGGTCGTTATTAGCGGCGCGCTGTTCTTGGTGGCACTGCTGTTGAGCAGAACATCATGGCACAACAAACTCAGCGTGTTGGTTATCGGCGGATTCGTGTTGGCCCTGTTGGCGGTCCGCTTCCCGAATCTCGCCGTCCACGCATTCAGCGCCGCCCTACTCGGTATCATCGCCATGGCCGTCCTGTGGTGCGTGCATAGCTTATTCCGGCTACGTCCGCATTTACCGATTGGCGAAAACGTTTCTCAACTCGCGCAACCGGTTTCCCTTGCAACCGTCGTCCCCCCTCCGGGCGTGTTTGCGGACTGGAATGCAAACTTCCGCAAGCGGCGCGATTAAATCGTCGCCCCAGTCGACCGAATCGTTGAGTCAAAACACCCAGCCAGATGCAACAAAGTTCAGGTAGGAATCGTCATGTTACAGCGCCGCACCCCACACGACTTGTCGGCCACCCGCTTCGAATTCAGACCGCGACGGTGCGCGATCGCTACGGTCGGTTTACTGCTCTTCGCTGCCGCGATCTCTCCACAGCGGCCAGTCATCGCCCAGGAACAACCGACGGCGGAAATTCCGGGACGACGCATCTTCGTGCCCGTCGAAGACCTGGACGTTGTCCTTAACCGCGACAAACAAGGCGTGTTGCTGCCCCGCGACAAGTTCTCCGAACTCTATGCCGCAGCCAAGAAAAACAACGAACAAACCGCAGAGCCGCCGCACGGTGTGATTCTCTCGCAGGCCGCCTATCGCGCACGCACCTCCGGCGACCGTTTGTTAATCACCGCCACGATTGAAGTCACACAACTCGAAGCAGGTTGGCATGCGGTCCCGTTGCGATTTTCGGGATTGTCGGTGGAGCAGGCCAAACTAGGCGACGGCCCCGCGCAATTAGGTCGGCATACACAACAGGTGGATACCGTCTATCTGTTGAATGACCAAGTCGGCAAGCAAACGCTCACGCTGGAACTATCCGCCCCCTTGGTCAGTAGCGGCAGCGATCAGTTGGCGAAATTCGGCTGCCTGGCAATTCCCTCTGCCACACTAGAAATCGATCTACCCGCCGGGCGGTATTTGGTGCTCAACAGCGTGATGCCCCAACGCGGCGCCGACGAGGATCAACCGGCGCACTACAGCGAAGCCATCGGCGGAAAGCAGAACATCAGCCTGCGCATCACCGGCAAAGAAGCCCAGCAAGGCGAAGACGCGTTGGTATTTGGAACCACCGGCATCGGCGTCCGCGTCGCTCCCGAAGAACTGACTTGGCAGGCGATCAGCGACGTGAGCGTCTACGGAAAACCGATCGACCGATTGACCTTCAGCATTCCCGATTCACTGGACATCGTCTCAGTCGAATCCACCGGCCTAGAAGGTTGGGGTTTTGAACCGAACCCGGCAGAAAAACGCACGATGCTCACCCTCTCCTACCGGCAGGCATTTCGCGACACCCGGCGGATCGTCTTTCGCGGCGTGACCTCCACCACGACCGGGACTCCTTGGAACGTTCCCAACTTAACCCTCAGCAACGCCACGTCGCACACCAGCCGCATCATCGTACAACACGCGCCGATGCTACGCTTGCGAGCCGATCAACTCGACGGAGTACGCCGCATTGCCGATTCCGACGAAGTGGCCACCGAGATTCGCCGCATCGCCGCCGACACCGCACCGGGAGAAAAAAACTGGCAGTCGCTGTATTTCGCCGCTTGGCAAGAAGATTTCAAACTGGCCTTTGTCACGCAACCCAAGGCGGGGGAACTGCAAGCGGCCATTGCCACACAATTAGACGTCGGCACCATCGGACTCGACTTGCGGTCCAGCATCAGCATCGAACCACGTTTTGCGCCGTTGTTTGGATTAGATCTCTCGTTGCTGGCAGCTTGGGAAATTTCCAGAATCACTGTCGGCAATACAACGCCTGCCTGGCGCGTCACATCACTGGCCGACGGCGTGCAGCACGTGCAAATCCCCTTTGAAAAACCACTCCCCGCCGACCAAATGCTGCAAATCGGACTCGTCGCCCAATGGCGACCGGATGATTGGCCGGTTGAAGACCAACCACTCGAATTCGCGATCCCCGAAATCCGACTGCCGCAAGTCGATGTGCTGGAAGGCACGTTCACGATCCGCTCCACCAAGGACCTGCGGGTCGTGCCGAGGGGGCTCTCCGGACTCGATCCGTCGCGCGACATTCAAACAGACGGCAGCAGCGGCGAATGGCTCAGCTATGACTATCAGGACACGCGCTTTGCCGGACAGTTGCGCATCGAACGCAAACCCTCGCGGATCTCCGCCACCACCCTCAGCTTTGCGCGGCTCGAACCGGAAACATGGCACGCACACCTCGAAGCAGCCGTCAACATCGACGGCGGCGGCTTGCGGTCACTCCGTTTGGAACTCCCCGAAGCTAGCGGCGAGGACTTACGGTTTCGCCTCCACAACCGCAACCTGCGCATTGTCGAACAACACGCCGCCCCAGAAATCGCCGAGGGCCGACGGACCTGGACGTTACGATTCGACCAACGACATCGCGGCGTGCTGCGGTTGAGTGTCGATGTTGAAATGCCCCGCGGCGATGCGGAAACGTTCACCGTCCCCGACCTACGAATCGTCGGTGCGGAACGGCAAAACGGCTTTACCGCCATCGAAGGGAGTGGCGAACAGCAGTTGACGCTCACCGCCGTCGACGCCAACGACGCGCCGCTGGCCGAAATCGCACCCGAGGATTTACCCCTCCCGGCCAATTATCGTCCGCAGGAACGGATCGTTGCCGCCTATCACCATGTCCGACCGGCTGAGCACATTTCGCTCTCCGAAACCCGTTTCGAACGCCTGCCGGTGCCAACGGCCATTTGCGACGAGTTGCTTGTCGAAAGCGTATTGGGCGAAACCGGATTTTTGCAACATCAGGCCTCCTTCAAATTCCGCGCGGTCGGCGTGCAAGGACTTGAAGTCCGCTTGCCGAGTGAAGCCGCGCTGTGGGCGACACTCGTCGACGATCAACCCGTCGAAGTCCGTCGCATCGGCGATGCCTATCGCGTTCCGCTCCCCGTCTCAGGCAACGACGAATCAGAACACCAGATCGTTCTTTCCTACACATCACAAATGGGCGCTCTGAATGCCACCGGCCGTTTGTCACAGACGCCGCCGCAACTGGCGATCGTCAGCGGTGCAGGCGCGGTACAACCCCTCGAAATTCTCCGCCAGGCCTGGACCGTCCATCATCCCCGCGACACCCGTTTCCTAGCCGCCCACGATCTGTATCAACCCGAAGTCGAACCAGTCGCCCCCAGCCTGCTGGGCGGCTTGCAACGGGGCGTCTCCATCGGCAGTTGGCAGGACCTGTTAGGAAAAGCGTTCGTGCTCATCACCGCTTTGGCCGTGTTATTGCTGGTCACCGTGGGTTACCGCAAACTCGGCGCCAGCGGCGCTGTCGGCGTAGGCATCGCCTGTCTGGTGGGCGTGTTCGTGTTGGCCTCCATGATGCCGGCGGTACAACAAGTCCACATGAGTTCAACCGGCAGCATGGGCGAAACGCAGTACGGAAACAAGACATCGGCGCACACCCAGATGAGCGCCGGAACCGAGATCGCCTTTGAGTTAGACACTCCCCAACAAGGGCAACAAGAAATGGCTGATGTCGTTACCGTGCAACAACCAGTCGAGGAAGATTCTGTCGAAATCCAAAAGGAATGGCTGGAACTCAGTCATCTACGACGAACGTCTCGCGGCAAACAATTGAGCCGTCCCCTATCCCGAACCAGACCACAACAGCAACGGTCAAGCCGCAACAGACAACTCGCAGATTTGCCTGTTGCGGACGAACAAATAAGCGAAGGCGAACTGCCAAGCTTAAACGTCGCTGGCAATGAAGGAAGCCATCCGGTCGTCAAAGAGCAAGGATTCGGCGCGCAATCCCGTTTCCGCACAGATATCGCTGACATCAACGATAACCTCGCCCAAAACCAAGACGGCGACGGAATACAAGAACCCAACGCCCCCGCCGAAAATGCTGAGCCGTTCGCTGCGCAATTCGGTGCCAATGCCATCCAAGCTCCGCAAGCCGCCAACCAGCAAGCGAGCACGGCAAAGCCCACAAGTCTCGGCGGACTACTCTCCCTGGACGTAAAACTCACCCCGCCAGCCGGCAGTCGGGAATCGAAGTATTACTACGTCGGCGCCGCTGATGCTGCTGTCGGTCCCAAATTGGAAGTCGATTACCTCAAAGACAGCCCCGTCCCCTTTGTCACCATCGCCTGGATGGCCGGGATGTTGGTTGTCTGTTGGTTCCTGCGGGCCAAACTGCTCGCCGCCCGCGCCGCCGTCGCCGTGCTAGGGCTCAGCTTGCCATTGGGCTTGGCTGCGCTGGCCCCGGCGAATTGGATGCCCGCACTCGATGGAATTTTCCTGGGCACGCTGGCCGGCATCGCCGTCTGGATTGCCATTCCTATTATCCGCGAATGCTTCGACGGCGAACAAAGCCTCGGCGGTACGCTGAAAACCTCGATCCTCAAACGGACAGCCACCATGCTGCTCGTCAGCTTGATCACCACCGCCCTCGCCGGCCCACTTCAAGCGGATGAGAACCAGAAATCAACTCCTCGATCAAAAACACGGATCGCAAAACCCGCGCCACCAATCGTACAGCCGCAACCCATCCGCGAACCATCGATCGTGATTCCCTACGAGACCGGCAACGACCCAACCGCGGCCGAACGGATTTTCCTGCCGCATGAAAAATTCGTCGAATTGTGGAACCAGGCGCATCCCGACCAACGCATCCTCGCCCCTGCTCCCGTCGAAGTCATGGTTGCCGAAGCGATGTATGCCGCTGAAATCGATGCCACTGCCCGGCAAGAATCGGCCATCATCAATATCACCGGCCGCATCGTCGCTTACAGCTATCGCGACCGGCAAGTCGCGCTCACGTTGCCGCTGGGAAACATCGCACTCGACTCGGTCGAGGTCGACGGAAAAGCGGCAGCGCTCACACCGCGCACAGGTGACTTGGGGACCAACTACGAAATCCTACTCGACCGGCCCGGCATGCACGTCATCGACCTGAAATTACGTATCCCCTACGAACGAACCGGACCAGCCGGACGCTTCACCCTCCCACTCCGCCCGGTCGCCGCCGGAGCACTGCGGTTCCAACTCCCCGGCAGCGATCTGAACCTCCGCATCAATGGCGGCAGCGGCGCCTATCGACGTCAAAAATTGGGCGACGCCGAGTTGGCGGTCATTCCCGTCGATCGCGGTGGCGAAATCGAAGTCGCCTGGCAACCCCGCCAAACCCGCGCGGGAGTCGATGGCGTGATCCACACCGAAACAGCCACCGCCCTCTCGGTTGATGATGCGGGCGTGAATATCACCTCCACGTTCGACTATCGCGTACGCCAAGGTTCGATGAACTTCGCCCTGTTCGCGCTACCAGCCGATGTCACTGTACGCAAAATCAGCGGAAATGACGTCGCCGGTTGGGCCATCGAAGGACCTGACAACGATCGCCAACTGCGCGTTTTTCTGGGACGCAAAGTCGAAGACCAAACCGAACTGACCTTCGACCTGTTCGTCGCGCGACAATTCACCGCCGAGTCCAACGTACTCACATTGCCCGCGTTCGCGCCGTTACAAATCACCCGCGAAACAGGCCGCATTGCCGTCTATGCCGGCAACCAATTCGCCGTCACCAGCAGCGTGATCTCCGGTTTGACGCAGATCGAAACCAAAAACCTCGTCCTGCCGGTCCGCTACGCGCATGTCGATCCTCGAAAACAACAAGCGGTCGCCGCCTATCGCTTCACCACGCGGCCCTTCCAATTGGATCTGCTCGTGCGACGGCAACAACCCGGGCTGACCGGATCGGCCGAACATGCGATCTTGATTAGCACGCGCAAAATTCGCCTGCGTTCGCAAATGCATCTGAAATTGGCCGGTGCTCCCAAATCGACCATCACCGTGCAACTCCCGCCGAATTACTTGTTGCTCGATGCGGTCTCACCCCACTTGTCCGATTGGTCCACGACAGACACAGACAACGGCGCGCTCCTGCACCTGGAGTTGGCTTCGCCGATGACAGGCGCGGTCCCCTTGGAAATCTCCGGAGTCATTCCAAGGCAGCCCGACGACTTGAATCCCGCCCTGCAAGTCCCGACAGCGACTGAGGCGGACAGCATGCGTTCCTCCGTGGCAGTCTGGCTCGATTCGATTTATTCCGGCACGATGAACAACATCGGCGAATGGCGATCTGTCGACCCCGAGCGATTGTCATCAGAACTGCGCAGCCGCATTCAACGGCCTGTACAATTCGCCTTCACCGCCGCCGGGACCGAACTGCCGGACATCGGTTTGACTCTGCAGCAGCGCCGCCCGCTATTGGCCGCCGCCGCACTGACAACCATCATCGCCAAAGACACAGCTGTTGAGTATTCAATCGCCTGCAAATGGAAAATCACCCGCGCCGCGGCCGATACCTTTTCCTTCACCACCCCCGCCTGGCTGTCCGGCAAAATGGATTTCCAAGGGACCGGTTACCGGCAAATCTCCGAAACTCCCGCCGGTGAGGAACGCGTCCGCTGGACCGTCGAATTAGACGATCCCCGCCGCGATGAGTTTTTCGTCGTCGCCAACGTCACCCTGCCGCCGCCATCCAACGGCAAGATCATCGCCCCCTCGATTCAATTCGAAAACGCGCAACCCAACGACGACGGCACCATCTCTCAGCTAGAGACGCAGACCGAGTATCTCATTCTGGTCAACCATTCCCGCGACCAAATTGATCTGGCTACCACCGATGCGGTCCAGACCACTGATGCCGAAGAAGTCCGCATCATCAACCTGCCCGACTCACTGCTGCAACAAGCAGTCGACATCTTGCGGGTCACGCAACCAGACGTCACCGTCACTTGGAACCTGCGAAAACTACAACAGGTCAAATCGCTCCCCGCTTCGGTAAACCTGGCCGACAACAAACTAGTCATCGCCCAAGACGGATCATGGCGAGCGCAGGCCAGTTATCGCATCAACAATCGCAACCGGCAATTCCTGGCGCTCACCATGCCGACCGAATCACGGATCCTGTCGGTGTTTGTCGCCGGCAAACCGTCGCGCCCCGTGCAGACGACCAAGGATGGAAAACAACTCACACTGATCGCGCTGCCCAAAACAGTCGCCGGTGATTTTTCCTTCACCGTCGATATCGTCTATGCCGGCCGCCTGCCCCAGCGGCTCCCCAACGGAGTCCGCGCCACGTCCCTGAACTTCGACCTACCGCACGCCGACGTCGTAACCCCTAAAGAGGACGACGAATTCGGCATACCTGTTTCAAAAACAGCTTGGACCGTCTACTTACCCAACGACATCGAAGCCAGCATCATCGACGACCCCGCCCGCTCGAACCTAAAACTCGTCACCACCGACCAACAGCGGTATGACTTGGGAATCACCTTAATGAAGGAAGCGGAGGAGGTCCTCACTACGGCTTTAGAAAAAGGCAACCGCGCCAGCCGCTACATTTCATCTTCCTCGATTAGCTCCACTGAGGAAAAAATCGAATCGATCAACCGCGGCCTGAACGAAAGCATTTCTCAGACGAACGACAAGAAAAAACTCGCCGAGTTGAAAAATCAACAGGCGCGTCTGCAGGATAAATTAGGCAGAGTCCGCCGGAAACTTGAGCTTGAAGAACAGACCGTCAAGGAGTCGTCTCCATCCCAAACCGCAAGCACGGGACGACTCATGATCGGAGTCGGCGTGAACAGCGACAACAACGGCGCTATCGGCAACAGCTTCATCAGCAACGATCTCTTCAACAGCAATAGCGCAGTCGGTATCACGATCGACAACTCGGACAGCATGTTTACACTAGACGACGCCCCGCAAGACAAATCCCAAATGGGAAAATCTAAAAGCATCGAACAACGCCGCGGACGCCTGCAGGAACAGCTCGCGCAGCAAAAAGGCGCCCTCAAAGATCAGGGACGCGGGAAAGGCCAAACGCAGGGAGACGGCGAAGCAGAACCGCCGGCTCAAGCCCTTCTAGATTTGGATTCGTACCCGACGCACGGCAGTATCGTTGGTTTTTCCGACCAAAATGGTTTTTCCGCGGGAGCTGAGATTGATGGGGAGAAGCCCGACCAGGGCCGCGGCGAGAATGATTTTTCTCGGATTGCAGGTCCGGTAAGCGAAGCCATTCTTGAGTCAAGCGTCCTGTTCGCAGGACGAGGAGGCAGAGCACTCGATGATGGCGAGGCGGTACCCCAAGACCAACAATGGACCGCCGCCGGCGGGCTGTCATTGTTGATCGATGTCCCCACCACCGGCCAGAAACTGACCCTCTCCAAGGTTGGCGGCCGTCCAAAGTTAGCTCTCAGCCTGCGACCGCAAGCTTTTCGTGACACCCTGTTCGACACCGCTTGGCTGGTCGTCTGGGCCGGATTGGGACTGAGCATCGTCCTCGCCCTACGGCGCCCAACCGCCTCGGCTGCCATTATGAATTTAGCGCCCATCGCCCTGATGATCGCCGGCGGCGTCTGGTACTTCCTATTGCCGCTGGCCCCCGTGGGATTCGTGATCGTGATGCTGGCAGCCCTCTGGCTAGCCATCCGCCACCGCCACGCCACCGCATGACGGGACGGAGGCTGTAGGCATGAGACCGTAGGCCGTCGGTTTGGACCGCAACGGTCCCTGCGACTTGGCTTGCAACATCATCGGGCAAAATGACACGCCCGATAGCGCGCGGCTCGGGCGGAGCCTCGCCCTCCCGGTTACGTCGTGGGTGATGCACCCGCTCCTTTATGGGCTGCGCGGTTCGAGGCAAATCACAGAACCGTTCCCGATCAATGGAACGCGTCCCTGAAACAGTCCCGTTCACGGGACTTGCCCCGCTGAAAGCGGGTCGTAGGCCCGTCGTTTACGGCGGGTTTGATTGCAACATCCACCGAACTAAAAACCCCCGTTCACGGGGGTTCTCGATGCAACGGCTTTAGCCTCCAACGCATAGCAATGCGACCATATCGTGGTCGTCTAATACCCCCGACGCCATCCACCGTAGTAATATCCGCCGTATCCATAGTTGAACGGATGCGACCAGCGGTAGTTCAAACGGTTGTAAGCGGGAAATTTCGAAGCGCGGGCATCTTGCGTGCGGATGATTGTCGTGGGACGCATTTGGTCAAACAACAACTCCATGGCCGAATCGTGGCGATACGAAGGGTTGGCATCGTACTCGGCGCGATTGAACGGAATGGCATTGTAAGCCTGTTCGTAGGTCACACCGTTCTTCTCAAATTTGGGGGCCTCTTCCTTTTCGGCATAACGAATCGTGATTTCCCAATCCGCATCGTCCTGAGCCAACGCAGTGGCAGCAGGCAACGCCAAGACAACCGCGCAGATCGCCGATCCGCTGAGGACCATTTTCTGTAAACAGTTCAATTTCAACATGTTGCACCTCTTGACCAATGATGAATGTCGGTGAAAATCGCAGCGGACCGACCTATCAAACCTCGACTGCAGAAAAAACGCGCATTTTCCGCAAAGCCCGCACAACCTTCATCCTACCAATCCAGAAACACCAAAGGCAACCACGAAATCCGCCGGAAGCCATCCCCGCGACGAATTACATGCTATGCAATTCACGCCCCTGCCAAGCAGTTTCGCTGCCCTGCCTGCTCCACCAGTGATAAAAAAACAGCACCCCGACAAAGCAACGGCTCTGCCGGGGTGAGTTTCATCGTTGAAACGTCAGTTGCCTAACTTGGCGACTTACGATGTCTGAGCCGCACAACAGGGTTGAGCCGTTGTGCAACACTCCTGGCTGCCGCTCTCGCAACAGGCCTTTTCCGCAGCACAACACTCGGCTTGGGCGTCACAACATTTCTCTTGGCCATCGCAACAAGCTTCGCCGTTTTGGCAACAAGCCGGTTTTTCAGCAGAGGCGCAACATGCGGCTCCCGCTTCACAACAGGGTAAACCCAACGCACAACAGTCTTCGCCGGTATTGGCGGTGCCGCCGGCATTTACCGTTGTGATTGCCATTGCGAGTGCTGCAAACGAGGCCAATGCAAATTTCGTAAACATGATATCTCTCCATAAAGGCGGTCCTCACATCGCGCACTTCAGCGCGCACGGAGACCGTTTTGAAAAACAGAAAAAAACTCACAGATCATCCGTGGAAGAGCAGCTTATATCCGCCAGACGCACTGGAGTGTTTGGAGAGAGGTGTCCCCGTCGACGAGACGGTACTCATTGCCTCCCGAGCAGGGAGTCGCGGGAACGATGATGGACAGAGGCGGTAAAGCCCATTGCCACTGCACGTCGACGCGCGTGAGGCCAACTGTTTCAGCCGTCACGGCAACGCGCTCTAGGCAACAGTCGCACTGCCCGTCCACTGGCGCTGGGTGGTCATCACCCAGCGGTTGCCTGTCATGAACCGTACAACAGGCAGGTGGCTGCTTCGCAGAGGTGCTCTCGGCGCAACACGTCATCGGCGGCAAGGCGATTGCCAGCGCCAAGAACAGACAGACGTATTGCAGACGAAAGATACTCATGATGGCAATTTTATGCCTAGTCGAATAACGGGTCAATATGCCAATTTTGTATTTAAGCAATGTCGTCTAGCAAATCCCGTTATTCATCATCAATCACGACTTGGCAATCGGGCAAGCTGCTGAGGAACATGCGGCCGTATTGTTTGGTGCGGACGCGGGGGTCGAGGATCACCACTTGGCCGTGATCGGTTTTGCGGCGGATCAAGCGGCCGAAGCCTTGTTTGAGTTTGATGATCGCCTCGGGGACTTGATATTCCATAAAGGCATTTCCGCCGCGGGACTTGATGGCTTCGATGCGAGCTTCCAACAGCGGATGGTCGGGTACGCTGAAGGGCAATTTGGCGATGATCACATTTTGCAGTGCATCTCCCGGCACATCCACGCCTTGCCAAAAACTATCCGTGCCGAAGATCACTCCCCGCTCGTCTTTACGGAATCGCTCCAACATCAGCGACGTCGGCATCCCCTCCCCTTGTTGGTACAGTCCGAAGCTATTGTCGGAGAACCAATACTGCAAACGTGCGGCACAGTTGCGGAGCATGCCGTAACTGGTGAACAACACAAACGCCCGGCCTTCGGTTTGCGCGACGTATTTTTTAATCTTCTCACACACCGCCGCTTCGTACTCCGACGGCGACCCGCCCGGGTCGGGCATCGATTTCGGCAAAATCAATTGCACGTTCTGGCGGTAGTCAAACGGGCTGCCTAGTTTGTTCTCAAAACTGTTGCCGACACCCAAGCGCAGTTTGGTGAAATTAAAATCCTTCCCCGCCACAGCCAACGTCGCACTGGTTAAAATCACGGTCGGCGTCTTATCGAACAGTTCCTTTTGCAGCGTCGCCGCCACTTCAATCGGCGCGCAATACAAAGTCACCCGCTCGCGGCGTCCGCTCATGTACTCCGTCCAATAGACCGAATCGGGCATCGTTTGGTGCAGCCAATTGCTCAAGCCGTCGGCCAATGTCACGCAACGATTGGCCGCGGCGGTCAGTTCGACCTTCTCTTCTTCGCGTTTGAGTTTTTCCGCATGCACGGCAATACTGCCGGCCAATTCCCGCAACGGACCGTTGACTTCGTTGATCACATCCGGTGGCGTGCGCAAGCGACCGTTGGAGTTGCCGTGCAGGCGCAACCAATCCTTCAACGCATCGAAGAAATCGCCCACCACATGCCGCAAATGAACCACCAGTTTCTGTGCTGCGGTCAGACCGTGCGGAACGAGCAGCCCTTTTTGCGTCCGGTCGTTGTAGAGCTTGTTGAGCAGATATTCGAATTGTCCACTAGAGATGGTCATCCCCAAATGCGCGCCCGCCACCCCTTCGACACTGTGAGCTTCGTCCAAAATCACAACATCATAATCGGGCAACACCTTGGCCCCTTCGCGACGGAGGGCCAAGTCGGAGAAGAACAGCGCATGGTTCACAACTAAGATATCTGCGTTCCACACGCGGCGACGGGCTTTGTAGTAAAAGCAAGCATCGTAAGTCGGGCAGCGTTTGCCGAGGCAGTTGCCATGCTCGCTTTGGATTTCATCCCAAACCTTGGGCAGCGGGCGGAACCGTAAATCCGACTTACTGCCGTCGCCCGTTTCTTGCGACCACTCAGCGATTTGCGCCAATTGCTCGGTCTCTTCGGACTGGGAAAAGACCGTTTTCGCACGATCGATGGCGCCATTCATCCGCCGCAAACTGATGTAATTCGACCGTCCTTTGACCAACACAGCGGAGAATTCGACCGGCAGCACCGCGTTGAGAAATGGGATGTCGCGGAGGATGAGCTGTTCTTGCAAGCTGATCGTGTTGGTGGAGATGATGATCGGCTTTTTGTCGCTCTTGTTGGGCGTGGCTCCTTGAGCAGCAGTGGCATGTAGAATCGCCGGGACGAGATAGGCGAAGCTCTTCCCCACGCCCGTTCCCGCTTCGACAATTAGATGCGACCGTTCACGAATCGCGTGTTCGGCCGCTTCGGCCATTTCCAATTGTTCGGGCCGATGCTCATAGTCAGTCAACCGCGCGGCAATGCGACCGTCGGGACCGAGAATCGATGCACTGCTCACACTAGCGGACATGAATGGTCTTTTCTCTACGACTCGTTTCAAAACCTTTTGACGCGCACCACTGACAGGAACCTACAAATTGCTAGAACATGCTCAACTCAGTTTTGCAATTGGTTCTCAGGAATGCGATGGTCAACGCACGTCGATTGCCGGTCGATTATACGCGATGCAAGGGATCAAGACGAATCGTGCCGCGCCGTTGCCGCAGGCCGCGCCGGCGCTGCCGGCTTGGCCAGCACATACAATGCTTGCAACAGCAGAAAAATCCCCAGCGGCGCGAAGACCGCGACCCGCAACACCGACATGACGACCGGTGGCAGCCCCGCTTGGCCACCGACAAGGACCACAATCACTCCCAACAACGTGAGCATGATCAAACAGCAACCGATGGCCGTCATTTGTGTTTTGAAGTTGCTCCGCTCCGAATGCGCTTCGAAGAACAACTCGATCGTTCGTTTGCGACGCAGCGAACGGTCGGTCGCATGCATCAATTCCATGCCTCGCTGAATAGCTTCCCATTTCGGCTCAGATGTGTCATTGTCCCGCGCCGCCAAAAACGATGCCAGGACCGCCGGTCCCCAATCGTCGACAGCCGTTTGTTGCGGCAACTCAAAATCTGGACCGTCTGCCTGCAATGTCAAAGACGAGTCAGCCGGATTACCGCTCAGGACCGCCGTGGAACGCATACCGGCGATTTTCAGTTGCCACGATTCTTCCCGGTCCACCTTCGCCATCCAAGTCGCCTGCGGCGCTTGGTCGCAAGCCAGTGTGGTGGTCAGTGACGAAAGCGCTTCGTCGGTACCGGTCCGTAGCGTCGTGACGAGGCTGTAATTCCCACCCAAATCCCGCAGCAGATCGATGTCCGCTAAAAACGCACGGTCAACTTGCGACTTGGTCAAAAACGGCGATTGTTTGTTGTCGCTCGCGGGAACGAGGGTGCGGTTTAATTCCAAATACTGCACGACGCCCAATTCCCCGTCATCGAGCAATTGCCGCAATTGCACCACCAACGGATGTTGGCGGAGCGGCCAAATGGGGAACAACGTGATCGGTTCATCGGCCGTCACCAGCGATAACTCATAAATCACCCCCAAATCCTGGCCGTAGAGCGGCAGCACGAGCAACGATTTTCCCGCTTCGGCCATTTCACGGGCCGCCTTCAAAACTTCATCCGATTCACTGGCCACAATCACCGCTTCGATGGTCGCATCCTGTTGGACGGCCTGGATGGACGGACAATCGACCGCTGCAGGACAACAACCGGCTGAGTCGTTGGCTTTGTAGAGGGCCGTCACTTGATGGTCAGGGGTTGCGCAGATGGCCCTGAGCAGCGGTTGGACTTCGGGGGCGTCACCCAAGAGGGCAAAATTCATCACTCGGCTTTCGATCGGGCGCGCGGTGTGTGCATCGGATTTCGGGAGCGCAGCCGTATTATAGTGATCAATTGTCCGCGGCGGAACTGCCGACCATTTTGCGCACATTTTCCGTCGTCACAGGACGTATGACTCCCCGCTCGGTGAAAATTGCTTGGATGAGCGCCGCGTCGGTTACGTCGAAGGCCGGATTAAACACCTGGGCATTGTCGGGCGCGGTTTGCCGGCCGAAACCATGCGTAATCTCCTCCGCAGCCCGTTCTTCGATCGGGATCTGCGAGCCGTCAGGCAGCGCAAGGTCGAATGTGCTGGTCGGAGCAGCGACATAAAACGGAATGCCATGCGCTTTGGCCAACGTGGCAACAGAGTACGTGCCGATTTTATTCGCGGCATCGCCATTGGCGGCAATACGATCCGCTCCGGTCACAACAGCTTGCACGCGGCCTTGCTTCATGACCCAGCCGGCCATTGAATCGCAGATCAACGTTGCTGGAATGTTCCGCTGCATCAATTCCCATTGGGTCAGCCGCGCGCCTTGCAACAACGGGCGGGTCTCGTCGACATAGACTTCGATCTTTTTGCCAGCCGCGGCGGCAGCAAAGAAAACCGAGAGGGCCGTTCCGTCACCGGCGGTCGCCAATCCACCCGCATTGCAATGGGTCAGCACCGCATCGCCATCGCTGAGCAACTCCGCACCGACGCGTCCGATTGCGGCGCACATGGCGCGGTCTTCATCATCGATCCGCCGCGCTTCGTCCAACAACAGCGCCGTCAACTCTGACGGTGACGCCTCCGGATGTCCACCGGCGAACTGCCGCATGCGGTCGAGCGCCCAAAACAGATTAACCGCCGTCGGCCGACTGCTGGCGAGGTATGTGGCTGTCTTGTCGAGTGCCGCATCGAATTCATCACGCGAACCGGACGCTGCGCTGCGCACGCCCAGCACCACGCCGTAGGCCGCTGCGACGCCGATGGCCGGGGCGCCGCGGACGCGCAGTGCGCGGATCGCTTCCCAAACCTGCTCGACGGAGTCGCAATCGATTTCGCGCAACTCCATCGGCAGTAATGTTTGGTCAATCATCCGCAGACAACCAGTCGTCTCCCCTTGCCAGGAAAGCGTGCGCGGGATGTCGGTGGGGTTCGTCGTTGCCATGTGGTGCGTCACTTCTTCATCGGAGAAAAATCAGTCGGTGTCATGTACACGCTCTCGACCTTTTTGACGAGTTTGCCATCGGCGATCGATTCGGCGTATGCCTCTTTCCATTGCGGATCGCTGATGAAACCCTTCCAGGATGCCTTGGCCGCTTCGGGGCTGGCGTGGGAGACGACGTAGATCAACGTATTGTCGGCCAGTTTTTCATCGCTTGGCGTCCAGTAGGCGACATTTTTCATGCCGTGCTTTTCGAACAGTTTCATTGTGTGGTCGCGAAACCGCGCGTGCAGTGCGGGCAGCTTTCCCGGGTTAGTGGTATAGGTCCGCAATTCAAAAATACGACTCTCGGCCGGTTCGTCGGCATGGCTGTCGTTGCTTGTGGTGAATCGTGTGGTGGCGACCAGTGCCGCAAGGATCGCGAAGCCGCAGGCGGCCAATCGGTAGGAGGATTTCATGGAGTGCCTTTCCAAGGAGGGTGGATTGATCCCCCGGCGGATCCGAGGGTTGATGGAGATAATCGGGAGGGCGCTGTCCCTGTCCCCGCGGAGAGTATCCGAGGGACTGTGAACATTACCACAACGTATATCCGCCGTCGATGACCAAGGTCGCCCCGGTCATGTAACGTGAAGCGTCTGAGGCGAGATAGACCGCCAACGGTCCCAGGTCTTCCGGGTCGCCGAATTTCCCCGCGGGAATCGCTGCCTCGAAGGACTCGATGACCGAGGGATTGTCCTTGGCCCAGCGCTGGTTGGGTTCGGTCATAAATCCGCCGGGACAGATCGCATTGACCGTCACGCCCTGCGGCGCCCAATCGGCGGCTGTCGCCCGCGTGAAAGCAATCACCGCCGCCTTGGAGGCTTCGTAGCTGCGGCCACCGATGTTGCGGCTGGCAATCATGCCTGAAATAGACGCGTTGTTAATCACCCGTCCACCGCCGGGCAATTTGAGCATCGCCCCGCCAATGATTTTTGTGCAGAGGAACGTGCTGGTGAGATTCAAATCGAGAATCGTCTGCCAATCATCCAGCGGCAATTCCTCGGTCGGGACATTGATCCGCCGCCCGCCCACGTTGTTGATCAGAATCTCAAATGGACCATGTTCGGCGAGAGCATCGCGGCAAATTTGTTCCGCCTGTTCCGGTTGCCCGATGTCGCCGATGATCGTGTGCGCGTTGCGTCCGAATCCGCGAATATCCTCAGCTGTTCGTTCTAAACTCTCCGCATCGCGGCCAACGAGCACGACATCGGCACCTGCTTCGGCGATGGCCAGCGCCATTTCCCGGCCCAATCCGCGGCTCCCGCCGGTGATGAAGAGCTTCCGCCCATCTAACCGCAATCGATCCCAAATGCTCATCGCTGGTCTCCGTATTTTTGCTTAGTCACTGGACCGACTATGCAAAAGGAGGCGGCGAATTGCAATCCACCGTGGCGGTGATTACTCCTGGGCGGTGCCGGGAGCCGGGGGATCAGTCGTTTTCACGTAGAAGTGCAAAGCCATACTGGACGGCTTAAGGCATTCCTGAAGCGTCCATTCCGGGGGGACAGCAAATTCAGCCTTGCCCCCAGTGCGGATGACCAGCAACGCATCGTCGGCTGTGACATCGGCGCGGGCTAAGCGCGTGAGCGCCTTGTAAGGCTCGGAGGTTTCGTCGGCCCCTTCCATGAATCGGTACGGGGGATCGAAGAAAACAATGTCGTAAGGGCTCCAATCGTTCAGCCCTTTGGGTTTGAAGGAGGACCGTAACGCATTGGTGCGCCAACAGAGCGTCTCTTCTTCGGCCTTGAGCGACTCGACATTTTGCTTGAGCAATTCCCAGGCGCGATGGTCCTGCTCAATAAAGACCGCTAGCCGCCCGCCGCGACTGAGGGCCTCCAAACCAAAACTACCGGTCCCTGCGAAAATATCGGCGACCGCTGCGCCTTGAAGCTTTTCTTCTAGGCGATCAAACAAGGCCACTTTGACCCGATCAATGATCGGGCGGGTGGTTTGACCGGGATTAGCGAGCAATTTACGACGACGGTACTTTCCGGAAATAATGCGCATCTATGGTGAATTTCGAGGTCTCGTCGCTTGTTCGTTGCTGATTGAACCGCCTAAAAAGCGGGTTACTTCTTTTTCATCTCAAAGTGCCGGCGGATGATGTCTTGTGCCTCTTCGGCAATCGACTTGGCTTCCGGCTCGGCGGGGGGCAGCTCAGCGGTGGTTGAATGCTCGCGATTCGCTTCGACAGTTTGGATTTCGGTCGTTTCAGAATCGGCGGCACTGGCGTTGGTGTCCCCTTCGGCCAGCCAGGTCGCAATACTATCGTCGTCGGCTGACCCCGCCGGTGCGGCCAATTGTGGGATTTCCATGGTGAACTTCACAGGACCGATTTTCAGCAGGTCCCCCGGCCGCATCATGTGGTCCCCTTCGATCTTCATGCCGTTGATGATCACACCATTTTGGCTGCCGGAATCCTTGATGAGAATCCCTTCATTGGTAGCCAGCAGTGAACAGTGGACCCGGCTGACGTCACCCGATGTTAAACGGACGTAACATTTGTCGTCGCGGCCGACAGTCACTTCCCGGTTGGGAAGCGGAATCTTTGTGCCTTGGTGTTTACCGTTTTGAACGATCAACGTCGCCATGACCAACCGCCTCGAAAGGATAGGAATAATACTCAGATCAACGGCATAAAACGCAAAAACCGGGAAGGATAATGCCGCAAATAATAATTGTCAAAACTCAACAGTCACCGCTTGGAATGCGCGGTCGAACCTGGAACTGACACTCTGTCGACGTCAGTTCTGAACTTCTCAACAGAAAGGGAAACCCGTGCAAACCAGTTAAAAGAGGTGATCGGCTAATCGTGAATTGGAACCATCGTGGGTTCTCCACACTCAGGACAGGTTAACGATTTGCCGCGGTGTACGGGACTGACACGAAACCGCTTTCCACAGGAACAAGAAAAGCGGACGCGACGGTCTTCGCGTGGACGATCCGAATGGACTTCCCACCATGCGTTTTCGGCGATTTCTCGGATCTTCGACAAGAGGACTTCGGGCTGGACCGGCTTGACCAGATAACCGTCAGCGCCGACTCGGGAGGCAAGCTTCTTGGCTTGATCCAGTTCGATCTCAGACACGACCAAGACAGGCACCGTTTTATCTGTTTGTTTGAATCGTTCGCAAATCTCGAATCCAGTATCGCCTTGCAAAATCAATTCGGTGATCACAAAGTCGGGCTTGCGCATGACAAAGATCGACTGCGCTTGGCCACCGTCTTTGGCAGTTAACACGGTGAACTTTTGGCTTTCGAGCAGCGTCTTCATGGACTGCGCCGTCTCGGCGTCCGCTTCGATAAGCAGAATCCGATTGACAACGACATCGGTGAGGGCGCGGCCAGAGTAATCTTCTGCGACCATGGACTTTTCACTCTCACGATCTGAAATCGATAAAATGCTCAGCTAGGAAAATATGACAAGTTATCTAAGTAGTATCACCCAAAAGAATGACCAGAAAGGATGCTTCCGCAATTGATATAACGTTAGCCATAACCGAAAATGGCCTCGCATGCAAATAAATTCCTACAACTTGGCCAGCCAGAAGGCAGACGAGAGTCCGAAAACCGGTGCGGGGACTGGAAATAAACAGGATACTGAGCGGACGACATCCCTCACCTGACGGGAAATCCGACCGCTTATTTGCACAACCCCACACCTGCCCTCGCCGCCATGACGACCAAGTTCGCCCGCAAGAATCGAATTTGTCTCAACATTTGCGTCCTGCATAAATATTAACGGTTCTCTTTTCGGAGAGGGATGCCAATTTTTCGCCGAATTGACATTTCGCATTTGGAGGCTCGGCTCCGCCTACCTAGTAAAATGCACCATGGCATTTTGCAACATGCGGCTATCCCGCTATTCGTTCCACCAGCCAATCCCTTAGCGAAATGACCTGGACAAAACGAAAGTCTGGAATTCGCAATTTGGGTCATGGATTAACACCGGAAGTCGGCAAAAAGTTTCGTTTTTGTTAAAATGTTAGGTCAAAAAGAAGCCCGCCCCGCTTTTAGCACAAGATGTTTAGCAGATAGGACTTATGAGATTCCTCCCATTTTAACAATGAGCAAGCTAAGGATTGGCCCTCGGTTGCCTGCGCCAAGGTCTACAGTCGCCCCTTGACCTATTTTTGCTTGACGCTTAGAATAAATTGAGATGATCGGTTGGTAGCGGGACACTGAAGTGCCGGCCAACCCATACGCTTGCATGAAGCCGAGCCGTCATCGTAGTGTCGGCCTGGTTCCCTCTTCACGGGGAGCAGGCTTCGCAGTACTGGGAGAGTAGCGTCCAATGTTGGTTCTTTCACGTAAAAAGAACGAAAGCATTGTAATTGACGACAACATCGTCATCACGGTGGTGGAAGTTCGTGGGGATAAAGTGCGTTTGGGAATCCAAGCGCCCAAGGAAATCCCTGTTCACCGCAGTGAAGTTTACGAAGCAATCCACAACCTCGAACAGAAGACGGGTCACTCCGGAGTTTCCTCCGCTGAGACTTAGAATTCTGTTGGATCAAGTGGTTGCATTGTTGGTCTTTACTTTGTCTTTTGCTCACAAATCGTTTGCTACACCGTAATTTCGACGGTGACGTGACTTACGTGATCGATCCAAAATTCGCGTTCCCGTAATTCTTTACGTGAATCTCCACGCATCTTCCCTGACGTCCTTCCTCGGCTTGAACTGCGCCTCTCTCTTTCGATCGGGAAAATGGGGCTACATGCAGATCGCTGCCAAGGAGGCACGACACTGCGAAAATTGGTTTCCTGCTGAGCGCATCCGAGAGATTCAGTGAATTCGTCCCTTTTGTTTGAAGCACAGCCACCGAATGAGCCGAAGCTCTCTAACACGTTTTTCAATCCGCGAAAACAAAACATCGTTTTTCCCGCTTTTATGAGGCGGCCATCGTCTTGACAATCGGTAAAGCGGTTCTGTATTGTATGACGCGTCAGGCACAAGGCCCCATCGTCTAATCCGGTTAGGACACCGGGTTTTCATCCCGGCAATAGGGGTTCAAATCCCCTTGGGGTCACTTTCTCGAAAACGTTTGGCTTTCGAGTGACAATGCCTTTAGCGACGGCAGTTGGCTTATCACGCCAACCGCCGTCGCTTTTTTTGTGCATAATTCTTAGCTCGAGAATACGGCACGACGCCTCTTGCCGACCAATTGTCGAATTGCGCCGATTCCCCTCGCTCCATTGCCGATTCCAGGCAACCTCGCCGCTGTAATGAGTACTGGGGAGGACCGAGGAATCCTGCGACTTAATGCCAGCCAACACGCAAATCCAAGGCCAGCATAGGGTTTTCCCTGAACAGTTCGCTTTTTGCAACGCTCTGTGAGCTAAACTAGATATGCATAGATACAAACAGACCTGCCTAGACATGAGGTACACAAGCCAACCGCAGAGCGTCCCCTTAAGCGGCAACGGGCAATGGGAGGGACCATGGATAAAGTAATAGGATCATTGGCAAGCCACAGAGCCGCCGCTGCTGAAGAGGTTGTGCGACACATCGAACAATACTTCAAGAGAAATGATTTTGAAGTCATTACCGACGAGGTGGTTGAATATTTGTCGATTCAGCCGGTCACCTTGCTGATGGAAGGCCAAGTGATCTTTGAATCCGGTTTTCCCAAGTCTGCTTCTTGGAAAGCCCGACTGACACTGGACAATGACCAGTTGCGCTTTGCGCGACTCTCAATCTCTGATGGAGAGCAATTCGACTCCTTGTCCGAATAGCCCCGACTCACCGAGCCAATTCGACAGTCATCCACAAACTGGGATCGTGGGCAATCGGAAAATCGGGGCCAACGCTGGGATATTGCTGCCCAAGCTCGCTGTCCTGCAACAGGTAGTAAAACCCCAACTGTCGCGTCGACTCCGGGTCAAACCCATGCAGCGCTGCTGCGGGAACCCAAGTCTCAAGTTGATACCCGTCGTCAGCAATGACGGATCGCACTTGGATGTCATTGATGTGCGTTTGCGGCGCATCTTCTCGGGCGCGGGCAATTGCTAATTGCGAGGCCGACGGCTGATCGCGTTTTGGTCCGTCTCCAGCGGGTAAAAATGCAAAGTGGTGGCAGAAGCGACTGGCACGATGGATGTTTTGCGTATTCCGCGTATCAATCCAGACTTGCAGCCCATCCGTCTCGGTTGGAATGACAGCGCGACAGACCGTGGGGCGAGTTTTGCCGCTCACTTTAACACTGAGGCCAATCCCCTGTTCGTTCCAAGCAAGTCGAATATCGCCGAATTTGGCTGCCGAATCCAAGTCACTGAAATCAGGCAAGGCGTGGGCTGCCGACAATTTCAGCAAGGACTTTCCCCGTAGCGGCAATTTCGCGGAGTATTTCGCTGGGAGGGAGTACCGAAACAAAAAGCGATGCGGAAGGAGTTGGTTCATGATGAATTACGGTCTCACGCCCAGCTGAGGAATTATCGTTTGCTTCTATGTTAGTGAATTTCAGCCGCAGCGCATACAATCGGCAAGACGAATACCGACCAGCCATCCCTGCAGTAAGCTCCTTTGATTATGTCCGCGAATCCCCCGCCGAGCGATGCGATCCATGTTCGAGGTGCGCGGGTCCACAATCTGCAAAACGTCGATGTCGATATCCCCCACGAGAAACTGGTGGTCTTCACCGGCGTCAGCGGCAGCGGCAAAAGTTCACTCGTGTTCGATACCTTGTTTGCCGAAGGACGACGACGGTATCTGGAAAGCCTGTCGACCTACAGCCGGCAATTTTTAAATCAGCTCGAACGGCCCGACGTGGATTTGCTGGAGGGATTGCCGCCGACATTGAGCGTCGAGCAGAGCGTCGGCTCAGTCCAACCCCGCAGTACCGTGGGAACAACGACCGAAATCTACGATTATCTGCGGCTGCTGTACGCGCGGGCGGGGCGCGCGCACTGTTATCAATGCGGTAAACCGGTTGAGCAACAATCCCCCCAAGCGATCATCGATGCCATCCTGGGTTTCGAGGACCGAACCAAGGTCATGCTGCTCGCGCCGCTCGTGAAAGGTCGCAAAGGCGCGCACAAAAAAGTCTTTGAGCAGATATTCCGCGAAGGATTCGTCCGCGCCCGCGTCGATGGGGAGTTGGTCGACGTGGCGGATCCACCCGATTTGCAGAAAACCCGTACACACAAAATCGATGTCGTCGTCGACCGCATCGTGATCAAAGAGGGGATTGCTCCACGGCTGAGCGAATCGGTCGACCTGGCGCTGCGGCACGGGGAAGAGACCTGCATTGTTTTGCGACAAGTCGATGGGGAATGGCAAGAACAGCGTTTCGGCACCCGCTTCGCCTGTGCGACTTGCGGCATTAGCTTTGACGAATTGGAGCCGCGGACATTCAGCTTCAACTCCCCATACGGAGCCTGCCCCAAATGCGAAGGGATGGGACATCTGATTCCCGAGTCCGCCGGCAAGAACGACGAAGTCGAACCAATGCTTTGCGATGCTTGTGGCGGCAGTCGCTTGGCACCGATCGCGCATTCAGTGACGGTTGATGGCGTAGCGATTCATGAATTGACGGCTCAGCCGATTTCGCAGGTCTATGAATTCATCGTGCGTTTGCTGGAATCATTACGCGATTCCTCCACTAGCATCTTCACTACCGAAGCAGCCCGACTCGCGGCGGGCGGAGTGCTGGACGACGTGGAATCGCGATTACGGTTTTTAATGCAGGTCGGATTGGAATACTTGGCACTGGACCGCCCTACCAAAACGCTGTCAGGCGGCGAATACCAACGCGCTCGCCTAGCCGCTTGCCTGGGGTCAGGGTTAACGGGGGTCTGTTATATCCTCGACGAACCGACCATCGGCTTGCACCCTCGCGATGTGGGGCGGTTGTTGGAGTCGTTGGAAGAACTCCAAGAGCAAGGGAACAGTGTCCTCGTGGTCGAGCACGATCCGGAGGTGATGGCCCGCGCCGACTACATGGTCGACGTCGGTCCCGGAGCGGGACAGCATGGAGGACGAATCATCGCCGCAGGGACGCCGCAACAAGTCGCTGAGGCTGACACACCCACCGGGGAATACCTCAGCGGGCGCCGCGATACAGAGCCAACACCGCAACGGCGCGCCGCTCATCCAGAAACGGGCATTGTGTTACGCGATGTCGACACTCATAACCTAAAGCAAGTGACGTTGGAACTGCCGCTACAGGTTCTGACATGCATCACCGGTGTCAGCGGCGCGGGTAAGAGTTCACTGGTGATCGATGCGCTCCTTCCGGCAATGCGGCGAAAATTGGCACAGCAGCGAACTCGTAGCCAAACGACAACCAACGGCGAGGCAGACATTACGGGAGTCGAGCAGATCGTGCGGTTGGTTCAAGTCGATCAATCCCCCATCGGCAAGACGGGCCGCAGCAATCCAGCGACCTACTCCGGCATTTGGAATGAAGTTCGCAAAGTCTTTGCCAAAACTCGCGAAGCTCGCATCCGGGGATACAAGGCGGGCCGCTTCAGTTTCAACAGCAAGTCGGGGTGCTGTGAGACGTGCCGTGGACAAGGCGTGACGCGCATCGCCATGAATTTTTTGCCGGACATGTATGTGACCTGCAGC
Organism: Symmachiella dynata; assembly: GCF_007747995.1. Classification (NCBI taxonomy): domain Bacteria; kingdom Pseudomonadati; phylum Planctomycetota; class Planctomycetia; order Planctomycetales; family Planctomycetaceae; genus Symmachiella; species Symmachiella dynata. The sequence continues at coordinate 1,212,915 of NZ_CP036276.1, read as the reverse complement.
GCCTGCAACGGCGCGCGTTTTAATCCGCAAACGCTGGAGATCCAATTTCGCGACCGCAGCGTGGCCGATGTGCTAGCGATGAGCATTGCCGAGGCGGCTCTGTTTTTTGAAAACGTCCCCAAGCTCCAAAAACAATTGACGACGTTTGTCGACGTCGGATTGGGCTACCTGGGGCTGGGTCAATCGGCGCTCACACTCTCCGGGGGTGAAGCACAACGGGTTAAATTGGCCAGCGAACTCTCACCGACATCCCATGGCGAATCCACGCTGTTCGTATTGGACGAACCGACCACTGGACTCCACCCGGCCGACGTCGAGCAACTGCTGAGAGTCCTGCACCGCCTAGTCGATTCAGGGCATACCGTCGTCGTCGTCGAACATGACCTCGACATGATCCGCGCAGCTGATTGGGTGATCGACATGGGCCCCGACGGCGGCGAGCAGGGAGGCGCGATCGTGGCAACTGGAACACCGGAGGAGATCCTCAAGCACCCCAGCAGTCACACCGCCGCCGCCTTGCGCAGGCTCATTGCCCAACCGTGAACTAAACGGGATCCGCTAAAGCAGTTACCCGCAGGCAATCGTCAAAGACAGCATCTCCCAACGACACGCCGCGCGCACCGGGAGCCTCGCAGAATTAGTGTCCTAATCGGAGAGCCTCACCGACTGCGCTGAACGCCTATAAATCCGCCGAGTATTTTCCTGTACTCGAAGAGTTCAGGGGAGGTAGAAGAACTATTCTTCTCCTTCCACTTCCTGCTTTTCGGCGCGACTGTCATCGTTGTCCGCGTTCTCTTCGCTCTCATCGTCATCATCGTCGAGCGATTCATCGATCGGCGAACCGACCGGAGCTTCCACCGGTGCTTCCCAGGACATCGTATGCGCTTCGATCTCGCTAACCACCACGTGTTCCTCGCTGCCTTCGGCGTCTTCGACAGCATAACCGCACTCTTGCAGTTTGACGACTTGCTCGGAATCCTTTTCCAACAGACCATCATCACGGATGGGAATTGCCCGCCACCACTGCAAATGCGGCCAATCACGGCGAATTGTTTTCAAGCAGGTTTCCATGGCCCGTCCGTTAGCCCCGGCGCTAAAGCCGGCCCGTTCTGCAACGAGTCTGAAATTTGCCACCTTGTCCGCTCGCTTCAACTCCCAGAGGATTTCCGCGACCAATTGTGCACGAGACGAAGCCATATTCACCTTTCTTCCACGTCAAAACTCGAATCGGGCCTGCTACGAATCAATTCCGTCAACAGCCACGTTTCAAGGGAGCAAACCTCGGCAACAACTCCCAAGGCCGCCCACAAAAAATGATGCTACGGGAATTCCAAAATCCCGCTGAATCAAACCTCTAAAGTACACGATTTGCGAGATTTCCTCAAGATCAGGACACCATCGGTCAATCCCCCCTGAGAATCTGCCAAGAATCGAGAACGCCGTTGTAGGCCACAAGACGGGCCATACCAGCAACACGGGCCAAGATGTTGCCTCCACAAGGAAACGCCGAGAGGGATGCCATTTGCCACCAATTTTCCCGATCGACATCTCTTGCAATTCTCGTGAATGCCTGCGATAACAGCAAACGTCGTCTGTGCTTCCACTTTTGGGAATAATTCCCGACGTGACCACAGACGCCAACCACCACGGGACGTGGCGCAGCCTGGTAGCGCGCTTGACTGGGGGTCAAGAGGTCGCAGGTTCAACTCCTGTCGTCCCGACTTTGTAAAGCTTTTGCCCGTCAGGATGTTACAGCATATGGCGGGCTTTCTTTTTGCGCGAATTCGGGGTGGTGGCACCTAATTCGCCCCCCGCGTCCTTTTGCGATCGCTTGTGGTCGCACCATAATTTGCTATCGACGTCGTCGACATCCTGGGCGACGCAGACGTGACTGAAACTTGCTGACCGCCGCCGCATCGATATCGGCGAGCCTTTTAATGCCCACCTTTTGGATGTGGTTCATGTTTGATGCGTAGTTATCGGACAATCCCAGGAGCTTCTCGTCTTCAAAGCGTCGACGAAACTTCTGCCAACTGATTGTGTGAGGCTTCGAATACCGCCCCTGTTGGAGCTCTGCCTCCCACTTGGCAGTCGTGCGATCGGCTGCCTTGCGTTCGGTTTCGCCGGTGGACCGTGAGACCTGCTGTCCTGTCAGGGGATCCGTGTATCTCATATAGAGATACTTCCGGACATGATCGATGACATGAACTCGCAGAACTTCCATAAGACTTTGTACCGAACGCGAATGTCAGCCACGCCCACCGCCACCGCTTCAAGACTGCCTGTAAGGCGCTGGGGCTGGAGCGTTTGCAAGTGCTGATGATTCATCACGGCCGACACACGTTCATCAGGTACGCATTGGCGGGGCACCGCATCTTGGCCGAAGTCCGCGATGCTGCTGGACACGCCAACGTGAGCATCACATCTGCGTTTTTTACACGTGACGGCTGACGACGATGGGGCGCCGGGGGGATTTATTTGCGTTGGCATGACGGGGGGCGACTTTGGCCCCTATCTCAGCTAAGGGTTGATGTGCAACCCCACCGACGTGGAATAGTTCCAGATAGTTTCTGTTGACCGACCGTCTTCATGATGCACGCGATTATGTCGGAGGTCGACACCGAAAGAGTTTTCGTTCTCGGATTGGCACCGCTAGGTCCGTGGGAATAACAGCATTTTCGCACCAGATGTCACACCCGCGCATTATTAATGATAAGCAGGCATACGTTTCAAAAAAGGCAGCAGCTTGAAACGCCCCTCTTTCCTCAACAGGGGGATATTAAGTTGTCATGAAATTTCTCGAAAATTGTTTATTACGAGATTTTTTCTTGATCGACTGTGGTAAAGCTGCTTCACTGCTTCCCAATCGACTGTGTTTTATTGAACGCGACAACAATTCCATCTCGACGTTTGTATTCTTCACTGTTTTTTGGTGCTTTCAGGAAGAGGGAACTCCATGGTGGCTCAACCATGTTCGAGACGCGTAGCCCGGCGTTGCTGTTTGCCGGATGTTTGTTGTCGAGGTCGGTGTCTGTCGGCTCAGCGGTTTGCGCTTGAGCGTTCTGTGCGTGTCCGATCTTAGCACGCCGCTTATACCCGTGAATTCTTAACACCCATTCGTCTCGCGTTCCGGTGTGCGCTCCCCCTGCGCATTTTCATCGGTGGCGTGGGTGCATTCGCAAGTAAGTAATCGCTGCTCACGCTTGTTTTAGGGAGAATTGCGCTATGTTGTTTACTCCGTGGTTGGAAGCTGTACGGACGCGGTTGGTGATCCAGCGATATAAACGGCGAGAGAAATCGCGGCGGATGCGGCGGTTTCGTAACATGTCCAATCCTATCGAGGTGTTAGAAGACCGCACGTTGATGACGGTCAATTTTGCTATCTCCGGGGACACGTCGGTCACTGAGGATACGACAGACGGCGATAGCAACGAGGTGGACTATACGATCAGCTATACCGGCACGATCGATGTGGGTGAGACGGCTAGCGTGGATGTCAGCCACCTGCTCGATGAAACCGATGCGGCGGATTACTCGACAAATGTGGTCAGCGCCATCACGACCGCAGCGGGCAATCACACCGATGTCAGTTTCGACGGCACGACGCTCACGTTCGAGGGAATCGGGGCGAGTTCTGCTGACGTTAATGCCTATGCCGGGTCGGCGACTCAGGATTCCAGCGGAGACGAGGCTTGGGCCAACCTCAGCAATGCCACGGGCGATACGTCGTCGACGTTTACGGTCGTCGAACCGAACCGCAATGATTTGTCGCACACCTTGCGCCTGACAGACTTCGGATTCAGTATCCCGACCGGCGCGACGATTGACGGCATCACCGCTGTGCTCAAGACGACCGGTTCCGATGGTCCGGACAATGAGAGCACATCGGTCAAGATCACCAAGAACGGCACCTCGTCCGCCGGGACCGGCACGATCGCATCAGGGAGTTGGTCGGGCGGGACGCTGACCGTCGGCAGCGACACGAATCTATGGGGCACAAATTGGACAGCGGCAGAGATTAACGCCTCCACCTTTGGTTTGCTGATTCAGGTCGAGGGGGATAGCAACGGCGACGAATTCAATGTCTACACCGCCAACCTCAAGATCGATTACACGACCGGCGGTTCCCCGACCACTAGTTTGAACTTCACGGTCGTTGTGAATGACGATTCTGTTGTCGAAAGTGATGAAGACTTCAGCGTCACGCTCAGCAACGCCGCTGCCAGCGGTTCTGGGAGCGCCGCAATCACTACAGCGTCGGCCGAAACGACGATCGTCAATAGCGATGTTGAGTTTGCGATCAGTGCGACGGCCACAACGGTCACCGAGGATTCCACAGATGGTGATGGGAACGCGATTACCTACACGATTGGTTATACCGGCACGTTGGAGGATGGAGCCGTAGCCAGTGTGGATGTCAGCCACGTGTTGAACGAATCTGACTTAGCCGACTATGAAACCGACGTGATCGCGGCAATCAATAGCGCCAAGTTATCGGCAACCGGTGTGGCGTTTGACGGTACGACGCTGACGTTTAGTGGCGGCGCCGGAAACGATGTCAGCCTGGACTTCACCGTCGTCGTTGCAGACGACATCGAGGCGGAGGATGACGAAGCATTTGGCGTGACTTTGAGCAACGCCGCTGTGAGTGGTTCGGGGACGGCAACAATCGGAACTGCTTCTGCGAATGCCACGATCGTCAATCACGAAGTGATCGTCGGAGATGTGGCGTTTTCGCTGACCGGGGGCGCATTAGTCACCGAGGAAACGACAGACGGCGACAGCAATCAAGTGACGTATACGATCAGTTACGACGGCGTGCTCGAAGAGAATGAATCGGCCAGCGTGGACGTCAGCCATGTGCTGAACGAGACTTTGTCGGCCGACTATACGACGAACGTCGTGGAGGCGCTGACCACCGCGGCCGCTAACGTTGCCGATGTTAGCTTTGACGGTACGACGCTTACGTTTCTGGGGCCGCAGGTCAGTTCGACCACCGGCTCCGGCTATGCCGGAAGTGCCGCTGTGGGGACCACTGCCGACGATGCGTGGAGTGACATCGGCAACGCCGAGGGGAACACATCAGGCACAGCTGCCACCGTCGATACCGGCGGGGGCGACTATAGTGACGAGCTGCTGTTGACGGACTTTGATTTGAACATCCCCACTGGGGCGACGATTGACGGCATCAAAGTGACCTTGATCACCGGTGGCGACAATCCCAATAACGCCAGTTCCGCCATTAAAATCATCAAGAACGGTACCACCGCGACCGGTACGGCACCTACACCGACGGGCACCTGGTCGAGCGGTTCGGTGGTACTGGGAGATGCCACCGCGTTGTGGGGGACGACCTGGACGGCCGCTGAGCTCAATACATCGGATTTCGGGCTGATCGTGCAATTGCGGGACGGTGATTTTGAGCTCTACTCGGCACATATTGAGGTCGCCTACACCAGTAGCAATGCCGGTTCGGAGTCGAAGAGCCTCGATTTTACGGTCGAGGTTAATGACGATGCGGCTGCGGAAGAGGAAGAAGCGTATAGCGTCACATTGAGCAATGCCGTGACGACCGGTTCAGGGGCCGCTTCGATCGAGACGGCAACGGCTGCCACAACTATCGTTAACAACGACGTGGAATTTGCGATCAGCGCTTCGGCGCTGAAGGTCACTGAGGATCCCACGGACGGCGACGGCAACTCGATCACCTACACGGTCGGCTATACCGGTGCCTTGGCAACCGGCGAAACGGCCAGTATCGATGTGGCCCACCTCCTGGGACACACCGACGTGGCCGATTACGACACGACGGTGGCTGCGGCGCTGGCGACGGCGGTCAGCGGTGCAACGGGCATTTCTCTTTCTGGGACGACATTAACATTCAGCGGCGGGACGGGGAACGACACGAGTTTGGACTTCACCGTCGTGATCGACAACGATGCGGATCCCGAACCGGACAAAGAATACAGCGTCGCAATCCATAACGCAGAGGTCAGCGGATCGGGTAGTGCGAAGATCAGCGAAATCCTGGTCACGTCGACGATCATTAACGACGACGTCGAATTGGATGACGGTGTACAAATCATCGGTGGTGGCGAACTGCCCGCTACAAACCCGGCGACCGGCGATGTCGATCCGACATCGATCGAAGTCAACCTGCTGCCGCAAGAGCAGTCGGAGCACACGGTGACGCTTTCGTTTGACGACGAGTACGCACCCACGGCAGATGTCGTGTTCATTGTCGACGAGTCTGGGTCGATGGACAAGGAGCATGATTGGATCGGCGATATGGTGACGTCATTGGATGCGTCGCTCAATGCTAACGGAGTGACCGGCAATCGATATGCGCTTGTCGGCTACTTGGAAGAGGGAACCCTCTTCTCCATGACGTCCGAACCGGTGATTGTGACGATCTATAGTCCGGATGGTATACAACTCGAAAGCCAGCAGTTGGCAATTGATTCGACAACCGGGCTAGTTGAAGGGAGCTTTACGCTGCCCGCGTCGGGAGATTACACGATCGTCGTCGATCATGCCGGCAGTACGAGCAGTTACGACTACAGCTTCGTGCTGGAAGATGCATCGTCTGTGGGAGGTTCGGCAGCGCTGGTGCTGGATGAATTGACCGCTGGGCAGATTCAAAATGACAGTGAAACACACGAGTACACATTCAGCCTCAGCGGTAGCGACACGCTGTATTTCGAGTCACTTACGACCGACACCGATTTGCGCTGGTCTTTGACAGGGCCGTCCGGTGCGGTCGTGACGGATCGCGACTTCGATGCGGGAGGTCTGAAGATTGACGGCGAGAGTGGCAGTTACACGCTGACCGTTGATGGTCCCACGGAGGCGACTGGGACCTATGCGTTTCGGTTGCTGGATCTGTCCGGCTCTTCCATCACGGCTGGGACACAGATCAACGGGACACTCGATCCGGCGACCGATTCGCTGGTGTATGAACTGTCGGCAACGGCAGGGGACCGGTATTACTTCAACAGCCAGAGTTCCAGTTTGCCCGCCGGAGCGCAGTGGCGATTGATTGATCCCTCGGGCACGGAACTGTTCTCGCAATCGCTTTCTGAGGATCACGACCCGCTGACGACCTCCTCGACTGGCACCTATTATCTGGTTGTTGATGGTGACGTGGCGGACACGGCTTCGACGCGGGCATTCAGCTTCACGGTCGAAAGTCTTGGCGCGACCTTATCGACGGCATTGTCGTTTGGCACGGGTTACAGCGGCTCAATTTCCAAAGTGGGTGAGGCGGATGAATACACGCTCACTTTGACCGGCGACGAACTATTGGCGTTCGATTCGCAGACCGATGATGGCGATTTGGCCTGGACTCTCAGCGAAGCGACGGCAGGGACGGTGATTGCGGACGTACCTCTGGATGCGTCTGATCTCGTTTTGCGATTGGGAACGGGGACGTATACGCTGTCGATCGATCCTCCTGGGGATGCGACCAGGGCTTATGATTTCCAAATCCTGGACCTTGCGTCAGCGACGTCGTTAACAGTCGATTCGACAGAGAGCGGCAACCTCAATCCGGCTAGCAGTTCAGCCGCCTATAAGTTCACAGCGGCAGCGGGGGATAAATATTCGTTTGATGCAATCTCCTGGGCTGGTTCAGCCGCGGCGCAGTGGCGGCTGATCGACCCGTTCGGTAATGAATTATTTAGTGCCGCGATTGGTGACGACGTGCCAACCCTGCACGTCCATGCAGCGGGAGATTACACGCTGTTGCTGGAAGGGGCGATCGATGATGCCACGAGCAACCCTGCGTTTTCGTTTGAGGTGGTGGATGAAGGGAGCGACACGTCCGATCCAGCGCCGCTAGCACTCAATCAAGTCGTCAGTGGCGAAATCAGCGCGTCGTTGGAAGAAGATGAATATACGTTCACGCTGGGATCAGCGGCACTAGTATCGTTCGATTCGCTGACCGGTCGCGACGATATGTACTGGTCGTTGGCCGATGGCGGCGGGACTATCGTCAACAGTCGCGCGTTGGATGCTTCGGACGCGTCGGGAGTCAGTAATGCAAATGCCGTGCTGAGCCTCTCGGCGGGGACCTATACGCTGACGATCGATGCCGACAGCGGGATCACGGGGGATTATGCGTTCGCGGTCTTGGACCTGTCGTCGGCAACAACGATCACAGCCGGGAGCGATGTGACGGGAGCGCTCGCCGCGTCGCATCGTACGGCAGTTTACGAATTCACGGCTGGTGCGGGTGATCAGTTTGGGTTTCAGTCGGGGAATTGGGTGCGAGTACAGGGTTGTTCGAATTGACTGCCGGCGGGACTTATAGCCTGCTGATCGAAGGAACTCTGGATGATACGCCCGTGACGCGGCCGTATGCGTTTCAGATTGAGTTGTTGGAATTGTCGTCGACGTCGAGCCTGTCAGCAACGAATAGCGGCAGCATCTCTGCTTCAGGGGATCTGCATGCATTCACGTTCAGCGCCACCGCAGGCGAGAACTACTTCGTCGATTTTGCCGATGCGGCGACGACTGATCACTATTTAAGCATCCGTGATGCGGCAGGAGTGGAGGTCGCGCGGGTTGCTTACGACAGTGCAGCGCAACCGAATTCGGTGTCGACCTTCACAGTCGCTGATTCCGGAACGTACACCGTCGTCGTAGGAGCCGACAACAGTTCGACCGGCAGTTTCGAATTTCGGCTGGTCGAGTTGGATGGGAATAACCTAACAGCAATTGATGCAGATACGGCTGGGGATTTCACTGCCAGCGGTGAGCGGGATGTGTTTCATTTCGAAGGTGCCGCCGGACGAGAAGTCAATTTGCGGATCGATGCTTGGGGGACGGCGGCGCAAATGTCGGCTGCCAGTGGCCGTCTGGTTGACAATGGTGGCGTGGAAGACGGCTATGACGCGATCGACGAGGCACTGCAGCATTTACGATTCCGTGACAATGCCGCGACACATTTTATTTTGATCACCGATGAAGATCGGGATAACACTTCTCCAAACCTAACTTACAACGACATCTTCAACGATCTGGATACTGCTGGCTACACGTTGCACAGTATTGTCAATATGCAGGTCGATACCACAAACCAGTCTGAGAACGCGCTGGGGATCGATGGTGCAGGGACCAGCAACAGCGCTTATTACGCAGATGGTTCGGGCGGTTATACGTCGGAGACCAGTGGGGGAGTGGCGTTCACGCGCTACTCCACTCCCGTGTTTGACTACAATAATAATATCACCACCGAGGCGGACTACATTGATCTGGCATTCGATTTAGAGGGGACCACCTGGGATCTGCATCAACTGCGTGCCGGAGGGTTGACAGGTGCAACGGCAGCCCAAGTGTTGGCCACGGAATCGTTCACCGCGGCGTTCGTGGACATCCTCACCAACAAGATCACAGCTGATCAAATGGATTTGGTCTCGACCGATCCCAATGTGACGTTTGAGATCCTCAGCGAGACACTCACAGAAGACGACATTTCATACGACATTCGTTTCACGGGTGACGGGACGCAGTATGTGTTCGACCTGCAATTTGTGCGGGACCAGAACGGCACCGATACGGTCTTGGGAACAATTCCGGTCACGCTACGGACGCATTACGTTCAACTCACTGAGAACAGCAATTTCCAGACGCTCTACGAAGATGCGTTGACGATCCCCGCCGATGCCGAAGCGCTGGAACTGCGGTTCTTCGACCTGCAATTCGATACAGCCGACGGTGCTGCAATCAACGATGCCTTCGAAATTGCGCTGTTGGATAGTAACGGCAATCCGCTGGCGGGCACGATCAGCGGCGGGCGGGATGCGTTCTTCAATATGACCGAAGGGGAAGATCCTTTACTCGGAGGCGGCGTTGTATATGACGCCGAAACTGGGACGGTAACGCTCGATATTTCGCATTTGCCGGAAGGTCTGGCAGCGACGCTGGCAGTGCGGTTGGTGAATAATGACGCCGATTCCACATCGACAGTTTCAGTCGACGTGCATCCGACGATTCTCACGACATCACCGGTTGCAAATCCAAGTCTGACATCCCCATCCGGCGACGGTCACGCGCCCAATACGATCGATTTCGACCATATGGTCGATGTGACGGCAGCAGTGTCGTGGGACTATCAGGTGACGTCGTTTGACGAATCGAGCGACACGCTGTTTACCGGTCTGACGCTGACGAATGACGGAATCTCGCCGATCCGCGGGCCGCTGTTGGTGGCCGTGCATCACATCGATAATCCTCGCGTACAAGCCACCGGTTACGACGGGTTAACGCCCAATGGCTACGCGTATTTCGACGTCACGCACCTTATGGAAGACGGGATGCTGGATCCGGCGGCCGCGCTGTCGGGTTTGGCGCTGCGTTTCCACAATCCGCAGCAGGTGCAATTCAACTATGAACTGCAGATCCTGGCCGATTTAAATCAGCCGCCGGAATTTGTCAGTGACCCCGTAACGGAAGTCGTCGCCGGCGAGTCGTACGAGTATGACGCGGCGGCGGTCGATCCGGACGGCGATGCAGTGACGTATTCGATTCTTTCCGGACCAGGCACGATGGCGATTGATGCCGAGACCGGCATGATCACCTGGAGTCCCACGTCCGGCGACGTGGGCGGGCATGTGGTCATCGTGCAGGCGACCGATCCGTTGGGCAGCTACGACTTGCAGACGTATACGCTGTCGGTCAGTGAGAACGTTCCCAATCGCCCGCCGCTATTTACGACGATTCCGATCGTCGATGCATATTTGCACACGACATATTTCTACGATTCCGATGCCAGCGACCCCGACGGCGACGACTTGACGTATTCACTCGTTGATGGGCCGCAGGGGATGGCGATTGATGCGGACACCGGCGCGATCAGTTGGGACGTGACTGACGTCTCGTTGGTGGGGACATTGGTTTCAGTCACGCTGCAGGTGACGGAAACGGGCGAAAGCGGCGCGGGACATGAGGCGACGCAGGAATACCTGATTGCCGTGCACGAGGCGATCGGCAATCACGATCCAATTATCATCAGCGATCCGCAGTTGACCTTCGAATTGCCCGGATTCAGCGGCAATACGGCGACCGGCGACGTGACCCCGACGGAATTGGAATTGCACCTGTCGGCTGGCGAGGTATCGGAGCAGATCGTTTCGCTGGATTACGAATATGATGGGAACTTTTCAGCCGATATTGTGTTGATCGTGGATGAATCGGTGTCGATGACGGGTGGGCAAGCGTGGTTGGACGAGATCGCGGAGGCGCTCAATGCGGAACTAGAAGCGGCCGGTTATTTTGAAAACCGCTTCGCCATCGTCGGCTTTACGGCTGATTCCGCAGTCTTGTCCACAGTCGACGATCCATTCCGCGTCTCGGTTTACGGCCCGGATGACGCGTTGGTGAAGTCGGTCTGGGTTCCAGAAAGGGAATTGTTCTCATCTGCACTAGCGGGCTGGGAACTGCCGAGCAGCGGCGAATACTCGGTCGTTGTGGAGAACACAGACGGTTCGACCGCGACGGAATACAGTTTCGTACTGGAGACAGTCGAGGAGGACGTCAGCACACAAAGTCTGACGCTGGGGACCAGCTACTCCGGTACAATCGAGACCTATGCGGCGCAGGATGATTACACATTTACGATTGCGGCGGACGACACGCTGGTGCTATTTGACGCCCTGGCGAATAACGATCAGCTGCAGTGGTCTCTAACCGGTCCTGCTGGTGCTGTGGTTAGTGACCGGTCATTAGATCAACCGGACTCGGTGCTATCCCTCGACAGCGGTTCCTATACGCTGGCGATCGAGGCCGTCGGTTTTCGCAGCGAGGATTATCAGTTCCGTTTAGTTGACCTGTCGGCCGCTACGTCAGTCACACTGGGGAATTCAACGTCGGGCACGCTCGATCCGGTCGGCGAGTCGGTCGGATACACGGTGACGATTAGCACGGCCGCGCGATATGACTTTACCGCCGAGTCGTGGGATGGATCGGCCGCCGCGCGGTGGCGACTCGTGGATGATACCGGCACGGAAGTCTTCAACGCATTGCTCAGTGAGACGCAGTCGTTGGTTAGTCTGGCGGTGGGCGATTACGTGCTGATTATTGACGGGGACGTCGACGACCCCGCCTCGCAGCCTCAGTATCAATTCACCGTCGAATCGGGGACCTATTCGCTCTCCGGAACGGCAATTTCACTGGATCAAACCGTCTCGGACAACCTTACCAGCGGGCAATACAATTTCACGCTCTCGGCCGATGCGTTGGTTTATTTCGATGTCACGGAAGAGATTTCCGGCGGCACAACCCAGACCATGTCCTGGACGTTGGAAGGGGCCGATGGTACGTTTGTCTCTTCGCGCTGGTTGGAAGAATCAAACGCCGGTGGCTACAGCGGTAGCGATCCCGATCCGCTGGTGTTTGACTTATCGGCAGGCGGTTACAACCTCACGATCGACAACTCCAGCCTAAACGATTACGAATTCCGTGTCGTCGACATTCATAGCACCTTACTCTCCGGCGTTTCCAGTCTGACGCTCGACACGGTCGTCAACGGGACGCTCAACTCTGCACGGGAGACACACTCCTATACGTTCTCTGCTACTGTGGGAGACGTGCTGGCGTTTGATGCACTGACATCCGCGGCGCAAAGTAGTGCCCGCTGGCGGCTGATTGGCCCCGATGGCAGCGTGCTCTCGACCAACGGACTCTTGACCGATTTGCCGGTGTACGTGATCACTCAAACCGGCGATTATGCACTGTTGATCGAAGGTGGGACCGATGACAGTTCCACCAGCCGTACCTACAGCTTTGAAGTGCAGTCGCTCAGATTAGCGACCGTGGGAAGTCTGACCGATGGGACGTTGGCTGCCGATGAAACGCACCGATATGGCTTCACGCTCGACGAGGACGCACTCCTGTACTTCGACGCCTTGACTGACGAGGCGGACTTTGCCTGGCAATTGCTTGACAGCAGCGGCAGCACGATCGTCTCGCAGCGACTGTTCACGGCATCCGATGGGGATGATGTGTCCGACGCCAATGCAGTTTTGGATCTGAGTGCAGGGACATACGTCCTCGACGTTCTCAGCCTGAATTCCGCGACGGGTGACTATGATCTGCGGCTGGTGAATTTGGCTGACGTCGCTGCCAGCGACTTTTTGGGCACAACGGGTGATGCTCTTTCCGCTGGGAATTCGACCGATGTCTATCGTTTCCAGGCGATTCCGGGTGACACACTGACGATCGATGTCAGCTCCTACAGCGGTCCGTCCGGCTCGCAGTGGCGGGTGGTCAATTTGGATGGAACTGTGATAGACAGCGGCCTGATCTCCGCGTCACAAGATACGGTCTCAATCACCGCACACGGCGAATACTACCTGTTGATCGAGGGAGACATCAGCGACACCGCCTCCTCGCAAAGCTATACGCTCGACGCCACGTTATCGCAAGGCGGGACGCCGACGGCGCTGACTTTGGGCTCAACGACCAGCGGCACAATCAATTCGGCCGACACGTTCGATGTCTACTCGATCAGCGGGACGGCCGGACAGGAGTTGTTCCTCGACTGGCTCAGCGGCGCCACGACCGACATGACGCTTTGGCTGCGTGACGCTGATGGCAATTTATTGCTGTCCGAATCGCGCAGTGAAGAGTCGGACTACACGAAGTTCCCGCTGGTCACACTGGCCACAACCGGGACGTACACCCTATTGGTCGGCGATGCGGCGGGTGGAACCGGGGCTTACAGCTTCCGCGTGTTAGATAAAGCGACGCAGTCGCAGTTGGTGTTAGACGACGAAACGTCTTCAGTGTTTACTGCCACGGATGAAGATCGCCTCTATCGTTTCAGCGGGACGGCCGGCCAGAAGATGGTGTTGCGGTTGGACGCCTGGGCGGACGCGGAGGATGTCGATGACATGACATCAAGACTGAAGACTGAGGGTGTGATTGAAGACGGATACGAGGCAATTCATACGGCGCTCAATGGACTGAATTTCCGTGATAAGGTTTCACGGCAATTGGTGTTGATCACCGATGAAGATCGCGACACCACTGATGCGAACCTGACTTACAACACAATTTTGGATGAACTCGATGAGCACGATGCTTCATTGCACTCATTGCTCGACGTGATACTGAACGAAGTCCCTGGTAGCGGTCCCTATGCGCTTGGTACCGACGGTGACACCGCTGCCGACAATATGTACTGGATCGGAACCGGTGGCGACTACACGGTCACGAGCGGCACCGCTCCCAACCTCTCGACGTCTTGGGCGATCGAGACAGAATACATTGACCTCACCTTTGATGCAGACGGCACCGTCTGGGATGGGTTGACGTTGGAATGGGGCGTGCCGGATGAAGTCAATTCCTTCATTGCGGCGCTGGCTGATGTGATTCGCGGCGATGTGAGTGAGGATTTGGACGTCACGTTAACTGCTTCCGATCCGAATGTTCAATTTGAAATCCTCACTAAAACCTACAACGGGACGTCGTTCGATTTTGACGTCCGAATCACCGGTGACGGCAATCCCCACGCGTTCGATCTGCAGTTCGTCCGGGAAAACAATCCAGGGGTGGTCGTGGGGACGATTCCCACCGAAATCTGGGTGGATTACTTCTACGACGTCGATGCCATCGATCCCGATGACGATGAACTGACCTACACGCTCGTGGGCGAGACGCATGGTGCGACGTTCGATAACGAGACCGGGCTATTGCGCTGGGCGCCGACGGTGACGGGTGAATATGAATTCACGGCGCTCGTCGAGGATGGGCGAGGCGGCAGCGATCTACAGACCTGGACGGTCACCGTAGGCGATACGACCAGCGGTAACACTGCGCCGGTACTTGCATCAGCCGGACCATTCACGATCCAATCCGGACGTCCGTTTGAGTTCATGGCGGTGGCAAGCGATGTCGACGGCGATGCATTGCAGTATCAGATTCTGGATATTCCGGGATCGGCCAACGCCAAACCAGCCGGGATGACGATCGATCCGCTGACCGGAGTGGTGAGTTGGACGCCCGATGTCCTGCAGGCGGGCGAGTATGACATTGTGATCCGCGCTGCCGACGGCCGAGGTGGGATTGATTCAATCACCGTCTCGATCACGGTGGTCGTTCCCACGATTATTGAAACTCTGGACAACGCTCACCCTGTCATCGTTTCCACGCCCGTCACATCGGCAATGCTGGGTATCCAATACACCTACGACGTCCAGGCAACCGACGCGGACCTTGACCCGCTCCTTTACGAGTTGGCTTTAGCCCCCGACGGCATGGCGATTGATCCGGTAACCGGGCTGATCTCGTGGGTCCCCAGTTTTAGCGATCTCGACGATACGATTGCGGGCCAGCATCATGTGGCCGTGCGTGTCACCGATGGTCGTGGGGGAATTGCTCTGCAAAAATTTATCGTCGATCTGCAAGCAGGGCTACCTATTATTACGTCCTCACCGAATCTCTCCGCGACGGTTGGTACCGAATGGACCTACCAACTCACAGCCAGCGATCCCGATTTGCCGAACGATGTGTTGGAGTATGAACTGACTTATGGGCCGGACGGCGCCACAATTGGTGCGTCCGATGGCCTGCTCAGTTGGACTCCCACTGCAACGGGTACCAATTTATTTGTCGTAACGGTGTATGACCTGGCCGGGCACGGCTACCAGCAGATGTTCTTATTGCCGGTGATCGATACCGGGTCAAACACCGCCCCCACGATCCTTTCTACCCCCCGCACACATACCATCGCCGATCAGACTTTCCTGACACGGATCACAGCCAGCGACCCCGAAGGGGAAGTGATTACGTATTCGTTGATCGATGGCCCGAGCACGATGACGATCGACGGGGCCACCGGAATGGTGCAGTGGTTGCCGGGGCTAGAGGACGTCAATGCCGTCTCCGCACCACATCAATACACGGTCCGTGCGACCGATGCCCGCGGCCTCTATGATGAGCAGACCTTCGACCTGCACGTCGTGGCGCCTCTGGTCGACGATGACGGGACGTCGGTCAATCATTCGCCGGAAATCACGTCGACGCCGGATAAGGTGTGGATTGTGGATCGGTTATACCGGTACCAGGCGACCGCCACCGATGCCGATAGTGACCAATTGCTGTGGTCACTCGACAGTGATGTGGCGAATATGGAGATCGATCCGGCGACCGGCGAATTGCTGTGGCTGCCCGATGCGAGTCAGATCGGCAACACGGAAGTGACGATCCGTGTGATCGATCCGTTCGGCGGCTTGGCGACACAGTCGTTTGTGATATCAGTGTCCGATTCCAACCACCCGCCGGAAATCACATCCGATCCTCCCCAATCCGGCCGTTCAGGTGAGGCTTACACTTACAACGTCGAAGCGACCGATCCGGACGAAGACACGCTCGTTTATGCATTGGATAATCCGCCAACCGGGATGTCGATCGATTCCGACACGGGTGTCATCTCCTGGACGCCCTCGTCGGAGGGCAGCCACAGCGTCACGGTCACCGCCACCGATCCGTCTGGTTGGTACGCCTATCAGACTTACGACCTGACGATTTATGCACCGGCCTCGAACCTGCCGCCGCAAATCAATTCGAATCCTGAACAGACCGGGATGGTGGGCACCGCGTACAGCTATCAGGTCATCGCCTTCGATCCCGATGAAGACGAACTGGACTATTCGTTGGGGGGCACGCCACCGATCGGTATGTCGATTGACCCCGACACGGGGCTGCTCACTTGGACTCCCGCTGCAGGACAGACCGGGGAGCACTCGGTGCAAGTCATCGTTTCTGACGGCACTGACTCTGACGATCAAACCTTTGAGATTTCCGTCCGCGACAACGCTGCACCGGTGCTCACGGCCATCCCCGATGGAACGCTGACCGCCGGGCAGTTGTACGAGTTCGACGTCTCGGCAACCGATGCTGATGGTGACGCATTGACCTATTCACTGCTCGGCGCGCCGAGCAATATGACAATCGACGCTGGCACAGGCCGCATTCGTTGGCAGACAACTCTGGATGATATCAACTTGCATTCGGATATCACCGTTGCCGTCACCGATCCGTTTGGTCTGTACGATACGCTCATGTTCGACCTGGACGTTGTCCCGCCGGCAGCGGACGATGGTGGAGATGGTAACAGCGGTGATGGTGGCGGGCCGTCCATCAACTCGTATCCTTACATAACGTCGACGCCAAGTTACACGGCAGTCGTCGATAACTTGTACCTCTACCAAGCGACCGCCACCGACCCCGACCACGACCCGCTGGAATGGTTGCTAGATTCCTCAGTCCGCAACATGCAGATCGACCGCGACACCGGCTTAGTGTCCTGGAGTCCCGACGAAGATCAAATCGGTGATGTCGAGGTCAAGGTCCGCGCGAGAGATCCGTTTGGTGCCTCGTCGCAGCAGACATTTTTGATTTCGGTCGTCGGTACGAATCAGACGCCACTGTTTACGACAGATCCGATCACGTCCGGCCGTGTGGGGGACGACTATAGTTATGCCGCCAACGCGATAGATCCCGACGGCGATCCACTGACGTACGCGCTGCTCGATGAGCCAACCGGGATGACCATCGATCCCATCACCGGTGTGATCTCCTGGACACCGGGAGCAACGGGGACGTCAGAAGTCATCGTCACCGCCACCGATCCCTCAGGCTTGGCGGCCGAACAGACGTATCAATTGGTGATCACCGCCGCTGCCACAAATGGGCGACCGGAAATCACTTCCACCCCGGATTGGATCGCGCTGGTCGGCAGCGAATATACCTATCAAGTCACTGCCACCGACCCAGACGACGATACGCTGGAGTATTCTCTGGCGGGCACGCCGCCGAACGGAATGTCCATCGACCCCGACACGGGACTGCTCACTTGGACGCCTAATGGGGGACAGATCGGGACACATTCTCTGGAGGTAATTGCCTCTGACGGGAGCCTTGGTGACGTCCAGAGCTTTGACCTGCGCGTCCGCGACAATGCTGCACCCACAATTGCGCCGATCCCCGACCTGACCCGCGCAGCTGGCGAGACGTATCAATTCAGGGCCTATGGCAGCGATACAGACGGCGATGCATTGACGTACGAACTATCTGGCGAACCTGCCGGGATGACGATTAATGAGTTCACCGGCAACATCGAATGGCTCACAACCATCGATGACATCGGCACGTACGCTGACATCACCGTCACCGTCACTGATCAGTACGGTCTCTCGGCTAGCGAAACGTTCGACCTCGAAATCATTGCTCCTCCGACGAGCGGTGGCGGTTCGAATCAAAATGGTGGACCGCACATCACTTCCACGGCTGGCAGTCTGGCGATTGTGGGGGAGCAGTACACCTATCAGGCGACCGCCACCGATCCCGACGGCGACACGCTACTGTGGTCGCTGGAAACCGATGTCGCCAACATGGAGATCAACCCGACGACCGGCGAACTGCTCTGGACGCCCGATGCGAGTCAAATCGGCACTGTGTCGGCCACGATTCTTGTCAGCGATCCGCATGGTGCCTGGTCTCTGCAAGAAATCCATGTCGCTGTAGTGGATAACAATCTGCCACCGCAGTTCACGTCAACGCCCCCCGCCTCCGGCCATTCAGACGAGGACTACACGTACAACGTCACGGCCACCGATCCTGAAGAGGAGACGCTAACCTTTTCGCTGAGCGACGGACCATCGGGCATGACGATCGACCCGAACACGGGAGTCCTTACCTGGACCCCCACCGGCGAGGGGACGTTCGACGTGGTCGTGACCGTCGCCGATCCTGCGGGCTACGCGGTCCATCAAGATTACGACCTGACCATCTTCGCACCCGCCGCCAATCTGCCGCCGCAGATCACCTCCACAGCCGTATTAACCGGCATGGTGGGTACGGCTTACAGCTATCAAGTCACAGCCACCGATCCGGAAGATGACACGCTGGAGTTTTCGCTCGGCGGTACCCCACCGATCGGCATGTCGATCGATCCCGACACAGGGCTGCTCTCCTGGACACCGACTTCGGGGCAGACCGGCTTGAATACCTTCGAGGTGATTGTCTCCGACGGCAACGACACTGACACCCAATACTTGGGAATATCAATCCGAGACAACACGGCCCCAACGATCACCACGATCCCCGACGCGACCGTCACCGCCGGGAACGGGTATCAGTACGACGTCTCGGCCGCCGATGCGGACGGGGACGCGCTGACGTATTCGATCTCCGGTGAGCCAACCGGTATGACGATCGATGCGGACACGGGCCGTATTGAATGGCAGACGGCCATCGGTGATATTGGCGCGCACGCGAACATCACGGTCACCGTCACCGATGAGTTCGGACTGTACAACACCGACACGTTTGATGTGACGGTCGCTGCAGACGATACACCGCCAGTGGTGGACGTCACCTACTCGCACGATCCCGCCCAGTTGGGGACGCCGCTATCGATTTATATCCAAGCCGTCGACGACGTGGGAGTCGACGAAATCACGCTCGACATCAACGGCGTGGACGTGGCGGTCGATGCCAATGGAAACGCCGTCTACGACGTCGTGTCGCTTGATCCGTTGGTCGTGACCGTCACCGCCACCGACACTGTCGATAACGAAACAATCGTTGTCGACAACCTCACGGTCATCGATCCCGGTGATGTCACCGCCCCGGAGGTCGCCATCACTTCAATTACCGGCGGTGAGGAACTGACCGAGCCGACCGACATTCTGGGCACCGTCGACGATCTGGATGACAATCTCGTCTACTGGACACTGATCGCCACGGCAATTGATTCCGGTCGTGAATTTACACTCGCCACAGGCGGCAATGAAATCACCACGCCTGCCCTGCTTGGCAATTTCGACACCACCGCCATTGCCAATGGCCTCTACCGATTGACGCTGACCGCTGTTGATGCCGGTGGCAACACCGCGACCGACAACAAACTGGTCACCGTGGAAGGCAATTTGAAACTGGGCGCCTTCTCGATTTCGTTCCTCGACATGCAAATCCCCGCCCCAGGCTTCCCGATCACCATCACCCGCAGTTACAGCACGCTGGACGCTGGTGAACAGGGCGACTTCGGCTACGGCTGGAGCCTCGATATTGCCAATACGTCCGTCAACGTCGAACACGCCGACTCAGGGCTTTCCAACCACGGACCGTACACCCCCTTCAAAAACGGCGACCGCGTCGTCATCACGCTTCCGGACGGCACGACCGAGGGCTTCACGTTTTACGCCGAACCGGCCTTTTCCTACGGTATCATTGCCTACGACTACAAACCCAAATTTGTTGCCGATGCTGGTGTCGATAGCGAACTGTTCGTCAATGAAGCCGACGTCCACCTCCAGCAGGCTGGCGATGAGTGGGTCGACCACAGCAAGCAGGGGCTCGCCTACAACCCCGCCCTGGAAGAATTCGGCAACGCCTACGTCCTGCGCCTGCGGACCGGTGTGGAGTTAACGATCAACGCCACCAGCGGCGAACTGGCCAGCATCCACGACCGCTACGGTAACGCCCTGTACTTCACCGGCGATGGCATCGAAAGTTCTAATGGTCGCGGCGTTGATTTTGAGCATGACTACGCCGACCGCATCACAAAAATTACCGACCACGTCGGCAATTTCTTGTTGTACGACTACGACGAAGACACCGGCAATTTAATCGCCGTCACCGATCGCACCGGTGCTACCACTCAATTCACCTACCTCGACGGCCCGAACGATCCCGAGCATTACCTCGACGAAATCATCGATCCCCTCGGCCGCAGTGCTGCGACGACCACTTACGATGAACGGGGCCGCGTCGAGGCCGTCACCGATGCCGATGGCCAGACCATCAGCTACACCTACGACAGCGGCAACAAAACCCAGACGATCACCGATCAACTCAATTACACCAGCACCGTCACCTTCGATGCCCGCGGCAATATCATCCGCGAGGAAGATCCCCTCGGCGGCATCACCAAACGGACCTTCGACGACGATGACAACCTGCTCACCGAAATTATGGTCATCGGTTTGGAGGACACCGTCAGCGAAGAAACCAACGACCTGCTGACCACCTACACCTACGATACCAACGGCTTCGTCAGTTCCGTCATCACCCCCGATGGTCTGGAGACGACCTATGTCAACCATGAAACCGGCACGCCGCTGATCGTCACCGATCCGTTCGGCAACACCACCGAAACCGTCGTCGATGAATATGGCCGCCCGCTCTACCTCACCGACGCCCTCGAAAACCGAACCCAACTAATCTACTACGGCGTCGGTACCAATGCTGCGGACAACGGACAAGTTCGCTACATCGTCACCCCCTGGAAAACCGACGACTACCACGGTCCCTCCGACAACACAGCCGTCTCCTTCGAATACGACGAAGAAGGCAACCTGATCTCCACCACCAACTGGGACCAATGGTCCACACCCGCCAACGCCGGCGACGGCAACTATCGGACCAACCGCTTCACCTACGACGACTACGGCAACCAAATCGGCACCAGCCGACTCTGGCAAGACCCCAATGATGCCGAGAACACCGTCACCCTCACCACCAGCAGCAGCTACGACGACAACAACCGTCTCATCAGCCACACCGACGCGCAGGGCCATACGACGACCACCACCTACGACGTCGCCGGCCAAGTCCTCAGCACCACCCGCATCATCGGCGAAGACGACAGCACCTCGGCCGAAAACGACGACCAAACCACCACGATGCTCTACGACCCCCGCGGTCAAAACATCCAGACAACTTACAGCGACGGCACGATCACCCGCACCGTCTACGACGCCAAAGGCCGCGCGGTCTACACCACCGACCGCCACCTGCCGGCCGATGACACGCAGGGGACGTACTATATCTACGATGCGCTGGATCGGGTGGTAGAGTCGAAGCGCTACGACGGAATGGTCATTGACGTCGACACGGTGAGCGGCGACTCGACCACGTCCCTCAATACGCTCGGCACACTGCTGTACTCTTCTTCCAGCACGTACGACAACGTCAGCGGTTGGCTATTGAGTACGACTGGCAGCACGGGTGTTGTCACCACGTACGAATACGATGACTTTGGCCGCACTAAGAAAATCACTGAGACCGCTGGCAGCGAATCGCGCTCAACCGAATACACCTACGACGATTTTGGCCGCCAAACAGCCGTCAAAGATGCCCTCGGCCGTTATACGCTGACCCATTACGACGAATACGGCCGCTCCGACCGCACGACGTTCGACGATGGCACCTTTGTCGAAACAACGTACGACAAATTCGGCCGCGTCGTCGGCGAAACCGACCAAATGGGGCAGACCAAAACCTACGAATACGATCCGCAGCACGGCCGCCTGACCGCCGTCGTCCTCCCGGCGGTGATCAACCCCGCCACCGACCAACTCGAAAACCCGCGCTACGAATACGAATACGACTATTACGGCAACCAAACCGTAATCCGCGATCCGTTGGGACGCGAAACGACCTTTACCTACAACGAATTCGGCCAACAAGTGACCCGCGAATTGCCGCTGGGACAGACGGAATACTTCACCTACGATGAATACGGCCGGCGGGAATTGCATACGTCGTTCGAAGGCAACCTCACCGAGTCGGTCTATTCCGATCTGGGCTTCCTGGATGAATTGCGGTATTATGAACCGGGTGATGATCCTTCTATTGATCCGGCGGATGAAGTGGTTGCGTTTGTTTACGACGACGAATTCCGACAGACGTCCGTGACCGATGGTCGCGGGGAGACGGAATTTGACTACGACGAGTTTGACCGTCTGTCGCAGGTCGATGCGCCCGAAGGGACGCTCAATTACGAATACGACGCGCTGGGCCGCAAAACGCGGGCCTACATCGGCTCACCCGCCGACCCCACACACGATTGGGAGTACACCTACGACGCCTGGGGCCGTTTACTGGATGTCAAGACGATCGAACGCAACGACGAAGTCCTCTCGACCCCGGAGGTGACGACCTACGGCTACGACACAATCGGTAACTTGCAGCGAATCGACCATGCCAACGGCATGATCACATTCTACGAATACGACACGCTCAACCGCTTGGACGTGCTGACGTACTACGACGCCGATGGCACACCGCTCGACCTGTCGGACAATGCCAAACTGTACGAGTTCGACTACACCGTCCGCGCCGACGGCCGCCGCGCCGCGCTCACCGAGACCTATTGGGACAGCACGACGCCGTATGTCACGACGACTAATTGGACCTACGATGCACTGAATCGCCTCGTCGAGGAGGAATACGACAGCCACGACGATGATTTGGATTACGCGACAACGTTTGAATACGACTTGGTCGGCAATCGGCTCAGCAAAGTCATCGACGGCATCATTGATAAAACGTTGACGTACGAATACGACGACAACGACCGGTTGCTGACTAGCTGGAAGATCATTGGCGAAGTCGACGACGCTGTGAATCTCGAAACCAACGACACGACTACGACGTATGGTTATTCCGGAACGCTGCAGACGTCGAAAACCGTCAAGGAGACTTATAGCACGCAGACCTTGTCGGTCGTCGATTACGAGTACAACCTACAAGGACGGATGTCGAAGGTCGTAATCGACACCTACGACAGTAATGGCGACGTCGTGAAGCGGGAGACGACCGAGTACGTCTATGGCTACGACGGGATGCGTCGCGGGGCGACTTACAAAGTTGAGGAGGATACCGATCAAAACCCCAATACGGCCCTCGTCGTGACGAAGTACGAAGAGACGTCCTATCTCGTCGATTCAATGAACTTCACCGGCTACGAACAGGTGGTTGAAGAAATCACCCGTGACGTTGCTACGCAGAATGTGACCAACGCAAAACTCTTCACGCTGGGCCACGATGTCATCGATCAAACGACGTTTGTCCCCGGCACGCAAACCGCTGGCAGCGCGCTGACTCTGCTCTATGATGGACACGGCTCCACGCGAGCAGTCGTCGACGACGCGATTGCCATTCTGGAGCGTTATGCTTACACGGCGTACGGTCTGCCGATTGGTTTCGATCAGGCGGCGGCGTTGACGGCGCTGCAGTACAGCGGAGAATTGCACGATGTGCGGATTGGGTGGGACTACCTACGGCGCCGGTATTACGGTCCAAGTGTTGGTGGGTTTAATCGGTTGGATGACTTTGCGGGAAATATGCATGACCCGCAGTCGTTGCATAAATATGCGTATACGCACGGGGATCCGATCAATGGGATTGATCCAACTGGTATGGCCAATTTAGTAACTGGACTTAAGGCATTGGCAATTAATGCGTTCCTAACCGGTGTGGCAATTGGCCGTACTATATTGCCGGTCGCAGCAGCCGCTGCACTCAATGTCCAGTATCTCGTGTATGCCCATCTCTGGAAGGTTGAGATGGGACTGGTGTTTGCATATTTTGGATTAACTGTGGCTGATGCAGGGTTATCCTGGGTTGACAAAGCTGTTACAAAATCTATTGAAAATGAACTTCCCCACACAGATCGCAACGGCGGCAATTTCTTCGAAAAAGTCACGGGTGCAAATGGAACCGACTACCAATCCATTGATCATCGCGAATTGGACAGCAAAGGGCGTTATACTGTGGTAAGTCTTGGTTCAAAAGGGGGCGACCCACTCATGAGTGAAGAAAAATTTATCCAACGGGCATTGAAAGAGATGGGTACAAAAGCTCGCAGAATATCGACTAACCGGCAATTTGAACCCAATCCTGGTGCGAGAGTACCAGCATTGATGCCAGGTCAAGTGGGGTCGCGCGTTGTGTTGTTCGGTATCCCTGAAACGAGAATAGGAATATATCAAAATCCCGATTTCGTTCTAGGATTACGAATGCTACAAAGGCAGTTTAGGAACGTGCGGATGGTAATTGTTCCTTTAAAAGGCTGGAGACCAAGATAATGAGTGTGGCGATTACTATATATATTGCGATAGATGACAATACACCCCATGACATGGAAACATTTACATTTGATCCGTCATTGTGGTCGCTTGCGGAGGATTACGGAATCATCACATGTCACAATGCCAAGTTATTTGCCGCGTTTGGCTACGATCCCAGCCGTCAGTTTCCAATACCACTGTATGAGTTACGGGGGTTTCCGGAGTTCATCGCCGATTCTTCAGATCTTCGTAACGCGTGGTTTGACGACGACTATATGACTTGGTTTGATGGCAACGAATTGGTAAATGCAATTGAACATATTGGCCTGCAGCAGCAAGAACTGCCTAAGCCAATTGCTGTGCTTTTCTCCGTGGTTGGATTGCTTGCGGAAACATACGGACCAGACCGTGTCCGAGTTATTATCGCATTCTCGCCGTGAACTCGCGGCGTGCCCGGCAACGATGGCAGCGAAACGCTGTTTACCTACGACGAATTCGACCGCCTCGCCCAAATCGATACGCCTGAGGGTGTGCTGAATTATGAGTACGATAACTATGGCCGGCAGGTCCGCAAATCGATCGGCAACCCGGCCGACCCGACGCACGATTGGACCTACAGCTACGATGCGCTGGGCCGCTTAAAAACCGTCAGCACCGTCCGCCGCAACGGCGTCGACCTGAACACGGCGGAGGTGACGACCTACAGCTACGATCTTGTCGGCAACCTGTCCCGCGTCGATTACGCTAATGGCATGATCACCACGTACGAGTACGATGCACTCAATCGCCTCGACGTGATGACGCATTATTCGCCGGATGAAACGCCGGAGAACCTGGCCGACAACGACAAACTGGCCGAGTACGACTACACCGTCCGCGCCGACGGCCGTCGCACCGCTGTCACCGAGAAGTACTGGGAAAGCGGCACGGCCTACACCACCGACATCGCCTGGACCTACGACAACCTCGGCCGCTTGGTCGAAGAAGACTACGACAGCCACAATAATGATTTGGATTACACGACGACGTTTACCTATGACCTCGTCGGCAATCGCCTGTCGAAAGTCATCGATGGGATCGTTGATAAGACGTTGACGTATGCATACGACGATAATGACCGGTTACTGACCAGTTGGAAAATCATCGGCGACGTCGACGACGGCGTGAATCTGGAAACCGATGACACGACCACGACCTACGGCTACACCGGTACGCTGCAAACCTCGAAAACTATCGAGGAGACTTATAGCACGCAGACACTGAGCGTGGTCGACTACAGCTACGACTTGCAGGGCCGCATGTCCGAGGTGGTCATCGACACCTATGACAGTAATAGCGACATCGTGAAGAAGGAGACGACGACTTACGTCTACGACGGCAGGGGCATCCGTGTCGGTTCGACGTACAAGGTTGAGGAAGACACCGATCAAAACCCGGCAACTGCGCTGGTTGTGACAAAGCACGAGGAGACCTCCTACCTCGTCGACGACATGAACCCGACCGGGTATGCCCAGGTCATCGAGAAAATTGTCCGCGAAGCTGGCACGGCGAATGTCACCGATGCGAAAGTCTTCACGCTCGGTCACGACGTGATCGACCAGACGACGTTCACGCCGGGCGGCACCGAGGCCGGCAGCCCGCTCACGCTGCTCTACGACGGCCACGGCAGCACCCGCGCCGTCCTCGACGCGACAGCGGCTTTCGTGCAGCACTACGCCTACACCGCCTACGGCATGGCCATCGGCTTCGACGAAGCACAGGCCTTGACGGCGCTGCTCTACAGCGGGGAAGCGTTTGACAGCCGGATTGGGATGCAATACCTACGGGCCAGATGGTATGATCCGAATTCGGGGCGGTTTAATCGGCTCGACCCGTTCTCTGGCAATTTGAGAGACCCGCAGTCGCTGCATAAGTATTTGTATACGCATGGCGACCCGGTGAATGGGATTGATCCGACTGGGCTGGAATTTAGCATATTAGGGCTAAAGGTTAACATGTCAGCAATGGCCTCTGCAATCTCAACAGGGGCCAAGGCAATCATTAGCGCGGCGGTTCGTGGATTATTCAAGGTGGCGGTGCATGCTGCATACGCTCATGCCGTATTGAAGCTCCAAACTAAATTCACGCAACTTATCACTCCACTTGACAGTGGGAAGGTTCGAGAAGACTATCAGTATGCCCTGCTAGCAGACGCCGCATATGACCGCAGCGACGTACCCGGGTGGGTTGCCCTTGATGATAACGAAGGTGACGGCACAACTGGCTTTCGTGCCCGTCTTTTTCAGCGAGGTAACGAGCGCGTGATTGCCTATGCTGGAACTGACCCCAAAGACAGGCAAGATTGGATCAACAACATTTCTCAAGGATTGTTTGGAGCCTCTCTTCAATACGCGCAGGCAATCGAAATTGCCGACATATGGGAAAGCAAGTATGGCTCGGTTGATCGTTTTGTTGGTCACTCACTGGGAGGAGGACTTGCGACGGCAGCTGCGGTTGTTTACAACAGGCCTGCCACAACCTTTAACGCGTCCGGATTGAATGCCAATTTTGCAGAAATGTACCCCAGTGCCAATACCGCGGGTGTCAACCAAAGAGTGCACGCCTATCGTGTCCAAGGCGACATTCTTTCCACACTTCAAGACACAAGTATTGCTATGGCCGGTGCAGCTGTTTGGGGACAGCAAGGAATCGCTCTGGCCGGAGTCCTTGGCGGGCTGATGCCAAATTCAGTCGGAACGCCATTTTGGCTGGAAGGCGATAGTTTCTCATTAGCGATGCGCCACGGAATGCCTGAAGTACTTTCGGGGATGCGAAAAATGATGTAATCCATTGAGTCCAAGGTAATCATGGGGTGAATATGAAGTGCACAATATTCATGCTGGGTTTGGTTAATGTATTCATGATAGGCTGTGGCGGGTCTGCTGGGGGCGTCAATATTTGGGACGCTGTTGAACAAAACGATGCGGCGGCCATCAAAACCTATTCCAATGCGGGTGGCGACCTTGACATCCGTAATTTCGGCGGAGAGACACCACTTTTCCTCGCGCTCTCCTCGAAACATTTCGAGAGCTATAAAGCGCTTTTGAAGTGCGGTGCGGATCCAAATTTCATTATGAGCAAGCAGCGCGTTGTCACACATTGGGCGGCTATAGAAGATGATCCTAAATGGTTAAAACTAGCATTGGAGCATGAAGCCGATCCAAACTTAGTCAACATTGGTTCTGGGTCTCCCTTTGAAGGGACTCCATTTCATTTCGCCATTACCAACAGCCACATCGACAATATCAAACTCCTGATTCAATACGGTGCTGATATCAATAAACCAGACCACTTGGACTGTCCTCCGGTAACGGTAGCCACTTTACAAAACGATTACGAAGTCGTTTTACTTCTTCTTGAAAGTGGTGCAGATTACCAGAATGCACTTTGTGGAGGGAGGCCGTTTCAGGAGATCATGGATGAACGATATCTAATTAAGAACAAGTATTTTGAACGGCCTGAAGTTCAACAACAGTTAAAGGCGATTCAAAAATGGATGGATGAACACAAATGATCGTCGTGCGCATCCGTGTGAGAGGTTTGCAAATAGCCAGTAAATTTCGGCAAAACCACCCACCAACTTCATTGGCCCAGCGAGAACCGCCCCGAGTCACCCGTGACGACAAGTTCGCCCGCCCTGCAGACAACGAGCCGCTGGACCCTGTTGTGACGTCCGGTGAGATGGAATGTGACTGAAGTCGGCCCAAAGGTTCGTTTTTCCCACAGCATCACACGTAAGACGCCCCCCCAACAACCAGCCCGCGCACGCTCCGCCCCAACACCCACGACAACCCCCACACCGTCCTCGACGCAACAGCAGCGTTCGTGCAGCACTACGCCGACACCGCCTACGGCCGGGCGATCGGCTTCGACGAAGCAGCCGCCCTGACAACCCGACTCTACAGCGGCGAAGCCTTCGACAGCCGGATTGGGATGCAATACCTGCGGGCCAGATGGTATGATCCGAACTCTGGGCGGTTTAACCACCTCGACCCGTTCTCTGGCAATTTGCGTACCCCGCAGTCGCTGCATAAGTATTTGTATACGCATGGGGACCCGGTGAATGGGTGGGATCCGACTGGCCTTAGAGCATTCAATGTTGGTTCACTTCTGACATCGATGGCAATTGGTACATTAGTTGGTGGCTCTTTGGGGTATTTGTGGGGTGGTTGGGATGGCGCCGGTTGGGGCGCTGGAGCAGGTTTTCTTTCAGGCGCTGGCGTTGGGATGGCACTTGCAGGTGGCGATGGGGCGGTGAACGCGGGTTGGGGGGCTTGGCCGGTCGTCGGTGGCTTTACAGGTCTTTTCCTTTGGGCGGTATCACCATCTTCACGCGATGATGAATGGGATGTCGCAGAATTATCGCTAAGACATATTCGTCAACGAAAAACGAGTTGACGGTCAATGTGGCCCTGCAATGACTTACTGTTTCGACGGCGGAAGTGCCTCTGGATGTGCTTGGAGCATTTTCATCATGGCCTCGGCAATCATCGCATGACCGTCCGCGTGTGGATGATACTGTTGGCCGGGAATCATGAGTTCGCTGGTCGGTTGCCCCTCTGCCCAGTTCGGTACTTCGCAAACAATGAAACCTGCCTCGCGTGCGAGTGGCATCAATTGTGCCGCTAGGTTGTCGGGATCGGCACCAATCGGCAAGTAGATCCATACCGCCAAGATTCCGCGTTCTCGGCACTCTTCGACGATGGTGCGATAAACGGCGACTAAAAGTTCGTTGCGCTGCTGATTCAATTTGTTATGAATAATCCCGGGTGGCATGTCCTGCGTAATCCCGGCTTGGTTGATCAATTGTTCGATTGGATGCGAGCGAATCAGCTTGCCGGCGGCGATGAGCTTTGCCAAATGATCAACAAACGACTGGTATTCATCTTGGTGTGCGAAGTAATAAATCGCGTCGGGGTCAAACCCAAACACTTTGCGTTGGATGCGGACTAACCGATGGCTGGGCCACTGTTTGCCGACGCCGAAATTCAAAAGTTCATACTGCCCGCCGCCGGGCAACTCTTCGTTGATGCGATTTTCCAAAAGGCGTACGAAGGTTTCGTCGTCCCCTACGCCGTACCCCATGATCACGCTGGAACCCACCATGGCAATTCGTGTCGTGCCGGTTGGTTTGTTCAATGTGAGAGTCTCCCGGTCGCGCATACCGAACTGATTGATGGACGTTAGTTTGCCGTCCAATTCGACGCGCACGCCCGGTATCAATTCGGTTATTTGCGCAAGGTCAGATGGCCGGGAAATTAAGTCAAAGCCGGCTGCCTGGGCACGCTGTGTTTCGTCGGTAGGCGACCAGGAGGAAAGCATTGGACCGGCCTGAATGGCGGTCGAATTCATATCCTCGTAATACCCGGCCACTTGTCCCATCGCATCTTCGCGCGCAGCATCCTCTCGGAAATCGGCAAGGGCACTGGAAATGTCTGAGCTGAGCAATGTCGCAAAACGTGGTGAACCAAGTGCTACAAATAATGCCATGCCGATGACATACACTTTAGCGGACTCTCGAAACGAAGCTGCAGGACGCTGCGTTTTGCGGGAATCGTAATATCCCTTGAGACGAACCACGATGGCCCCGAGGAGGATGACGAGTAGAAAACCCAACAGGACCAGCATCAGGCCGTTCATGGCACCGGGACGACGTAGGACTCCTGCAAATAACGTCAAAAATCCAGGCTTCGTCCAACAGGCCCAGAATAAACTGACTAATGCAAACATGCCTGCCGTGCGGGCTGAAAGGCTAAATGCCGCTCGCCACGCGGAATGATCTTGGCGACGACCTCGCCGCATGTCGAGCAGCGCATTGATGGCAACACACAGACCGACACCCATCCACAGAGAGGCATCGTTGGCCGTTACGGGAAAGCGGCCAAGCAACCAAAACATCTGCCACGAATGCAGTAGCCAAGTGCTTAAAAAGACGATCAGCACCCCCACAACCGTGGCCAGCCCCAGCCCCCAACCTCGGCCGCGCAGAGAATAAAACGTGGGAAAGAAAAACAACTTCAGCATGAAGTCTTTCCAGTAGATATTGATCCGTCGCCAGATGTCGGTGAAACTCGACGCCAAAAAATACCGGTCGTGCGTTCGCGGCAGGTCAAATCCAAACAGATGCAACAATCCGGCGATCAAATGGAATTGGCCGGACACGTGCAAATAGAGTGCGAAATTC
Source organism: Symmachiella dynata (assembly GCF_007747995.1). Taxonomy (NCBI): domain Bacteria; kingdom Pseudomonadati; phylum Planctomycetota; class Planctomycetia; order Planctomycetales; family Planctomycetaceae; genus Symmachiella; species Symmachiella dynata. Next base: position 1,181,832 of record NZ_CP036276.1, on the reverse strand, counting down.
GTCACCATAAACAGCGCGATGTGCGGCACGTCATACAGTTCATACGGTTCCGGAACGAGATATAATTTGATGTAGCGATACAACAACAAATGGGTCAGGCCGCGGACGATGCAGACAATGCCCTTCTGATAGATATTCCAAGTGTCCTCTTTATACCACGAGTCGCGAAACGTATTGAAATCGACTACGGGAAAGAGTGGAAAACAGACGTTCGGCGCCATGAAGAAGTAGGACAAGGTTGTCGTCAAAGGCGGGTTCGCCACGGCTTTTCGCGTGGAGTAACAATAGATCATCAGCCGAAACATGAACATCGATCCCAAGACTGGCCACATCGGAAGCGGCCATTGATTTCGTAGCACGATGAGTACCACGCCAACGGCGATCAGCATGAGCCAGCGAAACCACAAACCGATGGGCAAGTAGCAAATGCCTATCAATACACCGCCAATTCCTAGCACGTACAGGCCGTTGGTCATTCCTAGGACTAGCAAAACACAGCTGGCCGACAGGCACGCAAAGAATCCCATGCGATAGGGTTTCGGCAGCCAGGTATGTACCGCGAAACCAGCTATCATCACGCACATCACCGGGAACAACAGACGCTGTCCTTCGATGTCGAAGAGATAGACAATTCCGGCAGCCAGCAGCAACTCGGCCAACACGAACAGGAAATTGGCTGGAACTCCACCGGGCGATGGGTTGCTGTCGGTTCCGGTTGCCTGCGAAAGATCGTCTGTTCGTTCTTGTTCCGGCATATTGTCTCTCCGGGACCGAATTCCCCTAACCGCATCCTGGCCTGCCTGATCGGCAGTTGCTGAGCCAGTTAGGCAATAACCGCTGCTACAGATTAGAAAAAATACTCACCACCGTCTGGACTGAACGAGACTGCAACACCATTCATTTCATTTTCAGCAAGGACTAGCCGGGCTCGTCATTTGCTCCCAACGATTGTGACAAAGCTTCAATCGACGGATAATCCTCCAAGGGATTGCTGGAAAAACGAATGCCCAACCAGTCCTCCAATTGTGCGACAATGGCGACCACATGCATCGAATCGATTCCTTGCGCCAAGATCGGTTCATTGACCTGGATTTGGCTGCGGTCGATCTCTAATTCTTCCGCCAATTTATCTAGCAACCAATTCTGAATTTCAGCGGATGAGCGTGTAGGCGGCTGGCTAGTGTCTGGAGAAGAAGTGGTTTCATCGTTCATGGCATTAACCGTGGACTCGGAGACGAACGTGCCGTCAACCATTGATGGTTCGTGGAATTGGGCAGGAGCGATATTGATTTGCGGGCAGCGGATTGACTTGGGAAACGATCGCACAGACTAACACAGTTCTCCGTTTTGCACCACAAAATACTTCCTCGACTCCGGAATTCTTGTCCCCGTTCAAAAACAGAGAACCTCATTGCGACAACCGCGGATCCGATAAATCAAGCCGGTACATGATTTGGTTGTAGTCATAGCGCGGAGTCGGGTGGTCGTTTCCGGAGAATGTCTTCGTGTATGTCCCTTCGAAGTAAATGAACCGTCCATCCTCTTGGGCAAAAAACGGATGTTGCTTGGGATTATAAAACGAATATTTATCGTGAGTGACAATGCGAACCGCCTTGGACCATGGACCGGTCAGGTCGTCCGCTTCGGCGAACCAGACCTCGCCCAAAAAAGAACGGCCGCCGAATTGCACAAAGATCATCACCCATTTTTTTCGAAAATCATTCCAATACACCGACCCGCGGCTTGGTAGCACCGTATCGCCGGTTTCTGAATCCTCAAAGTGGATATAGGCTTCCTCTTCTTTCAAGCGCCCTTGTTTGATTAACTCCTGCTGTATCTGCAGCGTCCATGGAGTCGTGTCCTTCTTCCATGCGTAGACGAGTTTGCCATTCGCGTCACGATCCAACTCCAATTGTTTCTCGCGGCTTCCTTGGCGGAGGCAGCTATAGGTTTCATATTGTTCAAGATCCTGGAGCGACTCAACGTTCGCATTGACCCGTACCAGTGGATAAGGGTCGGCGAAATATACATATTCCATATCACCGTCTCGGTGAATGAAGGGATGCCCGTAAGGATAAAGCGGCGCTTGCATGTCGAATTGTTGTCGTTTTTCAAAGACTTTCTCGTCATTGTTGAATTCTGCCAATCCGCGCTCATAGACAGTCAGAGAATTTTTAATTTTGACATATTTCGCAAACATTCGCTCGTTGCCCTGTTTGTCCGTGAGCGTCACCAACCCGTTGATCCACGTGGGACCTTTACCGGGCATATGGGCTGTTTCCTTCGCAAAGCCATCATCGCCGATAAAATAATTCAGGCTCACACCGCGACTGGGATCCACGCCTTGAGATCCCGGAAGTGGCGTGGTTGCACCGGGGACGTGGAAGTTCCCCAGTGGATACGATGGGCGGTTGGTATCTCCCCAGAACCAATACAGGCGTCCTTGAAACTTAGCATTCACAACGCTGTCTGAACCAAGCACTTGTGCACCAAGTACCGGATGGGCGATTGGAACTTCATCTCCTACAAGTTCACTATCGCGATAGATTCCTCCCCCAGTCACGCGGTACAAGCGTTCGGCAATGTTGTTGCGCTTGATGCGGATCGTGGCACTGCCTCCTGGACTCACTTTGAGTTGCGTCCCGCGAATACCGAAACGATCGGCAGGAAATTCGTAACCATGGCTGGACACAAAGAAATGCACTGTTTTGTCCATTAATCCAGGTTCGTGAAATGCAACTACCCCAGCGGAATCCGTGTAGTAGCGGCAATCGTTCACAGTTCTCAATTCAACGAGTGGGACGCCTCGGTTGGTCTGCTCGTCGACAACGGTGATTTTGAAATACTCGGTGCTGTCTTGGGCTCCCAGGGTGATCGTCGTAAGCAATAAACAAACGGAGGAAATCATGAGTCACCTTTTACGAAAACGAAGCCAACAACAAGGGGATTTGGAATTGGTTACAACAAGGTTCTGCTCCATTTGAACCGTAATGCTGCCTCGACTAGTCCATCGACTGCGCTGCCGCATGCCATTGTCGTGACCTACCGGCAAGGCGAGGTCTGGTCGCGAAACGATTCTTCGGATGGAAAACAAGCGGGATTGTTCATTCAATGATGATACGATATGTCATTGATGATGGCGAATGCCTTTCAGTCAGCCGGTGACAACACCTTGGAACAAATGATGATGACACTCTGCACAGAGCTTTACGAAGCGGCATCCCAATTCGCCAATAAACCGCTGTTTGTATTTCCCGCAACCCGGTGGCAAGCTGCCGATTCGTTGACATACGGGGAACTGGTGACGCGTGCCGCAGCAGCGTCCGCGGTGCTTTCGGAATATACATCTTTGGGTCAGCGCGCGCTGTTGCTGTTCCCCACGGGGGCCGCCTTTTGGGAAGCGTTTATGGGTTGCCTCTCCACCGGCGTGATCGCGGTCCCATTGCACGTTCCCAATCTCAATCGAAACAGCGAGCAATTCGCCAGTTTGTGTCAAGACTGCGAACCGTCAGTCTTGGTCGTGGACGACTCAGTGGCGGAGGTTTTGAACAAGCGTCGAGATCAGCATCCCTATTTCGATGGTCTTCCCGTGGTCACTCCCAGCCAGTGGCGTAACCAAACAGCTGCCCCGCGTTTCGATGCAGCTGCCCAGGATATTGCCTTTTTGCAATATACGTCCGGTTCCACCTCGCGTCCCAAAGGGGTGCAGATTTCACACGCGAACTTACTGTCCAACCTGCGGTTCATCTGTGAACGCATGCAGCTAGACGCGCAGCACGACCGGGCTGTCACTTGGCTGCCGCATTACCATGACATGGGCCTCGTCGGTAGCTACCTCGGTGCGATGTTTGCAAGACTCACAAGCTGGTGCATTCCCCCTGAGGAATTCGTGCTGCGCCCCCTGCATTGGCTGCAATTGATGTCAGATCATAAAGTGACAATCTCCGGCGGTCCCGATTTCGGTTATCGGCATTGCTTGGAAAAAATCCGCGATGACGATCTGTTGGGTTTGGATTTCTCGTCTTGGCGAGTCGCGTTTGTGGGGGCAGAGAAGGTTCGGTCAGAAACACTCGCCCGTTTCGTCAAACGATTTTCGGGGTGCGGTTTTCGTCGCGAGGCGTTCTTTCCCTGTTATGGTTTAGGGGAAGCGACACTGATGGCGACCGGCGGTCCGGTGGATGCTGCGCCGGTGATCAAACAGGTCAGCACAGCCGCCTTGGCCCGGCAACAAATCACCCCTCCTTCGTCGCCGGACGATGAAACCAGCCTCTCAGGCAGCGGACAATGCTTTGATGGATCTTGCGTTTTGATCATCGATACCGCGGGCGAACCATTGCCCGATGAACAGATCGGCGAGGTTTGTCTCGCTGGACCTTCCGTAACACGCGGGTATTTCCAGCGGCAAGATCTGAATGCCGAACAATTCTTCGAGCTGAGTTTAGACGGCCAGTCGCATCGTTTTCTCCGCACAGGGGACGTAGGTTTTTTATCCGCTGGTGAACTGTTTATTACAGGTCGGAACTCAGAATTAATGATCGTGCGCGGCAAAAACCTTCATCCCGAGGATATTGAGGAACGCGTTTGCGCTGCCGACGCTGCGATTGCCCCCAGCGGTGTTTTGGTGTTTTCCACCGAAATCAACGGCCAGGAGGAACTGATTGTTTCTGCGGAGCTCCAAAGAACTGCCATACGTCAGATATCGCCGGAAACGGTTGTGGCGGCAATTCGCTATGCGGTGAACTTATCTTTTGGCGTCAATCCAGCAGAAATTCTCCTCCTGAGACCGGCAACATTGCCCAAGACCACTAGTGGAAAACTGCGGAGACTGGCGTTTCGACAAAGTTACATTGACGATGAGATCAGCTGCATATACCGGGAGATCAACTCCTGAGCTTTGCACATAAATCAAGCGCGCAGGAGGCGCAAATTGCGTGCTCCGCTCTGGTTCGAGGGCAAGTTCATTGCAAGAATTCTCTAGCTGTCAAGAGAAATCCTTTGACGGGGCTTAAAAACTATGCGAGAATCCCCGATGGCTTTAAGCTGGATTGCGATTCGAGTTTTTCCTATTGACAACCACCTTATAAATTCGCACCACAGAATCCGCCACGCGACGCAGCCAACGGTACATTTTCCTATCTTTTTCCCATAAAATTGGAGAGCTGGTATGAGTACTAATGTCCGGAGGAAGAGTCAGGGTTTTACGCTGATCGAGCTATTGGTAGTTATTGCCATTATCGCGATCTTGATTGCTCTGCTGTTGCCAGCGGTGCAACAGGCGCGGGAGGCGGCGCGGCGGACGCAATGTCGCAACAATTTGAAACAGCTTGGCTTGGCGCTGCACAACTATCACGATGTCCACAAGGTATTCCCGATCGCAAGTTACTATGACTTTTCGGGCCTGGATGAAGACCCACCGGTGTGGGATTCTCGTTTGAACAGTCAATGGGCTTGGTCGGTCATGATCCTGCCGTATCTGGACCAAGGCAACCTCTACAAAGTACTCGGTATCGGCGATCAAACGTTTGAACAAGCTGCCAATGATCCAGCGGGTCTTACGGGATTGCGCAGTCCGTTGCCCGCCTTTCTGTGTCCTTCGGACATCGGCGAGGGGATTAATGAAAATCGCCCCTTCCCGGATCCGATATCTGGAACGATGGTGGTTCCGACTGACACAACATTCGCAAAATCGAACTACATGGCTTGCAATGGAGACCGGGGCGATGGCGATGGCATCTTCCCCAGTGGCGGTGGAACGGTTGCGATTAAAAATGTCAGCGATGGTCTATCAAATACGATTATGGTCGGCGAACGCCGCTCAAAGGATGGATTCTGGGCGGGTATTTGGGCCGGTCAAGAGTTATCCGAAGAGGGCATTACGAACGTTTGGTGTCTGGCTGGTTTGACTGAGTATCAAATGAATACCGGCAAACATAGCCTCGACCCGTCTGACACGAACGCTGTAGACAACCCGAAGATCGCGTTTAGCAGCCAACACCAAGGCGGTGCCTTCTTTTTGTTGGGAGACGGTTCGGTGCACTTCATCAATGACAGCATTCAGTGGAACGATTCCCCGAATGATTCGAACGATGTGGGAATTTACCACCTGCTTGGGTCGATGAACGATGGTCTTGTGGTTAACGAATTCTAAAACGTATTGCTAATTTTCGCTGGAAATAATACCCCGAAGCCATGGAGGCCTCAGGAGTATTAAACCGCAGCAAGTGGGAATCATCTCACCTGCAAAAAGCTAAGAGAATCGGGGTGCAAACAATGCATTGTTTGCACCCCGACATTGATACACGCCCGGATACCCGGGCTATGTCATGGCAAGATTATTTTTAGCAGAGGATTGCAGATGTCCTTCGATTTAGATGCCCAGGTACGTTGCGCTGGGTGGGCAAAATGCCTGGTTGTCGCCAGTGGATTCTTTCTGTTGACGGGTTGCGGCCTATTTGAGGGCAAAAGCGAATACCAGCAAATGCTGGACAAACGAAATGCTTTTTCCGAAATGATCGCCGATGCCGGTGGTTCAGCCGTCATGGAAAAGCGTTCCATGCATGGGTTGAACGGTGTCGGCTGGTTTATTGACCTGAGTGGTGCGGAACTTGATGATGCGTTGCTCAACGCCATCGCCGAAGTCGCCAAGGAGAAATCGGTCTATGAACTCAATCTAGCCGATTCCTCGATTACGGATGAACAGTTAGCACAGCTCGACAAGGATGAGGTTCTGCAAAAAGTCTTTTTCCTGGACCTCAGCAATACAAAAATCACGGATGCTGGGCTCGACAGCGTTTCGAATATCTACGTGATTCACGAATTGAATCTGAAGGGAACGGCGGTGACCGAAGCGGCAGTCAAACGGTTGGGAGACAAGCAGATGGCCCAAAAGCAGACGCCTGATGCGTTCCGCACTCGCCCGAAAACAGATATCTAGACCCCAGCATTCCATGCCGCGCTGCCTCATTGCATTTAGCGATGCATGGCATCTGTCAAAACCGGCTTGGCTGGCGAGGGAACAGAGTTTTATTACATCTGGAATCCGCTTCGATATCATTTTCGGACGCATTACCAAATGCTCGGAAAAAGAAAACAACGATTGGGGAGAGACTCTCGGCACTTTTTCCCAATAGTTCTTGGCTTGATTGGCCTGGTCTCCTTGACCGGGGACCAGAGCCTGACTGCTGAGCAAGGCTCCTCAACCAAAAGTGATCGTGCGCTCTGGACCACCTCTCGGATCCACGGGACACCCGACCCGCCGCTTCCCTATCAGCTGGAGAATGCTTTTCCAGAATTGAAGTTTGACGAGCCATTGGCAATCAGCCTGATTCCCGGGACCAACCGGTTTCTGCTCTGCGAACGGAACGGCAAACTGTTCACGTTTGCAGACACTCCCGATGCCAAGCCCAAGCTGTTGATGGATCTTGAGCGGACTATTTACGGGGCCGCCGCGCATCCGGACTTTGTGAACAATGGCCGCTTGTTTGTTGTCTCCATCGTGAAAGAGGGGGCTGAGGATGGGACCCGGCTGTCGCGATTCGAAACTTCAGCCGATGATCGTTTTCATGCCAAGCCGCTGTCAGAAGTCGTCCTGCTGTCTTGGCTAGCCGGAGGGCACAACGGCGGCTGTGTCCGGTTTGGTCCCGATGGCCTGTTGTATGTTTCTACCGGTGATGGCAGTGGCTGGGCCGATTGGCACTTGACCGGTCAGCGCATCGACGATTTTCTCGCTTCCATCCTCCGCATCGACGTCGATCGTTCCGCAGGGGACAAGCCTTATGCTATTCCGGCAGACAATCCTTTTATCAATACGCCCGATGCCTGTCCGGAAGTCTATTCTTATGGACATCGCAACGTTTGGAAGTTCAGCTTTGACGGCGAGGGCCATCTCTGGGCGGGGGATGTTGGTCAGGATTTGTGGGAGATGATCGAGCTCGTTCAACCGGGTGGCAACTACGGTTGGAGCATCAAAGAGGGAACCCATGATTTCAAACCGGACCGCCAGCTGGGACCGACACCGATACAGCCGCCGTTGCTCGAACATCCTCACAGCGAATCACGTTCCATCACCGGGGGATACATTTGGGAAGCAGCCGAACCGGCCGACCTGCATGGCTGTTACATCTATGGTGATTACGACACGGGCAAGATCTGGAGTGTGCGACTCGTGGGTGGTCAGCCCACGAAGCCACGTCAACTGGCCGACACGCAATTCCGGATTGTCGCCTTCGCTCAAAACAAGCAAGGCGAAGTGCTTGTCGTCGACCATGTGAGCGGCACACTCCAACGGTTGGTCCCGGCGCCACTGCCTGATGAGGACGAGCCAACATTCCCTCGTTTGCTCAGTGAGACCGGCCTGTTTGTTTCCACCACCGACCACATTCCACAGCCGGGGCTGATTCCTTACTCGGTCAATGCTCCACTCTGGTCGGATGGAGCCAGCAAGGAACGATTTATCGCCAGGCCCGGCGATTCACAAATTCTCTTCGACGACGTCACTTATCCCGCGCCACCCCCCGGCTGGCGATTTCCCGATGGAACGGTGCTTGTCAAAACATTTTCGCTGGAAATGGAAGCCGGCAATCCCTTATCCACACGCCGATTGGAGACGCGTCTCCTGCATTTCAAAAGCATGCCGGGCGATCGCGAGCGGTACGGGGCACAGTTTTGGCGAGGCTACACCTACGTCTGGAATGACGCTCAGACCGATGCTGTTTTGCTCGATGCACAAGGAGCGGACCGTGTACTGAACATTCAGGATAAAAACGCCCCCGGGGGAGTGAGGCAGCAGACTTGGCACTTCCCCAGCCGGGCCGAATGCACGCTCTGCCATACGATGGCTGCCAAATATGCACTCGGTGTCAACACACTGCAAATGAACCGGCTGCACGATTACGGCGATGGCCAACCACGGAATCAGCTTGCACAACTCGAAGAGTGGGGAGTTTTCGCCAAGCCGCTTCCCCAGTCTCCGGAGGCTCTTCCTCGACTGGCCGACTATCACGACCATACCCAAAGTATCAACGACCGGGCGCGGTCTTATCTCCACGCCAACTGCTCGCACTGCCATCGACTCTGGGGGGGAGGTCTCACCGATTTTCAGTTGCTGGCCGATTTGCCACTCAGCAAAGCTGGACTCATTGATGCCACGCCTGAACGAGGCCACTACGGCATTAAAGACGCGCGCCTCATCGCCCCCGGCCACCCGGACCGCTCACTGCTCACACATCGCATGAGCTTGCTTAAAATCGGACGCATGCCCCACATTGGCTCAAGCGTCATTGATGAAGAGGGGGTGGAGTTACTCCGCGAGTGGATTCAGCAGATGAAGTAGTTTTTTAGGTGCGGCAGAGACGCAACTATCCTTGCCGACTTTTGACTTTGCTTGCCGTACGAAGCGATGTAAGTAAGCCCTTACGGCGAATATAATGACTACAACAACTTCATGTTGATGAACAAACGATAACTATTGGATGGCCTTATCAATCAATGGTTTGACCTGTTCGCTCCACAGCAGCCCATGTGCTTTGAGACCTTTGGGGCTGAAGTGGATTCCTTTTCCATCTAAGTCACGATGATCACCTGTCAGTGTGTCCGTATCCGGCCCTTCCAGGGCCACGCCCTCGGCCCACAATTTTGCTTGCGCCGTACGTGTTGTTTTAAATGAAGGCGCATCGGGATTGTGATACGAGACCTGGGCGACGAGCCACGGAATGTTCCAACCCGCTTCATCACGACTCGTGTCGATCACACGCTTGAGTTTGTCGTAGTACTCGTCACTGGGCATTTCCACATCGCTTTCTCCCTGGTGCCAAAGAATCGCCCGAAATCCATGCGGACCGAGTTGATCGATACGTGTCATCATCCAGCGAAATAGCCCTTCATCCTTTGGCTGCCAGGCATTGACGCTCGTCCCTCCATATCCTGTGGCTGCGATACCGATCGGAACCTGATACGCCTCATACAGAGCATCACCAAACGCTGGGAAATAGCTCCCTCCCTGTGAACGGTCTGCGACTCCCGGTTGAGGGTCATCGGCGATCTGCCAATGCTCTCCACTAAAGGAGGAGACCATGCCGGTCGTTTGTTTTGTCTTGAACTGTCCCGAGTTAGTCGAGTTGGACTGCCCTGCCCCAACAAAAACCTCGCCGACGCCGAACTTGTCGACAGTTTGCTGTGCGACGGTTTGGCCTGCCTTGGTCAGCTTGAGATCCATTGAAAACCACCCCCCGGCGGGAAACTCCAGTGATTTCTGGAATACCCCGTCCTCGCGATTGAACTTGATCGACTGCCACTCACCCGGAACTTCTCCTTGTAACGGCTGCCCACGAAAACGAACCTGGACCTGATCCACATCCCTCGTGGTCCTCCCCCGAATGAGGATCCGACCCGCGTTGCGGGCATGCCGTTGAAACACCTGATTTTCTAGTGGGGATGCAATTGTCGTCTCATCCGCTTCGCGGGTCAGGACAAACTGATACGGTCGCGGTTTGGCGACAAATCGCTGCATTTCTTCAATTTCCTGATTGGCATGTTCTGCTTGGTTGGTCAGCGAATCTAGCAACGGAGTCTCGGGCAGCGACCGCTTCGCGTGCAAGTGGGCTAAATCGACTTCGTACCTTGCCTCAGTGAGAGACTTCAACACAGTCGCTTGCGCATCCCAAGGACCGCCTGGCTGCCAAGCATCCGGAGTTGTGGAAGCGATATTAAGCCCCTTGGCGAATTCGCCTGCGCGCCAGATGCCGATTTCTCGTCCGGAAACCGTGAGCTTGTACTTGCCGGGATTGAGATTCCGCACCGTCAGTCGATATTGGTTGATTTGATTCATGGGCACGTAGCGATACTTCAAGGTCGCGAACGCGCCGCTGTTGTACGGCAGGCCTCGATCCAGGCGCGTGAAGGTTATGGTATCGTCAGCAGCAGTGACCTCAGAGATTTGACAACCGTTTGTTTCTAGAACCTGACCAGCCGCGGCATCGATGACACAGGATGAGACATCAGCCGGCGCTCCCAATCCCTTCAAAATCGCATAGGCCATCGCCATTTGCCCCAAGTCATTCAGGTGAATGCCGTCGGCAACGTGCAACGATTCATGCTTCTCAACTGGAAGAGACTCATTCGCGGTAAGAACCGACCGCTGGATGTCTCGCATGGTCCGCTGAATATCAATGGTCCCTGCCCCCTCATCTCGGGCAATGGCCAATCCCGCATCGCACATCTGTTGGAGAAAATCATTCTTGGTCTTGTCAGGATGTCCCGCGGTGATTGCTGCCGAACAAATATAAACCCGGACGCCTCGTTTCTTGCAAGCCGCAACGATTTTGCGAATCGAATCGAGATACAATTGCCGGTGTTCGTCATCCGCCTTGGCCCCCCAACCGATATCGTTGACGCCATACGCAACGGTTAGCAGAGTCACGCCATTATCAAACACATCCCGCTCAAGCCGCTTGAGGCCACCCGCTGCTGTGTCACCACCTCTCCCCAAATTGATGAAATGCACTTCCCGCTCCGGATAGCGCAAGAGTGTGAATTTTTCGATGTGCTTTCCGTATGTCCTTGCTGCAGTGATACTATCCCCCAAAAAGCCGACAGTCTCGCCATCTCGAATGGCAAAATCCTCCGCATTCAAAGCGTTTGTGAACCAGAGCACGAGCAAAGCGCTTAGAAGCGTAAAGGATTTTGACATGACAGATACTCCCAGCGAGGTTTGAGCCGAAATACGAGGATGGTTTCATTATAAAATCTGTTGGCATCGTGAGGTAGTTTTAAGTATATTGAAACAACATCGAAGACGGAAATGTGTCTCCATTCCGATCAAGCGGACGTCTCCTCATGCTGAGAATCCTGGGATCCCAAAAGCGACTCTGTCGCGGCGTCAACCGACGTGATGTGTTGAACATCGGTTCCTGCGGCCTAGGGGCGTTGACGCTCTCGCAACTTCTGGGAGAACCCACCGCTCAAGCCAAAGCTGTGCAACGCGCAGCAACCTTTGGGCAAGCAAAGCGCGTCATCCTGTTGTATCTGGCCGGAGCGGCCTCACAGCTGGAAACATTTGATCCCAAACCAGACGCCGCTGCTGAAGTCCGTGGGGAACACAAAGCGATTCAGACAGCGATCCCCACCGTTCGCATCAGCGAGCATCTCCCCCAAACTGCACGCATCATGGACCGCTTGACGTTGATTCGGTCCATGACGCATGACAACAACAATCACTCAAATGTCTTTACATTAACAGGGCACCCTGCTGTTGATTTCCAGAGTGAGACGCACCCTTTGGATACACGGCATCATCCGTTCTTTGGAAGTGTTCTGGATTATTTGGCAGAACGCCGGTCGCCGGACGCACTCTCGCCTGGGATCCCGCGCAATCTTGCCTTGCCATTTCGGTTCAGCAAATTCAATCCACTGTTTCAACGTTCGGGGCCATACGGCGGTTTTCTGGGTCGCGGATATGACCCCGTGTATACCGAATTTGATGGAGAGGCCAAACGCGAGGTTGAACGGGTCGGGGTTTTTGGTGTCGGTAGCACAAAAGAGAAGGATCCGTTTGTCAGCGTAAAACCAGAGCTGAAGTTTTCCGTTTCAGGTGCGGCACAACAACAACCTGGATTGACCCTTGATCGGCTCAACAAGCGGAAGTCGTTGCTAGGCCAACTGGAGTCGCAACGCCGCACTGTTGAGGAATCGCAAGCTATCGCTAGTCTTAGCCGACACCAACAAATGGCTTGGTCACTGCTGCGGTCACAGGAGATTCGCGAGGCACTCGATATATCGCGCGAACCGATGTCTCGTCGCGAACGCTACGGCATGAACCTGTTCGGCCAAGCTGTTCTCGCGGGACGCCGGCTACTAGAAGCCGGTGGACGTGTTGTTTCTATTTTCTGGGACGAATATAAGGTCGTCAACACGGCATGGGACACACACTTCAACCTATACAAACGTCTGAATAACGAGTTGCTGCCCGGTCTGGATAGCGCGCTGAGTGCACTGATTATCGACCTAGAGGAACGGGGACTGCTTGACGAAACGTTAGTTTTAGTCCTGACTGAACATGGCCGCACTCCGAAAATTATCGAACGTGCCAAAACACCGGGGCGTGATCATTGGTCGAATGCTTATTGTAATTTGCTTTCTGGCGCCGGATTGAACCCGGGGCAAGTTCTGGGAAGCAGTGACTCCCAAGCAGGCTATGTTCAAAACAATCCAGTCAGCCCGATGGATGTCTTGGCGACGATGTACCACCTTGTCGGTATCGATGAACACACCACGATCCCCGGCCGTGCGGGTCGCCCCATGCCACTCGTCGCCAACGGCCGCGTGCTCCACGAATTGCTCAACAGCTGACAGGTTTTATAACTCCCTGATACAGCGCAAGCATCTGCTCATCGAAATAACGCAGGTGAGTTGCGAGCGAGCTGCAGTTGCAACTGTAGCTACGGGCGTGTTCTAGAGCCGGCTTGTGCTGTTGAATCATACTACTGAGTCGTTGTCAGGAGAGTTATGACGCATCGACCGAGTGGACGCCAAACCAAATGCGACCAAAGTCGGGCGGACGTGACGCAGGTTGAGAGTGAACGGGACGTCTCGAACTCGCCGCTGATCCGGCGGTTTTAGAATCGATATCGCTCGTCGATGAATGAACCGCAGCGTCTTAGCAATTGATTCTGGCAACGAGCGAGAGTACGGGGTATCCTGGAGGCGGTCTTGCCCGCGGGCCAAACGGGAACATGGTTGTCTTTCCTGAACAGGATACCGGTTATGACAAATCGATTGATGCTGCGGTGCGCGCTGGGAATTTCGGCTGGCGCCCTACTAGTCTTGCTGGGCAGCAACACTTTGCCCGCCGCTGAAAAACCGAACGTGTTGTTTATTGCTGTCGATGATCTCAATGACTGGACCGGAGCGCTCGGCGGTTATCCGGGAATCGAAACGCCGAACCTCGATCGGCTGGCGGGTCGCGGTGTGTTATTCACGCGGGCCTATTGCTCAGCTCCGGCCTGCAATCCCTCGCGGGCCAGTTTGCTGACCGGCATCCGCCCCTCGACCTCGGGCGTGTACCAGAATTCGCAACCATGGCGCCGCGCGCTGCCCGATGCGGTGACGTTGCCGCAACAGTTTCAAGCGGCCGGCTATCGTGTCTGGGGTGGCGGCAAGATCTATCACGGCCGTTTTCCCGACCGGCCGTCGTGGCACGAATATTTTAAGCGGCCGCAGGATCCGCATCCGGAAAAACGCCCCGCAAACGGGATCGCTAAAACGAGCCATTTCGATTGGGGACCGGTGCAGGTCGACGATAAAGAGATGTCCGATGCAGTCGTTACCTCTTGGGGCATCGATTTCCTCAAACAGAAACAGCCCCAACCCTTTTTCCTGGCGGTCGGTTTGTTTCGGCCGCACTTGCCCTGGTACGCCCCGCAGAAATATTTCGATCAATACCCGCTCGATTCGATCCGTTTGCCCAAGGTGCTCGACGATGATCTGGATGACGTACCGGCAGTTGGCAAGAAATTTGCCAGGCTGCGCGATCATCGCAATGTGACCCGCACGAACAATTGGAAAAAGGCCGTACAAGGCTACTTGGCCAGCATTACTTTTACCGATGCGCAGGTCGGGCGGTTGCTGGATGCACTCGATGCGAGTGGACACGCTGAGAATACGATCATTGTCCTGTGGAGTGATCATGGTTGGCATTTGGGGGAAAAGCATCACTGGCGCAAATTCGCCCTGTGGGAAGAAGCGACTCGCGTGACGATGATGATCACCGCACCGGGCATCACGCAGCCTGGCGGCCGCTGCCAACGGACCGTGAGTTTGCTCGACATCTATCCCACGTTGTGCGATCTGTGCGGCTTGGATCAGCCCGAGGTCCTCGAAGGGGAAAGTCTGCAACCGTTACTCAAAAATCCCAGCAGCCGATTGGACGCGTCCCGCCGTCACCACACACGGCCGCAACAACCACGCCGCCCGCAGCGAACGTTGGCGGTATATTCGGTATGAGGATGGTGGCGAAGAACTGTATGACCACGATGCTGACCCGCTGGAATGGAAAA
This sequence comes from Symmachiella dynata, assembly GCF_007747995.1. Lineage (NCBI taxonomy): Bacteria > Pseudomonadati > Planctomycetota > Planctomycetia > Planctomycetales > Planctomycetaceae > Symmachiella > Symmachiella dynata. The sequence goes on along the minus strand of NZ_CP036276.1, from coordinate 1,166,782 downwards.
ACCTCGCCGCCGACGAGCAGTACGCCGACGTTAAAGCCGAATTGGCGAAGTCGTTCCCAACAGTGAATGTGGAGGGCATCCCGGAAGGTCGCGGCAAAAAGCGTAACAAGAAGAACAGCAAGAAATGACGACCAGTTCGTTCGACAGCCACTGCGTCGATCGGAAAGGCATAACTTGTTCACCGTCATGAGAACATCTGTTATCGACCAAAGCCTTTCCAAGTCTTGCAAATTTCACCAAGCGAACCTCAATCGAAGAGTCTCAACGTCAGTTCATTTTCAAGTCATTTTCAATTGTCGATCCTGAAGTCCCTTGATACTCTGGGTGAACCGCTACAGTGCCCGAATCATCTCCTGTATACTTCCCGTCGATTTCACCCTCTTTCTCACGAGTGTCGATTGACGCACACAGAGCCTGTTCTGAATTGAACGATGCACCGTGCTGGTATCTGATTGAACGGACCAGATCATTCCTGTCAGCCGCGCCACATGCTTGAGATTCCCGACACCTTAAACGTTCCTGCCTATCATACTGAAGTTGCTGCGTATCTTCAGAACGAGCAGGCCGAACTTTGGCAGTGGTTTGCTGCGAACTGTTTGGGAAAAGACCACATCGACGCGGTGAGACTGGAATTGCTGAAGTCGGCCTATCGCGTGGATGATCAGACGACGCCAAGATTGCAGGATTTGGCGCATGAGGCTGCGCAGCAGCTCGGACTTGATGTTCCCATCACACTGTATCACGCTCAGCGGTCCGTGAATGGATTGAACGCCCATCTGACTTTTCTCCCCGGCGAAGTTCATATCGTGCTGCACGGATCGATAGCGGAAGTGCTCGACGATGTCGAGTTGCGAGCCCTATTTGGCCATGAACTTTCGCATTACATTTTCTGGACAGGCTGGGACGGGAAGTTCTTCGTTGCCGACGAGATTCTCGCCGCTTTGACCAACGATGGTCCACAAGGTTCGCCACAGTCGGAAAGTCATCGACTGTTTCGACTCTACGCCGAAATCTTTTGTGATCGCGGAGCGCGGATCGCTTGTGGCGAACTGCTGCCGACGATCAGTACGTTGGTAAAAACCGAAACCAGTGTGCGAGAAGTCAATGCGGAAAGCTACCTGAAACAGGCCGAAGAAATTGCCGGCAGTGAGTCTTCAAAAACCGCGGAGAGGACGCATCCGGAATGTTACATTCGCACAAGAGCGCTCCAATTGTGGGACGAACAATCGACGGGTGTTGAGAAGGAGATCCGTCGCATGATCGAAGGACCACTCGCACTCAACGAGCTCGACCTGCTCGCGCAAAGTCGCATCGACCGATTCACGCGACGACTGGTCGATGCATTTCTATCCAGCGCGTGGTTACAGACCGATAAGCTGCTGGGCCATGCACGGCTATTTTTCGACGGATATGAACCACCAGTGGAGTCGCAGATCGATGAGCAACTTTCCGCTGACCTCCAGACCCACGATGCACCACTGCGTGATTACTATTGCTACGTGTTGCTCGATTTCGTCACCACGGACCGCGAACTTGATGAAGCCCCATTGGCAGCGGCCCTTCGCTTGACTGAACGATTACAGATGGACAGCCGCTTTGGGGAAATCGTGCACAAAGAATTAGGAATCGGCAAGAAACAACTGGCCAAGCTCCGCCGCGATGCCAAAACCATTGTGGACCAGGCAGCACAAGAGAGCGAGGCATCATGACGTCGTTCGACGAGTTCCTGCAGTCGCGGTTGGCCGAGGGGGGCTTCACGACTGAAGACACCTTAGCGAGCTTTTTGCCACTGCTGCGACAGGTGGTCGCCGCGCACGAAGCGGGACAGGTTGCCCCCCTGGAAGGGCTCGCCGATCTGCAAGTCGATAGTGGGAGAATCTGGTTTGAAGAGTCGCGGTTGCAGTCGCCAACGTACAATCAGGCTGCGCTGCGCAAGCTGAGTCGCCGTGACACTTCTGCCGTTGAGATTGTCCACGAAGCGCGGGTCGAGTCCGCTGACGACGAGAATCACGACCGCATTGTGAATTTGCAGATTGGTAAAAGGGACGAGGAGATTCAGCGTCCAGTTTATCTGCAGGGATATGTGAGCTGGGAGCACCTGATTGACCATCACGATCCGCTGACCGATGTCTTCAGTCTGGGATTAATACTGGCGAGCATTGCGTGTGGGTTGAACCTGAATGAAGATGATGAGTTCGCCGCATTCGTGGAACAGCGTGGCAACCTGTTTGCCATTCAGTCGGGGCTGCATCCGGTGCTCGCACGCGCCATCCTGCGGATGACCGAACTGGACCGCCATCGCCGACCGCAGAACCTCCCTGCTCTTTTGAATGCCTTGGAAAACTATCGTGACCAGGATATCGATTTCGACGTCGAACTGGCACGTGTGGCGGACTTTGGGAAGCAAGACCTCCATGGCAAGCAGCAGATCGTGTTATCCAAGCTACAGGAGCGGCTGCTTGATATTTCTCGGCGCAACCGACTGCTGCACTTCCGGGCGACAATGCACACGGTCAATTTGACGCACGCTTCGGTTCCCTTGTCGTTCGACGTAGAGCGGATTCGCTCCGATCAGATCCTGGTCTGGAACAAAGACATTCAGAAACGTATCGCTTCAGGAAAAGGCCTTTCGCTCAACAAACATCTGAATTTCCATGAGGCGCTCTACTTGCCCAGCCTGCTGGATCATATTCGGCTCGATGCGCAACGTGACAAGAACGAATACGGGTTTGCGCAATTGCGGCTCGTCGCCTGTTTTCTGCGGTGGTCAAACCTCAAAGAAACTCCCCCGGTCGAGTATGAATCGCCATTGGTGCTGGTACCGGTGGAACTAACCAAGAAGAAGGGTGTCCGGGACACGTTTCACCTCAAGTCGCTCGATTCCGCTGCGGAAATCAACCCGGTTGTACGGCATCTGTTTCAGCAGTTGTACAACATCGAACTGCCGGAGAGGATCGATCTCGAAAACTCGTCGCTGGATGATTTGCATACGTTTTTGGCTCGCGAAATCGAAGCGAGCGAGCCGGCGGTCAGCCTGCAAAAAATCGACCGGCCGCGAATCGACCTCATTCATGACAAAGCGCAACGTCGGCTGGACCAATATCGACGGCGCGTGCGACTTGCCGGACGGAGTGTGCGACGGTTTCTTGACCTCGATTACAGTTACGATCCGGCCAACTATCACCCCTTGGGTCTACAACTCTATAACGACCGCATCCGTCCCGCGCCCACACGACTGGAAGTCATCATCGATGAATCGTCCGTCCGTCGGAATTACGCGGCCCCGCCACAGGCCCCGCCTGCGACAGAAAAACGCAAGACGCTGTTTTCCCTGCGCGAGGGGGGCGAGGGAAACCCGTACGCCTGGGAGTTCGATTTGTGCAGCGTGACGCTGGGCAATTTCAAGTACCGGAAGATGTCGCTGGTCCGCGACTACCGAGCACTCCTAGAAGAAAACCCACTCAATCCGTCATTCGATGCCACCTTTTCGCTCTCGCCGCGCCCCGTTGAGGATGACGAAACTGCGCCGCTGGAATTGCCCGAACGGTATCACGTCGTTCCGTGCGATCCCACACAAGCGGCGGCAATTGCCGAGTCGCGCACCGGCAGCAGTTACATCATTCAGGGACCGCCCGGGACCGGGAAATCGCAAACCATTACCAATCTCATTGCGGATTATGTCGCGCGCGGGGAGCGCGTTCTGTTCGTTTGTGAAAAACGGGCCGCCATCGACGTCGTCTATCATCGGCTGCGCCAAAAGGGGCTGGACCGCCTCTCCTGCCTGATCCACGACTCGCAGGCGGACAAAAAAGAATTTGTGATGGATCTCAAACGGACCTATGAGGAGTTTCTGGCCGATTCCACAGGTAAAACTGCGAATGTGGAACGCAAACGTCAGCAGATTTTAAAACAAATCAAACGGGAACTTGCGCCGCTTGAAGAAGTTCAATCCACAATGACCGCTCGCCCTCCAGCGGTGGGGACCGAAATCCGGGAATTGTTGGAACGTCTGATCGAGCTGAAACAACAATTGCCGGAATTCTCTTCACGGTCGCGTGAAGGCATTCCAGATTTTTCTCATGTGTATAATGCCCGCGAGGAATTGCAACAAGTTGACCAACTGCTGCGAATTGTTCAGCCTGACGGGGTACTGGCGCGGTATCCGTTGCGGTTGATCAACGATGCCGTCCTGAATGCCGATCGGCCCATTGAGTACGTTTCCCAATGTTTGCCGCCGGTGATTGATTCGCTACAGAAAATCGTTCGAGCAATTGCCGAAACTGGCCTTCCGGCAACCAGTTGCGATACCTGTACTAAGTCGCTCGACATTATACGCTGCGCATCGCAAGTTAGTTTTTTGGCCCGGCAAAACGCCTCGGCTCTCTTGCAGGAGGGAAGTCAAGTTGCGAGCGATTTCGCTAAAGGAAAACGTCGGTTCAACAAACTCCGCCGTAAATTAGAGAAGCAGCGCGAATCAGCAGCGCACTGGAAGCAGAAGCTGCCTGCTAATGAAGTCTCGACAGTCCTACAACGCGCCCAACTCTACGACGGCGATCATTTGCGGTTTTTCAAACCGGGATGGTGGAAACTGCGGTCGGTGTTAAACCGTTGTTACGACTTCAAGTCGCATGTCCTATCGCCGACGTATGTGCAGGTTCTGGAATGGTTGGAAGGCGAATATGCGGCAGAGCAAGCAGTGCATGAGGCCGACGCACAACTAGCGAAGGAATTCCGAGTTGAGGGTTCGTTCACCGAATTCGTAAAAAGGATTTCGCAGTTCTCGCAATTCGTCGAATCACAACCGGAGCACGTGCAGACGGCACATCAATTCTTGATCGATGCGAATGATGCGGATACCCGCATTGCGATGCTCGCGGACCTCGCGCCGGCAGCGGAACGGCTTCCCGATCAACTGGACCGCTTCCTGACTGACTACAAGACGATCTCGCCGACTGACCTGCTCACAGTATTGAACGAATTTGAGAATGCCCTGGACGACTTACCGGACTATCTGGAGTGCGCCCGCGAACTTGTGAGATTACCGCGAGAAATTGCCACTGCATTACGTGCGAATAATTGGACCGTCGAGGAATTGGAGGCGGCTTCTGCCCTGTGCAGTTTTGAAGACGTGCTGCGGAAAGAGCGAAGTTTTGCCAAATTCGGCGGCAGCCTCCAGGCACGGCACGTCCAACAACTTGACCGACTCATGACGGACTGGCAACAGATCAACGCGCGAGTGCTCTGTGACCGAGTGCGGGCACGGTTTTTGGAGCACACCAAAATCTCGACATTGCCGGCTGCACAGTTGACGCCTGAGCAGAAGCCTTTCAAAAAGGAGTATGCCCGTGGTCGCCGCGAGTTGGAGCATGAGTTCGGTAAATCGATGCGCTATAAGCCGATTCGCGAATTAGTGGCTGGTGAGTCGGGGATGGTAGTCAAGGATCTGAAACCAATCTGGTTGATGAGCCCCTTGAGTGTTTCCGATACGCTGCCATTGGATACAGATCACTTCAACGTCGTCATTTTCGACGAGGCCAGTCAAATTTTGCTCGAAGAAGCCGTGCCATCGCTGTTCCGAGCGACACAGGCAATTGTCGTCGGTGATGAAATGCAACTGCCCCCGACGAATTTCTTCTCCGCCCGCAACTCAGACGATGATGAACAATTGACGTTTGAGGAAGACGGCGAAATGGTCGAGTATGATTTAGAGAGTAACAGCTTCCTCAACCATGCGGCGCGCAACCTGCCTTCCCGCATGTTGCGCTGGCACTACCGCAGCCGGTCAGAATCGCTCATTAGCTTTTCCAACTGGGCATTTTACAGCGGCCGACTGTTGACGGTGCCGGAAGAAGAACTCGCGCCACTCGGTCGCCAGGAATTGATCGCCGCCTCATCGGAAGACGGCGACGCCAACGCCGCTGAACTTTTGAAGCGGCCTGTGAGTTTTCATTTCATGCAGCACGGTGTTTATCAGGGACGCCGTAATCGAGCAGAAGCGGAGTATATTGCCGAGCTGGTTCGCACACTGCTGCAATCCGCTGCACATCCCACGATCGGAGTCGTTGCGTTTTCCGAAGCACAGCAGGGTGAAATCGAAGCGGCGCTCGATCGCCTGGCTGAGGAGGACCGTACATTTCGGGAACACTATGAATCCGAACTGGAGCGTGAAGAGGACGACCAATTCGCCGGCTTACTGGTGAAAAACCTGGAAAACATTCAGGGCGATGAGCGAGACGTCATCATTATGAGTGTCTGCTACGCCCCAAACGAATCTGGCAAGATGCGGATGAACTTCGGCCCCATTAACCAGTCTGGTGGGGAAAAACGGCTGAATGTGGCGTTCTCGCGTGCGAAACATCACATGGCGCTGGTCAGCTCCATTCGTTCCTCAGCGATCACCAACGACTACAACGACGGGGCGAATTGCCTCAAAAACTATCTGCAATACGCCGAACGGAGTTCCTCCGGCGATGCAGTGGGAGCGCAGCGCGTCCTGCAGGCGATGTCGCTGGCACGCGCCGGCAACGACGATCGCCAGTTAGCGCGGAATGCCGTCATCAACCAACTGGAAGCCGCCTTGCGTGCACAAGGCTATGAAATCGACTTCGCGGTAGGGCAATCACAATTCCGTTGCGACCTGGCAATTCGCCGCGAGGGAGACGTTTGCTATCGATTGGGAATCCTGGTCGATACCGCCGACTATTACCAGCAGACCGATCTGCTCGAACGGGATCTGATGAAACCCAACCTCCTCCGGGCTTTCGGTTGGCGCATCGCCATCGTGTTGTCCAAAGACTGGTGGGAGAATTCCGCCAACGTGCTCGCACGACTACAACGCATTGCCGAAGCAACTGAAGACGACCTAGCGCAGCAACAGACGCACGAAACGAATCCAGAGGATGCATCGGCAGAGACCGCTGGCGGACTGTCGACGGATTTGGATGCTGGTGACGACGTTGAAGAAAATGCCATTGATCGATAACGCACCAGGGCTGGGATGATAAATTCAACACGCGCCATTCAAATACCTATTCACCTTTAAGGAAACGAGCGTTGGGGCAAACTGCTGAATAATAAAACACCGCAGGTCACGGGTGCATAAGGGAGCATGATGTCGTGCTAAAGATGTTATCGAACAGTTTTTTGGTATTTACCGTTGTTGTGAATCCTGTAGCGGTTGATGCTCTAGGACAAGTCGAAGCGCCCGTTGCTTCTCCGCCCTCGATCGGAACTGACGAGAAAAAGGCCACGCCGAAAAGAGATGCAGTCGTAGCCCCGCTGGAGAAGATCGATCAGGCGACATTCAAATTCACACTTGTCGACGAAGATAATCAGCCGATTGCCGGCGTCGTTGTCACACCGCATGGAATGTTTAACGAAGAGTCGCGTATTCACTCGCGTTGGAAACCAGAATTGCATGGGAAGATCGTCCCCGCAACGACCAACGATAACGGTGTGGCGGAATTGATTGTTCCGAAATATCTTGAAGAAGACGTGGAAGCTGATTTTGTCAAATGCAGCTTTGACCACCCGGAATTTATTACGAGCACTCAGAATCCCAGGATGCTGGGGGAGACGCTGTTGATTTTGGGCAGAAGTCATTCCAAAAAAGTGCTTCTGCGAGGAGCGACAGGCAAGTTCACCGCTCATCTAGTGCCAAACCAACAACCGGTCAATAACTTCCAAGTGATGACAAGTAGTCGGATTATCCAAAATCCAAGAAGCTTTATAACATTACCAACAATTCGCCCTTTCGACTTACAGTGGGAAAAGGCGGATGGGGGAACACTTACCTCGAAGAGGTTTCCTCCCGAAACGACCTTTCTGCGTGCCGTTCATTTCGCTGAGAAAGGTTCGATCTATTTTAGTGATGTCATTGAAATTGATGTCGAATTGAATACCGACTTCTCGGAAAACTTACTCTTAAGACCAGCGACACGATTGAAAGGCGCGCTTGATGAATCCGTACCACGACCAATTCGTAATGGCGTCGTATTTGCGGACGTACCACCGATCTTGCCGGGAGAGACGCGACCACCCTCCGACTCCGAAATGTTGAATTGGCACGATTCCACTGAGATTGCCGCCGACGGCACGTTCACTTTCGAGAATTTGCCACCGAGCCCGGAGGTTCGTTTATTGGCCATCTGTGACGGATATATTTCCGCAAACCCTGCGATAAATGGACGACCGATCTCCCAGGGCACAGCTGAAGGTTGGGTGCGCCGACCAAGATCGCATGTGCTCGATCAGGAGACGCCGGTTGAGATCGATATGGAGCAGACTGGCCGATGCGTCGTCCAAGTTACCGATGAGCAGAACAATCCGATTGTGGCGGCGAAGGTTACGTCCAATCTAATTTTCAATTGGACTGCTGAAAATCTACAGATCATTCCGGCGTTCGCGAACGTTGATTCGAAAAATGAAATAAACATCGATTACAAAGAGAACTCGACCATTCGCCGAAAACAGGGATGGAAGTGGGCGGAGCGCTTTGGTTTCGCCGCCAAGACAGACAAGCAAGGGATTGCCATACTCCCCAATCTACCTGAAGGCGATCTGCGTATCGGTATCTGGCATGATGATTACATTCTTACCGAAACGCATCTTCCGATAGCCGCCGATATTGCACCCGGTGAGACGACCAAGTTGTTGCGACGAATGAAGATCGGTTCTAAAAAAGACCAGCCAAATACGTCCTCAGATCGATAACTCTTCAACTCATTGCACCCGCGCGGTCTCAAAACAATGACGGACGTAAATGTGAACACGCAAAGGAAGACCGAACGCAAACCCCAACGCGTCAGATTAGTGAACATGATGACCAAAACCGCCAACAAAAGTCGACTGCCACGCACGGGCACGCTGGTGCTCATTGCTGTGGTGTTGTTGGTTTGTGGTGGAGCATTGATGGTGTGGGTGCCGTATCATCGCAATCAAGTGGTGATTACTGAGGTTGAAAAACTTGGTGGAGATACAGGATCAAATATCGTTCGTCCTTTTTGGATTCCCGATGCAGTGGATGATGAGTATTTGTGGATATTTACAAGGGTGTACGAAGTTGATTTAACCAAAGCACAGGTCAGCGATACTCTTCTTGAACATCTCGGAGAGTTGATCTACCTTGAAGATTTAGACCTCACTGGCACCCAGGTCAGCGACGCTGGGCTTAAGCATCTCCGAGGGCTGGACAAACTTGAATTACTAGATCTATGCGACCCCCAAGCCACGCGAGTTGGTGTCGATAAATTCAAAAAAGCCTTGCCCCATTGTGATGTCTGGGATACCGCCAGCAGAATAACGCCGAACCACTGACACAAATAACCTTCCTCCTGACCAACTCCAAATCTGGTTGAGATTGATGCTGTCATTATGCGCCGAATCGTGTTCGTCCGCAAAGCTTTTTCCGGGCGTTTTCTTGTCTGCGTGGAATCGTCGGCCAAGCTCATTTTCTGAGGAATGGTCGGCGATACCAACCGCCAGTATTCTAGCCACATGAGGCTAGAATACTGGAACAGATTGTGCGGAATTTGTGTGATGCGGCTGTGATTTTGACTGTCAAACGTTCTTCTATTCTGGCTGCTCCAATCGTACTAACAAATAATTCTCCACGCGCTCAGTGCCAAAGTGTATGAGCAAGGGAGCTTCTTCTTGCGTGAGATTGTAAAGCCCCGTTTCGGCGACGATGTCTTCATTGTCGCCGATACGAAATGCGGCCCGCTGCGTTTCCTTATCGACTTTTCCTTGGACCGTCTGTGCTTGGTCGGTGTCGATGTTGTAGAGCGTTCCGCTGATAATGCCGTCGCGGTTGACCGCCAACTGCATGGTCAAGCTCGGTTGCACATCCTTTTCATTCATCGATACGGCAAAGGTGCCCAACGGCATCCACTCTGTCGCCTCTGCCTCTTCTTCCGATTCTGGAGGTGCGACCGTTGCTAAATCCATCGCACTGGCCGCGAATTCATCGGCTGTCGCCACTTCGGTTCCACCGATATAAACCGAATTGTCTTGATAGGTGACGTTGCCGCCGGCGCCATAGTCGTAATACACCGGTTGCGACCATGCCGTAACTGGTGCCGACCATGTAAACCAATTCGTCAACGCTCCCCAAGCGGGGACCGTCCACCAATGATTCCAACCGTAGTTGTGGTTCCAGTTGTGGTAATGCCAACCGCCCAGGTCGTGATAATGGTTATCCCACCAACCGTTGCCAAACCAATTCCCTTGATAGCCATAACCCCGCCAGTTATTGCGAACACCATTGCCCCAACCATTCCAGTAGCCGCGACGGTTGCCCGATGCGTTCCACCAGTTCCCACGGTTGGAATTGACAAATGCGTTGTTCCATCGGTTATGAATATTGATATTCGTGCTGTTATCAATGTTCGCCCAGCGTGGACGGTTATTGATGATCTTGTTGTTGTTCCAACGATTGCGGTCACGGTATCCCGGCCGATGGCGGTCCGCAAAATCAGGGCGATTGCCGGGGCGGTTCGGGCGATGGCCCGGTCGGTTGGGTCGGTTGCCTGGACGATTCCCTTCTCCCGGACGGTTGGGGCGATCCCCGGGTCGGTTGGGACGGCCAGAACCCGGGCGATCTCCATTGCCGGGACGGTTCGGACGGTCGCCCGGTCGGTTCGGCTTATTGCCCGGCCTATTGCCAGGACGATTGCCTCCCGGCCGATTTCCAGAATAACCGGGAAGTGTCACCGGACGCTGCATCCCTAGAAATCCACCAAGATCCCCAGGAGACGGCCGCCCGCTGCCGGGGCGATTTCCACCGGGGCGATTACCACCGGGCCGATTACTGCCGCCGGGACGGTTGATGTTGGGACGATTGGCAAGCCCTGAACCAGCGTCGCCCCCAGGTCGATTGGGCCGATTCGGTCGACTGGTCGATGGGCGATTGCCGCTTCCCGGCCGACGTCCGCCAGCGAGCCCAGGCACACTGGGTCGCGTTGAAGGCCGCGTTGAAGGCCGCTTTGAAGGTCGATTGATGTTGGGGCGATTCGTTCCGGGGCGTTTGTTGCTGGGCCGCGAAGCGATGTTCGGTCGACTTGAACCGGGACGAGTTGTGGGCCGCTGTGGCCGATTCGGTCGGGAGCCACCTCTGGGGCGCGATGACGGTTTCAAACCCCCGCTCGGCCGGGTGCGATTGGGCCGTGATGACGGCCGCTTGACTTGCGGACGATTTTTTGACCGACTTGCTGAAGAGGGTTTTCTAGTTGGACGCGAGGAGGACCGTTTCGGCGCACTGGTACGGGGCTTCTGTCGCGATCCTCTCTGAGGACGCGCACGCCCTCCGGACCTCTGCCCTCCTCCCTTCTGGGCTCCGCCTTTGCGGCCACCACCGCGATTGCCGATGGCAAAACTCTCGCCCGGCACCAACAACAGAATGACCACAATGGCTGTGAAAGTCGAAAAGCGGTTCATGGCGATTCTCCTTTATCTGTGGCTTCAACTTCGTCCGCCGCGGCATCCGCATCCTCGATTCGGACGACCGTCACCGGATCCGAAGCCGGCACCAACTCGCCGTCGATCGTCTCCCCGATCGTTTGCACGCTGAGCGTGTCATCATCCACGCGCGTAATCACCTGTGTTCCAGATGACACCCGCCCGTCGCCATGAACGTGCGACATCTTGATCATCCAGTCTTTGTCGTTCTTCGAAGCGAACCCCTCACCGAAAGAACCATCTGAGTGAAATGTCCAGGAACGGATTTGTTTGTTCAGCGGATCCCAGCCAATGACCTGTGTTCCGCTGAGCGAATCGCCATCATCATGTTGAACGTTGAAGGAACGGATCAGAAAGGCGCGACTCTCCGACCAGCGCACTGTTGTGATCACGCTCGCGTTCTCGACATCGTCCTGCCAAGTTCCGACGAGCCACTCCAACTCTTTCAGAGCATCATACGACGTCGCTGGCTGGGGTAAATCGCGTTCCTGTGAGCTGTTAATCAGCCAACGGTCTTGTTCCTTGACCAACAGGGCCGTGTAAGACGACTCGATGGGGTCACCTTCGCCGGTGACCAGGGTCACTTGCCCTTCGACCAGTGCGACATCCGGCCGGACCATCCGCACTGTATCAGCGTGTCCCGACAACCGCGCTTGCGGATATTGTTTAAAAAACTCAGCAAATTCCTGCTGCAGACTTTCCCGCCCCTCCGTTCGTTCATCCGTTTCCAGGTCGATCGAAACTCCGTCCGCCGACCAATACTTTGCCACATCGGCTGCATCATGCTTGTTGAAGACCGTCACATAAGCGCGAAGTTGTTCACGGATAGCCGCCTCGGTAGGGTCCATTTCGTCTGGGGTGGTGTCCAAAGTCCCCTCGGTTGCCGGAGCGGTTTTCCCCTCAGCGGGCGATTTGTTGTTGGTGCTATCGTCAGCCCAGTTTAGCCGACTGCAGACAATCAATATTCCCAGAAGTAATGCAGTTTGTTTCATCAGTGTGATCTCCAGATGAACATAGAGAGGTATGGCTCCGCTGAGCGGCCGAAGAGATTCAGCCGATCGAATTGGACGCGGTGACTTGAGTCGAGATTGATTTTGGTTCGTGTGGACCGCTGGCCGAGATCAGCCAAGGTAGCCACCCAAGTTGCGTTTGATGGGCAGATACGCGATCGCCATAGCACCGAGAAATGTTGTGATGCAACGCCTAGCTGGGAACTTCGATGAATTTCGAATGCTCAATCAGACAGGCGGATATTATACAGTGAGAATGTATCCAATACACGTTGAAAGAAATTCTACTCGCCTGTCAGGGGCGAGTGATGAAAAAACCGGGCATTTTTTAAAAGTCGCTTAAAACCCGCGGAGGCGTCTCTCGAACGTTGAACTGGAAGTTTCGAGAACAAGTGCAACCGGGCTTTGGAACGGGTTCTATGCAAAATGCGAACCACGCCTCGTGAAAGCGCGTTCACGAGGCGTGGTTAATCGGCGGAAATCATGCACATTGACTGGCATGAGGACTTCGATTTAGACATCTGCACAAGCCTTCGGTTTGTGCCACAGTCACCCTGAGCTGGTCAGACGCTCCGCTTGTTACTGTTGCGACTCTGGCATCCCTTCTCTCTGCAGCGGGGTGCTGTCTACAATTCCCCTCCACAATGGTGGCAAGCTCAAATTAGATCGAAGCAACGACCAGAAACGCTCAGACGCAATATCGCTGACGAAGGAGAACGGGATGTGGGGGGTGGAATTGATCATCGTGCTGTGCATGATTGCAGTCAACGGGATCTTTGCAGGCTATGAGATTGCGCTGGCCTCCGTCTCTTTGTCTCGCTTGCAGGTTTTACTGCAGGACAAACGAGCGGGGGCGAAAGCTGCGTTCTACATGAAGGAGAACATGGAATCGAGTTTGGCGACAGTCCAGTTGGGCATCACGCTGGTCGGCGCCATTGCAGCAGCTACGGGCGGCGCGGGTGCCGCCGAGACATTTGCCCCGCAGCTGCGAGAAACGTTTCAGATATCGGTCGGAGCTGCGGAATTCTTGGCGATCACGGCAGTGGTTGTCCCCTTGACCGTTGCCACAATCATCTTCGGCGAGTTGATTCCCAAGGTCTTTGCCATTCGCAACAAAGAGTGGGTCTGCTTGCGGATGTCGAATGCGATCAAATGGTTTTCCTGGAGCGTCTGGCCGGTGGTTCGGTTTTTAGAGATGGCGGTCAATTGGCTGATGAAGCTGGGGCAACGGCATTGGCAATCCAAGATCGACGACCAAGTCAGTACGGAGTCTCCCGAACTCCAAGAATTGCATGCGAGCGCCACGCTAGCCCGCTGGTCTCGACAAATCGGTGCCCAGGAGGAAAAAATTATTCATGGAGCGACTGCATTGTCCCAACGTCTTGTGAGAGACATCATGCTCCCGGCCGGCAGTATTAGTATGCTCGACGTCAATGCGTCAATCAGTGACTGTTTGGTCGCTGCTCATCTCGACATGCACACGCGGTTTCCCGTGACGGAACGAACCGACGACCCGCAGGCAATCATCGGTTACGTCAATTTCAAGGATATTGTTGCACATATGCGATTGTCGCCCAATGACCGATCATTGCGGGCCATCGTGAGGACCATCACGAGCTTCGAGGAAACCACTCCCGCCTCCTCCTGTTTAGAAACGATCATCAAAGATCACCGCCACATTGCGCTGGTTCGTGACGAGGCAATGCATGTCGTGGGCATGGTCACACTGGAAGATATGATCGAGGAACTCGTGGGTGAGATCGAAGATGAATACGACCGGCTTCCGGCTCATGTTGTCCCCACAGGCAGTGGATGGGTGGTCGGGGGCGGCATCACGCTCAACCATCTTGCGGAGTTGTCCAACATCGACCTGACCAACGATTTGCCGCAGCAGGGAGCACGCAGTCTGAATGAATGGATCATTGGCCATCTTGGCCGCGCGGTTCAGGGAGGCGAGACACTCGAACGGGAACAAGTTCGCGTCGTCGTTCGCAAGGTCCGTCGGCAAAAAGTCCTGGAAGCTCAAATAGAAGTCAGCACGGCAAACAAGGTTGAAGCTTGAAATGAGCGCAAGCGTACCGTGCTGTTTTTAAAGTGATTTCAATCCGGCCAAGCGCCCAACGCCTGGCGAATCACGACCAACTGGCCCAAGTGGTAAGCGTTGTGATCAGCCACCAACAGGGCTTCACGCAAAATCGTTTGCCCACTGCCATGAGGAATCACCGCAAACAGATCGGTCGTCGGATTAGCGACGAGGTCGATCATCTCTTGCAAATCGGATTTGATTTTCGCCACGGTCTCATCCCAAGCCCCGGAGCCTGGCGGGGCATCGCCTGTGGGCCAATATCCTGTGGGAAAATCGGGCGAGACGTGATCGGGATTGCGTGAAAACTCCAGAATGTCCCATTGAGCAATCCGCAGATGCTCCAGCAGTCGCCAGGGAGTGTGGGAGACACCTTGAATTTTGGCACCACGGAGGTCCGCAGGCAAATCGGCAATCGCCTTTTCAAAGTGCAAATGCGCACCACCGCCGTTGAGCAGATAGATCGCGTGGTCTCGGAGTGCTTGATCAGACATCGGGACATTCCCATTAAAAATACTCAGGGCTTAAAAATCAGACAGCACAGCTGAAGGCCGGTTAAGGTTCGTCGTTGCCCACGAACGCAAAACGAGCGACTTGCTTCCCAGCGACTTCAACGGTCTCCAGAAACATCTTCTTGGGACGCACCCAAAGTCCGTGTTCGCCGTAATCCTGCCGGTATATGACCAACTCTTCTTCGGTTTCGCTATGTTTGGCGACTCCGATAACGATGTAGTCATTGCCTTTGTAGTGGCGGTAGCGGCCTGTATTCATGGTGTTTTTTCTCCGGTTGTGATTTCTGCCAAAGCTCGCTGTAGCGGACAATCCTCTGAGATGAACTCGCCGCGCCGATACTGACTCAAGATGCCTTTGGAATGCTGTGCGAGCATGCGTCGCACTTCACGTCGTTTGCCTTTGACGCGTGGGATTGGCATGGAGTCGTAGGCGGTGGTTTGGTGCCGCATCCAAGCAATGACGGCTGCTTCGGCCCGTTGTTCTATTGGAATACGCTTTGTACGAGCCACCGTGCCGCTTCCCACCGGTGTGGTGTGTTGAGTGATGGCCCGTGCCATCTGCTGCGCAAGCTCGGCGTGATCGGAATGGAAGTCGAGGAAGACGACAACGGCCTCGAAGAATTCATCGACATATTCCGTTTGCGTTTTCTCGCGGCGGCGAGCGCTTGCCAATTTTCGTTTGGCATACGCCTCAGTGGAGCGTTCTGTTTCGAGATCGGCACGAATTCGCTCGATCGTGTCCGCCGGAGCCCAGACGCCGCGCGAGAAAACTTTTCGGCCTTTCTTCTCTTGTATGATCCAATGCTCTCCAGCGGTCTTTACACGACGAGTCAAAGCAGCATCACCGGGCAAAAGTAATGCCCAGCCTGCGGGAACCGTGAGGACATCCCCATTCGCAGACTTCACCGTGTTTTCCCTGGGACCGGGTAAGAACGTGTTGTCGGTCATTTCTATTTAAGCTTCCTTGCCTACTTGTGTCGTTAGTCGTCTCTGCCGACTTTGCCATCGTAAACGGAAAATATGGTTTTCACATGCTTCACCAAAACCGCGACCAACTCTGCATCAGCGGTGAGCGGCCTGTTGGCGTCAAGCTCACCCTGGCGAGCCGCTAAAATAATCGCCGCCAAAACATGCTCGACATCAACCGGCTGATTCGTCGGTTCTTCGAGTTGGATTGCTAAATCAAACAGCAAATCAGCCAACACCGGATCTACGGTCGCCTGCCCCGCCGCATCCAGGGAAATGCCGGGAACAATGGATTGGTTGCCGCTGTGGGACATTATGCCTTCACCACCAGAAGATTACGGATTCTCTTAAAATCAGATCGTCAGGGCCTTGCCTGTAAAGTATGATCTTTACTCCACAGATGCCATATTGGACGGCCATTTGTTTTCTTATTTTTGTTTACACCTTCAGCCCCAAGCGTTCAGTACAATAACAACAGGACCCTCTCCCATGATCCATCACCTCGATCGCCGTCAGTTTCTCGCCGCCGGAGCCGTCATGCTGGCTAGTCCGGCTTTGGCCCAATCCAACAACGAGCTGGTGCGTTCGATTACGACAGAGACGTTGTGGCGCAATCGTGATGGGAAGTCGGTCACGTGGTTTCATCCCCGCGCATGTCGGCTGCCGGATCAGGATGGCGTTCCCATGGCGTTGATGACGTTACAAGTGATCGGTGGTTCCGATTATTTTGGGCCGGTCCATTGGTCGACGTCAGAGGATCTCGGCAAAGTCTGGACTGAGCCGCAACCGATTCCCTCACTGGGTCGCGTTCCGGTCCCCGATCACGAGGGACTCCAGGCGGGCGTTTGTGACGTGGTTCCTCAGTATCACGAACTGACCAAATCGGTCCTGGCAATGGGGCACGTTGTTTTCTACCGGGGTCCACGTTTTGCCCGCGGCGACCAGTTGGCAAGGTATCCCGTCTATTCCGTGAGAAAACAGGACGGATCGTGGTCCGAGCGGAAACGATTAGAATGGGATGATCCGCGCGGCTCGTTTATTTATACGAACAATTGTGGCCAACGTGTGATCCTGCCCGATGGCGACATTTTGCTCGCGTTGACATTCGGCGACAAACCGACACACCGCTCGGTCGCCGGAGTCCGCTGCGGATTCGACGGCGAGACGCTGCGCATTAAGCAAATCGGGCCGGCCCTGACGCATCCCCACAAACGTGGTCTGCTGGAACCGTCGCTCACACGTTTTGGCAAACGCTTTTACCTGACGATGCGCGCCGAAGATGATCGCGGCTATGTGAGCGTCAGCGACGACGGTCTGAACTGGAACGACAAAACCCCTTGGACCTGGGATGATGGAACACCGCTGACCATGTCAACCACGCAACAACATTGGCTCACGCATTCCGATGGGTTGTTCCTCGTCTACACGCGAAAAGATGCGTCCAACCGAAATGTGATCCGCTGGCGTTCCCCGTTGTTTATGGCTCAGGTTGATCCCAAGACGTTGCGACTGATCCGAGCGACGGAACGAGTTGTACTGCCGTTGGCGGGAGACGGCGTGAATGATGCCGACCACGTGGCCTTGATGGGCAACTTCAACGTCACCAATGCCAGCCCGGAGGAATCGTGGGTCACAGTCGGCGAATGGATGCCGCGCGACAAAGCCCGTGGCGATGTACTGCTCTCACGAATTCGTTGGGCCAAGCCAAACCGGTTGCTTTAATGCAGAATGGCGACGTACCGTGGTCGCGTCAGGGGCTACTCTATTTTGGTCTATATTTCATTTCTCGATCTCGCACGCAGGGAGCGCCTTCTGGAGTCGATTGATCCCAGCCTGAGTGACCTGTGTTCCCCCGAGTTGTAGCGATTTCAGCTCAGTCAGCCCATGAAGATGCTCTAAGCCGTTGTCAGTGATGCTCCTGCAACTCCATAAATCCAGGGATTTCAATTTCTTTTGATGTTTAAGCTGGCTAAGCCCTTCATCGGTAATCAGCTTGGCATGCTGGATCACCAGTCCTTCCAGGTCGTTCATTTTCGCAATGTCGCCGAGGCCTTCGTCCGTGACGGCGTGTACACCCGAGAAGCTCAATGTTGTGATTCCTTCACACTTGGCGCATTGCTGCAAGACCGAGTCGTCGGCTCGCCCGCTTATCCAAACCATCTGTCGTTTCCCGTGGATTTTGAATGAACAGGTGTCGCGTCCGTTTTGGGTAGTTAATCGTGCTGCTTGGATCTCGGTATCGGGTAGTTGTTTCGAAAGGTCATAGAGTCCCATCAGCGTGACTCCGGTCGCCTGGAAATAAAGCCGCTTGAGTACCTTCAACTTGTGAAGATATTTTAGTCCGGCATCCGTGACGCCGGGGCCGCAGAGGCTCAAGTTGTTCAGGTTGACGAGGTGAGCGATCGACTCCAGGCCTGCATCTGAGATATGGGGAATGTCTTCTAGTCCCTCATTAGAAAAGTGCCGACTTTCTTTTATCTGAAGAAACTTTAGATGCTCCAGTGGCGCTAAATGGGCCAAAACGGCGTCCGAAATGGGCGTCGCACTAAAGGACAAACTCTCCAGTTGCGTAAGTGTTTTGAGAGGTCGAAGTTCGTCTGGTGTTAGGTCGCGGCAGACACCGAAGCTAAGGCCTTTCAAGCGTGGAAATTGTTCAAGGTGAGCCAGCGCGGCGCCCCCTTTAACGAGTTGTCGAAATGATATTGAAATGACTTGGTCTTCTTGAACTACGAAGCTCAGCCGATTACCAACAAGCCTACGCATCTCGGGGATTGCTTCTTGCTCCTGCTTGGATGTTTGAGCAAGAATTATGCGCATTTGCTGATAACGCCTCCAACCCGCATTGTGTAGCGGCAGCACGTGGCGAATCTGACCCTGCTGTCTGATAATCAACCGATGGGGACCATCGATTTGGGGAGCGAGCACAAGCGAATAGTCGAACGGCGGTTTCCAGTCATCACCCTCTTGGAATCCTATCCCGCTGCGTGAGTGATACTCAAGCTGGAACAGACGGCGTCCAAGCCCCACTGAATCTTCGGTCGACGTTTCCGTTACTTTGAACACAAGTGGTAAGAAGAGAGCTGCGGTCGACATTCCAGGGTTGCCAAAAGGGGTGAAATGCGTGCGATTGAAATCGTGAGTTAATTTAAGCGGGCCTTCGAAATCCCAGCCGAACCTTATGAAGCCTTGATGTTCGCCTTCTGTTTGACTGACGTCTTTTGACTGGAAATGGTAGCTCTGTAGCCCGAGTCCATCAGACAAGTCCTCGCTCGCTGGTCTCCCTTTCTGTGGAATTTGATTTTCTGATGGCAATATATACGCGAGGGAGATTTCATTCTCAAAACGGCGGCGATCGGTTTTGATCACGAGATCCGGAAGCTTGCCATCGCCGCGCCGTATCAACAGCCGACTAGCGGTAATGGTTCCTGGTGACCAAACAAAATAGATTCGGTTTTCCCATTGACCTTCTGGGAAAACAAGATTGAAAATATGACGTCCTTCGTTGGAGAAGTCCGGCGCAGGAATCGGCTCGAGCGTTACGTCAAACTGTCGTGTTTCTCGTTTTTCCAAAACTTCAGCGTCGCCGAAGTCGTTGAATGTAGCTTTGCTGTTTCGAATTGAAATCGTAGCTGCTCCGCCACGATCCGTAAGTTCCGGACCCTCCAAGGTGATATTTGTGATTCCCGAAAAGAAAGGATCATCGGGAATGCTGATCGCCGTCGCAAAATATCCGGAATCGTATTCAATTTTTCCTGAGGGCCCCATCTCCGCGTTCGACTTTGCAGCGGTGAATTGTTGTTCCGCTGCTTGATTCGCCGAAGTGAGACACAAAGCCATCATCGTTCCAAGAAACAACGTCATGGCAACGGTCAACGTCCAACGCGGCTTCATGGCTAACCCTCCCGATCGAGTTCAGATCAATACTTGGCGATTGCAACAGGATAGCACGCTGAGTCCGCAGACTGCGATATAAATATTGGGCAAGACTCCGCTTGGGGCGGCAGTTCGCAGTGATCCAATTCCTGTCAACAATTCATGCCGTGTCCCCTTCCCCTAGATAGCCGAGTGAATTATTCACAATACACCGCTGTCTAGGTTTCTTTGATCTCTCCAACTTTCTCACCGATTGTAAAAAAAATCACAATGGGGGTTGCCGTCACTTATTTTCAGCAAGGGAAAACGCTTTCCAGAACCACTCTTATAGCTTAGAGAACGATCATTTATCCGGTTTGACCGTAGTTTACAGCCCATTGCTGACGGCATATAATCGACCGCATGTACGGATACCTCATGCCAGCTTCAGGGGGCCGATCGGTTGCGCTCAACAAACCGCGACTGTTTATGGGCCGAGAGAAAAAGAGCGCTTCAACAGGGCGTCTCTCTCAGGAAAATGCGTATTGTCTGTTGGAGCTGATCGATGGTTGGTGGTACATCGACGATCTGCGCAGTCCCGGCGGATTGAAGATCAATGGCAGCATCTGCAAACGGCAGCGTCTGATGCCTGGCGACGAGATTGCCATCGGCAAGCATCGCTATCGGATCAGCTTTGAGGCCCCCAAGCACAATCTTGGAACGGGACGCTCGGTGGCTGCGAAGCAGCGTGGGCCCCAGGGGCAGGGATCACGCAAGCCAGTCATGGCCGGGCCGCTGGGACGATTGGTGCCGGTCGGCGGAGGTGTGGTCCATCAACTCACAAAAACCCCCGTGATCATCGGGCGCAAACCGCCCTGCGATATTGTGATCCCTAAAAAAACAATTTCGGGCAAACATTGCGAGTTATCATTGACCGATGGTTACTGGCGTATCAAGGACCTGGGAAGTCACAATGGTGTCCGCATCGAAGGACAGAGTTGTAAAGAAGGTTGGGTGTTGCCCCAACAACAGTTTTCGATCGCCGATCAACGTTTTCAATTGGAATACGAGGGACAAGGCCCGCGTCCCCTTCCAGACGAGCCTGACTTCCAATTCAGAAAACCGCTGATGGCACAGCTGGGATTATCAAATCGAGACATTGACAAGATCGTTGATGAATCGGAAGACGAAGAACCAACACCACGTAAACGCTGGGACTTAACCACCGATGCATGATCGCCTTGGTGATCCTGCAAAATAGAAAACAGATCCATGCCGAACGTTTTGATCGTCGACGACTCTGGAATTGATCGTGCACTGGCGGGCGGATTACTGGAACGCGAAGAAGATATCATCCTCTCCTTTGCAACAAATGGTCGCGAAGCATTGGATCAGATTTCCTCGACGCGGCCCGACCTGGTTGTTTCCGACTTGCAGATGCCCGAGATGAACGGGCTTGAGTTGGTTGCAGCCCTGCGTGAGGAACACCCCTCGGTGCCGGTGATTATTATGACTGCCCTGGGCAGTGAAAAAATTGCCGCCGAGGCCCTGAAAATCGGTGCGTCCGGCTATGTCCCCAAAGCATCGTTGAGCTCACATTTGCCGCAAGCCGTCCGACGACTGTTCGACGCATCAAGCGCAGACCGTCTGCATTCGCGGTTGTTTCACTCACTACAGGACCTGGATTGTCGATTCCGGCTTCAGAACGATCCCGAGTTGATTTCGCCACTCGTCGATCGCATCCAAGAGGTCTTGCGATGTCTTCCCTTGGGTGATGAAGCAGAACGCGTTCGCGTCGCAGTCGCCGTGGGACACGGTTTGTGGATCGCCCACCATCACGGAAACCTTGAACTGGCTCTAAACGGCCATTGGACAGACTCTGAGTTTCAGGAGGTGGCGATCCAACAGCGAATGGAATCCCCGGCAACCGAACGCAGTATCGAACTGCATACGGTCATCAATCGTGAACAAGCAACCTTCACGATCAGTCACGAGGGAGCGGGAATCGATGTTTCTCGATTGCCCCCCGATCTGGAATCGCAAGCAGCCGACAGATCTTGGTTGAGCGGCTTTGTAATGATTCCGGCGATCATGGACGAGGTCTCCTACGCACCCGCGGAAAAAAAGATCATACTTGTGAAACAAGCCGTTCAAGCCCGCGATGACGACTTGGAGTTTTCCTAAGGCGAACGGTTCCATTCCGTCGCCTCAAGAGATTTCTCGATGCGACTAGAACCAGTTTTGCCTTGTTGAAAACTGACCGATTACCCCACGCTGGTCGCTAACGCCGCAAGGCATAAGCGAGGACTTTGAGGCCGGCTTCAATAATGAGGCTGCTTTCGGAGCGGGCAGCGAGCGCAGAACCCATCGTCCGTTTCAAACCGCTCATGAACGATTCCACTAGCCAACGCCGGCCGTAACCATTTTTCTTCAGCCGCTGCTTCGTCATCTGTTGTCGATACTCGCCGCCCACGCTGCCGTCCGCACGATGCACCGCCGGCGGAATCCAACTTTGCACGCCCCAGCCCTCGCGACAGTACATGTGAATCCACTCGGCATCATAACCCGCGTCGGCAAACAGCCGTTTGGGCTGCGTAACATGCCGCACTTTCTCCAATAATTCAGGCGCTTCGCATTTGTCGTTTCCCGGCCCCCAACCGACCACCAAGCCGGCTGGCAACATCGATCCAGCCACAACACAGACCGAGAGTTTCACGTATTTCTTTCGTGTTTTTCCGCTCCGTACGCGAAAGTGTGCACTGGCCGACGACGTTTCCAAACCGGTCGAATCCATCGATGCCTCGTCCGCATCAGCGGCAAATTCCTTGATGATCTCCGCCAGCATGGCGTCAGTGATTTCCAGGACGTGCGAGCGATCGGCGAAGTATTTCAACGTCGAGTAGTGCGGCAAACGCGTGAGCTCCATCCGTTCTCGCAGTTGGTCGGACGCGCCGAGGATGTCGATGATGCCGCGATAGGTGGTTTTCAAGTACGCTTTGAGAATCAGGATTGTCAGCAATTGCGACTGCGTGAATTTCTGCGGGCTTTTGGGGTGCGAATAAGGCTGGACGAATTTCGTAGACAGCCGCATCGACAGTGAAGCGACTTCCAACAGCACGTTCGGTTGATGGGGGTTGCTCATAGCAGTTACATTTAGCGCGCTGCGGCTAACAATTCAAGTGGTGTTTTCAACAAGGCAAACCAGTTTCAAAACTCGGTTGCGCCTGTTCAGGAATCTAAAATACACGTATATGCGTGACGCGTCAGAGGGTTTTGAAACTACTTGTAGTAGTCATCATGATGACGATCATCCGTCCGGAGTGCCCCCATGAAGATGACCACGGCGATTTGTGTCCCTTTGGTATTAATTGCTGGTGCGTCGCTCAACGCCGCAACCACTCCTCCCAATATCGTGGTGATCCTGACAGACGATCAGGGATTCGCTGACATCAGCCTCAATCCGCATCACCCCCAAGAGGTATCGACACCTCACATGGACGCGCTGGCGAAAGAGGGAGTCACCTTTTCACAGGCTTACACGAGTGGGCATGTCTGCTCTCCCACCCGAGCCGGGCTGATGTTGGGGCGTTATCAGCAACGCGTCGGAGTCTATTCCGCCGGCGATGGCGGACGTGGCTTTGACCCGCAACTACCAATCTTCCCCGCATTTCTTCCCGGCGAATACGTGTCGACCGCAATTGGCAAATGGCACCTCGGTCTAGATGAGGATTAC
The DNA here is from genome assembly GCF_007747995.1 of Symmachiella dynata. Classification (NCBI taxonomy): domain Bacteria; kingdom Pseudomonadati; phylum Planctomycetota; class Planctomycetia; order Planctomycetales; family Planctomycetaceae; genus Symmachiella; species Symmachiella dynata. Next base: position 1,143,172 of record NZ_CP036276.1, on the reverse strand, counting down.
CCCGCACTCAAATGGCACGCGATGAACCGTGGCTTCGATGAATGCTACAAGTTCATGGGGCGCGGTGGGCACGATTATTTCGACTTGCATTCCGACACCGAAAGCAAATCCGCGCATCCTCTCTATCGCAATAAAGAGCGGATCGACGATGAAGGCTATTTGACGGACCGTCTCTCCGAAGAGGCCATTGCGTTTATCGAACGGAACAAAACACGACCGTTTTTTCTCTATCTGGCTTACAACGCGGTTCATGCCCCGCCTCAGGCGCCGCAGGAGACCATTGCACAATACCGCAAAAAGTTTCCCGACCTGGACGACAAACGTGTGATTCTGATGGCGATGTTAAAGCACCTGGACGATGGGATCGGCAGGGTTGTCGAAAAACTCAAGCAGGAAGAATTGTTCGACAACACCATTCTGTTTTTTCTGACCGACAACGGTGGCTCCAAGGCCATGAGTGCGAATAACACTCCGCTGCGTGGCTTCAAAGGCAGCCTCTATGAAGGGGGAATCCGTACACCGTTCATCGTCAGTTGGCCGGCAAAGTTTTCCGGCGGACGCACCGTCAATACGCCGGTAATCTCACTCGACATCCTGCCCACGGTTCTTGATGCGGTCGCTACGAACCCTGAAACGAAAAACGAGTTCGACGGCAAGAGCCTGCTGCCACTGCTCACCGACCAAAGCACAGCTCACCACGATACACTGTATTGGAGCGAAGGGGGCGATAGTGGCGAGTGGGCGGTCCGCAGCGGGGACTGGAAGCTGCACGCGATGAAGGACAAGCAGCAATTGTTCAATCTGGCTCACGATCCGGGAGAAAAAACCGACTTAGCTGCCGAACATCCCGAGAGGGTTAAAAAAATGAACAGCGCCTTCGACCAATGGATCGGGGAAATGGCCGCACCGATTTCCGGCGGCAGCAAACGCTGGGAGGATCGTCCAGCGGATCAGTTAACGGACCGCAAGAAAGAACGCCGCAGGCAGCGCGCAGAACGCAAGCGACAACGAGCTGCTGAGAAAAAGTTGAAGAAATCAAACGCAAACCCCCAGGATTCAATCAAATGAGAGTCGCTCTTTTCCTGTTGCTCACTGGTGTATTGTCTGTGAGCAGTAGTCGTGCTGCGGACCCCACGCCGCGGCCGAATGTGCTGTTTATTGTTTGCGATGATCTCAACACTCACGTTTCGACCTCTGGGTATCCGCACATCAAGACACCCAATTTGGAGGGCCTCGCGAAGGCCGGGATGACGTTCGGTCGGGCGTATTGCCAATATCCCGTTTGCGGACCGTCGCGGGCTTCATTTCTCAGCGGGCTGTATCCCGAATCGACCGGGGTTCTCGACAATAAAAGCGACATCCGAACGACGCGCCCCAACACGCGATCCTTGCCGCAATGTTTCAAAGAACAAGGGTATTGGACGGCGTCTGTAGGAAAGGTTTTTCATTCGCCACAACATGAGCAAGGCCCGCTCGCTTGGAACAAATTCCAGCGTTTCGAAAACGATGAAATGCCGCACGTACTTGCAGCTAAAAAGGTTTTTGAAGCCAAGCACGGCCCCGTCGACAAAGGCAAGAATCGTCGTCTTTGGAAGAAGCATTTGGGTACACTTTCGACGCAGACGCATGGTCGGCCGCGCCCAGGATACGGCCCCTCCGGACTTCGTGACGAACAACACAAGGATGGCAAAAATGTCCGGCAGGTTGTGTCGTGGCTTGATGAAAAACGCAACGGCGAACGGCCATTCTTCATCGTCTGTGGAATCCAAAAACCCCACGTTCCGTTTCTCGCCCCCGATGCCTACTTCAAGCTGTATCCCCAGGAAAGCTTGCAGTTTTCATTGACTCCAGCTGGATTCTGGAACCAAGCCCCGCGCACGGCAATGGTCAAACGATTTCAGGGTTTCGGTTTCGAGTTGGGCATTGAAAACGACGCTCTCCGACGCGAATACACTCAAGCCTACCACGCCTGCATTTCCTTCATCGATGCACAAATTGGCCTGTTGCTAGAAGGCTTGAAGCGAAACGGCCTGTGGGAGAACACGATCGTCGTGCTGACTTCCGATCACGGTTATCAGCTTGGTGAGCATTTTATGTGGGGCAAGGTGACACTATTCGAGGTCTGCAACCGTGTGCCGCTTTTGATTCGCGTTCCTCGCCTCACACAACCCGGCTCGTCCAGCGACGGCCTGGTGGAACTGATCGATCTCTACCCCACGCTCGCCGAACTCTGTGCGGTGACTCCTCCCGAGGATCTGCAAGGTACCAGCTTGGTTCCCATGCTTTCTGATCCTGCGTTGCCTGGCAAGGAATTTGTCTACACAGTCGTAAGACGTGGCCGAAAATTTGGCAAAGCGATCCGAGCAGACCACTGGCGCTACGCACGTTGGCCGGATGGTGAGGAACTCTATGATCTGCAGCAAGACCCCGCGGAGCACGTCAACCTCGCGACCTCTGCGAAACACACCGACGTTTTGTCCGTGATGAGAGCCCGGCTGGACCGAGCCGAAAAAACAGTTGCTGCACGACGATAACCAGGGCCGCTGAAGATTATGGCTTTTTCTTGATTTCAGGGCGGCGGTATTCAGGCGTATCGGGAACGCGTTCGATCAACTCGTTGACCTCACCGTCCCGTTTGCGCAATGTGAATGCATCGTACAAGGCTCCAGTGGCCGTGCGTGCATCGTAGCGCAACTCGTCACCATCGACGGTAATGATCTGATACAACTGCGTATCTTCCGCCCGTCGCACGAACGGGAAATCGTTGCGGCCGTATTGTTTGGGGCCACTGACCGACACGACGTAGAGCGTTCCCGCTTTTTCACTTTGGACGGTCACACCGGTCGGTAGATTCTGTTCATAGCCCATCAAACCGGTGCGGCCGTAGCTATGGTCGTGGCCTTGCAGGACGATATCGACCCCGTATTTGTCATACAGCGGCTGCCAGCCATCGCGGATTTCTGGGTTTTGTGCGCGGCTGGACGGGTAAATCGGATGGTGGTGCGTCACGACTGTCCATTTGTTGGGATTGTCCTTGAGAACTCCTTCCAGCCAGGGCGTTTGCACATCAATCTGCTCGTTGCTGTTAAGGCAAATGAAACGTGTTCCCTGAAAGTCGAACCAATAGGCCGATTCCGAGAGGCTGTCGGGTCCGTTGGTGGGGAATTCAAACAGGACCGGCCAATGCGTGGATAGCTGCCGCTGACCGTCGGGGTATTCATTGCCGTTGGGATCATACTTGGAGTACTCGTGGTTGCCGGGAATCGCCACGCTGGGGATCATCGCATTCACCCATCCGCCGGCCCGCACCCAATCGCCCCATTCCGCGTCCCGGCTGCCGCGATTGATCAAATCGCCCGCGTGCAACATAAACTGCGCCCGGGGCGCATCGGCATAAGCTTCGCGAAAAACCCGCCACCAATGCGCTTTGAGATTGTTCTGAGCATCGCCAAAGTAAATAAACGTAAACGGCTCAGCCTCTGTGCTGGGCGTGCGAAAATGAGTCCAAGAACTCCAATTCACGCCATCCCCCACACGGTACACATACAGCGTTTTCGGTGTCAGATCCGTGAAATGCGCCGTGTGGTAATGCGCCTGGCCCAGGTCGGAATCCAGCAATTGTTTTGTTGAGGAAACATCTTTCGATTTCGTCGTAAACATCGGTCCATCCTCGGCCAAGGCGATTTGCGCATAGCCTTTTTTGACCGACGTATCGGTTCGCCATGTCACCGCTTGCGTCGTGGCGACGTCGTCGTTCCAGGTCAAGAGGATGCGATCCGGCATTGCTGTCGGGCGGTGGAGAATTTCTTCCGCAACCGCTTCCGGGGGCTTTTCTTGATCATTGGCTGGGGAACGATCGGGACGGGCCACGTAGACCGCCAGCGCTAATCCTAAAACCGTTGCCAAACTGCAGATGAACTTAACGCGTGCTTGCATGGGGAAAATTCCTTTGAAACCTCGGCCGATCCAATCCATTTGGCGTGACAGCGGCAAGGTCTGATGATCTGTGTGAACTGGCTGAGTCTTTGTTCGTTAAAAACTCACAAAGAGTCGCTACCCTAGCCCAACCAACTTGGAGAATGCAAATCCTCCACCCCCTGGTTTTTCACATTCATCGATAATTAACGAGGAAAGACGGCTGTGTCCTTTCAGATTCTCCCCCATGCAAAGCTCGCTCAATGGCCCGGTTTTTTGATCAGTACATTCACTGGACTACTACTGATTTCAGGTTGCAGCGGGTCGAACGCACAGCATCCCGCCACGGCGAACCTAGAAGCTCTCGGCGCAAAAGTGACCACGAACACTGCAGGCGAAGTGCAATCCTTGGCCATCATCAAAGGTGAGGATTTCACCGATGAACAGATGGAAACGATCGGAAAAATCGAGACGCTGAAGAGCTTGGAAATCAAAGGCGCACCAATAACCGATGCTGGTTTGAAAAAACTTTCTGGACTAAAGCAACTGAAAAAACTTTTCATCCACAATTCAGAAATCACCGACTGGACGCCATTGAGTTCGTTCTCCAACCTAGAACAACTCTCGTTACAAGGATCAAAAATCAACGACTCCGGATTGGAGCACCTTGCGAATCTCTCCAAACTCAAGTTGCTCAACCTCACGGACACCCAGGTGAGCGGACCGGGTCTAGCCCACGTGCAGAGTCTTCCCCAGTTGGAACGGCTGTACCTGCAAGGCACGCTCGTGGACAACGCAGGGCTAACACATTTGGCCCATCAGGAGAGTTTAACCTGGCTGAACCTCTGTAAAACCAAGGTGGACGACTCCGGACTGGAAGCTTTAGGCAATATTCCTGCGCTTGAAGTCTTGTTCCTCAACGAGACGAACATCTCGGATGACGGTATGGCGGTCTTGAAGCCGGTCATTCTGGAAAAACTGCCCAAATTGACGGCATTGATGGTGGGCGGAACACAGATCACCGATGCCGGTTTGGTTCATTTTGAAGAGTTGACGCAACTCGAACAGATCCAGCTAGGCGATTCTCGGATTACCCGCGCGGGCCTAGAAGATCTTTGGAAAAAGCTGCCCAATTGTCTCATCGACGGCCCTGGCGCCGGCTGAGTCACGACTCCGCCACTCACCAGTTTTTTAAAAATTCGCTTTTTCGTGTCCACGCATTCAAAACTTGAGCGAGCGTTTGTCAAATCTTCACACAAATCGACTATCTAGCGATTCGTGCTTGTGAATGAACCCACCCGAGACCATTAGGTCTCTTTTTTGAAAATCGTCACGAACACTCCTACTCGTTCGGCCTGACAATTTTCATCGTTTTTCTTTTCCACACTTAGGAATACAGGAACTATTTTGATGCAGACTCGGAAATCATTCAAAGGATTTACTCTCATTGAACTGCTGGTGGTGATTGCGATCATTGCGATCCTCATCGCTCTGCTGCTGCCGGCCGTACAACAAGCACGTGAAGCGGCCCGGCGGACTCAATGCCGCAACAACCTCAAGCAAATCGGTCTCGCCCTACACAACTACCACGATACTTCCCTGACTTTCCCGCCCGGCACGCTGTTTGGCGACGACGATTTCGGCTGGGCCGCCTTCATTCTTCCCGGCCTGGACCAAGGAAACCTGTACAAACAAATTGACTTCTCTAACGACGGAGAAATCGTCGGAGAAGACAAGCCAATTTTGTTACAGCCCGGCGTAACCGACACGGTGCTCGCGGTCTATACTTGCCCCTCCTCCACACTACGAACGCACAGCTTCCTCCGCGTCGGTGCAAGAGCGCCCTTTGACCTGGGAGGTCACGCCAAGAACGACTACAGCGCGTGTCTGGGGTCCGGTGGCGGGTCGATCACAGGCATGTTCGGAAAGATCAAGGACAACAACTCCCCGACACGGATCAGAAATGTCATCGATGGCACTTCCAATACGATCTGTGTGGGCGAAGGCAACACCCAGGCTGCGCGTGATACCGATCCGTCCACCATAAATGATACATCTAGTAACGCCAAAGATTTCCCGGTTTGGATCGGCACGAACGACCAACATCAAAATGTTGTTAAGGAAACGCAACCCACCAAGCCCCCGAATGGAGCCATCTGCGATGACTGTTTCGCCAGCCAGCATACAGGGGGCGTGTTTTTCCTCTTTGCAGACGGCTCGGTGCATTTCATAAGCGAAAACATCGATGGCCAGACATACTCGGATCTGGGCGACAAAGCTGACGGCAACGTCGTTGGCGAATTCTAAGGTCGGCCTGCTCAGCACGCCGAGTAGAATGCGAATGTTAAATCGCGGGAAGGTCGCACATGCGACCTTTCCGTGTTTTCCACTCACGTGCATTCCACAAATCCCTCCGCCCTGTTCTCCACGGGGCCTTTGTTAAAAACGTTTCCTGCCTCTTTATTGAATGAAACCTCTCGTAATTTACCATGGATCGAACCAAAACACTCAGTGCCGCCTTGCTGCTTCTGTCACTCCTGCCCGTTGCTGTCGGTTGCGGAAATGATCATGAAAAACCGGTGGCTCCGGTACGCGGGACCGTCAAATGCGATGGCGAGCTTTTGACCGAAGGCATCGTCTATTTCCTGCCGATGCAGGATCCCACTTCAGGGGAAGTTGATACGGATATCGGCAAACCGGGGCGTGGAGTCCTCAACGAAAAAGGCGAATTCGTGATCTCCACTTACTACGACGAAGATGGTGCCAAAGTCGGCATGCACAACGTGCGGGTCATGCAACTCGACCCCGAAGACGATGAAGCACCGGTCAAAGACCAAGGCTATGCCTGCGGCGTGCAGGAACAGCCCCTGGAAGTCAAAGACATCAGCGACAACGTGTTTGACATTGAACTGACGCACCCGCCGAAGCGGAAGAGAAGATAAATCCCGGCGGCCACCCTGCTCTGTGCCAAGAATGCGTCTCGGGAGGGCGAAGCTCCTGCTGAGCCGCATTGGGGGCGTTGGGTAGGGGAAGCCTGGAGATTTCCATGGCCAAGGCAAGCGATAAGGTTTATCGCGATTCGACAGAAGCCTCGACCTCCCAGATTGAAAACACGCTCTAACCAGGATGGCAACACATCGCCTCAACGTTTTTCGCTGGTGAAGTACTTCGCCAAGTCGGGGTGCTGCTCCCAATCAAGTAACGGCACCTCCCACGCCTCTTCACGGAGCGGTTCGGTGAGCGGCACGATGATCTCCTTTTGGTGGAACAGCGTGCGGGGGACCTGGGCGAGATCAATCGTGGGGTCGACCAACGGCTGCGGTTTGCGGCCGTTGAGTGCCGCGAGCGCTAGCACACGAATCTCGATCTCATCGTTGCCCTGCTTCAAGAGTTCACCGTGCAGAAAATGCACGAAGTCGAGGATCATGTCGGGGTCTTTCCCCAGTCGCCGGATCTGCCGTTCGGTGACGTAGGGGCGGATATCCAGACTACCCGAATTGCCCGTCTGGGGATTGGTCGCATAGAACCGTAGGCCGACCAGCTTCTCGCGTAGCATCATATGCCAAGCAAAAAAGTGTCCCTCTTCGGTCCAACTCTCACTTTGCGGATAGAGGAAGTGACGAAAGGGGACCAGGATCTGCACTGTCAGATAAACCCCCAGTAAGGCGACCGTCAGCTTTTGCCGGCTGGTGAGCTTTGCTTTCACAGGCGCTGCCGCTGGGAGCGGCCTCCGGCCCGGAATCCACAACAGCTTATAGACAAGCGTCCGCGGCCAACTGGGGGAGAAATAAATCAACGTCGCCCCAATCATGAACCAGGGAAAGACGCCAATGCTAAACAATTGCGAATTCAACAGATGAAAAGAGATCGCGATCATGAACGCCAGCATCCGCGTCCGCTTCCAAAGCAGCATCGGGACCACAAGTAGGTCGAACAACAACCCGCCGTAGGTAAAAAACGCGACGCACCATTCCTGGTGGACATAGTCTCCCAGAACCGGAAAATCGGTATGCCGCCGCAGCCAGATCCGCATCGGCCAACCGTGCAGCCAATCGACATTAATTTTGGCCAGTCCGCCGTAGAAATAGACAATCCCCAACTGAATCCGCAGTAACCACAACGACCAAGCAGGAATCGTTTGACTGGCGGCTTTGGGGCGAAAAAGCGCATCCACCGAAAATGCCCGGTGAGCGGGGATGAATATCATCAAAAAGCTGATCAAAGCCATTAAATAATAGTGGTTCTGATACAGCGACTTTTCGATCAAAAACTGGTGGGTGAACGTCAAAAACAGCACAATGGTCGCCGCGCGGTAAAACCACCCGATGAGCACCAGACAGGCGGCGACGCCCATGACGGCAAAATGCAAGTACATCAGATCGCCCGGCCAGGGACGAATCCATTCCAGTCCGTAAAAGGTCAAATGGAAGGGAGGCTTGATGTAGTAAAACGCGATCATGTCGTCGCGATAGTATTTGGAGACATGCCACAGCATGATGCCGCCAAATAAGATCCGGAAGACAACAATCGACGCGATATCCACCGGTGCGAACAAAAATCCCCAACGCTGCCCACCGCCAAATTGCGAAGAGGCATCATCCCCCTTCGCAACCTGCTCCACCTGCGTCTCATTCATCCCCAAAAACCTTCATCAATCCCATAATTCGCCGACTCATCACTTCGCATGAACGTTTTATCAAAGAAGGATGAAGGATTGTTGAAGAGAGAAAAGAACTCAGATTCCGGTGAAACAAACACGCGCTAAGTCATTCTCTGTATGCGGGGGGCAAGCTGGGTGAATAATTAAGTAGAGAATTCTATAGCCCAATATTCTTCGGGGGATACTTTTTCATGGTCGCTGCATGGGCTTTCAATTTCCCCAGTACGGATGCCAGCCAAGGATCGCGGCGGTGGCCGACAGTCATCTCTTCCTTGGGATCGAGATGCAGATTGAAGATCCACGGGGCCAGACCGACATCGTGGACCAGCGCAAGATCGATGTGCATGTGCGTGGACTGCGGGAGGACCACTTTCACGTGCCCCTTGTACTCTTTCATCCGAATCGCCATCAACTCCGTCCCCCACCAAAAATACACCGCTTCACGATTAGACTTCCCTTCATCCTCCAATAGAAACGAAGTCTGGTCGATGAAGTCGTAATACCGGTCGTCCGGAAGTTTATCGATTGCGACGCCTGCAAGTGTCATCGCTGTGCCGAACAGATCCATCAGGTCGAACACATCATTGCTGGTCCGTCCCGGCTTGATCATTCCCTTCCAATAGGCGATTCCCGGCACACGGACGCCTCCCTCAAAGGTGGTTCCCTTCGCGCCACGGAAAGGGGTGTAACCAGAATCGGGCCAGGCATCCATTTGGGGACCGTTATCTGAGGTGAAGAAAACAAACGTGTTCTCCAAAACTCCCGCCTCATCGAGCGCTTTTACGATTTCGTCCACATGCAGATCAACTTCCGCGACCGCTTCCTTATAGGCATATTTGCTCTCGCTCAGCACTCCCAAGTCCGGGTTGCGGAAGTTGTCGCAATGGACCTTCATGAAGCAATGCTCGATAAAGAACGGCTTGTCCCCTTGAGCAAGTTTCTTGATTTGCGCGATCGTGAAATCGGCGAGAACCTGGTCCGCTTTGCCCATGTCCTCAGTCGATTTGATCTGTGCCAACTGCTCGGTTTTGCCCCCTTTAAAGCCATGCGTCAGGTGATCGTCGGGACCAACGCCTTCAAACATTTTCATGCGATCCGGATCGAGTACAAGTCCAGGATAGCGTCGTTCATCAACACGCTGCGAGATTTCTTTCTGGGCGGGGTAGTAACCGAGGAATTCGTCGAATCCCACGTCGTGCGGTCGCATCCCTTTTCCTTCACCAATATGCCACTTACCGGTCAGTAGCGTGTAATAGCCTGCTTCACTTAATAACGTTGCGAGCGAAACCTCCCCTTCCCAGGGATTTTTCGTGACCTTGTCCCCCGCCAAGATCGGGCGTGTTAATCCCGTTCTAACCGGAAGTCGCCCTGTCAAAATTGCCGCTCGCGTGGGCGTGCAGGTTTGTTGCGAGTAACACGAAGTCAGCTTCAAGCCGCCTACTGCCAATCGATCTATGTTAGGCGTGGCTGCACCGATGACCTCTCCTCCGCCATAGCATCCGGGGTCGCCGTACCCCATGTCGTCCACCACCAGCCAGAGAATGTTAGGCTTCCGTCCCGTCTTTTTTTCCAGAGCCGCAAGCTTCTCCGCGACTGCCTTCTGCTGTGCAGGGTGGGGAATCGCCGCTTCGAAGTTTTGGGTTACTTTGACAGAGCGGTCAAATCTCGCCGGTTCCTCCGCCGTGAGGAGGGAAGTGATCGTGGCGAAGAGAGCCCAACACAGTAGGTTCGTTTTCATAGGATGAATACCCGGTCCAAAAAGACAAAGTCATGGGAGAGTAAAGCTCCAGCAGAGATGTTTCTTATCATGGCCACACAGCGACATGGAAGATTTGGCGAGCATTATTCTCCGGCACAGCCCGGCTATGATTCTTGAATTTTAAACCTGTCCTGAGCAAGTTGAGAGACCAATCGGGGATTATTGGCCAGGGGGTGGCTCCGTCGATTCCGGTTCATTCGACACCGCCAGTTTCGGAGACCTGAGTCGCCGCGCGAGCGGCGCTGCCACAGCCCACACGGCGGCAAGTAGTGTAAGAAATGCCAACGTCCTTCCGAGCGGGCCGATGCTTTTCAGCGCGATGGGGTCGGAGGATTGGACAAACGAACTAGCGGGGCGATCGACGGTATTGCGAAATGCCTCTGCATCGGTAACGAATCGTGAGGTTTCCGCCACTTCATCACCATCAATAAAAGCAACGAATTCAAACTGAGCAGCGTCGTTGCCGTATTCCTCGTCGAACTTGCGCGCCAGGTTGATGGCCGGCATGGTTTGCCGCCCCATGATTTCTTCCAGCGGAAACTGAATCGTGCCGGCATTCCCGCCATAGGCACGAAACACGACTTCGGTACAAACCAGCATCGACGGCGTTTCGAAGTTGAACTCAAAATCGTAGGGCCGTCCGGCGAAACTAAAGGCGCTCACGATCGCGTCCTTTTTTTCTTGTTCACTGACGCTGGGCCGCAGCACGGCCACCGAATCCGCGCCGCCGATCGAGTGTTCCAACGACGAGAAGATCACGCCTTCGCTGACCGCCTCCACGATCACATGGGGGTGCCCTTCCTCATCATTGGCTGAGAACTTGTGCCAATGTTTGCTGACGTATTCATTCGTATCCAGTCCCAAACGCTTCAGGTCTTCCGTCGTGCCAACGTAGACCGCACCGTGCGGCCAATAGCCAGGTAGGAAAGCGTTGGACAGATACCAATTCCGCCGCTCCAAGAGTATATCGCCCGGCTCAAGCACCTCGCTCAATTGGGCCAACTGTTGCTTATCGATAAGCGGTTCGCCCCCGTGGGGTTGCCGGATTTTAAAATCGCCAATCCAGGTCGAAACCAGCGATTGTGTCGCGTATTGCGCATGATAAATCAGGTTCCCCAAATCAGAAACAGCGACTTGGATGACCCGTGCGGAGACCGAATCGTTGATTTCACGGATCGTCGCTTCCGCATCCTCAATGGCATTGTGAAACCGATCGTAAGGCGGCGAGGTTAAGAGTGCATGCGTTTTCAACTGCTGTTGCACATGCTCCTGGTGATAGTACTGCCGCGCCAATTCGAACATGCGGATATTCTGGGGACTGGCGAGATTATGCCGAATCGTGTCGTACAACCCGGCAGGAATTCCCCAGTTCGGTTCAGGCTCGTTCAATTTGGCGACTGCCTCAGAACGGTCACCAAATTGATGGACGAATTTGAGCGACGCCTCATACAGCATCGAGGCCGCTGTAAATTCCAACAGAAAGGTGCGGAGACGCAGTTCCTCATTCTCAATTTCCGCATAGCGTTGATACTTCCAGACGATCCGGAGCAGAGCTTCGCGGTGGGTCATGTAGCGTCGCAAGACTTCCCGAAGGTCATCGTCATCCGCCTGATTTGTGAATGAACGGTTGCCATCATTAAAATCGCGCTGAAGGCGTGTCGCCCGAGCTTCTAAGGTATCCAGTTCGTCGATGAGCCGATTGAGTTCTTGTTCATCAGCATCAACCAAGGCCGTCATTCGTCGCTGGGAAATCTGCTGGACGTCCAGCCCGCTCCCGCTGAGTGGATCGTCGAAAAGGCGATAACGCGCAATCCAAAGAGTCGCAAAGACCAACAATACGACGAGGGCTCGCCCGGCGATGCGTCCGATTTGGCTTTTACGAGACGGACGGAATTCCTTGATCGGCCGCGGCGAGACTTCTTCATAATCCTCAGCCAAACCACGCAGCTCCGTACGCAAGTCCGCTTCCTGCTGACGTAGGTTCAATAAGGTCTTGCGATCAATGGTGACTTGAATCTGATGCCAGATCAACTGCGCGACGCGGCCCGCCCTTCGCCAATAGTGGATGGCGATCACCCCGCAAAACGGCGCAGCAATCATCCAGGTCCAGGCAAACCAGGGAGCAAAGTAGCCAAACGCCCACCAAGCAACGACAGCATACCAGAGCAAATAGGCAGGCAAACCAACAAAGACCCGACTGGTGGCAATCGTCTTGCGGCCGGGCTGGTCAAAATACGGCGCTAGCCCGCGAACGATGACAAACGGAACGAGATGCTGCAACGTTCCCGCCAGTGCCGGGAAGAACAACAGGATCAGGCAAAACAGCTCCCAGGCGATCTCGGCGAAGACCCGAAAACCGCGGAGCCGCAACACGGGCGATTCGATGGTTAGTCCGGCCTGCTGAACATGGTCGCGATAAGCCTTGATGTCGTCAGCCACCGATTCTGCCCGTGGGCGGTCCTTGGCAAAGAAGTAGTTAATCGCATCGGCGATCCGTTTCCGTCGTTTTAATGGCGGCGACGTTTCCTTGTTGGCATCGCGAGGTGCTTCGGCCAGCGACTGCAGATCGTCGAGCCATGGTTCCCAGTCTGGTTCGTCGAGATGCACGACAACATCTTTCAACCGCGCTTCGAGCAGTTGAGTCAAGCTGCGCCGCGCGACCCGCTCCTTTCCGTCATGCTCCGCCAGACACTCCGCTACATCAATCGGCTCACCCACCTGAATCCAAACGGAGGAGCGAAACGCATCTTTGCATTCGTAGGTGATCCCAATCGGAATGACCAACAAGTCGTCGGCCCCTTCCGCGACAGCTTGCAGAGCCATCCGCGCAGCGCCGGAACGGACCATTTCTAAATGCGCCTGGTCGGTCGATTTTCCTTCGGGAAAGATTCCCATGGCCAGGCCGTCGACCAGCGCCTTGGCACCGACGTCCAGGCTTTCAATATTACGACGAACATCACGGGCATCGTCACTGCCGCGATAGGCGGGAATCATTCCCAATGCCCTCATCGGAGGGCCGAGCAACGGGTTATCGAACAACGGTGCCTTGGCCATGAACCGAACCGGCCGGCGGGCAACGATGCCGATCAGCACCGGATCGATCAACGAATTCGCATGATTGGCGCACAGCAGAACGGATCCCGTTTGGGGGATCCGCTCAGAACCGGTCGTCTCGATGGTGGGGTAGTATTTGGTTGCCAGCCAGCGAACGAGCGTCCGCATCCAACCCCGCTTTTCGACCACCGGTTGGTTTGACATGACTGGTCTCCGTCAGTGTTGAAGTGAGGATGGCGCAGCGCTCCACAAGATGGCAGTATACTGGTCAAACAGTCAACCCTCAATTCGAAGTCCGATACGTTGCCGGCGATAAGCGTGACGCGATGCGGCTGCCTACGGATCGTCCGCTGCTCATCCAACCCCACCCGCCGATTCCGACTCCAACCAATCCTCCCACCACATGGGCCAGCGGAATGGGCACCATGTCGGCAGCTGCGCTATCGACAAACAAAGTTTGACCGGTCACATATTCAAAGCCAATCTTGGCCGCGAATCCACAAAGAACCATACCCGCCGCCACAACCCACCCCCATCGTCGAGTGGTCACATTCTCTCGCAAGATGGTTGTTGCCGCCAGCACAAAGAGAGCCGAATCAATCCCAGAGAGTCCACGGTAAGCGTCGACTTCGGGCATCAACAGACCGAGGAAGAGCGGGATCAACACCGCCGAAGCGATCAGACACAACAGGAATGACCGACGATCCGTTGTCTCGCACAATGCAGCTAGAATTACAAATGCGAGGGCGTCCCAGATCAAATGATCCAGCGACCAATGTGTGAAATGACAAGTCACGACCCGCCACAGTTGGCCCTCGGCAATTGCAGAAGGATCATATTGCAGGGAGCCCGCAATCGCTGGAAGAAACGACAAACAAACTGCCACTCCTCCCAGCAACAGTGAGATGCCGGGAAGACATCTCACTGCCGCGTTATTCTTCGTTTCAGAGAACACTTAAACCTCCCCGTTTTCATCATCCATATTGGAGCGGCGACGACGGCGGGCGGCGAAACCCAAGCCCGCTAACGCCAGTGCAATTCCTCCACTGATCGGATCAAACGCACCGCCGCCTGATACACCGGGACTAAAGCTCACATCGCGGCTTTGTCCCGGCGGTTGTGTGACCGGAGTCGGATTTGCCTGCAATGGAACGTTGCGAACAGCCGTCTCGTTTTGAACCACCTGCTGCGGTTGTGGCGTCGTGGGTTCGACGTTCGGACCCAATTCCGTGAATGCCTGTTCGCGCAGCCGTTGCAACTCCGCACGTTGCTGCTTTTGTGCCCGACGATCACGTCCGACTCTCAGCAGGTTGCGGCGCTCGATTTGCCAACGTTTGTATTCGGCGTCGTTTTCCAACACCAAAAAGGAGGTATATTCGGTCACGATCGAATACTGCTCACCGAGCCGTACGATTTCATCGATTACGGTGGTTCGTGATCCAGCGCGGTCCGCTTGTTTCAGCAGTCGATTCACTTTCAACCAAGCCCACATACGTTCAATTTCGGGATTGGCAGGATCGACCTCGGCAAATTCCAGCGATACCGATTGTTCGATGGGTGCTCCGTTGACCTCAGCTGTCAGCCGCGCCGTCGCTGGTCCGCTTTTCCGGTAACGACCGTACAAACGCACCGGCATGCCGTGATACAGGTTGGGCAATTGCTTCGGTTCAACGTCATACACACCCCCGCCGTCGAAGGTGATCTTCACATCGGCAGCCGCCGGACGCAGGAGTTTACGGCGAAAAGACTCCGCTTGTCGGGAGAAGTCGTCACCCCCGGAGAGAAACGCAGCCAACCCGCCCGCCTCTTCGGCCAGTTGCGATAGTAACGGTCGATTCACTTCATTGCCCACTCCGATGCAAAAGACACGAGCTCCCGAGGGACGCGATTGAATGGATTCGAGTAGCTCCCGTCGCTCTGACTGCTCGGTCATCCCGTCGCTGAGGATGACCACATTCAACGGACGATCGGGATCACCATATTTGTAGGCGGTCGCCATGGCCGGTCGCAGCACCGTACCGCCGCGGCCTTGTTGCGAACGGAGAAACTCGACTGCTTCCGCTTGTGACTGATCCGTTACCGGCTGCAATTGGTTGAACAAAGTACTAGGGACGACATTGAACGTAATCAGTTCAAACCGATCCTCAGTCCCCAGTTCGCCAATGAAGGCATCGATCGAATTGCGAGAAATCCGCAATTTGCCATCCCGCGCCATGCTGCCGGAAATATCGAGCAGAAAGACATAATCCATTCCGGTATACGCTTCGGCCAACTCCTCTCCAGCCGTCAATGTGAGTTGGAAATACCCGTCATCGCCGGATTGGTTCGATGTAATCACGTCGATTCCCGTATGCGGACGCGTGGCGTGATAGGCCAAAACGATGTCACGATTTAAGTCCCCGCCGTCGGTTTCCAAACTGGCTTCGTAGTACGAGTCGGTATGGCGGACGACAACAAAATCGTCGCCGTGACTGGGGCTTTCCAGCTTTTTAATGGGGATCTGTGATTTAACGTGTAGCGTCAGACCAAATTTCCCCTGTGTCTGTGCATCCAACCCGGAACGTGGCGCGGTTGATAACGGGTAGACATAGGTCGCCCAGTCATGATCGAAATCAAGTTCTTGGTAATAGGTAATTTGCACCTTTTGTTCAGCTTTGGGACCAATCGGAAAGATTCGCATTTCAAAGTTTTTGTAGTCGACCTGTTCCAAAAGGCCCGGGTCGCGGCGCTGTTGCTTGTAACTATTGTAGATCTCGCGGGCCCGTTTCTTTTCCAAGACTTCGCCCACCATCTCTTTGCCGCCGATCCACATACTAAAATTCGCCACCGATGCCGCTTTGGGCACGGGGAACAGATACAGCGCCTCCACTTGCCGATCCTCGGTGTTGCGAAAGACCTGCGTGACATGCGTGACCACCACCCCGTTGTTAATGGTCACATCGGCCGTGTGCTCTTCAATCTCCAACACGCCACCAAAGCCGCCATCGGCAATCAACATACCGGCGGCGCGGGCCGGCGCGGGCATCATGGCTACCGTCGCGAGAACCACCGCAGCCACATACAGAGAGGAGCGTCTCAATATTCGTTTCATGATTCCTGTCTCCTGAGCGTGCGTTGTCTGAAGCGCAACGCACCTGGGTTACACATGGACTGCCGCACCGCATCGGCACTCTGCCCCGAGGTCCGGCGCCCGACATAGACAACTCTCAGAATTGATCAATTCTTCCTGCCTCTGCCATGACAGGCGACGGCAGCAGCGGAATGTAACGCGGCTTTTCCCTGCCCCGATGATTTTGGCCAGGACTGTCGTCGGAATTCACGCATCGTAGCGCGTGATATAGAGGCGATTTTCTCGCCGGAATCAGAGAGAGCCTAGCGCCAATCAAATTGCGAGCAGGCGATTTGAAGCGTCAATTCGCGGGTAACCATCAGGAATGACGAGAGAGAGAGGGAGCGCAATTCGCCGATATCGATTGACGAGCTTCGGCGCATAACAAGCGATGACCTCCGCCTAGAAGCCCGCCCCAAAAAGGGTGCCACTGGCGGCTTGTCCGCCAGTGCAAACAGCGTGACACGTAAAACACTGCTGGACAAGCCAGAAGTGGCACCCGACTCGCGGATGTTTTTGGTTTTTCAGGCGGGCTGCTAGTTTTCGAATTTCAGCGAGTACACGTCTGCTTCACGCACGACCATCCGCAGGACCACGGGACGACCGGCGAGGGCCTCAACGCTCCTGTTCCCTTTCCAACTGACGCGGCGATCGAGTGAGTCACCATAGATGATGTCACAATCCGCGAGCGAAAAGCCGGAGATGGGTGTGCCGTCGGGCGAGAGAATTTCCACCTGAACCAGACCAGCGGCGCTGGTCGCCACATTCAGCGAAAGTTCCTTCCCCGAAAAGCGAATAGGCTTGGTCGTGAACTCACCTTGTTTCAGCTTGGCGTGCATCGAAGCGAAACCATCGACGCGTAATGAATAGCGCCGCAAGCGGGATTGGCGACCCGTGAAATACGATTCCGTGGCATAAAGCGAAAGCTCGCGCGGAGCGTCGTCCTTGACCGACTCAGTTTCGACGACATGCCAAGCGATGTAATTGTCTCCGTACGACCAGTTGTGTTTGGTTCGCAATCCGGGTGGTAAAAAAACGTCGTTGCTTTGACGAAAGTTTCGGCCATCGCGGCTCGTGATATAAATCGAGTCCGTAATTGCCGTGCCATATCGCGGAGTGACTGTCATCCGTTTTTCGCGCAGCTTCCACTCGGGCAACAAAGGAGTCGAAGCGGTCAATCCGTGATCGACATACCGCGCAGGAAACCCAATGTATAGATGCGGCGCTCGCTCATACGGCTTGACTTGATTGACATAAAACTGCGCGAGCGGTTGCGGCCCTTCACCCTCGGGGAAAGCAATGGTTCCCTCATCGGTCCAATGGAGAAAATCGTCCGAGACCGCTCGGTTGATCAGCCGTGTCCCCGAGAAACCACCTTTAGAAAAAACACGGTAATACATCACATACTTCTTCTCTGTCTCCGACCAGAACGAAATGTTCTGCGTGTCGAATGCCCCTTTGTCGAACACCGGCCCGGGGGCCATGGGGGTCCAGTGAATTCCATCGGGCGACTGATAGACCCAGATGCCCTTCTGGTTTTCAAACCCGGCTCCGATGGCCTTGTATCGCCCCTCCGGTTTCGCGGCGGGATTCGAGTCGATAAAAGGTGAGAAATCGTGGCAGCGACCGCCGTCACCCAACTTGTCCAAAATAATATTGTTGTCTTTCGAACCTTGGAACTCGCACAGACCAAGATTGGGCCGCTCCCAATGTATGCCATCCTGACTCTCGAAGTAGCCAATGGTTAGTGGTCCGCCCGGTTCGATGCCTGTGGGAATCTGCCAAGCGTGGTAGTACATGCGGTAGACCGCCTCTTGGCGATCGTGCAAGACCGTGTAGTAGCCGCAGCCATTGCCCTCCCAAGGCTGATCGCATTTCACCGCGATCTCCTCGCGGATCGGCTGGTGGACCAATAGTTGAACGTTCTTCATCTCGCCCACAAGATGGTCGTCAATGAACAGTTCGCGGCGGTTGCCGATGTCAAGAACTTGGTTCGTTTGCGCCAATACGCAGCGGCTTGTCAAGCTGACGAAAAGGCACAACAGCGCCAAAATATAAGTCTTGATATTCATGGTCACGGGTCGCCCAATCTTAGAGATCAATTGCTGAGGAATCACAAAAACGCATCGGGGGGAGAGTCACATCAAGTCCAGGATAATCGGATTAGACTTCTCATGACACGCTGAAAACAATCCTGGGAGCCTGGAACCTATATTCAGCTTCACTCTTTACTGTGTTGATTGATAAACACAAAACTCCCGAGCTTCGATGCGGTTAGAATATCGTTCACGCCGTCGCCGTTGACATCGGCAATTGTAACTTGAACGCCGACTCCCGAGCGGTCGTCGATCCGATGAGGTACGAAACGTGTCTCGCCGTCCTGGCGTGTCAACTCAAACCAATACAACACCGGCGCCGCACCCGGCTCAATGTCGCCTTTCGGACCGTGCGCCCACATCCGTTTGCCGACGACTAAGTCTTTGAGCCCGTCGCCATTGATGTCGCCCAGATCGAGTGCATGTGGTTGCGTGAAGGCCACCCCGTATTTGTCAATTTCTTCGCGTGTCCCCATGAATTGATGCCTGCGGAAGGCGATCTCGTCTCCCTCGCGGTATTGCTCAAACCAGGCCAATCCCCAGCCGTGCGCGTTCAGGCTAGTCACCACATCGTTGTCGCCATCCCCATCGATGTCGTAGACAAACATCTGCGCCCCACCCCGCTCATCAGAAAAACGATGGGGGTGCCAAGTCCATGTAGTATTGGGCTCCGAAGGTTGAATGAACCAACCGTCGTTGAGGACAAGATCCAGGCGTCCGTCGCCATCGACATCCCCGACACCGGTCCCGTGGTAGAACTCTTTCCAGTCCCCAAGTTCCGACAGCGGTTTGAATTGCCAAGGCTCCGTCGGAGCCTCCCAATTTGGTTCAATCCACCCCCAGCGTCCTTCCCAATGGCAAACCAATTGCGGACGGCCGTCTCCATCAAGATCAACCAGCGTGGGCGACTCACCATACACACGCTCAAATGCATAATGTTTTGGCCATACTCCCTCTTGATCACCGGGATTCTCGTACCAATAGGCGGGATGCAGATGGACTCGTCCTAAGACGAGAATGTCGGGCCACCCATCGCCATTAAAATCGTGCACGAAAGAGAACATGCTGTTCGAGGGACTCTTTTCAGGCTCGAGTGGCTCGGCAATGTAGAATTCGTGAGCCGCAGTGAACTTCGGCCCTGCATACCAATACGGCCCCGCGACGATATCCGCGTGCCCATCACAATTCAGATCGCCAGTTGCAATGCCATCGCAGAAATACCGCGGTGTGAGCTGATTTTTTTTAAAAGGGTTTGGCTTCGTCTGTTGCTCGGCAGCTTCAGCAAAAGAATTCCCCAATAGCAGCTGGATGCACAATGCAACGGTCAGGAATCGCAGTGGGAGCGTCAGCATTGATGATTTCCTCGAATTCAGTGCACAGGTGTTGAATGTTTAAAATCAGGAGAACCTGTTTTGTACCTCGATTGATCTTGTTCCACAAACCTGCAGATCTCCATCAACGGGTGCATCATTAATTTTTGAATGGCCGCCCCTTGGGAAAGCCGGTCCATTGCTGTCTCATTGTGCAAACAGCGACTCTTTGGCCGCTTCCGATATTGCCATCACAGCGGGATGGCGAATGCGACGTTCGACCGTAATGGCATAGAATCGTTCGATGGCATTGGGGATTTCAAGAAGAAAACTCAGGCCGAACTGCCGTTCGATCTCCGCGCGAATCGCGAGTGGACCAGGCACGAAACCGATGCCTGCCTCCGCAAACACTTTCAACAAGGCTGTGTCGTCAAATTCGCCAACGACCTCTGGAGAAATATTGGCAGCGAGAAACCATTCGTCAACGGATCGCCGCATCGCTGTGTTCTCCGCTGGAAGGAGAAACGGAGCAGAACTCAGCGATCCTGGGAGCCCCTGCTCAAATTGTCGGCACAACTGAGCGGTACCGAACAACCCCACGCCACATTCCCCCAGCGCATGATTGAACGCGCGAATGCGAACCATTGAACCGGCTGGCGAGTCTGAGAAAACGACATCCAGTTCGTGCGTGGCCAATTGGGACAACAGTTGCTCCATCGACCCTTCCCGGCAAACAATCTGCACTTTCTCTTCAAGGTGCAGTACCGGCTCAATCAGCCGAAATGCGATGTATTTCGGTATCACTTCTGGAATGCCGACCAACAGCTTAACCGGTCGCCCGGTCGGACGGCCTTTAATCGCGTCTCCAAGTTCCTGACCAATGGCAAACATTTCATCGGCATAACGATAAACCATTTGGCCCACGTCAGTGAGTACCAAATCGCGGCCAACGCGTTCGTAGAGTTTCTCGCCGAGCGCACTCTCGAGTTTCTTCAACTGGCCGCTAATCGTTGGCTGGGCTAAATGCAGTTTTTCACAGGCACGTGTGACACTACCCTCTTTCGCAACCATCCAGAAGTAGAGTAGATGGTGGTAGTTTAACCAGTCCGCATTCATGTTGGCATGATTTCATCGCAGAGACTGAACGAAGCCTGTCGAGGACGACCGAATCGACACCTGATAATATCCAGATACATCATAGCTGGATAGTCAATTCAGAATGCAAGTCGATCCCAGAGCCTGTTCGGCGTGTTCGGCTCGCTGCTTGAAAGCGCCCTAAGGCTTGCTTTCGGCAGGCATCGGCCAGTCAAATGCGAGGGCGGCGGTGTAGTTCGCCAAAGCTGCGAAATACTCCAGCAAGGCTTCAACCTCGCCGTCCGCCGCCTCGATTGCGGATTGCTCGCGAATGAAAACATCCAATAAACCGGACTGCCCCAGTTCAAAGCGACGACGTTCCACATCAGCCATATACTCAGCAAGACGTTTCGCCTCGCGCGCCTTGCCCAGACGATCAAACGCGGCGGTCAATCCGGCAAAAGCAGCTTGAACTTCGGCAACAATTTTGTCTTGCGTAAAGCGACGCTTCACGGCCACTTGTGAAAGTTTTGCCTCAGCGGCATGGGATTTCCCGCGTGCTTTGCGGCGTTGCAACGGCACGTCGATGAATAGACTCGCTTCCAGTTCGTATCGAGATTTGTCGCGCTTGCTGCTGGTCGGTTCTCCCATATCCTGCGAGTTCCAGACCTGCGCATCGACACTCGGCAAAAACTCGTTGTTGGCTTCTGCCAGGTCGACATTCACTTGCCGGTAAAGGGCATCCAAAGCAGCCAATTCAGGGCGTTGTGACAAGGCCACTTGAATGTCAGATTCGAGTTGGGACGCGAGGAATTCGGTCGGCTCCGGAAAATCACGCAGCTGCGACGGTTCGGGAATGATGGGCGAACCATCAGCAGATCGGTAGAACAGAGACAATTTGACCGCAGACTGTTGCAGTTTCCGTCCACGGTCAATCAACTTCGATTCGCGCAACGCGATAGACCGTAGATTGTCCTGCAATGCCGGCGGGTCAAGATCTCCTTCTTCAACGCGCCGCTGGAGACGCGAATTGCGTTCTTCCGAAAGTTCCAAAGCTTGCTGCCAGATTCTGTATTGCTGTCCTGTCGCAATCCAAGTCCAGTAGGCAATGCTGGCCTCTCGGACGAACAGAATCAATTGAGCGCGAACTTCCGGACGGACGCGTTGTTGTTCATACGTCGCACGCCACAGGGCGGCGCGTCGCTCATCGATCTCGCGATTCTTCAGCAGCGGGACGCGAAACCCAGCCTTAAATTCGCCCCCTTCATTGGTCTGACGTTCCTGATACCACGGTTGAAAATTGCCGCGTCCGATTCGATAGCCGCTAAAGAATTCACCCCCACTGTAAATGGGTTGGACGAATCCGATATCCTGACGGTAGGTCTCATAGAAACCAAGAGCGCCATTTTGGCTCGCGCTTTTGAACTTCGTATCGAATTTGCCCCAAGTCGCCAGTTGCTTTCCGTCAGCAATCGAGTTTTCCAGCAGTGCAGCAGCCAGCAGTGGGTAAGACTCATGAACCGAATTGACGACTTGGTCGATGACGACGGCGGACGCATTGCCGGCTCCGAGATCAAGGGGAATGGGCTGAATGTAATCTTCAACCGCCCGTTCTTCAGGTTCAGCTGCCGGATCTTTGTCTGTTAAGTACTCCACTTCCTCAGGCAGTTCCTCTGGAACCGGCGCGGCCTCGACTTCATCAGAAACGAGCTGAAGTGGATCGCCAAGCGTCGTCTCGTTTTGGTCGTCGTACTCGGATTCTGTTGGATCGACGGTTGTCGTGGAGGCTGGGGCCGCAGTATTTGCCGATCGATTTAAATCAACCGGGGGTTGATTCGTAGTCACCGAACAACCCAGAGCAGCGATGACGCTACAGGCAATGAGAGATGCGCGAAGTCTCGCTATTGGCATGTTCATACAACAGTGCATTTGATACGAGTTTCTATGCGCGTAGATTCACGGTCCCCCCACAGTCTTCGTAATCGTTATTATCGGCACAGCCCATCGGGGCGATTGAGTTTGATTTCTATCCTAAATCATGCTTAAGGACCGGGTCCTGTTCTTTCAGCCCCAGTCCTTCCTCAAACGCCGAGACCTTTATTCGAATTCCGTACTTTCGGGGGGATTTGAGTCCTCAATCTGATGACTCAGTGGACTATTCCGGTTTCGTTTTGCTTTGTTGCGACCCACAACCCGTTCCAGACTCCGTCGCACGCGGTCGACTGCCAACGAAATTGCCCCATAGGCGTTTTCATGATTGGCAGAAGCAATGATGTCAGGCTTCCCGTTCATAGCCACCGCCACCCGGCAACGTTGGTCAACGCCCCCTTTCGGGCCGTTCACGTCGACAAGTCGGATGTCGACCGCTTTGACGAAGTCTTCAAACGGGCCGATTGCTGAGTCGATTTTCCGCTGGACATAATCTTGGACTTTAACTTTCAACGGCAATCCATCAGTGGAAAAGTTCATGCTCATCGCTGACTCCCGGGGTTGAGGATCGGTGAAAAATCATAGCAACAGATTGTTAGTCAATTGGGATTCTAAAACGGCAGCAACTATTGGCAAATCTCTCCAAACGAGACTGAGAACAATTCCCAAAACAGACCGATGAACTTTACGTGGCTTAAGATTTGGGCAAAGGCGGCTTCTTATTTTTTTTCTTCGGCTCCTCAATCGAAACAACCGGTGGGAAGCCGTTCATGTTCCGCCAAATTTCGTACCACAGCGGCACTTGATTCAACAGCACCCAACCGTTGGCTCGCACACCTTGACGCAGATAACGATCACCAGGCCAAGGCCGATCGGCTTGATCGGGACGAACCAAGATGCGAAACCGCCCCTTGCCGTCGTCCGTGGCGTCGACGGAAACGACTTCGCCGCCAAATGTTCCAACAGCAACCGACGGCCAGCCCGCAAACTGCACAGCCGGCCAACCTTCAAATTGCAATCGAACGTGCCGGCCAGGCTCCACTAAGGGCGCGTCGTTACCGTCCAGCCAAATCTGCACAGCGCGATCCGCTGTCTCAGGGACGATGCGACAAATCGGATCCCCCGCCTTAAGGACCTGACTTCCTTGATTGGGAGTAATTTGTGTGACAAACCCGTCAAACGGCGCCATCACAGATTGGCTTCTCTGACGTGCGACTTTCGTTTCTGTCTCAAGCAGATCTTTTTGAGCCTTGTTCAGACTGGACTGAGCTTTGGCCACATCGCTTTCCGCTTTAGCCACGTCGCCCGTCGCCTTGCGCAGGGTCGCATTCGCGTAATCAATGTCGGCCTGTGCCTTCTGTTCTTTCGCCTTCCGCTCACTTTGTTTCTGGGCAAGTTCGTTCCTAGCGGAATTGATGTATTGTTCCGTCTTGGCAACTTTGGCTTGAATCTCTTTTAGCTTACGATCAGCCTCTTGATACTTGAGTTCTGACACGATGTTTTCTTCATACAACGTCTTTTGTCGTTTGAAGTTTAACTCAAGTTGCGACTCCGCCGCCTTATGCTCCTCAAGTTGTTGAATCTCAGCGTCGATCTTATTTTGCGCCGACTTCACCGCTGCGTCCGCAGCCGCCACGACTTGCGCCTTGACCTGTTCATAGGTTCTCACCTGCGATTCGTAGGAATTGACGATCGTGTGTGCGGCGATCAGATTGTTGCGACTGGCCTCCAACATTTGTGCCTCCGCTTGGACCTGATTTTGGGAGGCCGCCAATTGATCCTCTAGCCGCCCCAAGTAGGAGGGATCAATGTCAGTAATTTCGGCGATGAGTTGTCCTTTTTTGACGAAGGCATTCTCAAATACCCCTTCGCCCAGACGAGCAATTCGCCCCTTAATGGGAGCTTCGAGTGTTTGTTGTCGTTCGTCCGTCGCATAAGCAATCACCCCACCGGTCCCCTTCACGGACTGTTGCCATGGCGCGAACGCAATGAGGATGAATCCCATCACCATGAAAACCAACAGGAATTTCCCCAACCGACGGGCCAATCGCGAAGAGCGCGCAAGCCGCAATGACGGCATAGCCGTTTCGCTGTAGGCTGCTGGCGCAAGCATTCGGCGTGATTGCTTCGGTTTTGTATCAGGCGTAACTGTCGTGACGGGCATTCCAAGGTCCAATTCAAGATTTAATCGGCGATGACTGTGACTTCAGATCGATGCGATTCATGCAGCGCCGCGCGAGCGACTCACGCCCTGTGGCAATAATAATGGTCCAGGGCTGCTCTGGGGCTAACAGGAAATCCAAAACCAACTCAAGCTCTTCATCAGGAAGCGCATCCAATACGCCGTCAATCAATAAAAGCCCCGGGCGACCCACAACCGCCCGTGCAATTGTCAACAAGCGGCATTGATTTTCAGTCAGCGGAGCACCACTGCTGCTCATTGCGGTTTCTCGGCTTTCGTCAAGCTCCAGAATTGGCTCAAGCAGACCGAGGTGTTGGAGTGTCTCACGGACATCGTTCGATGAAACATCTTCACGATGGAGATGCACGTTTTCATCGATTGTGGCGTGAAACACCTCGTTATTACGAACGATCGCCACCCGTTCTCTAAAGACATCGGGACGTAGGTCACTGGGATCGAAACCATCCAGCGTTAAGTGACCCGCCGTGGGAGACCTTAGTCCACCAATCAGGTCGACCAGCGTACTCTTTCCGCTATTTGAAGGACCAAAGATGCCAAAACTTGTTGCTGGGGGAATTTTGACAGAGACAGAATCGACGACTGCAGGTCGACCCGGCCACGCATACGAAACGGCATTCACATGGACGTCGATCGGCCCCTGTTGTCCAACACCCAACATACCACTTTGCCGTTCGATCGGTAGATCAAACAGCACTCCCAACTTGTCGACCGAGGCCAACAGGTCATAAAAACTCTCCATATGTTTGCCGAGTTTTGCAAACGCTCCCACAATCATCGTGACAATCAGTTCCGCCGCCACAAGTTGCCCCAGCGTCAGCTCACCGTTAATCACTAACCAACCACCAATGCCCAGCAACACCGTGCTGGCGACGGCCTGCAGGCCCAAGGCAAACAAAATCTGCCGCATCAAAATACGAAAGTGAGATTTCCTGGCTGACAGATATTCGTGAATGAATCGGTCGGCCCGCTCCAATGCAAACTCAGTCCCCCCGTCGTTGCGGAAGGTGCTCGGACAGCGCGCGATGTCTTCCAACCAAGCGGCCATATAGTATTTGTGTTTCGACTCCTTCACAGAACTCGCAATCGCACCGCGACCAAGCACGAGAATAATGAAAGCGATGGAAGCCAGAAGCACAATGTCAAAACCGAGCAACCAGGGATGATAAAAAGCCAAGACGGCCATACCGATGACCGCGGTCAAGATCAGTCCCAGCCCGTCTAGCAGCAGCTGTGCCGCCACCTTTTGAACCGTCACGATGTCAAAAAAACGATTGACCAGTTCCGGAACGTAATGTCCATCCGTCGCTTCCGCTTCGACACGCGGCAGACGATATGCCAAATCCGCCGCCACCCGTGCGAACAAACGCCTTTGAATGATCTCGACCACGTATGTCTGCAGCGCGCGCACCGCCGCCAGGAATCCAAGAAAGGTGAACAGAATCAACGCCAAAACGACCACCGGTTGCAGAAACCGGCCGAAGGCAACCGTGTTCACCAAAGCTTCGATCGCAATGGGGGTCGCCAGCATGAGCAGGCCGACGACAAAGGCGAACACCAACACAATCCAAAGGTCGGACCACTCCGGCAACATCAAATGTCGCAGCCGATCCAGTGGTGCAATATGTGCCCCGCCGACCGGATGTTCGCCGGTTTGCGGTTCCAAAACGATACATCGTATTTTCCCATCCTTGGCAAGCGATGTCAGAGAGCGTTTCAGTGAGCGCACAGAGATCCGTTTCTCTTGCACGGTCTGCGCAGCGGAGGCCATTTGAATCCGCCGCCGGCTCTTCCCCAGCACCGCCAACCATTCCGACTTCGGCTCATCACGATACGTGACCAGCCGCGCACCATCCTCAACCAGCGCCAGCGCTTCCTCAACCGTACAATCCATGGTTCGAGCGCGAAGGCCCAAGCTTTTGGCAGCTTCGTTGAACCACTTCCACCACAAACGATGTACGTCACCCGGCCAAGCACGCATGACTTCGCTCAACACACGTCGCGCAGCATTCCGTTCGTGCACTGGATTGCTATGTGTAAACTGCTCAAGGATCCAGGCGCCCCCTGCAATCTTCTCTGCCCGCAAATCACCACTCATCATCGCGCCTCGTGCCTCGTGCTGATTAAATTGTGCCAAATCACTCAGGGAAAGCTGGAGAATCAATCTCCTGGAAACATTAAAAGTCACATACGCGTCATGGGACGTGCGTCTGCGCACATCAGATAATTCGCGGTCGGCTCAGCGGTTGGCCCAACAGTGCAATCTCGCTTCCATCTGCAAATGCTGCCTCCGATCGTTCCTGATCGACCGGCACGTCTAACCACAATGTTTTCACTCATCGCCGCTTTGAGAAAAAAATGTCACCTGTCTATTTTGTTCCGATACCGTCCTCGCCCAAGACAGCTGGAGCGGCTTGGACAAGATTTTAGTACTATTAACTTATAGGCAGGAACAAGGAATCCGTCAAATAGATAGTTTGAGCACAACACATCGAATAAATCGATATACCCAAGCGATGCGCATCACCCGTAAACCCTTATGAGATAACAAATAACGGCAGGACCGCAATAAGAGGCTGTATCTCCCTGAATCTAAGATGACCCAGAAACCTGCATTGACTGCGTTTCACTCCACAGCTCACCAGGATATCAGCAATGACAAGGAGCTGCAGCAGGCCCATCTCAGAAAAACAGCCCCCCTCAACGATTCAATCCGTTTGAATGCAAGCTCTCCGGTCACCCCCATTCCAGCTGCCATCCACCCGGGATCGTGCAGTTGTGGACCGGCGGCAGTCACGGATCGGATTCAATTTGAGGATGCTGTGCGACATCGACGCTTGATTCATCCGCCGACTCTTGCAGCACTCCGATGACGTACGGCAGGGTTATGGTATCGGCGGCGAACGACAGCACCGGGTCGACCACAGCAAAGTAACCGAGCGCAGTCATACCACCGGCAACGCCGATTGGATCCTCCAAAATTTGGGTAGACAGGCGGTCAGAATTGTCTTGGGCATCACCGTCCGTTTCGGAATCGTTGAAGCCTGCAGAGACCCAATCAAAGTCATTCCGCACGCCACCATAAACACGAACTGGCTTAAATCCAGGTGGGGAAAGGAATGGGGACTGCTGCCCCTCAAGGTTGGCCATTGTGCCACACCCCGCAACACTCAACGTCAGGATGACCGCTAGTAGGATGCGCATAGTGGTTTCGCGAGAGATGAGAAGGAGAGAAGCGGAGTTTACAGCGTGAAGCCAAACAGGGGAATATGAAGTTCTCTTGGGAAATTCACGTTCTCAATCTCAAATCCTATCGCCGGGTGCAACGGCTGGTCTATTCGGCGTCAATCTCAAAATAGTCTGAACGGGGACTCCACGCCCCCTGCCCCAAGAATTGCGTGACGCGATCACACAGTGAAACACCGCAGACGTCGACCAAGGCCGCCTCACCGGCATCGGAATAGTTGGCCGAATTCAAAAAACGCGCGATCTGTTTCGGGTAATCAGACACTAGGTTGCGATAGAGGATCTGCGCAAGATGATAGCTTAGCTCCTGACCTTCGTCGGACGCATAGAACGACTCACCCGACCAAAATGCGTCGATTGTGTCGACGTTCCAATAGTCGCGATGCTTACGCACAGTTTCGCGGTCCACCATAAAATACGAACCTCCCATAGCGATGTCTTCGATCACCTGAGTCACCCCCTCGTTTAGCCAAGCTGGTAACGGCAGGTGGCGCAGAAGTGCGTGGGTCATTTCATGGGCAAGCGTACGCTCGTATCCCCCCGCATACACCGCGGGAATTGCAATGTGGCCATATCCATCATCGAGAAACATTCCGCCGGATAAACCGAATTCCCCCTCGTCCGGATAGTAATCAGCGATGTAGTCGTAATAGGTGTCCGCCTTCGCAAAAGCGAACAGTACATACTTGCCATAACCTTCCTCGCGAGCAACGCTACCCAGACTGTCAAGAATGATCCGCCGAGAGGATTCGCAACACTCAAGCAGATGTTCCGCCGTGGGCGAGTCGCCGCTAGAGAGCACCATGAATTCGCGAGATTCGCTCCGCGCATAACCGGTCGGCAACGATTCAATCAGCGCGTCAATCCAATCACGCGCCAACTGAGTCCATATCTCGTCGACGTCCGCGTCGCGAGTTACGTTTGCATCGACCCAATCATAAATCGCAGGCCAGTTGGGACGCGGAAGCCCGGTGCGAGTCTCAAGCGAGTTGGGGATTGTAGATAGGGAAATCTGCACGACCGCGGCATTCATCTATAAAATAAGGTTTCGACTGAAAAGATACTGCAGTGATTCTTTGAGAGTCATTCACCGAAGCCAAGGAGTTTCCCCTATCGGCACCCGGCACTCAGATTCAATTCTGGAAAAACGCAGTCGTCCAGCGGCACCGGTTCATCCGTCTTTTTTCTGTGATTGCTTTGCTTTTCGCTCTGCCTTCGCCTCGCGCATACGTATTTTAAGCGAATTACGTTCAGCCGTACTGAAAAACGAACAGAATGGCAGATCGCGGTCGATAAAATCTGGTGAGTCGTCCCTGATAGCATCCTTTAGTTCGGACTCTCCTAATGGGCTTCCATGTCTGAATTGGGGGTCATACCGATATGCCTCAATCAGCAGGTCGGACGCAAGAACCCTTTTCTCGGCGTCGGAGAGCCCTTTTTTTTGGTTGATCGTTGCCATCGCCTTAAATGTCAACAGTTCACGTCGATTCCCCTTGCCATCGTGTAAAGCTTGATCAACAAAGTCCATCAATGGCTTATTGTCATCTGCGAACATGTATGAATTGTGCAGCGAATTGATCATCCAACTTGTCGCTTCACGAATTTCCGGTTCGCGAGTCCAGAGAAGTCTCGCCGTTTTTAATTGCTCGTTGTGTTCAAATAGCTCGTTGTAAGCATGACAGAGTAGAGCAAGCTCCCGAGACTCAAGCGATTTGATCTCCCGCCCCTCTGTAAGCAGGACGACTGCCTTGCGAGCTCTCTGTTCCATGTACAATTCTGGATTCATCAGCTCGTGCGCTTGTGCGTAGGCTGACTTATCGTCCTCGGCAGGTTTCTCTTGGCAAAACGCCGGCAACACAAATGCAATTGCCACACAGAAAAGGATGATTTTTAACATGAGGCTCGCGTTCGCACATAAAGAGGGGTTGGGTTCACAACTTGTCGCGGAGCAAGCTTCATGCTGTACATTCGCGACCCGGCTTTGCAATCATTCTCTGATTTTAACTCTGCGAAGGCTAGACGATTCCTCGCGACTCCTCCGCCAACTAATCCTCCGCACGGCTCCCATCCCCGCACATCTTCACAATCTTCGGATCAAACCGCGCCACAATATCCACCAGATCCTGCTGCTCGCCCATCACGGCGTCGATGTTCTTGTACACGCCCGGGACTTCGTCGGCGCCGGCCGAGAGGATGGTGATTCCCTTGACCGCCAGATCCTTCTTGACCGCTTTGAAGTTGTACGTATCCTTGGCTTGCGTGCGCGACATACGGCGGCCGGCGCCGTGGCTGGCGGAGTCGAGGCTGGCTGGGTTTCCTTTGCCGCGAACAACGTACGCCGGGTCCGCCATGGAACCGGGAATCACGCCCAAGACCCCCGCTCCTGCCGGGGTTGCTCCCTTGCGGTGTACGATCACTTCTTTTCCGCCGTGCATCTCCTTCCAAGCAAAGTTGTGGTGGTTCTCCACTCCTCCAATCACCGCTGCTCCCAACAGGTCCGAGACCAGTCGGTGGATGACCGCATGGTTGGCAGCGGCGTAGTCCCCCATCAGGTTCATCGCCGCCCAGTACTCCTGCCCCGCCTCGGAATCCATGTCCAGCCACGCCAAGCGTTGCACATCTTCGTAACGCTTTGGCAATCGCTTGCGGGCGATGCTGCTATAAACATTGCAGACCGACGCCCCCGCCCCACGACTCCCGCTATGGCTGAGTAGCGCGACATATTCCCCGGCATCCAGGCCCAGTTCCTCATCGCGCACGTCGAGTGTAAACACGCCGAACTCGACAAAGTGATTCCCCGAACCGGACGTCCCCAGTTGTCGCCAGGCCTTGTCCTTGTTTTCGCGCGTGACGCGGGTAACGGTCCAATCTTCATCCATCACATCGTGCTGTTGCGGCCGCTGATGCGTAGACCCGACGCCGAACCGCGTCCCCCCCTCGAGGGCGTGCTTGCAGCGATGAAATTCCTCATCGAGCGCCGCCACCGGCAAGTCGAGCACCGAGAGTTTCATACGGCAAGCGATGTCCACACCGACCGCATACGGCACAACGGCATTGTCCAGCGCCAACACCCCGCCAATCGGCAGACCGTAACCGATATGCGCATCGGGCATCAGCGCCCCGCCGACCGCCATCGGCAACGAACAGGACTGCTGCATCTGATGATGTGCCCCGGCATCGATGTCGTTACCCCAGGTACGATATTCAATCGGCTCCGGTCGCGTGAACTCACGATCCTCGATGATATCGCGTGCGAATTCCCCAAGGTCAACGTCCTCCACAAAATCCTCAGGCGCCGCCAACACCGCACGCATCCGCTCCTTCATTGCTCCCCCACGGACGCCGCGCTGTTTGGCCAACACCTGCACCGCCGCCAGCGCCGACTTAATACAAAAATCCGGCACCCCAATCCGCCGCAACTGCGAGTTATTCATGATCTCATCCCTCTAACGTGCCAACGTCCACAACATACGAGTATAACAGCCCGGTTCGACACGACACGGGGAAACAGCGAAAAGTTCGCGGCGACCGCGTCTGGTTGGGGAGAGATACTTGGCGTACTTCACCTTGCCTTCATACACAAGCGATCAATTAACGCCACAACGCTGATGGAAATGATGGCTCCCGTCGTGGCCAATGCCATGTCTTTCTGCGCATCAAATATGTCACCTTGCTGGCCGAGGAATTGGTCCGCCCAGTCTGGAGTAAAGACCACGGCAACCAACCATTCAATCATTTCGTAACTGGCGCTCGTCGCGATAATGAACTCGAGGGCCAACAAGGAGGACAAGACTTTGGACAGCCCCAAATATCGATGTTCGAATTCCTGAACGGGAATCGCCAGCAGTAGTCCGTAGGACAAGTGCACCACGCGGTCGTAGTGATTCCGGTGGAATCCGAAAACTTCACTGAGATTGATGCCCAACAGGTTTTCGGACCAAGCGTCGTACGGCACGTACGAGTACAGATAACGTGCACCAAACGTGTGCAAGCATAGAAATAGGATGATTAACGAAAAGCTGAACCGGCTGATTACGAATCGGTTTGAGACGTAACCCAGCAACAACGCGGCGAGCACAGTTGGCACGTGCTGCATCAACAAGAATTGTAGATACGGAGGCGAGATACAACTGCCGGCAAAGAACACCAGGTAGAATAGGAACAGCACTTTTTGGTATTGATCAGCGGGCAGAATTTTTGACAACTGAGATACTCACTCATGCAAGGCAACGAGGATTTCAAATGTTCTGCTTGGTGTACCGGTAATTCCGTTTTTTGGTGCGCCGGCGAAATAGAATGCTTCCTAGTGGAGGCTATTTGCCGATACGACGTCATTCAGCGTCGTCTGCTCAAGGTCCCGGGCATGTCGGGACTATTGCGTGTTGAATGAAACCGCGACTCTGGAGTACGACGTGGTTTCCGATTGACCCGATCGCATTGTAGTCCACTATGAATGAGACGGGCAAGTTGCACTAACAAAGCCTATGGCTCCTAGTTTTCAGGCTCGGCAATATGCGAGACTATGCGCGCAAATTTCCTGTTGTTTCGGTCCTACGGGACGCGTACGATAGTAGTTGGCGCTCATTTCCCCGTCTCCAACCTAGGAAAGGTCATTGCATCGTGACCGACATCTACTCGGGACTGGCGATCCTCGCCACGATCTCCGCTGCCCTGTTTTTCTTAGGACTGCGGCTCAGCCGCTCAGCAACGACTAAGCGCGTGACGTTTATTGCACTGGCTACGGTGTGCGGGATCGGCATCTATATTGTCTGGTTGGATGACAGCGTGTTGTTGGCCCGACTGCTGCCCTTCTCCAACTTGATCGTGCTGGGAAATTGGTTCTTGCCCGCCTGTGCGTTTCTGGCCGGTACGGTCTGGCGAAAACTACCCGGCGGCGTCATGCGTCGCAGCGTTTATACAACCCTTCTATTAGGAGTGGGCCTCTTCGCCGTTGTTCAACCCATTTGGGGCTCGCCCCCCACCTGCCATGACATGTGGCGCAACGGCGTCTGCATGCAGACCTCGAAGATTTCTTGCAGCGCGGCCTGCGCAGCGACAATCCTCAAAGCAGTCGGCATCGAAGCCAACGAACAAGAGATGGCCGAACTGTGCCTGACGCGCAACGGCACACTGTGGCAGGGATTGTATCGCGGCCTCAAACTCAAAACCGCCGGCACCGATTGGGATGTCGAAGTCTTCGCTGGCGGCGAAAGTGCTTTGCGCGATCGCGAGCCCGGTCCCGTAATTCTCACAGTTGGCATCCCGCGTGGCGCAACCGTCGATCCGGTTTACACCGAAGAGTATGGCTGGACGCCGGGCGAAATGCATGCGGCACTGTTTTATCGATTCGCCGACAATGGAAACGTCGACATGGGCGACCCCGGCATCGACGACGGTCGCGAACAATGGTCACGTGAGGATCTCAAAGTGTTATATCGTAGGCGGGGGATACGTTTAGTGCAGCGTTAATGAACCGACTTGTCGCGTTTGGAGAGATTCTTACAGACTCCTGGAACAGCCACAAGCTGACTTTAATTTCTGTTGCTCCGACGGCGAGTGAGCCTTACGATGGAGTAGATACCGGTGTGCGGTCAAGACACCTGTTTACGAAGCCCAAAATGAGCGTGATGACGATGGCAACAATAATCCCCCCCGAATTGGAAGCGTTTGTCGAACGCGAAGTCGCCAGCGGCAAGTTCCGCTCGCGAGATGAGGCAATTTCAGAAGGACTGCGACTACTGAAGGAACGCGAAGAGAAACTTGACCTCCTCCGGAATGACATCCAAGCTGGACTTGACCAACTAGATCATGGTCAAGCCATTTCAATCAACGACGCAGCCGAGCATCGCAAGTTCTTCGATGACATCCAACGCCGAGGTTTGGAACGTCTTGCCGCCAAGAAAAACGTGCCATGAGCCGGTGATATCGCCTTTCGCCACTGGCACAGTCCGACCTGGACCAAATCTGGGATTTTATTGCCGCCGACAATCCTACAGCCGCATCAAATGTCATCCACAAATTTGACACGCGATTTCAAATGTTGGTGCGGCAGCCACTCATTGGTGAGTCGCGTGAGGAATTGTTGTCAGGACTGCGCAGTTTTCCTGTCGGGAATTTCGTGATTTATTATCGACCGCTATCGGCGGGTCGCTACGCCGTTGAAATCGTGCGTGTATTGCATGGAGCACGCGATATTCACGAGTTCTTTTGAGTTCCCTCACCCTCACGTGCCCCAAATAATTTGCCCCCCCTCCAACCCCAAGCTATGCTTTTTTTGGAGGTACCAATTCATGGCAAAATCGTCCGTCTCGCGTTCGCATGGCTGTCCCGGGTGTGGTGGGATGGTCCAGTTTTCGACAAAATCTTGCCCCTATTGCGGATATGAGATCACCCTCGCCGATCGCTACGAATGGGTCGACGACTGGGTCCGCGTCACCCTCTTCCTGGGAACGTTGATGCTCGGACTGTGGACCGGGAATTTCTTATTCCATATGTCCAAGCCCTTGCTGGCAATGCTGATTGCAGTCGTCATCTCGTTCTGGTACCTGTATCGTCTGTTCCCGACACAGCTCAAGGAGATTCGCAACGGGCAGAACGACTCCAACTGCGCGGGATAATCGCCCCGCTTCTCCGATGCCACCAGTCGCATGTCCGATACGCCACCTGCTGAGAATCAGCGGCCGTTGCGAACACGACGACGACTCTTCGTCGTTGTCGGCTGCATCGCATTGTTGGTAGTCGGACCGTACATCGTCAGCCGCATCCGCAGCCCCGGTCGCCGTGTCCGTGTTTATGGGGAGAGCGAACGCGCCGCAGCGACTGATACCCTGCCTGGGTTGCTTCGCATCGTCACATACAACATCGCCCACGGTCGCGGCGCGATTGATGACAACTGGCAAGGGACCAACACGGCCAAAAGGAATCGCATTGAGCAGATCGCCCAATTCCTAGCTGGGACCGACGCCGATGTCGTGGTGCTCAACGAAGTCGACTTCGACTCCACTTGGAGTGGACACCAAAACCAAGCCGCCGCCATCGCCGCCGAGGCCGGGTTTGCTTATCGCGTCGAACAGCGTAATCTCGATTTCCGTTTTCTGTACGGCAGTTGGAAATTCGGCAACGCGATCTTAAGCAAGTATCCGATCATCGACGCCCAGGTCGTCGACCTGCCGCCGCATGCCGACTGGGAAGACTGGCTCGTCGGTCGCAAACGGGGTGTCGTCGCCACGCTGCAACTCCCCGATCAACAGCGCGTGCGGGTCCTGGCAGTTCACCTGGAGCATCGCCGCGAAGTCAATCGTGTCCGGGGAGCGAAAGCGATTGTCGACGTCGCAAAGTCATCGGAAGTCCCGTTAATCGTCGCCGGTGATTTGAATTCCACACCACCCGGTTTTCCGGACGCTAGAACTACCGCCGACGGCGAAAACGCGATGGCGATTCTCCAAGAGTCTGGGCTGTTTCAATGGCGACCTCGCGCGGCCCCCACCCCGAGCGATATGACCTATTCCTCGACCAATCCCACACAAGTCATCGACTGGATATTGATCCCCTCCAATGCGACTTTCGTCGCCTATGAAGTGCTCGCGGGGGACCTGTCCGATCATCGCGCGGTGTCCGCCACCTTGCGATTTGCGGAATGACGGATGAATTTCGCCGACAAAACCGTTATGAATAGGGTACGGATTGTTTCGTATTGCACCTACCTGAGCCTAAGCGACCATGTCGGACCCCACACCTGCTGCAGACCCAACTCTTGCCAACCGCGTCACCGAATTAGAAATCCTGGTGATGCACATGCAGGCGGACTTTCAAAAGGTCAATTCGGTCGTGCTGGAGCAACAGCGCGAAATCGATGCGCTCACCAAAAGCCTGGACCGCCTCGGATCGAAAGTTGACAAATTAGGCGAAGAACCTGAAAAACGCGATCCTGTTCAGGAACGGCCTCCACACTATTGAAAGAGTGGCCGGAGGCGAGTGGCCAGTGGCCAGAAAACAGCGAACCGCAATGTGTTATGGATTCGCCCCCTTCCCTTCAGCCTGAATCGGCCAACCCTCACGCCTGTCCCCTCAAGCCTCAAGCCCAAACGCGTGGAGCTTTCCCGTGCACGACCCCGTTGAGTTACTAGAAACGCTCATAGCAATCCCCAGCGTCAATCCCATGGGCCGCGACGTTTCCGGGCCTGAGTTTGGCGAAGCCCGCATGACGGCTTTCTTGGAAGATTGGTTTGCCACACTCGGCGTGGCGACCGAAAAAGTCGAGGTCCTGCCGGGACGATTTAACGTGTTGGCCCGCTATGATGCCGGCCCCGATCGCCCCACGATTTTATTGGATGCCCATCAAGACACCGTGCCGGTCGATGGCATGACCATTCCGCCCTTTGAACCGGCCATTCAAGAGGGCAAACTCTTTGGCCGCGGCGCCTGCGATGTCAAAGGGGGCATGGCCGCTATGCTTGCTGCTTTCGCACGATTGGTCACCCAGCGTCCGGCAGGGGCTGCGAATGTCGTGATGTCCTGTTCCTGCGAAGAAGAAGCCGAAGCACTCGGCGTCAAAGATCTCGTCAAACTGTGGTCCGAACCAGGGCGGGGAATTGCCTCTCTGAAGATAGCTCCCGACGTCGCTGTGGTTGCCGAACCAACTGACCTAGACGTGGTTGTGGCCCATCGCGGGGCGACCCGTTGGAAATTGCGAACGACCGGACGCGCCTGTCATAGCTCGCGTCCTGACGATGGCGTGAACGCTATCTACAAAATGAGCCAAGTCCTGTCCGGCTTGCAAAAATTTGTCGCACATCTCAAGGAGACCATTCCGGCACACCCCCTCTGCGGACCGGCGACCATTAGCGTGGGCCGTATCGAGGGAGGACTGAGTGTGAACACCGTCCCGGATCGTTGCGAAATCGAAATCGACCGCCGCGTGATTCCCGGTGAGGACGGTTTCGCGGTGATTGCCGAAACGGAGGCGTTTCTCCGCAAAAATATCGACGTCGACTTCGAAATGCTGCCTCCTTGGATCACTGGTATCTCGCTGTCGGATGAGCACAATAGCAAATTGGCCGACCGCATGCTGGAGTCTGTCGCAGCAGTCGCCGGCCCGCACAAAAAAGTCGGCGTCGCCTACGGCACAAACGCCTCACGCATCGCCGCCTCCGGCGTCCCCTCCATCGTCTGCGGCCCCGGTTCGATCAACCAAGCCCACACCGAGTCGGAGTGGATCGACATTGAGGAACTGCGGCAAGCCGCCGAGATCTACTACCGTTTCTGCGCCGGCGAATGAATTAAATTTCCCGGGTAGCCGCGATTGCCCCACAATCGGGGCCGGCGCAGCCGGCAAGAAGCCGCAATTCACGCCCTTCATGCAATAAAGCCGTCACCACATTCCACGAACGCCGAATTGCAGCGTCTTCTGACTAACGGCACACCCCAGAGACTCTTCCAACGCTGGTCTAAAATCTACTTGCCAATCTCCTCCAAAACAGCGAGAATCAAGCCAGCGGCGTTCGGCAAGACAACGATTTTCATGCAACAGGAACTGGAGAAATGGCTCACTTCTTTGCAGCAGCCTGGTTGATCAGCGTACCGTTCTTTTTCTTCATGCTGGCAATGCAGCGGAAGCTATGGTCTGTACCTACGTCCGGGCCAGCAAAAGTAATTCTAAACGTGATCTTTGTTTTAAACATAGTTACCGCCATCGGTTCGCGGTTCGGCATTGCCCCCCTGCTGTTTGGTACGCCGCTCTTTCTCTGGAGCGGCTTCCTGCTGCTCTGCTTTTTTTGGGCACGGGGGATCTATCTCCTCTGCACTCCGGTTCAAAATCAAACTAGCGCCAGAGCTTAAGAAAACATCTGCCCCGTCCCCACCGGTGGAAACGCATTTTGGAAGTGCTGCAACTCCGGGGTGCGGCCTGCTTCGGGCCAGATGATGGCGATCACGTCAAACCGCGAGCGAGCATTTAACAAGCCGTGCTGTTTGAGATACGCCAAGGCGACGCGCGTCAACTGGCCTTGCTTGGTGCGATCGACCGCTTCGGCGGGATGGCCGGCGGCGGTGCTCTTGCGGGTCTTCACTTCGACGAAAACCAGACAGTCTCCGTCACGAGCAATGAGGTCGACTTCGCCGTAGCGATTGGTGTGTTGCCGGGCGATGATCGTATAGCCCAGGCCGCGTAGATATCGGGCGGCGCGCCGCTCGCCTCGATTTCCGAATGCTCTGGCCCACCAGCCTCGCATACCGATCCCCCAGCGTGCTCGAGGGTTCTAACAGTTTACGTGATTACGCGGCGGTTCACCGGCTCGGGTGCCACTGCTGGCTTGTCCAGCAGTGAATGCGCGTTCGATCTTCGATACTGGCGGACAAGCCGCCAGTGACGCCCAACTGCAACAACGATTTATTGCTTTTTCTTGGGACGACGTTCGGCCAAACGCGTCGCCTTACCCACACGGTCGCGGAGGTAGTACAGCTTGGCGCGGCGGGTGCGTCCGTGACGCAGGACGTCCAACTTGGCGATTTTCGGCGAATGCACTGGGAAGGTCCGTTCGACCCCTTCACCAGCGACAATGCGGCGAACCGTAAAGGTTTCCCGCGTCCCGCCACCACGACGGGCGATCACCACACCGTTGAAAATTTGAATCCGCTCCTTATCCCCTTCGAGGATCCGCGTATGCACGTCCACGGTGTCGCCGATTTCAAATTCCAGCGGTTCTTCACGCAAGCTAGATTCTTCAACGGCTTTGAGCAATTGATCCATGACTCGATCCCTTAGTTTTAACGTTTCGCTTATCGAATGCCGCAGACCAGTCTGTTTTGGCCACAGGTCCACGGTCTATTTAGTTAGTTTGCCGTTTCGTTAGTTCGCAGCTCAGTCCAACAAATCACTGCGACGTTCTTGAGTCCGTTTGAGACTCTCTTGTTCGCGCCAACGGGCGATCTCTTGGTGATTGCCGCTCAACAACACATCGGGAACTTTCATCCCCCGAAACTCGCGCGGCCTGGTGTATTGCGGATACTCCAGACGGGCCGAATCGGAAAACGAATCGTATTTGCTGCTGGTCTCGTCACCGAGCACATCGGGGACCAGACGAATCACCGCGTCGATCACCAACATGGCCGGGACTTCGCCGCCGTTACAGATGAAATCTCCCGCTGAGACTTCCAACGGCTGCAAACCTTCCCGAATCCTGTCGTCAAATCCTTCATACCGGCCGCACAACAACAGCAACCGTTCTTCTTCCGCTAACTCTGATACCAATTGTTGATCCAACTGCCGTCCTTGCGGACTGAGCATGATCAGCCGCCCCGGTTGGGGAGCTGCTTTTTGCACCGCTTCGACGCAATCAAACGTCGGCTCGCAGGTAATCAACATCCCCGGTCCGCCGCCGTACGGCTTGTCATCCACCGACTTGTGAACACCCGTTGCCCAATCTCGGATGTTCCACCGCTGGATGTCCACCAACCCCGCGTCGATCGCCTTTTTCAGCAGACTCTGCTGCAAATAGCTCTCAAACAGACCGGGAAACAACGTCAGAATATCGAACCGCATATCAGGTAATCACTGTTCGATGTTCAACTGTTCGAATACCACTGCTTGAATTCCACGGCAGCCACCCCCGCGCGATTTACTCGGCGGCTGTTTCTTCGGCTGCTGCTTCTGCCGGAGCTTCCTCAGCACCTTCGGCAGCTGCTTCAGTCGATTCCGCTTCAGCGGCGACTTCCGGTTCCGGTTCGGGCAGCGGCTTGGGAGCCGTCAATGGCGGCGGAGTCTTCACAGCTCCGAATTTGTTCAATTTGACCTTCTTAATCAAGGCCTGCACGTTTTCCGAGGGTTGTGCACCGACCGACACCCAGTAGTCGACCCGCTCCATGTTCAGCGAAACCCGCTGCGACTTGTCGCGAATCATGGGATCGTAGGTCCCGATGTCCTCGATGGACTTACCGTTACGCTGTTTCCGTTGGTCGATCACACAGATGCGATAAAACGGGCGGTGTCGCCGTCCCAATCGCTTCATCCGAATACGAACTGCCACGCACTTCTCCTTAGACTCTGATATTTCTGCTGAAACGTATGTTATATGGAGCCACCGCTGTCGTCATTCGCAACGCGAAATCTTAACGGGGGCGCGTTGATATCTGTTCTTACGGACCGTCTCCACGGGGAAACGCTAATTTCAACGAATTCCGCGCGAAACAGCAACCCATCAGGGGCCGAGAACCGCAATTTTCGTCAAATGCGCCGCCTCAGACCCTTTTCAGTCCACTTCTCGCCAACGCACAGATCCGGTTCTCGCCCAATTTACCGCTTGCGATTCCTTTTTTTCTGCTGTTTGGCGTTTTTGCGCTGCTTCTTCTTCAATTGCTGGATTTTGCGTTTGTCCTGCGGTCCCCGTTTGCTGCGCTGCTTGGTCTGGTGAATCTGAGCTCCGGGATTCATCAGGCCCCCCTCACCCAGCTCTTTGACCGCCCGCATCCGCTCGCGAATCGACATCCCGGCCATCTTGGACATCATCCCCTGCATGCCGCCAAAGTCTTTGAGCAGTTTATTGACGTCCGCCGGGTCAACACCAGAGCCTTTCGCAATCCGCCGTCGACGGCTGATGTCGATCACGTCCGGGTTGCTCCGTTCGTGCGGCGTCATCGACTGAATGATCCCTTCGATCTGCTTCATATCGTCGTCGGGATTCATGTCGCCCATCGCTTCGACTGCGCCCCCCATGCCGGGAATCATTTTCATGACTTCCCCCATCGGGCCCAGCTTTTTCATCTGCTTCATCGTGGAGAGGAAGGTATCGAGCGTGAATTTCCCCTCACGCATCTTCTCCTCGGCCGCCTCCATCTCCTCCTGATCAAATTTGGCCTGAGCCTCTTCGACCAGCGACCGCATGTCCCCCATCCCCAGAATCCGCTCTGCCATGCGGTCGGGATGAAATTCCTGCAGTTTATCGAGTTGCTCGCCAACCCCGACATACTTAATGGGAACCCCGGTCACATGCTTGACGCTCAAAGCCGCTCCACCGCGTGCGTCGCCGTCGAGCTTGGTGAGAATCACACCGTCCAGTTCTAACGCCTCGTTAAAGGCCTTGGCGGAATTGACCGCGTCCTGTCCAGTCATCGCATCGCAGACAAACAGCACTTGCTTGGGATGCAGCCGGTTATCGATCTGCTCCAGCTCTTTCATCAAGTCGTCGTCGATATGCAACCGGCCGGCGGTATCCAGGATCAACGTGTCGATATTCCCCGCCGCCTTGGCCGCTTTCAGCCCGTTACGACAGACGTTGACCGCCGAGTTGCCTTGCGGATCCTCAAAGTGCACCGGCACATCAAGTTGGCCGCCCAGGGTTTTGAGCTGTTCAATCGCCGCCGGACGCTGCAAGTCGGCCGCCACCATCATCGGGCGACGGCCGCTGTTCATCAAAATGCGGGACAACTTACCGCAGGTGGTCGTCTTACCGCTCCCCTGCAAGCCGCAGAGCATGATGACCGTGACTTCGTCTTTGCCCGCCAGATGCAAAGAATGATCAACCGGCCCCATCAGGTGGATCAACTCTTCATAGACCACGCCGACCAGCTGTTGCCCGGGATTGATCGAGTTGAGCACTTTTCGACCGATCGCATTTTCCGTAACGCGGTCGGTGAAACTTTTGGCGACGTCGTAGGCAACATCCGCTTCGAGCAAAGCTTGCCGAACTTGCCCGAGACTATCCGCGATGTTTTTCTCGGTGAGTTTCGTTTGGCCGCGCAACGCATCCAGAGCGCCGGTCAAACCCTGAGTGATACTCTCAAACATCGCAAATCCCACATTTCCCTATAGGCAAAAAACGATCGCCGCTTCCCCACAGGGTAAGGCTCGGGGGCAGCGAAATCAGACATGAACCAGCCCGGGCGACCAGCAAGAGGTGAACACCCGTACCGCTGCCGCCGCAACGAATCCAGGCGAATGACCAAGTCGTCCATTCTAGGAAGGCGCTGGCTGGATGACAACGCCGGATATTGGTGAATTATGGCAACTGACAACGGGGGATTCGCTCACTCATCGTCCTTTTCGTTTTCAACATCGTCATCAAACTCAGGCTCAATCTCGTCTGGCGGATCCGGATTGAACAGTCTGTACTCCCCCAACTCCTTGACCTCCCACATCCGCTCGCGAATCGACATCCCGGCCATCTTGGACATCATCCCCTGCATGCCGCCAAAGTCTTTGAGCAGTTTATTGACGTCCGCCGGGTCAACACCAGAACCTTTCGCAATCCGACGACGACGACTGATATCGATCACGTCCGGGTTGCTCCGTTCGTGCGGCGTCATCGACTGAATGATTCCTTCGATCTGCTTCATGTCGTCGTCGGGGTTCATGTCGCCGATCGCTTCGACCGCAGCCCCCATACCGGGAATCATCTTCATGACCTCCTCCATCGGGCCTCGCTTTTTCATCTGCTTCATCGTGGAGAGGAAGGTATCGAGCGTGAATTTCCCATCACGCATTGTCTCCCCTGCCGCCGACGGCTTCTCTACGATTCCCAACATCCGTTTTGCTATACGGTGAGGATCAAACTCTTGGAACTGGTCCAACTGCTCACCGACCCCTAAAAATTTGATCGGCATACCGGTCATATGTTTCATGCTGAGTAGCGCCCCACCGTGGGCATCGACGTCCATTTTGGTGAGGATCACGCCGTCGAGCTTATGATAGTCATGAATGATTTTCGCAGTGTCCACTCCTGCTTGACTTGTCGTCGCATCGCAGACATAGAGCACCTGCCGAGGACGCATATGGCGTTTTGTTCTAGTGAAATTTGAGATCCATTTGCTATCCATGTGTTGCCGGCCGGAAGTATCCAGTATCAAGACATCGACGTTGCCAGCCACACGCGCCGCTCTTCGAGCCTTGTAGCAAACATCAAATACCGTGTCGTTTCTAGAAGCCTCACAATAAACCGGCACGTCCAGTTGGCTGCCGATGGCCTTCATCCGTTCGACACCGGCCGGGTTCTGCAAGTCAGCTGCCACCAACATCAGACGGTATCCGTTGTTCTTCAATTTGAGCGCCAGTTTCCCACAGGTCGTTGTTGTGCCACTTCCCGGCTGGCCACACAACAACAGGATGGAGAGCTCGCCGTCCGCACGGAGGTTGAGCGACTGAGCGTCTACCCCCTGCATGCCGATCTGTCCCATCATTTTGAACAGCTCCTCATAAATCACTCTGAGGAGTTGTTGCCAGGGATCCATCGACTTGCGCACTTGGCGGCAAATGGTCGCATC
Source organism: Symmachiella dynata (assembly GCF_007747995.1). NCBI lineage: Bacteria > Pseudomonadati > Planctomycetota > Planctomycetia > Planctomycetales > Planctomycetaceae > Symmachiella > Symmachiella dynata. The sequence continues at coordinate 1,099,568 of NZ_CP036276.1, read as the reverse complement.
AATAATGCGGTCGGTGAGTATCCGGGCGACCTCATCGGCGACGTCTTCCTTGAGCAATGCCAGCCGAACAGCTTCGAGACGATCGGCAATGTCTTTCTGTGTAAACCTGGATTGCCACCGTAATGGTTTGAGTGCGTCGGCCAAGCTTTGGGTGAGACTTTCTAGCATCGCAAGTTCCTCACTCTCTGAATGGGGTCAAAACCATCCGGCCAACAGGTCTTACATTCTAAGACAGGCTGGCTGGATGACAACGCCGGATATTGGTGAATCGCGACTGCCGCGACCGGAGTTTCCAACAGTCTCTCCCCCGCGTTTCACCAAGCCATTCGCTCTTCCGAATAGGAAATTATGGGGTTTCGGGGGATTTCGAAAAATTCGCCAATCCCAAAACAGGTGTGCCAGCTTGTTGGCACTCGGGATTGCTAGCGTGATTGTGCACTGCGGCTCGTCAGATCAGGCCCCATTTCAGGAAATGCTCCCTGTGCAAAATCCATTCGCCAAGAAATCACTCACCGAAGGTTATCAATTTCTCAAACATGCCAATCGGAGGTTACCGATGCCCACCGATCCTCAGGACCCCCAACAACAACTGCAGAAGCTATTCAAAATCAATATGTGGTTGGGAATCGCTGCAATCGTGCTTTTGATTTTGCTGATCGCCTCGGTCATAGCACCTTACATCCATTTTGGCACCACCGGTGATACGGACAAGCTGTTAGACAAGCTCAACGAAATGGAAAAGTCCATCCAAGCCAATGCCACCGGCAAGCTGACGGCGCAACATTTCGACAAAGAATTGAAGTCATTCAAATGCGAAGTGCGAAAACCAACGACCGCTGCTTCCCCCAAGACGAACGAAGATACGGCCAAGATGTTGAAGCAGATTGAAGAACTGAAGGCCGCGATTCAATCAATTCAAGAGAAAGGGGTGACGGCGAAACAACTTGATAGAAAATTGAAACCGCTGCTGAGTGAATTACGAGCGCTGAGAGAGCCAGTGCAGCAAGAAGCGGACAAGTAAGGGAAACGCGGTCAATAAAGAGCCATGGGGATGAAAAAACTTCAACCGATCTCACGACACTCCTAAATGAAAAGGTAGCTCAAATGACTCGATCAATGACGACACAACAACGCGGACCTCGAAAACGTGCACTGCTGGTGGGTATTAATCAATATCCCACCGCGCCGCTCAAGGGCTGCGTGAACGATGCGCTGATGATGGGAAATATGCTGATCACTCATTTTGGATTCACCCCCGGCCCGGACATGCGGTTGCTGGTGGACCAGCGGGCGACCAAAGCGGCAATTTTGAAACGTCTGGAGTGGCTGGTCGATGGTGCGCGGGCGGGGGACGTCTTGGTCTTTCATTACTCCGGGCACGGGACGCAGGTCCCCGACCGCAACGGCGACGAGCTGGATCATGTCGATGAATGTCTAGTCCCGTTCGACCACGACTGGGACAATCCACTGCTCGACGACGACCTGGGAAACATCATCCGTATGGTCCCCGACGGCGTGAACCTGACGATCATTCTGGACTGCTGCCATTCCGGGACCGGCACGAAGGAGTTTGGGCCAAAGATCCCTGCGACAAAAAAACGGTTGCTCCCTCCGCCCGACATCCGATTTCGAGCCGTGGGAGGAATCACAATCGAAGACGGGTTCTCGGCCGACTCAGTCACAATGACCTCCTATCGGAATTTGAACGTCCGGCATTTCGGTCGCAGTGTCGAGGAACAGTGCGGAATCCTAATCACCGGTTGCCGGGACAATCAGCTATCTAACGATGCTTTTATCGATGGCGACTATCACGGGGCGCTGACCTATGCTCTGTTTCAATCGCTAGAGGCACATGGGGCCGGGCAATCCTATACGAACTGGCATCGGTCAGCGGCAGCATTGATTCCCAGTTATCAAATTCGCGATCAAGATCCGCAGTTGGAATGCGCTGGCGATTTGGCAAATTGGGGGCTGTTCTCGACGCAGCCCGCCTTCGTCGCCCCTGCCGGTCGTCGTCTTGAGACGGGCAGAACGCATGTCGTCTATGTGCACGGCATCTGCGAACACAAAGCGGGCTATTCCAACGGTTGGTGGCGGGCGATGCGACCCTATACACCGGATATCCCCGCGGACAATCGCCACGAAGTGTTGTGGAGCGACATTGTCACACCGGCAGCGCGAGGTTTTATCTCGTCGCAGGACGAAAGCGACGTCAAGAAAATGATCACCGACACCCTGCACGATCGGGCGGTCCGCGCAGCGATGGATGAAGCTCCGGGCGCAGAGGATGGCTACTCGCCGAACTCAGGCGGCACGCGGGCCGTGCTGGGGATTCCCGGCATCGACTGCATCGACGATTTCATGAAGTACCTGTTGATCAGCAATATCCGCCAGCAAGTCATCGATAGCTTCACCGAGGTGGTCGAGCCGTTGATTCAAAAAGGGCATCGCCTGGAAATCATCAGCCACAGTTGGGGCACGGTGATTGCCTATGAAGCGCTGCATCTCTTGGCAGAGAACGATCGCATCCCGAAGTATGCGGTGCACAACCTGTTCACCGTCGGCAGCGCGCTGTCGATCGGCGCGGTGCGGCGACGTCTGATTGAACAAGCGGAAGACGGCAAGAAGCCGCGTTGCGTGGAACAGTGGATCAACTTGGATGCCAAAAACGACATCGTGGGGGGGCCATTAAAAAACATCCCCTTTGAGGTCGATTCCGAGTACCTGAATCTCAACGCCGTCGGCTGCTGGCCGCCACTATTGAATTGGGCCTGCGCTCACAGTTCGTACTTCCACGGGGACAACAAGACCGTGCAACGGGACATCTTTGCCAAGCACATCAACGATGATACGCTTGTCCCATGACGAGCGACCGATCCCCCCAGACCGGCGGCCGCTCACGATTCTGTGACGGCCCGCCGGTTAGCGGGTTCTACAAGTAGTTTCAAAAACCCTCTGACGCGTCACGTAGACACTTGCCTGATAGATTCCTGAACAGGCGCAACCGGGGTTTGAAACGGGTTCTAGCCCATTAGCGGGCTCTGGCCAACAAGTCGAACAGGTCGTCTTCATCGTCCAGCACGTTGCTGGCGAACACAAAATCGCTCCCCAGTCCGGAGTTCACATAGCTCGTACCGAAAGCAACGATAAAATCGTTCCCGGCAAACGTGAAGATGTAATTCAAACCACCGTCGTCGCGGAAGCTATCGTCTTGATCACCACCCAGAATCGTGTCGCTACCAATGCCCGCAGAGACCACGTTACTTCCGTTACCAACTTCAATATAGTTGTTGCCACCGAGGTCATTGACCTCATCCTGGCCCGACCCGGTAACGATCAGATCATTCCCTTTGCGGGTATCGATGGCATTGTCGCCATCGCCGGCATAGATCTCATTATTGCCGCCGAAGTCGATGATTCGATCGTCGCCGTATCCGGTCATCACGTAATCGTCACCAACATTGGTTTTAACAAAGTTATTCCCGTTGCCGACTGAGACTTGGTTGTCTCCACCGTAGTCATAAACGCGATCATTGCCATCACGACCGAGGATCGTGTCGTCGCCATAATAGGTGTAAGAGACGTTGTTGCCGCTGCCGCCGTCGAAGTAGACGTCATAGGTCCCACGATCGCCACGGAACCAATCATCGCCTCCCATGCCAATGGCATAGATCGTGCCAGGGACCGTGTGCACGCCCAACGAAATCCGGTTGCGGAAGATCTCCACACGATCGGTCCCGGCGAGAGTCACCACGCGGAATTCGTCCCGGGCGTTGGTCCCGGTCACGGCAAAATCGTCCCCTTGCTGTTGCACCGTGCCAATTCGGATGTTGCGAGCGTAGGACGTATTCAATCCGGTCTCGTTGCTCACAGCCGTCGCGGTGATCGTGTATGTCCCGGTCTTGTTGTAGATTTTACTGATCGACAATCCAGAGATGCCGGTCACAACCCGCTGTTTGCTGCCGTCACCCCAATCGACCGTATAAGTATATTGCTGATCCGTGACGGTCGGACCGTAGAGTTTCAGCGAAATCACACGTCGCTGTCCGACCACTCCGTCGTAGTCGCCGCGAATCCGCAGCACCGCGGTGTCCTCTCCATACACTCGCACGACATCGGTATCGTAAGCGCCTTCATTGTCAACGACCTTTACCCGCACCACAGCATTGCTATTCCCGTTTAAGTACGCGGCACTAAAGTCTGGACGCACACCGACTGCATCATCGTATTGGCCGTCGTTATCAAAGTCCCACAAATAGGTCAAAGAGCCGGCGGACTGCTCGACGTCAGAACTTCCACTAGCGTCAAGCTGGATCATGGCCCGATCCCCTAACACATAATCGTCGCCGATATCGGCGACGGGAGCGTCATTCACAGCGGCCACATCAACGCGCACGGCAATCGACGGTGTTGAGACTGCTAACTGAAGGTCTTGTGCGCGAACAGTAAACGCGAGAAGTGCATCACCATTCGCATTCGCCGGAGGTGTCCATTCCAGCGACTCACCAGCAGAAAGCGTGGTGCCGGGAATGGCCAAAGAACCGTTTTTAGTGAGTGTTCCGCCGAATGCGACCGAGTCGATGAAAAACGAAATGGGATCGCCTTCAGGATCCGAAGCATCCGAGGCTGCGAACAAGTCATCATACGTGATCGTCAGCGGGGTATCTTCGACTCCACCAGGGAGCGTGGCAATGGAAGTCAGCGCGGGCGGTTTATTGATGTTCCATCCGATGACATCAAAAGCCAAGATATCCAAGTCTGAAATCGTCATCAATCCGCCGGGAGGTTCCGCTGTCGGATCCATGATCCCGATTCCAAGATCGTCCTTCCAATGGCTCGCCTGCCAGCCGTCGCCAAGAAAAGTGCCAGTAGAAAACAACGCTAGGCTCGTCTGTCCGTTGTCGAGAGAAAAATACTTGAATCGTGTGTCGGCCGTCCAGTCAATAATTCCGCTTCCCTCAGCTGCACTTTCTGTCGAATATCGAAATAGATCCAATGGCGCGACATAAATGAATTCGTCATCCATGAAATCATCAGGGTTATAGTCCAAAGCATCGACGCCGCTCACAAACCCTAAAGCATGGCCAATTTCGTGTGCGGCCACCCCCACAAAGTCGAGTTGATTCGAGTTAATTCCGTCACGTTGATCGAAATCCCAACTGAATTCCGAGCTGAAAGTAATAGACGCATCGACAGCGGAATCGTTGGCAGCAAGGAGGCCGATCGCTTTGGCGGTTGCGGTATTGATGTCAATCGTCGAGTTATTTGCGTCGCCGTCGTCGTCAACGAACGGAGTAGCCAGATCCGTTTCTGGCGAGTTGCTGACATGATTGAGCAACATGTCAAAGGTGCTGCCCGTTGAGAGGGAAGCGACAGCTGCGTCGTCCTCTAGGGTCGTACGATCGCCGTCGAGCGCCATGTAAAAGTCCGAGTAGCTCGTGGAAATTGATGATGAGCTTGCTTGGCCAAGAACGTTTGGGGCTAACACGGAGAAGCCGATATCCAGGTTGATCGTCACGTCATCGGTGAAGATTTGTGACCACAGCAGCGCTGCATCCACAAATCCATCGATTGCACGCTGGTCCATGCCGGGATCGGAGATCAAATTAAATGTCACACCGCCGGGCGCTTGCACGATAATGGTGGTTGCCAGTGGATTCGCCACAGCGAAGGTATCAATTGAGATCTCTTCGTACGTGGTCCTAAAATCGCCGTACGTCGTCGACTGAATAATAACGTCATCAGAATCAATCAGACTCGCACTCAACAGCGTGCGGTCTTCCAGCGTTTCCAACCCCAGCCGTATCTGCCCGCGGCTCGTGCTGAATTTTTGCCGACTGCGCTGCTGCTTGGCAGTACGCGAATCTTGACCCACAAAACGTTGTGAACGCACCCAGGACGTAGAGAGTAAGGACCAAAGCGACATCTGTATGTTTCCTGGTTTTAAAAGAGTATCTTCGCTGGAATTCTACCGAGACGCGTGCAGGTATCAGCCAAGTGAGTCTTTCGCTTTACCACACTGATGATCAACAATCATCAGTATCGGGTCCACTCTGAATTCACGGGTGAGTACCATTTTTTGACAGTGAATACTGTCGAACTGCAACCGCCCATTGACCCTTGCGTCGACGACGCAAATTTGGCGGTCCTTTCCAACATACCAAGGCCCCAATGGGAATTCCAGAAATATTACGCAGTTTTCCCAATTTCCTTAAACCAAGTACACAGAGTCGTTTTTGGCTTGTTTTTGAAAGAATGACCGCTCATGCAACGCCCACCGACAAGATCATCAAGCCGCTTTGACCAACACCAAACCCAACACGATCGCAGCAATCCCCCACGCCTTGGCGGCGGTGAAGCGTTCCTTCAAAACGATAAAACCCAGCGCTGCTCCAATGACCACAGCGAACTCCCGCACGGCGGCCACATAGCTGACATTGGCTCGTTGAAAGGCGAACAAGATCACTAAATAGGTACCGACCGATCCGCTGCCGACCAGCAGGATGTAGCGTTTTTTGTTCTTCAGCGCGTCGCGAACTTCGTTGGGATATTTCCACAAAGCAGCCGGGGCGAACAGCACCGCGGAAATTAACCACAGCCCCACGCCATACACCACGGGATTGATTTGTCCCACCGCCCGTTTGTCGACAAGGGAATACCCGGCAATGGCGGCGCCGGTGCAGAGCGCCATCACGATTCCGCGATTATTAGCCTGCACGTTTTTCCCGGAAAGTCCCAATAGCAGAATCCCCGCACAGATAGTGAGAATTCCGGAAAACCCGGTCAGCGATAATTGTTCACCCAGCAAAAAAAAGGCCAATACGGCTGTCCCCGCAACGCCGGTCCCTCGCGCAATGGGATAGACCAATGAAATGTCGCCATGCCGGTAGGCCTGTGCCAGCATCCAAAAATAGACCGCATGCAGGATCCCGGTCGGGAGGCAAATCCACGCTAAATCGAGCAGAGACGTCTCCGCGGACATTCGCGCGATCGCAAACGGCAGGCAAATCAAACTCCCAACGAACTGCCCAAACCATATCACACCCACATTGCCCGAGACACGCCGCGCGCCAAAATTCCAAGCAGCATGAAACACAGCAGCCAACAGGACTTGCAGGAAGACATCAAACGGCACGGCGGTTTTCGGTCCTGTTGTTGGAATTGTAGGGCGAGCTTTGACTTGCCGGTTTTGCTTGAAACTTCGGGAACATCATCTGGTGGGCGGCCCTCACCCCCGGCCCCTCTCCCAGAGGGAGAGGGGGGAGTTGTGCGCGGCGGGAAAATTAGACCATCCACTTTTTCGCGATCTGATCGGTTTCGGTCGCGGTGATCAACCAATCGAGAATGCGGCCCTTGAGTTCCGCGACGGTTGCTGCGCGGGCCGGGTCGTTGGCGAGGTTGTGTTGTTCGTGCGGGTCGTTTTTCAGATCATACAATTCAGCGAACCCTTCGGGATAGTAGTTGTACTTCCAGCGGTCGGTGCGGACCATCTTGGCGTCGGGATGGCGGATACCTTTGATCCCCTGCCCCGGCACGAACTCGAAATCCATGCTTCCGCCGGTGATTACTTCAGGAATAATGTTCTCGCTATGCACCGCATCTCGCGGCGCATAATCCCCCGTTGTGTCGGCGATTAACGGCGAGAGACTACGTCCGTGGCAATCTTCGGGAATCGGCAAGCCGCACAATTCCATGAGCGTGGGAAGCACATCGATAGTTTCCACCAACTCGTCGTATTGCCCCGGCTGAATGCGTCCCGGTAGACGCAACATCAAGGGCACGCGGACCGAGGCCTCGAAAAAGACGTTCTTGCCCATCAAGCCATGTTCGAGCAATTGGTCGCCATGATCCGAGGCGAAAACGACGATCGTGTTCTCCGCCTGCCCGGTCTCTTTTAACGTCTGCAAAATCCGTCCTACCTCGCGGTCGATGTGTGTAATCGATGCGTAATAGCTGCGATAAATCCAATTCAACGTCGCGCGGTCCATGTCATACGGAGGTTTGTTGCCGCGTAGAATCAGTTTTTGCAGCGGCAACGGCAGTTGCTCGATAGTTTCCAACGATTCTGGCCGGGGCAATTCAAAATCGACGTCGTTATACAGGCTGTCAAACGGAACCGGCACTTCGAAGGGAGAGTGCGGCTTCCAAAAAGAGGAATACAAAAAGAACGGTTGCTCTACTTTCGCCATTTGCCGCAATGCCGCCCGTGTGCGGTCACCGGTCCAGGTCGTGTCGGTGTATTGTTCGTCAATGGCCGAGCGATAGGGATTGGTGCCCGGTTTCAGGTTGGCGGCTAAGTCAGGAACGTCCTTGGCGAGTTCACGATAATAGACATCGCGGCGCGGATCGTGTTTGTTCCGCCAACGGGCATAGTCCGACCAACGATCCGTGCGGTGCGTCCCGTCGTGCAGTTCCACGATATCAAAGCCGGTTTTTTGTGCATTTTCGGACGACGGTGGGTGGTAATAAAACAGATGCAGCTTACCGATCAGCGCCGTTTGAAACCCCGCTTCGCGCAGCCGCGCCGGCAGCAGAACAGTACGGCGATCGATCGGTGTGTAGTTCACGCGATTGCGATGGGCATGCGCATAACGGCCAGTAAAAAACGAAGCCCGCGCGGGAACACAAACCGGGGCTTGCACAAACGCACGGGAAAAATTCGCCGACTGAGCTGCCAGAGCATCCAGATGCGGCGTTTTGATAATGCCGTTGCCGTTGGCAGCAACACAATCGTAGCGCTGTTGATCCGTCATGATAAACAGCACATTCGGCCGCCGCGACGGTTTCTGATCAGCCGCCGACAACTCCCCCACCGCCGCCAACGCACCAGTGGTCACAGCCGATTGCTGGAGGAATGAGCGACGTGAGACGGGGTTAGGCATGGGGGTTTCCTTTTTATTGGATGGACGCATCAGTCGCCGTCAAGAGTATCGTAACTGATCCTGAACACTTCAGGTGCGTAGTACAATTTGGGACGTTCATTGGGTAGCTCTTCAAGAATTCCCGCATCGACCAAACGTTGAAGATCTGTTCCAGCGGTTGGATAGGAAACTCCCAGTCGCTCTGGTAGATCGACGACACGAATAAACGGTGAGATAAAAATGTCTTCTACGATCTGCACCAATCGCGCTGATCCCCCACCGCTTGTGATGCGTTTCAAATATTCCTCACGAATGGCCCTTAAGTTTTCGCATCTACGTATCGTTTCCTGTGTTTGCCAGAGCGTCCCCCGCAGACAATACTCGATCCACTCCGTCCAACTTCCCTTGACGGAAATATTGAACAGACAACTCATGTACTCGTCCCGGTGCTGCTCAAAAAACTCACTCAAGTACAACCAAGGCATCGAAAGCTTACAATTTTGCTGCATCATAATGGCCAGCAGCAATCGTCCCACGCGGCCGTTTCCATCGATGAACGGGTGAATTGTTTCAAATTGGTAATGGGCGAGAAAACATTCGACGAGCGGATCAAAAGAAGTCGACTCGGTATGTATGTAGGATTCCAATAGGCCAAGACAGGGTGTCACTTGTTCGGCCGGAGGCGGAATGAAACGACCGCCTCCAATCCCCACTTGGATGCGACGAAATTCTCCCGGTGCTCGATCCCGGCCACGGACACCCGTCAGCAGAATCTGATGAAGCTCCCGCATAAGCCGCAAGGAAATCGGCAATTCGCTGTTTGTGCCGTGATCCAGAGCCTTTCTATAATTGAAAACTTCGCGTTGGTGGTTTGCTGGGTCATCCTCAGATTTTGACTCCCGTGGCTGCAGCTCAAAGAGCACCAATTCCTTCGGGGAAGCAAACGTCCCTTCCAGCCGCGAAGAGCGAATGGCTTCACGATCGGAAATGGGCCTTAACAAGATGCCGGGATTGGGAAGATTTCGGCCGAGTCCTTCGAGAATTCCAATTTGCTGTTTGACGTCAGACAACAACGGCCAAAGCGCTGCGGGAAACTCCCAATTTGGAGGGAGAGGGTCAGGGATAAACGCATGGTCGCCCCCCCAGGTCGTGGTGACCCGAACAACACGCCCCGGTGATTTCTTAGAGAATTGCTTAGCGTCCAAAACGGTAATGTCCAAATTGGCGGTTTTCAGTCACTTTAAATTTTGGGCCGGGAATTTTAACAATTATACGACAATTAAAATAAATGCCACAATATTTTAATTACGGTGGCGAAGTTAAAATGAACCCCAACCCTAAGTTCCAACGCAACCACATACCATATAACACATTACGACTAACGACCAACCATCGGCCGATTTCCCCCCCTCACAACAAATGCCGCGCTTTGATCTCCAGGTACTGGCTGATCAAATCGGCTGAGAGGTCTTCCGGTAGGGAATCGACCGCGTATTGGCCATGTTCTTGCAGTTCAGCGATTTGTGTCGTTTGGGCTGAGACCATTTCGGCAGCGGCGGCGACTTGGAAGGCTTCGACGTCGGTTTCCGGCACGGTGTTCAGCCGTTCGTGCAGCGGGACGTTTCGCAAAAAAGCCCCCAGCACCAGATGCGGCGCGCGGAGTTGTCGCATGTGCGTGCTGATGGTCGTGAGGTGCAATTCGTCCAGGGCGTGTGAAATCAGAATCACCAGCGACCGCTTGCGAAACCGTCGTCGCACTTCCTCGACCATCAAATCGTAATCCGACGCCTCGTATTGTGGCTCGAGATCGTAGACGCTGCGAATCAATGTTTGCACCGAACCGGCGCCACGCATGGGACGGACGAAGCGGTCGATCTTGTTCGAAAACGCCATCAGCCCCACATAGTCCCCTTGTCGCAGCGCGATATAACTAAGAATAATCGCCGCATTCAATCCGCGATCCAAATGCGTAATGCCGTCGACCTCGTTACACATCGAGCGTCCCGCATCGAGCAGAATCAAAATGTTCTGATTGCGTTCGATAGTGTATTCGCGGCTGATTAACTTCTGATGCTTGGCCGTCGCTTTCCAATCGATTTGCCGGTATTCGTCTTCGCGGCGAAATTCGCGGAGTCGCTCGAATTCGCTGCCCCGTCCCATCAAACGGGACATGCGCAGCCCTAATTCCGAAACGCGGTTTCGCCGCGCGAGCAACTCCATGGCGTGCACGGCTTGGATGTCGGGATAAATGCGGACGGCCGAATCGATCTCCAACTCGTGGTGCAAAGACCACAACAACAAATTGCTGCGCGAGCGGAGGTAGACCTTGCCGAATCGATTAGTCCCACGATGGTGCGGCCGCGTGTGATAGACGCGATACCGCGCGCGGCCGGGGGGCAATTCGATTTCAAACGGCAGACCTTCAGTGTCACAAGGAGCGGGAGGTTCGTCGTCGAACTCAATCGTGATCGGTCCGCCGTTGCGGTTTGTGAACCAGATTTTAACGGCGTTCCGCGCACCGATACTCATGACATCCCCCACTTCACGTTGGACGTCAACCAGTGTTGGCGTGGGAGAAATTGCTAAATCGGCGATAGCCACCGCGATGATCAATAAACTCAGCACCGCGCCGACAGGACCGATGAAGGGAATGAACACCCCGGCGACCAACGGAATTCCCGCAGCAACAAACAGCCACATCATCAGTCGGCGGGGCGTCATTGGCGGGGCGCCTCCACGGTATCGAGCACTTCGCGAATCACATCGTCAGCCAGCACGCCTTCGATCTCCGCATCGGGCCGCAACCGCAACCGGTGCCGCAACACCCAAGGGGCAAGTTCTTTGACATCGTCGGGAACAACAAAATCGCGACCACGGCAGGCCGCCATCGCGCGGGCGGCTAATAAAATATGCACACCGGCCCGCGGACTGGCCCCGACCGATATCGTATGCCACGCGCGGGTCTTGGCGATCACGTCGCTGATGTAATTGACGATTGATGGCTCGATGATGATTTTGACAATCGCCTCTTGAATCGCCACCACGTCATCGCCCGTCATCACGGGCTGTAGGTCGAATTGCGTGAGATCGCGATTATCGCGGCCTTCGGCATAGTGCGTTAAGATTCGCCGTTCTTGCTCGATTACGGGATAATCGATGAGCAGCTTGAACATAAACCGGTCCAACTGCGCTTCGGGCAGCGGATAGGTTCCTTCTTGTTCCAATGGGTTTTGCGTGGCGATCGTGATGTAAGGACGCGCGAGTGGATAGGACTTACCGTCGACGGTGACTTGCCGTTCCTGCATCGCTTCGAGCAATGCCGACTGCGTCTTGGCCGGCGCGCGGTTGATTTCATCAGCCAGCAGCAGATTGGTAAAAATCGGGCCGGGGTTGAACGTGAATTGTTGTTCCTGCGCGTTATAGATCGAATGCCCCGTCAAATCCGAGGGCATCAGATCCGGGGTGAATTGGATGCGGCCAAAGTCGCAGGTCAGCGCGCGGCTGAGCGTATTGACGAATAGCGTCTTGCCCAATCCCGGCACGCCTTCAATGAGAACGTTCCCTTCGCAAAACAGCGCCACGAGCGTCGCTTCGACCAATTCCTCTTGCCCCACGACCACCTTACCGATTTCGGCAACGGCTTTTTCAAAGAGGCTTGCAATCTGTGCCAGTTCCATGCGCGGGGGGATTCCTTACGAGGCCTTGCGGATGCTATGTCAACACGGTGAAGCCACCATCCTAACGGTGAAACCGTCGTCGGATCAATCGTTGATGTGGAGAATCGATTGTCTTCGCAGAGTTACACCGAGTCCGCCAGCCGAAATTTTCTACCAAGGGATGAAGGTTCCCTTTCAGTTAGACCATATTCGCCGCCAACAAGCTAACCCGCACGAGCGCCTGTTGCGCCCGTGCGGGTTTGTATTTTTCTGCCTAAGCTTACGACTAATTCGTAAACACACCCGTCGCGTACCAATGGCCGCTGGGGGCGCGTTTCATGTCCATGCCGAACTTCGCGTGACGGCCGGTGAGAATGCTCCAGTGCGGCGGGGAGCCTTGCCACATACGGATGAACGACTTGGCCGTGTCGACGATTGTCGCGCTCTCGCCGTTATTGGCGACAATCTCCATGCCGCCGAATGACGAATGGTGCATCGAATTCCAACTGCACATCGTGCCGCAATGTTTGTGCGAGAAATTCAGCAAATCAGGCGTTGCTTCACCTTGCGCGCCGGCCGGCTTGTAGGGGTTGATGCGGGCGGCATAAATCAATGACCGCTGCGTGATCGTCCCCCGTGGGAGCTCCAACACCGTTTTTGTCGACGAGGCAGTCAGATGCCGACCCCGTGTAAAGGGGTGCGCCGAGACCACCTTGCTGTGTAACGGACTGCCGGATTCGACTAAGTCCACGATGGCGATTCCCTGCCGATTTTGTTGGTGCTGAAAAGCTTCGTAATCCATCAACCGCTCTTGGGTTTCGTGGATGGAGTAGTCGACCGGAATCACAGCCAACACCATTTCACGCAACGGCTTTTGCAGCGTTTCGTCGGTGAGCACGGTCAGCTCATAGCTGTCGGCGGCTTCGCTATCTTGTTCGTCGCGAAAGAAAATAAACAGCTGCTTGTGTTGCTGTTCTGCTTCACGGTAGGCGGTGAAGTAGTCGTCATGCCAAACCAGTGGTTCCTCAGCAACAGCTTGTTGCGGAGCAACAGTGAAACAGCAGCCGGCCAAGACGGCCGTAACGGTAACCAGACGAGTGAGAGTGTGAATCATCAGAATGCAATCCTCCATAAAATGCGGTCGTTCACAAAAAACCAAAAGATGTCGTTCCTTGACGGACCTCGACGGTACGGCAATGTTGCGCGGGTAGCGCAGTTCAGCGGGAGTAGACTCACCGATGGCGACTGGGGGACTTCCCGAGAATGCTCTGCGGATTCGTGACTGCTACGAGCAGTGCACAAACTCTTGCAGGCAAAAGCCGTCCGCTGACGTGAACGCGTCCGTCAGTTTTCGATTCCTCGTGCGGCAATGAATACTCCGCACGGACCGGTCATCGCTGAGATCCTTCAGCTGTTCGGGATTCTGGCGAACTGCACTGCGTTCTGTCAACCGTGCCCCGCCCGGATGGTGTCTGAGTACAGCCAGGCGTGGCAGCGACAATCAGGACGACCACTCCCAAAGCCTGACACAAAAGGTGTTTGAACCCGAAATGCTCGTCAGTATTGCGCCGGCATTACGTCGGGAATTTTCCGAACAAGCGGAAGGGTGAATAGTCACCACGGGCGATCACTTGGCGGATTGCAGACCGCGAATCAATTTCGATCACGCGGCCCGTCTGCTGGCGGGCGGCGAGCCCCTGGAAGGGGCGGGCGACGTTCCTTGGATCGGCCAGGCGCGCCATTCGGACCTCCACGACGGCCCCGATCGCGCGGTCCGCGGGACCGGAACAGTTCCGTTGGGTCCCTCGGGTACCGATCTTCGTGCTCATGCACAAACTTGCGACTGAGGTGCCGCATAAAATCGTCGGTTGAATACCAGATCAATTTTCCTTGCTCGACGTCGGACAGCTGAACAAAATACTCCATCAGTTCCTTCTCGTCCGGCAAGTCCTGTTTGATTTCTTCATGGTAAGCCTCGCGCAAACTGTCACCCAATATCAATATTAAACTCGGCCGTGGTGCGGACCGTTTACTGTCGCCTCTTTTTTCTAACATTCTGCGAATGCCGCGATTGGTGATCACCTCTAAAAACCGCTCGTCTTCAAAAAAATCCCATAGACGCTTGCGCGATTTCATGTCCGGACCACGAGCGTTGTCTCCGGACGCTTTGAGCAGAATCGACATCACAGAATAATAACGCCGGTAACCGACCGAATCCTCAATTTCATCCAACTGCTCAGATGCGGCGGGGTCCTCTTCGCGGAGCTTGATCTCGACCAACCCCATGACGTTTGCTAGGTCCTGAGAAGAAAGTCGTCTGCGGCGACCACGACCTTCTCTACCCCAGGAGTTCTCGCCGTTGGCCTGCTGTTCCTCTTCCATTGTTTTTTGGATAGCGAGAACCAATGCCAACTTGTCCTGCACATTGGTTTGCTCGCGCAGTTCGATCCGCCGGCGGGATCCGACTTCGGAATACCACGCATAGTAGTTTTGGCTAATCTGCTTGAGACGCTCCGCTTTGCCACGTTGCTGCAGATAGGCGTGCATCTCCCGTAGCTTTTGTTGTTCCTCCGCTGGTTTCCGGTAAAACGACTGAAAGTCCTTCTCCAGCCGGCCATGCTGAGTCGATGTCAACTGCGACATGCGATCCACCGAGAGGATTGCCTCGCGGTCGGAGCGAACGATCGCTGCTGCGGCTTGATAAGCTGCCAAGCCCACCAAACCGAACGCCACGATCCCGACCAGCACGATTACTTTACGATTCATCTTGCACCCGTTGCCGCGTTTTCGGAATCAGAAGCATCGCCATTGTTCCCCTCATCGAACAGATGGTTTTTTTTCAGTTCTTCGAGGAATTCCAAACTGCCAACCGCTTCGTATTGATCCAGTTGTTCCACAACGGGAAAATCTTGAATCTTGCGTTGGCCTTCACTGGGAATGGTATACACAGCGGCATAGACGCCGCCGACCACAGCGACTGTGAGAACTCCCAGCCAAATCGCCGAGACCAATCCCCGCCGCAGCCAGATGCGCCATTGTGCCGAGGTTTGTGCTTTGTCGACCTCCACGGCGCGTAGACGTGAAACGGTCCGTTGTGTGAATTCTTCACCGGGATCAACGCGGGGCAGATGGTCCAGCAGGTCCCAGGCGCGCGATAGCATCTCGATGTCGCGCCGCGCAGCGGGACTGCCCGCGAGCGTCTCTTCGATCGAGCGCGTTTCGGCTTCGTCCAATTCGCCGTCCAAATAGGCGACCAAATTGGCGCGTTGCTCAACAGTTAATCGGGTGGCTTTTCCCATCAATCCGGCCGCGACGGGCCTCCTCGTTTTTCGATGCACGGCGTATTGCCGCAATGCGTATTGGTTGTTTTAGTTCGTCTTACGCTCTGTTTTTTGAATGCTGTGGTATAGAATGACACCGTCGTTTTAACATGTCCGACCTCTCAACTGATTGGCCGCACATGCGCTGCCAGTGATTCACGAAGATTGTCCCGCGCTCGCGACAAAAGCGACTTCACTGCCGCGGGGCTTAAATCCATGGCTTCACCGATATCGGCGTAACTCATCTCTTCGAATTTATGCAGCAGGACCGCCAAACGTTGCCGTTCGCCCAAGGTGGCCAGGGCGCTGCGAACGACATCACAGGACTCGCGGCTATCGACTTGCCGCGTGGGCATCAACGCCGATTTGTCCGGAACCATCTGTTCGCGCGGCGTCGACTCCATCGATCCCGAATTGTTTGCACTCAGTGAGACTTCTTTGCGGCGGCTAAAACTACGACGCGTGTTACTCGCCAAATTGTTGGCGATCCGGTACAGCCACGTCGAAAATTTCGCCGTCGGTTCGTACCCATTGCGCGCTTGATAGATCCGCAAAAAACACTCCTGTGCCAAATCTTCGGCCGTCTCCCGATTTCCCAACATGTTGTAGAAGACACTCACCAGCCGCGACTGATAATTTGCGACCAACTCCGTAAACGCAGCTTCATCCCCTCCCTTGACCCGCAGCATCAGCCGCACGTCAGGATCGCGAATCGCCGAATTTTCGCCGGCTTTCGATTTCGTTTTCGTTGCGTTACTCAACGGTCGTTCATTTCGCTCTGATCGAGGATGTGTCTCCAGACACCTGAAATCCACACCCGTGCACTAATAAACCCCGCATACCCCAAAAGGTTTCTGCAAAATTCACACAAAAACCACCGCCCCTCTCCCGCGAAGTCGGGTGACGCTCATTGTAACATTCGATCTGCCGACCGCCTAATCGCGGCCAACGATTTTGAATATCAAGCTGGTAGACAATCGATAGAAAACCCAATATCACCAAGCATTTCCGTCAAATGTCCTTGCTACTGCCTCTATTATCACGATGGCGTTCGCTTCGGCAAGCGGTTACGATAGGATCAACAGCCACCGCCGGACGCAACCGCCCTGCTCCGCCCCCAAACATCCCGGCGATCCCGCCTTAGATTTCACTCCGTCATGACGATCTCTCAGTTACCGCTTAGTTATTGCACAAACGTCCATATCGGCCGCTCGATTGCGGAAGTCAATCAAGGGCTGGACGAAATCACCTGCCACGTGCGAGACCAATTCCAACACCCACTCGCCGCCGGACTTTGGCTGGCTCAACCGGTGATCCAAGAATTGAACGCCACCGACGGTGCAGTGCAGCAGTTTGTCGAGGGGATGCAAAATCGCGGACTGACCTGCCATTCGCTCAACGCCTTTCCCTTTGGCGATTTCCATAGCGAACGCGTCAAGGAAAATGTGTATCTCCCCGATTGGTCACAACCCGAGCGTTTGGAATACACGGTGGCTTGCGCCGATGTCTTGGCGAAACTTTTGCCTAATGGCGTTGCCGGAAGTATTTCCACGGTTCCGCTCGGCTTCAAGGGATTTCAGCACCCCGAGACCTTCTTGGACGAATGCCTGGACCAATTGTTGGAATTCGCCCGACAGATGGACCTGTTGTACGAGCGGACCGGAAAAATCGTTCGACTGGCCATTGAGCCGGAACCATTTTGCTTGGTGGAAACCACCGCCGAAGCGGTCGAATTTTTCCAACGCCTGTGGGATCGTGCCGATACGACTCTCATCGGCGAAGCCGCCCGGCAGCATCTGGGACTCTGTTATGATGTCTGCCATCAGGCGGTCGAGTTTGAAGACATTCCCTGCTCGATTCAAGCTCTCGACAAAGCAGGCATCCGCATCAACAAGCTGCACATTTCCTGTGCCATCCAACTCGACGCACCTGCGGAAAACGAAGAGGGCCGCCGCGCGTTAGCTGCGTATGTGGAACCACGGTACTTGCATCAGACCATGGCACTGACTTCGTCCGGGCAGGTGCTGCATCACATCGACCTGAACAGAGAGTTAGCACTCGAACCAGCGCCCGATTTTCTGGCAGCCCAGCAATGGCGGGTCCATTTTCATGTCCCGGTCGATGCCGAGATGTTGGGTCCGCTCAAGACCACCCGCGACGAACTCCGACAGGCCCTCGCTGCTGTCAGCCAACTCGATTACGCGCCGCATCTGGAAGTCGAAACCTACACCTGGGAAGTCTTACCCGACATGGCGCAACAACCGCGGACCCCGAATCGGCTCATCGACGGTCTCGTCCGCGAACTGGTCGGCACACGAGAGTTGATTCAAGCGGTTTCCTAAGCACGGGTAACCGGCACGCCGCGCAGCCGGTCGATCGCTAACAGGAAAATCACACCCACTGCGGCGAAGGCTTCGCCCATGTTGATTTTCGAACTTCCATAACGGCGATCCTCAAAGACGACCGGGGTCTCCACAAACCGGCAACCGATCCGGCGGAGACGATAGAGAATCTCTTCCTGAAATGCGTAGCCAGTCGCGCGAATCGCGCTGAAATCCAACTCCCGCAACTTCGCCACGCGATAACAGCGAAACGCGCCGCTATTGTCGCTGGTGCTCAATCCCAGCAACAATCGCGCATACAGATTCACGCCGCGGCTCATAAAGTGCCGTTTGAATCCCCAGCCGACAATGTCCCCGCCTGAGACGTACCGCGATCCAATCGTCACATCCGCCTGCGGCATGCAGTTCAGCAGTTCGGGAATATACCGAGGGTGATGGCTGAAATCGGCGTCCATGTTCAGCAGATAGGTGTAGTCGGCAGCCATCGCAAACTCAAACGCCGCCAACGTTGCCGAACCGAGCCCCAGTTTCCCGGCGCGATGCTCGACATGAATGCGGGAATCTGCCGCAGCAAGTTCGTCAGCCAAATCCCCTGTCCCATCGGGCGAGTTGTCATCCACCACGACCACGTCGGCTTGCGGCGCGTGCTCGTGAATCTCGGTAATGAGATCCGCAAGGTTTTCGCGCTCGTTATACGTGCACAATGAAATTAAAAGCCGGTCGTCGGTCATCAGTCCCACACACTACAAGTCGTTTCAAAACCCTCCGGCGTGCTCCGCTGCCACTCACCTGCAAGTTGTCGGAACAAGAACAATTGGGTTTTTGAAACTGGTTTTAGAAGTCATTTGTGTTATTAACGCGTCAAAGTCTTGTATCTTGCGCAGATTTTCGTACAGCGAAGCTCATTGATATTCAGCCGCACAGCGGCCATTTCAAAAATCAATGCTGAACGATCTGGTCGAGTCTATTACGTTGCAGAGCATGGAGTCACTCTGCTTGACAAGGGGCGCCGTGCACGACGGCAAGCCGTCGGTTTGGGATATTGCGGTTTCACGCCAGCTTATCTGTGTTCAATCCGTGTTTAATCTGTGGCTCAATAAAAATCGACGTTTGGGTTGCGGCTCCGCTGCGCTGGGTTGAATTTCATATCATAGGCGCAACTTTCGAGGCTACCACACAAAACCCAGATTCGGTAACAGCCACATTGCGGTTCGAGCCGAGAAATACGAAGATAACGAAAAATCCGCCCTACAACTCATAATATCGAGGCAAGTCAACTCGTGACTCTTCACTATCCGGAGCTCCCAGAAGGCATTACCAGTTTCGGCGCAACCGTCTGCGACGGCGCAGCCTATCTCTACGGCGGGCATTGCGGCCGCGCTCACGAGTATTATCAAGCCGGACAATCCAACCAATTACGCCGCATCGCGTTGGATCAACCGGGCGTCTGGGAAGAGTTACCGACCGGACCGCGGTTGCAAGGCCTGGCGCTGGTGTCGCATGCCAGCCAGCTGTACCGCATTGGCGGATTTGCTGCACGGAATCAACAAGGCGAACCGAACGATCTTTGGTCGGTCACGGATTGCGCCCGATTCGACCTCGCTGCCGGTCAATGGGAAGCGTTGCCTGCCTTGCCCACACCGCGGTCGTCGCACGACGCGATTGTTGTGGGAGATCAACTATACGTCGTCGGCGGTTGGACGCTGGCTGGTGAGGAAGAATCCTCTTGGCAAACCACGGCCTTAGTGGCTGATTTGACCGCGGACACTTTTGTTTGGCGAGAACTTCCCACCCCCCCCTTCGAGCGTCGCGCGCTGGCAACCGCTGCTTTTGACGGCAAGCTGTATGTGATCGGCGGCATGCAAAACCGTGGCGGTCCCACTGGTGCGGTTGACGTGTTTGATCCGGCGACACAAACATGGTCCACCGGCCCCGCGCTCGACGGTGCGGCCGACGAGGGTTTCGGCGCAGCTGCATGCGCCGTGGGCGGTTCGCTGTATGTCAGTACCGTCCAGGGACACCTTCAACGCATGGACTTGGGAACCAACAGTTGGAGCACCGTTCAGCAACTCCCCACTTCGCGATTTTTCCACCGCATGCTGCCAGTGGGCGATGACCGGTTGCTGATTGTCGGCGGAGCGAATATGGATACGGGACGGTTTCGGCAGGTCGATGTTGTTGAACTCGCCCCGGCCTAACCTGGGCTTTGGTCCTTGTCCTTGTAGCGGGAACTGGCGCGTTTCAATTGCCGTTTTTCGGCTTCGGTGAGCGACTCCATCCCCTTGTCGTGCAGCTTGGCGAGAATGGCGTCGACCTTCAGTTCGTTTTCGCGGGCCTCGATTTCAAGGCGTCGCCGTTTTTCAGTGGCGCGTTTATTGCGCCAACGGGCAATCAATCCCGGTTGGCGTTGCGGCGTCGCCTCTTCGGTCCGCTCCAGACTGGTATAGCCTTGCGAGAAATCGTAACCCATAAACGAGTCTTCAAAATACTCGCCCATCTTCATCCGCTGCATATCCAAATACGCCGTGAAAAAGAACAAGAACGCGAGACTCATCACCAAGACGTGGTTGTTAATTATGGCGACCAGAAGCACCAACAGCGCGACCGCGAAGCCGACCTTAACCGACCAATCCATCCCGCGCGAATTGCCCATGCTGGCCATGAGCGTCGTCCGCAACATTTGCCCCCCATCCAACGGACAAGCGGGCAGCAGGTTGAGCATCAACAAAGCAAAGTTCATGTGAAAGCCCAACAACACAACATTGTCGAGCATATTTGCAGCTTCGAAAGTCTCCCGCGAGATCGGCGCCACCAAAGGCATGAACGCGTTACTCAAATAGGGCGAGTGGTAGACAAACGGCGCCAACAGTAAACAAATCGCCAAGTTGACCGCCGGACCGGCTGCCGTTGCGATCAATTTGCCGCGGGTATTGTTGGCTGGGGACAACTGAGCCAGCCCGCCCAAGGGCCAGATCAAGATCTCGTCCCCAAACCCCCCGGTGATTCGCGCCCCAAAAATGTGCCCGAACTCATGCAACAGCACGCTCACGAACAGCAGGCCCGAAAGCATGCCCCCCATGGCAGGCCCGAAGAGCCACAAGAAATAGAAAATCGCCAGCGGGAATAACACGCTCACGTACACGCGGACCGAAAACCACGTGCCGATGCTGAATTTCCAACCGAATGGACTGAGTGAGTTATTCATCGATTGTTAGCTATAGGAAACTCGGGCTGCTACAGGAAACGTGCATAGGAACTGTACGCCCATCTCGAAATCACAGCTGGTCGTGATTCGTCGCTGCGCGGCGCAACAGGTAATTATACCCCAAACCACTGAGGCCGGAAACCGCGAAGTTGTTGTCGCCCCAGGAGACTGGCAGCCCAGCATAGCGGGGCTGGAACCTTCTGAGCAACGCTTATTGGTCTCTCAATCGCCGATTTGTGCCCCGTCCACCGATTACCGGTTGCCGGGAATGCGTAAATTGTAACGATTCTTCCGAAAAAAAGGTTGAGTCACGAACGATTCGTAACCGAAAGATTTGATAGCTAACGAAATCCGTTCCTGCTGTCTCAAAACGATCGTTTCGCGATGGATCAACAGACCTTACCCAGGCCCATTTCAGGCCCCTCTGACAAAGACACTAGTGACTTGCCGTCCGTGTCGTCTCCCGGCACGTCCAGCGAACTGATGATGACTGTCCTGCAACTCGCCGAAGCCTGGCGAACGCAGTTGACGACGGACTTTGCCAAATGCCGACTCAACGACGCCCGTTTCGCCGTGTTGCAAGCCATTGAAGAGGCGGACGCTGACGGCTGTTCTCAAAAAGAATTGGCCCGACAGTTGCGCAACTCCGAATCGAACATCAGCACCCTGCTGGATCGCATGGTGACCGACGGATTGGTCGAACGCCGCCGGTCACAATCCGATCGCCGCAAAAGCCTGATTCGCCTCACAGAAAAAGGGGCAGCGCGGTTGAATCAGGCACGCGACGTTTACCATCGCTCCGCCGGCGACTTGCTGGCCGACTGGCCGCTGTCCCAATGCCGGAACCTGACCGATCAACTCAGACAACTCCACGGCGTTCTCGATTCCGCCGGCGGGAGTCCCTGCCACAACGAATCGACAATGAACAGTCTAGAATCCACCCGCTCAAAGCTCGCATCGCCACTGTCTTAGCCGCCAGAAATGCAAAGCTGTTTGCCATGAATTTAAACCTAATGCCCCAACAAAGCCTTGTGCCTTCGCCTGAAACATCGGTCAGTGCGGCGCTGCACCGTCGCTACCCGGCCCTGTTGTTTCTGCTCTGCGCACTCACTTTGCTCCCGGGATGTTCGCGCAGTTTTTGGCGGCAGCATGCGGATCGCGAAACCTATCGCGTCTTGGCTGAGAAAATGACCAACGAAGAATGGTGGATTCCGCGCACCAACTTAGAACCCGATCCACGCAGCCGGTTTTACGATCCGTACGATCCTGACAAACCGCCGTTGCCTCCCGACGATCCAGCCGCGTTTGAATACATGGAATGGGTGCACGGTATGTTGGGATACCAAGGTTGGCACGAATTTGGTCAAACGATGACGGTCGAAAACCCGCAATGGTTGGAAAACTTTGGCGTCTCGCCGGAAGCGGCCGCCTGTGGTTATGAAATCGGCTATTCGTTCGAAGACCAATTCTCACCGCCGGTCCCGGTCATCGAAAACATGACGATGGGAGATGCGATCGAGCTGACCTATATCAACAGCCGCGATTTTCAATTCCAACTGGAACAACTGTATCTCACCGCCTTGGAATTGACGTTCCAACGTTTTCGCTACGACGTGCAGTTTCTGGGCATCGGCGGCAACAAGCCGACCAGTGATGTCGGATACGTCGCCTTGGGTGACGGCGACACATCATTGGCTTGGGACAACCGCATCGGCATCAGCAAATTGCTCCCCAGTGGTGGGCAATGGGCGATCGAATTGGCCAATAACACACTGTGGCTGTTCAGCGGCGACAACAAATCGGACACGGCCAGCGCCCTGTCGTTCAACTTGGTACAACCGCTGCTGTTGGGTGGCGGGCGCAAAGTGGCATTGGAAAGCCTGACGCAATCGGAACGCGACGCATTGTATGCCATGCGCGATTTTGCGAGATTCCGCAAAACCTTTTTTGTGGACATCGTCAGCGGCGCCGGCGGGTATCTGCAATTGATCGGTTTACGGCAAGGGATCTTCAACCAAGAAACCAACATCCGCCAACTGGAGGTCCAGATTCGCCGGCTAAGAGCTGTTTCCGCGGAACGCCCCAGTAACCCGGGAGAACCGTTGGAACAACTACCTGACGGGATTGAATTTCCCGATTCTGTGGCGGATCGAATCCGATATGACGAGACGACCAAGAACCTGTTTTGGCTAGAAACGATGTCTGAAGAAGATCGCGATATCCTCTTAAGCTTGAGTGATGATCCTGCGTATCAACTTGTAATCCGCGACCTCTTCCAGCGAACCAATGGAGAGGTCACGCCGTTGGACGTCGCCCAGTTGGAAACGGAATTGGCTGAGGCAAAAAGCACGCTCGCACGCAACCTCGCTACGTACCAAAATCGATTGGACACTTATAAAATCCAAATGGGTATACCGACCGATTCGGTGGTCTCGATCGATGAATCGCTGCTGACACAATTTCAACTCATCGATCCGCGGCTGACGTCTCTCCAAGACGAACTTGAAGATTACTTGAATCAATGGGGGCTAATCGACGAGGAGGATCCCCCGGTGGAGGACCTTCTGTTAGGCATTCGCCAGTTGCTGGTCGTCCAGGAATTGATCCGTGCCGATGGCGTGGAGACCGTATTGGCTGACTTCAATCGCCTAGAGGCGGTTTGGGACCGCCGTATGGAAACGATGACCGAAGAGATCGACCGGGAACGATTGACACGAGACGTCGCACGTGACCGTCGGATTTTTGAATCACTCGTGGTCGACCTCAACGCAACGGCCAACCAGCTTCAGCAATACCTGAAGAAGCTCGACGCCGGTGAGGTGACACAGGAATATCGCAGCCAACTTTACGAGGACGTCAATGAACGACGCGAAAAGTTGCTCACCATTGTCCAAGGTTTGTCGGTCGTCCAAATCGACATCCGTGTGGAGTTGATCGAATTAGCACCGTTTGACCTCTCGATGGAGGATGCGGTCCGCTTGGGAATGCAAGAGCGCCTGGACCTCAAAAACGAACGCGCGTTTGTGATGGACGCACGGCGAAGATTAGAAGTCGCCGCTAACCGTCTGGAAGCGGTCCTGGATGTCGTTGTCGAAGGCGATGTGGCGACCCGATCCTTGTTTGAGGGGAATGACAATCCGCTCGATTTCCGTGGCCGTAACAGCAGCTTCCGCGCCGGACTGGCCTTCACCGCTCCCGTCGTACAAATCCAAGAACGGAACTTTTATCGCGCGTCCTTGATCGAATATCAACGCGCACGGCGGGCCTATATGCAGTTCGAAGACACTGTGAAATTCGAAATCCGCAGTGATTGGCGTGATTTGGCTGCGAATCGAACGGCTTTTGGGCTAACCCGCCAGGCAGTCCGCTCCGCCGCGATTCAGTACGACCAAGCGGTCGACGCCACCACTGCCCCGGCACAAGCTGGCCAGTCGCGTTCGAGCGACATTGGTTTGAACTTGTTGAATTCATTAAACGCCATCCTTCGCGCCCAAGACAGTTTGATTGGCAGTTGGGTCAGCTACGAAACCAGCCGACTGCAAGTCAACCGCGACATGGGCACCATGTTCATTGACGAAGCGGGTGTCTGGGACGATTCCGTCTATCAAGAGCGCAAGGCTGCCCGCCCCTCCTTCATTGCACCGCCGGACAATTCGATTCCCATCGACATCCAGGCCCCTGCGCCGGTCGATTTTGACGAATCGATTGAACTGGGCGACGAACTCAGTGAAAAAATCGAACGGCTGTCGAAGCACCCGGGATTGTTCGACAACCTGCCGCCGTTGAGCCCGCCGGTTGAGGATGTCTCGATGGAGACTAAGAAAAACGCCCCGCTAGAAATCCCCGCCGAAGGCAACGAAGCGGGTCCCAATTTCCCCGCCGATAATCCCACCGGCCGGACAAGGATCAGCGAACGCCCCTAAGAATAGAAAGTCACCCCACGAGCAACTCGTTCCAAGCTCCGATTAACTCGTTCCCAAATTCCATTTGGGAACGCCACCATGCGAAAATCCGTTTCGCGCATCAAGACTAACGCACGGACCACACGATCCCGGTGACGCAACCGCCTGCGGCTTTAACGCTGATAAATCGGCAACAGCTGATAGGGTGGTGTCAACGCCAGGATGGCAAACGATGTGGAATAACAAAATCCCAACGGACCATCCTGGTTGGCTTCGCGGTCAAACGCGCCATTGTCGCGCTGATTGTCAGCGAATGTCTGCAATAAGTCGGGATAAAACTTCCGCCAATTCTCCCCCCCCAGTTGATACATCGCCTGGCTGCAATAATAGGCCCCGTAATAATACCGGTCTTCGGCGGTGAGTCCGCCGCGATTGAATCGGTCAAACGGATGATCCAGAATGAACCGCGCGGTCTTCCGTGCGATGTCGGTCTGATGCTCACCCGCCAACGACAGCGACAAGATCCCCGCTCCGGCCATGGAGCGACTGAAAAAACTCCGCTGCCGGCCCCGCAGTCCATAGGAAAAGCTACCGCGCTGGGGATCATAACAACGCCGCACAAATCTGACCGCTTCGTCGATGTGTGATTCCGGAATGTCGAATTCCGCGTTCTTGGCCGACCTTAAAAACATCAACTGCCAAGCGGTGATGGACAGATCCGCATCGAGCGCACTGCGACTGAGGTAACGCCATCCCCCTTTCTCCTGTGGATAGGGGCGCGGTTTGGTTTGTTCGCGCCGGGAAAACAGCAATGCCTTTTCAATGGCCGTGCGAATTCGCGCGTGCTGTGGCGAGCCGGTCATGCCGTAGACCTCACCCAACATCAATCCGGCAATCGGATGGTGATACCCGCCAAACATCTTCCATTCATCACCACCCGCCCGCAATCGGCATAACAAGCCGTTGGGTTGTTGCGACGCGAGCACGTATTCAATGGCTCGGTTGAGTTGCTCGCCGTAAGGCCCCTGCCCTGGAATATGTCCCCGCGACAAAAACGCCATCACGCAAAAACTTGTGATCGCCGGCTGCCCCACGGACGGAGCCTCGAACGATCCGTCCGGCTGTTGGTGCGCGGAGAGATACTCCAATCCGCGATCGACAACACCATCCAACTGCTGCCATTGGGCGGGAGAGAGCCGGATGCCGCGGTCGCTGTCCGGCAACGGTTCTGCTGCGTGGCAGTTCGTGGCTGCGCCCCATAACAACAGACCGGCAATACAGGACAAGCCGCGCAAGCACATTCGTCCATTCTCCACCTGTGTACCGGTGCATGGGAAAATCATCGCCGCAAAGATTCTCCATCCAGTGTACGCGGCGCCTTCATCCCACGCAACGTTTTCCGACGCTGTGCGATCCTTGACAGGCGCCGGCGGGCGACCGTAGCATCCGGGCATGAATAGCCCACAAGATCCCTATCTCCGCAGTAACGAGTTACTCTCACACGCGCAATGCCGCTTGCTGGTTGTGGACGTCCAGGAAAAACTGATCCCGGCCATCCCCGTTGCCGACCGGTTGATCTTTGAATGTTCGCGGCTGATCCGGGCAGCGCGGTTGTTTGAGATTCCCGTCCACGCCACCGAGCAATACCCCAAAGGCCTGGGGGGCACTGTGCCGGAACTGGCGCAGTTGCTCGATTCCCCTGCGGACAAACTCCGTTTCAGTTGCGGCGAAGTTCTCAACTGGGGAGCTGCTGCCGACCAGACCGACGGCCGCTACAAAGTGCTGGTGATCGGCATGGAAGCACATGTCTGTGTCCTGCAAACGGTACTCGACCTGCTGGCCGGCGGATATCAGGTCTACGTCGCCGCCGATGCTGTCGCCAGCCGCAAAAAAATGGACTGGCAAATCGCCCTGCGGCGGATGGAAGCCTCCGGAGCTGTCATCCTCACCGCTGAGTCAGCCATGTTCGAGTGGTGCGAAGCCTCAGGCAGCGAGACGTTCCGGCAGATCAGCAAATTGATTCAGGAATCCCCGCCGGGTGAGTGAGCGGAGATTTTGCGACGCACATTTCGTTTCTTTGCAGCAGCTGGTTAGGATAGGGGGCGTTGCATTGCGCGACGGCCCTCACCCCGGCCCTCTCCGAGAGGGAGAGGGGGTAATATTTTCTGTGGCGACCTTTTTGACGACGTTTTCCTTGAGGACTTTTCCATGGCTGCTGTTCAATCCACCACAACGACCGCCCCGCAGCGCATTTTGATGGGTCCGGGTCCCAGTGATGTTGATTCCCGTGTGCTGGCCGCTTTGAGCGCGCCGATTGTGGGACATCTCGATCCCTACTTCCTGGGTGTCATGGATGAGATGCAATCGATGTTGCGCGAGGTGTTTCGCACGAAGAACGAACTGACACTCGCCGTCAGCGGGACCGGCAGTGCGGGGATGGAAACCTGCGTGGTGAACCTCATCGAACCGGGTGATCGCATGGTCGTGGGGGTCAACGGCGTGTTCGGCACCCGGATGGCCGACGTCGCTGCCCGCGCCGGAGCCGAGGTCACCACCATCGAACGCCCCTTCGGCGAAGTCTTCGACGCTGACGAGATCGCCGAAGTCGTCGCCCGTGTGAAACCCAAAGTCGTCGGCTTGATTCATGCGGAAACCTCCACCGGCGCGCTGCAACCGATTGAAGAGATCAGCCGCGTCGTGCATGACGCCGGCGCGTTGCTATTGCTCGACACGGTGACCTCCCTGGGAGGCGTCCCGGTCGAGATTGATGCTTGGAACGTCGATGCCGTTTATAGCGGCACACAAAAATGCCTCAGCTGCCCACCCGGCCTGGCGCCGGTGAGTTTTAGTGCAGCTGCATTAGAGGTGATGGACGCCCGCAAAACCAAAGTCGCCAGTTGGTACCTCGACATGTCGATGGTCCGCAATTATTGGGGAGGCAAACGTGCCTACCATCACACCGCTCCGATCAACATGAACTACGCCCTGCACGAAGCCCTCAGGTTGGTGCTGGAAGAAGGATTAGAAAACCGCTTCGACCGGCATCGCCAAAATCACCTGGCCCTCTGCGCCGGATTGGAGGCGCTGGGCATTCAATACGCCGTCCCCGCCGACCACCGGCTACCGCAACTCAATGCTGTGGTGATTCCCGCTGGAGTCGATGACGCCGCCGTCCGCAAACAACTGCTGGGCGAATTCGGCATCGAAATTGGCGGCGGCCTCGGCCCAATGGCAGGCAAGACCTGGCGGATCGGCCTGATGGGTGCAGCTAGCAGCAATCGCAATGTCCTGTTGTTATTAGCGGCGCTGGAACGCTGCTTGACCGATCAAGGCATTTCCATCACCCCCGGTGCCGGCGTGGCAGCGGCAAACGGAGTTTATGGCGCCGCTTAGAACGACAGTGCTACATTCGGCATTCGGGAGGTTCTAATCTTGGGTGCCGTCTCTTGATGGGTGATGGGATGTTCTCGGCATTTCGACGAATTCCAGTAGCGGAGTCGGATTAGGCCAACTCCCAACTGCGGGTTGGTTGTTTTTGAGGGGGTGTAGAGATCTGCGTTGAGGGGCAAGCTTCAAGGATTTCCATGACCTCCTCGACCGAATCGGTCAACGTGAACAGGCTGTATTCGTTTTCGTTGATCGTCCCCTCACTCACCATATCCTCGCGCAGAAACCGAAACAGCCGGTCCCAGTATTCGACTCCCACGAAAATCACGGGGAAGTCGTGAATTTTTGCCGTTTGAATCAGCGTCCCCGCCTCGAAGGCTTCGTCCATCGTGCCGAAGCCGCCCGGCATGATCACAAATGCCTGCGAATACTTGACCAGCATCACCTTGCGGACAAAGAAGTACCTAAAGGTGACCGTCTTATCGACGTAAGGATTCGGCTCTTGTTCTTCCGGGAGTACGATGTTGCAACCGATACTCTGCCCGCCCGCTTCGTGCGCTCCGCGATTGGCGGCCTCCATGATGCCCGGTCCGCCGCCGGTGATCGTCACAAAGCCCAGCTTGCTGATGCCGCGGCCGATTTCGCGGGCGAGTTCGTAATAACGATGTCCCGGTTCAAATCGGGCCGAACCAAATACGGTCACGCAGGGTCCCAGAAAGTGCAAGGCGCGAAACCCGCGGATGAATTCGCGCACGATCCGCAATACCCGAAAGAATTCATCCGTCCGCGACCGGGGTCCGGATAACAAGACCCGGTCCTCAACAACGTCTTTGGGGCTTGTCGGAATCGGTGTCTGCTTGCTCATGAAAGTACTCGTAAAATGATCCGCGGTGAGATTCCAGGCAGTTTAACCCCGAACCGATCGCCGCTTGCGTTGACGCCGCCTCTGTCCCCTGCGCCGGTGGGCTGGTATAATAACGGCCACCCCGCTTTTTTGAAAATTATTCCTCGCTTACTCCATAATATCGCCACAAAAACCGCATGATTGTATCCACTGAAATCGACGGAACGACGCTCCAACTCGGCCGTCCTGATGAGTCGGACGGACATTGGATCGGACAGGAAGAAATCCTCAAACAGCTACTGGCCTGCTGGCTAGTGGTCGATGACGCCGATTTGGCGCTCACACCCCGGTTGGTCGGCACGCCCGGTATCGGCAAGACCACGCTGGGTATGTCCGGCGCGCGGGTCCGCAAGCAGGACCTGTACATCTACCAATGCACGGCCGACACCCGCCCCGAGGACCTGCTGGTCACCCCCGTACTGGCTGAAAGCGGAAAAATCGCCTATCACGCCTCGCCGCTGGTGACCGCCATGATTCGCGGCGGCATCTGCATTCTCGACGAAGGCAACCGGATGAACGAAAAGTCGTGGGCCAGTTTGGCTCCGCTGCTGGATCATCGTCGCTACGTCGAATCGATCGTGGCAGGCATCACGATCCACGCCCACAAGGACTTCCGCTGTGCGGTGACGATGAACGACGACGAGTCGACCTTCGAAATCCCCGACTACATCCTCAGCCGCCTGCAACCGACGCTCGGACTGTCGTTTCCCAGCCGCGAAGACGAATTGGCGATCCTCAAGTACCACCTGCCGTTCGCCGAAGAAGAGATGCTCAACCTCACGGTCGAATTTCTGCAACAGGCGCACGAGCTAAAACTCGATTTCTCGACCCGCGACGGCATCAATTTACTGCGGTATGCCGTCAAGCGACTGTCGCAGGATTCCGATCATCCCCTGAGCAAAGACGCCGCCTGGCGCGAGTCGCTGGAACGCTGCCTGGGTGAAGAGGCGCTCGACCTGCAATCGTTGGCCGACCGCAAGTCGCAAACCTTGGGCGGCACCAACGTCCCCATGGGCCTGGGCGATTTCTTCTTCAACCCCGGCGACCCCCTGCACCCCGACTACCAGGACGACGATGAGTTTGATGATGACGACGACGACACATAAGTCGCCCGTCGACAGAGATGCAGCAAGCACACAACCCGACCGTCTACCGTCTACCGTCTACCGTCTACCGTCTACCGTCTACCGTCTACCGTCTACCGTCTACCGTCTACCGTCTACCGTCTACCGTCTACTGTCTACCGTCTACTGTCTACTGTCTACTGTCTACTGTCTAAGGCCTATCCCCCCCGTGCCCAGCGACTTCCTCCGCATCAGCCCCAAAATCCGCGTCCTGCCGATCATTCACGGCAGCGGAGATTGCGCCCTAGAAGTGCGACGGGTGATGTTGTCGGAACAATTTGATTGCCTCGCGGTTCCGCTTCCGCCATCATTTCAATGCGATGTCGAAGCGGCGATTGAATACCTGCCGACAGTCTCGTTGGTGATGCAGCGAGAAAGCTTGCCCGGGTATGGGACCCAGTGGACGCCCGATGCCGACGACACCGCCTCCGATCCTGACGACCCGCAAGCCAGTTATGTGCCGATCGATCCCTGCCAAGGCGTGATCGCCGGGCTGAGGATCGCCATTCAGGAGCACATGCATCGCGCGTTTATTGATCTGGAGACCGAGGAGTTCGTCGAAACAAGCACCGTGCTGCCCGATCCTTATGCGCTCAAACAGGTGCCGCTGGAGAAATTCGCCGCCGGAATTTTGCCGGCGATTCCTCGTCCACGGCAGGATCAAGTCTGCGACCGCATTGCCGCCATGGGAGCCCGACTGCGCGAATTGGAACGCCGCTTCGATTCGATCCTGCTGATTTGTTCACTCGTCGATTGGCCCTGGATCCGCGAAGCCTATACCCAGCCGCCGGAAAACCCGCCCGAAGATGATGAGGTGTTCGACACCGATAGCTATCAAGCGGACCCCAAAACGTTGGCGTTTATGCTGGGCGAATTGCCGTTCATTACCGGGTTGTATGAACGAGCCCGCGCCGAATTGGATGACGACGAAAACCTATCGATCGACGGCGTCAAAGAATTGTTGCTCGTCTCGCGCAAAAAATATCGCAAGGAATTCGGCAACCGCGCGCGCCCCCTTACGCCGCATCTGTTTGCGCAATACTTGAAATACGTGCGCAACCTCTCGCTTGTCGAACGGCGGCTCACGCCCGATTTGTACACACTGGTGATCGCCGCCCAGCAATTCGCCGGCGATCAATTCGCCATGCACGTCGCCGAGACGGCTCGCGATTATCCATACCAAGACAATCTCCCCTTTGAAACGATTCCGCTCAGCATCGGCCGCGCACGTTTACCCGACGGCGATATCGTGGGACTGAAAAGCCGCCTCCCCGGTTCTCCCGTGTCGTGGCGCACCTGTGAACTGCAGCGTCGGCCGGACAAGGCCGAACAAGAGCGTTGGGAATATCGGTGGGATCCCTACCGTCAATGTAGCTGGCCGCCCGAAGATGTGGCGATCGAAAACTTCCGCACGCACGTCAAAGATCAGGCCAACGCCATCATCGGTGCGGACTTGGCCCGCAGTGAAAAATTCAACTGCAGCATTATGGATGGCCTAGACATCCGCGAGACCCTGCGAAACTGGCACACGGGTGATTTATACGTCAAAGTCATCCCTCCCAGTCGCGGCGGCTTGGATTGCGTGGTGATGTTGTTCGATTCTCCCGCCGATCCGCGTGATTATCCCTGGCGGGTGACCTGGATGGCCGAGCATCACGACGAATCAACGCTGGCACTGTTCGCGACCGACTACCACAAGGAGATGGTCGGACCGGGTATCGGCATGGCGACGTACGGCGGGGCGATGTTCCTGTTTCCGCCGCGACCGGTCCCCGACATCTGGATGGACCCCCGTCTGGACTTCACAGAAACCTTGGAAGAACGCCTCGTGGCGGCCGCGTGTCTACACAGCAATGAGCGGCACATCGCCCTGCTGAGTTCCCTGCCGCCCGGTCCCGGGTGGCGGCGGTTGGCAAAAAAATTCCGCAAACGGCTGGTGCATGTTCCACTGGGCCGTTTCAGTCAGTCAACTGTCCAGCAATTACGACTCGTCCACGTTCTGAACGGCCAACAGGTCCGCAGCTACGCCTCGCACTTCATCCGTAAAGCTTAAAACAGCCCCGCGACTTGGCTTGGCACAGCGATGGGCCTAAAATGCAAAAAACATAGCGCCGCCGAACGTGGGGTGCGTCATGACGCACCTTATCTCTGCAGGACGGATATTAAACCCAATGCACTACGACTTAACGTAAGTCTCGTCTGATTACGGTGGGGAATCGCAATTTATGCGAAAACCCTCACCCCGGCCCTCTCCCAGAGGGAGAGGGAGACAACACCGGACAGTCATCACATAACCAAACAACCCCGTACGGTGCGTCACGACGCACCCTACTCTGGCTTCGACAATTTCTCTTAATGAAAGTAACAGGTGTCGCGACGTGAGCGACGATCTTTACCAAGAACATATTCTTGACCACTTCGAGTCCCCGTACCACAAAGGTCCGCTCGAGAATCCCACGTGCATGCACCGGGACAAAAATCCGATTTGTGGCGACGAAATCCAACTCGCCCTCAAAGTCGATGATTCGGGCAAAGTCCAAGAGGCATGGTTCGAGGGGCACGGCTGCGCGATTAGTCAGGCGGCCGCATCGATGCTGGTCGAAGAAATCGAGGGCAAAACTCTCGAGGAATTGCGGGATTTCGATGCGCAACAAATGTTGGACCTACTCAAAGTCCAGTTGACCGCCACCCGCCAAAAGTGCGGCCTGCTTGGTTTTAAGGTCCTCAAAACGATGGTCTATTCACTCGATGGCACTCCGGCGGAGAATTGATCCGCAACGCCTCACCGTCGTACAAAAAGTAAAATAGCACGATGACAAAATCCGCATTGCAACCAACGCTCGATGTCTCAGCCGTCCGCAACGACTTTCCCATTCTGGGCAAGCCGCTCGCTGAAGGGCGGCCGCTGATCTATCTCGACAACGGCGCCACCACCCAGAAACCGCAATGCGTGATCGATAAGGTCACCGAGTGCTACGAAAACTACAACGCCAACGTGCACCGCGGCGTCCACACACTCGGCGATCAAGTGACAACCGAACTCGAAAACGCCCGCGAAACCGTACAAAACCTGCTCAACACCGCCGCGGTCGAAGAGGTCATTTTTACTGCCGGAACGACCGCTGCCATCAATCTGGTTGCGCACGGCTGGGCTCGCAAATTTCTCTCCGCCGGCGATGAAATCCTCGTCAACCTGATGGAACACCACGCCAACTTGGTCCCTTGGCAACAAGCTGCGGCCGCCACCGGAGCAACGCTGCGGTACCTACCGCTGACGCCCGATGGCCGGTTGGATCTGACGCGACTGGACGAAGTTCTCACGGAAAAAACAAAGCTCGTCGCCGTCACAGGAATGTCGAATGTGCTGGGGACGATCAATCCTATCGACGAATTGGCCCGCCGCGCTCATGCTGTGGGAGCGGTGATCCTGGTCGATGGTGCGCAAAGCGTCCCCCACCAGCCGGTCGATGTGCAGGCAAGCGACATCGATTTTCTCGCCTTTTCGGGACACAAAATTTACGGCCCCACCGGAATCGGTGTTCTGTACGGCAAAGCAGCCTTGCTGAACGCCATGGACCCATTTCTGGGTGGCGGGAATATGATTCGCTATGTCTACGAAGACCGCTTTGAACCGGCGGATTTGCCGGCGAAATTCGAGGCGGGCACACTGCCAATCGCACAGGCCATCGCCTTGGGAACTGCAATCGACTATGTCACCGATTTGGGATTTGAAGCAATTGCCGCTCAGGAGCACCAATTGACGGTCCGCGCGCAGGAACGCTTGGCAGAAATCCCCGGCCTGAGAATTTTCGGCCCAGCTCCGGAGCATAAAGGGTCGATTGTCAGCTTCGCCGTTGAAGGTCTGCATTCCCACGATATGGGGGAATTGCTGGATCGCAAAGGGGTCGAAATCCGCGTCGGACACCATTGCACGATGCCGCTGCACGATTGGCTGCAGGTCTCCTCGACATCACGGGCCAGCTTTGCGTTTTATAACACGCTGGAAGAGGTCGACGCTCTGGCTGAAGCGATACTCTATGCGCGAAAAGTCTTTCGGCTGGCTTAATCACAACGAAGCTGGCTGACATCCGCATGAAATGCAGCATCGTTGATGCGTTCATGCCGCTCGCCGAAGGAATAGTAGGGTTTTGCTGGTCCACCGAGCAATTTCGGGAAATTTATCTCTTAAAAAGGAGTGATTTCCCTACTTGTTCTTTGGGGTCTAAAATGTAGGATTTGTCCAGACAGGTAATTCGCATTTGGTACCAGTGTGAAATGACCTCGATAGCGGGCCAGCACCCACCTCCGCACACCCCGAGAATCCGACCCCTTGCGGGCTGGTGATTCGAGGCTAAAGCGAAGGAACGCGGCGGTGGGTGTTGGGTGCCGCTGTTCTGGGCGCGGTTGCTTTCCGCCAAAATCGGCTAAAAAACTGTCCACTTGCGGGGTTCATTCCCTCCAGATGGAAGTTTTTCAAAATTGTGAGCGCTGGAATGGGTCCGTTGACTTGAGTCGACGGCCTAAGCTTTGTTATAACGCCGAGTACTGCGGGTGTAGCTCAGTGGTAGAGCACCACGTTGCCAACGTGGTTGTCGTGGGTTCGATCCCCATCACCCGCTTTTTTTTATTGGCACCCGGCAAAACAGCCGCACGTCGAATGCTGCTGTCATTCACTTCGTGCGGCCGACCAAAAAAACGGTTGGCGTCCCGATTTCGTGATTTGCCGCCGACATGGCGATGTCCCGGCCGGTTCTTGCTACTTTTTCACAGAGAAATGAATTGTGAGCCGATAGGCCTGCCGATTATGAGCGAAAACGAAGCGACCACCACAGACGAAACCGCTGAAGATGCAGGCGTCGCTGAAAATGACGCACCCGCAAAAATGGAGTTGAAGGTCGAGATCAAAGACATCGGCCCCTGCAAAAAACACGTCCATGTCATCGTGCCTCGCAAGGACATCGACGACGTGCACGACGCCGCTGTCAGCGAATTGGTCGGCAATGCGCAAGTCCCCGGCTTCCGCCCGGGTCGCGTTCCCCGCGATTTGATCCAAAAGCGTTTCCGCAAAGAACTTGGCGATCAGGTCCGCGAGAAATTGCTCATGGAGAGCTTGGAACAAATCTCCGAAGAGCACGAACTCGATGCCATCAACGAACCCAACTTGAATATCGAGAACATTGAGGTCCCCGAAGAAGGGGATTTCGAATACGAATTCGACGTCGAAGTTCGTCCCGAGTTCGACCTTCCCGAATACAACGGTCTCAAAATCGACAAACCGGTCCGCGAGATCACCGACGAAGACGTTGAGGCTTACCAGTTGCAATTCCTTTCGCAACATGGCGAATTGGAAACGCACAAGGGACCGGCCGAAAAAGGCCAATATGTCGAAGCCTCTTTCTCCTTCACCCACAAGGACGAAGTGCTCGGTCGGTTCAACCATCAGACAGTGCAACTCAAACCAACACTCGGGTTTCACGATGCCGAGTTGGAAGGTTTTGACGAACTGATGGAAGGTGTGTCGGCCGATGATTCCCGCGAAGCGGAAGTCACCATTTCGTCCGAAGCAGCCAATGTCGATTTGCGCGGCGAGACGGTCCAAGTCACGATTAAAGTCCACGAGGTCAAGACGTTAAATTTGCCGGAACTCGACAAAGAGTTTTTGGGATCAATCGGAGTCGATTCCGAAGAAGACCTGCAAAAACAAATTCGCGAAATGTTGGAGCGGCAAGCCAAATTCGACGAACGTCAAGCGGCCCGCACGCAAGTGCTGGAGAAAATCACCGAGTCGGCGAATTGGGAATTGCCCGAATCGCTCGTCATGCGTCAGGTGGACAACGCCTTGCGGCGTGAAATCCTGGAGATGCAGCAAGCCGGCTTTACGCAGTCGGAGATCCGCGCCCGCGAAAACGAATTGCGGCAAAACGCGGTGACGACGACGCGGCAAGCTTTGAAAGAGCATTTCGTGCTCGACCGCATTGCGGTCAAAGAAGAAATCGAAACCCAACCGGTCGATGTCGATATGGAAATCGCCATGATGGCTATGCAGCAGGGAGAAAATCCCCGCCGGTTGCGTGCCCGCCTCGAAAAATCGGGCATGATTGAAAACCTGACCGCTCAAATCCGTGAGCGCAAGGCGATTGAATTCGTGCTTTCTACCGCTGAATTCAACGAAATCCCCTCCGAAGCTGACCGTGAAAACGATATTGAAGCGGTCGACTTCGCGGTTTGCGGAGCCGGAACACCCTCGGAGGAATCGGCAACGGACGACGACGCGGAATCGGACGACGAATAAGCCGCGAAAATCCGTTTCAAAACCGGGTGGCGCTTGTATCCAAAAAGCACCGAACTTGCGTGTCGCGGACACGACTTGCCGCTTTTGAAACAATTTGTGATTCTACCGCCCACATCGCTATTGGGCGGCGGGCGGCCATCATCTAAACTGTCGACAAACGGACTTGTTTCAAAACATACCCACATCATTGAGGGGAAAAGCAATGACGACCCCTTTTTCAGTTGCAGGCTACACTTCTCAAAACGCATCGCGGGATTACACCCGGCAGCGACAAATGGGAATCGGCGACCTGCTGTTGGAGAATCGGATCGTGTTCTTAGACGGACCGATCCACGACGGTAGCGCGAATCTGCTGGTCATGAAGCTGTTGTATCTGCAGTCGGAAAACCGGCATCAAGATATTCACTTCTATATCAACTCGCCCGGCGGTTCTGTGACTGCCACCATGGCCATTTATGACACAATGCAATTTTTGGATTGTGAAATCGCAACCTACTGCGTTGGCTTGGCTGCCAGCGGCGGCGCAATCGTGCTGGCCGGCGGCACCAAAGGCAAACGGTTTGCTCTGCCGCATTCCAAGATGATGATCCATCAGCCTTACGGCGAAGTGGGAGGCCAAGTCTCGGACATCGAGATTCAGGCCAAAGACATCTTAGACACCCGCGCAGTACTCAACGAAATTCTGGCCTCGCACACCGGGCAGCCGATTGAGATTATCGAACGCGATACCGAGCGGGATCGTTATTTGACGGCTCCCCAGGCGATGGAGTACGGTTTGGTCGACGAAGTTCTCGGCCATGCGATCGAAGAAAAAGAAGAGAAAAAATGATCGTGAGTCGCTGGGTCTCATAACCAAGCACCACGATGATTCAGGCGGATGATGTCGGCTGCGGGGGACGAATTCCGCTTGCCGCCGCCAGGCGGTTTGAACTAGAGTGACACGACCCATTTGCCGGTGACTTCGACGGGACCCGCTACCCGTCGACAAACTTTGCGATCTCAAAACCAGCGTGACGTGCTGCAATCGAGCGCGTTTCACGGAAAAGCCATAAAAAGCGAGAAATATCATGTCCGTCTTGGTTCCCTATGTGATCGAAAAGAGCGGCCGCGAAGAGCGGGCGATGGATATCTACAGCCGCCTGCTTAAAGACAGAATTATCTTTCTAGGCACGCAGGTCAACGACGCCGTCGCCAACAACATCGTGGCCCAATTGCTGTTTCTGCAATTCGACGACGATCAATCCGACATTCACCTCTACATCAATTCGCCCGGTGGATCGGTGACGGCCGGCATGGCCATCTACGACACGATGCAATACATCAATTGCGACGTCGCAACGTACTGTCTGGGCCAAGCCGCCAGCATGGGCGCATTGCTGCTCACCGCCGGTGCTGCAGGAAAACGCAATGCCCTGCCCAACGCACGAATCATGATTCACCAGCCGCTCGCCGGCATGGAAGGCACCGCCACCGATCTGGAAATTCACGCCAAAGAAGTCATTCGTATGAAGAAGCGGCTCAATGAGATCCTGCTTAAGCATACTGGCCAAACGTTGGAAAAGATCGAAGAAGATACGGACCGCGACAACTTCATGCTGGCCAATGAAGCCAAGGAATACGGCTTGATCGACAACGTCCTGGAATCACTGCCAATACAGCCGTAAACTTCGCGCGTCTCAAAATATCGGGAAGGATCCCGGATTTGCTAATGAACTTGCTCAAGCGGACATGGATGCCGTTGTTGCTAGCCATTACGGTGGCTGGCTGCGCCGCTGGTGATGTCGACGTGCTGGAAAGCCAATTGCGAGATCAAGAAGACGCGATCTCACAATTACAGCACCAGCTCGCATCCGCCAAAGCCAACATGCGCGCTGCTCAGGCAGAAACCGATACGCTGCGAACTCAACTTGCCCAACAGGGCCAGCCACCGGCAGTTCTCGCGGAACAGGCCCAGGTTCTCTTTCGCGTTGAGCGGATCGAATTGCATAAATACATGACCGGCGGCTTGGACAAGGACGGTTTACCGGGAGACGACGCAATGACCGTGTTGCTCATCCCGCAGGACCAAGACGGGGAATTACTCAAAGTTCCCGGCGGAATTCACATCGACCTATTCGATATGACCCTGCCCGAAGATCAGCAAAAGATTGGCACCTACGATTTTTCACCCGCCCAGGTGCAACAAGCCTGGCATTCAGGATTTTTCGGCTCCGGAATCATGCTGGAGCTCCCCCTCCACAATCCGCCGCACTCCTCGAAAGTCACACTGCACGCCGATTTGGCCACGGCCGATGGACGCGAGTTCCATGCGACCGGACAATTCCGCGTGACTCCGCCCGACACGGCGAATATTGCAGCAGATCCGCGCCCGACGACAGAATCCTCGCCGCAAATGTTCCCCGACAAGGGTCCATTGGTTCCCGGCTACGTCGACGAAGATGACCAACAACCGGTCATTCCCAGCGGATTTGAACAGCAACAGCCACCGGCTGGGGTGCCCACATCCAACAACTGGACTGAGCAAACGCGCCCCACTTGGCGATAACTGCCTAGAACCAGTTTCAAAACCCGGTTGTGCTTGTCAGAGAACCTTTCCTGAAAGCGTCTACGTGACGCATCAGAGGGTTTTGAAACGAATTGTAGAGAAGCTGCTGTCGTTTGCCATGGCAGGCAACAACGGCACTTGCCGTATTCTCTCAGCTCCGTAAAATTGGACCGCTGGCAGGCAATTGTCGAACCCAGCGCCGCACGATAGAATTCTCGGCGGCCACAGAATTCTTGTCACCGGATGAATCTTCATGGAGTTTGATTCCGACTATCGTTGCGACACGGAATTTTCCAAGTTGCTGACACGGCGGTCCAACGTTGATCTCACTGTTGCGGCGCTAGAGTTAGCACGCGACGCCTATCCCGATTTGGATTTCGAAGAAACGCTCAGTTGGATCGATACGACGGGCAAGCAGATCTCCGGGAAAGTCGCAGCTGCGAAGTCCGATCGGGACGCGTTGAAAATTGTTGCGGATTGCATTTCCGTGCAGCACGCAATTTCCGGCGATACGGAAACCTACAGCGATCCCGACAATAGCTACCTGCATCGTGTGATCGAGCGGCAACGGGGCATTCCGATCAGTTTGTCCTTGCTGTATATGGCAGTCGCCCGTCGCGCCGGTTTGACCCTGCACGGGGTCTCCACTCCCGCGCATTTTCTCACGCGGTACGAAGCAGTGGACGGACCGATCTTTGTCGATGCGTTTTGCGGCGGCTGTGTGCTGTCCTTCGAAGAAACATTACACCGCGCCAGCCAAGCCTCCGGCCTGCCCCCGGAACAATGTGAAGTCTTGTTGGAACCGGCCTCCGCGCGAAAAACCGTTGTTCGCATGCTCAACAACCTCAAGGCGATTCATTCACAAACCCAAAACTGGCCTGCTGCGTGGATGGTGCAACATCGGCTTGTTTTGTTACAACCTGGAGCGTACGACCAACGCCGCGACCTGGGACTGATCGCCCTCCGCGCAAATCGCCCCGGCCAAGCGATCGACGTGCTGCAATGCTGCTTGAAGAACTGCCCGCCTGAAGAGACCGAACATCTGACGGCACAACTCGCAATCGCACGACAGGAAGTAACGCGCTGGAACTGATGTTTCTTGAAACCGCATTGCGCCCGAGGTTTCCACGTGCAACGAATATCGATCATCGGCTCTTGCGGTTCTGGGAAAACCACCTTTGCACGAAAATTGGCGGCGAGGCTGGACGTTCCGCACATCGAGATGGACGCACTGTTTTGGCTGCCCAACTGGCAACCCAAGCCCATCGAAGAATTCCGTAATTCGGTAACCGCCGCTGTCGCCGACGAGGCATGGGTCATTGACGGTAACTACAGCCAAGGGCGCCTGCGGGATATCTATCTGGCGCGCGCCACAACCGTCGTCTGGCTGAACTATTCGTATCCCGTAACTTTCGGCCGCTTGTTAAAACGCACGTTGCGCCGCATCTCTCGCCACGAAACACTGTACGGGAACAATTCCGAAACCGCCCGCATGGCATTTTGTTCCCGCGATTCGATTCTGTGGTGGATGAC
Source organism: Symmachiella dynata (assembly GCF_007747995.1). Taxonomy (NCBI): domain Bacteria; kingdom Pseudomonadati; phylum Planctomycetota; class Planctomycetia; order Planctomycetales; family Planctomycetaceae; genus Symmachiella; species Symmachiella dynata. The sequence goes on along the minus strand of NZ_CP036276.1, from coordinate 1,058,497 downwards.
CAAGAATTATCGTCGCCGACGTCGTGAATATCGCAAGCTATTTAACGACGAACAATACGCCCATTTGCAACGCATCGAAATCCGCCGGCCGCGCGAGGCAGAGGCGCTGTTGGAACAATCCTGTTTGGTATCGACGGAGATGGAAATTGAGTGTTGAGTAACACGATTTGATCGATCTTCGACCAAAACTATTCGTTGTGCTGATCCACCTGCCGCTGCAATTCTCGCGTCTGGGCTTTCACCTTGTCAAATCGCTGGGGCCATTTCGTATTGCGAAGTTTTTCCAATGTCTTCTCCGCGGCCGGCCATTGTCGTTGATGGACCTGTGCTTTGGCCAAGCCCAACAAGCCGGTCGGTTCCAATTTGCGAATCTCGGCGGCCGCCTCCCAATGTTTGCTAGCCGCCTCCCAGTTGTTCTGCGATTGACGAATTTCCGCCAGCATCACATGCCCTTCGCTTTCACTGGGCGTCTCTTCAACGATCGACGTATAGGCCCGCTCCTGCTGGGCGGGATCGTCTGCGAGCTGTGCGCCGAGTCGGCGATAAAGGTCAATCTCACGCGGCTGCAATTCAGTCATCCGCAGTAGTTGCGCGATGATCTTCGGCTGATCCTGCAGTTTTTCATAAGACTCCAGCAGTAGCGTTTGTGCCTGCATATCGGCCGGTTGCAATTCGACTGCCAACTCCAATTGCGTCGCTGCTGCCTGCGGCTGCCCGAGTTGCAAATAGGCTTGCCCTAATGCGCGGCGAACCATCGGCCGGTCTTGGCCGGTCTTTTCCGTTTCGGCATCGAGCCTCGCGACATAGGCATCGCGGTCAGGAATTCCCCTGAGCACGCTAACCAACGAGTCGATGGCCTGCTGCCGTTCGTTCTGTCGCATTCCCCAACTAACAATCGCGCCGCAAGCCGCCTCGACCGATTTGTCTGTTTGCCCGAGTTCGGCATGCGCTGTGGAGACTTCCTGATAGTAAATCGAGAGAACCCCGTCGCCGACTCCTCGATTCGGGTGCGTCCGCTGATGCAGGGCGATGGCTTCGTTGAAATAACCGATCGCCCGTTCATTCAAATCCCCCACCAAACAACCCCGCGCGAGTGCCGCCATGGCAGCTTCGTTCCAACGGTCGCCTTCGTGGAGATAGTCGTCAGTTTCATCGACAAAGGCAACCAGATCCTCAGGCCGCTCGGCGTAGTGGTACGCTTCCATCAGCCGCTCGCGATATTCGAGATTGCCCGCATCGCGCTCGACGAGGTCGCGCAATACGGGGATCGACTCGCCATACCGCTGCCGCCCCTGCAGTGCGATCACCAGCGCATATTGGCCACCGTCATCCAACAGTCCACGATCGTTCGCTTGGAAATAAATCTGAATTGCTCGGTCGTATTGCTGCAAACCGTTGTAGAAATAGTTCGCGACATACGTAATCACGGCCGGCGAATCACGATGAGCAGCGAGAACCTCTTCGGCCACCGCCGCAAACGCAGCCGTTTGTTGCTGCCAAAACTCCCGATAACCACTGTGATAAATTGCTTGGTTGCGCGATCGCTGCGACAGCAGATCGCGACGCAATTCACGCGTGACAATGACCAATAACGGGAGCTTGATCGCGCCGAGGTTTGCGATACGCCTGCGCAGTTCATTGATACGTCCCGCAAAGTGGTTCCAACTGTCGTTGCGGCTATAACGATAGCGAGCCGGTTCCGCTTCCATGCTCGTCACCAGAAACTCAAGCGCCTTCTCCGGACCGGCAACATGATCCAACGTTTCATTAACACGGCGAATGATCCCTTCGTAATGTGATTGTTGATGTTTGAGCAAATCAGGAACGACTCCCGTCGCAAAGCCTTGGAGATCTTCCTTGATCGTAGCAATCTGCTGATCGTAGGCCGCTCGATAAACGTCACATAACAGCGAGACCAATCCATAGCGCTGCGCGTCGGCTGCAACGGACAACTGCTGCTTCAACCGTTGCTGCAAATTGCGATACAACTCCGCGCCGCTCCCCAACGACACCTCTCCGCCTTGTTGCAACGCACTCAAATAGACAGAGTTCAACCGGACTTCAAGCGTCTGGTCACCCAGGAGTTTGATCCAATGGACAACAAGTTCCTCCGCAGCAGCGAAGTGCTGTTGGCTTTCCAGATAATCCAAACACGAATAAATCGGTCCTTGGACATCCTGCAACACGAAGCCCTTGTTACCCAGTTCGTATTCATTCAGCACGACCTGCAACCAGCGAACCGCCCTATCAAGTTTGCCGTACCGTGCCGAGGCTATCGCCAAGCGGTGGCCGATGTACAACCGCGCTTCGCTACCGGGCGTTGCATGTTCGTAGAGTTCATGCAATTCACGCACTTGCTCCTGCGCTAAATCGGTTTGCGAAATCTGGCCGAGCGAATTTAAGAACTCCGCCATCAGTCGCTGCTCTCCCGCTTCCCAAGGACGATTGAAAGCTCGCTTCAGTGCCGCGATTGCAGCAGCGGCATGGGGGCCCGGTTGGTTTTGCAATTCCGCCGCTCGCCGTTCGACGAGCACCTCAAGCAGATCCAAGGCCCGCTGATCGGTTGCGGATTTTGCCTGCTTGCGAACCGTCGCTATGTTGGCCAATAGCTCATCGGCGGTCGCTTCGTCGCGAATCTCCGCCAACACCGACGACATGCCTTGCAGGAACGGATAGATCCGCTCCGGTGTCTGCCCCACAACCGCGCCCGCCAGGCTTTCCAACAAGCGGAAGTCATGGTTGAGTTGATAGAATTCCCGCACCAGCGAGAGGTGATTCTGCGGATGTGTCGCCCGGGCGAGCAAGGATCGCAATGCATAGAGAACCTGCGGATCCAGTTCCGTGGTCAGTTCATTATTGCTTTGCTGCCGGCGTTGATTCCTCAACCAATTTTGCAGTTCATGTTCTCCACTCGCGGCATAAACTTCCTGCAGCGCCCGTTCGTAATCCTCACGGCGGTCGAGCGCCATATACCACTCGGCCAGCCCCCGATAATCAGCGGGTGCCAACTCTTCGTCCTGTTCGACAGTCTCGAATAACTTCACCGCTGCTTCAATCTCGCCTCGCTCGGCCAGCAACCGGGCCAGGACAACTCGCCATTGGTTGGCAAATTCACTTTGCCCGATCCAGCCCCGCAATGCGGCCACAAGTTCGTCGGCGCGGTCCAAGGCGACTAACATCAGATATTTTTGGTGCCGCCATTTTTCTGCCGACTCTCCGCCAGCAGCAATGCCCGCATCAATGTAAGCCAGTAACCGCGCAAGTTCCGCTGCTGTTGCGGTTTTGCGGGCAGCAAGATTCATCAACGTCGCCAACGCCCGTTCCCGTAGCGCCGCTGTTCCAGCCAACCGCGTCGCTTCGGTTTCCACAGGAGGCGTTTCGCCCAGCACCTGCCAGCATTGCGCGGCGGCTTGATCCAGATTGCGATCGAGCACAACGTTGGCATACACCAATTCCGCTTGGTACCAATCCCGCAGTGGCGGTTGTTGCTTGTCCATTTCGACCGCCAAACGATCCGCGACAGCCGTGCGAGCCTGCTGCATCGCCTGTTCACGTTGGTCGCGATACTCATCACGTTTCAATTTCTCGGGATGCTCAACGTTTCGCCACTCGGCGTCGAATCGCGTTTGCGTTAAGCCATCAATCAAGTTCCGCAACCGGTGGACTTGAAGCGACAACCGTTGCGACGCGTCCTGATGCTCAGCCGTATTGGGAACGAGCGACCACAACTCGTCTTCAGACTCGGCCGACCAAGGCTGCCCTAACAGTAAATGAAACAGCGCGGACACCAGCTGATCATGATAACGGTCGCTGGACCGCGCCAATCGAGCCCGCAAAAACTCCAGTTGCGGCTGGACGGCGAAATGCTGTGAATAAATCTGCCGCAAAAGGTCTCCCAACAGACGTCGCGAATTCTCGTTCTCCTCCGCATCCCAACGCTTCCGTAATATCTCGGCAATCTTATTCCATGTTGCCTGTTCGATCACCGGGTCATTGACCGACAGCCAGTTGGTATAGTTGCGAATATCGCGAGGTTTGAGCGTTTCCAACAATCCAGGAAGTCGTTCCGCGAGTTCTGTGCGAATCACCCGGCTAGCTGCGCTGCGCTGGAACGCTGAACTGCCCATGATGTCATTAGCCAGATCCCGAAATTGTTCGCGCTGGAAACTTTGCCGCACCACGTTGACCAGCGGTTGTTCCCATTCCTCCAGCAGCCGATCCGTCCGTAAACGATAGCCGCGCCCGATCGCCAGTCGCACGGCGGCGGTTAATTGTGACATCTGTGGAGCGCTGAGCGGTTGCGACTGTTTCGCCAACGCAAACCAATCGGTCATCAACTGTTCGGCCGACTCCAGTTGGTTGTTCCAAATCAGAGCGTGGAGGTAATGGCCATACGCGTTGTGGTGGGTCGGATTCTCGGCGATCCACTCAGCTAAGTAGGCCACCAGATTCGGATACCGCGACTGCGCGCTCAGGAACCCCGCGTAAGTCTCCCACAACGAGGTAAGTTCGTATTCGTTCCACAGCGGTTGCGACGCGAGCACCTTGTCGAGCCAGTCATAAGCAGCCGCATATTGACCACGCTGCGCCAGCTTATAGGCGTATTGTGTTTGCAGGTGCATGTCCTGCGGATACGTTGCCGCCAACTTTTGATACCCCACCAAAGCTTCGCGCACCCGGCCGCTATTCTCCAGCAGATTGGCTTGTCGCTGTAACCAACGCTTGGGCCCTTGCGCAGAGTCCGGTTGGCGGTCGAACACCGGTTTGAGAACATCATGCAATTCCAACTGTTCGTTTGTCTGCAAAATGCCGGATGTCTGCCCCGCCAGAAATTCGGCCAGGAAGAGATCATCGGCAACTGGTTGCTTGGCAATTGCTGCCGCTTCCTCGAGTATGCGGCGCTGCAACTCGTGATTTCGGCGACTGATGCGGAGCACTTGATCGCGCACCCAACGCATACCCGGTTTCCCCGTCGCTGCCAGCTCCAAGCCGGGCATCACTTCCCAGACGCGATCCCACTGCTGCGTGGCCGCGTGATACAACAACATGGTCACGTAATGCTCGAACTGAGCCTCACCACCGGCAATCGCTCGACGGGCCGCATGCACCGTCGGCAGCGGCTGCGGGAACACGAGCGCTTGCTCCCGCAGCGCCAGTGCCGTCTGCATCCGCTGGTCAAAGACTTCGGGCTGTAAGGCTGTGATGGTTTGGCGAATCAATCGCGTCTGCTCGCCGTCCGCATTGCTGTATTCAATCTGCTGCGCCCACCAACGACCGCCGACTTCGACAAAATCGCCGTACGTTGTTTCGCTGGCTTCGCCATCGTTCTCATGGATGATTTTCAACAACACGTGCCGCTGCGTATCGATCGAAAACGTGATTTTGCGATCGTCGTCATCAGGATGTTGGAGCACCAGCGTGGCACGGTTTTCGCCTGCAGGTAGCAACGTGGCTGTGTAGGACGCATATCGACCGGCAATCGAATGCAGCGAATAGTCCGCCAAATCCAGCGGCGGTTGTTTGAGATCCTCCGCTGCGGAGTCGCGGACCTGTCCCAATAAAAACGCTTCAGAAAGAATTCCCCGCTGTTTTTCATCGCACCATTGAAGGAACGTCTGGCTGCCCACCTGTTCATTGCGCATCAGCCACGCCGCTGGCGAAACCAATTCCAACCGTTCCGACCGCACCGTGGTCCTCTTCCAACGCGGATCGAAAGATTCGCTCGTCCGCGTGATTTCCAACCCGGTCTTGAGCTCGGCCAATTGTTCTGTGCGAAGCAGACTGTCCGCCAATTCCACAGCAGCAGCCGGCCAATTTTCGGGCGACGGTTGTAGTTTGCTCGGCTGTGGCACTCCCGGCACCTGCGGCACTACGTCGTTTAGCACGTTCGCAACGGAGGAACTCACGATAGGGACACCGGCAAACCCGATACTACTTATACGATTGCCGTAGGCAATCCTTGATTCTAACTCATACGACAATCGCGTTCCGCCGAAAAACGGCTGATTCGCCTCCTCCAATTTGCTACGGCGTCGGGACCGTCGCCCGATCTGTTCTCCTAGCACTGGGCCGTCCCAGAGCTGCATTTGCTCTATCTCATCGACAGACTGTAGCCCCACCTCCAGATCCAGCATACGAGGATTCGTCCAACCGGCGCTCGGTAACCCCAACCCGCCGTTGATGGTGTATGAAAGCGAGCTTTCCCCACCGCCGTACTCATAGGACGATGATGGGAAGTCTCGTTTTTTGAAGTCCAAAGTCTCGCCCTGCTGTCGCAAGTCACCTAGGACTGAGAAACGGTCGGTAAAAATACCGTCGCCGTCGGAGAAGCCGAGCCCCCAATTCTTTTTGCCGACTATGCCAAACCTGGAAGTGTCTTTCCTAAAGCCGAAGAAAGAACCATATTGACCATTCCCCCTCAGTCTCCCCCCGACACCTGCCATGCCTCCCGAGCGCGGAGTCGACACCGCTGCACTTTGGCTCGTCACCGGAATCGTCCGCCCCATCGCCGAGAGTTCTTGTAGCACAGCCGCCCGCAGTTGCGTTTGCCACTCCTTGGCGGCCAGCATCTGTTTTTGCTTGAGTTCATAGTTCGCGTCTTCCAGCCCTTTGGCAAAAAACCGCTCGCCGTCGCGCATCTGAAAACGCCGCTCGACCTTGAATCGCTCACGATCCGCATCGCTTTCCAGCACCAAGAGCGACGTATACGGTGTCATGATGTGGAACTCTTCGGACATCGCAATGATCTCGTCTTGAATCGACTGCGAACCTCCCTGCGCCAACAGATGATCCAAATGGCTTCGCGCCCACAATCGCGGGATAAACGAATTGCCCGACTCCGCATCGGCCAACGTCACGCGGCTGCGATAACGAACCGTCTCGCCATTCAGCTTGCCAGTCACAATCACCTCACCCACTTGATCGCGCCCCTCGGGCAGATACCGACCAAGAATCACTTGTTGCCGCCCCGCCGGGACGTTCGGCAATTGCTCGGGATAAACAGCAGCGACCTGCAGGCCTTGGAACTGAATCTGAATATCGCGCAGCGCCGGTTGAGAAATCTCTTGTAGTAATTCCGTGGCAATCACCCGCGGCCCCTTTTCGCCACTGACCGCTCGCCATGACCCGCCGCCTAATGAGGCGATCGCTTGCAGCACCGAGGATTCATAACTGTTCCCAGTCGCCACCGCATGGAATGTCCCCTGATCGGCATACATCCGCTTCAATCGATTGGCAAACGCGATCGGATCGGCGGTCGTCGTGTTCACGATCCCGTCGCCGAGATACACCACGTGTGTCTGCGGTTGAACACGCTGCATCGCTTGGGAAAACGCTGCATCCAGATCGGTCCATCCCAACGAAACACGGCCATCCATAAACTGGCGAACCACAGCCGTGTTGTCCTCAGTGGCCGCGACCGGTTCCTTAAAGACCGCATGCGACTGTACGTCGCTGCAGATCAGATTGAACCGGTCTTGCGGTGACAGCGATGCCAAAAGCGTGGCAACGAACTCCGTTTGTTTCGCACGCTGCGAACGATCCATCGATCCGGACGTGTCCGTGATCAGCAACAGATCCAACGGGTCGCCATTAGGCAACACATCGCGCTGCCAACGGCCTTCTCCGGCGGGTGGCATCAACTGCATCAGAAAATATCCATCCTCACCCCGCCGGTGGGGAATCATCACCACGTCAGCTTGTTGATCGGCGACTTCAATCACCGCCTCAAAATCGCGCGTCGGCCGATAATCCTGTGCGGCGAATTCCACATGCCCGGAATTCCCAGCCACTTCGATCCGCGTGGGATGCGTCGGGCAGGTCACCTGGGCCAACGGCATGGCCGAATGCACTTTCAGGTCAATCGACAGTTCACGAAGCGGCGTCTGCTTGAGCATTTCGCTTTGCAGGCCGTAACTGTATCGGTACTGATGCCCCCGCAGCGGCAGCACCTGCGTATACGTGATTTTGATCCGTTTTTCGGAATACGGTAAAATCGGAAATACGCGGGCCTTAAAAATATTCCCGCCGGTCCATTCCAACAGTCCCGGATCCCGTTTTTCGCGGAGGATTGTTTCATAGATTTCCCGCGCTCGTTGTTTCTCAACAATGTCCGCTTCGACCAGTTCATCGCCGATCCACATACCAAACCCGGAGATCGAGGCGTCCGCCGGCAACGGAAAATGAAACACCCCTTCCAACTGCGCGCCGGTGTGATTCACAAAAGATTCTTCGATAGTCGTGCGGGCAATTTGGTCGCGAATTTCGATTTTGACATGATGCGCACCGATTGTTAGCGAAACGTTCCGATCGTCGACGTTGGCAATCAGCGACCCCATGACCTCGTTGGTCGTCGTCCCTTCAAACCCCGTCAGCCACAGCGGCTTGTCTGCGACCATCGCTAGTTTTTCATCCGTGATGCGGAAAAACTGTGTCTCGGCCACCGGAATCACCTGTTCCCCCGGTCCCCGCAACGTCACCGGTTTTTCCGCAGCAGCAATCTGCGCCTCCCCTTGCAGCAAACGGACGTCGCCCGGTTTGATCAATTCGATCAGCGACCCCGGACCGAGCGTAATCGTACCGCCCCCTTCCAATTTCACTTCCGCCGCATTCGGCCCACGGATGTCAGTCCGCAGCCAGTCCCCCGGCTTGATCAACATCGGCCCGCCGACCGGTGTCCAACGCCGATTCATCACCGGTTTGATCGTCACCAGCCCCTGCACGTCAGACACCTTGCCGATCCGCCCATCCTCGGTGAGCTGCGTTCCGACAACGAATTTCTCATCCTCGATCGGACGATTCAGCGCCAACACACGGATTTCTCCAGCCGGCACAAACCGGCCATCGCGTCGGACTTTGGTTTCCAACCAGCGCAGTTCGTTGGTATTAATTTCAACCAATGCTTCAATACTGACATCTGCATTCGCAGCACCGGCCTCCCCAGGTAACTGCAATTGATAGACATAACAATCCTTGCCATCCCGCCGCGTCTGCCCGCTGGGCCGCCGCTCGAATTCCGCAGCCAGCCCCTCCGCCGAATCGATCTGCAAAAGCTGCAACACATCAAAGTGCGAATCCACGCCGTCGAAATAGGTTGATTCTTCACCTGCCGCCACGTTTTCCTCTTCATCAATTCGCCACAATCGCGACCCCTGTACAATGCGATACCGCGCCGGATCCTCCTGCCACCGCATTTGCCCCGGCTGACGAATCCAGACTTCGTCCGTTTTTCCATCGCGGGTCAACTGCAGATGCAGCGTGTCCGCTGCGGCAACTTTGGCCAACACCTCACCAAACGCCAACGCCGGTTGTTCCTGCGTCAGTGGCGAGAAAAAGAACCCCACACAAATCACCAAGGCCGCGACCGCAACGACCACCCACCGTCCATTCCACACCACGGGAGCAGTCGAAGGCGGATTTGCAACCGGTGCAACTGCGGAACTGCGCTTGGCATGGCGCACGAATTCCTCGGTCGACCGCTGCCGCAGTTCGTCGAGAAACAGTCGATCCGGCGGCAGCGCACCGCCGTCGAGTGAGCGGAACATCTCCATCATGCGTTCTTCATCATGATCGGATTGGTCGGAAAAGGATTCACTTGTCATGGTTTTGACCCGTGTTCGTCACAGGAGAATCGGTCGTCAATTGATCATAAGCGTCGCGAAACGCGCGGCGAGCACGTGCCAGTTTTGATCGGACAGCCGTCGTGGTCGTCTGCTCAGAGGCAGCAATCTCCTCGACGGTTTCCTCGTCGAGATATTTTGCAGTCAATAATGAGCCATAATCATCGTTCAGTTCGGTCAAAGCCTCACGAACCAGCGCCGCCAATTCGGCACGTTGCTGTTCGTGTCGATCCTGACCGGACGGAACGCCCAATTCGCGAATCCGTTGGTGTCGCTGTTTTTTGCGAAATTGCAGCGCCACTTGATTCCGCAAAATCCCGGTCAGCCAAGCCCAGAGCGGGCCCCGCTCGGGATCAAATTGCCCCGCGGAACGCGCCGCTGCCAGAAATGTTTCCTGCACGACATCCGCCACATCGGCCGAGTTCGCCCCGACCCGCCGCGCAGCTGTCCGCCAGACCCGCTCGCAGAACGTATCGTAAAACGTCCGCCAGGCCTCCGGGTCACCGGCACGCAATCCTTGAGCAATCGCCCATTCCTGCTGCTCATTCATAAATCATGTCGATCCGGTCGCGACGGAAAGTGCATGGGAAACTGTCTCCCGTAAAATCATTCGTTCCGATCAGCCCACAACGACATCCCGCTCACGTTACTCGCGGGATTTGTGGCGCTCAATGAATTTTTGAATGTCACCCGCCGACGACACGTCAATGTGTTTGGGAATCTTCAGTCGATCCAGCGGAAGTTTGTCGCTCAGCCAAATATGGATCGTTGCCACATAGCCCGGGTCGTCTTTGGGGCGACGCGGATCCAACGGAGCACCCCAACCGCGTCGCGTCACGCTCAATTGCCAATCGAAGGGAATTGTTTTTGGTTTGCCCAGCGAACCAGTGAGCGGCACGGCCCCCGCGTGGAGGACAACCATCAGCGGGGTATCCCCCACCTTGCCGTAGACCGCTAAAAATTTCTCCAATGACTCCGCGTCCCCGCGATAGAAGAAAAAATCATTCGAATTGACCCAATAGCCGTTAACCCGGCCCTCGGATTTCGCCAACTCGAACAGCCCCGGCGGCCAATCCGTGTGCTGCTCGGCAAGCGGCCCCTCCGGATAGTTGCCCCCCAGCGCGAATGCGAGGGAGTGAATGCACAAAACCAGCGCCGCCGCAGTTCCACCCGTTAAAAAGACGCGTCGCATATCAATTACTCCTGAAAGTCGCCCATCGGCATCTTGCCGCTGAATTACCGGGTAGGACCGGCGACTTTTTGCCAAAACAAACAACCGCCCCTCCTGCCCGACACAATCCATGTGCGCTTCGACGCCAAAATGCATCGCAACGTTCCGCGAATCAGAGCCGATTTCAACCAAATAACCGCTAAACCAGCATGTCCCGCACCGCACAGGAACATATTGACCCATTCCAGCCCCTTGCCTAAACTTACAGACAGGCGAATTTTTTCGCCTCCTCTCTCCCATAGCGGCCGTATTTTAAGATAGCCCCCCTCCCAGCGGCCCAAGTCTGTGAGCCTCCTATGTCCCAAAAACGCCCCAACAATCAATTTCGCTCGCGGTGGCCTGAGTGGCTGCTCCCGGCGTTTTTTCTGCCCAGTTGGCTAATGTCGCTCGGCTTTCACATGATTGTCTTTGTCGGCGTCGCCCTGATTTTTCAAAATACCGGCGTCACCGAGGGGCTGGATGATTCTGGACGCGTGGTCGATATTTTTGTCAAAGAGGCGGCCAACCCCGAGGAACAGCCGCAGGAATCGGACAATACCCAGCAATCCAATGCCGACGATTCGCTCACCGAAGAACAAGTCGACGAAACTCCGCCGGAAGAACTGGTTGATAACCTGCTCGATACCCCCCTCCCTGTCGATAACGTTTTCGCTCCGGGACCGGCGATAGCTGATGTGGAACTGCCGCTCGCAGAACCAATCCGCCCTGCCCGCCCCGCCCCTCCGGCGGGCGGCCTGCCACCGGGCCGCGGCGAAACGCAGTTTTTCGGAACCAAAGACAAAGGGACCCGCTTTGCCTTTGTGATCGATTGCTCCGGCAGCATGCAAAGCCACAATGCGATCCACTACGCCAAGGCAGAACTCAAAAACAGCATCTCATTACTCGAGCCGACGCAGCAATTCCAAATTATATATTACAACCAAGAGGTTTACCCCTGGCATCGTCGCGGGCGGAGTGATGATATTTATTGGGCCAATGAGACCAACAAACGTCTGGCCTATAATTTCGTCGACGAACGAGGGCCGACCGGCGGCACGGATCATGTGCCGGCGTTGATGATGGCCCTCAGACTGACTCCCGAAGTCATCTATTTCCTCACTGACGCCGACCAAAGCGACCGCATCAGCAATCGCGATATGGCCCGCATCAACAAATTCAACAATGGCCGCACGCGGATTCACTGCATTGAATTCGGCGTCGGGCCACAGCTAGATGCGGAACTGGAAGCCAGTTTCCTGGCCGATTTGGCTCGCAAAAATGGCGGCTCGTATCGGTATCTCGACGTCAAAAATTTGTCCAAACGGTGATCCATTGAGCCCTGCCCTCCATATCCGCACTCAAACCGCATGCGCGTCCCGCCCACTCCGACAAGTCGGCCTGATGATCGCCACTATCTTGCTGGTAGCTGCAGCAGCGCGGGGTGAAGAGAAAGATCGTGTCGTCTTCCGCCAACCCAACGGAGCCTCCATCGGGATTTCAGGCCGCATTGTCGACTACAACGGGCAAACGATCGAAATCGAGATGGCCTCCAGCGGCAAACAACGCTCCTTCGATGTGGGAACAATCACCAAGGTCGAATACACCCGCTCGCCGAATCACGAGGCCGGGCTGGAAGCACTCCAGGCCAAGCGTTGGGACGAAGCACTCCGTTGGTTGGACCTGGCGCTCGACCAAGAGTTGCGGCGTTGGGTCCGCCGCGAAATCCTGGCCCTTGAGGTTCAATGCTTAACGCAACTGGGCAATTACGGCGCTGCCGGAGACAAGTTTTTGACGATCGTCGAAAGCGATCCCGACACATTTTACTACAAACATCTGCCTTTATTGTGGACGGCCCGCGAATTGACGCCCGACGACATCATTCGGGCGCGGCAATGGATGGAAAGCCCCCGCGCCGCTGCACGTTTGCTCGGCGCCAGTTTCCTAATCAACGACCCGCAGCAAGGGGACTCCGCCGCTCAGGTCTTGAGAAAACTCAGTTCGCACCCCGACAGCCGAATTATGGGTCTGGCCCGCGGCCAATCTTGGCGGACGAAACTTCGCCAAGGCCAAGTGACCGATAACGATTTGCGGACTTGGGCCGGCCAGATCGAAAGCATGCCCGAGGGGCTCCGCGCCGGCCCCTATTATTTACTCGGTCGCGGCTATCTGGCGACCCAACACCCCCTCCGCGCCGCCCAAGCCTTCTTGTGGGTCCCGCTGGTCTACGATCACGACACCCAATTAGCCGCCCGCGCCTGCCTGGAAGCGGCCCATGCCCTCATCGCAGCCGGCCAAACCAAACAGGGGCAAACCCTGTTACGCGAAGTCACCACCCGCTATGCCGACACCCCCTACGCCGGCGAAGCCCGCGCGGGGCTTAAGGATGTGGTGCCCTAGGGGTGATCCCTCCTCTTTTAAAACCACCATCATTGTGCTGGCGTTGAGTGCCGGACTGGTACTTGGCGATCGCGCGCTGATGGATATTTCCCATCGGGGTCGCTGCGATAGATCATTAAAGACCAGATGACACTAAACGCCATGCCGCACGTCAACATGATGAAACGGACGACAATGCGAGTTCGTCCGTGAACCCGTCGGTCAATCATGGAATGAAGCCCCATCGTGACTAGCCCGGCAGGTATGGCCGCAACTGGGCAGAACAATAGGTAA